>NZ_JBNDMT010000006.1:0-1542831 GCF_050436725.1 Paraburkholderia sp. JPY465
GCCGCGACGCCATCGACCTGCACGGTACATGCGCCGCACACGCCGTGTTCGCAGCCGACGTGCGTGCCCGTCGCGCCCAGTTCGTGCCGGATGAAGTCCGACAGCAGTTCGCGCGGCTCGCAATAGCCGCTTCGTTCGCGGCCGTTCAGCGTCAGCGCGATGCGCCGCACTTCGCCGTGCCGCATGATGGTGTCCGACATCTTGCTCACTTCGCCTCCTCGATCACGCGCCATCCGAGTTGCCGGACCAGATTCCGGCGATATGCCGCGCTGATCTGCACATCGTCCTGCGCGTTCAGTTTCCAGCTCAAATCGTTCAGTGCGCCGCGCAGGTCGTCGCCCCGCAGACGCGGCCATTGCTCCGTCACCGGCCGGTCGGCGACGCCGCCGACAGCAATGCGGATCGACTCGTCGGTGACCACGGCCGCGCACGCGACGATCGCGAAGTCGCCGTGCCGCGCGGAAAATTCGGCGAACGCGTAGCGCTCGCCTTCCTTGCGCAGCGGGAAGCGCACGGCTTCGACGAGTTCGTCGGGCTCGCGCGCGGTCATCAGCATTCCCTGAAAGAAGTCCTGCGCCGCGAGCGTGCGGCGCCTCTTTCGCGAGCGCAGCATCACGTCGCCGCCGAGCGCCGCAAGCACGAGCGGCAACTCCGCGCTCGGGTCCGCATGCGCGATCGATCCGCACACGGTGCCGCGATTGCGAATCTGAAAGTGCGAGATGTGCGGGAAGGCCATCGCGAGCAGCGGCGCTTCGTCGGTGAGCGTGCTGCGCCATTCGACGCTGCCTTGCGTCGCCGCGGCGTTCACCACGAGACGCCCCGCCTGCTTGTCCACGCGCACGGCATCGAGTTCGGCGGTGCGCGAGATATCGACGAGCACCTTAGGCTGCGCGAGCCGCATATTGAGCACGGCCATCAGCGACTGGCCGCCCGCCAGCACGCGGGCGTCTTCGCCGTATTGCGTGAGCGCGTCGAGCGCGTCTTGCGCGGTCATCGCGCGCAGGTAATCGAATGGTGCGGGCTTCATGCGTGTCTCCTGAAACGTGCAAGGAGTCTTGCGATCCACGATCCGTGCGCTTGCACGGGCTTGCCCGCCGCCTGCCGTCCGAGCGATTCGAACAACTGCTTGAGCACGACCTTCGCCGCGCCTTCGAGCATCCGGCCGCCGACCGCCGCAACCTTGCCTGACACCTGTGCTTCGTAGTCGTACGTCAGCCGCGTGCCGCTGCCTTGCGGCGTCAGTTCGACGAGACCGCTGCCGCGCGCGCTGCCGAGCGGCGAGATTCCCGCGCCGGCGAGTCGCAGGCGGCGCGGCGCATCGATCTCCGACAAGCCGATACGCGCCTCGAAACGCGCCTTGATCATGCCGACGCCGACGGTCACGTCAGCGCGATACTGGTTCGGCGCCGTCTCTTCGAGCGCGTGACAGCCGGGAATGACGTTAGCGAGTGCCTTCGGATCGAGCAGCACGGCGAACACGGCTTCGGGTGTCGCGGGCAGGTCGACCGCGCCCTGCGCCGTCAGTGCGCGACCGCCGCCTGGCGTCGCCGGCTTCGCGGCGGGCGCTTCGCGATATTCCGGCCGCGACGGTTCGGGATCGTCCATGCCGATCATCGCCATCACTCTGGGCGGCGTGAGCGGCAGGCGAATGTCTTCGACGCCAAGCGCGTCCGCCACCGCATTCGCGATGCACGGCGGCGTGCTCATGTTGTTGCCTTCGCCGAGACCCTTCGCGCCCAGCGGCGTGAAAGGCGAAGGCGTCTCCAGATGCACGATCAGCGGATCGGGCACTTCGCAGGTGGTCGGCATCAGATAGTCGGCGAGCGTGCCGGACTGGAAGCTGCCGTCCGCGCCGTAGCGGAACTCTTCCATCAGCGCCGCGCCGAGGCCTTGCGCGAACGCGCCGCGAATCTGGCCATCGGCGAGTGCGGGATTGAGGAGGGTGCCGGCGTCGTGCACGGTCACATACCGGTCGATGCGCACGCGTCCCGTCGCGCGATCCACTTCGACCCCGCACATGTCGAACGCGAAGCCGTATGCCGCCGAGGTATTGATGCGGTCCTGTTCGTCGGGCGCATCCATGTGCGGCGGCGACCAGAACACGGTTTCGCGCAGGCCCGGCTCTTCGCCTTCGGGCAGGAGCGCGGGCGCCCAGTGCGGCGCATTGCTCGCGGCACGCGCGAACGGCAGCGCGCGGTCTTCGGCGTCGTGCGGAAAGACGCGCGCGCGTTCGAAGCGCACGTCGCCGGGCGCGCAGTTGAATTGCTTCGCGAGCACGCGCGCGAGCTTGTCGCGCACGCGCGTCGCGGCGAGATGCACCGTGCCCGCCACCGCGCCCGCGAAGCGGCTCGAATAATTGCCTGCCGCGACGGACCAGGCGTCCTTGTGCGTATCGAATTCGACGTTGACGACGATGTCCTTCGGATCGAGCCCGAGCACATCGGCGACGACTTGCGCGCACACGGTCATGTGGCCCTGGCCCGCGGGCGTCGATGCGATCGTGACGACCACGCCGCCGAGCAGATCGACGCTGACGGTCGCGCTCGCGATCGCGCCGTTCTTCGGCCCGGCTTTCCTGCGTGCGTCGGCGGGCATCACGGTCGTGATGTAGCCCATGTTCGATACCGACGGCTCGACGATCGCCGCGAAGCCGATGCCATACAGCCGCCCTTCGTTGCGCGCGGCGTCGCGGCGCGCAACGAGTTCCCGGTATCCGCCTTCGTCGAGTGAACGGCGCAGCGCTTCCTGATAGTTGCCCGAATCGAGCAGGGCGCCCGCCGCTGCGCGATACGGGAACGCATCGGCGGGAACGAAGTTGCGGCGATACACGTCGAGCACATCGAGCTTCAGTTCGATCGCGATGCGCTGGATCAGCCGCTCCAGCGCGAAGTACACCTGCGGGCCGCCGAAGCCGCGCACGAGCCCCGTCGGCGTCTTATTCGTCAGCACGACGCGATTGCGCACGAGCAGATTCGGGATCGCGTACGCGCCCGTCAGGCAGCCGTGCATCCGGTAGAACGTCGCCGGCTCGGGCGCGCGCACGTAGCCGCCGACGTCTTCCAACTGATCGTAAGACAGCGCGACGATCCGGCCATCGGCTTCGACCGCCGCTTCTATGGTTGAAACACGCGCCGTCGCCGATGTCGCCGCGCTCAAGTGTTCGAGCCGATCCTCGACCCACTTCACCGGCGCGCCGGCCTTGCGCGACGCGAGGCACATCAGCACGACATACGGAAACACCGCCTGCTTCACGCCGAAGCTGCCGCCGGAATCGCGCGGGGCCTTATGACGCAGCCGATTGGCAGGCACGTTCAACGCCATCGCCATGACGGCGTGCAGCGAGAACGGCCCCATGAAATTGGACGTGACGTCGTAGCCTTCTTCGCCCGAAAGATACTCGGCGATGACCACGCCGCACTCGATCGGCGCGCAGGTGTTGCGCGGATAATGCGCGACCAGCTTCACGCGATGCGGCGCGCGCTCGAAGGCCGCTTCGGGCTCGCCGTAGCGGAAATGCCGGTCGCTGATGACGTTGCTGCCGACGCGTTCGTGCAGCACCGGCGCGTCGTCCTTCGCGGCCTGTTCGATCGACGTCACGGGATCGAGCATCGCGTAGTCGACCTTGATGAGATCGAGCGCGTCTTCCGCGAGCGCACGCGATTCGGCCATCACGACCGCGACCGGCTCGCCGACGTAGCGCACACGGTCCATCGCGAGCGCCCACTGTTCCATCGGCGATTTCAAGCCGACGACGAACGGTCGCGACCACGGACGCAAATCGTCGCGCGTGAGCACGGCACGCACGCCCGCGAGTTTCGACGCGGCTTGCGTATCGATCGACAGGATGTCCGCGTGCGCGTGCGGCGAACGCAGAATCGCGGCGTGCAGCGTGCCCGGCTTGACGGCGATGTCGTCGCCATAGCGGCCACGGCCCGTCAGGATCGCCGGGTCTTCGAGGCGCTCGATCGAGCGTCCGATGTGACGCTGCGGTGCGCTCGCTTCGCGCGCCTCGTTGCCGGCGACGCGCGCGTCCATGTCGGCGAATGCGGTTTCGCGCTGATTCATGACCTTACTCCTCACGTGCGGCGCGGCCGCCGAATTCATCGGCTAGACCGCTCCAGCGGCGCGCAATCTCGTCGTGCTCGATCTCGAACAGATCGAGAATGCGCCCGACAGTGTGGTCGACCACGTCGTCGATAGTCTGCGGATGCGCGTAGAACGCGGGCACCGGCGGCATCACGATCGCGCCCATTTGCGTGGCGAGCGTCATGTTGCGCAGATGCGCGAGATTGAGCGGGGTTTCGCGCGCGACCAGCACGAGGCGGCGGCGCTCCTTGAGCATCACATCGGCGGCGCGCGTCAGCAGGTTGTCCGCGAAGCCGTTCGCGACGCCCGCGAGCGTTTTCATCGAGCATGGCGCGATCACCATGCCTTCGGTCAGAAACGATCCGCTTGCCACGGCCGCGCCGATATCACGCACGTTGTGCACGACATCGGCAGCGGCTTCGAGGTCACCGCGCGCGAGGCCGAGTTCCTGGGCGGCCGTCACCGCGCCCGACGACGACACGATCAGATGCGTTTCGTGCGTGCCGAGCCGGCGCAAGGCGGCGAGCAAACGCACGCCGATCACCGCGCCGCTTGCGCCCGAAATGCCGACGACGATGCGTTTCTTTCGTTCAGCCATGATCGCGTGACAGATAGGCGTCGAACGCGCTGTTGTCGGCGGCGACGAGTGCTTGCAGGTCGACCGTGTCCTGCCCCGGTATGCGCACGCGGGTGAACACATGCGCGGGGTAGACGACGGGGCGCGTCGCATCGAGACCCATCTTCGCGCTGACGCCTTGCAGATGCGACGGCGCATCGTCGGGCTGACCGACCGTCGTCGACGGATCGAGCGGCGAGCCTTGCGCGCCTGCTATCACGACGAGATCGCGGTCGGCCTGGAAGCGCGTCGCGATGGCCCATTCGATTTCGGCGGGATCGTGCACGTTCACATCGGTATCGACGACGACGACCTGCTTGATGTCGTAATGCGCGCCGAACGCGCACAGAATGACGTTCTTCGCTTCGCCTTCGCGCTTCTTGTCGAATTGCACCCACAGGTGATAGCGGCACACGCCGCCCACCGACAGATGCACGTCTTTCACGGCGGGATGACTGCGCTGAAGATGCGCGAGCAACGTGGCTTCACGCGGAATCGCGCCGAGCAGCAGATGCTCCATTTCGGCGGGCACGATCGTATGAAAGATCGGATCGCGCCGATGCGTGACGGCCGTCACTTCGATGACTTCGCGTGCTTCCTTCGCGCTGTAGTACTTGGGAAATTCGCCGAACGGACCTTCCGGCTCGCGCACGTTCGGCAGAATGCGCCCTTCGATGACGATCTCCGCGAACGCCGGCACGTGCACGCCGTTCGTCACGCACCGCGCGACAGGCAGCGGCGCACCGTGCAGCGCGCCTGCGATTTCGAGTTCGTCGTGATCGATCGGCGTGATCGCTTGCGACGCGAGCATCGTCAGGGGATCGACGCCGATCGCGATGGCGACGTCGAGCGCATCGCCCGCGGCTTCCGCGTCGCGCTGGAACGCGTAGAGATGACGCGGCAGCAGCAGGATCGCCATGCGATCGGGGCCGTGCACCTGAATGCGGTTGATCGAGACGTTCTGCAGGCCGGTGCGCGGATTGCTCGCGATCACGAGACCGGCGGTGATGTACGGGCCGTTGTCGTGTTCGCTGTGCGTGGGAATGGGCAGCAGGGCGTGGAGATCGATGCCGCTCGTATGCACCACCTGCTGACAGGGCGCGTCTTCACGTTGAATCAGTTTCGATGCGAGCGGCGCCGCGGCCGCAGCGGAAAAACGCGCGAGCAACGCCGATTCATCGACGCCCATCGCTTCGGCGATCCACGCGCGCTTCGACATGAAGCCGCTCACGACGGGAATCCCATGTCCGTGCGGCTGCGTGAAAAACGCAGCTTGTTCGCCGTCGAGGCGCTTTGCAATGGCGGCGAGTTCGTGCTCGAGCGCGACGGGCTTGTCGATCGTCGCGACGCGGCCGGTTTTCGCGAGATGCGCGAGCCAGTCGCGCAGCGACAGCGAGCCGGTGTCGGCGTGATCTCGTGCCCAGGTGAATGAGGGATTGCCGTGCGTTGCGGCATCGCGTGTGTTCATCAGCGTCTCCATCTGTGCGCGCTACCGTAGCAAGCGCATGGGATGAAGCGTAGCGAGATCGCGCCATAACATCTAATACTGTTTACTGATGCGACGAATCATTCGTCGTTATATCGGTGTTAGCCCGGATGACAGCGGTCTTACGGTTACGTATCAATAGACCGCTCACGCACGCCCGTACTGCAGGGCGCACTACCAAAAGGGGCCCTGCACCGTCGATGAACGCAGGGTGATAATGTCACCACGCCCCATTAGCATCGCTGATGCCGTGAGGGAACATGGACCTCAAGCAAATCCAGTACTTCATCGCACTATTCGAGGACGGCTCGGTCACCCGTGCCGCGAAGCGGCTGAACATCGTGCAACCGGCCCTGAGCATGCAGATCGCCAAGCTCGAGGACGAACTGCATCAACAGCTGTTCGAGCGCGGCGCGCACGGCATGGCGCCGACCGCCGCCGGACGGCTGATGTACCGCCTGTTTTTACCGATCGTGCGTGACCTTGCCCACGCACGGCAGCAACTCGTGCAGCGCGATGAAGTGGTGACGGGGCATGTCGGCATCGGGCTGATCGCATCGGTGACGGAAAGCGTGCTCGCGGATTCGCTGTCGCGCTTTCACGCGCGTTACCCCGATGTCGAAGTCACCGTCGCCGATGGCTACAGCGCGACCTTCATCGACTGGGTGGCGGGCGGGCAGCTCGATGCCGCCCTCATCAACAAGCCGCGCGCGCGCTTGTCGCTCGACTCGCGCCCGCTGCTCGACGAAGAGATGGTGCTAGCCACCAGCGCCGCGCATGGCCCCGACTTGCCGCATGCGATCGAACTCGCGCAATTGCCGGAACTGGAACTCGTGCTGCCCACCAAACGTCACGGCCTGCGCGGCGTGCTCGACAGCGCCGCGCAACACGAGGACGTGCTGCTTGCGCCGCGCTTCGAGATCGACGTGCTTTCGACGATTCTCAAGCTCGTCGAGCACACGCGCTTTGCGACGATTTTGCCGCGCATCGTCGTCGAGCGCGCCGCGCGGCACGGCACGTTGCGCGCGTACCCGATTCTGGCGCCTCGCATCGTGCGGCACATCGTCTGCGTGAATCATCCGCGCCGCCCGTTGAGCGCGGCGGCCGAAGCACTGATCGGGATCATCGGCGACGAGTTGCACCGCGCGTCGAGCCTGTCGGGCGACGAGCCCTCACACACCATCAAGGAACGATCTTCATGAACGCACGACACTGGATTGCCGGCGAATGGACCGGAACGCCCAACATCGACAGCATGGATCCCGCGACGGGCGAGGCCATCGGCCGGTTCGCCGACGGCGGATCGAGCGAAGCCGATGCCGCCATCGCCGCCGCTCGCCACGCGTTCGATCGCACGACATGGGCGCAGGACGCGCGCTTGCGCCAGGACGTGCTGCTCGGCTGGGCTTCGGCGCTCGAAGCCGAACGCGACATGCTCGCGACGCTGCTCACGCGCGAAAACGGCAAGGCGATCGCGCAATCGCGCGGCGAGATTGCCGGCGCGATATCGGAGGTGCGCTATTACGCGGGGCTCGCGCGCCATATTGCCGGGCACGTGCTCGAACCGGAACCGGGCACGATATCGACGATGCTGCGCGAAGCGGCTGGCGTTGCGGCGGTCATCGTGCCTTGGAATGCGCCCGCCGTGCTGCTCGTGCGCTCGCTCGCGCCCGCTCTCGCGGCCGGCTGCACGGCGATCGTCAAACCGGCGGCGCAAACGTCGCTGCTCACGGCCGCGATGCTGCGCTGCTTCGAACACACGGCGTTGCCTGAAGGCGCGGTGAACCTCGTCAACGAACGGGGATACGCGGCCAGCCAGCGGCTCGTCGATTCGCACGGCGTCGACGTGGTGAGCTTCACGGGATCGACGGCGACGGGCAAGAAGATCATGGCGGCCGCTGCCGACAGCATGAAGAAGCTGTCGCTCGAACTTGGCGGCAAGTCATGCTGCGTCGTCTTCGACGATGCCGATATCGCGGCGATCGCGCCGCGTCTCGCGCGCGCCGCGACGATCATCTCCGGGCAGCAATGCACGGCGGCGCGCCGGGTGCTGGTTCATGCGTCGCGCGCTGCGCAAATGCGCGAGCACCTCGCGTCGGCGCTTGCGTCGCTGCGGGTCGGACCGGGCATCGATCCGGCGACGGATATCGGCGCGCTCATCGACGGCACCACGCGCGATGCGGTGGCACGGACGATCGAGCGCGCGTGTGACACGGCCGAGCGTGTGCTGCTGCGAGGCACTCGCTCGGGGTACGCGTTTCTGTCGCCGACGCTCGTCGAGCATGACGATCCGAAGGCGTTCTTTTGTCAGGACGAGATCTTTGGCCCGTTCGTCACGCTGGAGGTCTTTGAGAACGAAATGGAAGCGATCGAGAAAGCCAACGACACGGTCTTCGGTCTCTCGGCGAGCGTATGGACGCACGACGGAGCGCGCGCATTGCGCGTCGCGCGTGCGCTGCGCAACGGCACGGTGTGGATCAACGACCACAACAAGCTTTTCGCCGAAGCCGAAACGGGCGGGTATCGCCAAAGCGGACTGGGTCGGCTGCACGGCTACGATGCGCTGGCGGACTTCACCGAGTTGAAGCACATCTGCATGCCGGCCGGCGTGGCGGAAGGCATCGCGCCGTTGCGGTGAAGGGCAGGGACAGGCGCCGTAAGGCGAGCGGTCCATCGCTTAACTGCTGGCGCAGGAAATCGACCGCCACGCGCACCTTCGCGGTGGACGGCCTGCGCTGAGTCCCGTCGAGGTAAGTCAGTCGTTGTCGGCGTCGGGGGCTCCGGTATCGAATCCGGCGGCCTCGCGCAGCGCTTGCAGCATCGCCCGCGCACCCGGTGAGAGCCGGTCCCCGCGCCGTGTGACGATGCCCGCCGGCCCGAGCTTCAGATCGAGCTCGAACGGCAACGGTTCGAGCGCGCCGGCAATGCAATACGGCCGCACCGGCTCGCGCGCAAGCGGCGCGATCATATCGCTGATCTGCAGCAGACTCGTAATGACAGGCAGCGATGAGCTCTCCACCACATCCGTCGGCAACGCGAGCTGCCGTTCGAGAAAAAGTTGCGTGAACTGATTGCGCATCACGTTGCCCTTGGGCGGCAGGATCCAGGTTTGCGGCGCCAGTTCGTTCCAACTGAGAGCCTTACGCCTGGCGAGCGGATGGCCAACGCGCGCGAACAGCGCATGCTGAGCTTCCGCGAGCGGGGCGTAGTGCAGTTCCGTCAGATCGTCCGGCTTGCGGATTCGCGCGACGATCATATCCAGCTTGCCTTCCTGCAAACGCTGCACCAGCACCTCGCTGAACTCCATCTCGATGTTGACGCGAATCTGCGGAAAGCGCTTCTTGAGTAGCGCCACGGCCTGCGGCACGACGTTGGTGGCCGCCGTGACCTCGGTGCCGATCATCGCCTGCCCGGTCAGGCCGGCTTTGAGCGCGGACACTTCGTCGTACGCGTGCTGCAACTCCGCCAGCACGCTGCGCGCATGGCGGATCAGCACCTCGCCGTACCAGGTGGGCTCGACACCGCGCGGATGGCGTTCGAACAATGGCACACCCATCGTCTCTTCCAGTTCCCGCAGCAACTTGGTCGCCCCGGGTTGGGTCATGTGCGTGGCGTCCGCCGCGCGCAATACCGAGCGATGCGTGTCGAGCTGAACGATCAGGGCCAATTGGCGCGTCTTCAGGCGCGAGGGGTCGAAGCGGCCCGGCGCGATGGCCCCCGCGCCGTCGACCGGATGAAGTGCCGAGCTCACGATGTCGCCTCCACGTATTCCGTATCGATATAGATCTTGCGTTATTTTTCATTATAAAAGCATATCGAACAATCCTACTATGCAGCAGTCGCCCTGCATTTCAAGGCGGGCGGTTTCCCATCATGGGCATCGAGACCGGCTGCATCCAGCATCCGCGCATGCAGCCGCACAGGAGGCGAAGAGGTAATGAACATCCGTACTGCAGACATCCCGCCGGAAGGCATCACCACCGACGAATTCCTCGGCCGCGTCGCCAAGGTCCGCAGCGCGCTCGACAAGGCGGGCCTGGTCGGCCTGCTTGCATTCGGCGATTGCTGGCGTGGCGCGAACATCGGCTACTTCACCGAGTTCCGCCCGCTCGACGGCGTATCGGACATTGCCAATGCGATCCTGCTGCTGCCGGTGGACGGCGACCCCGTGCTGTTCGTGTCGGATCAATGCTTCGATTACGCGACGAGCGTGACCGCCTTCGAGGTGCGCAGTCTGCGTGAAGTCACGCAACAGGTGCAGGCCTTTTCTGCGCGGCACCGCAGCGGCACGGTCGGCCTCGCTGGCGCCGCCTATATCCCCGCGGACCTGTTGCAGCGCCTGAACGCCGGTCTCGGCGAACTGAAGCTCGAACCGACGATGGTGCTGGCCGAAATCAAGGCGATCAAGAGCGAGCCCGAGGTCGCGCTGATGCGCAAAGCCGCGGCCTTGACCGATTCGGCGATGGCCGCGATTCGCGACGCGCTCGCCGAGGGCCGTCCCTACACCGAGCGCGAACTCGCTTTAATCGCCGACCGCGCGATGCTCGCGGGAGGCGCGGACCGGACCGCGTTCGATTCGATGGTGCAATCCGGTCCGCGCTCGGCGTATAACCTGGCGCGCCCCACCGACCGCATCCTGCAACCGGGCGACCTCATCATGACCGACATCGGTGCGCGTTATCGTGGGTACGTGGCCGACGGCGGACGCGGTTTTACCTACGGTCCGGCGAATCCAGAGAAGATGGCGATCGTCGCGGCAGCGGCGCGCGCGGTCGAAGCGGGGCTGGCCGCCGCGCGTCCCGGCATGGCGGCCATGGAGTTGAACGCGGTGATCCAGCAGGCGCTGGTGAAGTCGAACTACGAGCAATACTCGAGCGAAGCGCGCGGCCATGGCACCGGTCACGGCACCGGCATGGACCCGGAAGAAGAAGCGCCGTGGATCGGGCCGGGCAACAGGACCGTGCTGCAGGAAAACATGGTCTTTACGCTGAAGGCGACGATCACGGTGCCGAACGTCGGCGGCCTGCGCACGGAACGTATCGTGCGGTTGACTTCGGGCGGCGTCGAAACGCTCGACCATTTCCCGATGGAACTGCACTGGTGAGCACAGTGAACTGATCGTAACGTGCGGGCGGCCCCGCGCCGCCGACACGCAGCAGTTCAAAACATAGATTCCCAGAGAAGGGAGGAGACGTGAAAACATCGCCCATTTCATCCGGCAACGCGCCGGTTATCAGCCGGTCGGCCGTCAACCGTGTGCTGGTCGCCTCGGTGGTCGGGACCGCCATCGAGTGGTACGACTTTTTTCTCTATGCCACCGCTTCGGCGCTGGTCTTCGCCAAGCTGTTCTTTCCCTCGTTCGATCCGATGGTCGGCACCATCGCGGCGTTCGGAAGTTTTGCGGTCGGCTATCTCGCCCGGCCCTTCGGCGCCGTGTTTTTCGGGCACTTCGGCGATCGCATCGGACGTAAGGCGACGCTCGTCGCGACGCTGACGATCATGGGCGTCGGCACCTTCGTGATCGGCCTGCTGCCGACTTACGCCTCGATCGGCGTCTGGGCGCCGATGCTGCTGGTCGCGATGCGCTTCCTGCAAGGGCTCGGCGTCGGCGGCGAATGGGGCGGCGCGGTGCTGATGGTGGTCGAAACGGCACCGGCCAGAAAGCGTGGTTTCTTCGGCGCGTTCCCGCAGTTGGGCGTGCCGCTCGGGTTGATGCTCTCGACCGCCGTGTTCAAAGCCGTCTCGAGTCTGCCGTCGCAGGCGTTCTATTCCTGGGGATGGCGCCTGCCGTTCCTGCTGAGCGTCGCGCTGATCGCGATCGGCCTGTTCATCCGCCTGCGCGTCATGGAGTCGCCGGTATTCGAACAGATCAAGGCGAGCAGGCAGGTCGTGAAAGCGCCGCTGATCGAATTGCTGCGCCGGCATCCGAAAGACCTCGTGCTGACGATCGGCACGCGCTTCGCGGTCGACATCACCTTCAACGTGATCAACGTGTTCGTGCTGGTGTACGGAACGACGCGGCTCGGCTTGTCGCGCGGACTGCTGCTGAACGCCATCATTGTGGGCTGCGTGGTTGCGCTGTTCACGCTGCCGCTGTTCGGCAAGCTGTCGGACGCTATCGGACGCCGGACCGTCTTCATGCTCGGCGCGGTATTCGTGGCAATCTATGGATTCGCGTTCTTCCCGTTGCTCGAGACACGCAATCCGACTTTGATTTTCGTGGCGTACGTCTGCGGCATCGCGTTGAGCCAGGCGTCGGTGTACGGCGTGCAATCGACGTGGTTCGCGGAACTGTTCGGGACCCGGGTGCGTTATACAGGTGCTTCGCTGCCGTATCAGATCGCCGGCATCATCACGTCGGGACCGACGCCATTGATCGCCACCTATCTGTTCGCGACGTATGGCCAGACGCTGCCCATTTCGATCTATATCGCGGCGACAGGATTGCTGAGCCTCGCGTGCGCGTTTTTCCTCGCAGAGACTTTCAGGCGCGATCTGTCCGCCGAGCCGGGAGATGAGGCGGCCGCGGCGCCGGGCGCGCGAGCGTCCGCGCACTCGCCGCATCCTCTGGCGCGGTGAGTGCAAATCGATCCGGTTGCTGTGCCGTCCGGGACCTGATCATTTTCGGTGCTGGAGCGGCAGCCCGGCGAGGGGGCGGGCGAACTCGCTAACGCGGGTGGAATGGAAGCCTCGTCGGCCCGTTCGCTGATTTACGCATCGCTTACCGGCCCCATGGCGCGGGCAAGCGCAAGCCGTTTTGCAAGGGCTTCGTATAGAGCGCGCACGCCGAATCGCCAAGGCGCGATTTCGGTTGACGACTGCACGGTGTTGACCAGTGCGCCGAGCTCCGGCGTTGCAATAGTCACCTTGTCTCCGAGGTGATGCGTGAAGCCACTGCCCGGAGCATGCCGGTCTTTAATCGGGGAGAACATCGTGCCGAGAAACAGCATGAAGCCGTCGGGATACTGGTGATGTGGGCCGGCAGTCTGAGCGACGAGTTCCTCCGGGTCACGGCTGATCTCGCGCATGTGGCTCACGCCTTCGAGAATGAATCCGTCGTCCGCGCCTTCTATCCTCAGCGACACGCTGGCCGCACGCACCGAGTCCATCGTGAAGCGATCATCGAACAAGCGGACAAAAGGACCAGTCGCGCATGAGCCGTTGTTGTCTTTCGCCTTGCCGAGCAGCAACGCACTGCGGCCCTCGATGTCGCGCAGATTGACGTCGTTGCCAAGGGTTGCTCCGACGATCGTTCCGCGGCTGTTTACCGCCAGCACGATTTCCGGCTCGGGATTGTTCCAGTGGGAGGCCGGGTGAAGCCCGACGTCCGCGCCGTAGCCGACTGCCGACATCGGTTGAGACTTGGTGAACACCTCTGCGTCAGGCCCAATGCCGACCTCCATATATTGCGACCATGCACCGCGCCGTTCCAGTTCCCGCTTCAGACTGTCGGCGGCTGGCGTGCCGGGGCGAATTCTGGAGAGATCAGTGCCGATCAGTTGCGCGATCGTCGCGCGCACCGTGTCGGCTTGCGTCGCGTCGCCGGCAGCCTGTTCTTCGATGACCCGTTCGAGCAGGCTCACGGCAAAGGTCACGCCACATGCCTTGATAGCCTGAAGATCGCATGGCGCGAGCAATGCCTGGCCGATGTTCTCGACGGGACCGAGCGCCTCGCCCTCGACGTGACGTGCAAACTCCAACAGGTCCACGCGCTCGAACAGATCGGAGCTCGTCGGCGCCGACGCCGTGATGTCGTAGACCTGACCGGCACGAACAACGACGACCGACGGCCCGTCTATCGGCGCGTCTCGCCAGATGCGTCCGACCAGCAACGCATCGGGTAGGTCAGCAGGTACGAAAGGCGGAAGATCGTTCGATATCATGGACGGATTGGCTAGCGAGGGTTCGGAACCGCGCGGCAGGGGTGCTTCCGGCGAGCGATACGCGTTGCGTGCCGGGCCGAAGCTTGCCTGGCAACATCACGCGACTCAGCGCTTCGGCGAAGAAGAAATCGCCGAACATCGTCGCGCCATCGACGCCTTCATTGTGCGGCTTCGAATAGCAGGAATTTCTCAGGAGTCCGCGATGCGCAGATTCGTAGGCAAACTCGTCACGACACAGAGCTTCGAGCATCGCAAGTCCGTGTTCTCGCCAGTGAACCGAACTGGCCGGATCGGGATGCAGACGGCCCAGCTCGATCAGCGCTGACGCCATCACCGCTGCTGCGGCAGTGTCCTTGATTTTCGCGTCCGCGCCAGTGGCGTCGAAATCCCACGGTGGCACCAGACGTCCATCGAGCCGGCGCAGATAGTACGCCCCCAGGCGCCCTGCAAGATCCAGCCAGATGCGCTTGCCGGTTTCACGCGCCGTGTTCACGTAGCCATAGACGGCCCACGCCTGGCCCCGGCTCCACGCCGATTCGTCGAATGCGCCCTGAAACGTGTAGCCGCGCCGACGCTCACCGGTTGTTACGTCGTACTCGACCGCGTGATAAGTCGAACCGTCCGGGCGGATAAACGACTTCGCGGTCATGACGGAATGTGCTTCGGCGGCGAGGCGATAACTGCCGTCCCCGGAATGGTTGGCCGCCCAGTAAAGCAACGATAGATTAGCCATCGTGTCGATAGCTGAAGCGCTGCGTCCGCGCGGATCGTCGAGCGGGCCCCAGGAGGCGAGATAGGCGCCACTGTGCGTGGTGACGAGACGGGCGCGCAATTTGTCCGCGGCTTCCATTGCAATTTGCGCGTACCACGGGTCGCGGGTGATTTCATAACCGGGCACGGCGCTGCTGTCGAAGATGAAGCCAATGTCGTGCGTGTTGGGGTCCTGCGCGCGCTGCGCGACGAGGCGCATGCGCTCGCGGGCCCACGAGAGGTATTTGTCCTCGCCGGTGTGCAAATACGACGTCAGCAGAAGTCCGACCCAGAAGCCACAAAACCAGTTGCCGTGGCTCCAGGTTGAACCGCTGTAGCCTGCGGACAGCGACGCCGGGAGCAGCACCCACTTTCCATCGGCCGCCGTGATCTGAGGGAATTCGACGCCGAGCGTCGGCTCGTCCTCAGCAACTTTGGCTGCCATGCGGTCGAGGACGCCGGTGAAGAGCGCGGACCGTTCAGAGGACAACCCTTGATCTTGGTACGAAGCATTCACGCCTTTTCTCTCCTGATTGCTTTCACGTTTCCCGAGTGACGGGGACACGCAAATTCTAGGAGCGCGGCGGTTCCGGCAGTTAGGACGAAGTGCGGCTTATGTTGGACTTTTCTACGCGCACCGGCGTGTGTCGAGCCACTGCTTCAGATGCTCAGTTTTTCCAGGCTGCGGCGGAAGTCGATGGGCGAGCGGCCCGTATGCTTGCGAAAACATCGGCTGAAGTAGGCCGGGTCGTCGAACGCAAGCTGTGTTGCGATCTCGGCCACATTGACCTCGGAATGCAGCAGCAGACGCTTCGCTTCCAGCATCACGCGTTCACGAATCAGCTTGGCTGCGGTGCTGCCGAGCGCCTGGCGCGTCGCATCGTTCAGCGCTCGTTCCGTGACGTTCAGCAGGCAGGCGTAGCGAGCGACGTCGTGGATCGTGGCGAAATGTTTTTCCAGCAGGCTCTTGAAGCGTCGCGACAACAGCACGCTACGCGACGAATTGACCTCGGTGACGGCGTCGCCGCCGAGGCGCGCGGACTTGATGAGCAGAACCCGCAGATACGACCAGATCACGTCCTCGTAGCCAGCCTCTTCACCCTGATATTCCGCATTGATTCCATCCAGCACACGGCGAAGGTCCTGAGCCTGTGCGTCGCTCATATAAACCGTATTCGGAATTCGCTCGAAATCGTAGACGGGAATCTCGGTCTGCGAATGGCGGTTCTGCACCTTGAACGCGAAAAATTCGGACGAGAAACTGATCGCGTGCCCGATGGTGTCTTCGGACAACGCGAAATCGTGGATCTGGCCAGGGGCCATGAAAAACAGCGTATTGGGCCGCACCTCGTAGCGAATCGAGTCGATGATGTGGTGACCGCTGCCCGACTCGACCCAGACGATGTGATAGAACTCGTGCCGATGAGGATACGGCAACGTCGATTTCATATCTTCGAGAGGCGCGAGATGAAAATCGATCGACTTGATTCTCGACCCATACTCGTAGTGCGCGATCTTGAAGACCGGCAACTCACAACCACAACTGCTAGGCATCTGACTTGTCTCCTGCATCCAGCGCACTTCTCAGGCTCGCCTAGCCAGTTGCCCCCCAGCCAAGTCAAGCCTGCTGTTTCTCCTTCGCCCGTTCGGCATCGAAAGTAGTCTAATTGTAATTGGCAAAGCGGCGTGACGGCTGTTGCCGAAAACCCGCACAGGTTCGGCCTCGCGTGCTGATTGTCAGCTCATTACGTCTGCTGATTGGAAACGCAATTCCTTCAGCGCCGACAGTCCGGTCAGCACCGGCTTGCCGTCCTGATTGCGAACCATCGTGTCCATCACGAGGATGCGCTTGGCGGGTTTCTTCTCGACCACGGTCACATGGATTTTGATCGTATCGTCGATGAAGACGGGTCCGAGAAAGCGCAACTCCTGCCCGACGTAGACGAAGCCGGGACCGGTCAAGCCGGTATGCGTCGTCGACACCAATGCCGCGGTCAGCAGGCCGTGCGCCACGCGCTGGCCGAATGGCGTGCGTGCCGCGAAGTGGGGATCCATATGCAACGGATTCAGGTCGCCCGACAGATGGCCGAAAGCGTTCACGTCACTTTCCGCGATGGTATGCACGAGGATCTGGCAGCGGCCAATCTCGATATCGTCGAAACGCAGCATCTCGTGGCACCGATTCGGATGAGTGTTCATGCGGTTCTCCGCTCGGTCAACGCTGTGCCGGCTTCAACCAGCGCATTGATTTCGTGCGGCTCGTAGCCGAGTTCGGCGAGCACCTCACGGGTGTGCTCGCCTTGCCGCGGCGGCTGGCGGGTGAGCGGCGGTGCTGCGCCGTCGTATCGAACCGGATGCGCGAGCAAGCGAACCGGCCCGGCCTGCGGATGGTCGACCTCCATGATGATGTGGTTGTGCGCCACTTGCGGGTCGGCCTCGACCTGATCGTAATCGTTCACGGGCGCGTACCAGACGTCGTGCTCGTCGAAGGTCGTCATCCAGTCCGCCGTCGTGCGCGTGGTCAGCGCGTCGTACACGATGCGGTTCAATTCGTCGCGGCGGCGCACGTTGTCCTTGGGGTGCGAAAACCCGGCGAGCGTGGGCTGAGACAAGGCCGCCGCCAGCTTTTCAGTGGGCGTCAGCGAAACGGCGATCCAGCCGTCGAGCGTCCGGTAAATCCCGTAGGGCGCCGGATGGAACCGGCTGCCGGTCGGCGGGTTTGTGCGCGGCCAGAGCGGCCCCTTGTTCAGGTAGTAGGTGAACGGCTCGATCTGAAGATCGAGCGCCGCGTTGAGCAGATTGCTTTCGACCAGCGTGCCTTTGCCGGTACGTTCACGCGCCTGCAACGCCGCGACGACGCCGAAGGCTGCCAACGCCGCCGCGTGCTGGTCGACGATCGCGGAGCCGACTGGTGTGGGCGGGGAATCGGCGTCGCCGGAGAGCATCGTCATGCCGCTGATCGCCTGCAGCAGCAGATCCTGCCCTGGCCGCTTCAGATATGGCCCGGATGACCCGTAGCCGGTGCACGAACAGTACACGAGCCTCGGATTGATCTCGCGGACATCGTCGTAACCGAAGCCCATGCGCTGCAGGACGCCTGGGCGGTAGTTTTCGATCAGGACATCGGCTTCCTTGATCAGCCGCCAGACGATCTCTCTCGCGCGCTCGTCTCGGAGATCCAGCGAGATGCTGCGCTGATTGCGGTTGCCGAGCAGGAAAAACATGCTCACACCTTCGACATACGCATCGAAACCGGTCCAGCTTCGCTCGAACGCGCCGCCCGGCGGTTCGATCTTGATCACGTCCGCGCCGACGTCGGCCAACATCTGCACGGCAGCGGGGCCCTGTAAGAAGTGAGTAAAACTTACTACCTTGATGCCTTCCAGCATGACTCGTCTCCTGAGCGCGTGTTCCTATCTGTTTGACTGATCGCTCAGGCAAGCAGGTTTCGCGAAATGATCATCCTTTGAATCTCCGAGGTCCCCTCGACGATCTCCAGAACCTTGGCGTCGCCGAATGCGCGCGACACCGGGTACTCGCTCATCACGCCGTAGCCGCCGTGTATCTGCAACGCCTGATGAGCCGCCTCCATCGCGCGCTCGGTGGCGAAGAGCTTGGCCATCGACGCCTGTTGATCGAAGCGAACGCCCGCATCTTTCAGCGCGGCGGCATCGTAGAGCATCAGCCGCGCGGCGTGCGCGTGGGCCGCCATGTCGGCGATCTTGAACTGCAGCGCCTGGAACTCGGCGATCGGCTTGCCGAACGCGCGCCGCTCCTTCATGTACGCGATCGACCGATCCAGCGACCCTTGCAGGATGCCCAGCGCGAGCGCGCCGATCAGGATTCGGCCCGTGCTGATCTGGGCGAGCGTCTGTCGTAAGCCCGCACCGCGTTCGCCGAGCAGGTTGGCGGCCGGAATCGCGCAGCGCTCGAAGAACAACTCGTAGGTGCTCGATGCGCGCCAGCCGATCTTGCGCAGTTTGCGTCCGTAGCTGAAACCGGGGGTGCCGTTGGGCACGATGAAGTTGGAAATTTCCTTGCGGCCGTCGGGGCGCGTTCCCGTTACCGCGGCGATGACGACCGGTCCGGTCACTTCCGTGCCGGAGTTGCTAATGAAGGTCTTTGATCCATCGATAATCCATCGGTCGCCTTCCAGCGTCGCACGCGTCGCGATGTTAGCCGCGTCGGAGCCCGCGTTGGGCTCCGATAATCCGATCGCGCCGACCTTGCGGCCGTCGAGAATAGGGCGCAAATAGCGGTCCTTCTGCTCATCGGTGCCATAGTTGGAGAGCAGGCTCGCGACCGTCGAATTGGCCATCAGCGAATTGGCGATTGCGCAATCCACCCGTGCAAGTTCTTCCAGCACGATCACATAGGAAAGCCATTCGCCACCGCCGCCACCCCAACTCTCCGGATAGGGCAGGCCGGCGAAGCCAAGCTCGCCGGCACGCTTCCAGATGTCGTAAGGAAAGGCTTCGGCTTCCCAGAGCTCTTCCGAGACAGGAGCGATTTCGTTTTCCGCAAAACGGCGCACGGCGTCTCGTATCGCGGTGTGTTGTTCGTTTAACCAATGCGGCATGTTCGATTCCGTGAAAAGCGGGAGAGATTAAAGGCAGTGCGCTGGGTTACAGCACCTTCAGATAGGTATCGCCGGATGCGACCACCGTGCCGTCCTGGCGCGTGACCTCTGCTCTGAACACGCATACGTTGCGATCGTCGTCCTTCTCGCGCAGCGTGAGCCGGGCAGTGACGGTGTCGCCGATAAATACCGGCGCGTTGAACGTGATGTCGTAGCGGTAGGAAACCGCACCAGGGCTCGGCGCCTTTTGCGCCATATAGCCCATCACAGTCGATAAGAAGCCGACCGACAGACATCCTTGCGCGATGCGCTTTTCGAAACGCGTGGTTTTGGCGAATTCCTCGTTCAAATGCACGGCATAGAAATCGCCGACGATCCCGGCGAAACCGTAGATATCGAATTCGGTGACGGTCTTGGCGAAATCGGCAGTGTCGCCGAGCGCGTAACAATCCATGTGCGGGCGTTTGGCCATGGTGGTTCTGACGGTGAGAGTGGGTTGAGAAGCCTGCCTGTTCCTCGTTGATTGGGGCCGGCAGGCATGACTCAAATCTAATCAGTGCGGGTTGCTGACCGTTAGGACGGGTTGGGGGAATGCTTGGACTTTTTTGACCGCACGCACGCGGTGATTTCAGTCTTCACCTGATCCGCAAGGCGCCCGCGGATAGCCCCCGCTGTGCCCTTCGCCAGTATCGCCAAGGGTCTTCCGCCGTGTGCGCCGGATCAATCGCCGGACAGTCCGGGAAACGCTTGCTATCGAAGACGCCGTAAAAAAGTACAAGAAATCGGGCGACCGGTCCTAACGCCCGTTGCGTGCACTCACGAATACTTGAAGCGCCTGCTGACGGATCGACCTGACGCGGAGCGAAGACTAAATTCCAGTACGGAAGGAGACGAAATGAAAGCATTCTTGAGCGCGCGCCGCGCAGGACGCGCCATCATGGTAGGTACGCTGCTCGCGGCAGGCGTCGTTGTCGCAGGCGTCGCTCGCGCCGACGACCCGATCGTCATGAAGCTGGGCCACACCCTGGCTCCGAACAATCACTATCAGCTGACTGCCCAGGTGTTCGCCAAGGAGGTCGCGCAGCGAACCCACGGCAAGGTCAAGATCGAGATCTTTCCGCAGTCACAGCTCGGCGGCGAAGTGCAGATGGCGCAAGCGCTGCGCACCGGCACGCAGGAGCTCATGATTTCCGCACAGGCGCCGATCGGAAACACGATCAGGCAATGGCAGATCTTCGATACGCCTTATCTCTTTAGCAGCATCGACGACGCCAACCGGGTTCTGCAAGGACCGGTCGGCCGCAAGTTCCTCGACATGATGCCGGCCGTCAACATGATCGGCCTGACGTGGCTATCGGTGGGCGAACGCAATTTGTTCACGGCTAAGAAGTCCGTCGGCTCGCTCGGTGACATGAAGGATATGAAAGTGCGAGTGATGCAGAGCCCCGGCTATATCACGGGCTATAAGGCACTGGGCGCAAACCCGACGCCGTTGCCTTATAACCAGTTATTTCTGGCGCTTTCGCAAGGTCTGGTGGACGGCGGCGACACGTCACCGGAGCAGTTCATCCAGGACAAGTTCTCGGATGTCGCGAAGCATTACTACCTGACCCACGTGAACTACTTGCCCGTGGTGCTGGCAATGAGCAAGAGCGCCTGGACGCGTCTTTCGCCTGACGAGCAGAAGGCGTTTCAGGCGGCTGCCGCCGTCGCCGCTGACTATGACATGAAAGAATACAAGCGCGAGTATGACGACGCGCTAACAACGATGAAGAAGAACGGCACCCAGGTGACCGAGATAAACACCGCGCCGTGGGCCGCAGCAACCGAAAAGGCGCGCGACGGCCTGCTCAGTGGCATTCCGGATGGCAAGGCGCTTTATCGGGAAATCGAAGCAGCCGACCAGTCCGCTGTCGCTTCGAAATGAACGGGGAGCGCCATGGAAAAGCTTGCGCGTAGTCTCCTGTTTATCGACGACCTGGTTCTGAAGATCACGCTGTTCCTATGCGGTGGACTGCTTCTCACGATGGTGTGCGTCGCTGGCCTCGGCGTGGTCTTTCGCTTCATCCTGCAGGACTCGCTGTCGTGGTCCGACGAACTCGCGGCTTATCTGTTCGTGTGGCTCACGTGCCTCGGTGCGGCGGCAGGAGCCAAGCTGCGGGTTCATCCGGAGGTGCGGGTACTGGCCGACCGTTGTCCGCCCATCTTCGCGCAGACACTGGCGGACCTTACCGACTGCGTAGTCCTCGCGCTCGGCGTGGTGTTCGTCATGTACGGTGGAGAGATGCTGGAGCTGATGGGCACGGAAACAGCGACCTCTTTGCCAGTTTCCATGGTCTACCCGTATCTCTCGATTCCCGTCTGCGGCGCGCTGCTGGTCTTTCATTCCGCGGTGCGAATCGCGGTTTCCCATCTCGCGCCCGGCGCGCAAACGAGGCCCTCTCTGTTGCAGGGCGTCTCCGAACATATCTGAGGTGAATCAACATGTGGGCACTCGCTCTAGGCGCCGGATTGCTCGGCTTCGGTGTACCGGTGGCCATTTGCATCGGCATTGCGGCGACGATTGCATTGACGCTGAATGGAACCCCGCTGCTGGTGATTCCGCAGCAGCTATTTGCGAACCTGAATAACGTCGGCCTGCTGGCCATCCCGTTCTTCATGTTGACTGGCGCCATCATGGATGCGGGTGGTGTCTCGCGCCGGATCATCGACTTTTCGCAGGCGCTTGTCGGGTTTATGCGTGGCGGCATCGGCCAGGTGACGATCGTTGCCAGCATGTTCTTCGCCGACCTCTCCGGTTCGGCGACTGCGGACACCGCAGCGATCGGCTCGGTCATGATTCCGGGGATGGTCAAGCAGGGCTATTCACGCGCGTTCGCAGTGGCGCTGCAGTCGGCGGCGGGCTCGCTCGGACTGCTGTCGCCCGTGTCGATGAGCATGCTGGTGTATGCGTACACCGCTAACGTGTCCGTCGGCACGATGTTCGTCGCGGGGATCGTGCCGATGCTGCTGGTGGTGATTTCCTTCATGCTCGTGAACTACGTCACTGCCGTGCGCCAGAACTATACGGCCGTCGAACCGTTTTCCGCCGCGCGGCTGTGGACCACGTTCAGACAGGCGATCCTGGCACTGCTGACTCCTGTGATCATTCTGGGCGGCATTCTCGGCGGCATCTTCACCCCGGTTGAGGCAGGCGTCATCGCGGCGGTCTATGTGACGCTGGTGAGCGCCTTCGTTTTCAAGTCGCTCAGGCTGTCGCACTTCAGGGAAATACTCACGCGCACTGCTATCAATACCACGCGGGTATCGTTTCTTCTCGGGCTCGCGTTCGTGCTCGGCCGCTATCTGATCGAGGCGCAAATCCCGCTGCACGTCGCCAACAGCTTTCTCGCCGTGACGACCAGCGCGTTCGTATTGCTGATCCTGATCAATCTCTTCCTTCTGGCAGCCCATACGGTACTGGAAACGATCTCGAGTATCGCGGTGGTGATCCCCGTGTTCCTGCCGCTCGTCGCGCAGATGCATATCGACCCGGTGGTGTTCGGCGTCATCGTACTGATCAACTCGGCCATCGGCATCAACCTGCCACCGATCGGCTTTTGCCTCTTTACGGCTGCATCGATCGGCGGCGTGTCCGTCGAAAAAGCGACTCGGGCGATCCTGCCGTTCATCTTCGCGCTGACGGTCGACCTGCTGCTGATCATCGTCTTCCCGCATATCCCACGGTTCCTGCCGAACCTGCTGGCAATCAAATAACACGAGGAGAATGGGCCACCGGCCGCACGCGCCCGGCCCAATCTTTAGAACTTCGTATGCGGCGACTGTTCTCGCGCGCAAAACGATCGCAATACCGAGAGGCTCATCATGAACACGGCTCACATCGAACGAAGCGGCGCCGCCCAGGTCCCGCTGGCCGCAGGCGAGGACCTGCGGTACCTGAAGCTGGAACAACCCGCTGAGTTCGTCTGGTTGATCACGTTGAATCATCACGACAAGCGCAATGCGCTGTCTGTGCCGCTGCTGGAGGAACTGGCGCGCGTGCTCGCGGCGGCCGAAGCTAGCGACGACGTCAGGGCTGTCGTGCTGACCGGCGGCGAGCGTTATGGCGTTTTTCTTCAGCGCGGGAGCGGATATCGCCGACATGGCGGCACGCGGGGTCGCAGCGTATGCGGACCCGGTGCGCCTCGCGAGCTGGAAGACGATCGAGACGTTTTCGAAGCCGCTGATCGCCGCGGTCAACGGCTTTGCCATCGGTGGTGGTCACGAACTGGTGATGCTGGCCGATATCGTCGTCGCGGCGGACGACGCGACCTTCTCGCAACGAGAAATCGTGATCGGCGCGCTCCCGGGCGACGGCGCCACTCAGCGCCTGCCGCGGGTGCTCGGCAAGACACTGGCGATGAAACTCGTGCTGACCGGCGAACCGCTGACGGCTGCCGAGGCCGAGCGCCACGGACTGGTGACCGAGGTCGTCGCGCCGGCACGCAGCATCGCGCGCGCTGTCGAGATCGCGTCGCTGATCGCCGCCCGCGCACCGCTCGCGGTCCGACTGGCCAAGCGCGCGGTGCTCGATTCGTTCGAGACCGATCTTCAACGAGGCCTGGAGCTGGAGCATCAGGCGAATCTCGACGTGTTCAAGACGGAAGATCGCGCCGAAGGCCACCGCGCGTTCGTCGAAAAACGGCCGCCGCACTTCAAGGGTCGCTGATCACTGGTGCGTCGCACATGCGCCTTTCGACGGCGGTGGGCAACGCTTGCCTTTGGTTATGACGGGCATCGAATGTTCAGGGTGAACGCGGAGTTCGGCAGGGCCTTGGGCCGCCTCGGCAGATAGCCGGACTCACGACCTAACGGAGATTGCATGAACGGGCTGAACGGTATCCGCATTCTCAGCTTCAATCATTTTCTGATGGGGCCATTGGGCGTGCAGCACCTCGCCGATTGCGGGGCCGAAGTCATATCGGTCGAACCTGTCGACGGCGCATTTCAGCGCAAATGGGGCGGCGCTAACCGCGCCATCGATGGACAGACGATGCTGCTTCTGATGGGCAATCGCAATAAGCGCAGTCTGGCGCTCAATCTCAAGGACGCGCGGGCAATCGATATCGTCATGAGCTTGCTGCCACAAGTCGACGTCGTCGCCGAAAACTACCGTCCCGGTGTGATGGAACAGCTGGGATTGGGTTACGACGCACTCAGGGCAGTCAAGCCGGACATCATCTACGCGTCCGGCTCGGGGTTCGGTCCTGACGGACCCTATGCCAGCCGGCCGGGGCAGGACCTGATCATTCAGGCCATGTCGGGTATCGCGACAGTCACCGGAACCCGGCAGGACGGTCCGCGCGCGGTGGGCGTGTCCGTCGTCGATCATCACGGCGCTGCGCTGTATGCGAACGGTATCCTGACGGCACTGCTCAACCGTGAGCGCACGGGCGAGGGCTGCCGGGTCGACGTTAGCTTGCTGGCGGCGGCGCTCGATCTGCAACAGGAGTCTCTCACATGCTTCCTGAACGGCGAAGGCCATGACGACGTGCGACAGGCTGGGCGTGTATCAGGTTGGTACTTCCCCGCGCCGTATGGCATATACGCAACTGCGGACGGTTTCATCGCATTGTCGCTGAGTCCTCTTGACATCATCTATCAGATCCTGGAGATCCCTGAAAAGGAACGGATTCCCGCGGAGCGCGCATTCGACGAGCAGCACGAAATCTCCGACCGGCTTGCGCGCCGGCTTGCGCAGCACACGACGGCGCACTGGTTGCCACTCTTCGAGCGGCAGCATGTCTGGCACACGCGCGTCAACGATTATGAGCAGGTGGTCGCCGATCCGCAGGTGCGCCACTTGAAGAGCTTCGAGACAGTCGAAGGTGCAACCGGCAGCCCCGTGACGCTCGTCAATCATCCGGTGCGCTACAACGGCAGCGCCCCGGCTATCCGCACGCCGCCGCCACGATTGGGCGCGCACACGATCGACATCCTGTCAGGGTTGGGAATGAGCCGGCCGACCATCGACTCGTTGCTGGCGGACGGCGTAATCGGCGTTGCCGAGGACGCCGCGGCCGTTGCCGCGGATGCGGCAAAAGACGGCGTTGCGTGAAGCAGGGGTGCGCCGTCCACGCGGCAAGCGTGCCGCACGTGTCGATGGAAACAGGAGAAGCGGGCATGAGTGACAAGTACAGGGAAGTCATGACGGACGTGCTGGTCGTTGGCAGCGGCGGCGCTGCGCTGCGGGCTGCGCTCGAAGCAGATTCCAGCGGCGCTGACGTGCTGGTCGTGATCAAAGGTCAGTTTGGCAAAAGCGGCGCGACGTTTCATAGCGTAGCTGAAGTAGGCGCCTTCAATGTGCCGGACGGAGCCGGGGATCCCAGCGATAGTCCCGATGTTTTTCTCGCCGATATCCTGCATGCCGCTCAAGGCATGGCCGACCCGCGCTTGAGCGCGATTCTCGCGAACGAAGCGCAGGATTCCCTGCGGTACCTCGAACGGTACGGCGTAAAGTTCGAGCGCGAGGACGACCATTACCTGGTTTTTCGCGCATGCTTTTCTTCCAGGGCGCGCTCACATGTGATTCATGAGCACTTCAAACCCATCGTGAAATCGCTGGGGACCGAAGCGTCCCGGCGAGGCATCAAGGTCATGGACCGGTTGATGCTCGTCGACCTGCTATCGCAGGACGGCGAATGTCTCGGCGCATATGCGATCGATTCTGACGGCAACCCGGTGCTGATCCATGCCAAGTCGACGATTCTTACCACCGGCGGCGCAAGTCAGCTGTTCGCCCAAAACCTGTATCCATCGGACATTACCGGCGACGGCTATGCAATGGCTTATCGCGCGGGCGCGAGACTGGTCAACATGGAGTTCATGCAGGCCGGTGTGAGTGTGCTGACGCCTTTCGTCAACCTGTTCGGCAACTACCTGTGGGACGCGCAGCCGAATCTCACCGACCGCGATGGCAGGGCGTTCGTCCCTGACTATCTGCCGGCGGGACTCGCTCAGGTCGATGTCATTCGGCAAAAAGAGCGGCACTTCCCATTCAGCTCAAGCGATATCTCGCGCTACGTCGAAATTTCGATTCAGAAGGCACTCAACGATGGCCGCGGCACGGTTGAAGGCGGCGTGTTTCTCGACTTCGTCGGATGCGATCTCGAAGCGAGACTGGCCGACAAGAGCCGCAGCATCGCAAGGATGTGGCCGCTGACCTGCCAATGGTATAAGGAGCACGGCGTCGACCTTCATCGCGACCGCGTGCAGATCACCTGTTCCGCACATGCGATCAACGGCGGTCTGTACATCGACGAAAACGCTCAGTCCAATTTGAAGGGTTTGTTCGCTGCGGGTGAGGTGGCAGCGGGTCCGCATGGCGCCGACCGTCTCGGCGGCAATATGGCCTTGACGTGCCAGGTCTTCGGCCGCCGCGCGGGCCTCGCCGCGGCCGAACGAGCGAGAATGACAACGCACCGCGCGACCGCGGCAGCCCTCGACGACAGTCGCACGGTCGCCACGCAATTCCGCCGAAGTGGCGGACACACGGTGGAAGAACTGAGAGCACGGATTCAGCAGAGTGCAAACCGGTATTTGCTGATCGTGCGCGAGGAAGCCGGGCTTCAGACCTTCAGGCGGATCTGCAGAGAGACGCGCGATCAGTTGTTTCAGGACACGATGATCCGCACGCCGGCCGAACTCATCCGGAGCATCGAATTGGCGAACTTGATTCAGGTCGGTGAATTGATGGCTTGCGCATCGCTTGCCCGACGTGAGAGTCGCGGCGGTCACTACCGCGAAGACTTTCCTGAGCGCAATCCGGACTTCGCCAGCAACATCTTCCTCGAGCGGAATGTACCGGAAGGTCTGTGGTTCGGGCGGCTGGCGGATTTGCCGTCGTAAGTCACAGGTTCCCTCGGCACACGAATCAGGCCGGCCATACAAGCGAAGCTCAAGCCAGTTTCCAGCGCGTTCTTCGCCTTGCCGAGGTATCCGCCCTGTTCATCCGCGCCGTTAGCGGAACCGACGGTCGCCGAGAAACGTCGGTGAAATCCGAAACCCAGAGCTGGTTCTCGGTAGATTGCTGCGCACGCTTTTGCTGTGCGACTACTTCAGCAACATTGAATTCCGGCGTGAAATGCATACGCTGCTCAATCGCGGTGAATCGGTCCATCAGTTGCAGCGCGCAATCTAGACCGGCAAGATCGCGCCGGAGCGCGGGCGGCGCCGCGACGAAATGATCGCGATTTCTGGCTCCTTGTCGCTGCTGACAAACCTGGTCATTGCGTGGAATACACAGCGCATCCAGGCAACCCTTGATCGTTGGCAAAGCAAGGGCCAAGGGGTGGACGACGACTGGTTACGGCGGATGGGTCCAGCGCATTTTGCGCATGTGAATTTCCGCGGAACGCAGAGCTTTCCGATCGATCTCTATCGAGAGATGCTTCTCGATGCGGCGCCATGGCGGCGCATGGCTGGATCGTGAACGCGTTCTGCATGCACACAGACCGCAGGACTGCAGCGCGTGGTGCGGTTTTGTTGGCCGCCCTCAATCATGCGCGCTCCGGCCAGGCGCGGTGGCGGATGAAAGCGCCAGATTCATCACGAAAAGGACGAATGCCCCGAACTGCAGTTACCTTCGCCCACGTACCACAATGGCTCTTTGTTTTATCCGTGCGGTCAGCGGGGAAGCGTTGCTATGTCATCGGGGCTCGATATGACCAAGCAGCTCCATCAGCGAATGCGGGCGGCCATCAAACAACGCCGCGTAGTAGACCGTGTTCGACAACACATTCTTGACGTAGTCGCGGGTTTCGTTGAACGGAATAGTTTCCGCGAAAATCGCGCCTTCCACCGGACGCGGGAGGTTGGCCTGCCACTTGCGCGGGCGTCCAGGGCCGGCATTGTAGCCGGCGGTCGCGAGCACGGCCGAACGGTCAAGCTGGTTGTAAATCATCGACAGATAATACGTGCCGAGCTGGATGTTCGTGTCGAGCTCATTCATCCTCGCCCGCGAGAGCGGACCGAGCCCGATTTTCCTCGCGACCATCTCCGCGGTTTCCGGCATCACCTGCATCAGGCCGCCTGCGCCAACCTCCGAGCGCGCACTGATGTTGAAGCGCGACTCCTGGCGAATGAGGCCATATGCCCATTCGATATGGGACCCGTTGGACTGCGCATCTCGCTCGACAATCGCGCGGAAGGGCGCCAGATAGCGCAGCGAAAAATCATGCTCGGTCAGCGTCCTGTCGGCGGTGCTCACAGTCCGGTCGTAGAGCTCGATGCGGCGTGCGTACTCGGCGACTGCAAGCAGTTGCCGGTCGGTCATGCCGCGCAACGGCCAGTTCCACTCCCGGTTGCCTTCCGTGCGCAGGTTCAGCGCATAAAAACGTTTTGCCAGTTCGAAGCCCGGTGTCTGGCTGGCCTTCTTAACTTCTTCGTCGGTCACTTTGATCTGTGGCGGAATCACGATCTGCTGGCCGAGCGCCTCGGAGGCCAGTTGGCCATAGAAGGTGTAAGTTCCCGCGATCTTCCCGAATTCCTGGTTCGCCGCTGTCACCTCGCCGGCCTGCTTCAACGCGCGTGCGTACCAGTAGACCCACGGTGATTGTGCGCGCAGCGCGGCCGGCATCTGCTCGATCGACCAGCGCACCATCATCCAGTCTCCTGCCAGCAGCGCGCTACGCGTGCGCCACTCATAGGCCTGGCTCGACAGGGGCGCGTTCGCCGACAGCCGGTACCAGTCCACCGCGCCTGGCAGCTGCCGGGTCGCCGCCTGATAGGCAATCGTGCCCCAGCCGATAGCGCGTTCCGCCAGGGTGAGCGCCGGTGCGATCGCGGTGAAGATGGCTGCGGCCGCTGCCGGATCGCTGGCCGCCACCTGCGTGATGGCGAGCAGCGCGAGTTGATGTGACGCCGAGTCCATCGGGACGCCTTTCGCCAGCAGCGCGCGCGGCTGGTTCCTCGCCTGATCGAGCCGCAGCGGATCCGGGCGCGCCGTGCCCAGCGCATCGACCAGTCCGCCACCGGTCCTCGTCGCGCCCTGTTCATAGGCCTCGCGAATCTTCTGCCAGACATCCTCCGAAGTGAACTGGTGATTACCGTCGAGCGCGGTGATCAGATCGACGCAGCCGTCGCCGTACCACTTCGGCTCGACGAGCAGCGCGCGCGCCGCGTCGGCGACGTTTTCACCCCGCGCGGCGCGCGACTCGAGCGCATAGCAGTTCACCTGCGTGTCGTCGTTCAGGACGAACAGTGAATATTGGGAATCGAAATCCTTCCAGTCGTGGCGGGCGCCCAGCACGCGCAGGTAGTCGTTGCGCAGACGGTCGGCAATCGCCTGTCCGTCGTAGCGTTGCAGAAACGATAGCACCGGTACGTCCGGCGCATCGAGATTCGCATGCCCCGCGCCGATGAACAGACGCGGCTTGATCTGAAAATAGCTGAGATAAGCCGGCGCCGGATAATTTCGGATCAGGCTCGCCAGCTGCGCGGCACGCTCGGGATCGTTGTCGCGGGCGGCGTCACGCAACTTGATGAAAATCTGATCGTCAGCGGAAAGCGAGGAGAGTCGGGTGGGATGTCTGGCCACCGCCGTGCCAGACACGACGAACGTCGCGGCGGCAAGGGCAAAGCCGATCGCGCGAGACGCCCGGTGACGTCGTGTGGACATCGCTGTTCTTACCTTGTTTTAGTGCAGAAAATTGAGCCAAAGCTTAGGCCGCAATTCGGCGAAGCGAAGCTTCGAAAAAGACTGGACCCAGCCCGCAATTCGGCGCTTTGCGAGCCGGATGGTTGCCTGCAGCAAGCTCGCGGAGGGGTGCAACCTGCGTACAAAGGAAGCCGTGCGCTGGATCACCACGCCACTTGATCGCGTTCTCGCGAGATCGTGGCGGAGGCGCCGTCTCACGCATCTAATTCCAGCCTAATTCTCAAGGGGGAGAATTCGTTGCGCAGCACCTCCCGAGCGCTGTACCTTCAGCTTGATGTGGATTAGCCGCAGCCCGAGTCTAAAAATCTCGACTACTTAATTGTCATGGTCGGTGACCTTATCTGAGTGGAAAGCAGTAGCCCATTTCGCTTACTGACCGGTGCACCAAATACTGCCCTGTGCGTTAGAGAGGTATGAATACGCAAACTGATGCAAGGAAGCTGGGCGAGGCAACGCAGGCGCACCTGAGGAAGATGGTGGTGCAAGCGGTGCGTAGCGGCATGACGCGAGTGGAAGCGGCTCGAACGTATGGCGTTAGCCTGCGTGCGGTGGGCAACTGGATGAAGTTGGCACGAGAGGGTGGCTTGAGGGCACTGAGGTCCGGCAAGCGTGGCCGTCGGCACGGAAGCGGCCACCTGACTCATCCACAAGCCGTGAAAATGCGCAAGCTTATCATCGAGCGCATGCCCGACCAGCTTGCGCTGCCGTTCTACCTGTGGACCCGCGAATCGGTGGCAAAGCTGATTGAGCGCGAGTGCGGCGTGAAAGTGTCGAAGTGGACGGCGGGCCGATACCTCAAGGCATGGGGCATGACCGCCCAGAAACCTGTTCGACGCGCGTACGAGAGAAAGGACGAGGAAATCGAGCGCTGGCTGAACGAGGACTATCCGGGCATTGCGAAAGAGGCGAAGCAGGAAGGGGCAACCATCTATTGGGGCGACGAAATGGGCTTGCGCAGCGACCACGTGAGCGGTACCAGCTTTGCCCTGAAGGGCGAAACGCCGGTCGTCAGGGCGACCGGAAAGCGCTTCGGCTGCAACATGATTTCTGCGATCACGAATCGTGGAGAACTGAGCTTTATGGTCTTCGAAGGGACGTTCAAAAACGCGACCTTCATCGATTTCCTGAAACGCCTGCTCAAGCAGGCCACGCGCATGATCTACCTGATCGTCGATGGGCATCCTGTGCACCGGTCCAAAGCAGTCAAGCGGTACGTCGCCGATAACGCTGCACATCTGCGCCTGATCCGGTTGCCGGGGTATTGCCCCGAGCTCAATCCTGACGAGCTGCTCAACCAGGACGTCAAAACCAACGCGCTCGGCAAAAGCCGACCGGCGACCAAGGCGGAACTGATCGGCGCGATCCGGCGACACCTGCATCGCCGACAGAAGGAGCCTCACATGATTCGCAACCTCTTTAAAGAAAAACATGTCCGGTACGCAGCCTGAGAAGAGGCACTATTTGATGCACCAGTCAGTAACCTGACAAAGCCGGCAAAAACCCACAACCCGCTGTTGGTGCGACAAATCGCTCTTGACGTTATCTTCCGCGCCTGCATAGACTTTGGACGTATTCAGGTCAGTTCTTCGGAACATTCGACTATCTAAGGAAGCGCATAGAAACCCTGCCCGAATGAAACCGGCCCCCGTCAACGAGCGACGTCGCGTTGCCTGTTCGCTGCTCGCACTGTCTGCGTTCGCCCCGACCGCACTCCGAGGCGCGACGCATGCATCCGTTGCAGGCACGGTTAGCAGATGGCCCGTGTTGCTGTTCATTCCCTTCGCCGGAAGCGATCTCGGATTCAGCGAAGCCGCATATCGCGGCTACCTCCAGGTCCGCCACGACGGCTACCGGATGACCGTCGTGCGCGATGCCGACAGTCTGGGTGCCGCGCGAATTCTCACGGTTATCGGCCGCCACTACACGGCAGGTGTACGCGGTTTCATTCTGGCAGGCGCTGAGCTGAGCGCAGTCACCGCAACGGCCGCAGCACAATACCCGCAAGCCTATTTCGCGACCTTGTCGGGTAAGGCGAGTGGCCCCAACGTCGTCAACTATTGTCTCGATTGCAAGAGCCTCGGTGGAGCGCTTGCTGGTGCTGTTGCCGCGAGCGTGTCGAAGACGAAGACCGTCGGCTTCGTCGGCGGCGTAGAGTCTGTCGACGGTACGGAGGCGCAAAGCTTCAGGCAGGCCGTACTTGCCAAGGCGTCCGACGCAACGGTTCTGATAGATTGGGTCGGCAACTGGGGTGACCGCCGACGCACGCAGCAGTTGACCGTGCAGCAGATCGACGCCGGTGCCGACGTACTCGTTGCAGATGCAAATGACGCGGTGATCGTCGCGGCCGCCCGCCATCCGCGCGTCCGCGTGATCGGCTGGATGGCCGATGCATCGCGTCGGTACGGAAACGTCGCAGCGAGCGTGATCATCGACACGAGCATCATTTTCCGGCGTTTCGTCGATGGAGTGGTCGCGGGCCGATTTGAGGGCGGCGACTACCCCGTCGTCGATACGGACAATGTCTGGAAGGTTGTGTGGCCGCACGGGTAACCGCTGATATACGCTGAACTCGATCGCATGAGCTCGTTGAAAAACCAGATTACTGTAACGTTGATCGTACTGGTCACGGCAGTCGGCCTCATCGATGCGTATACGTCGTATTGGCTGTCGCGCAAGCACATCGGCGAACTGCTCGACGTGCACTTACAGGGCGCCGCTATCTGGCTGTCCGCCGGCAACGTCGGCGCGATAGGCTCACACGGTCCGCCGCAGCACTCCGTCGACGGCTTTGTCGGGCAAATCTGGAGGAGCGGCGACGCGGCGCCAACGGATAATACCGATCCGGAGCTGCTATTCGATCGCAATGCGCCGGACGGATATTCGATCGAGAGTATCGGCGGGCATGCCTATCGCATTTACACGTTGAGAAAGGCCGACGGCCAGTACACGTACCAGGTCGGACAGCCGGTGGCGTTCCGCGAAGAGACAGCAAGGCATGCCGCGCTCGAAAGCCTGATACCCACGCTCATCCTGATTCCACTCGTCTGGCTCGCTATTCCCTTTGTCGTCAACGCGGCGTTCGCGTCGCTGTCGCGTGCAGCGGCGCAGTCGGAGTTAGTCGGCATCCGGCATCTCGAGCCTCTCGATATATCGGGCGTGCCGGACGAGGTACGACCGTTCGCGGCTTCGGTCAATCGGATGATTGCCCGGCTTCAGGTCGGTATCGACGCTGAGAAACGATTCGTCGCCGATGCCGCGCACGAGTTGCGCACGCCCATCGCTGCGATGCAGCTCCGCGTCGACAACCTCGTCAACGCTCCCGACGAGGCGGCACGCTCCGAGCGTCTGCGCGAATTGCGCGAGGCCATCGCTCGAGCGTCGACGATGATCCGACAGCTTCTCTCGCTAGCGCGAGCTGATGCACAGCTCGATCTGACAGCAATCGAGACAGTGGATCTGTCCCAGTTGGTTCAGAAGCTCGTCGCGGATTTTCTGCCGGTTGCAGATGCACGCTCGATCGATCTTGGTGTAGGGAAGTTCGAGAGCGCGAAAGTTGAAGCGCGTGAAGGAGAATTGCGTATGGCCGTGCGCAATCTGCTTGAGAACGCACTGCGCTATACGCCTGCCGGCGGAACCGTCGACATCGATCTGTTCCGAAGCGCCGACGACGTGGTGGTGCGCGTGACCGACAACGGACCGGGCATTCCGGAAGCGTCCCTGGACCGGGTGTTTGATCGCTTCTTCCGTCTGCGTGCGGAGGATTCGGAAGGTAGTGGTCTCGGGCTTTCGATCGTCAAATCGGTCGTGGCGAAGTACCGGGGTTCTATTTCGCTTGCAAACCGCAGCGATGGACACAGTGGTCTGATCGCTACAATCGTTCTGCCGGCGCGCGGCACTATGTAGGAGAGTGGGCCCTGAATGGCACCCGGTCACGGGTTTCGGTCTGGAAGCGGCGCAACGCTAATTCTCATTAAATAGGCACCGTACATACTGGCATTGTGACTACGTTCCTGTCAGGTCGCCTTCTCTGAGCAGCGAGTTGCTTGCAGCTCTTTTGGTGATGCCTGCGATCAGTGCGATTGCAGTAGCGACTTGCGGCGAGCGCTTTGGAGATGTTCTAAGGATTATCGCAACCCTTTACAGTACATCTGTCGATCAATGGAAATGGATCGAATACTTGAAGACATAAGAAGATTGGAATGTGTTTCTGACGTTGCTTTGATGTCACGTGTCGGGGAGTAGCGTGATCGAACGTCGGTCGACGCCAATCATCGCGGCGAGGGAAGGACACTTTGGCGGCGCAGCGGGCGCATGCATAGGTCGCCTGACTTCATCCGCAGCCGTGCATCGCGACCGACCCCATTTAATAGGCCCGAGGAAGGGCCGTTCCGTCGATTCTCATTCCAATCTAATTCTTAGGATCTAAAATATTTCCTGAGACGAAAATTGCGGATTGGCGGGCTGAAAAGCCCCGGTGCAGAGTGGATTCCGGGAGTTATTGCGAGGGAATCCCTAGCGCAAGATCGTCGCCTACGCGAGAGGGACAACATGTTTAATGTGTGTTTACTGCCCGTGGATTCCGAGGATAGTGAGTGTTCAGCCACCTGTGGAAATCCGGGGCGATACAGCTTCATCAGTTCCGGCATTCTCGAGTGGTTCAGGAAGGTTTTCCCGCGGAGAGCTAATTCGCCTGATGCGAAGCTTCCGAACTCTTGAGAAAAACCGGCGCATTACGCATGAATCGCAAATCGCTCAGGCGAGAAACGCGCCCGCGGAAGAATGTTCCTTGCCCTGCGCCCAACGACAACGCTCCATTGCCGTGGACATTGCACTATGCGAGTGCTCATAGTCGAAGACGACCTGCAGATCGGTCAAAGTTTGCTGCGCGCGCTTCAGGATGCGGAGTACAGCGTCGACTGGGTCCGCGACGGCAATGCCGGCAGCGCGGCCATCGCTGCCGTTGAATATACGCTGGTCTTGCTCGATCTTGGTTTGCCCGGCATGGGCGGCATCGAATTGCTGAAGGCGGCGCGTGAGAAGGGGAGCAAGGTACCCATACTGATCCTGACCGCACGTGACGACCTTGACGCCCGGGTCCAAGGGCTCGATTTCGGCGCTGACGACTACGTTCTCAAGCCCTTCCACCTGCCCGAACTGCTTGCGCGGATTCGTGCCGTGTTGCGTCGCAGGGCAGGCTTTGCGTCGTCGCGTCTAGGCAATGACACGTTGAACCTCGATCTCGACAAACGAACTCTATGCTGCAACGGGGTGTCATCCGTTCTGTCGGCGCGCGAATTCGCATTGATGTTCGCGTTCCTTGAGCGCCCCGGCACTATCCTTTCGCGAGATCAGCTCGAGGGGAAGCTTTATGGTTGGGGTAAGGAAGTCGAGAGCAACGCGGTCGACGTGCTGATCCACGGTGTACGCAAGAAGTTCGGACAGTCTGTGATTCGCAACGTGCGTGGCCTCGGCTGGACTGTGACGCTCGGCGAATCGCCCGAGGTGTGACCGCGCGTTTCGGCTATGTTCCCGTACGACGGCGATGTCAATTTTCCGGGCTCTTGTTGGCGGAAATAAAGCGAATCTCCAAATATTCTTCTTCGGCGCACTTGTGATGATCGGAGACCCCCGAAGAAAAGCATAGTTCTGCGGCGCTCAGGAAGCAGCCATTCACATATCGAATCGTGCTAATCCATACTTTCGTCAACACTACGCCGTTGCCGGTCTTGCCGGCCGATGTTCAGCAGAACACGTTCGCCCGGTCACCATAGAACACCAACCGGCTTGCCATAGCGCGACGCCCGTCGGGGAAGCGGAGTTCCAGGCTCGAAATTCGCGCCGCGCTCTTCAGCTCCTCGACATTCGCATTTTTGTTCCATTGAACAAAGCCCGGCTAGCGGCACCTGATGTTCCCTCCTACTAATAGTTATCTAAGTTATCACGCGCACCATGCAACTTAAGCGCAACGGATTGATGTCTTTTCAAACGCGCATTGGGTGCCTCGGCACGCTGGATCGTGAGATTTATTATGAAAACATTTAACCATATTAAGTCGCTTTTAAGTTTCATGATTATGTGACCATGCCTCCGCCGAATTATTCCGGCGAAAGTTAGAAATTAATCATCTTCCTGTGCAGCGCTCAATTTCGTAGGCATCACTTGCGAGTGCCGGCTTGCGGTCATTCGTCGTGTCCAGAAATCGGATTTTGTCCGATCGAGCCGGGTCGCCAGTAAAACCAGTCTCTGTGCGACTCGCAGACAGATTCGATGTCTTTTCAAAAGACTGGAACCAGTTGCACCTGTTATTGCGACAGAACCGAATGAGGAAGTTCGTGTACATATTCAAGCATTCATCGCATTGTGAGTCTGCGCGGACATTGACGTCGGCGCCTTGTTTTGAGGATTGCTGCGGCCGCAAGCGTCGGACCGTGGTTGCGTTGGCTTCTGCCGTAACGTCGCTTGCCGCGCTGTTTGTTCCGGTCGCTGTGCGAGCCCAGTGCAACAGCAGCGCCAACCCGGCGCTGCCTGCGGCGCCGGCACAGACCAACTTTTCCAATCAGTCGTTTGGCGCAGCGCCGCTTCCGCAGTACTACCTGAACGCCGCGGGACAGGCGGGATGCAAAGGCGCCGACGACGGCTCTTGGAACGGAGTGGGCCAGGATGGCTTCGCTGGTCAGTCAGGTGGTTCCTTTAACAGTGTCAACAGCGGAATTACGGTGAAGGGGGGATTCGCGCCGACCTTCATCAGCCCCACGATGGGAGCGGGATGGTCCGTCGACGGTGGTGATGGTGGTGCCGGCGGACAGGGCGGTTATGACGCCAATGGCTCCGCCCACACGGGAAACGGCGGGGCGGCAGGCAATGGCGGCGCGGTCTCCGTGCAGTTTAGCGGCACCGTTGGTCCCGACCCGAAAGGTGTCCTTCCGGAAGTTGCGCTCGACGTGCAAGCCAATGGCGGCACCGGCGGAGTGGGTGCCGTGTCCAATGCCCAAGGTACTGAGCCGCTCTACGGCGGCAACGGCGGAGCAGGGGGGCGGGGTGGTCAGGCAGCGCTTAGCGCCTCCGGCAGCATTCAGTTCTATGGTGTCGGCCTGCGAGCGTCCGCCCTGGGCGGGACCGGCGGGGTAGGTGGCAACTCGCCGACTCCGGGCGATTTGGTTGTAGAAGGCCATGGAGGCAAGGGCGGCAACGGCGGCGCCGGCGGTACCGCGACGCTTGCCTTTCAGAACGGCAGTCTGACCGCCAGCACCCCGGCAGGCCAGATCTTTCCGATGCAGGCCGACGCCGATGGCGGTACGGGCGGCAGCGCTGGTGGCGCGTACGGTGGAAGTGGCAGTTTTGGCGGGACCGGCGGCAACGGAGGTAACGGCGGCACAGCGAGCGCGGAACTCGGCAGCGGTGGCCAGATCGTGTTCTCCGATCAGATGCAACCGGCGAACAGTCGGTATCAGCCGGGCAGCGGCGTAACCGCCAAGGCGAACGGCGGAGCGGGCGGGGGCGGTGGCACTGCCATCGACGGCTCATTCCGCAATGAGGGTGGTGTGGGCGGCAACGGCGGAATTGCCGGCAGCGCCAGCGCCACCGTTCTTGGTTCCATCGATTACACCGCGAATGTTCCGGCCGGGCAGTCTGCTGCCGGGTTGATCGGGGGTGAGGGGGTGCTGGTGCAGGCCAATGGAGGCGCCGGCGGTATCGGTGACGGCGCCCAGAGCACTGTCGTGGGTGAAGGCGGTGATGGTGGTAAGGCAGGCGCTGGCGGGAAGGCTTCGCTGATCCTTGGAGACGCGGCGAACACGGCAACAATTAAAACGAACGGCCCATATACACATGGCGCGTTGGTGCAAAGTGTCGGAGGCGGAGGGGGCAATGGCGGTAGTGTCAGCTTCGCGCTGGCCGGCACGGGCGGTGCAGGTGCCGCGGGCGGCGATGGCGGCGCGGTCACGGTGAACTCGGACCACGCCTTTGTCACGGTCGGCAGTCAATCAGGCGTAGGCAGCATCCCGCTGATCGCGCAAAGCATCGGCGGTGGCGGCGGAAGCGGCGGTGACTCCAGCGGCTTCACCGCTGGCGCGGGCTTCGAGATCGGCGGCAACGGCGGCCAGGGCGGCAATGGCGGCGCGGTGAAACTCACGCTGGGCCAGAACAGCGTGTTTGGCAGCCTCGACCAGAGCGGCGGAGCCGGCATCCTTGCGCAAAGCATTGGCGGCTCCGGCGGCAATGCCGGCAGCGCGACGTCGAGCGGCGGGGGGCTGATCACCATGGTGATCGGCGGTGATGCCCACGGTGGCGGCGCGGGTGGCCAGGTCACCGTTGACAACGGCGCACTCGTCACGACCTACGGCGACCACGCAGCCGGTATCAAGGCTCAGTCGATCGGCGGCGGTGGCGGCAATGGCGGCAACGCTACAGCGTTCACCGTCGGCGGCCCGCTGTCGAGCTCGGTTGCCGTCGGCGGACAAGGCGGCGGAGGCGGCGCGGCCGGCGCGGTGTCGCTGACCAACACGGGGCAGGTCGTTACGTATGGTTCGGACGCCGAAGGTGTCGTGCTGCAAAGTATCGGCGGCGGCGGCGGCTCCGGCGGCAGCGCCACGGCGCGTGCCGTTGCCGCATCGGCCAGCCCAAATATTCCTTCGATCAGTGTCAGCGCCGCTATCGGCGGCGCCGGCGGGACCGGCAACACCGGCGGCAATGTCACGCTTGATAATTCCGGCCTGATCACCACTGCGGGCGACAGCGCGACCGGCGTTTTCGCGCAGTCCGTCGGTGGCGGCGGTGGTACGGGCGGCGACGCAACCGCCGCGTCCTACTCCGCGTCGCCTGCCAAGGGGGCGTCCCTGTCGGTCTCCGTGGCTCTCGGGGGCAGCGGCGGCAGCGGCGGCACGGGCGGCGCCGTCAACCTCGAAAACTCAGGGCTCGTCGCAACCCTGGGCCAGGACGCCCATGGTGTGTTCGCACAGTCAATTGGCGGTGGCGGCGGCAATGGCGGAACGGGCGATGCCTCGGCAACGGCGGCTAACGCCAAGGCCAGCTTCAGCGCGTCAATCGCGGTGGGCGGAACGGGTGGAACGGGGGGAACGGGCGGCACGGTCGGCCTGACCAACGACGGTTCGATCGCGACGCGTGGCGACGGCGCCGATGCCGTGTTCGCCCAGAGCGTGGGCGGCGGCGGCGGCGCAGGCGGCGGAGGTACCGCTGCGGCCAGCGGCGGCAAAGATGCCATCGCCGTGGGTGTTGGCGGCAAGGGTGGCGTCGGCGGCGACGGCAACACGGTGACGACGACCAACAACGGCAACATCGTCACCCGCGGCGCGGCCTCGACCGGCATCTTCGCGCAAAGCGTCGGCGGCGGCGGGGGCAAAGGCGGCAAGGGCGCGGCGGCCGCGGGCGGCAGCGGCGGCCTCGACACGATCTCCAACGCCCAGACGCTGTTTGGCATTCTGGGTCAGGGCCTTGGCCTCAACCAGAACGTGCAGAACCTGGGCAACAACATCCTGCAGGTCGGAGTGCTCGGCGAAAAAATCAAAGCGACTTATGGTGACCTGGAAAAGCTTCTCACGCAGCCGGACGGGGTATCGAAAGTTCTGGGCACCGTGAACCAGATCAGCGTCGGCGTGGCGGTCGGCGGCAGTGGCGGCGCGGGTGGCCTGGGCGGCGCGGTGAACGCCAGCAACACCGGCGCGATCGGCACCTATGGCGCGCAATCCCACGGCATCTTCGCGCAGAGCATTGGCGGCGGCGGCGGCAGCGGCGGCGCGGCGAGTTCGACCGGCAAGTCGAATAATGATTCGAAGGTGCAGGCCGCGGTCGCCGTGGGCGGCAGCGGTGGCGCGGCGGGCTCGGGCGGGGTGGTGAGTGTCGTGCAGAAGGCAAATGGTGCAGTCGAGACGCAGGGGGTGGAAGCGTTCGGCGTGTACGCGCAGAGCGTAGGCGGCGGTGGCGGCAACGGCGCGATGTCGGGGGCGGTCAGCGGTTCGCTGAAAAGCCTGTCGATCGCCGTGGGCGGCAATGGCGGAGGCGCCGGGAATGGCGGCGACGTAAGCGTCAGCAACGGCGGCACGGTCACGACACTTGGCAAGCACAGCGTCGGCATCCTCGCGCAAAGTATCGGAGGCGGCGGCGGTGTCGTGACGACCGCGAGCAGCGATGAGACATTCGATCCTTCCAAAGCCGTCCAGAATCCGCAGGGACGGATCGCCGACATCTACGGGGTGACACTGAGCTTCGGCGGTCAGAACGGCAGTTCGGGAAATGGCGGCGGCGTCACTGTCAACACGCAAGGCAACGTGACGACGAACGGGCTTGACGCGCACGGTATCGTCGCGCAGTCGATTGGCGGCGGGGGCGGGTTCGTGGCGGGCGGACAGATCAACACGAACACGAACGCGCTCGTTGGCGCCGGCGGCGCGAGCGGCAATGGCGGCAACGTTCTTGTCGTGGACACCAATCACACTGTCTCTACCACCGGCGACGGTGCGTATGGGATCGTCGCACAATCGATCGGCGGTGGCGGGGGCTTTGCCGGCGACCCGTCCGCCCCGAACTACTACGGTGACAATACGGGCGGCGTGGTATTTGCCAACAGCGGCAATGGCGGCACCGTCAACGTCATCGTGGTAAACGGCGGGAAGGTCGTGACGACCGGCCGGTACGCGCCGGCAATCTTCGCGCAATCGATCGGCGGTGGCGGTGGTCTGGTGGCCTCCAACTACAACTCAAGCCCGCTCGGCCCGCTGCATGATGTGGCACGTGGCAGCGCGGGTGGCGCCGGCGTGGGCGGCCTGGTCGCCGTCAACGTCAGGGATAACGACACGGTCATGGCCACGGGTGTCGGGTCCGCCGGCATCCTCGCGCAAAGCGACGGCCAGAAAGGCGGGCAAATCTCGATCCACCTGGCGCCCGGGTCGAAAGTCATAGGCGGCACGACCGATCCCAATTTCCGGACCTCCTCAATGGGGGGATTGGACCCGGAGTTTCGCGACGCTGCCGCCGTCCGTCTGATCGGCGGCAATAACAACATCATCACCAACCAGGGCACCATCCAGACCTTGGGCAAATACGCGATCCTGGTGGACCCCACGTTGTATGGCGAGGCGTCCGCCACCACCACTGTCAACAACTCCGGCACTATCACCGGTGACATCCACGTCCTTGGTGGCCCCGGCAACAGCGTTGTCAACAATCTGCCAGGGGGCGTTATCGACACACCGGCCACGCTGAACGTCGGAGGCGGCACGGTGAACAACGCCGGTACGCTGAAAGTCGGCGGCGCGAAGTCGATCGGCAATACGATTCTCACCGGCAATCTCGTGCAGAGTTCGACTGGCACGCTGAACGTACAGATCGATCCGGCCAACAAGCGGTCCGATCTGCTCAACATCACGGGTACCGCCGCGCTTGCCGGCAAGGTGCAGGCCGATCCGGTGAGCTATCTGAAGAGCACGAGCACCGTGCTGTCGGCGGCCGGCGGAATTCGGCCGGATACGGCGCTCACGGGTTCTTCTACGCCGGTCTACCGCTTCACGCCGCTGGTGCAGGGCAACACCGTCACGATCAAGACCGATGCGGACTTCGTCGGTGCGAGCAAGGGGGCTTCGGCCACGCAGCAGAGTGTCGCAGCCAATCTGGACCGGTTGTGGAACAGTGCCGATCCTACCTTTGCTCCCATCTTCGGAGCTTTCGGTAGCGCCGGTAGCACGGCGGGCTATGCCCAGACGCTAACCGCCGTTTCCGGCCAGGAGTTGCTCGGCGTTGCCGCTGCGCGCTACCAGTCCAGCCAGGCATTCTCGCGCTCCGTCTTCAGTTGTCCAGAGTTCGGCGACGACGACACCACCGTGAGAAAGCAGGGCTCCTGCGTGTGGTTCCGCGCCACGGGCATGTGGGAAAACCGCAGCGCCGACGCTTCGTTCCCAGGTTTCGGCTGGCAAGGTACGACGATGAAAGTCGGCGGGCAGGTCCAGCTACAGCCCGGCTGGTTCCTCGGTGGCGCCATCGGCTACGAGACCGACCGTTTCACCGGCAACGACAACCTGACGAGCGCCAACGGCAATGCGCTTCTTGGCGTCGTCGCGCTCAAGCACGAGGTCGGGCCATGGACTTTCAGCGGTGCGGTGGACGCGAGCTACGGCTGGTTGAACAGCTCGCGCGTGATCCCGAGCGCCAATGCGGTGGCGACCGCCTCGCCCAATTCGTTCAATCTCGGAATGCACATGCGCGCGGCCTATCAGATTCCGTTCGGCCGTTTCTACCTGGAGCCGGCGCTCGACGGCGACCTGAACTACATCAATCTCCCGGGCTACACGGAGAGCGGTGCGGGCGCGCTCAACCTGAAGGTGAATAGTGCGAACAGCATCATTGCGACCGGCACGCCGAATCTGCGGATCGGGACGCGCGCGCAGATCGGGTCAGCGACCGTCGACGCTTATGTCGGCGCCGGGGTGAGCTTCATTGCAGGCAATAGCTACACGACCAACGCGTCGTTCGCCGCTGCCCCGGGTTTCGGCAGCTTCACCAATACGCTCACCAATGCGCACGTTGCAGGCAAGTTTTCCGCTGGGGTAGAGGTCTATACGACCAAACGTCTCGATGTGCGTCTGGAGTATGACGGCGTCGTTGCCGCGCACGAGGTCGAGAATGGCGGCCAGATCCGGTTCAAGTACCGGTTCTGAAAACCTCCGGGACCCGGACAATGCAGCAAAAGCCATAAAGCGTAGTTGGATTGATGACCAGGATGCGCTGTCGCAAATCCGGTTCGGGTACCCAGTGCGCAAGTTGATTCAACACGCGCGCGTCGTCGACGTGACGGAATGGGCTTATGGCGGTCGATTTTTCGCCCGGCTCTCCTTGGTTTGAGTACAGGAAAGCGCGCCGGGCGGCGCTCGGCTGCGATCAGTGCGCGGCGGCGCTGGCCGTCGGCTGCGGCACGGACTGGCGCGTAAAGCGGTCGATCGCGAAGTCGTCGAGCGGCAGCGAAGCCTTGCCGTCGAGCACGAGTTCGGATACGAGCCGCCCGCAGGCCGGTCCAAGCTGGAAACCGCTGCCGCAATAGCCGAACGAATAGACGAGATTCGACGCGCGGCGGCTAGGTGAGAGCACGGGCAGCGCATCGTCGGTGAATGCTTCGACGCCGGCCCACGCGCGGTTCACGCCGAGATGCCGCAAATGCGGGAAGAGATCGACGACGGTATTGGCGCTACGCACGAGCCGCGCGAAATCGACTTCGCCATGCCGGCCGTGCAGATCGGCGATACCGATCAGCTTGCCGCCGATCACGACGGTGCCATTGTCGAACTGCTTGAACGACAACGGACGCCCGGTTGCACCCAGCGTCGCGCGGCAGAACGGCGCGACGCGATGCGTGACCATCAGCATCAGCCCTTCGGGGTGCACGGGCACGCGTTCACCCACTTGTTCGGCCAGTTGTCCCGCCCACGCGCCCGCCGTGACGACGAGTTTGTCCGCGCTGAACCCGCCGCGCGGCGTCTGCGCGAACCAGCGCGTGCCGCGTTGTTCGATGCGCGTGACCGGCGTGCCTTCGAAAAACGCCGCACCATGCCGCTGCGCGGCGAGTCGGAAGGCGGTGGTGGTCTTGAACGGCAGCGCATAGCCGTCGCGCTCGACCCAGATGCCGCCCGTCACGTGCCGCGCGAGCGCCGGCTCGAGTTCGAGCACGCTCGCGCGGTCGATCAGCTTTTCGTGCGTGAAGCCGTGCGCTTCGAGTTGCGCGACGCGGGCGCGGCATTCGTCGAGTTCGGCTTCCGTCTCCGCGATCTTCAACTGGCCGGACGGCACGAAGCCGCCGTCGTCGCCGATCGTTTCGCGCAGGCTGTGCCAGATTTTGCGCGACATCAACGCGAGCGGAATCTCGGGCAGCGGGCGGCCGAGCGTGCGCACGCCCCCCGCATTGACGCCTGACGAGTGCCGCCCGACGTAGTCGGCTTCGAGCACGATCACGTTCGCGCCGCGCGCGGCCAGATGGAACGCGCTGCTCGAGCCGTGCAGCCCGCCGCCGATCACCAGCACGTCGGCCTCGCGCACGGCGCCGGAAGAGGAGCGGGTAGCGTCATTCACCGGCGAGTTCTCCGAGCGTCAGCGGCTTGATGGGCGGACGGATGCGGTAATAGCCGACTTCGCCCGGCGGCACCTTGCGCGCGTCGGCGATGATTTCGGTGACGGTCAGGCCGCACATGCGACCCTGACACGGGCCCATCCCGCAGCGTCCGAACGATTTCGCCTGGTTCGGGCCGAGGCAGCCGAGTTCGACGAAACCGCGCACGTCGCCCGCCGTCACTTCCTCGCAGCGGCACACGACCACGTCGTCGCGCGGAATGCGGTTCGCGTCGCGCGGGCGGTACAGGCTGTCCAGAAACGGACGGATGCGCATCACGCTCTCCAGCGCGAGGCGGTGCGGCTCGGCTTCGCGCTCGCAGGCAGCTGCATCGATGGCACCGAGTTGACTGGCGACCCGTAGCGCGGCGAGCGCGCCCTGTTCGGCCGCCGCCAGCGCACCGCCGATACCGCCGCCGTCGCCCGCGACGAAGATGCCCGGCACGTCGAGTTCGCCCCATGCGTCGGTGGTCGGTGCGAAGCATAGCTGCGCGGCGTCCCAATGGTGGTGCGCGCGCAACGACAGCGTGAACTGCGTATTCGGCACGACGCCCTGATGCAGGAGGATCACGTTCGCGTCGATCCGCTGCGCACGGCCTTGCGTGCTGAAACTCAGCGCGGCGGCGCGCTCGACGCCTTGCGCGTCCTGCTTCGACTCGACGCGCAGATCGTCGGCGGCTTCGTAGACGGGCACGCCCGCGGCGCGCAGCGTGCGGATCAGTTGCAGGCCCTTGCTCAGGAACGGCCACGCGCGCAACGCCGACAGCAGATGTTTCTTCGCGCGCCAGCGGTCTTCGTGACGAGTCGTGTCGACGAGTGCGCGGATCGGCACGCCGGCACGCACGTACTGCCAGCCGAGCAGATAGAGCAGCGGACCGCAGCCCGCCAGCACGGGCGGCTCGGCGGGCACCTCGCCCGCGCTTTTCAGCAGGATCTGCGCGGCGCCCGCCGTCAGTACGCCGGGCAGCGTCCAGCCGGGAATCGGGAACGGCCTTTCCAGCGCGCCCGTGGCCAGAATCACGCGGCGTGCGTCGAAGCTGCCGACCTTGCCGTCCCTCAGATAGTGCACGGCATGTTCGCGCGTCACCTGCCACACGGACGCATGCGCGACATGCCGTGCGCCAGAGCGCGCGAAGGCGTCGGCGAGCGATGCGCCCGCCGCGTAATCCGGGCCGAGAATCTCCTTGCGGCGCGCATCGGCGCGGCCGATCGCCCGATAGATCTGCCCGCCGACGGCGTCCTGTTCGTCCAGCAGCACCACTGACAGGCCAGCGCTCGCGGCGCGCGTCGCCGCGCTCATGCCGGCGGGACCGGCCCCGACCACGACGACATCGACGGCTTCCGAAGGGAAACTCGACACGGTTTCGACAGCGTGATCAGCGGGCATGAGCGTCCTCCCGTGAAACATCGACGGGCGGCAGATCGCGCGCGCCCTCCTGCGAGCGGATGCGCATGCCGGCGCGCACGGTCACCATGCAGCTTTGCCGGCTCGGCACGCCGTCGATCTCGACGAGACACTCGAAGCACGCGCCCATCATGCAATACGGCGCGCGCGGCGCGCCCGAGACGGGTGTCGCACGGAACCGCGCGATGCCGGCAGCGAGCAGCGCCGCCGCTACCGACCGGCCGCCCGGCACGCGCAGCGGCTGATCGTTGAACCAGATGTCGACCGGCGCATCGGCGCCGGGCAAGGCCTTGAAGAGCGGTGTGGAGGTCATGTCGGAATCAGTGAGCGGGGGTGAGTGCAGGGGATTCGAGAAAGCGCGTGCCGGACAGCGCGGGGATTTCAGCGGGCATCGCGCCGCCCGCGATCCACGGCGCGATGCGCAGCGCGTGCGCGGCGGCCAGCGTCACGCCGCTGTGGCAGGTGACGACGAACGCGCCGGGATGGCGTGCGGATTCGTCGTAGATCGGAAAACCATCGGGGCTGTAGACGCGCAACGCGGCCCACGTGCGCACCAGCCGCACGTTCTTCAGCAGCGGAAAGGCGCGCACGCCGCGCCGCGCAATGTCGGACAGCACGGGCGTCGTCGTGAAGTCGTCGAAACCGACTTCTTCCATCGAATCGCCGAATTGCAGCGTGCCTTCGTCGGTTTGGCGCACGTTGAGGGTCGGGTAACGCAGGAACGGCGCGACGCGTTCGCTGATCAGCACCTGTCCGCGATTCGGTGCGACGGGCGCATGCAGTCCGACGTGCCGCGCGAGCGCGCGATTGCCGAGGCCCGCCGCGAGCACGACGCGCGCCGCGCGGTAGGTGCCGAGTTTGCCTTGTACCGTGAAGCCGCCGTGTTCGGGTGTGATGCGCAGCGCTTCCTCGTTGTTGACGAGCTTCACGCCGCGCCGCTGCATGCCCGCGTGGAGCGCGCGCAGCAGCTTGAGCGGATTGACGTGGCCGTCCATCGGCGTGTAGCTCGCGCCGATCACGTCCGGCCCGATTTCGGGAATACGCTCTCGCACTTCGCGCGCATCGAGCAACTGATACGGGTAGTCGCCCAGTTCACGCTGCAAGGCGCCGAGACGCTTCGCGCGTTCTGCGATTTCGTCTTCGGAGAAAAAGAAGTGGAAGCCGCCGGGCTGGCGCAGCGCGACGTCGATACCGGTTTCGTCGAGCAACGCCGCAGCGAGCGACGGCCAGCGCGAAGCCGAGCTGCGCGACCAGCGTGCATACGGCGACAAGCCATAGCCCTTGCCCTGAATCCAGACCAGCCCGAAGTTGCCGCGCGACGCGCGGAACGCGCCGTCGTCCTGGTCGAGCACGGTGACGTTCGCGCCTTCGCGCGCAAGGCCCCAGGCAACGGCGGAACCGACCAGTCCGCCGCCCAGCACGAGCACGTCGGGGTTGTCGGTAGCGTGACGAATCATCGAGCTTCTCCAATGAGGATGCGGTCCAGTCCGACCATGCGGTCGAGCAGCACCATCAGCAGAACCGTGCCGACGATCAGCACCGCCGACACGGAAGCGACGAGCGGATCGATGGTCTGCGCGATCTGGTTGCACATGGCGACGGGCAGCGTGGTCGTGCCGGGGGTCGCGACGAATATGGTCATCGTCAGCTCGTCGAAACTCTGGATGAACGACAGCACCCATCCGCCGGCGACGCCCGTGCGGATCATCGGCAGCACGACGCGGCGAAACGCGGTGAAGCGGCTCGCACCGCACGACAGCGCCGCGCGTTCGGCATCGCGATCGAGCCCGACGGCCGACGACAGCGCGAGGCGCAGCCCATACGGCAGCACGATGATCACGTGCGTTGCCGCCAGCGCCCAGAACGAGCCGCTCAGATGCAGCAGTGACAGAAAGCGCAGGAACGCGATGCCGAGCACGACGGCGGGAATCATCATCGGCGACAGGAAGAAGCTTATCAGCGCGCCACGGCCCGCGAAGCGATAGCGCGCAATAGCGAGCGCGGCGGGCACCGCGAGCGCCACGCCGATGGTCGCCGCCACGAACGCGAGCCGCACGGAAAGCCAGAATGCCGACACGATGTCGTCGTTCTCCAGGATCGCGCGAAACCAGCGCAGCGACGCTCCGTCGAAGGGCATCGAGATGAAGCCCTTGTCGGTGAACGCGACCAGCATCACGGCGACGAGCGGTGCGAGGATGAAAGTGAGGAACAGCGCGTTGAACAGCAGGCCCCACAATCCGTTCTGTTTCATGGCGTCACTCGAAAATATGCTTGAAACGGCGCTCGGCGAGACGGCTGCAACCCATCACGATCGCGACGTTCGCAATCAGCAGCAGCACGGCGATGCTCGCGCCGAGCGGCCAGTTCAGCGTACCGAGGAATTCGTCGTAGGCGGCGGTGGCCACCACTTTCAGACGGCGCCCGCCGATCAGCGCCGGCGTCGCGAAAGCCGACGCGGACAGCGCGAATACGATGATTGAACCCGACAGCACACCTGGCATGATCTGCGGCAGCACCACGCGGCGGAACACGCGCAGTGGCGAACCGCCCATCGACAGCCCCGCCCATTCGACGTGCGGATCGAGCTTTTGCAGCGTCGCCCACACCGACATCACCATGAACGGCACCAGCACATGCGTGAGCGCGATGATCATGCCCGTCATCGTGAAGACGAGACGGATCGGCTCGGACGTAATGTGAAATGCTTGCAGTGCGTTATTGAGCACGCCGTTATTCCCGAGCAGAATCTGCCAGCCGAGCGTGCGCACCACGACGGAAATCAGCAATGGGCCGAGCACGATCAGCAGGCACAGCGACTGCCAGGGCCGCTTCATGCGCGCGAGCACGATGGTTTCCGGCACACCGAGCAGTACGCTCAGCAGCGTCACGGCGAGCGCGAGACCCACCGTGCGCAAAAAGATTTCGCCGTAGTACGGATCGCTCAGCACTTCGACGTAATTTTTCAGCGTGTACGCGGCCTGCACACCGGCCACATCGCTGAACACGCGAAACGACAGCAGCAGCGTCAGCACGAGCGGCACGAACAGCAGCGCGCCGAACAGCAGCAGTGCCGGCGAAGAGAGCAGCCAGGGCGCCGCGCCCGCGCGTGAATCGTCAAGCGTTGCCATGAGCACGCTCCCGGGTCAGCACGCGCAGATCGTCGTCTGTGAACGAGAGTCCCACTTCATGGCCTTCGTCGGGCGGCGGCGCGCCGAAGTTCGGCTGCGCGATATGGAGTTTGCCGAGCGCCGTATCGACTTCGAGCAGCCACTGGTTACCGATGAACACGCGGTTCGCAATACGTCCGTGCATGCGCGCGTCGCCATTCGCAAGGCGTACTTTCTCCGGGCGAATGTAGACGTGCACTGCGCCTTCGACATCGCGCCCTTCGTGCGGCACGTGCAGCGTCGTGCCCGCCACATCCACGACGGCGCAGCGCGGATTACGCTCACGCACTTCGCCAGGCAGCGTGTTGGTACGCCCCAGAAAGGTCGATGCGAACGGCGTAGCGGGACGTTCGTAGGCATCGAACGGCGTGCTCAGTTGCGCGATGCGCCCCTTGTGCAGCACGGCGATGCGGTCGCTCATCGTCATCGCTTCGACCTGGTCGTGCGTGACGAGGATCGTCGTAATGCCGAGGCGCTTCTGGATCGCGCGCAGTTCGATGTGCATTTCCTCGCGCAGCTTCGCATCGAGATTCGACATCGGTTCGTCGAGCAGCAGCAGGTTGGGGCGCATCGCCAGCGCCCGCGCGATCGCGACGCGCTGGCGCTGGCCGCCCGACAGTTCCTTCGGATAACGCGCGTCCAGGCCGTTGAGCCGCACAAGATCAAGCGCTTCGGCGATGCGCGCCGCGCGCTCGTCGCGCTTCATGTTGCGCATTTCGAGACCGAAGCCCACGTTGCCCGCCACCGTCATATGCGGAAACAGCGCATAGCTCTGAAACACGACACCCATGCCGCGCTTTTCGGGGCGCTCGTGCGTGATGTCGCGTCCGCCGAGCGTGATGCGGCCCGCGCTCGGCGTCACGAAGCCGGCGATCATCTGCAGCGTGGTCGTCTTGCCGCAGCCGGACGGCCCGAGCAGCGACAGGAACTCGCCGCGTTCGACGGACAGATCGAGCTGCTCGACCGCAGTGAAATGGCCGTAGCGCTTCGAGATGCCCTGCAGAGTGAGAAAGGTCATGGCGTCGGTCCTGTGCGGAGTCGGGACGTAGGAACTGTTGAGCGGCTATGAGGCGGTTGCGCCGCTCAGCGTTCGACCGAGCGGTTCCAGCGCTCCGTCCATTCCGTGCGATGCTGGTTGATCGTGGTCCAGTCCATCGCCGTGAGCTTGTTCACCTGTTCCGGACCATACGGCACGCGCGCCGCGACCTCGGGCGTCAGCTTGACCGTTTGGTTGACGGGGCCAAGTCCGATTGCTTGCGCCTGCATTGCCTGCACTTCGGGGCTCAGCAGATACTGGATGAACTCCTGCGACAGCTTCGGCTGTGCGTTCTCGGCGAGCGCGCAGGCCGCTACCTGCAGCGCGACGCCCCCTTCCTTCGGATACACGAACTTGAGCGGAAAGCCCGTGTTTTGCAACGCGACGGCGCGACCGCTGCCATACGGCGCCATGATGACGTCGCCCGCCTGCATCAGGCCGTCCATCTCACCGGGCGTCGGCGCCCACGACAGCACGTCGGGTGCGACCTGCTTCGTCATCGTGTTGAAGCCGGGGTCGATATTCTTTTCGCCGCCGCCGTTCAGGCGCGCGAGCATCACGAGTGTATGCAGTCCATACGTGTTGGTGATGGGCGGCACGCCGAGCTTGCCCTTCAGGCGCTTGTCGGTGAGCGCCTGCCATGAATCGGGCGCGGGCAGACCGAGCTTTCTGAATGCCTCTTCGTTGTAGCCGATGCCCGTCGCGACCATGCCGACGCCGACGGCCGTCGGGCCCAGCCGCGCGAGCGGGTAGAGGTCTTTCATCACGGGCGCATCCTCGACCTTCGCGCACAGGCCGAGCTGCATCGCCTGATACATGGGGCCGTCGTCCATCACCGCAACGTTGATCTGTTGATGGCCTTTCTGCGCCTGAAGCTTCGCGAGCGTGTCGCTTGAATTGCCCGCCACATAGACGATCTTCACGTCATGCGTTTTTTCGAACGGCGGAATGACTTTCTGCCGGTACAACTGCTCGTTCGAGCCGCCGACGTTCGCGACATACAGCGTGGTTTCGGCGTGGACGTGGAAGGGAGCGGTCAGACAGACGACGGACAGTGCGGAGACGAGGGCGCGGAGCGTAGAACGGCAACGGCGGCGCGGCGATTCTTGCATGACGGCGATCTCCAGTCAGTGTGGGAATGGACGCTCTGGTGGCGTGTCCATGCATCACAGTCTGTGCCGGGATGGTCATATAGTCCAATACGAATAAAATAGCAATCTATACATTGTTGATATGGGTTGAAGCCGATGAACCTGAAACATGTCGAGGCATTTCGGGCGGTGATGGTAGCCGGGTCGATGACGGCGGCGGCCAAAGCGCTTTTCACGTCGCAACCGAATGTGAGCCGTCTGATCTCGCAGTTGGAGCGTGAGACCGGCTTGCTGCTGTTCCAGCGCAGCGGCGTGCGGCTGATTCCAACCAGCGAGGGCACAGCGTTTTTCCGCGAAGTGGAGCGCGCGTATGTCGGCTTGCAGGGGCTCACGAACGCCGCTGCGCAGATCCGCAATCTGGGCAGTGGGCGTCTGCGCATCGCGGCGATGCCTTCAGCGGGTCTCACACTCGTGCCGCATGCGATCAAGCGTTTTCAGGCGCTGCATCCCGGTGTGACCGTGTCGCTGCACGTCAATACGTCGGGCACGGTGAATCACTGGACGGCGTCGCAGTTCTGCGATCTGGGCGTGGCGGTGTACATCAGCGAGGCGTCGAATTGCGAAGTTGAGATGCTGTCCAAAGTGGCCGCCGTGTGCGTGATGCCGGCGGTGCACCGGCTTGCTTCAAAGGCTGTCATCAGGCCCGCTGATCTCGAGGGCGAGTCGTTCATCTCGCTGTGTCACGGCGACGGCACGCGCGCGCAGATGGATGAGGTGTTCCTGCGGGCGGGCGTCGAACGCAAGCTGGCGATCGAGGCGCAATATACGGCGATCTGCTGCGAGCTGGTGCGCTGCGGCATGGGTGTGACGCTCGCACATCCAGGCGTGGCGCTGGACTTCGTCGGGCCGGACATCGCGATCCGGCCGTTCTCGCCGGCGGTGATGTTCCCGATGTATCTGCTGTTCCCGCCGCACCGGCCGCGCGAACGGCTGGCGTCCGCGTTCATCGAAGTGCTGCGCGAGGAGCACGACGAGCTGATGGAGAAAATGGCGCGGATAGTGCCGGACTCAACGCCGAAGAAGACCCGCAAGCGAAGCGTGAAAAGGTGATCTTCGCCGGCCTCTCCTTCTATTGCCGCGTCACGTCATTTGAGGGCTGTGAGAGCCATCTCGATGAGTTGCTGCAGTCGTGCATTGGGATCGCCACTCTGTTTGCGCAAAATCATGAAAAGAGAAAGCGGATCGGGTGGATTTAAAGCGATCCGATGGATCGTGCATCCGGTTTCCTTGGCCAATGGCGTCGTTAAAAAAGCAGGAACAATGGCCCACGCTCCGTTTCTCAGCATCGGCGCCAGCATGTGTGCTTTCTCCACCCAATTTACGTGCCGCGAAAACCCGCGCCGAGCGCGCCATAGATCGAACTGAGGCGACCACGGCAGATGAATTTCTCTTGATGGATCGAGATCCGTCATGTCGAGAACTTCGGGCAACGGGGCTGAACCCGACGCAGCGTAGACCACAAACATCGCATAGTCTCGGATCTTTCTTGAAACAAGATCGACGTGTTCGGATGGAGTCAGTGTGAAGGCTACGTCAAGGTGACCAGAAACAACCCGGTTAGCGAGCTGGAAATAGCGCGAGCTTTCCATATGTAATTGGACAGGCGGTGTCTCATTAGAGAGCGCAGCGACAAACGGCGGTAGCACGTTGATTGCAACGGCGTCCACGGAACCGACAGCGAGGTGCCGCACCTGGTTCGCCTGAAGTTGCTCAGCCTCTATTTCGAGCATTTTCCAGCGCTCGGCAATGTCGAGAAAACGCTCACCTTCCGCCGTCAGCGATATGCCCCGCGCGCCCCTCGAACGCCGCAACAGCGGATGTCCTAACCGGCGCTCGAGGGACTGGATCCGATACGAGACTGTCGATTGCGTCGTAGATACGATCTCGGCCGCCTGAAGCAAACTTCCCGAGCGGACCACCGCCAGGAACGTGTTGATCTCCTCGCTGAACAGCATATCGAATCCTTCGATATTTGGTGAATAAAATCTGACATTGACCGATATTGTGCCCCCACCTTAGCCTAGCTGAATAGAAAAACAAATCCCGTCATTTGATTCGGTAACGTTTGGAGGCACATATGGGCAAGGCACTCGTCGGCATCGAAGATTTACCTCCGAGCCGCTTTCATAAGAGGATAGCCCTCGTGGCGGCAGGGGGACCGTTCTGTGACGGGTATCTGCTAGGGATCATCGTTGTAGCGCTGCCGTTCATTGCGAAGGACCTCGCGCTGAACGCGCTGCAGATCGGTCTGATCGGCGCGTCGAGCCTGATCGGCATGTTCGCCGGCGGCCTGGTTTTCGGACCCATGACGGACCGCTTCGGCCGCCAGAAGATGTATGTGCTTAATCTCGCCGTATTCGTTATCTGCTCACTCGCGCACCTGTTCGTGCATGACGTGACGACGTTGTTCATCCTTCGTTTCGTCATGGGGGTTGCGCTGGGCGCGGACTATCCCATAGCGACCGCGCTGGCAGCTGAATTTCTGCCTCGGAAGCTTCGCGGGCCGGTGCTCGCGAGCCTCGTGCTTTTGCTCTGGGTCGGATACACCATAAGCCTTGCAACGGGTTTGATCGTTAGCGGCAGCGAAAGCGGTGTATGGCGCTACATTCTTGCAAGCGCTGCGATTCCTTCGGCAATCTTCCTGCTGCTGCGCCTTAACATCCCCGAGTCGCCGCGCTGGTTGATTTCCGCAGGACGCGTAGACGCCGCTCGTGGCATCGTGGCACAGCATCTTGGGCCGCAGGTTGACTTTGAGGCGCTCGTTGCTGAAACCCGAGTCAGCACCTCCGGGCGTGGCCTCGGGCTGTCCAAAATCCGCGAACTGCTTTCGCGAGGCTATGGGCGCATGCTGGTGTTTTGCTCGATCTTCTGGATGTGTCAGATTGCGCCTTCGTTCGCAATCAAGACGTTTCAACCGATGCTATTGAAATCGCTCGGCGTCACTCAGCCACTCGCCGGCTCGCTCGTGATCATTTCATTTGCCATCGTCGGAACTGCGATCGGCATGTTCGTCGTCAACCGCGTCGGTCGGCGCACGCTTTGTCTGGTCTCTTTCGTTCTTGCAACGCTCGCGCTTTTTCTTCTGGCAACGCCGATGTCGAACATTGCCACGGTTGCGATCGGTTTGTTCGTTCTCTTCACGGTGGCTGAAGCTGCCGGCTCCGGGCTGCAATTCATCTACCCGAACGAGGTTTTTCCGACTGATCTTCGTGCAACCGGTATGGGACTCGCGATGTCTGCAAGCCGCATCGGAGCCGCGGCAGGAACGTTCCTCCTTCCTACCGTGCTAGTCCATTTTGGAAGCGCGACTGGTCTGCTTATCGCGGGTGGGATCAGCCTGATTGGCCTGCTCGTATCGGTTCGCATGGCTCCCGAGACCCGTAACGTGTCGCTCGGCGCGGCGAATGCTCCGAGCATGGCAGCGAGCGCCAGCGAACACTCTCTGCAGCGAAGAGAGGCTCGCAGCTGAGCGGAAAGGACGGCGTAGCCATCGCTGACGCCGGTCAGCCACAGCAACTCGGACTTAAGAATCTCACCCTGGCAACACTTCTTGCACCAATGCAAAGAGGCACTCTATGAATTCGGCACCTAAAGTCATCATCATCGGCGCTGGCATCATCGGCACCACACTCGCTTATGATTTCGCGAAACGCGGCGCGCGCGTCACCGTGCTCGACAAGAACGAAGTCGCGAAAGGCGCCACTTCTGGATCATTCGCGTGGATAACGAATCAGACGAAGTTCCGCAATGCGGACTCGCTTGGCGAAGTTGGCGCGCAGCATTACTTCAATCTGCATCGCCTGTCGCACCTGCGCTGGCGTTACCTGCAAAGCGAAATCGACGGTCTGCCGATTCGCTGGTCAGGCTGCTTTCAAAGCGCCGAGCCCGGCACCGAGGAGGCACGGGAACTCGCGGCGGAACTGGACCGGCGCCTGCGCTGGGGCAGCCCGACGTACCGCGTCACCGCGGCCGAGGCACGCGAGATTGAGCCGGGGTTTGAGCCGGGAGCCGAGACGGACATTTTCTACACGCCCGACGAAGGGATGATGTCCCCGGTGCAGCTAACGTCAAGGATGCTCGATGCCGCGGTCGCACACGGGGCGCAATACTCGCCACACGATGCGTATCTAGGCTTCGCGAAGACGGCGGGCGGTTACGAGATCCAGAGCGGAAGTGGCAAGCGCGAGGCCGACATTCTCATCTTCGCGGGCGGCATCGCGAACCCGGAACTCGTCGAAGGCACGGGGCTTAAGGCACCGCTCATCCACAGCATGGGGAGCGTCGTCCATCTCGCGCCGTTGCCACGCATTTTCGATTCGGTCATTCTTGGCTCGCATGTTCACGCGATCCAGCGCATCGACGGTCGTGTGGTCATCGCCAGGCACTTCTCCGGTTCGCCCGTTGGCGATCCAGGCACGCCCGACCCCGAGGAGCTTGTACGTGTCGCCGCGCGCGTGCTGCCCGGCTTGAAGGACGCCGTCGTGGAGAAAGTGACCGAAACGCGTCGCGTCATTCCCGCTGATGGACTGCCCGTCGTGAGCCGTTCTGAAGACCTGCCCGGCGTGCTTTCCATTACAACGAACGCAGGCATCAGTCTTGCGGCCGGACTGTCTCAGTTCATCACGACCGAATTGCTTGACGGCGTGATGGTGAACCTGATGGATCCGTACCGCTCCCAGCGTTTTGCATAGAACTCCGCGGGTAAGTTAATGTGGCGCGCTCTCGGGCGGTGCCGCAGCAGCATCGACAGCATCGCTCGATCGCGCAAACCTTTCAGAACGTCATCGCCTGCTTCCTCGACGAATGGCTATCAGCGCAAGCCTCTCGACGCGTTGGCTATCGACATGGCTCTTTAGGCGAGTTCGTGTTTTCGACCGCTCAGGCAGACACATAGGCGGTGCCGCGGCAGACAAAAGAACACACAACACAAACTGCAACAGCACCGACATGGATCTTGACGCGTGAAAACTCCGACAGCAAACCATTGAATTTCGGCGTGTGGACCGCGAACCGGAGGCGATGCCAGGCTCGCGCAGCAGCTGACGGTCACGTAGGCCGCGGTCCGCGGCCTGATGGATTGCTTCGAGCAGATATCAAAGCGCTTCAGAGCGGTTGGTTGTCTTTTTTGAACGGAGAGTATTCCGGCGCGTCTTCATGCTGGATCAGTCGCAGCAAAGGGCTGATCGCCCGGTTCAGCAAAGGCTGGCGGTGGCGCACCCAAACCTGCATCGGCTCCGGCCGGCAGCCGATGCGGGCTTTGGGTGCGAGCGCCGTTCTGCCGAAAGAGACGCGTCGGCAACCGAAATCGATTGCCTGCGTCAGCGACGCATGCAGAAGGCGTAGATAAAGCGGCACGCCATAGGTAGCAGCTTCGCGATCGAAACCGATGTGCCAGACGACCGCCGTGTCCGCGTCCTTGAGCGTGACAACGAAGCCATAAATATGGCTACCCTTGACCGCGACGTGGAAAACGATTCTTGCGCCGGCGGCTGCCGCTAACGCTGGCCAGTATTCCTGATCCAGCATAAATGGCCGCAACCTGGCATTGGTGTGGGTCTGCAGGTAAAGATCTTGCAGATGTCCAGTAACCGACGCCACGTCGTCAAGACGTTCCATCCGGAACCCAGCCGCATCGAACGGTTTGTAGATCTGGGACTTGACCGCATTGCGGTACTTGGAAGCAAGATTGGCAAGATAGTCAGCGTGGGTATGGACGCCTTCGGGTAGCGTCAGCACCATGTTGGGTTCGGTTTCGACGGCGGAATAGCTGAGTTTGCCGAGGCAGGCGCTGGGTTCCTTGTCGGCTTCGAGAATGTCCTTAACCACAATAAGGTTGGTCTGTCCGTCCAGCTTTTCGCATCGCCGGGTACGATACAGTGCGTCCGCCACGGCGGGCCACAGTTCCGCAGGAGTACTGCCGGGCGCGAAACAAACGCCGTGCTGCCCGTAACTGAGCAGGTTGCCGCAGACAAGAATACGCTCGGTGAGCGGCACTTTGAGTTTGCGCTTGCCTGGTTCACCGAAGTGCTCGAGGCTTACCTGGACGATTTGCATGCAAACTGCGGCTCGCGGTCCGTCGTCATCCGAGATCAAGGCGTAGCGCGGCTCCAGATTGGCCGGACCGGCCACTTCGATCATTTGCAGGTATTCAGGCGAAAAATAAAAGCTTTGCGCAGCAGTGACTGTGCGCCAATCCTCCACGTTAAGCTGTCGCAGGCGATGCGCAATAGCGATTTGAAAGCCGCTGGCGCGACGCAGTTGCTTGCGCAGTTGCAGGCGGGTGTTCAGTTGCTTTGGAAGTAGTTTCATTGCGAAGGGGCCCTGGACGACCGGCAAACTGGCACCCGAGCAATCTTACAACCGCTTTGGTCCCGCTGGCGAGGTGTCCCGATGTCGTCGTAAGTCACGCTTCTGAGCCGCCCACGCTGTTGCATCTGCTGACATCGTTGTGCGGATCAATTCGTTTTCAACGGCTTTTGATCGAACTACGATGTGCGCTTGATTCGTTCAAGAGGCATTCGTGAGCGGCCCAAAAAGCCACCCTTGCGACGCCCAAATAAGCGTTTTGCACATTGATAGCGTGGCGGAAGGAATGTGCAAATCGTGTAGAGCATCGGTGCATCCGACGCACCGACGCGCCTTGGGAAGCAGACTGCGCGTCGGCTTTCGTCGGCGGGTGTGCCGCTGCGCAGACGCGCCACGCGCTTCGAACGGCCAGCCTATACAAGGTCCAAACGTTGCAAAGCAAAGCACAAATGCTTGTTTGTGCATTGCCACTTCACTGACTAGATTCAACTGTTGCCATGAGCAGGAGGGCGCATCATGTCGATGAGCCTCGCATCGTTTTGCCGTCTGGCCGTGCTTCATCCGTTCGAATTCGTGCGTCAGCGCGCGCAGGCGCGGCCTGTGCCGTCTGTACCAGAGCATACGTGGAAGGACGATCCTGAGCGCCTCGAACGCATTGCCCGCTATGCGCGCGCCGGCTACTTCAACATCACAGTCACATCCGATTCGTGTCAGATCATCGGCGAAATAGCGCCGGACTGAATTCGTTCACTCGCAGGCAAGGAGCGCAACTAATGAGCGATGTCGTCATTGAACAGCCGGCCGTCGTCGAAGCCGCCTTGAACTATCTCGTCGCGACGGGGGAAAAGCCCGCTACCTACGCTTATGAGCCGCCTGCTGGCGTGCCGCAGCGCAGTGGCGTGTATCGGACGCAGCGTGTGAATATCGTCAATGCGCGGGTTTCGCCGCCGCCGGGTGGTTTATCGTTGGACCGCAACGGTTTCGAGTTGCGGCAGCACGCGAGCGCGCTCCGCGATTTCACGGACCCTGCTGCGATAGAACGCATTTACTATCCCGAGTCGGAGGCGCTGCTAAGGCGCTGGACGGGCGCGACGCGCGCCGTCATCTTCGATCACACGATTCGCGATGGCCATGCGGCGCGTCCAGGCAACGTGCGCGAGCCGGTCAAGTTCATTCACAACGACCAGACCTTCGTATCGGGTCCGCGCCGCGTGCGCGATCACCTGCCGCCGCACGAAGCGGAAGAACTGCTCAAAGGCAGGGTGGCGATCGTCAACCTGTGGCGTCCGATCGGATCGACGGTCGAATCGTCGCCGCTGGCGTTGTGCGATGCGCGCAGTATCGCGCCGACTGATCTGGTGCCGGCGGATCTGATCTATCAGGACAAAGTCGGCGAGACCTATGCGTTCGTGTACAACCCGAAGCACCGCTGGTACTACTTTCCGCTGATGAAGCCGGAAGAAGTCCTGCTCCTGAAAATCTACGATTCCGCTGGCGACGGTGTCGCGCGGCTGACAGCACATACGGCATTCGATGATCCGTCGTCGCCGCCGGACGCAAGACCGCGTCGGAGTATCGAACTGCGCACGCTATTGTTCTTCTGATGCTTGCCGAAGCGTGCACGGGCAAGATCGCATAAGCGCTTGGCACGGCCGGATAGACGCAGGAATGTGAACAGCGGTATGACGGGCCGTAACGCGCTTACCTCACCGCATGGGGTTCGGCAAGGGTGGGCGTTGCCGTGACCGGCTGCACCTGTTGCGACTCGCGCTTGACCCGCTCGATATCGCGAAAGCGGGTAGCCGGATGCGTCTGCGGCAGACGCGCACCGTCGCCGAACAGCTTCTCGCGCAGCGTGCCGGGCGTGTACGCGGTCGGGTACACGCCACGGCGCTGCAACTCCGGCACGAGGTAATGGACGACGTCTTCGAACGTTTCGTGCGCGATGGCATACGCAAGATTGAATCCGTCAACGCCGGTCGCCTCGACCCATTGCTGCAGGATGTCCGCCACCGTCGAAGGTGAGCCGACGAATACAGGACCCATGCCGCCGACGCCGCCCCAGATCGCGAGTTCCTCGATGGTCCATGCCTTGTCGCCCCCTGACAGATGTTCGACGGCCGAGACGATGGCGTTGGTTTCGACGCGTCTCACGAGATCGGTGGGCGCGTACTGGCCGAAGTCGATACCCGTCCATCCCGACATGAACACGAGCGACCCGTCATACGACACATAGCGCTTGTACTCTTCGAACTTCGCCTGCGCCTTCGCATCCGTTTCATCGACGATCACGGTGACGAGGTTGTAGATAAGCAGCTTGTCCGGATCGCGGCCTGCTTCCGCTGCCTGGCGTCGCACATCGCTCACGTAGTTTTTCAGCACGGCTTGCGTCGGCGCGGCGACGAACACGCATTCGGCGTGCTGCGCAGCGAATGCCTTACCCGGACCCGATGCACCCGCCTGAAAGAGCACCGGCGTGCGCTGCGCAGAAGGCTCGCAAAGGTGATAGCCGGGCACTTCGAAGTACTTGCCCTTGTGGCCGATTTCGTGGACCTTCTCCGGGTTTGTGAACACGCGCTTCTCGCGGTCGCGGACAACCGCGCCGTCTTCCCAGCTTCCTTCCAGAAGCTTGTACAAGACTTCGACGTATTCCGTCGCGACTTCATAGCGATTGCCGTGATCGCGCAATCCGCCTTCGCTGATGTTCTTCGCGCCGCTCTCCAGATACGACGTGACGATATTCCACGCGAGCCGGCCCTTCGTCAGATGATCGGCGGTCGAGAGGCGGCGCGCGAAGGTATACGGATGCTCGAAGCTCGTCGACGCCGTGATGCCGATGCCAAGGTGCTCGGTGACCATCGCAATCGGCGCGGCGAGTTGCAGCGGATCGTTGACGGGAATCTGCGCGGCCTGATGCAGCGCGTGATAGTTGTTGCCTTTGTAGACGTCGTAATAGCCGATCACGTCGGCGATAAAGATGCCGTCGAAAATACCTTTCTCCAATACCTTCGCGAGATCCGTCCAGTATTCGAGATCCTTGTATTGCCAGGAGCGGTCGCGCGGATGCGCCCACAAGCCCGGCGACTGATGACCGACGCAATTCATCTCGAATGCATTGAAGCGAATGGGTTTGGTCATGACGCTCACTTGCTCCCTCGGCCGGGGCCGTTGCCGATACTCCAGATAAACGGCGGCTCCTTGCCGTTAATCACCCAGTCGCCGACGATGCGCGCCTTGTAGACGAGGGGATTGTGCGACGACACGGTGCGCGCGTTGCGCCAGTGACGATCGAGCGCCTGCGTGGTGCTGGTCGCCGACGCACCGAGCGCATTGAACAGATGCGTCGCCGCGCGCAATACGAGGTCCGACACGACCAGCTGGCTCTGCGCCGATTCGAGTTCCGCATCGACGTTGGCGCGATGCTGCGCTTCGGCATCGTTGGAAAAACGGGCTTCGTACGCGCGTTGCAAAGGCTGCGCCGCCTGCCCGGTCAGCGCCTGTGCCGCATAGGCCCATGAGGCGATTTCGCCCGCCACCTGCTGGATCTGCGCGTCTTCGCTCACGTGCGGCGCGTTGCCGTGGCTATAGATGCGCTTGCGCTGCCGCACCAGCGTGCCGACGTCGCGCGTAATGGCCGCACCGATGCCCGCCAGTGTGGCGACATGCACCAACTGATAAAACGCGGTCTGATACTTGAAGCGCCGCTCGAACGCAATGATGTTATGGGCATCGACCGAGGCATTGGTGAATACCGTCGTGCCGCTGCCCGTGGTTGTCTGGCCGAACCCGTCCCAGTCGTCCTTGCGTGACACACCGGGTTGATTCGTGCTGACGGCGGCGATTACGTCGGCGCCGTCTTCCTCGCGTTTCGCGAGCACGTCGATCCACTCGGCAAAGATGCTACCTGTGCTGTAGTACTTCGAGCCATTCAGCACGTACTGGCCATCGCGTCGGGATACCCTGGTCGACAGCGTGCCGACGGCGACGTCGCCCACTTCGGACCACGCGCTGCCCACCAGTTGTCCGCTCACGAAACGGTCGAACCAGGTGTTGCGCGCGGTGCCGGGCGGCACATTCAGCCAGTCTTCGACGAAAGCGAAGTGCGCGCGCAACGCCTGCGGCAGATTCGAATCGGCCGCAGCGAGTTCGATCAGAAGACGAAACAGTTGCGGCAGCGACGCACCGGCACCGCCATGCGCGACCGGTATCCGCACTGCGCCGAAGCCCGCGTCCTTGAGCCAGCCAATCGCTTCATGCGGCAATTCGCGCGAACGGTCGCGCTGTGCCGCGCCCTCGGCGATCCGCTCGAAGATTGGGCGAAAGCGATTGGCGAGTGATTCGTAGTCGGTTCCGACGGAGAGATCGGCGGCGTTCGATGAGGTCATGCACATCCTTTGAAAAGGCAGTAGCGAAGCCCACGACGCGGGTTGAGCGCTGGACAATGGCGAGTATAAAAATCACCGCTCGCCGCACGTAAATAACGGATTGGCAGATCGTTATCCGTATGGCGACTAATGTCGGCGCGATAGCGGTGGTATGACTGCGGGGACAGAAAATGCCATCAAGCGGTTGAGAATACTAAGCATATGAATAGCGATTCGTTTGCGGCATGGACGAGCTTGTCTAGCATGAACGGTCATGCATCCAGAAGCGATCCTCCCTGCAATGAATCAGCCTGTCCTGAAGGCCGTCTCCATCACGAAGCGATTCGGCGCGACGACTGCGCTGACCCATCTCGACCTCGACATCCGTGCGGGAGAAGTGGTTGCGTTGATGGGCGCGAACGGCGCTGGCAAATCGACGCTCGTCAAGATAATCAGCGGCGTCTACGGAGCGGATAGCGGTGCGCTGACTTTGCGCGGCGAAACCTTCGCGCCTTCGTCGCCGCAGCAGGCCAAACGGCTTGGCGTCGCGACCGTGCATCAGAGCACCGCCGATGCCGTGGTACCGGCCTTATCTATTGCGGATAACCTGTTGCTCGATCAGCTTTGCGATGCGGCGTCTGCGTGGCGTATGACGCCAGCGGTGCGCGTCGATGCCGCGCGGCCACTTGCGCTGCGCGTCGGACTTGAAGTCGACCTGTCTGCGCCGTTGCATACGCTGTCGCTGGCAGGGCAGCAACTTGTGACCCTGGCGCGTGCATTGGCCAGCAATCCGTCGTTGCTGATTCTCGATGAGCCTACGGCGAGTCTTTCTGCGCCCGAAGCGGAGCGGCTTTTCGCCTTGATCGAGCGTTTGCGTGCCGACGGCGCGGCGATCTTGCTGGTGTCTCACCGGCTAGGTGACCTGCGCCGCATCGCGGACCGCGTGACCGTCATGCGCGATGGCCGCATCGTGGCGGATCTGCGTCCGCCCATCGATTTCGACGCCGCGGTAGAAACGATGATCGGCCATGCACTGCCCGCCGATCGCGCTGCACCGCACGACAGCGGCACATCCAGCAACGTGGTGTTCAGCGCGCGCGATCTGAAGCTGACGCCAGCCTCGATACCTTTCGATCTGGACGTCGAAGAAGGCAAGATCGTGGCTATCGCAGGCCCCATCGGCGGCGGAAAATCGCGTCTCGCGCGCGTCATCTTTGGCGAAACGCGCGCCGTGCAAGGCGACATGCAGTTGCTCGGCCAGCCATGGCGACCGCGCTCGCCCGCTGACGCGATTCGCGCGGGTGTCTACCTCGCGGGAGAGGACCGCTGGCGCTCGTCGCTCTTTCCGGACAGCGTGCCGTTCGCATCGATCGCGGGCACGCTCAGTTTTCCATTTTTGTCACGCTGGCATAAGGGCGGCTTCGTGCGTCGTGAGACGGAGCGGGCGGCGGCCGGCGAGGCGATTGCCGCATTCGGCGTGCGCTGCACGGGACCGGACGACCGGCTGTCGCGTCTGTCGGGCGGCAATCAGCAAAAGGTCGTGCTCGCGCGTTGGCACGCGGAACCATCGAAGCTGTTGCTGCTCGACGAACCGTTTCAGGGCGTCGATGCAGGCGCGCGCGCCGACATCGTGGCACTGCTGCGCAAGCGTGCGGCGGGGCGTGCCACGCTGGTGTTCGTCAGCGATCTCGAAGAAGCGTTCGAAATCGCCGATCGCGTCGTGCATTTCGATCGCGGTACGACACTCGAGCGCGCGGCTCCCGCCGATTCTCTTTCTTTTGTTGCTCTCCCTCATTCATGAAATCCACCACCCCGTCCGTGACGACGAACGTCCCTGCCGAATCGACGGCGCGCCCGCGCTCGGGCAGTCTGCGCGAGCATCTGGAACGCACGGGCATCCTGCTGGTGCTGGCCGTGCTGATCGTCGTGTTCGCGGTGCGCGAGCCGGCCTTTCTGAACGTCGACAATCTGCTGAGCATTCTGCAGGCCGTTTCGATCGTCGCGCTGCTGGGCATAGGCGTCACGATCACGCTGGCGGCAGGCGGCTTCGATCTCTCGGTAGGCAGCGTCGCTGCAACCGCGCAAATGGTCGCGAGCTATGTGCTGATCGTATGGCATGGCGGAGCGTGGAGCGCCGTGCTGGCCTGTCTGGCATTCGGCGTGGTCGCGGGCCTGTTCAATGGTGTGCTTATCACACGTCTGCGCGTGCCCGACCAGCTTGCCACGCTCGGCACGCTGTTCCTGCTGGCGGGTCTGCAATTGATTCCGACAGGCGGGCGTTCGCTTGCGACGGGCACCGTGCTGCCCGACGGCACGGAAGCGACGGGCAGCTTTCCCGATCTGTTTCTCGCGCTGGGGCGTTCGCGCCTGTTGGACATCGTGCCGCTGCCTGTTCTGCTGCTGGCGGCGTTGACGGCGGTGGCGTGCTTCGTCATGGAGGCGACGCGCTGGGGCCGGGTGATCTATGCGATCGGCGGCAACGAAACGGCCGCGCGCCTCGCCGGCGCGCCGACGGCTCGCTATCGCATCGCGGCCTATGTCGCGTCATCGACGATTGCCGCGTTGGGCGGTGTGCTGATTGCGGCACGCGTCGGCCGGGGCGATGTGAGCGCGGGGCATTCGTTGCTGCTCGACGCCGTCGCGGCGGCGCTGGTCGGCTACGCGGTATGGGGCGCGAAGCGGCCCAACGTGCTCGGCACGGTGGTGGGCGCGGTGTTCGTCGGCGTGCTGCTCAACGGCCTGACCATGCTGAACGCGCCGTACTACATGCAGGACTTCATCAAGGGCGTGCTGCTCGTGTTTGCATTGGCTTTCACATTCAGTGTCGGCTCGCGTTCGGGTGCGCGCGTGTGAGACGAGAAAACCATCCGCGCATCGACGTCATATCTAATTTCGAATCGCTCAGTTTGTGTTCGTGACGAGCGTTGCTAGATTGTGCCAATCGTCATCAAAGGGAGACATTCATGGCCGAAACCGACGTAGCCGATCAACAGCAGACGGACGCGCATGCCCGCGCGGTGCGGGTGATCGCCGACGATGCGCAAGCCATTGCCGTCGCGCATGAGCTGGCGCGGCGTATTGCGGCGGGTGCATCCGAGCGCGATCGCGAGCGCCGGTTGCCGCGCGAAGAAATCGAGTGGTTCTCGCAATCGGGGCTGTGGGGCATCACGGTGCCGAAGGCGTATGGCGGCGCGGGTGTGTCGTTCGTCACGCTGACGGAGGTCATCAAGATCGTCTCTGCGGCCGACCCGTCGCTTGGCCAGTTGCCGCAGAATCATTTCGGCCTGGTCGATGTGATCGTGTTGACAGGCACCGAAGAACAAAAGCGCTATTTCTTTGCGGAAATCCTGGCGGGCAAGCGCTTCGGCAACGGCTTCTCCGAAAAGGGCACGAAGAACGTGCTCGATCTCAGGACCACGGTGCGGCGCGATGGCGACGACTATGTGATCGACGGCACGAAGTTCTATTCGACAGGGGCACTATTCGCGCACTACGTGCCCGTGCTTGGCCTCGATGAAGAACGCAAAGCGTGGCTCGCGTATATCCCCAAGGGCACGGCGGGCCTTGAAGTCATCGACGACTGGTCCGGCTTTGGCCAGCGTACGACGGCAAGCGGTACGGTCATGCTGGAAGACGTGCGCGTGCCGGCGTCGCATGTGCTGCCTGCGCAGCGCGTTTCCGACGAACCAACACTCAATGGCCCCGTGTCGCAGATCATTCAGGCTGCCATCGACGCAGGCATCGCGAAAGCCGCCATCGCCGATACGCTCGAATTCGTTCGCACGCGCACGCGACCGTGGGTCGACAGCGGTGTCGACAAGGCCAGCGACGATCCGCTTACGCTGCGTGAAATCGGCCGCCTGCACGTCCAGCTGCATGCCGCCGAAGCCCTGCTCGAACGCGCTGCACGCGCGCTCGACGAACTCTCGGCCAAAGGCGCGACCACGGCAGACGATGTCGCGCGTGCCTCGGTCGCCGTCGGCGAGGCAAAAGTATTGACGACCGAAATCGCGCTGCTGGCCGGCGAAAAGCTCTTCGAACTGGCCGGCACCCAGTCGACCCTAAGCGAACACAACTTCGACCGTCACTGGCGCAACGCGCGCACGCATACGCTGCACGATCCCGTCCGATGGAAGTATCACCTCGTCGGCAACTACTATCTGAACGGCGTGAAACCGGCACGTCACGCATGGAACTGACGCTGCCAGTAATCAGGCATCAAACAAGGGGACTTTCGATGAAATCGCTGTTTCAAAGCCGTTCGATCTGGGTGCGTGCGCTGGGCGCACTGACGTTGTGCTCGGCTGCCGTGCTGTCTGCCGTATCCGCACATTGCGAGCCGCTCATAGGCGCACCGGCGCCGTTCGACAAGGGCGGTGTGCGGATCGCGCTCGTCAACTATCTGTCGACGGGTGACTTCTTCCAGGCTTACGAAGCGGGCGCGCAGAAGCAGGCGAGGGCGCTAGGTGTCGACTTGCGCATCTACGAGGGCCGCCAGGATGCGTCGGAGCAGCGCGAGCAGATCCAGCAGGCAATCAGCCTGGGTGTCTCGGCGATCATCGTCAATCACGGCTTGCCGGAGTCGCTGAAAGACGTCGTGCAGCGTGCGCTGGACAAGGGCGTCAAGGTCGTCGCGTTCGACGTGGATCTCGCCAATCCGAAGGTGCCGCAAATCGAGCAGAGCGATCACGATCTCGCGTCGCTGTTGCTCGATCAGGCTGTGAAGGACAACGGCGACGCGTTCGCAGCGGGTTACGTGTATGTCGCGGGCTTCGCGCCGCTCGACAGGCGTGACGCGGTGTGGCGCGACTTCAAGCGCGCGCATCCGAACGTGCAGGAGAAGGCGCGTTGGGGCACGGTGGATAACCCGATCGCGCAGTCCGTTGCGAATCAGGCGTCGGCCGCGTACCGCGCGCATCCGGAGATCCGCGTCGTGTTCGCACCGTACGACGAATTTGCGCGCGGCGCCAAACTGGCCGCTGACGAAGCCAGGCTGTCGTCGAAGCTGCGCATCTACAGTGCGGACATTTCGACTGCCGATATCGAAGCGATCCGCGCGCCAGGCAGCGCCTGGGTGGCGACAGCGGCGACCAATCCCGCCGTGGTCGGCGCCGTGTCGGTACGTGCGGCGGCCTTGCTGGTGGCAGGACAGGACCCGGGTCATCACATCGCGGTAAAGCCGACGCTGATCACGCGCGACGATCTGTTGAAGAACGACATCAAAACGATTGCGGATCTTGGCGAGAAATTCCCTGCCTTCCGTTCGAGTGATGCGGCCACCGCTGCGTGGATTCCTGCCGCGCAGTAAGCTGCGAGAAGCGTGACAAAGGCTGGCAGTGTCGAGGCGTCACTTCGAACCGGTGCAAGAAGGCGGCGTACAACGCGCGGTACTTACGCTCCACACAGTCACCGGCTCGCAAAACCGTTATCCACGAGGACCTTCTAACGGTCTCCTCATCCCGCGCGCAGCGCGTCGGCCAGTCGATCAGCAGCGCATCGTCAGGACGCGGCTCCGCTTTCGAACGTGGCCAGTTGCTGGCCCATAGACAACGCTCCGGGTAACGCTCGGCCGTCGATACACCGGTTTGACGTGGCTACTCGGCGAAGTCTCTTCGAAAACAGGCCGCGCGCGTGGTACGAAGGCCCTGCGTATCAGGAAGTCGCGCAGCACCGTTTCAAGGGCGCGCGCTATCGTGCGAAGGCGTATGACGAAATGCAAGGACGTCTGGACCCGTGGGGCTTAGCGGGCCCAGGCCCTCGACGCGGGAGGAGGCCTCTGTGTGCTGTCGGCGAGTCGTCATACGGCAAACCGCGCTTCTCGAATCCACCGCCTTGAATAGCAGATTCTTGTCGTGCGTGGTCGTCTCTACATGTCTCGTTCGGTTTGCCGCGCAGGAAGAGGCCGAACTGTCATACCAGCGAACGGCACAGCCGACGACGACGTTGGTGACCGGCGACGGATAAACCGATTTCGTCTGCTTTATCGCTTCATTTTTCCCGCGCCTGTCCAGGAACCTCCGTGCCTTCGTGAGCGAGCGCAAAGGAATGTCTTGAGCTTTGTGTGAGGTGACGAACAAATGGTTACAGTGGCGCGCGTATACTCGTCAAAAAAATGACATATAGCACGATGAGATCGAAAGCCGGCCACGGATTTAGCTACGCGACATCTTCCGTAAGCAATGTGCATTTCGTATAACCCAACAAATCGAGAATACCTTGCGTGGAGGGTTCCAGATCAACCTTCCGAGGTTTTTGATGACTATCAGAAGCCCGATGAACACTGGCATTTCTCCTTTGCGTCTGTGGAGTGTGTGGCTGATTGCGGCCGTGGTTGCGTCGATGCCATTCTTCGTCACGCCGTATCCTCCTCTTGGGCAACACTTTTACAATATCGTCCGGCTCGATATCCTTTCTCATCCGGCATCGTATGCAAGAAATTTTGTCGTTCGGTGGGAAGCCGTGCCCGACCTTGCCATGGACCTCGCCCTACCGTGGTTCACGAAACTGATACCGGTAGAATGGGCTGCCTGGCTGTTTACCCTCGTCGAACTCGCGCTATTGACGTCGGGTTGCCTCGTGTTGAGCCGTGTTGCCAATGGCCGTTGGTCGTGGTTACCGTTTATCAGCTTCCTGCTGCTCTATAACTGGATACTCATACGCGGCTACGATAACTTTCTGTTTGGTCTCGGGATTTCCTTTTGGGCGATCGCTGCGCACGTGACGTTGCGCCGGGCCACCCTCGCGCGGGTCCTCGTTTCGTGCTTCAGTGCCCTTGTCATTTATTTTTGCCATCTGTTTCCGCTTGCCGTTTTCGCTCTGGTTGTCGGCACGTGGGAACTTGGTTGTCTTCTTCGAGAGGGGAAGGTCTCGATTCATTCACTGGCTCGTCACGCGGCCGCGAGTCTGGTTCCGTTGCTGCTCCCCCTTGCACTGTTGATCCACAGCAGCACCGGCGGCCTTCATGGGTCAACCCATTTCGGCGTTACCCACGTACTTTCGAAGCTCGCTCTTTGCATCGATGTCTTTTCAGTGGGCAATCGTGCGGGCGATGTGGCTATCGTGGCTGGTCTGAGCCTGTTCGTGGTCATTGGTCTGGTTCTGAAATGGTGGACGTGCCAGCCAGAATTCCGGATAACCGTCTTTTCGCTTCCGCTGGTAGTCCTGCTCGCACCGTTTGACGCGTTTGCTTCGTACGGTGTGATAGAGCGATGCGCGATCAGCTTCGCGTTTTTGCTGACTGCGCTGGTTGGCGTACGACATTCGGTGGCGCCACGTCTCCAGGGAGTCGGCGCACTCGGTCTCACGCTTGTCTTTGTTTTCCGGATCGTGACCGTAACTGAGGATTGGCAGGTCGGCAGTCCTGTCATTCAGACTTACCGCACCACGTTCGCGTCGTTGAAGGCTGGTTCCGTCTTGTTCCAGTACAAGCAGGACACCGCCGACCGCTCTCCATGGAAGGACCCCTACCGCTGGAACCCATATTTGGACAAGGTGGTGGCGCTCGCAACAGTGAATGGCGTTCTCGTGCCCGATTTGTATCTCAAAGCGGGCCAGCAACCCGTGCTTTACCGGAGCGAGAACGTAGCATTGAGGGAGTTCCAGGACGACAGCTCTACCCGAAAACCGAATGTCCTGGCAAATGGCGACATGTTGCGCGCGTGGTCCACTGAGCTGCTGGATCGTTTTCCTGACCTTAGAAGCCGGTTCACGACGGTCTATCTTGCGGTACTTGACCCGTACCGGCGCTTACCCGAGACGCTTGATGGATGGCAACTCGTTGCGACGTTACCTGAACATCGGCTCTATGAACTGCGTCCCCGTTGAGTTCAAATATCGACCGCAGACGACCATGACGCACGAGAGTCAGACGGACTAGACAATGCATCGATCGACGGGGCGCATCAAGGAGGCTGTCGTTATTGCTTATCGTCGTCGGTTGCAACGTCTTTGGTTCAAGGCTTTGCCGACGACAGAGCCCGATACGAGCTAGTCGCATCGGAAATTGGCTTTGTCCGATTTTCTTACAAGACTATGAATAGCTTCGATTCGTCTATCGAGACATATCTGTCCTCCCTCCACTTCGGTTATCTCGCGGCCAAAACCATAGAGGTCATTGCCGACCTCTACACCTTCAAAGGGCTCGTACTCATACCGTTGCTGTGGTGGATGTGGTTTCAGCCAGATGAGCGTCGAGAATGGCGGCGAGAAATGGTGCTCACAACGCTTTTCAGCGGTCTTCTTGCGCTCCTCGTCGGAAGATTGCTGGCTCACTGGTTACCGTTCAGAGCGCGCCCTGTCTTTAGCGGCGAACTGCATCTGCACTTTGCGGGTCACGTCATCGAGGACGCACAGCTGTCGAATTGGAGTTCCTTCCCAAGCGACCACGCGATGTTATGGATGGCGGTCGCCACTGGCATCTTCCTCGTGTGGCGGGGCATCGGCGTGCTGGCGATTCTCTATGTGGTGCTGGTCATTTGCCTGCCGCGTGCCTATCTTGGCTTTCATTACCCGACCGACTTGCTGGCGGGCGCGCTCGTGGGTGCCGGAATCACCTATCTGATGACGCGAGACGCGATTCGCGTGCGCTGCGCCACTCCGGCGCTGCGATGGATGGAGCGTTACCCGGGACCATCAGCGATGCTGGCCTTTATCGTGTGCCTCGAACTCGCCACGCAGTTCGACGAGCTACGCATGCTGACGGGCAGTGTGATCAAACACCTATGAATCAAACATGGCTGCGTGGGCTGGGCCATACCGACTCCTGATTCGTCCGCCGAACACTAGGCCTGTTGCTCGCTCCGCGATGCGAAGCTGAACGCCAGCACCGCGAAGATCAGCACGCCCGTGGCGACCTGCTGCCAGTAGAAGTTCCAGCCGATCAGCAACAGCCCGTTTGCCACGAGGCTCAGCAGCAGCACGCCGAGTAGCGTGCCGGGCACATTGGGCCGCCGCGCGCGCGACAGCGTTGTGCCGATGAAGGTCGCGCCGATCGCGTTGAGCAGGTAGCCGTTGCCAGCTTGCGGCACATAGGCTTTCACCATCGATGACAGCAGCAGGCCCACCACGCCATAGACCAGCGCGCCCGCCACGAAAGTTGCGACTACAATGATCGCAACCGGCAGGCCGGAGTAACGAGCGACGCCCGGTTGCGTGCCGAGTGCGGCACTGTAGCGGCCGAACACCGAATGCGCGAGCGACACGTGTACGACTAGCGCGAGCGCCGCCACGATCCACAAGGGCACCGGTACGCCGGCGCACGTGCCGTGCGCCAGCGCGCCGAACAGCGGCGGCAACGGGAGGCCGAGCAGGTAGACGGGCTGACCGCCATCGGTCGCAAGCTGCTGCAGAGTCTGCCCGATGAAGAGCGTGCCGAGCGTCGCCAGAAATGGTGCGATGCCGAGGGCCGCCACCAGCATGCCGTTGAACGCGCCCACCAGCAGCGCTGCGCCGAGCGCGGCGAGGGCGGCCAGCGGTACCCCCACGTGATGTGCGCTCAAAAGGACGAAAACGAGGCTGCTCACGTCGATAGCCGCGCCAAGCGACAGGTCGACGGCGCCGATCGATAGCGCAAGGGTCATGCCGAGCGCAGCAATCGCCAGCAGCGCGAAATCGTTGAGCAGCACATTACCTAGATTGCGGGGCTGCGCAAAACCTGGCGAGCACACCGCGAAGAATAGGCTGACGGCGACCAGCGCGCCCGGCAGCGAAAAGCGCTGGATGTGCACGAGCCGATCAGTCATGAGCATGCGTTCCGAGGTGACGGCGACGCAGCAGCGCCGTGGTGGAGACGACGAACAGAATCAGCGCTCCTTCCACGCCGTTGACCCAGTAACTGGAGACGTTGTCGAGCTGAAACCCGTTGCTGACGACGCCGAGGAAGAGCACGGCCAGTAGCGTGCCCGGCATCGTCGGCAGCATGCGGCGCGAGAAAACCACCCCGAGCAGCGCCGCTGCCACGACGGCCAGCAGGTTTTCGCTCGCGCCCGGCGAACTGCCGCTCAGGAGCGCCGACGACGCAAGCGCGGCGAGCGCCGCCGCGAAGCCGCCGAGCATGTAGCTTGCGGCCGCATAAGCGCGCACATTCAATCCCGCCGCGCGGGCTGCCTGGGCGTCTTCCCCGCACGCGCGCAGGCGCAGCCCAAATGGCGTGTAGTGCACCAGCAGAGTGACGAGCACGGCGACGGCGAGCAACGCTGTCGCAAGATGCGGGATACCTGATGCGCCTTCACCGATCAGGAAGGCGAGCAGCGGGGAAGTAGCCGGCACCGAGGTGTTCTGCGTGAGCACGAGTTCGAGGCCCGCGCAAAGGTTCATCGTCGTGAGCGTGGCAAGCAGCGGCAGGATGCGCAGGCCGAGCACCGCGAAGGCGTTGAGCGCGCCGATCGTCACGCCTGCCGCGAGCGCGAGGCCGACCGCGCCCGCGCTCGACACACCCGCACGCAGTGCCACCGCATGAGCAGCCGCGCATAGACCCATGTTCGCGGCGATCGACAGATCCAGTCCACCCTTGATCGAGTCCGCGCCGCCGCCGATCAGCACTGCGGTCAGACCGAACCCGAGCACGCCGAGCACGGCCGACTGCTGCAAGATATTGGCGAGATTGGCGAGCGTGAGAAAGAGCGGGGAGGTCGCCGCGAAAACCGCGAACACCAGTGCGAAGGCCAGCACGGCGCCGCCGCGCAGCCAGAATTGCGCGCGAGGGGCGTCTGGCTGGGGCGTCGCCGAACCGGCGCGATCTCCGGCAAGATCGTCGTTGCCCCGCAGCGCATCCAGGCGCTCGATCACCTTGCCGATCATGCTGCATTCTCCTGTTTCGGCGCGCTTTCTTCGCGCGACCGCGCGAGCGTGGCCCACGCGAGCAGGTCCTGGGTATTGGCAGCGTGCGAGGGCACGTTCTGGACGATCGCGCCACGCGCAAGCACGAGTACGCGGTCGGTCACATCGAGCAGTTCGTGCAGGTCGCTGGAGAAAATCAGCACGGCCGCGCCTTCAGCCACGAGGGCATCGATGAGGCGATAAATGTCCGCTTTCGCGCCGACGTCCACACCGACTGTCGGCTCGTCGAGGATATAGATAGCCGCGCCGTCGACTGTCTTGCGGCCGAGCCACTTGCCGAGCGCGACCTTCTGCTGGTTACCGCCCGAGAGATGGCGCACAGGCGCGTGCGGGCCAGGCGTGCGCACGCCGAGCGTGTCGATCAGTGCACATGCTGATGCCGTCTCGCGGCGCGTATTCAACACGCCAAAGCGGCTGAAGCGCGCGAGGCTCGGCAGTGAAAGGTTGTCGCGCACGGACAGTGCAGTCGCGACGCCCTGGCGGCGTCGATCCTCAGGCACGAAAGCGATGCCCTGGCGCACTGCGTCGGCCGGTCCGGGCGGCGCAAGCGCACGGGCTTGCCGCGCACACGCAATTCGCCACGGACTCCGCGCTCCAGGCCGAACAGGCTGCGCACCAGCGGCTTGCCGCCCGAACCGACCAGCCCCGTTACGCCCAGCACTTCGCCCCGCCTTAGCGCGAAGGACAAAGGCCCGAAGCGTCCCGTGGCGCAGAGATCTCGTACTTCAAGCACGACCTCCCGGGGCGATGCGGTTTCACGGCGCGAACGCGCCGCAGGCTGTGTGCCGATCATCGCCGAGACAAGCACGTCGACAGGCGTGTCGCGCGCATCGACGTGCGCCACATCGACGCCATCGCGTAACACCGTCACCTGGTCGCACAGCGAGGCGATCTCGTTCAGATAGTGCGAGACATAGAGGATCGTGAGTCCGCGTGCACGGAGGCGATCAATGGTCTGCAACAGGCGCTCGACCTCGCGGCTCACGAGCGCGGCGGTCGGCTCATCGAACACGAGGATGCGCGGCGTGCGCATGAGCGCGCGCGTGATCTGTACGATCTGCTGCTCTGCGACGCTCAATTCGCCGATCAGACGCTCCGGTGGCAACGCGATGTCGAAATGCACGGCCAGCGCCTCGTTCGCGCGGCGGCGCATGCGGCGCAAATCGAGCGGCAGCAGGGCGCGCAGACGGCGCACGCCGGGCACGGCTACTGGCTCGTCACCGAGCGCGAGCGCTTCGGCCACCGTGAATGTCGGTGAGAGCAGACGCTCCTGGTGAATGAAGGCAATCTCGCTGCGCACTCCCGCGCCAATCTCAACGCCATCGACCTTAATCTCGCCCGCGTCCGCTCGCTCGAGCCCCGCGAGAATCTTGATGAGCGTGGATTTTCCTGCGCCGTTCTGGCCAATCAGTCCATGCACCGTGCCCCGCGCGGCGCTCAACGATGCGCCACGCAGCGCCTGCACGCCGCCGTACTGCTTCGAGAGAGCGCGCAGTTCGAGTGCGGGCGCAACGGCTGCGGCCCGCTTGCCGTTGAGCGGCTCACTCATTTCGAGGCGAACTGGCCGGACTGTGCGGACTGACCGAGCGTCTTCTGCACTTCGGCAGCGTTGTCCTTGGTCACGAGAATCGACGGGACGTAAGTGTAGGGCGGCAGATTGCGCTCGCCACCGAGATAGCGCGCGACATTGTCGACGGCGGTCTTGCCGATCAGCGCGGGCTGCTGCGCCACCACGGCGGCAGCGCTCGAGTTCGGATCCTTGACTAGCGACACCACGTCCGGACTGCCGTCGACGGCATAGGTGCGAATCTCGCTGCGATGCGCGGCGTCGACGGCCTGGGTCGCCCCCACCTGCGGCACGTCCCACGCGGCCCAGATCGCCGAGATTTGCCCCTTGGGGTATTTCGTGAGCAACTGGCTCACCTGCGCATAGGCGCTCTGCACGGTGTTGGGAATCACATCGCGCAATTCAGGCTCGATGATGTGCACCTTCGGGTAATACTTGAGCACGGCCTTCAACTGGTCGTAACGGATCGCGCACACGGGCACGCCGTAGAAGCCGTTGAATACGAGTATGTTGCCTTCGCCATGGATGTCGTTGACGAGTTTGAGCGCCAGTTGTTCGCCGATGAAAAAATTGTCCGATGTGGTGGCGTTGAGGCTCGACGGGGACGCCGTATCGATGGTGAACAGCGGGATGCCGGCCTGGCGAATTTTTTGCAACCACGGCTCCAGCACGGTCGCGGTACCGAGCTGCTCGATGATGGCGTCGGGCTTCTGCGCGATGAGCGTCTGTATCTGCGCGATCTGGCGATTGTCGTTACGGCCCGCGTCAAGCGCGATCGGCGTGCCGCCCAGACGCTTCACCTCGTCGATGGCGCCTTGATAGGCTTTCAGATCCCAGTAGTGGTCCGTGCCCACCGCCGTAATACCTATGCGCTTGCCTTTGAGCGAAGGTACATCGGCATCACCTTGGGCGTGGGCTACGGCGTTGAATCCTGTCAATACGCCGAGGGCGATGGCAAGCGCGGCAGCGGCGCGTTTGATCGGAGCGATGGAGCGGGTTGTCTCGCTGTTCATGTCGTAGTCGATTCGTTGTCCAGGCTTTCGCCGTGTGAAGGGGGAAGTCGCACTGTGCTGCGAATCTAAACCGCATGGACGGAGAAGGTAAAACATCGAATTGAGCTAAGGATAGTTGGCACTGGATGGAATACTTTCCGGGGAAACGCTGTGGAAGCCGGGCGCCAGGTGTTGGGGGCTTAACATGGTAGTCGCGCGCTGTCGGTGAGGCGCATCGCTATTCATGAACGCCGGATTATCGACAGCACGGTCCGTGGGCGTATCGGACGGGACGAGTCGCAGGCAGGGTACCTGCCGCTTGTGGCGATCGACGGTAAGAAGGTCTCGTGGAACGAGCTTGGGCGAATGCTCATGAGCATGGAAGGACGGTATTTCCGGCTCGATATCGCTGATCCGAGCGAAGAGCTTTGAATTGCAACGCCGACGCTGCGGAATAGGCCCCGAACGTTGGCTCGGATACGGTATTCCAGCCCGGCCGCTCGAACGTGGCAACGCTAGCGGGGCAGAGCTATGGTCGCAGTCATACACGACGATCTTGCGATGGCCTTTGACTTCGTCAGTTACGGAGGTCCAATGGAGCATAACGCGTATGTCTCGCTCGATACGGGCAAGATCTGGTGGACTTCCGATTCCAGTGACGCGTTCGACGAGGAGCTCCCGGACAATCTTGAAACTTCAGATACTTATCTTGCGATACCGCATAAGAACGAGTTTGATCTCGGAGGAGATCACGCGCTGCGCTTTGTCGCGCAGGAGTTGCGTGCGCGTTACGAGCAGGTCGAGGGATTCTTCCGGCAGCAGGGGGCCTGTGCGCGTTTCAAAGGTTTGCTCGAGCGTGAAGCCGTTCCGAGCGTTGGTATTCGTTGGAGGCCGATGCTGACGAAAGCGTGTTGATGCAATGGTGTGCCGAAAAGGGGCTTGAGCTGGTTGAGACGTGACGGACGGCGCTGTTTCAACGCCGAATCTTTGCGCTGGATGCGCGGCTGTCTGGTCAGGCGACGCGATGCTCGGAGAGGCGGAGGGACTGGCTTGACGAACTGGCGAATATGAATCTGGATGAATCTGGAGTCAGAGGACGGGTGCCTCGGGATCATCCGCGATCTGGACGTCCTCGCTGAGCAGTTGGTCACGGTAACCGGTTCACGGATGCCGGGATCGAGGTGTTCAAGGAACTGATTGCTCAAGCGAAGCGACAGTCTGGCGCGACGTGCAGCGCGGTTAGATGGGCGACGTAGGGCAGGAGACTGCGTCTCGTGCGCCCGAACATACTCAATAGCCCCGGGGCGGATGGATGCGCAGCAGCGGCTCGAAAAAGCTCGGGTGCGTACAAGTCCCGGCAGACAAGGGCGTCATCGCACGCACCATGTATCGCGCAATCGTCCAATCGCGCGTGTGGCTCAGTGGCCGTGTGCGTCGGGCAAGTCCGGTCGGAGTTCCGCCTCGATCTGGTCGATGGATGGCAGCCCGCTTTCCAGCGATTCAGGCACATGGCGCAAAAGCTGATATTCGGCGACACCCATCGGCTTGGCCACGCCGCGCAGCGCATATTCCGCAACGAGCCGGTTCTTCTCCTTGCACAGTAGCAGTCCAATGGTCGGCTGGTCTTCCGGAGCCTTGACCTGTGCGTCGATCGCGGAAAGGTAGAAGTTGAGCTGGCCTGCGTACTCGGGCCTGAACGGCGTCGTTTTCAGTTAGACGACGACATAGCAGCGCAGCTTCAGATGATAGAAAAGCAGGTCGATGAAAAACTTGTCACCGCCGACCTCCAGCCGGTACCCGGTTCGAGGAGAAACCGCGTGATGTGCTGCGTGAGTGCACGCTCGATGTCGCGCTCCTGGGCGTTCTCGGTCAAGCCGAGGAAGTCAAAGATATAGGGATCCTTGAGGGCGTCGCGCGCGAGATCGGATTGCTGGGGTGGCAGCCGGTCGGCGAAATTCGTGACGGCGCTGGCGTCTCGATCTGCATGGTCAGCACGCTGCGCGACCAGCCGTGCTCGAGCGATTTTTCTACGTACCAGAGCCGCTGTGCGCCGTCGTCCAGCTTGTCGAGCAGCGTGACGACATGCGACCACGGTAATTGTGCAACGGGCTGTTGCACAGATTCCGGCTGCGGAAAAGGCCTGCGCCAGGGCTCGCATGTACTTTAGGTTGCGCGAGGAGAATCCGCGCATGTCGGGAAAGGCTGCCTTGAAGTCCCGCGCGAGCCGGTCTAGCGGAGTCGCCGCGTAATTTTCCGATTGTACGATTGCATCGCATCAAATGTCCCCGTCAAGTTCAAACGTCGTGGTGCCAGCTAAATAGAAATGTCGGGTTTTTCTCGCTGTTTCCTGTCTTTTTTCAAGGTTTTGGGGTGGGGCGGCGAAGCCGCCCCCCGTCCATCCCTCATTTTTGAGCTGACTTCGAGAATCGCCTGATTAAGGTCGGCGACCTCGATTGCGCGCTGCTTCTTCAGCCCGATCAGCGCCTTCTTGGCCTCGACCTGCTCGCCGCAGTGCGTGCGCGATGGGGACCCCGCTGCCCGGCGATCGTCGCGGATGGCCTGAACGCGGCGGGCGACTTCCAGTGCGCCCGCGAGGCGCTTGTTCTCAATCTCCGCGCCCTGATCGATATGGGTGATGCGGTCATATTGCCGGTACGGCAGTACCGCGCCGCGGGCCTGCACCTCGATCACGCCATCGGGATACTCGACGACCTCGACATATTCATGCGTAAGCGCCCGGCTGACGGGCGTGTCATCGAGCAGGTACAGCACCCGGTCGTACTGCACCGTCAGTGCATTCGAGATCCTGTGCGGGACACGGTAGGCCAGGATCTGCCGCAGATCCTCGTCGTCGCGCAGCGGCCGGTGTGCATCGTAGTCGCTCCTGGGTGGCTTGCCGAACCGCCGGTTGAAGTCGGCGATGAAGGAGGGCGCATACGCATTCGCGGCGTCCCGCGTGCTGATGCCGCGCAGCCTCAGCTCCTTGACCAGCCGGTCCTGCAACGTCTGGTTCGCGCGTTCCACGCGTCCCTTGGCCTGGCTCGTGTTGGCACAGAATGCGTCGATATTGAGCTCATACAGCGCCCGGCTAAACTGGGTGACGCCTTTGCCCGCCGTCTCCGAGCGTTGCTTCACGTAGAAGACGCTGGCCTTGTCGCTGTAGAACGCCACCGGCTTGCCGTGCGCGCCCAGATACTTCGACAGTGCCTCGAAATAGCTGAAGGTCGACTCCGTCGCCGTGAAGTGCAGCGTCATCAGCCGTCCGGTCGCGTCGTCGATGAAGACCAGCAGCGTGCAGGCGGGCGCCCGGTCCTCGAACCAGCGGTGATCGCTGCCGTCGATCTGGATCAGTTCACCGAGGCACGCGCGGCGGTTACGCGGCTGGTACACCTTCGGCGGCCGATCCCTGCGCGGCACCCACAGTCCCGCGGCAATCATCAGCGTGCGCACCGTTTCGACCGCCAGTTCGATGCCATGACATTCCCGCAGCTTCTCGCGCGCCAGGGTCGGCCCGAAATCCGCGTAGCGTTCGGGGATCAGCGCCAGCGCCCGCTGCGCCTTGCCAGCAGGCAGCTGGTGGTTGCCCGCACGCCCACGCTTGCCTGACGCCAGCCCGGCCACGCCGGCCGCGTCGTAACGCAGCACCAGCCGTTCGATCTGGCGCACGCTCAACCCCAGACGTTCGGCGGCCTGGCCCGGCTTGAGCCGGGCCTCGGTCACGGCCTGGATGACCTTCAGCCGATCGATCTCGCGCATCGTCATCGTGATCGTCCGAGTCGCGTTCATCGCCGGCTCCCTGAGCGGATGTCCGGCAGTCAAACTACCCAGAACACGACATTTCTATTTAGCGGAAACCCGACATTTCTATTTGGGACCTACGTCAAATGTCGAGGCCATTTTGAAATGTCCGCTGTGCGGCTCGTTAGAAATGTCCGATGTTGTAGGGGTTCAAGGTCTGTCTTTCATGGTTTTCATTCCGTGCAGTGTTGAAGGATTCGGTTTGAATGGGCAGGGCGCCTCAGTCCGTTCAGTTCAGCCTGGCAGACCGGCGGCCTGGTTTTGAAGGCGGCTTCGACTGCTGCGCGATCTGCATGATGGCCTGATCCAGATCGGCCCGCGTGAACTCGCGCTGCTTCTTCGTGCCGGGCAGACGCTCCGGTTTGCGGACCGCCGCGCCGCGATTCGTGCGTGACGGCGAGCCCGAGATCCGGCGGTTGTCGCGCTGCGCCTGCAGCGCCTGCGCGACCGCCAGTGCATGGCCGAGCCGCTTGTGCCCGATCACCGCCCCCTGGTCGATTTCCGCGAGCTTGTCGTACGGTATGTAGGGCAGCGCCACGCCGTCGGCGCGGATCTCGAGGCGACCGTCCGGGTACTCCCAGACGTCGATATAGTGGCCGATCAGTTTCCGGTTGGCCTCGATGTCGTCCAGAAGATAGATCATGCGGTCATTCAGTACGGTCAGCTTGTCCGACACCTTGCGCTGGAGCCGCCAGGTCAGGATCGCGTCGCAATCCTCGTCGGCGCGCAGCGTCCGGTGCGCATCGAACGTGCTTCTGGGTGGCTTCGCAAAGCGCGCGTTATGGGCGGCCATGAAGGCGCGCGCATACGCGTTGGCGGCTTCGATGGTGCTGATATTGCGCAGCCGCAGTTCCTTCACGAGGCGGTCCTGCAGCGTCAGGTGCGCGCGCTCGACCCGGCCCTTGGCGGGGCTCGAGTTCGCGCAGAACGTGTCAATGTTCAGCTGGTACATCGCCCGGCCGAACTGCGTGATTCCGCGTGCGCCGGTCCGGCTGTACGTTGGCCGGAACACGCTCGCCCGATCGCTGTAGAACGCCACCGGCTTGCCATAGCGTTCCAGATACGCCCGCGTCGCCTCGAAGTAGCTGAAGGTCGATTCGGTGGCCGTGAAGTGCAGCACCATCAGGCGACTGGTCGCGTCGTCGACGTACACCAGCAGCGTGCACGCGGGCGCGCGCTCCTCAAACCACGCATGCTCGCTGCCGTCGATCTGGATCAGTTCACCGAGGCACGCGCGGCGGTTACGCGGCTGGTACACCTTCGGCGGCCGATCCCTGCGCGGCACCCACAGTCCCGCGGCAATCATCAGCGTGCGCACCGTTTCGACCGCCAGTTCGATGCCATGACATTCCCGCAGCTTCTCGCGCGCCAGGGTCGGCCCGAAATCCGCGTAGCGTTCGGGGATCAGCGCCAGCGCCCGCTGCGCCTTGCCAGCAGGCAGCTGGTGGTTGCCCGCACGCCCACGCTTGCCTGACGCCAGCCCGGCCACGCCGGCCGCGTCGTAACGCAGCACCAGCCGTTCGATCTGGCGCACGCTCAACCCCAGACGTTCGGCGGCCTGGCCCGGCTTGAGCCGGGCCTCGGTCACGGCCTGGATGACCTTCAGCCGATCGATCTCGCGCATCGTCATCGTGATCGTCCGAGTCGCGTTCATCGCCGGCTCCCTGAGCGGATGTCCGGCAGTCAAACTACCCAGAACACGACATTTCTATTTAGCGGAAACCCGACATTTCTATTTGGGACCTACGTCAAATGTCGAGGCCATTTTGAAATGTCCGCTGTCCGGCTATTTAGAAATGTCCGATTTCGAGGGTGCAGGCCTTGTGTTTCATGGGTTTCCGATCACGCAGTGTCGAAGGACACGACTGAAACGGGCAGGGCGTGTCAGTCCGGTCAGCGGGTGCCTGCAGACCGCTGGCCAGGTGTTGAAGGCGCCTTCGGCTGTTGCGCGAACTGCAGGATCGTTTCAGCGAGATCGGCCCGCGTGAACTCGCGCTGTTTCTTCGTGCCGGGCAGCGGGTCCTTTGCACGCACCGCCACCCCATGATTCGTGCGGGACGGCGAACCGGAGGCCCGCCGGTCGTCACGCTGCGCCTGCAATGCCTGTGCGACCTGCAGGGCGTGACCAAGCCGCTTGTGCTCGATCACCGCCCCCTGGTCGACCTCCGAGAGCCGGTCATAGGGCATACAGGGCAGGGACCGGCCGTCTGCCCGGATCTCGATGCGCCCGTCCGGATACTCCCAGACCTCGATGTACCGATGGATCAGCTTGCGGTTTGCCGGCGTGTCCGCGAGCAGATAGATTACGCGGTCGTACTGCACCGTCAGCGACTTCGTCACGCGGCGCGGCTCGCGCCAGGTCATGACTGCGTCGAGATCCTCGTCGGCGCGCAGCGGCCGGTGCGCGTCGAACGTGCTCTTCGGCGGTTTCGCAAAGCGTGCGTTATAGCTGGCGATGAAAGAGGGCGCCCACGCATTCGCGGCTTCGACCGTGCTGATCCCACGCAGCCGCAGCTCCTTCACGAGCCGGTCCTGTAGCGTCAGGTGCGCCCGCTCAACCCGGCCCTTGGCGGAACTGCTGGCCGCACACCATGTGTCAATGTTCAGCTCGTACATCGCCCGGCCGAAATGCGTGACGCCCTTGCCTGGCGTCGCCGTGTGGCCCTTGCAATAAAACACGCTCGCCCGGTCGCTGTAGAACGCCACCGGCTTGCCATGCTGCTCCAGATACATGCGTGTTGCCTCGAAGTAGCTGAAGGTCGACTCCGTCTGCGTGAAGTGCAGCGTCATCAGGCGGCTCGTCGCATCGTCGACGTACACCAGCAGCGTGCACGCTGGCGCCCGCTCCTCGAACCAGCGATGGTCGCTACCATCGATCTGCACCAGTTCACCCAGGCACGCACGACGGGCTCGCGGCTGGTAGACCTTCGGCGGACGCTGTTTGCGCGGGATCCACAGACCGGCATCACGCATCCACCGCCGCACCGTTTCCTTTGCCAGTCGGATGCCATGACATTCAGCGAGCTTCTCGCACGCCAGGGTCGGGCCGAAATCCGGGTAGCGCTCACGAACCAGCGCCATGGCCCGCGCCCGCAGATCAACTGGCAGTTCACGGTTGCTGGCCCGGCCGCGCCTGCCCGAGACCAGCCCAGCCGGGCCGCAGGCTTCATAGCGCCGGCACAGCCGGCTGATCTGCCGCTCACCGAGCTGCAGCCGTTCAGCCGCCTGAAAACACCGCAGGCGACCTTCAATGACAGCCGCAATGATCTTGACTCGTTCCAGTTCGCGCATGCTCGCCGTGATCAGGCCACGTCCGTTCATGATTCACCCCTCATCGACGCATCGCGTCAGCGTGCGCCTCAGGGGCAGGAATCGGACATTTCTAATGAGCCAGAATCGGACATTACTAAAAAGCCCTGACATCAAATGTCCCCGCTAAGTTCAAACGTCGTGCAGCCAGCTAAATAGAAATGTCGGGTTTTGCCTGCCTTGTCCTGTCTTTATTTATGGTTTTGGGGTGGGGCGGCGCAGCCGCCCCACGTCCCTCCATCAGTTTGGTGCTGACTTCGAGAATCGCCTGATTGATGTCGGCAACCTCGATGGCACGCTGTTTCTTCAGTCCGATGAGCGCTTTCTTTGCCTGGACCTGCTCGCCACTGTGTGTGCGCGATGGTGAACCTGACGCGCGGCGGTCGTCGCGGATGGCCTGGACACGACGGGCAACTTCCAGTGCGCTCGCGAGGCGCTTGTTCTCAACTTCGGCTCCCTGGTCGATGTGCGTGATCCGGTCATACTGGCGGTACGGCAACGCAACGCCACCGGTCTGCACCTCGATCGCGCCATCCGGATATTCGACGACCTCGACGTATTCATGGATCAGCCCGCGACTGACTGGCGTGTCGTCCAGCAGATACATCACCCGGTCGTACTGTACCGTCAGTGCATTCGATATCCTGCGCGGCACGCGATAGGCCAGTATCTGTCTAAGATCCTCATCAGCCCGCAGCGGCCGGTGCGCGTTGTAGTCGCTCCTGGGTGGCTTGCCAAAGCGCCGGTTGAAGTCGGCGATGAAGGAGGGCGCCCAGGCATTAGCGGCCTCCCGCGTACTGATGCCGCGCAGCCTGAGTTCCTTGACGAGCCGGTCCTGCAGCGTCAGGTTGGCCCGCTCCACGCGCCCCTTGGCCTGACTCGTGTTCGCACAGAACGCGTCGATATTGAGCTCGTACAGGGCTCGCCCAAACTGCGTGACGCCCTTGCCGGCGGTCTCCGAGCGCTTCTTGACATAGAACACGCTGGCCTTGTCGCTGTAGAACGCCACCGGCTTGCCATGCACGCCCAGATACTTCTGCAGCGCCTCGAAATAGCTGAAGGTCGACTCCGTCGCCGTGAAGTGCAGCGCCATCAGTCGTCCGGTCGCATCATCAATGAACACCAGCAGCGTGCACGCCGGCGCCCGGTCCTCGAACCAGCGATGGTCGCTGCCATCGATCTGGATCAGCTCGCCCAGGCAGGCACGACGGTTACGCGGCTGATAGACCTTCGGCGGGCGCTCCTTGCGCGGAATCCACAGACCGGCCGCTCGCATCAGTGTGCGCACCGTCTCGACCGCCAGATCGATGCCATGACACTCCCGAAGCTTCTCGCACGCCAGCGTCGGGCCGAAATCCGCATAGCGCTCACGGATCAGCGCCAGTGCCCGTTGAGCCTTGCCCGGAGGCAACTGGTGATTGCCCGGGCGACCGCGCTTGCCCGACACCAGTCCGGCCACGCCAGCCGCCTGGTAGCGCAGCACGAGCCGCTCGACCTGTCGCACGCTCAATCCCAGCCGCTCAGCCGCCTGACCAGGCTTGAGCCGGGCTTCGGTCACCGCCTGGATGACCTTGAACCGGTCAACTTCCCGCATCGTCATCGTGATCGTCCCAGTCGCGTTCATCGCCGGCGCGCTCCATGTGGATGTCCGGCGGACAAACTACCCAGAACACGACATTTCTATTTAGCGGAAACCCGACATTTCTATTTGGGACCTACATCAAAAATATTGATAATTTATCTTATGTAAAGTTGAAGCGGCTAACAAAGTCAAGGCCGGCATTTCTCTAAGGTTCAATGCGGAAAACTGTAACCTGCGTTACATATGGTCACATTGCGCACCTGCCCCCGATATCCATGAATGCCCACCGTGGCATCGCATCGAACTGCTGCGCCGTATTACCTGCGAGGCCAGCGCCGGCGCAGCGCCGTCCGCCGTGGCGGCCAATCCACAGCCGGAAGCTGTAGCTGCGGGCATCACGGTCAATATCGAGCCCGATCCGGCCGCGCCTGACGTGCCGCCCGACGAGATACTCGCATGGGTCGGCGTCCACGCGCCGCACTATCTGTCAAGCCAGCGCAGTTTCGCGCTGTACGTGCGCGGCTGGAACGTTGTCGACAAAGTCCGCGGCGCCAAACTCAACGGGACGTTCGCCGTGGTGCTGGCCCGCTGGCGCGTGCTCGCCGTCGATCTGCCGAAGGCGTGGCGCGGGCTGCCACCACGTGATGATCCGGCCGCGCTCACTGCAGGGCCGTCTGCTCGTACTCGTACTCGTGATCGCGGTCGTGGTCGGCGTCTGGCTGATTACCGCGCTGTTCATCTGGCGCGACGCACGCGGCGAACTCGACGAACTGCTCGACAGTCATCTCGCCCAGGCAGCGGCGCTGCTGGTCATCCAGCAAACTCAATCGATCGACGACGATGACACGATCGATTCGCGTGTGCCCCACCCGTACGCGCCCAAGGTTGCGTTTCAGATCTTTCATGAGGGGCAGGCGGTCCTGCGTTCCGCCAACGCTCCAACAGCCCCCATGATTCCCGCGGATCGACAGATCGACCAGAGTTTCGCAACCGTGCAAATCAACGGTGAAGCGTGGCGGGTGTTTTCCACCAGCGGGCCGCATGAACACACACGCGTGTATGTTGGTGAGCGTGTCGATTCGCGCACTTCGATACTGCTTGCAGTATTGCGCGGCACGTTGTGGCCTATGGCAGTTGCGTTACCGCTTTTCGGCTTGGTCACCGGGTGGGCCGTGCGGCGAGGCGTAGCGCCCCTCAAACGGCTCGGTCGTACGATCGCCCTGCGTGGTCCCGATGACCTTGCGCCTGTGGTGATGACGCAAACGCCCGCCGAAATGTCCCCAGTGCTCGACGCCCTCAACCATCTCTTCATCCGCATTCAGACAGTCTGGGAAGCAGAGCGCCGGTTCACTGCGGATGCGGCTCATGAGTTGCGCACGCCGATCGCGGCGATTCGAACCCAAGCCCAGGTTGCGCTCGCCGAAACAGATGATGCGCTTCGCCAGCATGCATTGCGCGCTACGCTGGAAGGGTGTGACCGTGCAACGCGGCTGGTGGACCAGTTGCTGGTTCTATCACGGCTCGAGTCTGGGGCGACTCTCGAACTGACCGTAGTTGATCTAAGCGCGCTGGTGCAACGCGTGGTCGCGGAACTGGCACCGACGGCGATCACGAAGCGTCAGTCGCTGGAATTCGACGGTGCGAAACTGTGCCGCATCACGGGCGACGAAATGCTGCTCGCGGTTCTGGTGCGCAATCTCGTGGACAATGCCATCCGCTATTGCCCACCCGGCGCATCGGTCCTGATCAAAACCGAAAACGGCAAGGACGGAGCAATCCTGTCAGTCGAGGACAGCGGTCCCGGGCTCGCGGACTCGGACCGCCCGCGACTGGGGGAACGTTTCTTCCGTGTGCCAGGCACGGCGGAAAGCGGCAGTGGACTCGGCTGGTCGATCGTGCAACGGATCGTCGACCTTCACGCGGCGTCGGTCGACGTGCGGCGCTCCAGTGCCCTCGGGGGGCTCAGGTGGCACCCGGCCGGGAACTGATCGACATCCTCGCGATGCCAGCACTGGCTCGAACCTGTCCCGGGGCGATCCGGACCCGATCAATGACCCGGGCCGAAGAGTTGACCTTGGTCAACCGCCATTGCATGTTCGACGGTAGGATGCCCATGAATGCACACTAAATTCGTGTGTACGGAGCAAATCATGAATTCCCCTCGTTCAGGCGACGCCATGTCGACGCTGCCGTGCAGGGTCCTGATCGCAGTCGATTCGTCGATGGCCTCGCGACAGGCACTCACCTACGCCCGAAACATTCTTCCCTTCGGTGCCGAGGTACGGCTCGTGAGCGTAGCCGAGAATCCGCATACGCTCTTTCCAACGGGCCGGCATGTTGCCCGCGCACTTGACGTGGTTCGCGAAGAATTGCTGCACGATGCGGCCGAAGCGCTCGACCGCGCGGGGGAATTGATGTCCGAGTGCGATGTGCGTATCGAAGCCGAAGTGATCGATCTCTCGAAGCGCGGCGGCGACGTCGCGGATGCCCTGCTCGAGGCAGCCGACTCGTGGCGAGCCGACCTGATGGTTGTCGGTGCCCGTCAACACCAGGGTTTGCAGCGTTGGGTCGAGGGTACCGTGTCGGAACCGCTCACGAGACGTCTGCGATGCCCGATACTCGTTGTTCCTGAAAACCACAGCATGACGGGTGGCCACTTGCCGCAGCGCATCCTGTTTGCGGTCGACGGAAGCCCTCAGTCGATGTCGGCATTGCGGCATGGCGTACGGTTCGCCACGCCCGACACGCACCTGCGAGCGGTCTATGTGATCGATCGCGCCGTGCGGGTCTCCGATTTCTTCCCCATCGATGCGCTCCAGGACGCGTTCGTCGAAGAAGGCAATCAGGCGCTAGCCGCCGCCGAACCGGTTCTTGCCGACGTGTCGACGCAGACCACTACCGCGCTCGTCAGGACAGGCCCGGCCAGCGACGACGTTGCGCACGCTATCGTGCGCGAAGCGAGCGGCTGGGACGCGCAACTGATCGTGATGGGCACTCATGGCCGGAGGGGCATGGCACGCTGGATACTGGGCAGCGTTGCTGGGCGCGTCGCTCAGATCACGCAAACGCCGCTCCTGCTCGTTCAAGCGACCGGGGCTTGACGGATTCAGGCTGCAGCTTCGGCCTTATGCCCCGTCTCCAAGGGCGTGGAACAGTTCGTCTTCCTGCGCGCAATGCAGACGTACGATCGCATCGAGCCCGTACAGCAGGCGCTGGAATTCGCACAGGCTGGCAGCATCGGGCCCCTCGGGTCGTATGTCCTCCGTCATTTGTCCGAGCAACCGGGCAATCCGGAATATTTCGCGGTGCGTAGCGCTCATCGCCGCCATCGGGTCTTCCCCGCCAACCAGACGTGCGAGACCCGGATACACCTCCAGATCGTCGCGCTGTTCATGCGGCACGAGATGACGCTTCAGCAGATCGTTCATGCCGGCGAGCGCGCCCACCACTGACGTTCGCGGCAAACGGGGCAGCTTGTCTGCCAGTTCCCGGATTTGCTCCATAACCGGACCGAGCTCGACATGCTCACTTTTGAGGCGCTCCGCATCGCTACGGGACAGGGAGCCGGCAGTCGCCGTCGAACGTATCCGCAACGCGCGCAGCGCGTTCGCGATGACAGCCACATCGATGACCTCCTGGATCACCGCGCCCAGCAACGGAGGCAGAAACCCGAAGGCGGCGGCGACCATTGCGGCAAACGAGAGCGCCATCCCGGCAATCACGCTCTCCAAGGCGATTCGCCTTGTCTGGCGTGCTACCCGTAATCCCTCGACAAGCCGATCCAGCCGGTCAACCAGAAGCACCACGTCGGCAGCCTCCGACGACGCCGCTGCTCCGCGCGCCCCCATTGCTACGCCGACGTCGGCGGCCGCAAGCGCGGGCGCGTCGTTGACGCCGTCGCCGATCATGATGACCGTGCCTTCCCGGCGCGCTGCGCGAATGGCTTCGAGCTTGTCCGATGGCGTCTGTTCTGGCCGTACTTCAGTCAGGCCGAGCGTCGCGCCGATCGTCTCTGCCACGTCGCGCCTGTCGCCCGTGAGCATGATCAAGCGCCGGATGCCTTCCTGCCGCAACAGCCGCAGAGCCCGGGGCGTCTCGAGACGGATCTGATCGGCCATCTGGAGGGCGCCTATCATCACGCCGTCCACGCTAACGAACACGGCGGAAGCTCCCCCATAGCCCACGCGCTGAAGGAATGCCGCGCTCCACAGCGCTGGCGTCGCTAGCGACGACACGTAGGCAAACGAACCGATTGCGACGGCACGGTCTTCCACTTCGCCCTGCACCCCGGCGCCAGCCTGCTCCACGACCCTTCGGGGCGCTGGCAGCACGAGATTGCGCTCGCGTGCGGCCGTCGTCACTGCTTCGGATATCACGTGCGCAGACGCCTGGCCGAGAGAGGCCGCAAAGCGCAATACGGTCTCGGGTGAAATAGCAGGACCGGTTTCGATCGAGACGAGGCGCGCGCGTCCGCTCGTCAGGGTTCCCGTCTTGTCGAAGAACAGCACACTGGCTCGCGCGAGCGTTTCGAGCGCGCCGCCGCCCTTGACTAACACGCCACGTCGGGCGCACCGCGACATGCCGGAGACGACGGCCACCGGAACAGCAAGAATCAGCGGGCAAGGCGTTGCCACGACGAGCACCGCGAGCGCCCGAACTACCTCGCCGGTGACAAGCCAGCTGCCACCGGCCAGCATCAGCGCGACAGCGACGAACAGCAGCGCGTAGCGGTCGGCAAGACGCGTTGCGGGGCTGCGCTCCTGCTGCGCGGACTCCACCATGCGGACGATTCCGGCAAACGTGCTATCTGCGGCGCTCGCCGCGGCGACCATCTCGAACGCCGCCCCCACGTTGACTACGCCGCTGCACACCGATTCGCCGGACGATCGCTGCTGAATCGCGGATTCCCCGCTCAGTGTGGACTCGTCGAGCTGCGCGTGGCCCGTGAGCGAGCCATCGACCGGTACGAACTCGCCATTGCGAACGAGCAGACGATCGCCGGGACGCACCGTGTCCAGCCCGATCTGGCGCCACTCGCCAGCCTCGAAGCGGTTGGCGTGACGCGGAGTACGGTTTAGTAACGCGGTCATCTCGCGACGCGCCCGCTGCTGGGCGTACTGTTCGAGCGCCCTCCCACTCGCGAGCATCAAGGAGATCACCGCCGCTGTCAGATATTCGCTGAGGCTCAGTGCGAAACCAATGGCAAGCAGCGCGAGCACATCGACGCCCGCTTCGTGGCGCCGCAGCGCCGTGACGATGGATATCGATAGCGCCACCAGGATCGGTAATGCACCGGCTATCCACAGCGCATGTGCGACCGCGCCCCTGCCGATCACGGCGAAAGCAGCCCCGGCTAGCAGGCTCCCTCCCGAGACGAGCAGGAGAGCCAGATCGACTGCGGGTAACGGACGTGACATGGCGGGCAGGTGAAGAGGAGTCCAGTCGACCAGGAAGCGCTACGCGCGCGCATCACGCGAGATCCGAATCATAATTAGTGTAGGGATCCATCTTTTACATTTGCTTGACTTGCGTCAAACCGGACGTTTCCCCGCCAATCCGATACTTGCCGTTCGCCGGTCGAACCGTGTCGATTCGCGGCTCCCGTCGCACGGCAAGTTCGAAAAGGTGGTCAATCGGTCAGGAGGCCCTGACATGTCGACGTTGGCAACGCTGTTCGTTGTCGTGCTGCTGCTCAATCTCGCGCCTGCGTTTGCGCCGCCTACGTGGATGGCCATGTCCTGGGTCGGCTTCAATATCTCCGAGGGCAATCCGTTCGTATTTGCCGTCGTAGCCGCCAGCGCCGCAACCATTGGCCGGCTGGTGCTGGCCAGGTTTTCAAGGTCCTTGATGCGCGGGCGGCTGATGCGCGAGTCCGACCGGGAAAACATTGCTGTTGTTGAAGAATGGCTCAGGAAGCGCAGGAAGCTCACCGTGGGCGCGTTCTTTTTATATGCGCTGGGACCGTTGCCTTCCAACTTCCTGTTCATCGCATATGGACTGTCGGGATTGCCCCTGCGCGTCATCGGTGCCGCATTCTTCGCGGGTCGTGCGATCAGTTATTCCGTCTGGGCTCACCTTGGGCGGTTCGCTTCCACATTTATCGATTCGGAGTCCGACTTCGAAGGCGGATATCTCAGCGGCTACTTTGTCATCTCCCAGCTGGCCTTGCTAGGTTTTGTGTACATCCTGATGAAACTTGACTGGAAGATGCTAATGGAGCAACGCAAGCTGAGGTGGCGGCGCTCAGTCAGCCTTCCCCACGTCGCTGAGCGCGGCCAACCCCCGAAGGATTGAACACGGCTATTCGACCAGCCAGGCGCGTTTTTGCACGCCTTTACAGGCGTGCAAAAGTTTCACGCGGTTGCGATGGCGCGCTGATCTGATCCCGCACGGTGTCTCCCTTTCCGCCATCTGTTGACATGCGTCAAGCCTTCGCACTTACGAGGCCATAGTCTGTCCGAAACAACCCATACGACCGTCCGAACGGTTCCTCGATACCGTCCAGCGAATCAAGGAGATGTGTGATGACACGTTGCCTCGTCCTTTATTCGAGTATGGCAGCCGCGCTGGCCATTTCGCTACCCGATCCGGCTCCCGGCGAGCAATTGGCGAGAATCGCGACGCATTCCCACCGCTATGGTGGGCAAATAGAAATCTCCGCGTATGACGATCCGTTCTTGAGGGGCATCACCTGTTATGTTTCCAAATCACACGACGAAAATGCTCTGGGTGGCACATCTCAGCCGACGCGGGCACCTGATGCGGAAGTTTCCTGTCATCAAGTGGGCAAGCTGACGGCCTCGAACCGTGTCCCCAAACAGGCGCAGGTATTCGACGAATCCGTGGACCCGATTTTCAGGGTCCTTCACGTATTCCGGATACTCGATGCGAGCCGGCAATCGGTCCTGTATTTCAGTTACACAGAAAGTGAACTGGCAGGAGACTTACCCGGCCATGTTGACGTGATTCAGTTACCGGTACGGGGAAGGTAAACCGGAGAATAGATGAAGCCCCCGTTTCAGTTCGCAATACCCAACCCCCGATACCGAATCGGCTTATCGGATCGTGCGGATGTTCGAACCTCTAACTGCGCGTTACGCTGAACGCCTCGCTACCGTTCGACAGAAGGTTCGAGGTCCAGCCGATCTTCGTGCCGTCGAGCGGCGCGTTCGAGTCCATTGCGGGTAAATCCACAATCGTGCTAACGATCGCCCGTCGAAAGTTGTCGAAGTCTGCAACGGAGATAATACGGCACACTGCATCGTGCTCGGATTCCATTGTTTGAACGGGCGACGGCACGCATACGCCAAGGTCCGAAGCGTCAGATCGCGCGCGTTGCTGCGTCGACATGCAACCCCGCGGGCAATAGTTCGTCACGAGCGAAACGTACGAGTATGAATGCGCGCATGCGGGGTGGATCGCCCGGAATGCGCGCAAGGCGTAGCTCAATTTCGCGGCTGGCCTCGGTATCGTCGTTGCGGATTACATTCATCAAATCCAGACGCAGGCGACGCTTCTCGACATAGATATGCTCGGCAGGAGTCGAAAATACCTCGCAAACCCGGTCCAGTTGAAGGTCAATAAGTTCGGTCGGGACGCGAAGTGCAGCCAGGTTTCGGGTGTTCTCAGCGATCTGGTTCTCGAGCCGCGCCAGTTCATCCGAATCAGCGTCCTGACTGCCCCCGACCACCGAGCGCATGCCCACGCCGCGGCGTTCCAGTAGCGCGACGCGCGCCTCGATAAGCTCTCTGCCTTTTGCTACAAGCGCGTGACGATCAGCGGCCAGTCTGGCGAGCCCCTCCAGCGCCAGTTGATCCACCAGGCGGCGCGCAATCTCCTCGCGGAGGTCGGCGTCTGATTTGCCACAGACGCTGACACGATGGTCACTGAAGCAAAGCGTGGTTTGGGGGACGTCGTGCCGCACCTCGCCGCCCTCGGATGCAACGCCCAGCACGTGGCGTTCGAACATCGCCATACCAAGCGTCGCGTAGGCTTCTGTCAGCAAAGAGTTCCGGGCGAAATATGTGCGCAGTTCTTCGGAGCGGCTGAAGGCCTTCACGAGATCATCGGGCGTTGCGAAGAAAACGCGAATCAATGGATCGGTCGACCAGGCGGCCGCATTGGCTTCGTGGGGCGCGGGCAGCGAGCCTATCAGATCGTCGATGTAGGTCAGCGAGACGGAAACGGCTTTCTCGAGACGTTCCCTGTAATGTCGTGCCAGCCGCAGGCGCGGGTTCATCGCAATGACGCGATCGATCATCTCGGCCGCGCGCGCGCTTTCGACATGTGCAGCTCGTGCTCGCATGGGATGGAACAGACTGGCAAGCAATCCCATAATTCACCTCTTACAAGAGTCTCACATTGCGCGTGGTCACGTGAACCGTGGCGAATCCACAATCGCAATAGTAGTTGCCCTGACTGCTCCGTGCTAGCAAATGTCACGGCGACCACGCGTGTGCTCTTCTGCCGAACGGAGTGTCCCCCTGTCACAGGCGCCGGCTACGATGCACCTGCCCGCCTACGCGTCAGTCAGGCTAAAGGGCCACGCGTCTATCAGACTGCCGGGCGGGGACATGTCAATTGATCCATGTCAAGACTGGTAAGTGACTCGCTTGCGGGTACGTCTCGGTCGGGCAGTTATCGTAGCGCGCGTGATCGTTAAAAGCTTCGTTCCGAACCGGAATCGCCCTGCGCAATCGAGATGCGCTCGAATTGATGCAGATCAACGGAGCCAGCAGTCAGCGCGAGTGCAATGGCGACATGCGCTAAACGCTCCGATCAACCGTCGCTGCATCGCTGGTCTCGCGAAATCGCGTTTCGATGACGACCGCTCAACATACACTGCGCCAATGCAAAATTCGATAGCGTGCTTGACGGCCATCGCCGCTTGCCAGACCGGCTGCGCGCACATCCCGGCAGCTTCGCCGCAGGCCCCCGGCCAACCCACAGCCTGTGTCGCGGGTCCGCCGATCGATCTGCAACGCTACATGGGAAAGTGGTTCGTCATTGCGGAAACGCCATATCTCAGCGATGCCGACTATGTCGGCAGCTACGACGAATGGACGTTGCGTGCCGATGGAAAAATCACAGACGACTATCGCGGCCGACGACACTCATTCGACCAGCCGGTCACAGGAAGCCACTTCGTGGCGAAGGTTGTGGGTGGAACGGGGAATACGACGTGGCGAGTCGGACTCATCTGGCCATTCGAAGTCCGGGTTGTGACCGCGTACGTGGATCCTGAGTATCACCACACGATTCGCTGCATGGTCGACAGCAACATGGTGTGGGTGCTCTCGCGCAGTCCAACGATGGACGAAGAGACTTACCTCGATCTGATTGCCCGACTCGCCGGTATGGGCTTCAACGTTCAGCGAATACGGCAGGTTCCACAAGATGCGGAACATATCAGCCCACCGGGATCTGAATGAAATCCGTGGGGAACGTGGTTCGAAACCGGTGGCGTAAAACCACAATCGACGTCGTTTCAACGGAACTAGACCCTTTAGTCGGACGTCCCGATGCTCCATCATTGATACACGTCAACGCCTGCGCCTCGCAGGCGCTCATCCTCTTATTTGAGCGTCACGCTTTTTCATCCCAGCGGTCATCTGCAATTGGGCGTGATCTGCCGCCGTGCACGCGACGCACATGCCGACTCTTCGAGCGGAGAACGAAGTGCCCTATTTCAGCAATGCCGATCTGCCCGAATCGGTTCGGGATCATCTGCCGCAGCACGCGCAGGAGATCTATCGGGCTGCATTTAACGCTGCATACGAGGAATACGCGGCCGATGCGCGTCACGAAGAAATCGCGCATCGCGTGGCATGGGCGGCAATCAAGCGGCGTTACGTCAAGGGCGGCAATGAGTGGATAGCGCGCCGCTGATCCGCCGGATAGTGGCGCTCCTGCTGCTGGTCAAAGCCCTTTGTGCTGTACAGCCCGCAGGCCCCCAATCCGGTTGACTTGCGTCAACGCTGCGGTCTCCCGCCTACCCGGACTGGATTCAGTCATGCGCGAAGACATCTTTTGCGTGCCGATGGAGTCAATGCGATGAACTACCGCAACTTGCTGGTCCATCTGGACGATAGTCAGGCAGCGCGGCAGCGCCTCGAAATCGCGTTGCGCGTCGCCCGGCAGTTTGATGCGCTATTGGTGGGGCTGGACGCCACCCCCATTCCAGATCCTCACATATTGTCTGCGATACCGGGCGCGGCCAGCATGTACGCGGAAGTAATGCGGCAGAGCGATCAGCAGCGAGCGGCTTTGCGTGATCTATTCGACGCCGCGTGCCGGCACGCAGAGGTCGCCGGCCAATTCCGATGCCGCGACGCCAGCGACATGCGTAGCATCGTACGGTACGCGCGTCTGGCTGACCTTATCATCGCCGGCCAGTCGAACCCGAACGCCCCCGAAACATACATCCACGATCACGTTGGCGAACAGCTGATGATGACAGCAGGGCGACCCGTGCTCTTCGTGCCCCACACGGGCGTACTCCCGAGCGTCGGCAACCGCATCCTGATCGCATGGGATGGAAGCCGCGCGGCGACCCGCGCCATCCACGACGCCCTGCCGTTCATTTCCCGCGCGCGACAGAACATCCTCGTGATGGTGCATGGACCGGCGGACGCGCCGTTTGGCGCGCGCATTCCGGGCACGGACATGGCACGTACGCTCGCCCGTCACGACGCGGTCATCGACTTGCTCGAACTCGAAGGCGCCACCGGAGAGCGCGTGGGAAGCAAGTTGCTGTCGTGCGCGCAGGCTCATGGCAGCGACCTGATCGTGATGGGTGGATACGGTCACGCGCGCTGGCACGAAGCCGTATGGGGCGGTGTTACGCGCGCCCTGCTGCAATCGATGACTGTCCCGGTTCTGATGTCGAACTGAATCCGCGCAGTTTGCGTGAGGTACGTCATGTTCGCGAATACCGTCGTTCGCTCTGGACGTGATTCGCGCGCTCAGTCTCGGACTCCGCGATATGGCGCAATGCGTGCATCAATCGTCCACCGCCTTTCGGATTGACCTGCGTCAGGTGTGCATTTTGCCGCGCGGTGCCTCGCACAGCACGCGTTCGCATCAGATCCGTATCGCCGTTGACATGCATCAACCGAACTGGCGCGCGAGCCCCTACGATGAAACCGTGCGTGAAGTGCAGACGGGGCTCAGCATGCTTAAACGGATCTTGCTAATAGGATTTCTCGCACTGCCGGGCTCGTTCGTCGTCGTGTCGCTCGCGTGCGTTCATCCTCGCGTCCGCGCAAGGTTGGCCGAACTCGCATACGCGCCGCAGTTGCTCGCTCGTGTGAGCAGACGTATTGCGCCGTCCACATTCTTCGAACGTGGCGGCGTGAACAAACGCATTTGAGTTGCACGGCGCGGAGGTTACACGATGAAACACAGATGGCAAGGCGGACTGCTGGCGGCCACGGCAGGACTTATATTCGCCGCAGCGCTTCCGCGCGCGGCAACGGCGGAAGAAGGCACAACCCAGACGGCCCCCGACAAGCCTTTCTCGGGCACCAGCGTCACACATGCGAACGCGGTCGTGTTCGCGATAGATGCCGGACGAAACAGCATGACACTCCTCGAAGACAACGGTGAACCCGTCGACGTGGTGGTCGACCCGAGTATCGGAGACGTGCAAAAACTGCGGCTGGGCGACACCGTCGCCGTCACGTTCAACCGCGCGCTATTGCTGCGGGCCGACAAGTCCAACTCGAGTGGCATCCGCGAGCGCGTCGATAAAGGGTTCACGACCGGCCCATCGCTCGGCGCGTCCCTTGCCGTACACCGGGTCGAGGCAGTGGTTACCGTCGTGCAGATCGATCGCGGCAAGCGTCAATTGACGTTGCGCGGACCGACGCGCACCGTTGTGCTGCAGGCGTCGTCAGACGGTTTGCTCGAAGGGCTCGAAGCGGGCGACAGCGTACACGTCGACTACGTCGAGGCGACTGCGGTTCAGATCACGCGAGACGGCGCTCCGGTACGCTGAACGCGTCCCGCAATCGCAGTAACAGGAGCGACCATGGCACACAGATTCGCCGGCAGCGACCAGCCAGCAGCGACGCAGCCCGGACTCGAAAGTAGCGCCCCGGGGCTCGCGCAATATGTGCTGCGCGTCTACAACTATATGGCAGCGGGCCTCGTGCTGACGGGCGTCGTTGGATACGTCGGGGCGGTGAGCGGATTGTATGCATCGATCGCCGCCACGCCTTTGTGCTGGATCGTGCTGCTCGCCCCGCTCGCCCTCGTCTTTTTGCTGAGCGGTCGCCGTTAGGCCGGCTGTCGCGCGCCCCAAACGGGGGCGGTGCGCGAGCAACAGGCATCGTGCTGTAGCGCCGTCCTCCATCAAAAGGCTTCTATGAAAGCCGGCCGTCCGCCTCCTCACTTCAGACCCGATCGTGGAGTTCCTATCGCTGTCAGATTTCGAGAACCAGGTCACGGACCATGTCAATGAGCTCTATGAACGAGGACGCGGATTCCCGCGCATCTCCTCCCGTTTTAGCGACGTTTCCAAAACTTCGGCAGACGACGCTATATAGCGACGCGCCCATTCAATGGCGTCACCTTCAGCCATTGCCTTGGTTGGCTTGACCGCCCGGAGAAAGAAACGGACCTTCGGCACTTTGATTGGTTTCGCGTAGTCGCCTTGACGAGAAAAGCGCGCCTCCGCCGTCCATCCATCTACACGTTCGGGAAAAATCTCAACGAAGAAAGGTTTGATCGAGTACATCATGCGCTCCGGCGGTCTTTCGCCTACCGTACGCCACGCATCCCGTCGTCATTTGATCCGGGTCATACAAGCTGTCGCGAACTCTCTCTCGGACGGGAATGAATTTAAGTGCGCCCAGCTAGCACCGGTCCGCGAACATGCAAGCATGACCTGGATCAATATGCGCGGGCCGTGCGGTTCTACGATGAATCCCAAGTCGAGAGAGAGTACGCGACAACGTGGATGAGGCGCCAAATCATGAATCGCTACCTGCATCTTGGGCCTGAAAGAACGGAACGTAATGCGCCGACCGCCGAGGAAATCCTGCAGGACACGCAGAGTTTCTCACTGGTTCTGGGCGGCCCGCTCTATCAGCTTTTGCGCCGCACGCACATGGCCGACGATGCGCTGGCGTTGGTGCGCCAGCGGGTTCTCGTCATCTCGCTGTTGGCCTGGCTGCCGCTACTGGTGCTCGCTGCTGTGGGCGGGCATTTGCTAGGCAACCGTGTGGCGCTACCGTTCCTGCTGGACCTGGAAGTTCACATCCGCTTCCTCGTGGCGGTGCCCCTTTTGATCATCGCCGAGCTGGTTGTGCATCGGCGGCTGCGCCCGATCGCGCAGGCCTTCCTCGAACGCAAGATCGTTTCGGAAGCGTCCGTTGCGCGGTTCGATGAAGCTGTCAGGTCGGCATTCCGTCTGCGCAATTCCGTGGCCGCCGAGCTGATGCTGATCGCTCTTGTGTACGGTGTGGGTGTCCTTGTGGTGTGGCGCCAATACATCGCATTGCAAACGACGTCGACGTGGTACGCAGTACCCACTGCCAATGGCTTGACGCTTTCGCTCGCTGGATTCTGGTATGCCTTTGTGAGCGTCCCACTGTTTCAGTTCCTGTTGATCCGCTGGTATTTCCGGATCTTTATCTGGGCACGGTTTCTCTGGCAGGTGTCGCGCATCGAACTGAGCCTTGTTCCCACTCATCCTGATCGCGTCGGCGGTCTGGGATTTCTCGCCAACACCGTCTATGCGTTCATGGCCCTGCTGGCCGCGCACGGCGCGATGCTTGCGGCCCAGTTCGCGAACCGCATTTTCTTCGCCGGGGCCGCCCTCACGGAATTCAAGGTCGAGACTGCATCGATGGTTCTCTTCCTGTTGTGTCTGGTCTTTGGTCCCTTACTGGTGTTCGCGCCTCAACTGGCCCAGGCGAAGCGAACAGGCCTGAGTGAATACGGTGCTCTGGCCGAACAGTACGTGCGTGAATTCGACGCCAAGTGGCTGCGGGGCGGCTCGTCTGGCGGTGAGGCGTTGGTGGGCAGCGGTGACATTCAATCGCTTGCGGACCTCGCCAACAGTTTCGACGTGGTCCGAACCATGCGTATCGCTCCCATTACCAAGGAAGCCATCCTTCGCCTCGCAGCCGCGGTACTTGTGCCGATCGTGCCGTTGGCCCTGACGATGATGTCGTTGGAAGATCTGGTGAAAAGACTGTTCGGCCTGGTGTTCTAGAAGTTGCCCTGCTTTGCGCAATGACCGCCAAAGACCCCGCAGAGCCGAGCCAACTGGAAACCCGGGAGTCGCCACGCAGTCTGATCGATTCGCGTCAAACGAATCGCGGTCCAAGCGTCCGTCGTTCGTCCGCGGGAATCGGGCGTCAAGCCAAGGAGACGATATCTGCACCCGCGAGCTCGAGCTCGCGGTAAATCCGCTCTATCTGCTCCCGCTCGCACAGGCGGGTTCCCTCAGTGAGCAACGACGCCGAAGCGGCCGCCACCGCATAGCGCAAGGTTTCGTCAAACGTCATGCCGCGATTGAGTGACCAAACCATTGCGGCGAGGAAGCTATCTCCCGCGCCGATCGAACTCGAAACCGGTACCGCAACTCCAGGCACGCGCAGCGCACGATCCGCAGTGACGACGAGTGCCCCGTGTTCGCCGAGCGTGAGCGCGACGATCGCCGCGCCGCCGTCACGCACGACCTTGCGTGCGGCGGCGAGCCGCTGCCCATCGTCTTCGAGCTCGCGGCCTGCCAACGTGCAAAGTTCCGACAGGCTCGGTTTGACCAGAAAAACCCCAGCCGCCAGCGCCGCGGCAAGCGGCGCCCCGGAGGTGTCGAGCACGACGCGGGTGTCGTGTTCCCGTGCAATCCTTGCGACGCGAGCGTAGATGTCGTCGGGGACGCCCGGCGGCACGCTGCCGCTGAGTACGAGGTAGCGTGGCACGACGGCGAGCTCACCGATGTGCCGCAGGCAGGCCTGCCATTCCGCCTCGGCGAGCACGGGCCCGGGTAACACGAAGCGGAACTCGCGCCCGGACGAGGTCTCCCGGACGCAGAAGCTTTCACGGGTCTCGCCGGCGATGCCGATACAAGTGGCGTGCACCCCTTCCGCTTCGATCATCGCGCTCAGCGTCAGGCCAGGCGGACCGCCCGCCATATAGAGCGCCTCGCAGTCGCCACCTAGCCGATGTATCACGCGCGCGACGTTGATCCCACCGCCGCCAGGATCTCGCCGCGCCGCGCTGCAACGAAGCTTGCGCGTGTCGACGATTCTATCGACCGAGGTCGCGACGTCGACCGCTGGGTTCAGTGTCAGAGTGAGGATCTCGGGCATCGGGCATCTCCGGTCGCGCCGGGGCGTCTTCAACCCGTTCAGGCCGTCGCCGCCGGCGAAGCCACGCGAGCTTCCGCACTTGCCACTGCGCGCTTGACCGCAATGAAGCTGTCCGGGCTCACCGACATCGAATCGATCGCACAGTCGACGAGAAACACCGCGAATTCCGGGTGATCGCTCGGCGCCTGACCGCACAGACCAACCTTCGCGCCTGCCCGATGCGCGTCGTCGATCACCCGACGGATCATCCATTCGACGGCTTCGTCCTGCTCGTCGAACAGTGGCGCCAGCTCCGCCGAGTCACGATCGACACCGAGCGTCAATTGCGTGAGATCGTTGCTGCCGATCGAAAAGCCGTCGAAACGCTGCGCGAATTGGCGCGCAAGAATCACGTTCGACGGAACCTCGCACATCACGTATACCTGCAGTCCGTCCTGCCCGCGCCGCAAGCCATTCTGCGCCATGACTTCGAGCACCTGATCGGCTTCGCAAACCGTGCGACAGAACGGAATCATCACCACGACGTTACGCAGCCCCATTTCTTCACGCAGCCGCCGGATCGCCCTGCACTCCAATGCAAAACCTTCGCGATAGCGCGGCGAGTAATAGCGCGAAGCGCCACGGAACCCCAGCATCGGATTTTCCTCGTGCGGCTCGAACGCCTGGCCGCCGATCAGATGCGCGTATTCGTTGGTCTTGAAGTCGCTCATGCGTATGATCGCCGGCCGCGGGTACTGGACCGCGGCAATGCGGCCGAGTCCACGCGCAAGCCGATCCACGAAATACTCCGCCTTGTCCGGGTACCCTGCCGTCAGTTCCTCGATGCGCTGCTTCGCGGTCGCGTCCGCGAGCTCATCAAATCGCACGAGCGCCATCGGATGAATCTTGATGTCGTTGCTTACGACGAACTCCATGCGCACGAGACCGACGCCGTCAGCCGGCAAGCGCCACCAACGGAAGGCGGCCGCGGGATTGGCCAGATTGAGCATCACGTGGGTGCGCGTTTGCGGGATCGATCGGAAATCGATCTCCTCCACGTCGAACGCGGCCGTGCCCTCGTATACGAAACCTTCGTCGCCTTCCGCGCACGACACCGTCACTTCCTGTTCGTCGTGCAGCAGATGCGTGGCGTTGCCGGTACCGACGATCGCGGGCAGCCCCAGTTCCCGGCTCACGATGGCCGCGTGCGAAGTGCGCCCGCCGTGGTCCGTGATGATCGCGGCGGCGCGACGCATCACCGGCACCCAGTCGGGGTCGGTGGTGGGCGTCACGAGAACCGCGCCGTCGACGAAACGGTGCATGTCGCTCGGATGCTCGATCACGCAAACCGCGCCGGCCGCGATCGCTTCACCCACGCTGACGCCGCGCAAAAGACGGCGCCCCGCCTCGCGCAGCCGGTAGTTCCTGACCGAACTCGCTTCCCGGCGCGACTGCACCGTTTCGGGACGCGCCTGCACGATGAACATCTCACCGGTCGCGCCGTCTTTCGCCCATTCGATGTCCATCGGCCGCCCGTAGTGAGCCTCGATCGCGCAGGCCGAGCGCGACAGGGACAGGATCTCGGCATCGTCAAGCACGAATGCGGCGCGCTCGGCTTTGGAGGTCGGCACGTTCTTCGTCGGATGAGGTCCGTTTTTCGCGTAGATCATCTTGCGGGCCTTCTCCCCGCGCTTTTTGCCGACGATCGGTGAATACCCGCGTTCAGCCAGCAGCGGCTTGAACACCTCGTACTCGTCCGGATCGACCGCGCCCTGCACGACGTTCTCGCCAAGGCCCCAGGCCGCATTGATCAGCACAATCTTGTCGAACCCGGTCTCTGTGTCGATCGTAAACGTCACGCCCGCGCCGCCGAGATCCGAGCGCACCATCCGTTGCACGCCGATCGACAGTGCAACCTGCAAATGGTCGAAGCCCTTCGCCGTTCGATACGCGATGGCCCGGTCGGTAAACAGCGACGCGTAGCAGCGCCGGCAGGCATCGAGCAGCGCCCGCTCGCCGCGCACGTTGAGAAAAGTTTCCTGCTGGCCGGCAAAGCTCGCGTCGGGAAGATCCTCGGCTGTGGCGCTCGAACGTACCGCGACGTCAGCGTCAGCGCCGCCGCTGCGCTCTCCGAGCGTTCGATATGCGGCACAGACGGCTTGCGCGAGTTCGGTCGGCCAGTCGCCATGCACGATGGCCGCGCGGATCGCCTCCCCGGCTTCGGCGAGCGTGAGGCGCCCTTGCGCAAGGTCCTCGAGACGCGCCGAAATTTGCTCACGCAGACGATTGGCGTCGATAAAGCGCCAATAGGCCTGCGCCGTGGTCGCGAATCCCGGCGGAACCCGAACGCCATGCCCGTCCAGCTGGGACAATAGTTCCCCAAGCGACGCGTTCTTGCCTCCAACGCTTGCGACGTCCTCGCGTCGCAAGTCCTCGAACCAGATCACCTGCGCGACAGCTTGATCCATGTTGTGCTCCTTGCCCCGACCATTTGCCGCGCCGTGGGCGCGCGCCTGCGCGGCGCGACGTCCCGGCTGCAGCAGGGCTCTTACTAGATGCTGATATAGCCCTGGAAAGTCCACGGCAGCTGCATTTGCGCCTGCCTCGCCGATTCGCCGCCGCATTCGAAGCACGTGCCCGAGAACCCTGGGGCGCCATCCGACGAGAAGACCGGCACGAAAGCGAACTCATCGTTCACCGTGATCAGAAAATCGCGGTTGTAGCGAGATGGCGCGAAGATCGTCACGGAGCGAAAGAACTGCGACGTCTGGAACGGGCGGTCGAGGTCGATCCCACGCGCTCCGGAGGCGCGGCCCAAATCGAACCGCGCGGGAATCTCGTACTCGAGACCGCTCCGTTCGACCCGCTCACCTGGCGTGAACACGAGCGTCGCGCCGGGATACGGAAGAGTGTGTATCTGCTGAGGGGCCGGCCCTTCCGGTCCGAGAATCAGTGGCGGGTAGGCCCACATCGACAGAGCCAACGATGCTGTTTTCTGCGAAAAAAACTCTGCAAGCCAGTTCATGCGATTCTCCAACGCGACCGTATCGATCTCCGACAATCGGAAGCTATGTCATGCAGCTGTCGGTCGCATCGCTGCATCCATTCAGGCTCACTGTAGGCGGTCCCGCGCATGGCTCATTGATGTGGGTCAATCGCGCAAGGCGGAACGACGCGCAACGAGCCATCGTGATGACCCACGCTACACAACTCGACGCGGTGTGCCGGCACATCAGAGATTCGAGCAGGACTGTTCCGATGCCGCTGACCGCTGCCTGATTTCGAACCGCACGCGAGATCAAGACCGCAGAAGTCCATTCCGGCAAACCGCAACGTGTCAGTGTGTAACGACTTCATAGCCGTCGGCCGCGACCTTCCACGTCGTCACGCGTTGCAGTCTTTCGAAACGATGAATGGCGCCGGAAATCGCAGCCTCCTGCGCGGCGCCGTCATAGCAGACGCGCATGACCTCGCAGTGATGTGGAAAGCCGCGGTGGTCGAGGATCTCCTTGTAGAACACGACTTCGACGCGGGGCACATCCGTGAGCGCGGCGCCGCTCCGCGCGAGCGACGCGTTGCGCGAGCGGGCGTTGATACGATGACAGCGCCTGTTCCTGCCGCTACACGCCGACTCGGCCTCGCAGTTCGAATCACAACCGGCAAGCCGGCGCTTGTCACGTCGTTCAAGTTTCTTCGCCATGGCAGTGCTCCCCCATCTTTTTGCGGCTCGTCGCAACAAACCCCCTTCCGCGCAAAGAGCGCTGGGCGCACATAAAGTGTGTCGCGATATGAAGCAATTTAGACGTCTCGCTCCGGGCCCCGTTGACGCACGTCAACCGGATCACGTCAACGAGCCGGTGCTTTCGTGCAAGCTGATCGGCGATTTACCAGTACTACCTGAACGGTTAATTCAATGTTGCGATTCGGGCGCAAGAATTGCATTCCCTGCCCGTCCAGGCGGGTAATAGATGCTATAAAGTGAATGAGCTTTGTTGCTCGTCGGCGGTACTCTTCGCACAGCCGGAGATCGAATGGAATCGTCCAAGCAATTGAACAGCCCCACGCACGAGCTATTCCGCCAGGTCGTCGAAGCGGCCCCCAACGCGATGGTGATGGCGGACCGGGACGGCCGGATTGTGCTCGTCAACGCGCAGGCGGAGAAGATGTTTGGTTATCTGCGAGACGAACTGGTCGGCCATAGCGTCGATATGCTCGTGCCCGAGCGTTTTCGTTCGGCGCATCCTCAGTATCGCCGCATGTTCTACGGCAACCTCAGCAGCAGGCCGATGGGCACCGGACGCGATCTTTTCGCGCTCAGAAAGGACGGCTCCGAAGTCCTTGTGGAGATCGGACTCAATCCGGTCACGACCCCGGAGGAAGTCTTTGTGCTGGCCGCGATCGTCGATATTACGGAACGCAAGCGCGCCGAGCAGGAACTTATCAGGCGTACCGAAGAACTCGCGCGTTCCAACCATGATCTCGAGCAATTCGCCTACGTCGCGTCGCACGACCTTCAGGAGCCGTTGCGCGCCGTCGCCGGGCCTCTTCAGCTGCTACAGCGCCGCTATCACGGGCAACTGGATGCCCGCGCGGACGAATTCATCGCACATGCGGTAGATGGTGCGACGCGCATGCAGAAGCTCATCGAGGATCTGCTTGCGTACTCGCGCGTCGGAAGGTCAGGCGCCACCCAGGAACTGGTCAACTGCACGACGGCTCTCGACCAGGCGCTCAAAAGTCTGAGCGTCGTGCTGCAGGAATCTCACGCGCAGATCAATCGCGATGCGCTCCCCGTGGTCATGGGCATTCCGACGCAACTCGCTCTGCTGTTCCAGAACCTCATCGGCAACGCGATCAAATTCCGGCGACTCGATCAACCGGTACGGATCGACATCGGCGCCCGCCGTGAAGGAGACGAATGGATCGTCTCGGTCAAGGACAACGGAATCGGTATCGAGTCGCAATACTTCGAACGCATTTTCATGATTTTCCAGCGCCTGCATTCGCGTGCCGAATACCCCGGCACGGGAATCGGCCTCGCGCTATGCAAGCGTATCGTCGAACAGCATGGCGGCCGCATCTGGGTGGAATCCGGGCCAGACGGCGGATCGACCTTCTTTTTCACGCTGAATGCGAAGTTGGATGGCGGCGCTCGAACGTAATGTCCGCCCGAGGAGACGCCAATGCAGTCACAGGTTACGAGCAATCCCGTACACATCCTTCTGGTCGAAGACAGTCCTACCGACGTGTTGATGACGCGCGAAGCGCTCGAGGACCAGGAGGTGCTCAATCCGTTGCACGTCGTGCAGGACGGCGCCGAAGCCATGGATTTCCTGCACCGCAGCGGTCGGCATCACGACGCGCCCCGTCCCGGCCTGATCATTCTCGATCTCAATCTGCCGAAAAAGAGCGGCCGGGAAGTCCTTGAGGAACTGAAAGCCGATCCCGATCTGATGAGTATTCCCGTCATCGTGCTCACCACGTCGAGATCGGAGGAAGACGTTGCAAAAACGTACGGATTACATGCCAATTGCTACGTCACCAAGCCAGTCGACTTTACGATGTTCGTCGATGTCCTGCGCCGAATCAACGACTTCTGGTTCAGCGTCGTGACATTGCCGCCGGCCAAGCCATGAATACGCCCCAGCATCTGCGAATTCTCCTTGTCGAAGATAGTCCGACCGATGCCCTTTTGATCGGGGAGGCGCTTGCCGATGTGGACGATTTCCAGCACGACCTCGTGCATGTGGAACGTCTTGCGGACGCCATTTCTCGCTGTGTGGCCATTCGCTTCGACATCGTACTTCTCGATCTGGGTTTGCCCGACGCGCACGGAATCTCCACGTTCAGGACCTTTCGCGATCGGGTGCCGGAGTTGCCCGTGCTGGTATTCACCGGCCTCGACGACAAGTCGGTTGGCCTTCTGGCAATCCAGTACGGCGCGCAAGACTATCTGGCCAAGCGTGACATCGACCCGTCGGCACTGAGCCGCGCGATCCGCTACGCGATCGAGCGCCATCGCATCGCGCATGCGCTGGAGGAGAGCGAAGAGCGCTTTCAGTTGGCCGTCAGCGGTGCAAGCGCGGGGCTATGGGACTGGGATCCGCAATCCGGTGCAACCTGGCTTTCCCCCTATTTCAAGAAAATCCTCGGCTATGAGCCAGATGAGTTTCCCGACGATTCCGGGACGGTTCTCGACGCCATTCATCCTGCCGACCGCGGACGCGTCAACACCTGCCTCGCCGCGCATCTCGAACAGATGCGCCCCTACGACGTCGAATATCGCATGCGGACAAAGTCCGGTGAATACTGCTGGGTCCATGCGCGCGGGCAGGCGTTGTGGAATCAGTTCGGGCAACCCTATCGCATGCTGGGCTGGATCATCGATGTCACGGAACGCAGGCTCGCCGAGGAGGCCCTGCGTGCCTCCCGCGAAGAACTCCAGCGACTGTCGGCAGGCATCCAGCAGGCGCGCGAGGACGAAAAAGCCCGGATCGCGCGCGAATTGCATGACGATTTCGGCCAGCAGCTCGTCGCGCTGAAGATTGCGTGCGCGAGGCTCGATGCGTCGATCACGCGTAGCGATAGCCCGGCAGGCGCGGCCGACCTCGCCAACGTCTATAGACTCATCGATCAGCTGGTCGTGTCAGTAAGGCGCATCGCCACCGATCTGCGGCCGGCGATGCTCGACGATCTGGGCCTGATCCCAGCCCTCGAATGGCTCGTCAACCGGTTTTCGGAGCGGCATGGCGTGCGCGTCTCGCGTCGCATTGCCGACAACATCGCTTTCAACGACGACAGCGCCACAGCCGTGTTCCGGATCGTTCAGGAAGCACTGACGAACGTCGCCCGGCATGCGCGAGCGACCGAAGTGGTGCTTGAAATCCTGCGCAAGGAACCGCATTGCGTCGTTCACATTGCAGACAACGGCTGCGGCAGCGCGCCGGACCAACGGCCCGCAGCGGACTCGTTCGGCCTGCTGGGAATCCGCGAGCGCGCGTGGGCCCTTCGCGGTGACCTGCAGATCCGCACGGCGCCGGATCAGGGCTTTGCGATCACGGTCTCGTTGCCGCTCGACACCATTGAAGCCCGCAGTGGAAGAAATTGACGGACGTCGTGTTCGAACAGAGTCTCTGCATGGCTTAGGGACGCAATTGTGGCGCGTCGCATGCTCACACGACGACAGAACAATTCGCGTCGGACAGCATCCGCGACGTGATGAACGCGAATCGAGAAACTCGCGAGCATTCCCGATATCAGCGCAGCGCGCATCGAGGCAGATTGCGGACAGCGCTGACTGACAGGCCCAGTTCAATCGCCTGTCGAATGTTTAGGGTTTGTCTTCAGCGCCTTGATTTCGTCGAGCAGATCGAGCGCGAGCGCGATGCCCGGAGCGTTGATCTGAAGATCTCGAGCCAGCCGGAAAGCCGTTCGCGCACGACACAGCGAAGCGCCGCTGAACCGCCAATCCCGTGGGCCGGCGCCTTTCGGCTCGAAAACGCCTTCAGCAACCCAAAGGCTGATTTCTGCTGCCGATGCGCCAGTTATCCGACTCATGTCGATGAGCGTGAATTCAACGTCTTCATCGATGATCTGTCCTGCCAGATAGGTGATCCCGGAGTTCTTCATCATGAGCTACCCATAAAGTCGCACACGCGGGTCAAAGTCAAACGCTTGCCGCATCGTGTCGTAGGCAGCTTTGGCTCGCTCGCTGTCGGCCGGCGGCAACACGATGTTCAAGATCACGTACAGGTCCCCGGGGGGCTCGCCAGGAATTCCCTTACCCTTGAGCCGCAATCGCCTGCCACCGGCGGAGCCCATTGGTACCGTCATGTCGACCTTGCCATCGGGTGTCGGCACCGTTACCTGCCCGCCAAGCGCCGCTTCCCAGGGTGCAACCGGCAAGTCGAGAAGGACGTCGGAGCCATCGACACGAAAGTGCGGATGCTCGCGAAACGCAATTTCCAAATAGAGATCGCCCGCCGGGCCGCCTCCCGCGCCGGTCCCTCCCTGGCCTACGAGCCGCAGGTGCTGCCCCGCCCGCACGCCCTTCGGAATGGAAACGTTCAACGTACGTGACTGCAACGATACATGGCCATGCGCATCGACGGTAGGCAATTGCAAGAGGATGGAGCGCTGTGCTCCCCGATAGGCGTCTTCGATATCGATGGCCACCCTGGCGTGGTGATCCTGGCTCATCGTATGAGAGGGCCGCGCATGCGCGGTTCGTTCACCCCGAAACAATGCTTCGAAGAAATCGTTGAGGCCTGCATCGGTGCCGGCTTGCTCACCCGCGCCGCTGAATTCGAAACCTTCGTCCCAGTTCGGCGGCGGCTGGAAGTCCTGCCCGGCGCGCCAGCCCGTGCCCATCCGATCGTAGGCTGCGCGCTTTTCCGGATCCTTCAGCACCTCATAGGCCTCGCCCAGCTCCTTGAAACGATCCTCCGCGTCGGCATGCTTGCTGATGTCCGGGTGGTATTTGCGCGCGAGCTTACGATACGCGCGCTTGATGTCGTCCTGAGCCGCCGTGCGCTCCACGCCCAGGATCGCGTAATAGTCTTTGTATTTCATTTTGGCAATCTCATCGGGAAGGAAATCACTGCAAAGCCGGACAGGATGAACAGCGCACGGACGAGAAAGAAATTCAGCGTGAACCGTAACCCATCACTCGTGAACCGCGTTTGCGGTTGATGTGCATAAACGCTTTGCGCGGCGCGCGGCGCACCGGTCTGGCCGTCGATCCATGCGCTACACGGCGATCGTCCGCGTGGTCTTCAACGCGATCCAGGTCATGCCTTCGCGCAGCCCTTCGAGCACCGCTTCGCGCTCACTGGCGAAGATTTTCGCGTGGTGGAAGCTATGTTCGAAGTCGCCGTCCGGCGACGCATGCCGTACATGGATGGTCGATTGGAAGCCGCCGTCGTGCGCCGCATCCGTCTGGACGCTCACGGACCAAGTGCCTTGCTGCACGTTTGCCGATAGGGTCATCGAAGACTCCTTGAGTTTTGACGAGCGAATCCTGATCACGCGAGCGCGCCGCGACTGGCCGCAGGTCATTCGACAACCAGATCGTCGACGACCGCGCGCACGCCGGGCGCGCTCCATGCCACACCGCGCGCGACCGCGCGTTCCGCGCACGATCCAACTTTGCCGGTCAGCGTGACCGTACCATCCTTGACGTGGATGCCGATGTGCTTGACTTCGCGCTGCGCGTGACGCTGCATCGCTGCGGCGATCTTGCCGACGATGTCCTCGGACACGGCCGAGCCGCGCACTTCGATAGCGTTGGTCATGCCGCGCAGGCCACGCATATGACCAACCGCACGCGCGACGATCTGGCGCTGATAGGCCCAATCCACCGAGCCAGTCAACGTGACCCAGCCCTTTTCCACCTTGGACCTTTACCGAATCGTCAGGCACGACGACGCTCCAGTGCAGAGTCGCGCGGACGGCGTTGGCCAGTTCTTCGTCGCCGTGTTCGTGGTGCTTCGGCAACCGGACCTGCATTTCGACGACCACGGCCTTGACACCGGCGACGCGTTGCGCGGCTTTCTCGGCCGCGAGTTTCTCTGCGAAGCTCGGTGGATGACCGGAAAGCGTCACGACACGGTTTGTCACTTCGACACCGATATCTGTCGCAGTGACGGCTGGATCCCAATCGAGTTCGTCCTCGACTTCACGCTTCAGTTGGCTGTCGGTTTTCATCACGAGTCTCTTCGGGGTGCATAGTCTTCGACGCAACGTGGCTCACGTTGTCATGACACAGGTTCGTCCTGCGGCAGCGTAAGGATTCTGACGCAGATCAACGGTGCGCGAGTTCGTCGTCGAAATCTGATCCGAAACCTTTCCACTGCTGTGCTCCTTTCCTGCAAGCTCGCCGAAGCATGACGCTCCAATTGATCGCACTGAATGCGCCGGCCTTCCTGCTCGATGCGCCTGATCCGGCCTGACCAACGCCGTCAACGCGCTTCCCGAACCCGAAAAGATCACGGCTGGCCCCGGAAAGGCGCAACGTGATCGTCGTGCGCGTGGCGCTAACTGCTGTTGCGCGCCCGCCCTGCCAAACTATCCGGCGACGGTTTCGTGCTTGTCCTCTTCGCGAATCAGCAACACTGGACACCGCGCGAAGCGCATAATCTGCTCCGCCACGCTGCCGATCACCAGTCGGAACCAGGTCGCCTGCTTTGCGACGCTCAGCTGCAGCTACCGTGGCACCCTGCTGCAGCGAAGCTGCGCGTCAACGCGCCGGCGCTGCGGGTGCGCGGCCCGCGGCGTAACACGCCGCTCGGCCCGGTACGCGGCAGGTCCGCGCGGATGATGGCCCCCTCCCTCCAAAACAGTCCGTCCGGTGAGCTACAAGCGCAAGCCCTGGCCCATTATCCGTTGCGCGGCATGGGCCGCGGCGCCCGCTTGCAGCGTCGCGAGCCGATCGGTTGAGCGGGCCAGCCCGCCATCGCCGACAGCAGCAGCTCATACGTCGGCTGCCTGCGTGCGACGACGGACTTCTGTCTCGGCCGCCCTGTCCGTCCCGGCGATCGGCGCGCCAGCGACGCTCCAGCGTCAGAAGAACCGGGCGCTCTTGCCGACACACGCATGCGGCGCATCGGCTCGAGATACGGTGCGCAACGGTTTTTGCACCGCCCCTGTCACATCGGCGCAAAGGCGTCGGGATACTCCAGATGATCCTTCACGGCTTTCACGCCTGGCGCGCGGGCTGCGGCGGCGAGGATCGCCTGACGCTCTTCCTCGGATCGCACCACTCCCCAGCAATGAGCGACCCCTTCCATGACTATCAGGTTGTCGGCTGCGATCGCCCAGCGGTGCCCATCGAGTTCTTTCGTAATCGCGCCGCGGATCTGCTCGTCCGACGGTTGTGCATCGAGCTGCGCGGGCGCACAGCTCGCTAGCGCGCGCACCAGACCGGCCCTGCTGACGATGCCGACGAGCTTGCCTTTGCGTAACACCGGTAGCCGCTTGATGTGCTTGCGCCCGAGCAATGCGGCGACCTCGGTAAGCGGCGCGGATTCTTCGACTGTGACAGCGGGCGCGCTCATCACGTCGCTCACCTGAATCGAACGCTCTTTCAGATACTCGACCGCAAGCTGACGCGTGGGCGCGAGGAACTCCGCGAGCCATGACCGACGCGGCGTTTCGGTGCCCATTTCGACACGCCGGAGCAGATCGCCCTCGCTGACGATGCCAATCACGCTGCCCGCGTCATCGACGACCGGCAGGCCGCTGATCCTGTTGTCGGCAAGCAGCTTGGCCGCGTCATAGACCGAGCTGTCCGGTGCAATTGAAACGACCTGGGTCGTCATGATGTCCGAGGCTTGCATGGTGATCTCCATATCGAGTGGCGAGTTGGGGGCAAGACGGGACAATGTTTGGTCCGATTCGGCTTGCAGGCGTTGACCGAAATCAAGCGACCGTGCGTTGAGCAGCGCTCTGGACGGTCTTGCGTTAGCGTGCCGACGCGGACCCGGGTTGGCCGTCAGGCGGAGAAGCGCCGCGCTCAGATGCGCAAAGCCATTGCCACACCTGCGTGGCTTCCCGTTCCGCTCCGCCGATTCTTTCGTGCAGCGCTACGTCGGTGTCAATGCGTTGCGCCAACGGAGCGTTCAGCAGGCGTCGTGCGAGCGCGGCTTCTTCGTTGAGCAAACCGAACAGCGCGGCCAGATGGTTCTCGCGCGATCGCTGCTGTTCGCCAAGAAGACAAAGCGCGGAAAATGCGTGGCCCGCACGGCACCTGAACCGCATCATCCGTCGATCGCGCAATTCGAATAGCGCGCTCGTGCACTCAGGACAGTTCAGGCCGGACGGCGCGCTCATGCGCTCGAAGAGCGCCCAGTCCGCGGTGTCGAGCATGCCCTCCGCGATGCGAGTCTCGATCCGGATGAGCTCGTCATAGTCGCCCGACACGGGCGTGTCCGGATCGTCGTTGGCGAGACTCACGAACAGCTCTCCCATCTCCCCGAGCTTGCAGCAGTGATCGATGCAGACATGTGCGAGCCCGCTTCGCGGCATCGACGGCGCAAGCGCCTCCGATGGCTCCTGCACGACCGCGATTCCACCCCGATCCTTGATGGCCATCAAACCGGCCGTGCCATCGTCGAGATGTCCGGTCAACACCACGCCGACGACGGCCGGCCCATACACGTTGGAGGCGGAGCGAAACAGCGGGTCGATCGCCGGGCGGCAGTGATTTTCCCGTGGTCCTTGCGACAGGCGAAGATAGCCTTGCCGGACAAGCATATGGTGATCGGGAGGAGCGACATAAATGCGCCCCTTCTCAAAGATTTCGAGATTGTGCGGCTGGGTCACCGGCAGGCGTGCTGCCTTGCCCAGAATGACCGGCAGCATGCTCGGGCTAGCGGCGCCGATGTGCTGGACGATGAACACTGGCGCCGGGAAGCTGGCGGGTAACTGTCTCACCAGTTGTTGCAACGCGTCGATTCCGCCGTGTGATGCGCCTATCACAAAGATCCGGCCGCTCATGATTAGCCTTCGGTTCGAATAGAACCCCATGATCGCTGCGTGATGCCAGACCGTTGTTGATTTGCGTCAAGCCGGCAGTGGCGGCGCTCATGCTGATGTCCCACGACTATCGCGATCTGCGCTGAGGGCACAGAGCTGTCCGTTTTTCACTGCTCCGCACCGGCCAATTGCTCCGGTCACGCGCTCTTGACCTACCTGTGGGTAACGGGCGATGCGCCGGACGTCGCGCAAGCCGTGTCACGACGCGTTGACTGAAGTCAAACGGCAGCCGCGTACGCGCCGGTATGTTCGAGACGATGCATCGACATGCGAGGGAACGCATCGCCCCACGAAATCGAGCTCTACGCGGTGCTGCCCAACGGCGTTTATCGCTATGACCCGGCGTCGCACCGGCTCGTGCTCAAGCATGCGAGCGACGCGCGCAATCTGACCGGCTATCAGGACTTCGTCGGCGACGCACCGCTCGACCTCGTGTATGTGGTCAACACGTCGCGTCTGCTGCAGATGCCGTTGCAGCAACGCGATATCTTTTCCGCCGTCGCGGCCGGCGCGATGGCGCAAAACGTCGCGCTGTATTGCGCGTCCGCTGGGCTCGGCAGCGTGGTGCGCGGCTGGATCAATCACCGCCAGCTTGCCGACGCGCTCAGGTTGAACGAAGACGAACTGCCGATTCTCGCGCAGACCGTTGGCCCACTCGGCACGGAGGTCAGCTCTCTCGCGGATTGAGGCTGTTGATCGGCAAAACAAAAGGTTCTTCGTAGAAAAGCGTGGAGCGATTTTTGCCAATTGCGTAATCTGATGCCTGAATTGAGGGGACATCAGGGGGAGAATTGCTCGATCGCAAGGCACTGCAGGCGCTGGGGTGCTGGAAGGGCTACCGGCTGGAACGCGTAGAGTGGCCGCAGGGGGACAACCACACGCTTTCGCTTTATCTGAAACCGGTGAGCAGGGTCATGCATTGCGAGCAATGCGGAGCGCGTTGTTCGCAGATTCATGAACGGCGGTTCGCCGGGTGCGCGACCTGCCACTGTTCGAGTATCGGGTGGTGCTGCACGTGCCCCGCCGCCGGGTCTGGTGCGAACACTGCGGTGGCCCGCGCCTGGAGAAGCTGGAGTGGCTGGGCCGCTACCAGCGGGTGACTGAGCGCTTCGCCAAGGCGTGCGAGAAGCTGCTGCAGGCGGCCAGCGTACAGGCGGTGGCGGCCTTCTACGATCTGGGCTGGCACACGGTCAAATCGATCGACAAGTTGCGCCTGCGCGCACGCGTGGCCGAACCGGACTGGTCGACGATCCGCTATCTGGCGATGGATGAGTTCGCGCTCCATAAAGGTCATCGGTACGCCACGGTGGTGGTCGATCCGATCGGCCGACAGGTGCTGTGGATAGGAGCGGGACGCTCCCGCGAGACAGCCAGGGCCTTCTTTGAGCAGCTACCGGAAGGCGTCGCCGAACGCATCGAGGCCGTCGCAATCGACATGACCACGGCCTATGAACTGGAGATCAACGCACATTGCCCGCAGGCCGAGATTGTCTACGACCTGTTCCACGTCGTGGCCAAATACGGGCGCGAAGTCATCGATCGCGTGCGCGTCGATCAGGCCAACCAGCTTCGCCATGACAGGCCAGCGCGCAAGGTCCTGAAGTCCAGCCGCTGGCTGCTGTTGCGTAACCGCCGCAACCTGAAACCTGAGCAGTCGGTGCATCTGAAGGAACTGCTGGCTGCCAACCAATCGCTGTTGTGTGTCTATGTGCTACGTGACGAACTCAAACGGCTCTGGTTCTATCGCAAGCCTGCCTGGGCGCAGAAGGCCTGGGAGCAATGGTGCGAGCAGGCAAGCCAGAGTGGTATCGCCGCCCTGCAACTGTTTGCGCAGCGCCTGCAAGGCTACTGGCATGGAATCCTGGCGCGCTGCCACCACCCACTGAACACCAGCATCGTTGAAGGGATCAACAACACGATCAAGGTCATCAAGCGCAGAGCTTACGGGTACCGCGACGAGGAGTACTTCTTCCTCAAAATCCGCGCCGCGTTCCCCGGAAATCCTCGATGAACCAAACAAAAGGCGCGCCAGTGACGGCGCGCCATACTTCATCGTCCAGGCTGGGTTGCTGGCTTCTAGTTGACCGTCAGGCGCTTGTGCTCGCTCGAGGCTTTTTTCGGCAGGCTCAACGACAGCACACCGTCCTTGTATTCGGCTTTCGCATTGGCCTCGTCGACCTCGCCGCCGAGCGAGAACGAGCGGCTGAACGTGCCGGAGTAACGCTCGCGACGGATCACGTGTTCGCCCTCCTTTTCCTCCTTGTTGCGCTCGACCTTCGCGTTGATCGAAACGACGCGCCCGTCGATCTGAACGTCGATATCCTTCTTGTCGACGCCCGGCAGTGCGGCTTTCACCGAATATGCACCGTCGTTTTCCGTCACGTCGATCTTCATCGATGCGAGTTCGGTGTCCTGTGTCGTCAGCATCGAGCGCATCGGCCGGAAAAATCCCTGGAACAGCTCCGAAACAGGATCCGTCGAAAACGGATCAAAATGCGTCAGATTGCTCATTGCGCTCTCCTTCATATAAGCAGACCATCAAATGGCCCAATTGTGTCGTTGATCCACGTCAAGCCAGGTCCAGTGCACCGACGGCTTCGCTCGCCTTTGCAGCAGTTCGTGATCCAGCACCGTCCGTCGTCAAGCGCATGGCGCGTGAAACATCGTGCGTCGAGCCATCGTCGGTCAGTGGTTGCGCGCTCGCGCTGCGATCGCTTCGAGTTCTTGTTCCGCGAGATCGAACGCGCCGCGGATCGCCGCCTCGGCGTTGTCGCCGACGCAATGCGCGATGGACCTGAATTCGTGCGCGGGAGTGGTCAGATCCAGACGCACGTCGAAATGCGGACTGGCGCGATCCGGGCGCAACGCCTCAACCGCCAGATGGCAGTTCGACACGAGCGCCCCGAACCGCGCAAGACGCACCAGCTGCACACCCGCCTCTGCTTCGAGCTGCGCGGTGCCAGCGAAGCCGAGATAGACAATCTGCATCCCGATGCCCATCCTCCCCCTCCCGCTCCGAGTATTGTCCGGACACCGAGCGCGGCACCGTCCGTGGACAGCGTCGTTCGCCGCAGGCCTATCGTGTTCCTCCGTGAAGCGGAGTCATTGACCTGCGTCAACCGCGACGAAGGACGGGGGATAAAGGTCATTTTCTTGATGTGCCCAAGCATCTCACGACGCGATGCCGCTCCCGTAGCCAGCGGTGCCGCTGTGAGAGGGCTCAGCGCTTAAACACACCCCGCGCTCATCGCCGGCAGGCATTCAACGGGCGGAAACACGTCCCACGAACCATTGCCGTGCCGGAAAAACACTATCGTCAGGGGCCGCGAAGAAATCGCGCCTTCAAGCCTGACGTAACGCGCGCGAGTGATCGCCATGCGGCCGGTGCGCACCACATGCGCGGGGGTCGCGCCGGTGGGCGCAAGCCATTTTTCGACCAGTGCCCGCAGGGGAATGATGGTGTCTTTCATGACCGCCTCCTCGTTTTCGCCGACTCTGACGCCGTGGAAACGGCGTGCCGTCGAATCTATTATTGGCAACCGTGCTCGTTATCTAAATCAGCGGCGGCGGAAACGCGGGTAGTCCGTGGAGACCGCTCGTAGGAATCGGCTGACTCTCGTCGGACCATCGGACGACACGATTCGTGCTCCTTCGCAGACGCACAAATTCGCGTCACGCACCCGCGATTGATCTGAGTCAATCGTGCCCCTTGCTTTGCGCAACACACTGGTTGCGACATCCGAAGCACTGTTCGAGTCATGCACGCCGCCGCGCCGCCGATCGTCGGATATCGGCAGTCGCGGTGTACCTGTCCGAGTTCACTCATTCACGTCAGCGAGAAGACTATGTCCACTGTCGCCATCAACGATCAAACGCCGGAAACGGCCGCCCCGCCGCTTCTTAAGGACACCGCCATCGACGGCATGGCCGCCTACGAAGCGCTCGTCAACGAAGCCCGCACCGACCGGAGCGGCTTCTGGGCACGGCTCGCGCGCGAGCATCTGAGCTGGCACCGGCCCTTCACGAAGGTGCTCGACGAATCGAACGCACCGTTCTTCAAGTGGTTCGACGACGGTCTGCTGAACGCGTCGTACAACTGCCTGGACCGCCATCTGCACGACGGCAACGCCAACAAGACCGCGATCATTTTCGAGGCCGACGACGGCACCGTGACGACCATCACGTACCGGCAACTGCATGCGCGCGTGTGCCGCCTGGCGAATGGGCTGCGCGCGCGCGGCATCGCGTGTGGAGACCGCGTGATGATCTATCTGCCGATGTCGATCGAAGGTGTCGTCGCGATGCAGGCCTGCGCGCGCATTGGTGCGCTTCATTCGGTCGTGTTCGGCGGCTTCTCGGCGAAGTCGCTGCACGAACGCATGGTCGACGTCGGCGCCGTCGCCGTCATTACCGCCGACGAGCAGATGCGCGGCGGCAAGAATCTGCCCTTGAAATCCGTCGTCGACGAAGCGCTGAACATGGCAGGCACCGACGCGATCCATACCGTGATCGTCTATCGGCGCACGGGCGGCTCGATCCTGTGGGACGAACCGCGCGACTGCTGGCTGCACGAACTCGAAGCGACCCAGCCCGACACCTGCGAACCCGAATGGGTCGGTGCCGAACATCCGCTGTTCGTTCTGTACACGTCCGGTTCGACCGGCACGCCCAAGGGCGTGCAGCACAGCACGGCGGGCTATCTGCTGTGGGCCGCCGTCACGATGAAGTGGACGTTCGACCTGCGCGCCGACGACGTGTACTGGTGCACGGCCGACATCGGCTGGATCACCGGTCACAGCTACATCTGCTATGGCCCGACCGCGGTCGGCGCGACCCAGGTGATTTTCGAGGGCGTGCCGACGTGGCCCGACGCGGGACGGTTCTGGGAGATGATCGCGCGGCACAAGGTCAGCATCTTCTATACGGCGCCCACTGCGATCCGCTCGCTGATCAAGGCCGCCGAGACGAACAGCAGCGTGCATCCGCGTCGCTTCGACCTCGGCTCGTTACGTTTGCTCGGCACCGTCGGCGAGCCGATCAATCCGAGCGCGTGGGAGTGGTTTGCGCGCGAAGTCGGCGGCGGACGCTGTCCGGTGCTCGACACCTTCTGGCAAACCGAAACGGGCGGCCACATGATCACGCCGCTGCCGGGCGCGACACCGCTCGTCGCCGGATCGTGCACGTTGCCGCTGCCCGGCATCGAGGCCGCGATCGTCGACGAAACCGGCTGCGACCTGCCGAACGGTCAGGGCGGCCTGCTGGTCATCAAGGAGCCATGGCCGTCGATGCTGCGCACCATCTGGGGCAATCCGCAGCGCTTCCGCAGTGGCTACTACCCCGCGGACCTGGGCGGCAAACTTTATCTGGCGGGCGACGGGGCGATTCGCGATCCGCAGACCGGCTATTTCACGATCACCGGCCGCATCGACGATGTGCTGAACGTTTCGGGCCACCGCATGGGCACGATGGAAATCGAATCGGCGCTCGCCGCGCATTCGCTGGTGGCGGAGGCCGCGGTCGTCGGCCGGCCCGACGAGACGATCGGCGAAGCGATCGTCGCATTCGTCGTGCTCAAGGGGCCGCGCCCGGAAGGCGCCGAAGCGAAAAAGGTCGCGGAGCAGTTGCGTGCGTGGGTGGGCAAGGAAATCGGGCCGATCGCCAAGCCGAAGGAAATCCGCTTCGGCGACAGCATGCCGAAGACGCGCTCCGGCAAGGTCGTGCGGCGTCTGCTGCGCTCGGTCGCGAAGGGGGAAACGGTCGAGCAGGACATGTCCACCGTGGAAAACCCCGCCGTGCTGCTGCAGTTCGGACATCACGAGTAAGCCCCCCAGTTCCATTCAGGAGACTTCACCATGAAACCCACCGCTCCCAACCCCGCATCGCTCGGCCTTGCCGCCTTCGCGCTGACCACGTGGCTCCTGAGCATGATCAACGCCGGCTGGTTCAGCGGCGGCTCGCTCGGTCTCGTGCTCGCCGTTGCGTTTGCGTTCGGCGGCAGCATGCAGATCGTCGCCGGACTCATGGAGATTCCGCGCTGCAACACATTTGGCGCCACCGCGTTCCTGAGCTATGGCGCGTTCTGGTGGTCGTTCGCGCTGTTTGCGCTGTTCCTGCACGAACAGGTGCCGGCCGCGTTCGTCGGCTGGTATTTGCTGTTGTGGGGCGTCTTCACGTTCTACATGTGGATCGCGACGTTCCGCTCGTCGCGCGCGCTGCAGTGCGTGTTCGTCGCGCTGTGGGCGACCTTCTTTCTGCTTGCGGCCGGCGAATGGCTCGGCTCGGCGGCACTTCGGCACGCGGGTGGCTATGGCGGCCTGCTGACGGCGCTGCTCGCGTTCTATCTGTCCGCGGCCGAGATCATCAACGAGTCGCTGGGGCGCACGGTCCTGCCGATCGGCGCGAAACCCCCGGTCGTCGAAATGGAATCGCTCAGCGCCGCGGTGGTGACGCGTTTTGCGGATTGATTACGCTCATCCGCCGCTGCACTCGGGCCGCCGCGCATATCAGATGCGCGGCGGCCCTCGTCATTTGGATACGCTCCCGCACGCGCGAAACTTGCCGCTGACTGGCGGGCGAAAGCTTTACCCAATGCCACGGCGCACGGGCGAACCGGGAACCCGCCGGCTTGCACCGCAGATCATTTGACCGAGGTCAATAAGGGCAGTTTCGCCGCCCATACACTGGTCTTATTCCTTATGCGGGAGCACTGCCGTGATTGCGCGAATTCGAAACTGTCTGCTGGTGTGCGCGGCGTCCGCGCTGACGGCCGGCACCGCCTACGGCGAATCCGAGCCGACCGCGCTCGTCGATCAGCAGCACTGCATGTTCTGCCACACGCGCGATGCGCCATTTCTCGCGCCGTCGTTCCAGCAGATCGCCGACCACTATCGCAACATGCCCGATGCGCAGCCGATGCTTGAGCACAAGCTGCGGCTCGGCGGCAAGGCACACTGGGGCGATACGCCGATGCCGCCCGCGGCCGAACGCGGTGGCCCGCTGTCGGCACAGGACGCGCACACCTTAGTGCAGTGGGTGCTTAGCCAATAAGGACTCGTCGAGCCGGCCAGCGACATACGATCGCGGCGATCACCCCGTCAGTCGCTCACGTTGCGCGGCGCGTTCGCTCTGTGGCTCGACAAAGACACATGGCAAGGCCCGCATAAAGGTTCTTTCGATCCCGAGGTTCGATCGATATCAGACCAGCCGGGGATCCGCGCTGTTTATTCCTGTGCCGACATTCGGATCGGTCATGTAATCGATTATTCCGCGCATTTGCTGCGCCCCGTCGCTCTTGTCGGGCGCATCGCGGAACATGGTTTTGCCGTCCTGGACAGCATTTACCCGCTGCGACCTCAAGCTCAAGATACGCATACGACCGGCCACCTATTTGATGCAGGTCAACGTAGTGTGGTCATGCGCTTTGCGGACTGATTCGGCGGAGCGATCCCGTGCACTGATACGCATTCGAGCTCGCTGAAGCTCGTCATTTCGCTTCGCTCATAAACGCGCGAAACTCGTCCTCGACCGCGACGATCGCATTCGCACAGGTCCAATACATCACGCTCGCGTTACCGTCGGTGCGGTACATGCCGCGGCACATCGCTTTCAGCTGAATTAGCGCGTGATCTTCGTCGAGCCGTCCCTTCTGCGCCGCGAGATACACGAAGCCGACCGAATGCGGCAACGCGGTTTCGATCAGCGTATCGTCAGCGCGGACGATGCGGCTCGCCGAATGCGTCGCGACGAACGCGCGCGTGCGTACCCATGCCGACTCGCAATCGACCGTCGGTTCGCAACGCACAGACGCTTGTTGACGCGCCTCGAACAGCGCGACTTCCTCGCGGCGGAAGGCCGCCTCGCGCGCGGTGCTCGCGCATCCGGCAACGAGCACCACAGATAGGATCGACACCCAGATCCGATACGCGGCGCGCTTTATGACCGCGCCGGTGTCGGTGTGGCCGCCGAACCAATGCATTTATGGATCTCGCTGAGTTTGCTGTTCATCGGGTTTCCAGTCTTTGTCGCGTCTGAACCCGGCCAACCGCAGCTCGTGTGCAGCGAACTCGACATCGACGATCGCGTCGCGTCCCGTGACGATCGCTTCCCGGGTGTCTCCAAACATAGCGGCTCGTCGCGTATGAAGACTGATCCTGATCAAACATCCCATTGACGGCGATCAAGCGGTGCCACTGCCACGCGTCTACGCTTGCGATGAATACCGCCCCGGCCACATCCACACTACCCGGCGAGGACGACTGAGACCCGCCCTGATCGTTTCGTTTCTGTTCGCGCTGCTCTGCATGTCAGGATGCGGGGGCGACATGGTGCCGGCTGCTGATCGCGAAGTCGCTGTGGCCTTTGCCGACGTGCTGGATCTCTACAACGAACGACTCGAACTGACGTAGCAAGCGGTCTTGCTCGAGCGCAAGCACCCGCTTTCACGGCTCCGGACGGAACGCCTGTGCATCGTCATCCGCGCACCGACTTCGACGCGTTGCGCGGCTCGCTGCGCGTCGAGTCGCAACGTTTTCGACCGCGAGCCTGAACACCCCGCTACACCAGCCACTCCATCTCGCGGCGTGCCGCCATTCTCGACCTGATCTTCTGCGCGAACGTGTCGCGCTTGACGCCGTCTTTGCGTCGATACAGGTCACTGCCGGTAAACACGCAGGTCGCAAGCGGCACCTTGCCCGCCGCCTCAGACATCTGCTTCAGCGCCTCTTTGCCGCCGAACGCGCCCTCGCAGCAAAACAGCGCGAGCCGGCGAACCTGCGGGCCGTGCAATTCCAACCACGCCCGAGCTGGCGCGCATGCGCCGCGTGCCCAGACCGGCGCGCCAACGACGACGAGGTCATACGCTGCGACGTCGAGCAACGCCGGCATGACCTCGGCGTGTCGATGACACAGCGCATCCATCAACGATCTGACGAAACCGCGTGCACCGTTACGCGGCTCGGGACCGCCGGGTTCGCGGATCGGTTCGATGTCGGCGTCCAGCCCGGACGCGAGCAGCTCGGCATCACGCCGCGTTGTGCCGGTTCGCGAGTAATAGACGATGAGAATCCTGCAACGCTCGGACATATGCTTTCTCCGACAGCGGACATGGGGCACCTCATCCGCCAATTGAGCGTCATGCGCTGCGAACGTGCCGGCTCGCGATGCGATGCCGCTTCGATCAAGATCCGACTTGCGGGCGGTGGTGTCAGAGTAATTGAGCTCGGCCGGCAGCGATTGACCCACGTCAACTGGCATGCGGCATCCGCGTGCTTGATCTGCGTCAACAGTCGCGCCGGGCTGGACCATAGACTAAATGTCACCACGGGTTGCGCCCGTTTCCACGCGGTCTGTCAGGGAGCCTTGACGATGAGCTACAAAAGCATTCTCGTTCACATCGATACGAGCGTTCGCGCGCATCCGCGTCTCGAGATCGCATTGCAGCTTGCACACCGGTTTCACGCGCGGCTGACCGGTCTGTTTTCGACCTATGTGCCACCGCGCCACGCGTTCTTCGTCATGGCCGGCACTGCCGAGTACTACGCGGAGCACGAGCGCCAGCGCCACGAAAGGGCTGGCTCGCTCGAGCGGCTCTTTCATGCCGAACTCGCGCGTGCAAAGGTCGAAGGTCAGTGGATCACCGCAGACGGCTATGCGAACGACGATGTGCCGCCGTACGCCCGTCTCGCCGATCTGATCGTGCTCGGACAGACTGATCCGGTCGACCCCGAGGCGTTCGTCGCCGAACAGTTCGTCGAGCACGTCGTGCTGTCGACGGGACGGCCGGTATTGCTGGTGCCGTCGAGCGGGCGCGTCACGCCGCCGGGCCGGCACGTGCTGATCGCGTGGGACGGCAGCCGTGAAGCCACCCGCGCGATCCACGACGCGCTGCCGTTCCTCGCGCATGCCGCGAAGGTGTCGCTGCTGACGGTCCATTCGCCCAGCGATCAACCGCCGCGCGATCGGATTCCCGGCGCGGACATCGCGCTGACCATCGCGCGTCACGGCGTGAAGATCGACGTGCGAGAGCTGACCATCGAAAACGACACGCCGGTCGGCGATGCTTTGCTGTCGCAGGCGTCGGAGCTCGGCTGCGACCTGATCGTGATGGGCGCGTACGCACACTCCCGCCTGCATGAAGTCGTACTGGGAGGCGCAACGCGCACGATGCTCGAGTCGATGACCGTGCCAGTGCTGTTGTCGCACTGAAGATCGCGCTTAAGGAGACCATTATGTTTCACCGCCTACTGGTCGCGCTCGACGGCAGCGATACCGCCTCTCGAGCCTTCGATGCCGCATTGACCCTCGCCGCCGAGTCCGGTGCCGAATTGATGCCGCTGTATGTGATCGATCTGCCCATCATGGCGTACGACACGCCAGGTTTCGATCCGTCCGTGATCGAGGACGCCTTCATCGAAGAAGGCCAGCGGATCGCGACCGACGCGAAGAGCCGGCTGGCATCGCACGGCGTCAAGGGCACGCCACGCACCGTGGAAGCTTCGATCCCCGGCGAAGACGTCGCGAAGCGCATCATCGCGGCGGCGCTCGAATGGAACGCCGATGCCATCGTGATGGGTACGCACGGCCGCCGCGGCTTTCGGCGCGTCATGCTCGGCAGCGTCGCCGAGCGCGTGCTGCGCAGCGCCCGCTGCCCGGTCCTGTTGATTCCGGCCCGTGCGGTCGTTGAACCCGACGATCAGTCCGTCACCGCGTCCGCCGAAAAGGAGCTGACATGAGCTACAAGACCCTGCTCGTTCATATCGACGACAGCCGTCGCTGCGACGCGCGCGTCGCGCTCGCGCTCGATCTTGCGCAGCGTTGGGACGCACACCTGATCGGTTTGTATGTCGTGTGCGAGGACTTCGCGAAACCGCTGTTCGGCACCGACGACGGTTTCGTCGCCCAGCTCGCCGCACTGTCGGCCGATCGCCGTGAGACGGCTCAGCAGGCATTTCTAGCCGCGGCCGAGCGCGCCGGCCGCACAGCGGAATGGCGCACGCCGGAGGGCTCGCCGGTCGATGTGACCACACTTCATGCGCGGCACGCCGATCTGATCGTGCTCGGCCAACCCGACCCGCACGATCCCGCGACTTACGTCGATCGGCATTTCGCCGGCGAGGTCGTGCTGGGCGCGGGGCGACCCGCGCTCGTGATCCCGCACGCGGGTGCGGTCCCGACGCTTGGCGAGAACGTGTTGATCGCGTGGGACGGCAGCCGCGAAGCCTCACGAGCGATCGCCGACGCGATGCCGCTGCTTCAACGCGCGCGCTTTGTCGCCGTCGACGTCGTCGGGCCCACGCATGACCGTGAAACGGGACCCGGCGCGATCGACGTCGCAGCATGGCTCGAAGCGCAGGGCGTGCGCGCGTCGTTCTCGACGACGCCGCGCCTTCGCGTCGCGGGCACTGGCGCGACGCTGCTTAACCGGGTCTCGGACCTGCACGCCGATCTGCTGGTGATGGGCGCGTATGGCCATTCGCGTGCGCGTGAACGTGTGTGGGGCGGCGTCACGCGGACGATGCTCGAATCGATGACGGTGCCGGTGTTGATGGCGCATTGAGTGGCGCCCGAGCTAAATGAGCGCTGCGAGACGGCGCAGGTGTGGAGGATGAAGGGCAACCGGGCCAATGCGCGCGCCGTCCCCGCGAACCGCTTACTACGGACTATTCACGGCATGGGGCGATGGTGCGAGGCCACGTCATTCAGGAGACGCTGAATAACACTGGCCGCCCTGCGATGGCGAGCACGCTTGGACCGACGCTGTGCACAAATGGCGCGTACTGCTTGCTGTGGAAGGCGGATAATTGTCGTGTCCCCAATCGGTAGACAGTCAAAGGCAACGGTGAATACGTTTCCCTTGCAATCGATGCAACAGAAAGAGATCACCTCATGATCAAAGTGTTGCTAGCCGACGACCACACGCTCGTGCGCGAGGGGCTGCGCCATATCCTCCAGCAGGCAAGCGACTTTGACGTAGCCGGCGAAGCGTGTGACAGCGCCACGACGATCGCGCTGATCCGCGCGACGCATGCGCACGTGCTCGTGCTCGATCTGTCGATGCCCGGGCGCAATGGCATCGAACTGATCAAGCAGATCAAGGAAGAAAAACCCGACCTGCGGATTCTGGTACTGACGATGCACGCCGAGCAGCAATACGCGGTGCGCGCGTTCAAGGCGGGCGCGTCGGGCTATCTGACCAAGGAAAGCGCGAGCGCGGAGCTGGTCGGCGCGGTGACGAAAGCTGCGTCAGGGGGCGTGTATGTGAGTCTCGCGATGGCCGAACGCTTCGCGCAGAATCTGAACGAGCCTGTCGACACGCTGCCGCACCAGCGGTTGTCCGATCGCGAATTTGACGTGTTCCGGCGCCTCGTCGAAGGCCAGAGCATCAGCGAGATCGCCAACGAACTTTGCGTCAGCGTCAAGACGATCAGCACACACAAGACGCGCATCCTCGAAAAAATGCAGATGCCGAACGAGAACGGGCTGGTTCGCTATGCGATCCGTCACAAGCTGTTCGACGACGAAACCGACCTGTAGCACCCTTCCACTTCCGTGCTCAGAGAGCGACCTCCTGTCGTCAGGAATATTCCAACGCCGGCTACCTCGATTCCTGGTCTCGGTTAAAGCGCCGCTGATGCATATTTGCGATGACGTCGCCAATCAAGGTTTCGGCGCGATCGCCTCGTGCGGGCGAAAGGCAAAACGATCCATATCGAAGACGCGGAAGGACTCACCCGAGTCTGAGCGCCGGCCCCGATGCCTCAACACAAGAAAGCAATGGTCGCCGCGTTGCAGGCAAACGGTCATACCGTCGCCATGATAGGTGGCGGAGTCAACGATGTGCTTGCGCTGAAACAGGCAGACATTGGTATCGCGATGGGGAGTAGTTCAGGGGCCGCCCGCACGGTCGCGCCACTTGTACTGGTCGATGACCGTCTTGCGTCGCTACCGGCTATTGTCGGCGAGGGGCGGCGAATCATCGGCAACGTTGAGCGTCTGGCAAACCTCTTCGTGACCAAAACGGTCTATGCGATGCTGCTCGCAATTGCAGCGGGTATTGCCGACCTGCCGTTCCCTTTCCTTCCGCGCCACCTCACTCTTGTAGGCACATTGAGTATCGGGATACCTGCCTTCCTGCTATCCATGGAGGCCGGTGGCGACCGCGTCAAGCCCGGCTTCATTGGGCGAGTGATGCGATTCGCCATTCCGGCAGGTCTTGTGGCCGCCATCGGCACATTCGCAGCCTATTTCACCGTGTTTCAATATGAAAATGGAGGCCTCGAAAGCGCGCGGACAATGGTCGCCATCGCATTGTTCTGCGTCGCATTGTGGACTCTATACCTGTTGTCCAGGCCGGTGAATCTTTTTCGCGCGTTATCGATTGGCGCAATGACTGCATGCTTCGTCCTGGTCGTCGCATTGCGGCCGCTCCGAACGTTCTTCAACCTCTCGCTGCCGTCACCGATGATGCCGCTCACATCGGCTATCGTGGTGCTGGTAGCCAGCTTTGCACTCACGCGGGTCGTCTATAAACTTTCGGCCGCGACATTTGCGCCCGGAAGCGAGTTTGGTATGTCCGGCGGACAGAGGATTACCTGGCATCTGATTTACGAGCGCATCGGCGTCCGCAACCTGCTTGTTGCAACGGTACTGGTGATTGGTGGCGTGTGGCTCTTCTTTGGCGTGCTCGAGGATGTCGTCAGTCATGACCCGCTGGTAGACGTGGACGTTGCTATTCACGCCGCCATGCAGCCCCTTCGCTTTCCCGCCCTCGATTCGGTGATGGTCGCTGCGTCGGAACTCGGCGATGCGGCGGTCACCGTCCCTGTGATGTTCGTCGTGCTTGGCTGGTTCGTCTGGCAGCGCGAATTGCGAAGTGGCCTTTACTGGGTAGCAGCAATCGGGTTGGCTGAAGTCTTCGTCATTCAGCGGCCGAGGCCGACGTTGATATACGAGGGTGTGCACAGTTTCTCGTTCCCTAGTAACCACGCGACACTGAGCGTCGTCACCTGCGGTCTTCTTGCTTACTTTGTCGCACGTACCTATCGCGGCGTATGGCGCCAGCGTATTGCCATAGCAGCGGGCCTTCTCATTGCGCTCATCTCATTTTCGCGCCTCTACCTCGGAGCCCACTGGTTCTCGGACGTCCTCGCTGGCATCAGTTTTGGTATCGCGTGTATCGCCTCGGTGGCCTTACTTCACCATATTGGCGACGGCGGCAGAAGCAAGACGCTCGCCTTGGGTGTTTCGGCAATGGTCGCCCTCTTGCTCACCGCGGGCACATACGTCTTCATGCAACACAGCGCCGACCTAATTCGGTATGCACCGAGGTAGCTCGGCTGCGACCGCTATCCGATTTCGGTTCATATCCTCTCCATTTGGATGCAGCTTCTGCGAAAATTGCCCGCGTTCGTGGTAAGCATCCCGCGACGCATCCTTAAAGTGTGAAAGGTTCTGGAGTACTTGGGTATGCAACCTCGTTTGCAATTCAATGTTGCTGGTGAGTGCCGTGGCCATGCCCAGGCGGATGATGTTCGTGGGAACCTGCTCGATGTCCGGCCCCGTGATGGTCATGTTCGCCGCGCTCCATCATCCGCACCATTTCGGGACCACCTGTCCTGAAGAACACAAACGTCAATACCATGAACACGACACCGAAACCGATGTTGAGTATCGTGGTGTAGTTGAAGGAAATAGTCGCATCGACCATCGCTGTCCGGTGTTCGCGCGGAATCAAGCCAGCCAACTGGAACACCGCCTCCACGATAAGCGCTGCCACGACCATGGCGATATAAAAGGTGACCGCCATGAACACGGTCATTTTGCCGCCGTAGTACTTCCGGTAGATGTTCAGGATGGGAAGGATGATGAGGTCACCGAATATGAACGAGGCGACGCCACCAAAGCTGATGCCCCCTTTCCATAGAACCGCTGCCAACGGTACGTTTCCGACGGAACAGGTGAACGAGGCAACTGCGATGAGCGGGCCGATGAAAGCGCCCCAAATCATTGCGACTGCCGGATGACTTACCAGAAAAGACTTCTGCCAGAAACTGTCCGGCACCCAGGCGGCTATGGCACCGGCAACAAGTAGCCCGATGCCAATGTCACGCCATAGCATGGTCCAGTTCATCACATAGCTATGACTGATTGCCCTCCAGCCATCCTTCGATGAGAGCCGCTCTTTCCAGGTCCCCTTCTGTTCACCCATCGACATGGCAGCATGCCCTTCCATGCTGCCGGCGACACCTTTGTTCGCCTGGTCGATAGCCTGCTTTCGCAGGGAATCGCGCAGGAAGAATCGAAACAGCAGGACGAGCACACCAATCATGATGGTGCCACCGACGAACTCGGCGGCGGCGAACTGCCAGGCAATCAGTACCCACATCAGCACGCCCAGCTCAAGCACTAAATTGGTCGCAGCGAACTGGAATGCCATGGCAGCGGTAAAGTCGGCTCCTTTACGCACCATGGAGCGCGCCATGGCGACGGCCGCATAAGAGCACGATGACGACGCTGCACCGAACAGGCTCGCACGCGTGAGCGAACGCAAGGAGGCGTCCGGAAGCAGCTTCGACATCTCGGACTTCGAGACCGTCACCTCAATCACGGCGGAAAACAGGAAGCCGAGGCTGAGCCCCCAGAAAATCTGCCATAACATGGTGAAGGACATCCACAGGGCATGACCCAGTGCGCTGAGAATGTGCATCACGAACTCTGTGAGTTGCGCTCCTATGACAATGGTGCGCGATTCTAAAAATAGGTGCGGTGAGGTGACATGCCGACCTTGATGGTGCTCATGAACTTCAGCGTCTTCATGTCAGCGACACCGACGTAACGGCTCAAGCGGAACGTAACCCGCAGGTATCGCCGGTCAGGTGTCAGTTCCATATCGTCCGGCGCAGGCAGCAAGCCCTTGATGGTGCCGACGTTTGTGAGCGAGTTCTCGTCGAGGATGCTAATGGTATTGCCGACCCGATTCGTGACGAGCACGTGCTGACTATCAGCGAGCGAACGGAAATTGTGAGCCCCCTTGTCGATGTGGATGGCCTTCACAATTTACCGGGCGCGCCGGTCGATAACAGCGACGTAGTCAGCACCCGTCATGCCTGCTAGAAGAAATTTGTCGCTGGGAATCAGCCACAGGCCCGCAGGGGCCTAGACGAGCCTAATCCCGACCGCGTTCGCCACTATCAACGATTGGTTGTCGGGCGTCGCCGTCAAATGGTGCGGCTCGTTTCCGACGGCCACGGTATCGACAACCTTTAGAATGGCCTCGTCTATCAAGCTGACATTCGCGTCCGCCGAATCGAGAACGATGACGTTTTCAGCCGCGGCGGCCGACGGAACGGACGCAACCAGACCCAGCGCTAACAGAAGGGGCGCATCCGAGACTCTCACTGGTCTTTACGGCGCTATGACCACTGGATGGAAGTTAGCCTGCTCGATTGCGTGGAAAATCTGGCCCTGATTCAACGCAGATTCCACTTTCACTGTCTTGGCTGCGACGTCAATCTGAACCTTTGCCGCCGGGTCCAGCCGTGCAATTGCCTTGCTGATTGCGCTTGCACATCCACCGCACGACATGTCCGAAACCTTGAATTCCATTTTCATCCCCACGTAATAAGTTACCTTTACAGCATGAACATTCCCACGATGGGAATGTCAAGTAGAGTCGCAACGGCCACACCGGAAATGTCCCTAGCCGAGAGCGTTGAATCCGCTCGAGGCCAGCCTTCAGTTAGGAAATGACGCCTTCGCACGCTTAACCAGGTCGTAAGCCCGTGCTAAACTTCGCGGCTATGTCCTACTGGCGCAAAATTATTCTCGTCGTGCTGTTGGCACTGAGCCTTCCGGTTCAGTCGTTTGCGGCCGTCTCGATGATTTGTGCTGCTTCTGAAGCGGTCGGCGATGACACGACCGCCCACCATGTCCATCGAGGCGACTCAGTCGACGGACATGCGCTGGTATCCGACGCTGATGGCCATCATGGTCACGACCACAGCGGCGTACATCATCCTCACGGATGTTTGACCTGCGCCTCCTGCTGTATCGGGGCAGCAATACCGGTCGTGCCTGCGGTTTCCGCTTCGGCTGACCTGTCTAATTTTCCCGTCCCCCTGCCTCCGCCTGCGCGTGTCGCGTCGTTCCTGACCGGCGGCATTGAACGCCCTCCCCGCCTGATTCTCGTCTAATCCTCGCACTCGCGGCGATTCGCTGCGACCAGCAAGCTCTTCTGGCGTCTTTCACGGACGCCGGATGATTTACGACGAGAGCAATTCATGCGAACAATTTCTGCGGCGCTATTCGGCGCAAGCGCAGTACTGCCGTTGCTCGCGCACGCGACGGCTCTTTCCGACCCGACTGATGCGGCGGTATCGGTGCCGGCCGTCACCGTGCACTCCGCCTTTGACGGCTACCGGTCGTACCGGGACGGCGAAGCACCGAGCTGGCAGTCATTAAACCGCGCAGTTACACCCGGTCACCGCACGGCTGGAATGAAACAAGGTCAGCAATCAGGTGATGCTTCCGCCGCGAAGAAACACGAACACGGGGGCGAGTCGGAATGATGCGACTACTCGCGCACCGCCGCGCGACCTCTATCGCCCTCGCGACGCTGTTCATGGCCGGCTGCACGACCTTCTCGAAGGACGGTGGCTTTAACACCGTATCGTCGACAGCGTCGGAGCGCCTTGGCAAAGAGGTCGTCTACGTGAAAACCGACGAAGACCGTGAGGCGGTCTTCAGGCGGACACAGGAACTGCTGTCGAAGCCGCTCGGGATGGATGATGCCGTCCAGGTCGCGTTGCTGAACAACCGGGGACTTCAGGCATCGTACGGCGAGCTCGGCATTTCCGAGGCCGACCTTGTTCAGGCGGGCCGCCTGCCCAACCCGGGCTTTACGTTCAGCCGGACACACTGGAGCGATGGCTTCGGCATCAGCCGGACCTTTTCCATGGGCGTCCTGGGGATACTCGCGCTGCCGGTAGCGACACACATCGAGAGCCAACGGTTTGAAGAGACCAGGCTCGAAACTGCCAACGCGATGCTCGCCGTCGCCGCCGACACCCGAAAGGCCTACGTGAGTGCTGTGGCTGCGGAGCAGGCAGCCCTCTACTCCGCTCAGGTCAAGGACTCCGCCGAAGCTGGGGCAGAACTCGCCTTACGGATGCGCCAGGCAGGCAACTTCAGCAAGCTCGACTATGCGCGCGAGCAGGCCTTCTACGGGGAGTCGGTCGCGGAGGTGGCAAAGGCAAGGCAGCAGTCAGTCGTCGCTCGCGAGAAGCTGACCCGCATGATGGGCCTTTGGGGTTCAGGAACCCAGTTCAAGTTGCCGGAGCGCCTGCCCGACCTGCCAGACGACAGGCCGCAACTCAACGACCTCGAGAGCTTCGCGATGCAGAACCGCCTGGACATTCAGGCGGCGAAGCAGCGCACGCAAAGCGTCGCCAGCTCGCTGGGGCTTAGCAAGGCAACCCGGTTTATCAATGCGCTCGACGTCGGCTATCTCAACAATTTCGAGACCGACAAGGGACATGAGCGCGGCTACGAAATCAGCGTTGAGATTCCAATCTTCGATTGGGGCAGCGCAAAGGTCGCGCGTGCTGAGGCCATCTACATGCAGTCCGCAAACCGCCTCGCCCAGACGGCGATCGATGCGCGCTCCGAAGTACGCGAGTCGTACTCCGCCTACGTGACGAGCTATGACGTTGCGAAGCACTACCGCGACGAGGTGGTGCCCGTGCGCAAAACCATCTCGGACGAAATGCTGCTGCGTTACAACGGCATGCTCGCCAGCGTGTTCGAGCTGCTTGCCGACTCACGCGAACAGGTCGCCGCCGTCAACGGGTACATCGACGCGCTGAAAGACTTCTGGCTCGCGGAAACGGACCTGCAGCAGTCGCTTGGGGGCCGTCTTCCGCCGCTCGCCATGACGCGTGCACCGGACGCCCCGCATAGCGACGCAACAGATGCCCCTGCCGCACAAACGCCATCGGCCCCGGCGCAGGAATCGCCATTGTCGGCCACCACCATGCAACCGGCGTCGCCGACGAATTCAAAAAGGTGAATGAAGATGGTTTCACGTCGAAGTTTTCTCGGCGGCTCGGGCGCAGCGCTGCTCGGCGCAGCGTTGGTCAGCAAGGCTGGCGCAGCGTCACTTCCAGAAGCGCCCACGATGGAAAAGACCGCCACACAGCCACCGCTGGTACCGCCCAATGGACGCCCCTATACACCCGTGGCGACACTGAACGGCTGGACGCTGCCGTGGCGCATGAAAAACGGCTGGAAGGAATTCCACCTCATTGCCGAGCCGGTGGTCCGTGAAATGGCACCCGGCATGAAGGCGAATCTTTGGGGATACAACGGCCAGGCACCAGGCCCGACTATCGAAGCGGTTGAAGGCGACAAGGTCCGCATCTTCGTAACCAACAAACTGCCCGAACACACCACGGTTCACTGGCACGGGATGCTGGTGCCATCAGGGATGGATGGCATTGGCGGGCTGACGCAGCCCCACATTCCGCCGGGCAAGACGTTCGTCTATGAGTTCCAGCTTGAGAAGCACGGTACGTTCATGTATCACCCGCACGCGGATGAGATGGTGCAGATGGCGATGGGGATGATGGGTACGTTCATCGTGCATCCCAAGGACCGAAGTGTCATGCCGGTAGACCGCGACTTCGTGTTCCTGATGTCCGCCTACGACATCGACCCGGGCAGCTTCACGCCACGTGTCAACGAAATGACCGACTTCAATATGTGGACGTGGAACGCACGGGTCTTTCCCGGCATCGACCCGCTGCCGGTACGAGCAGGAGACCGCGTACGCATCCGCTTCGGCAACCTGACGATGACCAATCACCCCATCCATCTTCATGGGTACAGCTTCGAGGTCGCAGGAACCGATGGTGGATGGATTCCGCCTTCCGCACGTTGGCCGGAAGTAACCGCCGATGTCGCAGTCGGTCAGATGCGCGCCATCGAGTTCACCGCGAACCGCCCCGGCGACTGGGCGTTTCACTGCCACAAGTCGCATCACACGATGAATGCGATGGGCCACCAGGTACCGAATCTCATTGGCGTACCGCAGAAAGACCTCGCGACGCGCATCAACAAGCTCGTACCGGGCTACATGGCGATGGGCAGCGCAGGCGGCTCGATGGGGGACATGGAAATGCCGCTACCCGACAACACGTTGCCAATGATGACGGGAACAGGACCGTTCGGCGCGCTGGAAATGGGCGGCATGTTCAGCGTCGTCAAGGTGCGCGAGGGCCTCGGCCGGAACGACTATCGCGACCCGGGCTGGTTTAAGCACCCGAAGGGAACCGTGGCGTACGAGTACACGGGCGAACTGCCGGATAGCTGATTTCGTGGCGAGCCGGACGTGGCTCCGGCCGATATTTGTAAATCCAACTGTGGGAGAGAACTTGATGAAGAAGGCAATTGCTTCGATTTTGCTGGGCTGCGCCGTCGCGGCATCCGCGACCGCGTTTGCCGCAGGTGACGCGGGCAACATGAACATGGCAAGCGGCGCTCAACAGGTCGCGGAAGCGACGAACGCCATGTCGCATGGCGAGGTGAAGAAGGTGGATACCTCCGCCGGAAAACTGACCATCAAACACGGACCGCTGAAAAACCTGGATATGGAAGCCATGACCATGGTGTTCAAGGTCAAAGACCCAGCCATGCTTTCACAGGTGAAAGCGGGCGACAAGATTGACTTCGTGGCCGAAGAAATCGACGGCGCGCTCACCGTGACGAAGCTGCAGAAGCAGTGAGCAATTCAATGGGGCGTCAGCGGCGCGGCACAGGCTACGCCCCGATTTGATTTTCGGAGGAAACAATCGTGAATACCAATCTACGCAAACTGCTGCTCAGTGCAGCAGCGACCACCGCCGTCGTGCTCTCACCCACTCTCACGTTTGCCCACGGCAAGCTGGAGAGTGCCATGCCAGCGGCCGGCAGCGCGGTCGATACGTCGCCTGAACTGCTGCGTCTGACTTTCAATGAAGACCTCGAGTCGTCGTTCAGCACAATCAAGGTGGTCGATGCATCGGGGGCGTCCGCGACAAAGGACAAGGCCAAGGTCGATTCTTCGAACCCACGCGTGCTCATCGTTGCGGTCCCCAAGCTTGCTTCCGGCTCGTACACGGTCCAATGGGCGGTCATGACGCACGATGCCCACAAGACCAAAGGCACCTACACATTTGCGGTGAAGTGATGAACGACGGTTTCCTCGGCATTTCGCGGCTCGCGTTCGTAGCGTTGCAGAACGTCGGCTTAGCTGTTCTTGTCGGTGCCCTGCTGAGTGACAGCTGGCTGTCCCGTAGCACTTCGCGATGGCAGAGCAGCGTCAGCGGACGCCTGCTTGTCACCGTGCGCATCACTTCCTTTGCCACGCTGATGTCCAGTGCGTTCGCATTCTGGATTCATTGCGCGTTGATGAGCGAATCGACGCTCGGCGAGGCAGGTCCCGCTATCCGTTCAATGCTGGTGGAAACCGACTTTGGCCATGCCTGGCTGGCAGGCGCAGGGTTGATGCTCGTGGTGGTGATTCTGTCGTTCGCACAACGTCGACGCCCGATTCATTTCAAGCCTGCTATCTGGCTGGCCATCGCCGGCGTTGCACTGGCGCGCAGTCACGGCGGACACCCTGTGGATGCTGGCGTTTTTAGTTTGCCGGTGTGGGTGGACTGGGTGCATCTGCTTGCCATCAGCGTGTGGGTGGGCCTCGTTCTTGTTACAACGTACATCGTGGTGCCCCGCATACTTATCGCGCCCACCGCCGAGCGTGCGAAAGCGGCGATATTCGTTCAGTCGCTTTCTGACGCCGCGACGTTCGCGCTGGCCATCCTGATTATCACTGGTGCGTACAGCGGCTGGCGCGGAGTCAATGCACTTGAGCACCTGTGGGCGTCCACATACGGACAAGTCCTGCTGGTTAAGCTTGCTCTCGTAGTCACTGCCGCCGCGCTTGGGGGGCACAACCGGTTCTTCGAAATGCCCGGGCTACTCTCATCTCTGAAGGACACGCGAACCGAATTCACACCAAAGCCGTTGAAGCGGTTCGCCGTTGTCCTGCATGTCGAGTCGGTTGTCCTGGCAGGCGCGCTGGTAGCCGCTGCGGTCCTTGTTTCCAGTCCACTTCCCGGGACAACGTAAGCTCGCACGGTCGCACTTCTTTACGCTTGCTGCATGGTCGACTTCGCGCGCTCGAAGAGTTCGTAGACGACCATGCCCGCAACCATGGCAGCTACAAAACCGACGGCCTTTGGATAGCCCGCGCCCAAGGCCACCAGCATAGGTCCCGGGCAAAGACCGGCCAGACCCCGGCCGATACCGAAAGCGGCGCTCCCGAGGACCAGCCTCAGCGGGAAGTGACGGATAGAACCACGTTCGTCGAGACTGGACGAGGCAACGCAAGCTGGATTTGCACCGGCCGGCGGTAGACCGTAACCATGCCGAACATCGGGTCGTTTTTAACTTCCACTGGCGGCATCTGGTCCGGCTTTATCGACGCGCCGTCCACCGCGAAGTCGAATCGGTCCCGATAAATGTAGTAGCCAGCGTGCGTCCTGAAATCGAGGGTGACCTGCTGAGGCGCACTGAGCTTGACCGCCAGCGGAAATGCCTGGTCCGGTGGCAGCAGGTCGGTTTCGCTTACCGCCTCTGCAGCCAGAGACCGACGGCACGGAAGAGATTGTGCAGCTCGAAGAAGTCATCGTCGGCGACACCCTGCGTGTGAAGCCGGGTTCGAAGATACCGGTCGACGGCGTGGTGATTGATGGGCGGTCGAGCGTCGATGAGTCAATGATTACTGGCGAACCGATTCCAGCCGAGAAGGTCAAGGGTAGCAAGGTGACCGGCGCAACCGTCAACCAGACGGGAACGTTCCTGATGCGCGCAGAGAAGGTTGGCTCCGACACGCTGCTCGCGCGAATCGTGCAGATGGTGGCGCAGGCTGGACGCTCGCGTGCACCTATCCAGAAGCTTGCTGACCAGGTCTCTGGCTGGTTCGTGCTCGCGGTCATTGGCCTCGCCGCAGTTTCCTTTGCTGCCTGGTCGTTGGTCGGTCCCGCGCCCGCGCTGGCAAACGCGCTGGTCGTCGCCATCAGTGTGCTTATCATCGCATGTCCGTGCGCGCTCGGCTTGGCCACCCCGGTTTCCATCATAGTTGGGGTTGGACGTGGCGCTCGCGAAGGCGTGCTCATCAAGGACGCTGAAGCCCTCGAGTTGATGGAGAAGGTTGACACCGTCGTAGTCGACAAGACCGGAACTCTCACGGAAGGCAAGCCGCGCGTACAGACGGTTGTTGCGCTGAATAGCCAGTCCGAATCCAAAGTGCTTGGTTACGCCGCAAGTCTCGAAGGTGCGAGCGAACACCCCCTCGCTCAGGCCATCATCATGCACGCGAAAGAAGCTGGAACAGGGACGAATCGCGTAGAGGCTTTCGACTCGGTACCCGGCAAAGGCGTGACCGGAAAAATCGAAGGGCACACGGTATCGCTGGGCAATGCGCGCCTGATGGAAGCGATGAAAATCAGCTGCTCGTCGGTCGAAGAAGATACCGACAAGCTGCGCGAGGCCGGGCAAACGGTCATGTATGTCGCGATAGACGGCGAACTTGCCGGCTACATCGGGGTAGCAGACCCCGTGAAAGGCACGACACCGGACGCGGTGCGGCTGTTAAAAGCGTCCGGCGTGCGGATTGTCATGCTCACCGGCGACAATCCCGTCACCGCAAACGCGGTGGCAAGGGCGCTCGCGCTTGATGGCGTCAAGGCCGGCGTGCTGCCTGAAGACAAGTACAAGCATGTGCAGGAGCTTCAGGCCCAGGGGCACGTCGTCGCCATGGCCGGTGACGGCGTGAACGACGCGCCCGCGCTTGCTCAGGCGCATGTTGGAATCGCAATGGGAACCGGAACAGATGTCGCCATGAACAGCGCCCGGGTCGTTCTCGTCAAGGGAGACCTGCGTGGCATCGCGCGAGCGCGCGCATTGAGCGTCGCAACGATGAGGAACATTCGCCAGAACCTCTTCTTCGCGTTCGCGTACAACGCGGTGGGGATTCCAGTGGCAGCCGGTGTGCTTTATCCGTGGCTTGGTATTGTGCTCAGTCCAATTATCGCCAGTGCCGCGATGGCGTTGAGTTCGGTCTCTGTCATCGGTAACGCGCTGCGGTTACGCACCGCCCGGACGTAACGCGCGACCCTTGCGCCGCTCTGTTCGAACGTTTCCTGCTCCCAGGGTTACATACCGTGAACGCAAAGCGCCGGACATCGCATCGGGCTCTTTGCGCGTGGCTACTCGCGGCCGTCGGCGCTGCCACAATCACCATGGGCATCTATTTCATATTCGTACGGCCGCCCTTGCTACCGGAAGACCTTCAATACCTGGGGACGTCAAGTGAGCGTTTGCTGGCGACGGCGCACTCACCGTGACGAAGCTGCAGAAGCGGTGAGCGTTTCAGTGGGGGTGTCAGCGACGCGCGACTGGCCGCCGCCGATCCTACGGCGACCAGCCTCGCCCCGACTTCAGATATCGCCGATCGACAGTGGCAATTGCGGTTCGCTCACGCCCCCGGCATTGATCAACCTGACGTAGCTCACATATCTCGCCTCAGCGAGCGTCTGGGCAGCCACCAACCCCCCGGGCAGCGGCGCCCTCAACTCGTTAGGCAAAATATCCGTCAGCAGCAGTTGATAGAGCACTCGGGCCGCTGGAGCGCGGTAACGGTTATCGAGTTCCAGTTGCCCTGCCGTCGTCGCATAGTCGTAGTACTCGAGTTGGCTTCGGCCCGAGATGGTCGTCGACTCCGGTGCCCAGAACGAATAGGTGCCAAGCTTGTTCACCTGAGTGCGTACACCGATGATATGCGTAGGCGTACTCGACGCGTTTGGTATGTACGACTCAGGCAGTGTTTCGTCGGTCGTGAAGGTGACATAGGGCCGACCGGCTGCCGAATCGCTTTTCAGCATCGGAAGAAGATCATGCCTGCCGCCGTACAACTGCGCGTAGTCGCCCGTTAGCCAATTGCGGTTGCCGCCGTTGCCTATCGTCACCAGCATCGGAAGAATATCGACTGAAGAAGTCAGGCCGTCGCGGATCTTGTCGACATCGCCCGCGTACTGTCCAGTAGGATCAACCACGATCAACGGGATGTTGTACGCCTCTTCGTAGCAAGTCGAGGTCTTGCCGGACACCATACCGTGCGCGCCAGCGTATTCGCCATGGTCGGACGTCAGGATAATGATCGTGTTGCGCGCGACATCGTGAGGCAGAGAATGGACGATCTCACCAATCCGTTCGTCGACGTCTGTCAGTATCTGCGTGTACGACTCGAGGCTACGCTTCCAGTAACTGAATGGCGATTTGCCGATCCCTTTCGTCACGCCCTGGATCGGCACAGGATATTCCGTGATGACGAAGTCAGCGCTATCCGGATCATCCTGGACACCACCCCATATAGCCTCCTGGATCATTCTGTTGAACGCCTGCGCTGCCGGCTTGGTGCGCTGGATGCGATCCGCCGACTCCCAGTTCGGCGGGACCGCCGCGTACGCCAGCGTCGGTGGATTCTTGAGCGGATTGGTATTCCAATCGTAGTTCGGCGGCCCTACCGTGTAGTCCCTCCATTGCTGATATCCGTTGGGGTTGTAGTTCGAGTTCGCGAAATAATCATGGTAAGTCTGGAATTCCGTTCCCGCCGGGAAGAACTCTTTGTCGTGAGGGTTCACGAGGCCTACGGTCAAACACCAGGGTGCTTCGTTCGGCTTACGCTGGCCGAGCCACGCTACCGCCTGATTGGCGATGTACTCGTCGCTGTAGTACAGGTTGGGAATATCGCCGACCGTGCCCTGCAGGTTGCTGCCAGTTGGATCAGGGAAAGTCATCGCCTGAAATCCGTACTCCTGAAGCTCGCGCTGCCCCTGGACGGTGACCGACAGATGCCATTTCCCGATGTAGGGCGTCGAATAACCGAGGTTGCGTAGCAGCTTGCCATAAGTCGGAAACGCCCGGCTGAGCGTTGGTTGAAGCGAACCCTTACTTGACGGGTTGTCGAAGATAGTCGTCAACACCCAGGTTTGCTGCGAATAAAGACCAGTGACCAAAGTGCCACGTGCTGGCGTACATGCGGAGGCGGCCGTGTAGTGTCCGGAGAACTTAACGCCCTTTCTCCACAGGGAATGCGTTTGAGGCATGAAATGCCTGAGGAAGTCGCCCGGACTGTTGATTCCCGCCGGGAACACGCGCGGGTAGCGCATCTCGTCGAGCAGAATGAACAGAATGTTGGGGGTTCCCTTGTGCGCGGCGTCGCCCGTGGCCGACCCGGACGCGCCAAGCGCAAGCTTTGGCGTAGTCAGTGCAGCGCCAATCGCCGATGTCTTCTTGATAAATTCGCGACGATCCATAATCGTTTCTCCATGTTAGATAGAACGACGAAGGCATCTGCCCTGTCGCGTTGCAGCGCAGTGGAGGCGATTCAATCAGCGTGGATTTATATGAAGAGACCTCTGCTCGGTCTCCTCTGGATTGTCAGGTAAAGGGTATGCGCGGTCCGCTTTTCTGAATTGATGTTTTCAGACCTGAGCCGGCAAGGAGAGGATGCGGGGAAGGCTGTGCGTTTGATGCTAGTTTCTTCTGCTGGCGACGGAAGAGAAAACGTCGAGATATGTGCGGTAGCGCACATTGTTCTGTCCGGACAAGAACGTCGCAGCGGAATCAACTTTGCATTCCAGCCTGACTTGTAGATTACAACTGGTAAGCAATGGGTCCGGCCATACGCTCGATCCAGAATCGTTGCAGAACGGTTCTGCATGCCGAGCACGTAGCCGCGCGCCAGCCCATCACAACGGTCGACAGAATCGCTGTACAGACCGGCACGCGCTCCGCTTCACCACGCCGCAGACCCGCTACCGCCGCGGTACGCCGTCGCGCCACTCGCCCCAACGCGTGACGATGTCCTGCACGAGCGGATTGCCCGTCAGGAACAGATTGTTGATCGCGATCGTGAAGCCGCCCTGTGACGCGTAGTTGAGCAGATTGTCCGCACTCGACTGGCCCGCGTAAGGCCGATCGAAGTCCGAGCCGGCGCGCAGCACCGCTACACGTTCCAGGTCGACGCGATGCGCGCTCGCCGCGCGCGTCAACGCCTCGAAAGTGGCGTTGTCTTCCTGCTGCGTGGTGCAATAGGTGCCCTTGCCGTCGGTCAGGATTTTCGTCCATTGCCGCGCGCGCTCGCCGAGCTCGGTGCCCGACCACCAGGTGTCGCCCGCCAGCGTGTCGCACTGGATCACTGTGGGCGGACGGTTCGCGGGCGCATAGTTGTATTTGGCGCGGGCAGCCTGCGCCTGTGCGTCGTCGCTGAGCGTCACGTTGCGCGACAGCGCGAATGCCGCATTCGAAAGCGCCCGATTGAGCTGGAACACTTCGGTGCGATAGTCGAGCGGCGGCTTCTGCGTCGGGCCCGTCGTGTTGATGCCGAGATAGCCGGTGTCCCAGCCCGGCGGAATTTCGCGCCCGTCGATTTCCCATTGAATCCCGAAGTCGACGAGCCAATTGGCCCACGCAGCGGAACCGACGGTCCCTTGCAGCGGATCGATACCTGCGATGCCCGCCACCATGAAGTACGTATGACGCAAGTCGAAACGCGGCGAGAACGTCAGCGCCATGATCGACGCGGCGGCATTCGCGTGCCCCATGCCCGTCGTCATCACGCACACCTCCTGGCGATTGCAGTGCACTGCCGGATAGTCAGGAGACAGACCCGCGACGGGGATGTCCTGCCACGGTCCGAGATGATCGAGCCACACCTGGCCTTCCGGGCCGAACATCGAGATGATCATCACCTTGACCGGACGGCCATGCGACGCGCCATCGTCCTGCGCGAAGCCGTCGTCGGTATGCGCGATGGCCGGTGAAACTGCTGCGCCTGCCAGCAGCAACGATGAAATTGCAGCACCAAAAGCACGATTTAGCATAAGAGGTCACACCCGATATGTAAGAACTGCGGTTCCGAAACGTGGATCGCGTGCCGTGTTCTCGACCGATGTCGTGGCTTCTTGTCGGCGTGCAGCGTGGGACCTGGGCGTGAGCCGTTCAGGTGGCTATCAGTATAAGCAGAGAAAGAGATGAATTGGCAAGCGTTAGCGGAAATCGATGCACAGTCCGAGAATGGCCTCCACCTGTTGCAAAGTCCCATCACGCCGCCATTGCAGGCACTTTATGTAGCAGGTCCCTGCTGGTGGCATCTCGGGCGGCAAATTGGCCCACGTCTTTTGGTGGGTCGAGACCCATAGTATCGCGTTCAATATTTCGCGCGGATGCCTTGGTGTTTTTCCAAACCGCCTTGCTTCATCGAACCGGAAGAGGCTGGCGATACGGGCCCAGTCCGTGTCGCTCAGTGGTATGAATGCGGGCATATCATTCAATCGTCTTCTCTGCCGAGGGCTCCAATTCGGTTCCATCAAATATTGATCGCATCATCGACTTGCTTTTTCGGAATCGCGTGGGCCGTACCAGTTCCTCTGCTACGGCGTGCTCATGCCAACGGCTCATGCAACCACGGAGTTGTATCTCGCCCTCCGCGGTTCCACCATTGCCTCCGCAGCTTGCGCGAAAACATCGTAGGCAGCCGTAAATCCGACTTCCATCGGTGCCGGAGGATTCTGCCGTCGGAAATGGCTGGCTTGCCTGTCAGGATTTCCTTCGCTCGACGCGGCGATTGCCGACCGGCTCGAAGACTATTTCAAGGCGGCGGCACTGACGCCAGCCGAACCCACGATTGGGTTTCCCGGCCTCGAGCATCGACAGGCAAGCGCCGAGATCGGCAGTGCTCGTCATCACTGCGTTCGATGCGGTACATCGTCGGGGAACGGATACGGTGCGTGAGGACCCGGCCACTCTGGCGCGGGCGGTCCGCTCAACGCATTGCAACCAGTTAAGCCAAAGAGAACCATCCCGGCAAGCAAACCGGTCGCAATGCGACGCAGCATCGCTCGAGTGTCCATGTTGCACCTCCACGCACGTCACTGTCATGCGGTTGGATTTTCAATTGCCTCACAGGTTGCGCTGCGATGGCTTGCGCATCGTCATGCGCACGCGGGCGAAAGTGTGGCAAACAGCTCCGGCCCCTCCCCGGTTGGCTGCAAGACGCGCGCGGTTCGCTCATCCGGAACACCGCGACCGCGCCGTCGAGCGCCCGCCTGCTCCTCCAACGACGCCGCCGCAGCAGCAGTCTGCTCGACGAGCGCGGCATTCTGCTGGGTCGCCTTGTCCATGTGCGTGACCGCGCGGCTGATCTGCTCGAGTCGTATTGCGGAACATGCCTCTCCCTCGCGTGCTGAAATGAAAAAGCGGCCGCGGATAAGTCCGCGACCGCGAGCCGGAGAACATTGTTGAAACGGATGCGCTGCGAGGCCGTGTTCCCGATCAGAATCGGGTGCGCACACCCGTGGTCAGTTCGAGCTGGTTGGTCGCGCCGAACGTGCTGCCTACCGTATAGCCGCCATGCAGCCTCATATAGTCGCCGGCCAGATACACTTCAGTGCGCTTGGACAGGTGATAGAACGCCGACCAGTACAGGGTTTCCTTGTAACCGTTGTGCAAGCCCGAGGTCGGATCGAAGGCGCCGATGTTCGCGTTCGGAATGTCGCCGTCGGCGTTGTACGCGGCATTCTTCACCCGCATCTGCTGATAGCCGAGCTGGTAATCGAGCGGCCCCTTCGGCGACAGCTTGAGCGACACGGTCCAGGCATTATCCTGACGCTGACCCAGCGCGCCCTGATTGCCGAGGTAACGGAAGTAGCCGGCGTTGGCGCGCAGAATACCGAACGTATAGTTGCCGCCGACCGAGAACGACTGGTTCGTGTTGCCCTCGCGGTTCACGTGGCTATAGAAGCCCGACACATTGAACGGGCCGCCGTTATAGCCCAGCGCAACCTGATAATTCGCGTTGGTGCCGAAACTCGTCTGGTTGCCGAACGCGTAACCCGCACTCGCGAAGATGCCATTGCTGAACAGCTTCTTCCACGCGACGCCGTTTTCATAACGCGTCCCGGTCGCGCTTGCCGCGTAGAAAATCATCTGCTTGAAGTTGTTGGCGTTGGTCCAGCCGCCCTCTTCCGTCGTCAGCCGCGCATTGCCGTACGGATCGCCATAGATCGCCGCCGCATCGCGCGCGATGGTGTTCTGAAAGCCTGCGGTAATTTTGCCGAACGTGTCGTTCTCGATACCGACCCACGCATCGCGGTCAAAGAGCTGACCAGGATCTTCCATCTGACCGTTGGCGACAACGTATTCGCTCTCCAGTCGGAAGATGATCTTCGAACCGCCGCCAATGTCTTCGGCGCCCCTCAGGCCCCAGCGGCTGCCGCTAAACCACGGCTCGCCCCCAATGCCCATGCCGATGACGTGATTCCCGTTGGCATCCGCGTGGGACTGGTAAGTCGGCACGCTCAGATCCATCAGCCCGTAAAGTTGCACGCTCGACTGCGCGTGCGCGCCGCTCGCCCCGAGTGCGCTGACCGCGACCGCCAGCGAAAGATATTTCGTCTTCAAGATGTCTCCTCAAACTACTGCGTTGAAATTGTGTTTTCCCTGCGCACGGTTGCGTCCGTCTCAAGGTCCCTGCAACCGGTTCGGTATGCGAATGTCGGCGATGCTAGTTATCCCAATCCTTCACGCTCCTTTCCCGTGTCATTTATGCAACTCAGTGGCTCTACTGATATACGCGACGACGCTTGAACCAATTATTCCCAGTCCTGTTTCGACATGACGAACTCGTTCGTATACGGCAATGACGAAACACGCTTAACTTCGCTTGCATCGATGGCGGGATTGTCGGAGCGCCGACCCTTCCCCCGGCTTTCACGGCCAGGAGCTGCATTTAGGGGATTTCCATGAAACGGCCTGCGTATCCGCGCAAGCACGACAGCGTTGCAATCAGCAAGACTCCGCGTAGACGACAAATTCAGCGGCCACCGGATTGGCTCATGGAAAACCCCCATCGGAACGTGCCATGGCTGAAAGCGTTCAGAAGGTTCCGCGCTCCTAGAATTGCAGCATCGATCGCGGTGATCCCATCGTGCTTTCAATGCCGGAACGCGATGCTGGACGAGCCCACGCAATCACAATGCTCACCCCTGTACCTGACGACGCGCATGCCGCGATAGCCGCAACATGACTAACGATGGCATCGAACACCACCTGATTCGCGGTGTGACGTCGCAGTGCAAGCTCTTCCGGCCAGGCGACTGGGCCGAGCGCCTTGCGGGAGTCGTTGCACTGTTCGTAGGCGAACGCTGCGCAGGCAACCCTATAGCCAGCACACGGCTTGCGATGCCGGTTGTGGAGCAGGACATCAAATGCCTACGCATCTCGAACGAACTGCGGCGTATCTGTCCGGACGGATTTGATTTTGTGATGCGCTTCGCGAGCGACAACGACCTGAGTGTCGATATCTGCCGCGCGCTCGACGATAAGCCCGGACGAGATCCGCAACCTGAGCGGCAGACAAACGGAAGCAAGGCAAAGGATCGGATGAATGAGTTGGCGGTTCCAACTGCCGCTACCGTCGCTACAGAGTCAAGCGGCTGATGCGACCGCCAGGAGAAGGCTGATGGAGACACTCACTGGAGTACGTTACACCTACGCGTGTGCAGCATGCGGATACCACGGGAGCGTAGTTCGTCCGGACACGTCACATGCGAGAAAGCTGGCCATTTGCGCGCGGTGCGACGGACAGGTGTGGCTCAGCGTTGATGACGCAACCGCCCGGGAGCAAGTTTCAGAAGTCTTTTCGGCGCGAAGACTATCGGCACACCCAAGACGCGGATGATGCAGAAGCTCTGCATCGCAAACAATTCCGAGTTGATCCGTTGTTCGATCCGGCATCGCGTAATGCCCGGGTAAGCGCGCGGGCGCCTTTTAGCCCGGGGCGATTTGTCATTCCGGTTCCGTTCACTCATCGGATACCACTTCGACTGTATCGAAACGCGAGGCCGGCATACATCGCCGGCGCCAAATCAAGGAGTCTATTTTGTCCGTCACCTCACCGACGCCGAAGCACTCACCGGCGGCGGCCGCGCAGCGGTCCGACAATGCCACCCGATTCTGGCCCGAAGGCTGGTGGAAGCTGATGGAATACAGAATCGGCATCATCCCGCTGCCGGTTTATTTCATTCTGCTCGCGCTAATCACCGGATTCGCAGTGACGGGCAAGATCCCGGGCGAGATCTCGATGGCGATCGCCGTGCTGGCGTTCTTCGGCTTTACCTGCGCGGAACTTGGCAAGCGCCTGCCGCTTCTGCGCAATATCGGCGCGGCCGCGATCTGCGCGACGTTCGTGCCTTCCGCACTGACTTACTATCACCTGTTGCCCAAGCCAATTCTCGGCCTCACGACCGAGTTCACGAAGCAGAGCAATTTCCTTTATCTGTTCATCGCGTCGATCATCGTCGGCAGTATTCTCAGCATGGACCGGCGTGTGCTGATCAAGGGCTTTCTCAAGATCTTCGTACCGCTCGCGCTGGGTTCGCTGGCCGCATGCGTGGTTGGTGTCGCGGTTGGCTCGGCATTCGGACTCGGCGTGCGTCATACGCTGCTGTATATCGTCGTGCCGATCATGGCGGGGGGTGTCGGTGAAGGCGCTATTCCGCTGTCGGTCGGCTATTCGGAAATCATGCATCTGCCGCAGGGCGAGCTGTTTGCACAAGTGTTGCCCCCGGTGATGCTCGGCAGCCTCACCGCCATCGTGCTCGCCGGCGCGCTAGACATGCTCGGCAAGCGCTTTCCCCACCTCACCGGCGAGGGCCGCCTGCAACCCGGAGAGACAGACGAAATGGACCCTGAAGAGGAGGAGATTCGCGGTCATATCGACGTGACGCATATCGCGGCGGCCGGCATCACGGCGATCACGCTGTACCTGCTTGGCTTGATGTGCCGCAACCTCTTCGGTCTGCCCGCGCCGGTTGCAATGCTGTTCCTCGCGGTGCTGGTCAAGCTGGCGCGCGCGGTCTCGCCGCAGTTGCAGGAAGGCGCATTCGTCGTCTACAAGTTCTTTTCGACCGCGGTGACGTATCCGCTGCTGTTCGCGATCGGCGTCGCCATGACCCCATGGGACAAGTTGATCGCTGCGTTCACGTTGGCCAATATCGTGACGATCGTCGCGACCGTGGCAACACTGATGGGCACCGGCTTCCTGGTTGCGCGCCGGCTCAAGCTCTACCCGATCGATACGGCGATCGTGAATGCATGCCATAGCGGCCAGGGCGGCACAGGCGACGTCGCGATCCTGACCGCGGCGAACCGGATGCAACTGATGCCCTTCGCGCAGATCGCCACGCGAATCGGCGGCGCTATCGTCGTCACGCTGACGCTGATCGTGCTCGCGCATATCGGATGACGCGTTATTGGTCATGGCTGCGCGATGGTCGCGCAACGCGCATCGCGCAGCGTCGCGCAGACTAGAACGGTCATGGAAAACTAACGGCTCAACTAGCCGCGCACATCCCTGCCGAGATACGCGGCGACCGCGCCTGTCACCGCGAAGCCAGGCAATTCCTGCGGCGACGCCAGATGCGCGGCGACGATCTCGCGATGATCCAGCCGCAGTTCGGGTAGGTGATCGACGCGCATTTCGAAGAAATGCACCCGGTCCCTTCGCCCGTCCCACTCGCCGGCCACGCTGCCTGCCGGGACTAACGGGTGAAACGCAAGCCCGATCTCCTCGGCCATCTCGCGCAGCGCCGCGGCAGCAGGTGTCTCACCGGCCCGGACGCTGCCGCCCGGGAACCCCCATTCGGCCCGGTACGATGACTTCAGCAGCAACAGCGACTGACCGACATAGATAGCGACTAGCGCGCCCTCATGGCGAGGCCGCCGCAAGTGCCACCACGCGCGGGCGAGCGGAAATCCGACGCGAAACGCGATGCGCCACGCAGAGTCGATCAGCGCAGTGAGCCGCGTGCGCTCAAAGTTCGGCATCGGGCCCGTCCTTTCCTGTCATTGTCAAAAGATCTCCGGATTGTACGTGCCGGCTCCCACAAGACGCTTTCGACTTAGAATCGCTGCGTGCGTCGGTCCAGCCGCCAGATTCGATTTCAGTTGGCTCGGAAATCCAGCGCGTCGTCGACTTCGATGCCGCGGCACTCGTTTATGCTTCACACCTGGTAATGGCCTATAAACAGTTGGGCGACCCTGAGGCCTGGCGCGCGCGCTTGCCGGGGCCGTCTGGCTGAAGCGATTATCTGCGGTAACCCATTGGACGGAGATATGACGATGTCGGCGATGGCAAAGCTTCGAGGATTCGTTGTAGCACTAGCGCTGCTTGGCTCGGCAGCGCACGCGCAGACCACCGACTTCTGGGGAACGCGTCTTCCCGATCAGCCGACGCAGTTCATTTTCGGCTACGGATCGCTCATCAACACGCCATCGCGCGCCGCCACGGCCGGCAAGCCGGTTGCGGCGATTCCGGTGCGCGTGTCGGCGGCGTTCGGCTATGTGCGCAGCTGGAGCGACCGCGCAACCTCCGGGTTCACGGCGCTCGGCCTGCGGCGTCCGTTCGACGGCGAGACGCCGATGACGATCAATGGAGTGATTTATCCCGTTGCCGGCAACGACATGTCCGCGTTCGACGAGCGCGAGAAGGGGTACGTGCGCGTCGAGGTGCCGCGGGCGCTTATCGAGGCGGTGTCGTGGCAGCCGCTGCCGACGCTGGGAACCGTCTGGGTCTACGTGCCGAAGGCCGAGGGCAAAGCGCCGGGAGAAGGGCTTCCGGTGCCTGACGCGAAATTCCCGCTCGTCGAGTCGTATATCGATGTTGTTATCGAGGGCGCGCTCGAGTACGGGCCGCAATTCGCGCGCGAGGTCATCGAGACGACCCGGGACTGGAGTCCCTACTGGCTGGACGATCGCACGCTCGCACGCCGGCCATGGGTGTTCAACAAACAATATGCGCAGGTCGATGCACTGCTCGCGGCCTCGGCACCGTGCTTCGCGCAGCGGGCGTTCTCCGAGGACTATGCCGCCGCGATCGCCAAACGCAAAAGCCCTGTGTGCAGTCTGGTGAATCACGGTCGCTAGACCGGGCGCCGCGATCCGGGCATCAATGCGTCCAAATTGATGAAACACAAAGCGTTGCCAGCACAACGCGCGCGTTCCGCCCGCATCGCGGCGCGCCTTGATATCGATATATGACTTCGTTCGTTTGAGCCGCCGGCGAGCGGCAATAGAATGAGTCGCTCCATCATCGTCGCGTCCCTGCGCACACGCAGGACCAAGCTCGCCCATGCCCCGCCCCATCCATCTGAATCTGTTCATTCACGGCCGCGGTCATCACGAAGCGGGTTGGCGGCATCCGGGCGCGACGCGTAAGGCGCTGACCGACATCACCTATTTCGCCGATCTTGCGAAGCGCGCCGAGGCGGGCTGCTTCGATTCGATCTTCTTCGCCGATGCCCTCGAACTCGGCGACGGTGCCCGCCACGTCGCGAGCGGCGCACTCGAGCCGATCACGGCACTTGCCGCGCTCGCGCGCGAAACGACCCGCATCGGCCTGATTGCGACGGCATCGACGACCTACACGGAGCCGTTCAATCTGGCGCGCCAGTTTGCGTCGCTCGATCATATTTCGGGCGGGCGCATTGGCTGGAACATCGTCACGTCGTGGGTCGGAGGCGCCGGCCCGAATTTCGGCTACGAGCGCGCGCCCGAGCATGCCGAGCGCTACGCGCGCGCCGACGAATACGTGGGCGTCGTCAAGGCGCTGTGGGACAGCTGGGCCGACGACGCGATCATCGACGACCCGCAAACCGGACGCTTCCTCGATCGGGAACGGGTGCGGCGCATCGACTGGAAAGGCAGTTTTTATCGCGTCGCCGGTCCGCTCAATCTGCCGCGCCCGCCGCAAGGACGGCCGGTGCTCGTGCAGGCGGGCTCGTCGGCGACGGGTAAGGCGTTTGCCGCCCGTCATGCGGAAGCGGTCTTCACCGCGCATCTGAGCAAGGCATCAGCGGCGGATTTCTACACCGAACTCAAGCAAGGCGCGATTGCCGCCGGCCGACGTGCGGACGACATCGTGATCCTTCCCGGTCTGAGCGCGGCGATTGGCCCGACCGATGCGCAAGGTCACACGCTGCTCGAAGAACTCAATGCGCTGACCGATATCGAAGTCGGCCTAAGCCGGTTGTCGAACCGCTTCGGCGGGTACGACTTCTCCGCATTGCCGCTCGATCAGCCGCTTTCACGCGACGACTTCCCCGACCCTGCGACGGTGCAGGCCGCACAAAGCCGCGCCGCCGTCATCACCGATCTCGTCGCGCGCGAACGGCCGACGCTGCGCGGGCTGCTACGCCAGCTCGCTGGCGCGCGCGGCCACTTCACGGTGGCGGGTTCGCCGGAGCGCATCGCGGACGTCATCGAAGACTGGATCGAGAGCCGCGCGGCCGATGGCTTCAACGTCATGCCGCCCGTGCTGCCGGCACAGCTCGATATCTTCGTCGATCACGTCGTGCCGATCCTGCAAAAGCGCGGCCTGTTCCGACGCGAATACGAAGCCGATACGCTGCGCGGCCATTACGGACTCGGCCGGCCCGCCAACCCGTATTTCCAGAACTGAAACCATGCGTCCACTCCGCGGCTTGTGGTGGCGAACGTTCGCGGCGTTCGTCGTCTGTTTTGGCTGTCAGGTCCCGGCTCACGCCGACCCCGCCTGGCCCGCGACCATCAACATCGGCATCCAGAAAGGCGATCCGCTCGTCGCGTTGCGTGCATCCGGCGAACTCGAAAAGGCTTTTGCGCAACACGGTGTCGCGGTCAAGTGGATGGAGTTCGTCTATGGCGCGCCGCTCGTCGAAGCGATCAACACCGGTGACGTCGACGTCGGCGCGGTAGGCGCGACGCCGCCTATCCTCGCGCAGGCGGGCGCCGCGCCGGGCGTTGTCTACGTCGCGTCCGCGCCGCGCATGCAAAAGAGCTACGGGCTGATCGTGCCGGCGAATTCGCCCGCGCGGCGGATCGAAGATCTGAAGGGCAAGAAGATCGCGTTCGCGAAGGGCTCGCAAGGACATCTGTTCGTGCTGAAGGCGCTCGCCGACGCGGGACTGCCGGCGACGGCGGTGCAGTTCGTCTATCTGAACTACAGCGACGCGCGCGCCGCGTTCGAGCGCGGCTTCATCGATGCGTGGGCGGTGCCGGACCCGCGCTATGCCGATACGGAACTCGCGACGGGCGCGCGCACGATTCTGTCGATCGGGCAATTGTCGGTGCCGCAGTACGGCTTCTACATCGGCTCGCGCGAGTACGCGCAGCGTTATCCCGCCGCGTTGCGTCTGCTGTTCGATGTGCTCGACCGGCAAACGGCGCTTGAACTGGCGCATCCCGCGCAGACGGCGCAATTCCTGTCGCAGAACACGGGTGTTCGGCTGGAAATCTGGACGCGGGCGCTGCCGCGGCTCGAATGGGGCGTCCACTATCCGCTCACCGACGAAGTCGTCAAGGCTCAGCAGGACTGCGCCGATCTCGCTTATCGGGAGCATGTGATCCCGCGCAAAATCGATGTACGCGAAGCCATCGTCGATATCCGGTAGATCTCGATCCGCCATGTCGATATCCGCCTTCCGCCCGATCTGTCGCGACTTCTCGAACGAATCTCGATAGCCTTTCAGGCATCGCAAGCGCGGCTGCGGACGCCGCGGCACGTATCTTGCGGGTCGTTTCCGCAATGTGACCGCGAACCTGTCATGAATGAATCCTTCTTCGAGCCGGGACGCAACTGTGAGAGCGTGCGTCATGCGAATCGCTTCACCCTGCTGATCGACGGAGCCGATTATTTCCGCGTGCTGCGCGAGGCGATCGCGCGCGCTGAGCGCACGGTGTTCATCCTCGGCTGGGATATCGACAGCCGCATGAAGCTCACGCCCGAAGGTTCGAACGATGGCTTTCCCGAAGCGCTCGGCGACTTTCTGCACGCAGTCGCCGCGCAAAAGCGCCTGCTGCGCGTCTACATTCTCGCGTGGGACTTCGCGATGCTCTACGCGTTCGAGCGCGAATGGCTGCCGGTGTTCAAGATGGGTTGGCGCACGCACCGGCGCATCGCGTTTCAGATGGACGGCAAGCATCCGTTAGGCGGCTCGCACCACCAGAAGATTGTCGTAATCGATGATTGTCTCGCGTTCGTCGGCGGACTCGATCTCACGCGTTCGCGCTGGGACACGCAACAGCATCGGGCCGATGATCCGCTGCGCCGCGATGCAAACGGCGCACGGTATCAGCCGTCTCACGATGTCCATTCGATGTTCGATGGCGAGGCCGCGCGCGAAATCGGCATGCTTGCGCGCGAGCGGTGGGCACGCGCGTGCAAGAGACAGCATGCAATCCACACTCAACCCGTGCCGCCGACGCAGGACCCGTGGCCGCCGTCGCGCAGCGTAGAGCTGGAAAATGTCGACATTGCGATCTCGCTCACCGAGCCCGCATACCTGGGCCGCGAGAGCAAGCAGCAAATCCGCACCCAGTATCTCGATGCGATCGCGCGTGCGCGCCGCAGCATTTACATCGAGAACCAGTACTTCACGTCGGCATCGATTGGCGCGGCGCTGAGCGAATCGCTCGCGCGAGAGGATGGTCCGGAGCTGACGATCGTCGTGCCTCGCAATCAGACCGGCTGGCTGCAAAAAGTGACGATGGGCGTGCTGCGCGCGCGCCTGCACGGCATTCTCAAGGCCGCGGACAAGTACGGCCGTTATCGCCTGCTGAGTCCCGACGTACCGGGCTTGGGCGAATCCATCGTCAACGTGCACAGCAAGCTGATGATCGTCGACGACGAATTGCTGATCGTCGGTTCCGCGAACCTGAACAATCGCTCGATGGTGCTCGACAGCGAGTGCAATGTATCGATCGATGCGGGTGCCGATGCACGCATCCGCCGTGCGATCGCGAAGATGCGCGATACTTTGCTCGCCGAGCATCTCGGCTGCGAAGTCGCGGACTTCGTGCGCGAGCGCGATGCGCGCGGCAGCGTGACAGAGGCGATTCATGCGTTGCAGCGCGATCGCACGAAGCATCGAACGCTCGTCGATCTCGATCCGCAGGTCTCGCCCGAACTCGATCAACTGATTCCGCCAGATGCGCTGATCGATCCCGAAACACCCATCGCCGCGAACGAGCTCATCGATCAGTTCGTGCCCGCCGAGAAGGCGCGGCCGCTGATTGGACGATATGCGTTGCTCGGCGTGCTCGCGTTGCTGGTCGTCGGGCTCGCGGCGGCGTGGCACTGGTCGCCGCTCGCCAGCTACCTCAACCTGAAATCATTCGCGAATGCGACGCGGCAGATCGAGGCGCTGCCGCTTGCGCCGCTGTGGATCGTGCTCGCCTATGTCGCGGCGGCCGTCGTCTCCGCGCCCGTGACCTTGCTGATCGCGACGATGGGAGTCGTGTTCGGCGCGGCGTGGGGCGGCCTGTATGCGTTCATCGGCACCACCGTGGCCGCTGCGACGTCGTTCTGGATAGGCCACCGGCTCGGTCGCGATGCGGTGCGCAAACTCGCGGGCGCACGCGTGAACCGGCTGTCGGAGCGTGTGGCGAAGCGCGGAATCGTCGCGGTCGTCGTGTTGCGGCTCCTGCCGGTCGCGCCGTTCGCGATCGTCAATCTCGTTGCAGGTGCATCACACGTGCGCATGCGCGACTTCATCATCGGCACGATGCTCGGCATGGGTCCGGGCATCTTCCTGACGGTTGCATTCGCGCATCAGTTGGTCGCTTCGTTGCGGCGTCCGACAGCCGGCTCGTTCGCCGTCCTGATCGGCATTGGCGCGGTGCTGATCGGATTGTCGGTGCTGTTGCAGCGCTTTCTCGGCAGATCGGGCACGAGCGACACGCACGAAGGCGCCCCGAGCGATGCTGACAAGCCGCGCGCCAGCGATGAAGCCAAACGCGCGCAGCGTTTGCGCGAGCACAGCGGGATGCCTCGCGATGCCGCGGGCAAAACGTCATCACGATGTCAGGACGAGGCCAGCTCATGACCCTGATGCACGAGCCTGGCATCGAGCGGCCACGGATCACGCTTGCGCGCGAACGCGAACTGCGCATCGGGACTTACAACCTGCATGGCGCGGTGGGGATCGACGGCAAGTTCGCGCCGGAGCGCATTGGCGAGGTGCTCGCTGAAATCGATGCGGATATCCTCGCTCTGCAGGAAGTGCCATTGGGCGGCGCGAGTTCGCCCGATGTGCTTGCCGTGCTGCAACGCATGACGAGCCTGGAAGCCGTCTCCGGCCCAACATTAGACACGCCCGCGCGACGCTTTGGCAACGCCGTGCTGACGCGCTATCCGGTGCGCGCGGTGCGCACGCTAGACCTGTCTTTCAGGAGCCGCGAGCCGCGCGGCGCGCTGGACGCCGATATCGATTGCAACGGCGACCTGTGGCGCGTCGTAGCGACGCATCTGGGCCTTGCCTCCAGCGAACGGCGCGCGCAGGTGGAGCAGGTGTTGCAGAGCTTCGACACGCCCGCGCTGCCCGTCATCCTGCTCGGCGATCTGAACGAGTGGTTCGTGTACGGCCGTACACTCAGGCGGCTCGTCACACATTTTCATCGCGCGACCGCGTTGCGTACGTTTCCTACGCGCTTTCCGCTGTTCGCGCTGGATCGCATCTGGGTGCATCCTGGCGAACGGCTGTTGCGTGTCGTCGTGCATCGCACGCCGCTTTCGCGAATCGCGTCGGATCACTATCCGTTGATCGCGCATATCAGCGCGTCGGTCAATGAATGATCCGCGCGCGGCTCCCCGCTATTTGTGCAACTCGCTGCGCAACGTCGCCACGTCGTTGGCGGTGATGGGCTGCGCATTGTTGCCCCAGGCGCCGCGGATGTACGTCAACACCTGGGCGATCTCGACGTCGGCGAGGGTCGTCGCGAACGCCGGCATCGACTGACGCGGTGGGCCGCTTTGCGTCGTCGGACTGTTGCCGCCTTCGATCAGCAGCCGGATCAGCGAAGTCGTATCTTCCGCGATCACCGAAGGGTTGCCGGCGAGCGCGGGAAACGCGTTCGGCACGCCGCGTCCGTCCGCGTGATGACAGCTCGCGCAGAACGACCGGTAGACGTTGAAGCCGACGCTCAGCGAGTCGGCCACGCGGCTGCCGTTCGCACTCGAACGCGCGGGATCGGCGCCGTCCGTATAGGTGCCCGACGGCCGCTGGGCCGGCAGCGACTTCAGGTAATGCGCGATCGCGTGCAGGTCCTCGTCGGTCAGATATTGCGAGCTGTCCTCGACCTGTTCGACCATGCTGCCGTACGCGACGACGCCCGCGCCGTGGCCGGTCTTCAGGAACGCGGCAATGTCCGCGGCGGAGAGACGGCCCAGTCCCGAGCCCATGTCGCCGGTCAGGTTGGGCGCGAACCAGTGATCGTTGACGCCGCCCGCCAGATAGTGGCTCGACGACTCGTCAAGGCCGCTTTCCTGATAGAACATGCCGCGCGGCGTATGACATGCGCCGCAATGTCCCGCGCCTTGCACCAGATAAGCACCGCGATTCCAGATCGCGTCGCTTTGCGGGCGCGGCACGTATGGCTTCGATGGCACGAATACCATCTGCCAGAAGCGCAGCGCCCAGCGCTGGTTGAACGGAAACGCGACGTCCGAGCGCGGCGTCGGTTTCGCGATCGGCGCGACGCCGTGCAGCATGTACTCGTATAGCGCGTGCACGTCCTCGTCGCTGAGCTTCGAGAATGACACGTATGGCATCGCCGGATAGAGCCGCTTGCCGCCGCGTGCGACACCTTCGCGCAGAACGCGCTCGAAGTCTTCGTAGGTGTAGCGGCCGATGCCGTACTGCGGGTCCGGCGTGATATTGCTCGACACGATCGTGCCGAACGGCGAACCCATGCCAAGGCCGCCCGCGTACGGCGCGCCGCCCTGCGGCGCGGTGTGGCAGCCGGCGCAGTCGGCGGCTTTCGCCAGGTACTCGCCACGCGCGAGCCGGGACGGATCGAAGCTCGCCGCGCCGCCCGAAGCCGGCGCGTCAGTGCTCGCCGCCGCCGCATCCGTCGCGGCCGCCCCTCCGCCGAATGCGATCGCCAGCAGCCCAACGCCCACCGCCAGCAACGCACCCGCTGCCGCCGCTCGCACCACCGTGCGCCTTCGCATCATCGCGCGCCCTCCCCGCGGGCGCGCGCCGCGTCGTGCGTGAAAGCCGGCTGCCGGTCTGCGCGGCTCAGCCAGCGCGCCGCGACGAGCAGCCCGCCGGTCAGATAGGCCAGCGCGCCCGGCACCCACATGATCAGTCCGCCCAGTTGCTGATCGTGCAGAGGATCGATGCCCAACGCCGCGCACGGCTCGACATACGATGGATACCATAGGCCCGGCGCGAGCGTGATCAGCGCGCCGAGCGCACTGGTGTGAACCATCGTCGTGAACAGCGACAGCATCGCGTGTCCGCCATTGCCGCGGCGCGCGCCGTCGCCCGTCACGGTCCACCAGAAGAGCAGCGCACTGAGCAAAAAACTGGCGTGCTGCAACGTATGCACGGAGCGATGCGCAAGCGCGGCGTCGAACAACGTCGGCGCATGCCACCCCCACAGAGCGACCGCGTGCAGCGCCCACGCGACGAGCGGCGCGCTCAGGCAGCGCCACGCACGCGCAACCGGGCGAGCGCGCACCGCCCGCCCGAGCGCCAGACGCGCGCGCCGGGGCAGCGCCCACATCCATACGGCGAGCGGACGCCCGGCCACGCACAGGGGCGCCGCGATCAGCATCATCGATTCGTGCTGCACCATATGCGCGGAAAACAGCGCGCCGGACAACGTATCGAGCGGCGACATCAACGCGAGCACGAGTGCGCTCCAGCCGCTGGCGAAGGCCAGCAGATGCAGCCTGCGCGAGCCGGCGCCGCGCCGCTGCGCGCGCGAGCGTCGCTGCAGCCGCGCATAGCCGATCAGATACCCGCCGATGCTGAGCGCCATCAACGCAACGACCCACGGCTCGAAGCTCCAGCCGAACGACAGGGTCGAACGATCAACGGACGACAGTTCATGCGCGGTAGCCGCCGTGCCGGGCAGCCAGGCCGCGCATGCGAACCAGCGAAGTTGCCTTCTCATCGGCAAGCGGGCAGCAGCCATTGCGGAAACCACATCGCGAGTTGCACGAGCGCGGACAGCGCACCGACGATCATCGCCATCAGCGCGAAAAAACCGGCGCGCGCGGCGCGCGGAGCATACGCTGGCGCGCCGCGCGATCGTTCGGCACGCCAGCGGCCGTAGGCGAGCCACGTGGCAAGCGCGCAGAACGCGAACGCGGCCGCGCTGACCGCATGCATCGGCCACGCGGCGCCGCTCGCGCAGGCGAGCCGGATCAGCGCATAGTCGACGCTCTGTGTGGCGAGCACCGCCGTGGGTGCCGCGAGCAAACCTAGCCAGATGTCCATCGGCACCTCACGAATCAGCCGTGCATGCGCGGCGCCAGGTACAGCACCGCATAGATCGGCAGCCAGCTCAACACGACGAAGTACCAGTAGATCGCGTTCTCGCTGGTGTCGAGCAGCCGTTTGCCTTCGAATGGACCGATCTTCAGCAACAGCGCGAGCACCGCGGTATCGACGGTATCGGTCACGAGGTGCGTGGTATGCAGCCCGAGCAGCAACCAGACGATCGACCCGTAAGCGTTCGCGTACCACATCACGTTCAGCGCCGTGAACTCGAAGCCGCGCAGCACGAGGAAAGCCAGCGCGAATGCGAGACAAACGCTGAGCCACAGGCATGCGCGAGCCCGTTCGCCACGCTCCGCCGCGCGCTTTGCGAGCTGGTTCGGCACGAGGCTCAGCAACAGGACCACCGTGTTCAGCGTGCCCCACAGCAGCGCGGGCGGCGGCGCGTGCATCGGCCACGCCGCGTTCACGCCGCGCAGATAGAAGTACATCGCGACCGCGATCGCGAACACGGTGCCTTCGATCGCCATCAGACCCGCGGTCGCCCACCACATCAGGCTGCGATGGCTGAAGTCGAAGCTCGGCAGCGCGCGCACGTCGAGGGTCGAGACGGCGCGCGCCGGCGCATCATCCGACCCGGCGAGCGCGCGGATGTGCGGCGCTTCGTGGTGCGCTGCACCGGCGCGCGGCGACGGCCAGCGCTCCAGCGCGCGCGCCAGCGCATTACTCGCCCGCGTCGGCCAGAACCACACGATCATCGCCGCGGCGACCGGGACGGTGCCCCACCATACGGCCGTCGGTGTGAAAATCGAGCCTATGAAGAAGATCGTCGTCGCGACAGCGCTCACAAACGGCCAGATCGACGGCGTCGGAAACAGCGGGCGGGTTTCGGCAATCGCATCGAGCGCGCTCGTCGTCAGCACCTCGCGCGCGCCGGCAGTGAGGCCCGACACCGACGCCGGCTGCTGCGTCGGCTCCCACAGCGGATGGCGGCCATGCACGATCGGCAGCACGTCGAAGTTGTGCGGCGGCGGCGGGCTCGGTACGTTCCATTCGAGCGTGCCGCCGCCCCACGGATCGGCCGGCGCAGCGGCGCCCCGCCGGCGGCTGCGTACCACGTTGACGAGGAACAGCAGGACGCCGACGCCCATCAGATACGCGCCGAGCGTCGCCCCCAGATTCATCGTTCCCCAGCCGAGCCCGGCGGGATAAGTCCAGATGCGCCGCGTCATCCCATGCAGTCCAAGCCAGTGCATCGGGAAGAAGGTCACGTTAAAGCCGATGAAGAACAGCCAGAAGTGCCAGCGCCCGAGGCGCTCCCCGAGCATGCGTCCGGTGATCTTGGGAAACCAGTAGTAGAACGCGCCGAACAGCGGAAACACCGCGCCGCCGATCAGCACGTAGTGCAGATGCGCGACCACGAAGTAAGTATCGTGCACCTGCAGATCCAGCGAGACGGAGCCGAGCATGATGCCGGTCATGCCGCCCAGCACGAGAATGAAGAAGAACGCGAGCACGAACAGCATCGGCGCGCGGAGCCTGAGCTTGCCGGTCAATAGCGTCGCGAGCCAGCAATAGATCTGGATGCCCGACGGTACCGCGATCAGCACGCTCGCCGCCGTAAAGAAACTCTTGCCCAGTTCGGGCACCGTGGTCGCGAACATGTGATGCACCCAAAGTCCGAACGCAAGGAATCCGGTCGCGATCAGCGCGAGCACCATCGCCGGATAGCCGACCACCGGCCGGCGCGAAAACGTCTCGATGATCGACGACATGAAGCCGAGCGCCGGAATGAAGATCAGGTACACCTCCGGGTGTCCGAAGAACCAGAAAAGGTGTTGCCACAGCAGCACGTCGCCGCCGAGCGACGGGTTGTAAAACTGCGTGCTCACCAGCCGGTCCAGGATCAGCGCCGTGCTTGCGAGCATGATGGCAGGCATGGCGAACAGCACCATGAACTGCGTGACGAGCGTCGCCCACGCGAACAAAGGCAACCGGTTCAGCGACATGCCGGGCGCGCGCATCTTCAGAATGGTCGCGATCAGTACGATCGCTTCGAGCAGCGCGGACAGCTCGGTGAACGTGATCATCTGCGCCCAGATGTCGGAGCCCTTTCCGGTCGCATAGTCCGGGCCCGCCAGCGGCACGTAGCTGAACCAGCCCGAGCGCGGCCCCGCACCGATCGCGAACGCGATGTAGAGCGTCAGTCCGCCGAACAGGAACACCCAGTACGCGTACGCGTTCATACGCGGAAATGCGACGCTGCGCGCACCGATCATCAGCGGAATCAGGTAGCCGGCGACCGCCTGCATCACCGGCACGGCGAACAGGAACATCATCGTCGTGCCGTGCATCGTGAACAGCTGGTCGTAGAGGTCGGGACCGACGAGGCGGTTGTTCGGTCGCGCGAGTTGCGTGCGCATCGCGAGCGCGAGCAAGCCTGCCAGCAGGAAGAACGCGAACGTCGTGACGATGAACCGCCGCGCGATCGTTTTATGGTTGATCGCTGAGAACCAGCCAATCACGCCCGGCGGATCGCGCCACGTGTCGGCGAGCAGCGCGCGCGTGTCGGCGGGCGCGTCGGGTCCGTCCTTGATCGCAAGGTCGACGTGCAAGACGGGCGGGCGTTCGAGCGTGCTCATCGTAGCGTTCCGAGCCAGGCGACCAGCGCTTGCCGGTCGGATGCGGCGAGCGGCACGGTCGGCATCGTCGTGCCCGGCTTCGTCGCGTTCGGGTCGCGGATCCACGCCGCGAGGTTCTCCTGCGTGTTCGGCAGAACGCCTGCCGCGATCGTCCGCCGGCTCATCAGGTGCGTCAGGTCTGGGCCGAGCGTGCCCCGCGCCGACGTGCCCCGCACCGTATGGCAGTTCGCACAGCTGGACTGCTCGAAGATCCGCAGACCGCGTTGCACGAGCGCACTGGACGGACTGAGCGCCTCGGTCACGGCGGGCGTGGCCTGCTGTGCGCGCCACTGCGCGTATTTTTCGGGCGTGTCGGCGGTCACGAACATTGCCATCCATGCATGCTGGGCGCCGCAATATTCGGCGCACTGGCCGCGATAAATGCCGGGTTGATCGACGCGGAATTCGATCGTCGAATCGATGCCCGGCAGCATGTCCTTCTTGCCGTGCAAATTCGGCATCCAGAAGCTGTGGATTACATCGGTCGTCTTCAGCGCGATGATCACCGGGCGTCCCGCGGGCACGTGAAATTCGTTCGCGGTCGAAAACCCCGGCTGCTGGGCATCGCCGGGATAGTCGACTTTCCACCACCACTGCTCGCCGGTGACTTGGAGGTGCAACGCGTTGTCGACGGGTAAGCGTGACAGTGCGCGATCCGTCAACACGTCGGCGACGATCAGCCCGAGCAACAGCGCGACCGAGGCGATACTGACTGCGGCTACCACGCGTTGCGGTCCGCGTTCGCTCGGGCTAGCGAGCGGCGGGTGCTGGTCCCCTTCTGTATTGGTGCCTCTGTCGGTCCGGCGCACCAGTGCAATCAACACCGCTAATAGAACAGCGGCGAATACCGCTCCGCATACGATCAACGACAGGTTCCACAGCCGCACGATGTGCGCGGCCTGGATGCCGGCCGGATGCAGCGCATCCTGTGGCGAAGGCTGTGCGCGAGCTGCTTCGGCCACGCAGCAAGCGAGCGCAGCCGTGAGCTTTCGCGCATCGAGCGAGTTGGAATGAGGAGCCATGGTCAGATGGGTCCAGCGATATCGACGGTCCCGCGACGGAGAATCAGTTGAGCCGGATTTCTCATGCTCGAATGCTAGTCAAGGCACCAGCTTCACCTTGATCCAACCAGGCTCCCGCCGGTCGAACTCGCGGTACGCCGCGATTGCATCGACTAGCGGCTCGCGCTGGGTCAACACCGCGAGCGGATCGAAGGTGCCGTTGCGTACGAGTTCGATCAACCGCGGCGTCACCGCGCGATGGTTGCAGTTGCCCATGCGCAGCACCAGGTTGCGGTTCATCGCCTCGCCGATCGGAAACACCCGATCGGTCGGCGGATATACACCGATGATCGCCACCGTGCCCGCCTTCGCGACGGCGCGCACTGCCCACTGCAATACCTGCGACGGACCACTGCCGGGCTGCCAGTTGTCCCCGTCGGGCCTCGTTTGCGGCGCGATCTCCCTGACCTCCTGATCGAACTGCTTCTGCTCGCCCTTCGCTTTCTGTGCGGCGGGTCCGTGCTCCGCGCGCACCGCATCGACGCCGACCGCGTCGATCACGCGGTCCACGCCGATGCCACCGGTCAGTTGCAGGATCATGTCGACCGGGTCTTCGTCGTCGAAGTTGATCACTTCGGCCCCTTGTGCGCACGCCATGTCGAGCCGGGAAGCAACGCGATCGACCACCAACACCCGGCCCGCGCCCATCAGCTTCGCGCTCGCGATCGCGAATTGCCCGACAGGTCCCGCGCCGAACACCGCGACCGTATCGCCGGTATGAATGCCCGCCAGTTGTGCGCCGAAATAGCCGGTCGGAAAAATATCCGACAGCATGATTGCGCGGTCGTCGTCGATCTCGTCGGGCAACCGGATCAGGCTCGCGTTCGCGAGCGGCGCGCGCGCGAACTGTGCCTGCAAACCCTGAAACGGCCCAGTCGATTTCGGACCGCCAAAAAATGCGGTGCCGGCCGCCGGCCCATGCGGATTCGCGGTATCGCATTGGGCGGTATAACCGGCGCGGCAATACGAGCAGAAACCGCACGAGATCGTTGAAGGGATCAGCACGCGGTCGCCCTGACGCAGATTGCGCACCGAGCGCCCTACTTCCTCGACGATGCCGAGTCCCTCGTGCCCGAGGATCGTACCGGGCTCCATCTCGCCGAGCGTGCCGCGCACCATGTGCAGGTCCGTGCCGCAAATCGCGCTCGACGTGAGTCGCACGAGCGCGTCGCTCGGCTGCTGCAATTGCGGGTCCGGCACGTTGTCGAGCCGGATATCGCCGATCCCATGAAAAACGACTGCCTTCATCATTCACCTCCGATGCTCGATGGCGTTAGCGTCCGTCAGATCCTGTCCGACCGCGCGACTGCCCGGTGTTCTCGTGGTTCCGCGCGCAGCGACGACTTCCGCTTCGCCGGATGGGGAATCCGTTGTGCGGTCATTCATGCGGTTCCTGGATCGACCAGGTTCCCCCGTCGAGCAAACCCCATACCGAGCCACTCGTCGCGCCGCTCGTTCCGATCTGCCGCACGGTCCGGGGATTGCCCATGTCACGTCAGCAGGTACGAGCACGGCGCGAGCCCGCCCGTGTCCCCGTCGAGGTACGGTGGTTGCTACGTCGCTGGCTGACTAGCTGCACCCCAGGCCAACCGGCGTTCCCGATCTTCATGACTGACACCGACACCACGCGCGACATGTCTGCCCGTCTGAACGCGATGCGCAGGACGCTGCGTGAGGTGTTCGGCATCAGCCGGCTGCGCCCCGGCCAACGGGAGATCGTCCGCAGCGTGCTCGAACAGCGCGACACGCTCGCGGTGATGCCCACGGGGGCCGGCAAATCGCTGTGCTACCAGTTGCCGGCGTTGCACCTCGACGGTTGGACGCTCGTCGTATCGCCGCTGATCGCACTGATGAAAGACCAGTTCGACAAGCTGCGCGAGGCCGGCATCGACGCCTGGCGGATCAATAGCGCGGTGCCGGCTGCCGAGCTGCGCGAGACTTACGACGCGTTGTGCGGCATGCGCCGCGGTATCGTGTTCGTCACGCCCGAGCAGCTGACGCGGTCCGAGCTGCTCGACGCATTGCAGGCGGGCTCGCGCCAGCGCATCAAGCTCGTGGTCGTCGATGAGGCGCACTGCGTATCGCAGTGGGGCCACGATTTTCGCCCGGCGTTCCTGCGCATCGTCGATGCGGTCAACGCGCTCGGCAGGCCGCCGATCCTCGCGCTGACCGCGACGGCGACGCCCGACATCCGCGAGGACATCGTGCGCTCGCTCGGGCTTCACGAGCCGCGCATCGTGAACACCGGTGTGTATCGCGACCACCTTCACTATCGAGTGACGCAGGTGTCGGTGGGTGGCGGTCGACAGCGGGCATCGACGCGCGCGAGAGAGGCGAAGACGGCCGCGTTGCGTACGCTGCTCGCGAGCGGATCCGGCCGAGGCATCGTCTACACGGCGACCGTGCGCGAAGCCGAACGACTCGCGGCGACGGTGCGCAGCTGGGAAGTTGCCGCCGCCTGCTATCACGGCCGCATGTCCGCACGCGAGCGGCACGATGCGCAGGAGCGTTTCGTGTCGGGCGACGTGCGCGTGATGATCGCAACCAACGCGTTCGGGATGGGCGTCGATATTCCCGATATCCGCTTCGTCGTCCATTACCAGATTCCCGGCAGCATCGATGCGTATTACCAGGAAAGCGGACGCGCGGGACGCGACGGCAAGGTTGCGCGCTGCGAGCTGCTATTCGATCTGAACGATCGGCGCGTGCAGCAGTTTCTCGCGCTGGGCCGCTATCCCGATGCTGCGCTGCTGCGGCGGATCTGCGACGCGCTCGCGCAGCGCGCGAAAGCGCCCGCTCCTGGCGTGACCGCGCGCGAGCTGCTCGACGCGGTGCCGGACGTGGGCCGCAACAAGCTCGCCGTGGCGCTGAAGATGCTGACCGACTCGGGGCACGTATCGCGCAGCCGCCTACAGCGGTATCGGCTACGCGAGCGCGGCCCCGGGCGTGGACGCGATAGCGCCGAGGACAGCGCGATCGAGGCCGCGGTCGAACGCTATGCGCAGCTCGCGACCCGCGATCGAGATGCACTCCAGCAGATCATCGATTACGCGCAAACCGGCGGCTGCCGATGGCGCGTGATGCTCGAATATTTCGGCGATGCGCAGGGATTCGAGCGTTGCGGCACTTGCGACAACTGCCTGAACCCGCTCACAGCGACGCTCGAAGCGCAACGAACCGCCGCCGACGATAAACGGCCGCCGCGCCACGCCAGCACAAAGGCGCGCTTCGGCCGCGGCGACGCAGTCCGCGTGCGCAAATACGGCTCGGGCCACGTGGTGTTTTCAACCGACGAGCAGGTCGCGGTGCTGTTTCCCGATGGCACGACCCGCACCTTCATGGCGAGGTTCGTGAAGGCCGAGCTCGAGTGATGGGCGGCAACGCGACGGACAGTTCTACAGGCGAGACGCTGTGCGCATCATCATTGGCCGCCCTTTTCCTGCGATGGCTTCACTTCGGACAGGTCTTCTTCTTTGACTTCTGCTTGCCGCACGTTCGTGCCGTCATCGCCGGATTCGGAAATGTCCGTTTCGAACGTGCCTTCGTTGCCCGTGTCGGCGTCGGCAGGTTTCGGCGTTTTCGGCTGTTGTTGCTGGGTCGTCATGATTTGCTCCTTGCAGTGTCACACGGCGCGTGATGCCGCGCGTGAACATCACTCAGCATGGACGATGCCCGGGAGCACAAGACGTTTCATCGCCACGAAGTTCGCACTCACAAGCAGGCGCGAATTGCCTGTCGTGTGCGCCAGATAGGAACTCGTATGGGCCGTACCGGATTCGAACCAGTAACCAACGGATTAAAAGTCCGCTGCTCTACCAATTGAGCTAACGGCCCGGCGAGCCAGATCGTCACCCGCTGCGGGGTAATCCTGGCGTCGGTGCTAGCCGATGTCGATGGCTCGTTCAGTCGGTACGCACTTCGATGCGGCGCGGTCGCGCTTCGTCGCGGCGCGGTATCGTCAGCTTCAATACGCCGTCCTTCAGATTGGCTTCGATTTTCGACGCATCGAAGTCGGCGCTCATCGAGAACGCCCGCGCGAAATGCGGCTGACGGATCTCCGCATGCTGCAGACGCAGTTCCGCCGGGGTCGGCACCATCGCCTCGGCTTCGATGTACAGGTTGCCATCGTGGACCTTGACCTCCAGCCGCTCCCTCGTCACGCCCGGCAGATCCGCCCACAGCGTGATGCCGTGGCTGTCCTCGAAGATGTCGACCGGCGGCGTCAACGTGATCCGGCGTTGCGACGCCTCACCGTCGCGCTGGGTCACCGCTGTTTGCTCCTTTCTGGCGAGTTCAGTCGTGTCGTTCATGATGTCCTCCGTAGTTCTGTCGGTGCTCACTGAACGGTGATCGCGCGCGGCTTCGACGCCTCGCTTTTGCCGATGCTCACCATCAGGCATCCATTGGTGTACCGCGCGCTCACCTTGCCAGGGTCCGCGTTTTGCGGAAGCTCGACCACGCGCCGGAAACTGCCGGCGAATCGCTCCTGTGCATAGGTGCGCGCATCGTCGCCGCGGGTTTCCGGTTGCGAGCTCGCGCGCTCGCCGCTGATGGTCAGCAAGCCCTTGTCTAGCGATACTTCGAGCCTGGCCGGATCGACCCCCGGCGCGAACGCGACGACCTCGATCGAGTCGTCGGTCGAACCGATGTTGATCTGCGGGAAGGCGCCGGCGCGGCCCGAACGGATACTGGAAGGGAAGCCGCCGAAGAGGCTCGCCATCTGCCGTTGCAGACGGTCGAACTCGCTGAACAGATCGGCCCCGAAGTAAAGGTCACTCATGATCGTTTCCTCCTTGGATGCAGCACGGAAACGAACCGGCCTACGCGCTCCAGTCCGTCTGCCGGGCTGCGGCAAACAAATCGAAACACGCAGCGCGCCGCATGGCGGGCGCGACTGCCTGAGCGGAATTTAGAATAGTATGCACGGGGAAAATTTCAAGGTGGGTGGCGCAAAATTTTGATCTTGAATTCGGCTCAGTGCGCACTATTTTTACGACACTCGGACGAACCATGCGAGGACTTCATGGAATTCGAACATGACTGGCTCACCCTTGGTCGGCACCGAATCCGGTTGCGCTCAACGAAGGGTTTTCCAACCGAGACGATGCGCTCGGCCGCCGAAGTCATCCGGCTGGCGATCGATAACAATATGAGCGCCCGGGCGCGGCTGGTCGAAGTGGTATTCCGGCAGGAGTCGGCTTACGAAATCTCTGTCGGCACCACTTTCGCGGACGATCGGCTTTGCGTGCCGCAGCTGGAAGCGGCGATCGCGACGGTGTTGGGCTTGCAGCTGGACCAGATCAATATCTTCGTGACGGTGGTTACGCAGGAAGAGGTCGACCTGCACTTCGGCGTCTACGAAAGAATGCTGGCCGAAAAACTCGGCGTTGTGCCGCCGATCCAGTAGGGAGAGATGGATGATTGAGCCAATCGAATTTCTCACCACGATAGATGCCGCTCGCGACGGTTACGATCGATCAATCTGACGGTAGAAAGAACCAACGCTACGACGGTCCGCTGCGACTCGCCTGACGACTAGCCCGTTCGGCCGGGCATGGGGGTAGCGCGTCGGTCAGATGAGTTCACGAAGCTTGTAATACCACATGCCCAGAACCAGGGCCGGTGTGCGTAGTCTCTTGCCGCCCGGAAACCGCCGATGCCTGATGCGGCTGAATACGTCGAAGCGGGAAGCATCGCCGCCGATCGCGTCCGCCAGAATCTTGCCGGCCATTCCCGCGAACACCAGCCCGTGTCCGGAGAAGCCTTGCACATAGTAGAGGTTGTCGCCGATACGACCGAGATCCGGCGCGCGGTTCATCGTGATGTCGACAAAGCCGCCCCATGCATATTCGATCTTCACATCGGCGAGCTGCGGAAAAACGCCCGTCATGCGTCCGCGCATGCGGTCGATCAGATTGCGCGGCGTGGTGGCGTCATACGATTCGCCTGCACCGAACAGCAAACGATGATCCGCGCTGAGCCGGAAGTAATCGAGTATCAGGTTGTTGTCGGACGCCGCGGCGCGGCCCGGCATCAGCGCGTCGGCCCGCGCACTGGTAAGCGGTTCCGTCGCGATCATGTAGGTGCCCACGGGCATGATGCGGGCTTCGATCTCCGGTGCGGGATGATCGCCGAACTCTCCTAGATAAACGTTTCCAGCCATTACCACACGGTCGCACGACACCTCTCCCTCGGCTGTCTTCACGACAGGCCGAGCGCCCCGATCGAGCCGCGACACGGCGGAATTTTCGAAAATCCTGACGCCCGCGCGACGCGCCGCCTCGCCCAGACCAAGGCAATAAAGAAGCGGATGAAGATGGCCAGACCCGGCGTCGTACACGCCCGCGGCGAACCGCTGCGACGTTATATGAGCGCCGAGCGCCGTGCGGCCCAGCCAGTCGAGCGGGTAGTCGTAGCGGTCGCGCGTGCGCCGCACCCAGTTCATCAGCTGTTCGGCCTTCCGATCGCTGACGGCAAGCGTCAGATATCCGCGCCGATAATGGCAATCGATGCCGAAGCGCGCAAGCCGATCTTCCAGCAGTCGCATGCCCTCCAGCGACACGTCCCACGCCCTTCGCGCGACCTCGCGGGAACATTGGTGCTCGATCGCATCTTCACCCTCGGCGCCGAAGCCGACAATCGCGTGCCCGCCGTTACGCCCGGACGCCCCCCAGCCGATGCGCTGCGCCTCCAGCAATGCCACCTCGAAGCCACGCTCGGCTAGCTCCAGCGCACACGAAAGCCCCGCATAGCCACCGCCGATCACGCACACGTCCGCGTTGAGCTTCTCCTGCAATGGTGGCCCAGGCCGCGCACGGGTGACGCTCGCCTCGTAATACGAGTCCTCGACAACGCCCTGTTCCTTGTTCAACAGTGACGACATAAGCCGGTCTCCGAAGGTCTTCTCGCTATGGAACGCGTATGTTGAGAAATTGCCAGGGATCGTCGTCGCAGGGCGAATCGAAAAGTAGCGAGCGTTGCGCGAGCGGCGTCCATGAATCATAGACGCCGATCATCTCGCCCAGATAGGGTCGCGCGACCCGCATCACGGTTTGGTAGTCGATGTCGTCCGGCTCGACTACACCGGCGTCCGGATTCCCGAGCGCCCATACGATGCCGGCCAGGATACCGGCCACCACTTGCAGGCTGGTTGCGTCGTTATGCGGCGCGAGTCGACGGGCTTGCGGCGTGGTCAGACGGGAGCCGTACCAGTAGACTCCGTTGTCGTTTCCCATCAACAGCACGCCGAGTTCGTCGGCGCCATCGACGATCTCATCGCGCATGATCCGCTTATGGTCCTGCAGGCGCCAGCCCCGTCCGGCGAATTCGTCGATTGAAAGAAACGCATCGTCGCAGGGCCGGTAAGCGTAGTGCACCGTCGGACGGTAGATCACTTCGCCATCCTTGCGAAGTGTCAGATGGTCGGCGATGGAGATCGACTCTCCGTGGGTAATCAGGAACCCGTGATAACTACCGGCGAGCGGTGTCCAACTGCGTACGCGGGTCGCGAGTCCCGGGCGTTGCAGGTAGATCGCCGCATCACTGCCGAATCCGTGCCGGCGCGCGTCCGCAGGCCAATGCCGTTCATGCGTACCCCATCCAAGTTCCGCCGGCTGCATGCCCTCTTCCACGAAAGCGTCGACGGACCACGTATTGACGAACTCGTTTCGCGCCTTGCGGCACTTGGCGACCTGGAAGTCCCGCTCCGCTACGTGAATCGCCTTGATGTTCAGCCGGTGTGCGAGCGCAGCCCAGTCCTCGTAGCTGCGCAGCGCCGTTGGCTCGATGCCGCTGTTGGAGGCCATATCGAGCAGCGCCTGTTTGACGAACGCCGAAGCCAGTCCGGGGTTAGCGCCTTGCGTGAGAATGGCGGTCGGACCGTCGCGCTTGTCGAGGCGAAAGGCCAGCAAAGCTTCCCGAAGCGCATAGTTGCTGCGCTTCGAGGCGGAACGATCGGGATCGGTCGACTCCCCTTCCCATGGCTCGATGGATGTGTCGAGATACAGCGCGCCACGAGACCAGCAGAAGCGCACGAGCGATTCGCTCGACACGTTCACCGACAGATTCAGCACGAGGTCGCCTCTTTTGACGTAGCCAGCGAGCAGCGCCTCGAAGTTGTTCTCCGACAGCGCCTGCTCGACGACGCTCAGCCCGCATTCGCGAGCGATCGTCGTATCGTTGCCGGGCGGGCAGAACACGGTCACGCGTTCCGGGCAAACCTCGATGTGTCTGAAAAGAATCGGTAACAGCGAACTCGCGATGCTTCCTAATCCAATGATCACAATATTGCCGTGACAAACGGCGTGCTTTGTCCAATTCACCTGCGCGCTCATCTCTGCTCCCCAACCACAGCGCTTCGGTATGCGCCTGTTCTCGTGCCCGGTCGTTGTGATCCTTCGTGTCGGTCCGTACCAACCCGCTAGCATTCCGCATTCCGCATGCTGCTGCCCGCCTCGCGCTTACGGCCGCGGCGGTTCGCCGGGAACGCTCGTTGCTCGACGTGCATCGTCAATACGAAACGCATAACGGAGACAGCCATGGGCTGCGCACTTGTCGCGGCCGAACGGCGCGACCCGTTCATTGGCGGGAGAAAAGCGATGTCCATTCAGGAATATGCGCCGTATCGCGGCTGCAATATCGAGGTGAACGTCACGCTATCGAAGACGCATTGGCTCGGCGGTAAATATCGCCGTTTTCGTGTGTCATGGACCGTGACGTTGCCCGGCAATCCGCACCAGGAAGTGGTCAGTTTTCCGGAACAGTTCGATTTTCTGACTGAGCGGGAGGCGTTCAGGTATGGAGAAAATCGGGCGCACACCTATATCGATTCGATGTTGTCGACGCCGTCTCAAAGGCGCAGGCTGCGCGAGCCGGTCGCGCAGCCCGGCACACGCCATGAGGTTTGATGGCCCGAGCCGGCGCGCGCTCTTTTGCCGAAGGCGGGCCAGCCGTCGCGTGACGCGCAAGGCTCGTCGCAGCTGCGGGAAAGTCGATGCCGAGACTTCCCGCCGTTCATACACGTCCAGCGGCAGCGTGACGTTGCGCACCTGCGCACGACCCATGCCGCGCGGGAACCCGGTTGTAATATGCTAACCAGCAGCTGCTCCGCGAGCGGCTTGGGCGACACCAATGGAGCTCGACGGAGCCCCATGGAGGGACAGCATGAGAGGCTTCCTTCTGGCATTGGCATGCGCGTGCGAGCTGTCGGCGGCCACGGCGCAGGATTTATCGCCTGCCCCCAGGACTGCAGCGCCGGTCGCCGCGACGGACTTCCTGGCTATGGCGAAGCGAGTGGTCGACGCCGCTTCGCGACCCGCTGCACCCTGGAGCGGGCCGCGCAACGGCCCGCGCGCGCAATCCGGAAAACGTATCGCGGTGGTCGCCGAGGATTTGCGCAACGGCGGCATCCTCGGGGTGGTCGATGGTGTGCTGGAGGCGGCCAAGGTCATAGGCTGGCGCGTCAAGATCTTCGATTCCGGCGGTACGACCGACCTCCGTCTGAAGATGCTCGCCAATGCGCTGGCAGGCCACCCCGACGGTCTGATCCTCGCCGGGGGCGACGCATATGCGCTGCTCCCCGCACTGCGGCCGTTTGCCGACAGCGACATCCCGATCGTCGGCTGGCACGTGGCGGGGCGGGCCGGACCGGTGCCGGGCACGCCCATCGCGATGAACGTCTCGACGGACCCGCTCGAGGTTGCGCGGGTGACCGCGCTCGCGGCCATCGTGCAGTCGGCCGGACATGCGGGCGTCGTCATCTTCACGGATACCGGTTTCCGGATCGCACAGGAAAAGGCGGACGCAATGGCTGCTGTGGTTCGTGCGTGCAGCGGCTGTACCCTGCTCGAAGTGCGCGACGTGGCGATCTCGCGCAGCGAGAAGCTGGTGCCAGAGGCGACACGCGCGCTGCTCGCGCGTTACGGCCCGCGCTGGACCTGTGCGCTGGGGATCAACGACATCTACTTCGACTACGCCGTGCCGGTGTTGACGCAGGCGGGCATACCAAACGCCGCAATGATCATGCTGTCGGCCGGCGACGGCAGCGAGTCCGCCTTCCTGCGCATCCGCACCGGTACGTTCCAGACGGGGACCGTCGCCGAACCCCTGAATCTGCACGGCTGGCAGTTGGTCGACGAACTGAACCGGCTGTTCGCCGGAGAAGGCGTAACGGGTTACGTGAGCCCCGTGCATCTCGTAACGGCGGACAACATCGCCGCTGACGGCGGCGATCGCCTGCTCTACGATCCTGACAACGGCTATCGCGACATTTATCGTCGGATCTGGCAACGCCCGTGAAACTGCCATTCCCACAATCGCTGACCGCCCAGTTTGCGCTCGTTGCCTCGTGCCTGGCCGCGCTGGTGGTCGTGGTCGGCGCCACGTCGATCTATTCGTTGGCGACTTCGGCCTTCTCGATCCGTCAGCTGGCCGAAGAGCGGCTCGCCCGCCTCGTGGATGCGCAGGATCTGGTGCAGCACACGCTGACGATCGAACGCCTCGCGTTGCAGCTGTCCAGCGACGATACGGTCGAAGCGGTGCGCGAGACGCATCGGCAGGTGCTCGAACAGTTGGCATCGTTCGACGGCCTGGTCGACCGGCTGGCCTCGGCGACCACGAGCGAAGACCCTGGTGTCGACCCGCTGACGCTTTATCGGTCGAGCCAACGCTTTCGCAACATCGTCAACATCGAGGCGCAAGTGCGCGAGACCGCGCTCGCCCGCCGGGGCGCCTCGGCGGCGGCGCAACCGGCGGGTGTGTCGCTGGCCAGCCTCGACGCGGATCTGCGCGGCGCGGCCGACGCTCTCGCCGCCGCGGCGCACCGGCAGTCGGATGACTTGACGAGCGAATACCGCGAAGCAGTCCAGGATCTGGCCGCTCGCGCAGATCGCACACGCAAATGGGTGGCCGGCGGACTCGCTGTCAGCCTGTTGCTCACCTGGCTCATCGCCCGCGAATTCCTCGGGCGCCATGTCGTGGCGCGCCTGCGCCGCGTCAGCCATTTTCTGCGACATGGCGATGCCGGGAACACGCAAGCCGGCGTCCCCGTGCACGGCGGCGACGAGATTGCCGATATGGCGCGTGCTGTCGAGCAGTTCCTGGAAGACCGACGCCAACGCCGCCAGGCCGAGCAGGCGCTAAAGGAGCTCAACGCCGGACTCGAGGCGCGCGTCGCCCAGCGCACGGCGGAACTCAGTACGGCGCTAGCGGGTCAGGCCGACGAAATCGCCGAACGTCAGCACGCCGAAGATGCGCTTCGGGAAAGCGAGAACTTTCTTAACAGCATCATCGAAAACATCCCGGACACGGTCTTCGTCAAGGAGGCCGAGACCTTGCATTTCGTGCGCTTCAACAGGGCGGCGGAGCAACTTCTCGGCTACCGGCGCGAGGAACTCCTCGGCCGCTCCGTCCATGACCTGTTTCCCGCCGACGAGGCCAATTTCTTCACGCTGAAGGATCGCGCGGTGCTGGAGTCGCGGCAAATGATCGACATACCGGAGGAGCCGGTTCATACGCGACATGGACTTCGCGTCCTGCACACGATGAAAATCCCGATCGTCGATGTGCGCGGCGAGCCCCGGTTCCTGCTCGGCATCTCACGGGATATCACGGAGCAAAAGCATGCCGAAGCGGAGTTGCGGCGCTATCGCGAGCACCTCGAAGACATGATTCGCGAGCGGACAGCGGAGCTGGCCGTTGCCAAGGAGCGTGCCGATGCGGCCAACCAGGCAAAGAGCGAGTTTCTGGCGCACATGAGCCACGAGCTACGCACGCCGCTCAACGGCATTCTCGGGTACGCGCAAATCCTCAAGCGCGACACGACCCTCGATCAGCACCAGCTCGACGGACTGGCAGTCATCCAGCGCAGCGGCGAACACCTGCTTACGCTCATCGACGACATCCTGGATATCGCCAAAATCGAGGCCGGGCGAATGGAACTCAATTTGTCCGACGTCCCGCTCGAACAGTTCGTCTCCTTTATCGCCGAGACGATACGGGTGAAGGCCACGGAAAAAGGCCTGGCCTTCGCTTGCGAGATGCCGCCGGATCTGCCCGCGTGTGTGCGGGTGGACGAAATACGGTTGCGCCAGGCGTTGCTCAACCTGCTCTCGAACGCGATCAGATTTACCGAGCAGGGAACCGTGCGTCTGCGCGTCGCTTTCACCCCGCCGACGCGACTATGTTTCGAAGTCCGGGACACCGGCATCGGCATAGATCAAGGGCGTCTGGAGGAAATCTTCAGTCCTTTCGAGCAGGTCAGCGAGGACCGTCATCGCTTTGGCGGTACCGGCCTCGGGCTAGCAATTAGCCGGCAACTCGTGCGCCTGATGGGAGGCGAGATCCATGTCGAAAGTCGCCGCGATATAGGCAGCACGTTTTCGATCGAGCTGGACGTCGAGGTGGTGGCGCCTTGCGCGGCTGTCGCCGCGTCCGAACGGATCGTGAGCGGCTACAAAGGGCCGCGCAAGACTATCCTGGTCGTGGATGACGTGGCGGAGAACCGCGCCGTGATGGTCGATATGCTCGGTCCGCTCGGATTCGACATGGCGGAAGCTGCTAACGGATCTGAAGCGATGGAGAAAATCGAATCCCTCCATCCTGCGCTAGTCCTGATGGATGTGGTCATGCCCGAGACTGACGGCCTCGAAGCCACGCGTCGCTTGCGCCAGATGGCCGAATTCCGGGATCTTCCGATCGTCGCGGTCTCCGCTCGCGCGTCGAGAACCGACGCGGCGCAAAGTCTGGAAGCCGGCGCAAATGCCTTTCTCGCCAAACCGATCGACTTCGGCCAGCTATTGTCCGCCGTCGCGGCGCTCCTGAATGTCGAGTGGATCGATGCAGCTTTAGAGGCACAAGTCAGTGAAGCGGGCCCATCGGCTGTACCTGCCGCCGCGCCTCTTCCCGACCACTTGAAGGCGCCGCCGCCGGAGGAAATTCAAGCGCTGCACTACCTCGCGCGACTCGGCGATATGCGTGCCATTACGCAACATGCCCAGCACTTGACCGAGCTCGACGAGCGCTATCGACCCTTCGCGGACCACCTCTGCAGGTTGGCGAAGGCTTACCAGTCCAAGTCGATTCTCAACTTCGTCGAGCAATATCTGGAAGGAGAATAACTCCGAAGATTTGCGCCGCGGAGCGGGAATCGCTTCGTCTTACGTTCTAGCAGCATCGAGCGGAATGTGAATCGAAACCATCGTGCCCGCGCCGGGCGCGGTTTCGATCGAAAGCGATCCGCCGATCAGCCGCGCGCGCTCGTTCATGCCGAGCAGGCCATATGAATAGTCGCGCCTCACGACTTGCTGGTCGAAGCCGCGGCCGTCGTCACGCACCTGCAGTAAGAGCTTCGCCGCCGTCGATACGAGCGTCACCTCGACATGTGTGGCGTCGGCATGCCGCGCGACGTTCGTCAGCGACGCCTGTGCGATGCGGAACAGGGCCGTCGCATGAGCGTCGGACAGCGCCGGGTCGCCGCCTTCGATACGCAATTCACACGCAATCGCATGGCGGCGGTTGAACTCCTCGACAAGCCATTCGAGCGCGGACACGATGCCGAAGTTGAGCGCGGCGGGCCGCAAATGGCTCGCGACATTGCGCACCATCGAGATCGTGCCTTCGACCAGTTGACGCATATCATCGGCTTTTTTCGAAGCTTCCGCGTCGTGCGTTATGCGCATCTTGAGCAGCGACACGTCCATCTTGAGCGCAGTCAGCAATTGGCCCAGTTCGTCGTGAATCTCCATCGCAATGCGCTTTCTCTCCTCCTCGCGGATCGCCTCCATATACGCGGACAGTTCGCGCTGCTGCTCGCGCGATTCGACGAGTTCCTGTTCCATCTGCTTGCGGCCCGTAATGTCGTTCAGGCCGACATAGATCGCGGGAGAATCGTCGTAAGTCGCGACGCGCGCCGTCGCCATCGCCCAGAACCGTGTATCGTCCGCGCGCCGGAACTGTATCTCCCTATCGCGCAAGCTGCCCTCCGCGCGCAGATGCTCGATCACACGCTCGCGCTCCCCCCGGTCGGCGTAGAAATCCGCGATATTGACGGACACGTGTTCGTCCATGCCGAAGAGTTCACGCAGCGGCTGATTCGTGTACAGGATGTGCCCATCAGGCATCGACGTGATGCACAGCGGCACCGGGCTCGTTTCGACAATCGCGCGAAAGCGCGCCTCGCTTGCCTGCAAGCACACGTTGGCGCGCGCGAGTTCTTCCGTACGCAACGCGACACGCCGCTCGAGATCGTCGCGCGCTTGCGATAACGCAGCCTCCGTTTCCTTGCGCATCGCGACTTCCGCCAGCAGTTGCCGGTTTTGCGCGAGAACCTGCTTGTGCATCACCCGCAATTCGAGATGCACGCCGACGCGCGCGACCATCTCGTCGACGCGCAACGGCTTGGTCACATAGTCGACGCCACCGGCCAGAAAACCTTCGACGCGGTCCTCGTTGCCGGTCAGCGATGTCATGAACAGGACGGGAATATCGCGGGTGCGCTCATCGAGCTTGAGGCGTCGACAGGTCTCGAAGCCGTCGATGCCCGGCATCTTCACGTCGAGCAGGATCACATCGGGCTGAGAGAAGACCGCGCGCTCCAACGCTTCGATACCGTCGAGCGCCACCAGCACGCGAATGCCTCGCGCTTCGAGACTGTCGACGACTACGCCGAGATTGCCCGGCGTATCGTCGACTATCAGAATGGTGCCGGTCTGCGCAACCGGGGTGGCGAAATGGCTCATGATGCGGTGTTCCCTTTGAGAGACCGCTCAACGAGTTGCAGGGTGTCCTATTCTGCACTCGATGCCAGAGCCTGGTCCATCGCGCGCTCACCGGCTTTGGAACGACCGATGAAACAGCCGCGCCGCGGCCTCACTGCCGCTGCACGACGCTCGCACGATTTTCTCCGCTCTTCCGGGCTTTTAGCTGCGTTGCGGTTCGCTATTCCGCCAGCCCGCCCACCACAGCGAGCCGCCGGACTGCGCGAGGCTCGGTCAGTTCGTCGATCAGGTCGGCTACTTCGCACAGCGCGCGAAAGTCATACTCGTTGATCTGCTCCGCGTGATTGCGACGCAATTCGCGCATCGTTTCGCCCAGCCGTTTGAGCGCGGCAGGCGTGCTGTCGACCAGCGGCCAGCAGTGCATCAAATATGCGAGCGATTTCACGCTGCGCGCCTCGCACCACGTGTCGAACAGTCGTAGACATATCGAGTCGATCTGTTCGACGACGTTCTCCCGCTCCGACAGATAGCCCATCATGACCCATCAATTCGACATTGCATTCCGATACCTCATCATCTATGAGCGGAAGTTGTGTCGCATTCAGCGCAGGCTGGAAAACCACGGTTAGAGATCCTGATTCGCGTGTCAGGAAACCCTGAGTGACGATGAGGCGACAGCCGGCCGGCATTGCGAGCATCGCTCCGGTTTGGTTAGGCGCCCTCACCGCCCGCGATCGCTTTAAGCCGGCGATAAAGCGTGCGCTCGCTCAAACCCAATTGCGCGGCAAGCTCACTGCGTTTCCCGCGGAATTGCGCCGCCGCGCTCGCGAGCTCCGCATCGGTGAGCTTGCGCGGCAGGCCCGGACCCACGGCCAGCGATTCCTTCGCCGCGCCGGAAGTCTTATCGCGGACCGCCTCCGGCAAGTGTTCCGGGCGGATCACACCACCGTCGGCGAGCAGGTTGGCGCGCTCGAGCACGTTGCGCAATTCGCGGATGTTGCCGGGCCACGCATAGGCACGCAACAGCGCCAACGCCTCCGCCGAAATCGACGCCTTATGCGACGACCCGCTTCGCGTCGACGCAATGCGCGTCAGGATCGAATCCGCGAGCAGCGCGATGTCGTCGACACGCTCGCGCACCGCGGGCAAATGAATCGGAAACGCACTGATCCGGAAATACAGATCAGCGCGGAACTGGCCGTCCGCGACCATCCGCTCGAGCGGCTTGTGCGTGGCCGCGACGAGCCGGAAGTCGGCACGCAGCATATCGGTACTGCCCACGCGCCTGAAGGTGCCCGTTTCGATCAGCCGCAACAGCTTCACCTGAATGGATAGCGGCACGTCGCCGATTTCATCGAGAAACAGCGTGCCGCCCTGCGCGGTTTCGACGAGGCCCTGCTTCCGGCTCGTCGCGCCGGTGAACGCGCCCTTCTCGAAGCCGAACAACTCGCTTTCGAACAGCGTCTCGGTAATGCCCGAGCAATCCACCACGACGAACGGCCCTTGGGCGCGGCTGCTCGCCTCATGCAGCGCATGCGCGAACAGCTCCTTGCCGGTGCCGGATTCGCCGAGCAGCAGCACGGGCAGCATCGAAGGCGCGACGCGCTGCAAAGCGGAAATCGCCTCGTTGAACGCCGGCGCGCGCCCGACCAGACCTTCGGAGCTTGGCCGCGCGGACGCGCTCCTGACCGTGGCGAGACGCTCGACATAGGCGACGATGCGCGCGTGGCGGTCGAAGATCGGCCGCAACTCGACGTCGACGTGCTCCGGGCCTCTCGGTGTGTGATGGATATGCAGCACGCGATCCGCGCTGCGATTTTCCGTCGCGCGTTTCATCGGGCAGTGCTCGCCCGCCTGATCGCACGGCACGTCGTAGTGATGCGAAACCTGATAACAGCGGCGGCCGATGTGCGCCTGGCCTTCGACGCCGAACTGGCGCTGATAGGCGCTGTTCGCGGCCAGAATCTGATAGTGCGGATCGAGCACGATCGCCGGTTGCGGATCGTGCTCCAGATACGACACGAGCGTGCTCACGTCGGGTACCACCGTGGGCACGCCGTCAGACGCGCCAGGGGATTGCGACGGAAGCTCGGTCGAAGGGGGCGGCGCAATGTCGGGCGGGATCATCGTGATTACTCCTTGGCTGCCGCAATATACGCCGGAACTGCCATTTCTGCCACGACTGCCAAATGGCAGTGACTCTTTGCCACGGGTGAGGCCGAGCGTCGTGCAGACGCCTCTTCAATCCGCATGTCGCGCGCAATAAGCCTCTAAAAATCAGTGCGTTACAACCGAGGGCCGCGACGCTGAGGCTTGGTGGCACGACTCCTGCATTGGTGGGCGCCTCGGACTGGCTTAGTCCCCTATCGTGAGGAACCCACCGAAATGGCAACCGGCAAGCTCGCCGTCGAGGGCTTCTTCGATCCTGCGACATCGACCGTCAGCTATCTGCTGATGGATGCAGGCACGAGGAATTGCGCATTGATCGACACCGTGCTCGACTACGACCCGAAGTCGGGACGCACCTGCACCGCAACCGCGGATCGCCTCGCCGCGCGCGTGGAGTCGCTCGGCGCGCGCGTGCAATGGATACTCGAAACCCACGTGCGCGCCGATCACCTGTCGGCCGCGCCCTATCTGAAAGCGCGGCTCGGCGGTCAGATCGCAATCGGCGCGCAGGTGACGCGCGTGCAAGCCGTGTTCGGCAAGCTGTTCAACGCGGGTCCCGGGTTTCGCACCGATGGCTCGCAGTTCGATCGCCTGTTCGACAACGACGAGACGTTCAACGTCGGCGATCTGTCCGTGCGCGTGATGCACACGCCAGGCCACACGCCCGCCTGCGTGACCTATGTCGCGAGCGACGGCAGCGAAGAAGCCGCGTTCGTCGGCGACACGCTGTTCACGCCCGACTACGGCACCGCGCGCTGCGATTTTCCGGGCGGCAATGCGTCAGCGCTGTATCGCTCGATTCAGCGCATCCTCGGTCTCGCGCCGCAAACCCGCCTGTATCTGTGCCACGACTACCAGCCGGGCGGCCGGCCGCTGCTGTTCGAGACCACGGTGGCCGAGCAGCGCGAGCAGAACATCCACGTCCGCGACGGCATCGACGAAGCGTCGTTCATCGCGATGCGCACGGCCCGCGACGCCACGCTCGCGATGCCCACGCTGATCCTGCCGTCGGTGCAGGTCAACATGCGAGCGGGCCACCTGCCGCCGCCCGAAAGCGATGGCGTGTCCTACATCAAGGTACCGGTCGATGCGCTGTGAGCGCGGCGGCCTGGAACAAACAAGAGGACCCTACATGCGCAACACGAAACTCACGGACCCTTCGAACCCAGCGGCCGACACGCTCGCCGCCGCATCGCAACGGATGCGGCCGACGTACCGGCACGACGTGGTGATCGTCGGCGCCGGCGCGGCCGGTATCGCAACGGCGTCGAGCCTGCTTGCGCGCAGCCCCGATCTCGACATCGCGGTCATCGATCCCGCCGACACGCACTATTACCAGCCGGGCTGGACGATGGTAGGCGCCGGCGTATTCCACCCGGAAACGACGGCCCGTCCGATTTCCAGCGTGCTGCCCGCGAACGTGAAGTGGATCAAGGCTGCCGTCACGCACTTCGAGCCGGCGCAAAACCTCGTGATTCTCGACGGCTCGCGCGCCGTCGAATACCGCCAGCTGGTGGTGTGCCCCGGCCTCAAACTCGACTGGAACGCGATCGACGGCCTCGTCGACACGCTCGGGCGCAACGGCGTCACGTCCAATTACCGCTACGACCTCGCGCCGTACACGTGGAAGGTGACGCAGCAGCTCGAAACGGGTCGAGCCATTTTCACGCAGCCGCCGATGCCGATCAAATGCGCCGGCGCGCCGCAGAAAGCGATGTATCTCGCGTGCGATCACTGGCGCCGCAGCGGGCGGCTGCAACATATCGGCGTCGAATTCCGCAATGCCGGCGCGGCGCTGTTCGGCGTCGCCGACTACGTGCCCGCGTTGATGCAATACGTCGAGCGTTACGGCATCGCGCTGAACTTCGGCTCCACGCTGAGTGCGGTCGATGGCGACGCAAAGATGGCGAGATTCACGCATACGCTAGCCGACGGCAGCAAGGAAACCTTCGAGACCGGCTTCGACATGCTGCACGCCGTGCCGCCGCAAAAGGCGCCCGACTTCATCCGCGACAGCGCGCTCGCCGATGCGTCCGGCTGGCTCGACGTCGATCAGGCCACGTTGCGGCACAAGCGCCACGAAAACATCTTCGGACTCGGCGATGCGACCAACACGTCCAACGCGAAGACCGCCGCCGCCGCGCGCAAGCAGGCGCCGGTCGTCGCGCACAACGTGCTCGCCTCGCTGGGCGCGGCGAGCGGCGTCGCGATCTACGACGGCTACGGCTCCTGCCCGCTCACCGTCGAGCGCGGAAAGATCGTGCTCGCCGAGTTTCTGTATGGCGGCAAGGTCGCGCCGACGTTTCCGGCGTGGCTCATCGACGGCAAAAAGCCATCGCGGCTCGCGTGGCTGCTGAAAGAGCGAATCCTGCCGCCGCTCTACTGGCGCGGCATGCTGAAGGGACGCGAATGGCTCGCTAATCCGCAACTGGCGGACTGAGCGCCGGCACGCACTGCTCACGGGGTCTTCGATGCTGTTGTCTCTCGTTCTCGGCGCGCTGGTGGGCGCCACTCTCGGGCTGACCGGCGCCGGCGGCGGCATTCTTGCCGTGCCCGCGCTCGTGTTCGGCATGGGCTGGCCGCTGCAGCAGGCCACGCCGGTCGCGCTCGTCGCGGTGGCCGGCAGCGCAGCGGTGGGCGCGCTCGAAGCGTTCCGCAAGCGGCTCGTCCGCTATCGCGCCGCGCTGCTGATGGCCGCCGCGGGGGTGCCCGCCACCGCCGCCGGCGCGCGCCTCGCGCATGCGTTGCCGCAACGCGTGTTGCTCGCGCTGTTCGCCGCGGTGATGCTGGTCGTCGCGTTCCGGCTGCTGCGTCAGACGCGCGCGCGCCGCGCGTCGCGCGAGCCGCAATCGTCGATGTGCGTCGCGCATGTCGACCCGGCCACCGGCCGTTTTCGCTGGACCTGGCCGACCGCAGCCGCACTCGCGGCCACCGGTTCGCTGACCGGATTGATGACCGGTATGCTCGGTGTCGGCGGCGGCTTCATCATCGTGCCGATGATGCGCAAGCTGACTGACGTGTCGATGCACGGCATCGTCGCGACCTCGCTGATGGTGATCGCGCTCGTCGGCAGTGGCGGCGTTCTCGCGACGGCCACGCACGGCGCGACACTTCCACTCGAAGTCGCGTTGTGGTTCACTGGCGCCACCGCCGCCGGAATGCTCAGCGGACGGCTCGCGTCGCATCACATTGCCGCCCATCATGTGCAGTTGGGCTTTGCGAGCATCCTCGTGTGCGTGGCGCTCGGCCTGCTGGTCAGAGCGGTGCTGATGTAAGCGCTGCCGCAACCCACCCAACAATCAAACAGAGCGAACGATGATAGATTTCGACCATTTCACCCCGATCGCCTCCCTGTGCGGAGGCCTGCTGATCGGCGTCGCGGCTGCGGCGATGGTGCTTTTGCTGGGCCGCATCGCCGGAATCAGCGGGATAGTCGGCGGCCTGCTGCGCTGGACGAAGCGCGACGGCGCATGGCGCGTCGCCTTCGTTGCCGGGCTGATCGTTGCGGCGCTGATCGCGCGCGCGGTCGATGCGCCCGTCGCGATCACCGTCGACGCGTCATGGCCCGCCGTGATCGCGGCCGGCTTGCTGGTCGGCATCGGCACCCGCTACGGCAGCGGCTGCACGAGCGGACACGGCGTGTGCGGCATTTCACGCGGCGCCACGCGCTCGCTTGTCGCGACGGCGACGTTCATGGCGGCCGGCTTCGTCACCGTCTATATCATTCGACATCTTCTCGGAGCCTAAGATGGCAACAGCTGTTTCATTCCTATGCGGGCTGCTGTTCGGCATCGGCCTGCTGTTGTCGGGCATGGCCAACCCTGCGAAAGTGCAGGGCTTCCTCGATATCGCCGGACGCTGGGACCCGTCGCTCGCGTTCGTGATGATGGGCGCGGTGGCCGTCGCGGCAATCGGTTTCGCGATCGCCAAGCGCCGCGACAAGTCGCTGCTCGGATCGCCGATGCGGATTCCCACGTCGACCCACGTCACGGCAAGACTGGTGCTGGGCAGTGCCGCGTTCGGCGTCGGTTGGGGAATTGCCGGGTTCTGTCCCGGCCCCGCGCTCGTCGCGCTCGGGCTCGGGTCGGCCAAAGCGTGGGTGTTCGTGGCCGCGATGATCGCGGGAATGGCCATCTTCGAGTTATTCGAACGGCGCAGACAGACGGCCTTGGCGACGGGTTCTTAACCTGAGCTTAAGGCGCGGCAGTGTACGATCTGTTTCACCAGAAACCAACTCACAGGCGCCCCCTATGCAAGTCTCGACTGAACACCGCTATGACATCGTCGCACGTTTGCTCCATTGGCTCGTCGTCGGGCTGGTTGCCGCGCAGTTCGTGATCGGCTGGACGATGCCGGACGTGCACCGCGATACGGTGCCGGACGGCGAAATCGCCTGGCACCTTGGCGTCGGCACCGCATTGCTCGCCGCGATGGTGTTGCGGGTGCTGTGGCGCGTGACTCACCCGTCGCCGCCGGACAATCTGCCGCCGCTGTTTCGCGTCGCTTCAAAAGTCACCCACCTTGCGCTGTACGTGCTGCTCGTGCTGGTGCCGCTGCTCGGCTGGATCAACGCTTCGTCGCGCACGTGGACGGTCCGCCTCGGCGGCCTTGTTTCGTTGCCTTCACTGTCGGCACCGGGCTCCTCGTTCGGGCATGCGATGGGCGATGTGCACGGCGTTCTCGCGTGGGTGCTTTTCGGTGTCATTTGCCTGCATATCGCTGCGGCAATGTTTCATCAGTTCGTCTCCGGCGACCGCGTTCTACAGCGCATGAAGATCTAGCGATCGCGCATAGCCAAAGCCGCGGCAACTCAACAAGGTCCCTCTCGATCTCCCGCCTTGCGCGTTCAAGCGCATGCGCGGGAATAAATCGGCGTGCGCGCTCGTTCTGGAGTCTGGAGAAAGCGCTCCGCGCAGGCAAGCATCAACCGCAACGCGGCATCAGCTTGCCCCACTACGCCGATGTAAATGCGACGCCGGTCATGCCGAGCGCGAAGTGCGATGCTGTCGCCCAGTTTCCGCAGTGGGCAGGGGTTCGTGCGCGCTGCGCATGACCGAATGCGGAACTGGCCGTCGGGGAGACGGACATGTCAAAGGCATTTGCAGGCGATGATGCCGCCCATCGGCTGACGGGTCGCATCTGGATGCTGGCGCTCGCCGTGCTTTGCCTTGTGGTTGCTCCAGTCGTTCGAGCGCTGCCTATCTTCGCCCGTCAAACAGGGCAAAGCTGCGTCGCGTGTCACGCGGGCGGACAGTTTCCTGAACTGACGCCGTACGGCCGAATGTTCAAGCTCAATGGCTATACCTTCGGCGAACGTACGGTTCCAATCGCCGTGATGGCGATGCTCGACATGACCAGGACGAGGCTCAACCACGATGCCAGCGGCAATATCGTGTCGCCTAAAGACGGTCTGCCGATATTCGATTCAGCCAGCATCTTCCTCGCCGGCAAGATCACCGACAGGATCGGTGCGTTCACGCAATTCACCTACTCGAACTACGACCATCAGGGAAGCGACGGACACTGGATCGGCCACTGGGCATCGGACAACATGGATTTCCGTTATGTGGACAGGATCATCGGGAACGCCAGCGACCTGATTCTCGGCACCACCCTGCACAACAATCCGACCGTGCAGGATGTGTGGAACAGTTCTCCGGCATGGAGTTACCCGTACATTTCCTCTTCGATCAGCACGGTCGGCTCACCCCAGTTTCTGCCGATCCTCGAAGGCACGCTCGCGCAGCAGGTCGTGGGTGCGGGCGGCTACCTGTACTGGAACCGGACAGTCTATGCGGAGGTGTCGCTGTATAGCACCGCTGATGGCATCTGGTCGTTCATGAGCAAGGGCAACAAGGCCGGCGACCCCAACCACCCGCAGATCTATCTGAAGGGTCAAAATCCGTACTGGCGTCTGGCCCTGACTCATGAGTGGGGTCCGCACAACGTCATGGTGGGGACCTTCGGCATCAATGCGAACGTCTATCCGAACGACGCGAACTCGATGCCGATCTTCACCCAGGGCGTCACCCGCTATCGCGACATCGGCGTGGATGCGCAGTATCAGTACATCCTCGAGCCGAACACCGTTACCGCACAGGCGCGCTACATCCATGAAAACATCAGCGACCCGAATAACTTCGTGTTTGGCAACAGCCAGTCAGCGAATCTCAATTCCTTACGCCTGAAAGCCTCGTACGTCTATCAGGCCAAATATGGCGTGAGCCTTTCGTTCTTCAACGTGACCGGCACCACGGATAGCGTGGCGTACGCCGGCAGCGCGAACTCGTCGCCGGCCACGCAAGGGTGGATGCCCGAGATCTTCTGGATTCCTGTGCAGAACATCCGCGTCGGTCTTCAATACACGCATTTCACCAAATACCTCGGCGCACGGTCGAATTACGACGGCCATGGACGCAATGCAAGCGACAACGACACGCTGTTTCTATACCTCTGGGCCGCGTACTGGTGACGGTATCGGCTCACGTTTTTTAGAAGGCCCATCGATGAAACATCCCGCGCATTCCATTGAGGATTCAACGTGCCGCTGGCCACGTGCGCGATTGATCCTCGTCGCGCTATCGCTCGGCGCAACCGGCTGCCACAACCTGGAGCAGTCCAGACAGATCGACAATCCCGCCGTCGCCGGAAGGACGATCGCATTGCAGGTGTGTTCGAATTGCCATAGCGTAAATGGCGTTTCGGTATCTCCCACGTTTCCGAAACTCGCGGGCCAACCACGGGAATACCTCGTCAATCAGCTAACGGACTTCAAGGCTCATGTGCGAAGCGACCCGAATGCCAGAAGATTCATGTGGGGCTTCACGCATCTGAGTGAAACGCAAATCGAGCAACTCGCCGCGTACTTCTCCAGCCAGCCGCCTCCGGTACCACGAGCGACGGCCGATCATCGGCTCATCGATTCGGGCAGGACGATCTTTTTGTTGGGCATTCCGGACAAAGGCGTACCGGCATGCAGTACCTGTCACGGCCAGCATGGGGAAGGGACAGGGGGATTTCCTCGCCTCGCCGGACAGTACGCGGATTACGTTGAAAAACAGATCCTGGTGTTCCGGAGCGCCGGGCTACGCCCGCGTGGCGAAGTGATGAAGACTATCTCCGACAACTTGTCGGATCGGGACATTCGAGCCGTTGCTGCCTTCATGGAGGCGTTTCCCGCAGAGGCTGAGGCGGCGGCCGATCCCGCTGTGGACCGCTAAACGGGCAGTCTTGCCATCGGGCTTATCGGCCAGTACGCGCCCGTCCGGTCGGAAACCAGCGCGGAAGCATGCCGACCAGGACGTCGTCTTTAAGGAGGACATGATGAACAATAGCCGCGAATGCGTGGAACCCTGCAAGCCACATAATGGCGTCGCCGAGCCATGTGTGAAGCGATGAGATGGCTGAGCCTGCTGCATGCGATGTACTGAGTAAAGACGGAATCTCGTGACCACCGATGAGCGTCAGAGGATGCCCTTCGAGCCACGCGCCCGAGATGGCGGTAAGCGGTAAGGCGAGGAGAAGCAGATACAGCAACCACTGAACGGTTGTTGCCAGAACAGCCATCCAGCGAGACATCGGAGGTGTCTCAGGTTGGGTGTCGAACGCCCGCCACAGCAGGCGGATGAGGGTGAGCGCGAACACGCATAGACCCAAGGTCTCGTGCAATTGCCGGTCGAAATCGTGCGCCGCAGAATAAACGCGCTGCTCATGTCCGCCGGGCCCATACATGAACGTTACGAGCACGACTATCGCCGTGCACCAGTGAAGGAATTGGGCAATCGAACCGTAGCTGGTGGCAGAGCTTTTCACAATAGCGTCTCCCCTATCCGACCTTCGACGAACGCCAGGCACTAGCACAGGCCGTACGCTGGCATGCTGGATTCGAGAATGAATTCTACGCTCAAACTCTGCGCGTTTTTCTCTGGTGACTGTTGAACGTTCTCCGTCGAACGGCCGGTCGTCGAAACTACGGCCGAAGCAGCTTGATTCTCAAGTTCTTCGTCTCGCTGCCGATACCTTCACTGAGGAGACAATAGCCCGGTTACCGCGCGCAATAACCGGTAAAAGATGCTGACGCACAGCCATGCCGCCGTCGAGTATCAATGTTCTGCACTCACGCGCGCTGATTCTGAATCGATGCAATATATTTCAAGCTTCGGCATCGCTGGCGTCATAGGCCGGTGGAGGCGGCGACATGGCGTCGACCGGCAACTGATCATCACCGTCGCACTGGTGTTGACCGGCCTCGTCATTTTCGCTGTCGGCATTGGTTACACGCTGATATGGCACGAGCGGTCCGTTGCAGAGCGCATTCACGCGCTGCGTGCCCGCGATGACATCGAAACGCTGCAAGCAGTGCATATTCAGGCGAACGCCGACTTCCTGGTGGGGCTCGACAGTGCACGGGTGGCATCCTTCGCGTGGCCGGTGCAGCGTGTCGTGCTGGCCGCCACCTGCTTCGACCGGCTGGAACAAAGTTACGCGAGCGACCCGCGAAGCCAACTGGCGGTACGGCGTCTGCGCGGTGAGACGGCCGGCTGGGCGTGGCTTCTGGCCGACATCGCGGTACGTGCGCACGTCGCGGATGGCCACGCCTCGGTGGACAGCCCCGAGCTGCTCGCAGCGAACCGCATGCTGGCGAACATCGTCACCGAGCTGGTGACCCTCCGCGACGCGCAGACCGCTTCCCTGAGGGCTGCATCCGACAGCGCGACGCGCCACCTGGTGATAGAACGGACCGTGCTTGCGACCACGGCGCTGGCGGCCTGTTTTCTCTTTTGCTATGCATTGATTGCTCACTATCGCGCCCGTCTCGCGCGGCAAAGCGCGCGCGTCATCGCATCAGAAAGCGAGCGCCGGTTCCGTCAGTACTTCGATCATCATCCACTGCCGATGTTGATTTTCGACGTCGAGACGCTATCGATTCTCGCTGCGAACCGCGCCGCCGCATCCCAGTACGGACGCACGCGCCGTCAGCTATGCTCGCTCGACATGGCCGCCCTGTATGCGCAAGCCGACCTGCCGTCATTTCTGCGCGATCTGCACGCGCAGCTGGCTGCGGCCACCACCAGCGGCTCGGCCGGTGTATGCCGGCATCGGCACAGCGACGGCACGCCCGTCTACGTCGAACTGTCGTACCACTTCCTCACCTATGGCCGTCATCGAGCGTGCTTCATCACGGCCGTCGACGTCACGGAGCGAAAGAATGCCGAACTCGCGCTATTGCTGCGAAGCCGTGCACTCGACGCGATCGGCAACGGCGTGCTCATCACGCGACCCGATCCGAGCGGCGACGTGGTCGAATACGCGAACCCGGCATTCGAGAAAATAACTGGCTATGCGCGCCCGCAGAATGCAGGCGATCACTCAGCGCGGCCGGAAACACCCGGATTGTGGCAACAGATCGGTACGGCGATTGCCGGGAAACGCGAGGCCACCACGCTGACGAAAAGCCGTCGCGCGAACGGAACGGAGTTCTGGTATCAGCTATACGTTGCACAGGTAAGCGACGAGTCGGAAAAGGTTACGCATCACATCAGCGTGGTGAGCGACCTGACGGAGCTCATCGAATCGCGCGATCTGCTGGTCAGGCAGGCGCGCCGCGATGCGCTGACGGACTTGCCGAACCGCGTGACGCTGCGTGAACTGATCGACACGGCGATCTTCGAGGGTCACGAGTTCGCGCTGCTGTTCATCGACCTCGATCATTTCAAGGACATCAACGACAGCCTGGGCCACGGCGCCGGCGATCGCCTGTTGCAGGAAGTTGCGCGGCGGCTGTCGGCCTCGGTCGGATCGGATGGCGTGGTCACCCGCTATGGCGGCGACGAGTTCGTGACGATGCTGAAGGGTTCCACCGGCGATGCCGAACTCTGCGCGCTGTTGGCGCGCGTGACGCAAACGCTGGACGAACCGGTGCAAATCGACGACATGCAACTGCGGGTCCGGATGAGCGTTGGGGTCAGTTGCTATCCGCAGGACGGCACAGACTGCGAAACCCTGCTGAAACACGCCGACCTCGCGATGTATCGCGTCAAGGCAGGCGGGCGTAACGGCGTCGAGCGATTTGCGCCTTCCCTCGCACATGAAGCGGCTCAGCGCATCGCGCTATCCCACAAGCTGCGCAATGCCGTCGAGCAGAACGGCTTCGAGCTGGTGTACCAGCCGCAAGTGGACATACGCAGTTACCGGCTGAGCGGAGTCGAGGCGCTGATCCGATGGCACGACGCGGACTTCGGCACGGTCAGCCCGACGACGTTCATTCCCTTGGCCGAAGACATCGGTTTGATCGCGCCAATCGGAGAATGGGTGCTGCAAACTGCCTGTGTACAGGCAAAGCGCTGGGAAGAAGTGCTGCCGGGGCTGCGCATGTCGGTCAACGTGTCGCCGAGCCAGCTTACGTTGAGCGATTTCGGCGCAGTCGTGCGCCGTGCTCTTGCCGCGTCGCAATTGGCCGCGAACCGGCTGGAACTGGAGATTACCGAAGGAGGTCTGGTTGCCCCTGGCGCCCTGCCCACGCTGCGCGCGCTGCACGACATTGGCGTGTCCATAGCGATCGACGACTTTGGCGCCGGTTACTCGAGCCTGGCTTATCTGCGCAGCTTCCACGCCGACCGTCTGAAGATCGACATGTCGTTCATCCGCGGCATTGGCAGCAGTCGTGCGGATGAGACGATCATCGGTGCGATCATCGCACTTGCCCGCAACCTGCGTTTCGAAGTCGTCGCGGAAGGCGTCGAACGAGCGGAGCAACTGGCTTTTCTTGCCGAGGCCGGCTGCGAGATCGTTCAGGGATACTACTTCGCCGCGCCACTGCCAGCGGCGAATGTTCCAGCCTACGCGGCGAGTCTGCTCGGCGAGTCGCACGAGTTGCAGAACACCGCGTCGTGAGAGCCCCGCACGCGACGGCTTCACTTCGGCTTTGCGACGCCAAAGAGCGGCGCCTCGCCGCTCTTTGGCGCGTCGCCTTTAGCGCGGATCCGACAGCGTCTGATTGAGCGTCTGCCCAGCGATGATCACGTTCTGCAACGTGATGTCGTGCACGTTGTAGAGGTAGATCGGTCCCGGCGTGCTGGCGCTAGCAGGCCCCGCGGCAGCGGGCGTGCCGAAATCACAGTTGGAAATCGTCACTCCGGTGATTGCCGGGACGGTCGGCGCAGGCGCCGGACCGTTGTAGTCGAACGCGACTGGACCTTGTGCAACGATGGCCTGGAAACACGAATAGTTGCATGACAAGTCTGGAGGAGTAAAGACAAGATCAGCGGCAGTTACACATGGTGGATACCCTTACTGAATGTCTCCTGCATACCCAAGACGCGGCAGGAAGTAGCTGGCGGCATTCAGAGGATTCCCGATTCTTTTGGAATTTCGCGCCAGACGGTTCGACTAGAATGATTTCGACGCGCGGCTCCGCATTCGATGCACCACACCCGTCAACAGGTATCGCGATGAACAACGGCAGGCTCGTATTACATGCGCGATGGCATCGCTGGCAGCGCGACGCGCGCGCCTCGTCGCCGCAGTCCGCTGTCACTGGGTTCAGCGCTTTGCAGCCAGACGATCGATGAAACCGCGATCCGCCGACTGCACTGCTGTCCTGATGATCGCGTCGTGCGTTGCGGCCATCATGCAGACCTCGCCCGCAGCGGCACAGGCATGGCGCGATGTCGCGCCTCACCCCCCCCCGCAGGCGCCGCGAAGCGCGCCGCCGCCCTCCTTCCCGGAAAGCCAGGCGGACTCCGCACGGATCGCAGTCGAGCGGCTTGCCGGGCTCGTCTTCGAACCGGCCGGTGAGCACGCGACGGCATCACCGACGCAGCAACAACGCATCGTCGCGCAAGGACTGCCCGTACTCGACGACGCGTTCCTGCAGAGCTTCGCCACGGACCTGGACAAGCCGCTGACTTTCGGCCGCCTCGCCGAAATTCGCCGCGCGGTGGTCGCGCGGTATCGGGCGGCGGGAAAGCCACTCGTCGACGTCTACGTGCCGGAACAGGACGTCAGCTCGGGGGTCGTGTGTATCGCCGTTGCGGAATTCAAGCTCGGGCGGGTTCATGCCAGCGGCAACAGCTACTTTTCGAGCAGGCTTCTCGAACGTGAAATGCCGCTCGAACCCGGCGCACCGATCCCGCAAGCGACGATCTCGAAGGGACTCGCTGTGCTGAACGCGAATCCTTATCGACGGGTCGATGCAGTGTTTGCACCCGGTGAAGCAGCGGACACGACCGACGTCGTGCTGCAAACCGAAGACCGTCTGCCGTTTCGGGTCAGCGCGGGTTACGACAATGAAGGCGTGCCGGACCTCGGCCGTGACCGGTTCTTTGCGGGCATCGGCTACGGCAACCTGTTCGGGCTCGATCAGCAGATCGCCTATCAATTCACGGCCAGCAACGATTTTTTCAGCGGCAATCCGGATATCGAAGGCCGCCCGAACCGCGCCCGCTTCACCGCGCACGCGCTGAACTACGCAGCGCCGCTGCCCTGGCTCGACACGATCGAGTTGTTCGGCGTGTACGCGCAGAGCACGCCCCGCCTGCCCGACACGTATGGGCAAACGGGCATTTCCGCGCAGCTTAGCTTCCGTTATGACTTGCGATTGCCGACCATCACGGACACGACCCAGCTCGTCCAGATCGGATACGACTTCAAGCGGAGCAACAACGATCTGGAATTCGGCGGCTCCCAGGTTTTCAACTCGAACACGCACATCCATCAGTTCGTGTTGGCTTACAACATCAGCAAACCGACCGAGGCGGGCACGGCGCATGCCGCGGCGACACTCGTCGCCAGTCCGGGTGGATGGGATGGCAGCAACCAGGACGCGGCATTCAACGCCGCGCGGCAGGGCGCGACCGCCCGCTACATCTATATGCAGTTGACTGCGTCGCGCGCCACCGCGCTTGGGGCGGGCTTCACACTGGTCACGAACGGAACGTTGCAGTGGACGCCGAACACGTTATTGCCGAGCGAGGAGATGGGGCTCGGCGGGGAGTCCAGTGTGCGAGGCTACGACCCGTACGTGACGCTCGGCGATCGCGGCTGGAACATCCAGACCGAGGTGCGCACGCCTGCGATCGCTCTCGGCGCGAGCAACGCAGTCGTGCAACCCTTTGTGTTTTTCGATGCCGGCCGCGTATGGACCACCATCGATCAGCCAGCGGAGAACAATCCCGGTCTGCTCGCGGGCGTCGGCGCCGGCGTGCGCTTCCAATGGTCGAGATTCGTCGATTTTCGCTGCACCTACGGCGCGCCATTACGCTCGGCGACGCCGAATGGTTCGAAGGCACCGATCGTGCTCTTGTACGTGTCGCTCGGAACATGAGCCATCGACACGTCATCTCCCGACAGTCGACGACGGCTGAGCGCTAGTCTCACTGCGCGCCCCGTTGCTCGTCGGCGCGGCCTTCGTCTTGCCGTTTCGCCCCTTCCACGCTTTCAATCGGATGACCCGCGGCGCCGAAGCCGCGTTCGATGTCCGTCGCGATGCCTCGGCCGGCCGGCGCGTCGAGTGCCGGCGGGCCGTCGTCCGGAAGCGACGGCGCCACGTCCGCGACGCCACGCGAAGCGCGCCGCTTAGCCGGCTTCGCATCGAACCACGCGATGTCGCGGCGCAAGCCGACCACGTAGGCACGCCAGCCCCGCGGATGGTCACTGAACAGGGACGCGCGCACGGATGCAGCCAGCGCGTCCCGGTCGAGCGGGTTGTCAAGCAACTGTTGCGGCCACAGGCAGAAGGCGTGAAGCGCACGGGTTCTGAACGCGTCCACGGGCATATCAGGGCGCAGCTGCGCGAGCAGCGGCTCGTCATCGAGAATCGGGTATCGCGCGATCAGCTCGCCAATGGTTGCCGCGCCCGGCGCCATATCGTCGAGCCGAACGATCAATTGCATCACGCGCCCCAGATGAAGCAGCAGCGTGCGCCTTTCGAGTGCGTCTTCCATGATTTGCGGTGCCTTCGATCAAGACAGTCGAATCGCATCCGGTCAATCGCGTCGTCCTGTTGGCCGCTGTCCGACCGGCGTTCCACTTACAAGCCTACGGCGCCTCGCCGCGCGGATGTTGATCCGGGTCAATGCGTGCATCGGGTCGGCGTCACGCGCGGTTCTTCTCTTCGATGTGGGGCTGGCGATCCGTCACCAGCGATAGCTCGGTCAGAAGTCCAGCCAGCGCCTCGAGCAGATCGTCGAGCGACACGATGCCGGTAAGCGCGCCAGCGCTGTCCACGACCGGCAGGCGCCGCACGCCGTTCAGACGCATGCGCGAGGCGGCAAGCCAGAGATTGTCCCCCTCGGCGACGAGCGCGGGCGGTGACGACATCACGTCGTTCACGAAGATCTTCTCGGGGTTGGCCTGCTTGGCCACGATCGCCAGCACGATGTCGCGATCGGTCAGCATCCCGACAGGCACGCTGTGTCCGCCGATCGTCTCCACCACCACGAGGTCGCCGACATGCTGTTCGCGCATCAGCTGCGCGGCTTCGAGAACCGTCGCTTGCCGTCGGCAGACGGTGACGTCCCGCGTACAAATGGTTCCTGAATTCACGATACATGCCCCAGGTTCGACACGGCCTGCCGCCGTGTATCCGTTCGCTGCACCGTCACCCGACTGAGTCCGAGCTCTGCTCGGGCTCCCAACCGCGCGCCGCAGCGAGACACGCGCGGACTTCTTCATCGGTCGTCTGGTCGAAATTCACATAGAACCCGCTGATCCCCATCAGCAGGTCCGGCTGCAATACGCTGACGAACGCGTCCGCGATTCCTTCGAATGACATCGCCGCATCGGATTGCGACACCGGGACCGCCACCACGATCCGGGCAGGATGTCTGCCACGGAGCGCGTCGATCGCCGCATGCATCGAGGCCCCCGTCGCGATGCCGTCGTCGACCACGATCACCGTCTTGCCCTGCACTGCCGCCGGGGGGCTGTCCCCACGGTACGCCACTTCCCTGCGCGCGAGTTCCGCCCTTTCGCGCGCGATCACAGCGGTCAATTGGGCGTCACTGATTTGCAGTTCGCGAAGTACCGACCGTTCCAGGTGAAGGGCGCCCCCGGAGGCGATGGCGCCCATCGCCAGTTCCTCGTCTTGAGGCGCGCCAAGCTTTCTGACGACGAGAACGTCGAGCTTCGCACGCAACTCCCGCGCGACTTCGAACGCGACCGGCACGCCGCCGCGCGGCAGGGCCAGCACGACCAGATCGCCGCGCCCCTGATAGTCGCGCAGCGCGTGGGCCAGCTGTCTGCCAGCGTCGGCGCGGTCGCGAAACCGGTTGCCCATCACTTTTCCTCCCTCGCCACGCCGGGGCGCGTTGCCTCGGTCACTATGCCATCGATCGGCAGCATCAAGCGTACCTCGACGCAGGGCAATCAAAGCGCATTTCGATTGACGTAGGTCAGTAGTTGATCGGAACCCGTGGCTGATCATGAATACCGACAACACGCGAGACCCGGAGGCCGACGATGTTCTCCAACATTCTGGTCGCGGTGGACGGCAGCGAGAGCGCCGCCCAGGCGTTCGAGACAGCGCTGCAGTTCGCCTCTGATACCGGCGCGCGCTTGCATCCGTTGTTCGTCATCGATTTGCCGGTCATGCTTCCTGAAGTGCCGGGCATCAACGCGGCAGCCATGCGCGAGTCGCTCAGGCAGGACGGCGAACGGATCATGAAGCACTGCGTCGGGACCATGGCGCGGCACGGTGTGCAGGGCACGCCAGAAATCGATGATCTCGTGCGCCCCGAGGAGGACGTCGCCCACCGCATCGAAGTCGCCGCGGCGAAGCTGCAGGCCGATGTCATCGTGATAGGCACGCACGGTCGACGCGGCCCCGGCTACGCACCGCTGGGTAGCGTGGCCGAACAGATACTGCGCAGCACCACACGCCCGGTGCTGGCAATTCCCGCGCGCCGAACCGCGCCAGTCTCCGAGGAGCAGACGGACGCCGCCGCCACGACACATTCAGGTATCGGGCAATCTCGGGGCTGACCACGTGCACTGCATGATCCGCAAAACAGACAATGGATGCCGTCATGAATGGAGAAGTTACCGAACTCCGTGATCATGCATTCGCCTGCGCCGCGGACACGACTGCGCGTAGCGACGCGCAATCGCCGGAGCTGTCCGCGGCGCTGCGCTACGAAGCCGCCACACGGGCCCGGGTCGCCATATCACATCGACGTCTGCTGCGGCAACGCGCGCTTGTGCATGGACTTGCCGTTGGCAGAGTCGATCAACCCATTGCGCGACACTGCCTGCAAGGACTGGAAGACTCTTTTTATGTATTGAGCCTGATCTGGGAGATGCGCCTTCACAAGCTCGACGCGCTGCTCGACAGCGAGGCCCAGTGGCGTGACCGAAGCGACCCTGTTCACATCGGCGTGAATGGGACCGGATACTCCAGATGATCCTTTACTTCTTTTACGCCTGGCGCGCGCGCGGCGGCGGCGAGGATCGCCTGGCGCTCTTCCTCGGAGCGTATCGGCCCCCAGCAATGAGCGACGCCATCCGTGACGATCAGGTCGTCGGCGTCCAGCGCCCAACGCTGTCCTTCGAGTTCCTTCAGGATCGCGGCGCGAATCTGCTCGTCCGACGGTTGCGAATCGAGCTGCGCGGGCGCGCAACTCGCGAGCGCGCGCACCAGATTGGCCCTGCTGACGATGCCGACGAGCTTGCCGTCGCGCAAGACGGGTAGACGCTTGATGTGCTTGCGCCCGAGCAGTTCGGCGACCGCCGTCAGCGGCGCGGATTCATCGACGGTGACGGCCGGGGCGCTCATCACGTCACGCACCCGAATCGAACGCTCCTTCAGATACTCGACCGCGAGTTGACGCGTAGGCGCGATGAACTGGGCGAGCCACGAGCGCCGCGGCGTTTCGGTGCCGGTTTCGACACGCCGGAGCAGATCGCCCTCGCTGACGATGCCAATCACGCTGCCTTTGTCGTCGAGAACGGGCATGCCGCTGATCTTGCTGTCGGCCAGCAGCTTTGCCGCGTCGTAGACCGAGCTGTCCGGTGCGATCGACACGACCTGGGTCGTCATGATGTCCGAGGCTTGCATAGTGATCTCCATATCGAGTGCCTTGCGCTGCCGCACATCGATGCAGGCTGGCACGAGGCGACGCAATGGACAGGCGCTGAAGGACGCGTCGCCGTGTTCCCTTCGGCACCCACTTCGAATCCGCTCGCCCGGCGTGTCGACCCGTCGTTGCAACGCGTCGATTCCGCCGCGCGATCCGCGTATCGCAAAGAACCGGCCACTGATGATCAGCCCCCGGTTCCAGTACAGCCCAATGATCGATGCGCAGCGGCCGGCAATCGTTGACCTGCATCAAGCCCGCCCCCGCTGACCAACCGATGATGCAGCAATCGGTTACCGGCCGCCCGCCCCCCGAGATTCGCCGCAAAACGCGATGCTGAACGCTGCCGCGAATTCGTCGAGCCGCCCGCGATCGAGCCCATCGATACCCGCGGCAGCGACCCTGCCGTTTCCGCCGAACTTTCTGCAAAGGACGTCGGCGCCTCGCGGGCAATCGAGCGGAGCCCGTACGCTGCCCGTGTATCGGCCATCGGCGCCGGCTGTCAGTACAGCGTGCGCTCGCGCCGGGTCGCGTCGCGCGACGAGATTCGCGAAATCGCCTCGCACGCGCCGCGCCCACGCCGCGTCGGGAAGAATGTGCAGCGTTGCATTGGCGAGCCGCCGGACTTCCACTTGTCCCAACGCCAGTTCGAGGTCTTCCGTGCGCCGCGCCTGCAGTTCGGGCAACACGCTGGTCGACGCAATGAATTCGAGCGGGTCCGCATAGGGTTGGATTGCGCGGTACATGTCGACGGGATCGATGGCAAGATCGGCGACGCTATCCCCGTACGCGTTGTAGTTGATCGCTTCGCCAAGTTCGCGCAGTTTGCGCTCGTCGGACGGGTTCATCGCGCACGCAGCGGCGGCCCGGTGCGCTGCCGGATGCAGATTGTCGCCATAGGCCGCGACCACCGCCCAGCGCGTGTACCGGCCTTGCAGATGGCGGTCCACGAGCAGCGCCGTGCAGATATCCGGTGAGGTATCGATATGCGTCGTCAGCAATGCGTTTGCGGGTATCGGGCCCGAGTAATGATGATCGAAATAGTCGATCTTTACGCCAAGAGCCAGCAATGCGACGAGTGGAGCGCGGTTCGCATCGAGCGAAATATCCAGCACCGTCACGCTGTCGCCCGGCCGCGCGTTCGCGCGGTGCAGCAGCGTGACCTCGCGCTTGGCTCCGGTGATGAGGATGGTGTCGGCAGGCTCGGCGAGCCGCAACTGATGCAGCGCGCAAATGCCGTCGGCATCGCCATTGAAAATATCGAATCGCTTCATCCGCTACTCCACCCGCGCGTCGCTGCCACGATCGCACGCGGTTCGACCGGGGTCAAACGGTGCTCCCGCGCCACTTCATATGGAAGCGTACGCCGGTCTCGTGCGCTTGACCGCCTCGTCGATACAGATCAAGCCGGTTACCATACGCGATGACTTAAATGAGTAGACGATTTTGGCTCGCACGCAAGGCGCGCGCCGTCCGTCCCACTACGTGGAGGTCAACCGTGTCGAATCAGACGCTCGTGTTTCTCCTTGACACGCGGCCCGGCGCGCCGCTCGTCGCGACATGGAGCCTGGCATGAATTCGCCGCCGAGCCGCAAGCCTTCCGCACGCCGGGTTGATGCCACACTTCGCGGCATCCAGCATGCCGCCAACCGATTGCGCGCCGCGCGGCGCAGCCTGCGCGGACTCGACGCGATGCTGCGCAGGCCGGGCACCTACCGTCATCCGGCGGGCAGGATCGTCAGAATCGAAACGCATATATCCGTCGTGTATCTCGCCGGGCGCTTCGCGTACAAGATCATCAAACCCGTCGCACCGGGCTTCGCGGACTTTACCTCCGCCTCGACACGCCAGCGCTGCTGCGAAGCCCAGCTCCGCCTGAACCGGCCGCTCGCGCGAGGCATCTACGCCGGCGTGATACCGATTGCGCGGCGTGCCGGCGTGCTGGCGCTCTGCGCCGGCGGCGTCGCTGTCGAGCACGTGGTCAAGATGCGCCGCTTCGACGAGGCGATGCTCTTTTCGAGCCTCGCGGCAAACGGAGCACTGACGCCGCGCGACATCGACGGCGCGGCGCAGCGGCTCGCCGACTATCACCTGAGCGCACCGCGCAACGCGCCCTCGTCGCGCTACGGCAGCGCGACGCTGGTGCGAACCCAGGTCGAAACCATCAACGCACCGCTGCTGGCCAATTGCAGCCATCCCGCGCTGCCCGGCATTGCCGCGTGGTGCGCGCGACAGCTCGACGAACTCGCGCCGCTGATCGAGCGGCGCCGCGCCGAGGGTTTCGTGCGCGGCTGCCATGGGGATCTGCATCTCGACAACGTGGTTCGCTGGCGCGGCGCCATCGCGATGTTCGACTGTATCGACTTCGACGAAGCGCTACGCTGGATCGACGTCGCGGCGGACGTCGCGTTTCTCGTGATGGACCTGTGCGCGCGAGCCGAACCGCGTCTCGCCAATCGCCTGTTGAACCGTTGGCTGGAAACCTCGGGCGACTATGCGGCGCTGTCTCTGATGCCTTTGTATATCGCCTATCGGGCGCTGGTGCGGGCGTGGGTCGCGTGCCTGAAAGCGGGACACGTGGCCGGCCGCAACGTCGCGGTCCCGCAACCGGCCCTGCGCTACCTCGAAGTGGCGCGGGCGCAAACAGAGAAGCCGCGACCCGTTCTGCTGCTGTGTCATGGCTTTTCCGGTTCGGGGAAATCGGTCGCGAGCCGGGCTCTCGCGGACCTGTGCGGCGCGGTACGCGTGTCGAGCGATGCCGAACGCAAGCGCATGCGGCCAGTGGCCAACGCGCAAATGACGCTCGGCGCCGAGCACTACACGCAAGCTGCGCGTCACGCGATCTACGATCACCTGCTTGGACTCGCGCACGGCGTGCTGCAAAGCGGTCACAGCATGATCGTCGACGCGACCTTTCTCGAATCGAGTCAGCGCGGCACGTTTTTCGCACTCGCCGAACGGCTTAGCGTACCGGCCCGCATTCTCGACTTTCGCGCCGATCCAGCGGTGCTCGCGCAACGCATCGAAGCGCGCCGGCGTGGTCCGCGCGATCTGTCCGACGCGGACACCGCCACGCTCACCCGTCAACTCGCGAGCGCCGACCCACTGACGCCGGCGGAACAGGCGCTGACCTTATCGTTCGACACCGCTGTACCGATGGCAGCGTTCGACTCGCCCGCGTTCTGGCGACCGGTGATCGAGTTGATGCAGCCGGGTATACGAACCGTCGCGGCTGCATCGCGTATTACGGATGCCGCGTGTTAGCCGGGCAATCGGTCAGTGGATAGCGGATCGTGAACGAGCCGCCGATCGCGAAAGCATCGGAGCCAACGGCCCGAAAAGCCGACTAAAATCGACTTGCGTGCGCGAACACGCGTCGATGCCCGGCGATTCCATGCGCATCGATACAGCGCAAAGGCGCGTACTTCGCGATTGCTTCAGGTTTTCCTGCCAATGGACACAACCGGAAGAGATCACCCGATGATCAAGGTGTTGCTGGCCGACGACCACACGCTCGTGCGCGACGGACTGCGCCATATCCTGCAGCAAGCGAACGGTTTCGAGGTAGCCGGAGAAGCGTGCGACAGCGCGACGACGATCGCGCTGATTCGCGCGACCCAGGCACACGTGCTCGTGCTCGACCTGTCGATGCCGGGGCGCAACGGCATTGAACTGATCAAGCAGATCAAGGAGGAAAACCCCGATTTGCGGATTCTGGTGCTGACGATGCACGCCGAGCAGCAATACGCGGTGCGCGCGTTCAAGGCGGGTGCATCGGGCTATCTGACCAAGGAAAGCGCAAGCGCGGAACTGGTCGGCGCGGTGACGAAAGTCGCGTCGGGGGGCGTCTATGTGAGCCTCGCGATGGCCGAACGCTTCGCGCAGAATCTGAACGAGCCGGCCGACACGCTGCCGCATCAGCGGTTGTCCGACCGCGAGTTCGACGTGTTCCGGCGCCTCGTCGAAGGCCAGAGCATCACCGAAATCGCCCATGAACTCTGCGTCAGCGTGAAAACGATCAGCACGCACAAGACGCGCATCCTCGAAAAAATGCAGATGCCGAACGAGAACGGGCTGGTTCGCTATGCGATCCGCCATAAGCTGTTCGACGACGAGAACGATTTGTAGTGCTTCCCTGCCACGGCGCCCGGTGACACGATAACGACACGAACCGCGCGCTTGCGGCCCTGATCCGACAGGAGACTTCGAGATGAGCGATGCCGCGCAACATGATGCCTGGGAAATCGGTGAACCGCACTTCCCCGCCTCCACGCCAGTGGAACAGCAATTGCGCTTTGCGCTGCACTATGCGGTACTCGCGCCGTCGAATCACAACACGCAACCGTGGCGGTTCATCGTCGACGGCGAGACCGTACAGATCTGCGCCGACCGCATGCGCGCGCTTGCCGTGGTCGATCCTTTCGATCGCGAACTTCTGATGAGTTGCGGTGCCGCCTTGTTCAATCTTCGCGTGGCGCTGTGCCGTCTCGGTCTCGCTTATGCGATCACACTGTTTCCAGCGGAAGCGGATCCGGACATCTTGGCGCTCGTGCGCGTCTCGCGCGACGGGCCTCGCGACCCGCACCTCCATGAACTTTTCGACGCGCTGACCGAGCGCGTGACGACACGTGCGCCGTTCGTCGATAACCCCGTTCCCGCCGCACTGCAACGCAAGCTAAGCGACGCCTGCGACGACGAGGGCGCGCTCGCCTGCTGCGTGGAGCAGAAAACCGCGCGCGAGGCGCTCGCGCAACTGATCGCCGATGCGGATCGAGCGCAGTTCGCCGACCCGCGTTTCAGGCGCGAGCTCGCCAGCTGGATTCACCCGCGGCGGCGCGACGATGGCATGCCCGCTTACGGTACCGCTGTGGGCGCGCTGCTCGATTTCGCGGCGCCGCTCGTCAGCATGGCCGTCCGGGTGTTCGATGCGGGTGCGGGACAGCCGGCCACTCATCAGCACCTCGTGGATGGCTCGCCGCTGATGGTCGGTATCGCGACGATGCGCGACGACCGCGAGGCATGGCTCGCGGCGGGACAGGCGCTCGAACGGATGTTGCTGGTCGCGGCATCGGTGGGATTGACCGCTTCCTACCTGAACCAGCCGATCGAAGTGGACGCGCTGCGCGAGCGGCTGCGCACGCTGTTGCGCACGGACGCGTTTCCGCAGCTGCTGCTTCGCGTCGGGCGCGGCCCGCGCGTACGTCATGCGCCGAGGCGGCCGCTCGCCGATGTGGTCTCCTGAAACGCAAGGGAAGCCTGCTCAGCGCAATGCCAGGCCTTCGGCTATACCGTTACCACGATCTTGCCGAACTGCCCGTTGGTTTCGAGGTAGCGGTGCGCGTCGACGATCTCGTCGAACGCAAAGGTGCGATCGATGACCGGCTTCAGCGCGCCGCTTTCGAGGCCTTTGAGCACGAACTCCACCGCGGCCTTGCGGCGCGTCGGGTCGCCACTCGTCAACCAGATGTTGTGCGCCTTCACGGAATTCATCCTGGCGATCATCTGCAGCACCGGCAGCGTCGTGGCACGTTCGTCGAGCGCGCCGTACAGATACGCGATCCCCTGGAAGGACAACGCCTCGATCAGTTTCGCGAAGTTCGGGCCGCCGACCGGATCGAAAGCGACGCGAGCCCCCTTCCCGTCCGTGATCCGCATGATCTCTTCGACAAGGTCCGACTCGTCCGTCACGATCACGTGGGCGGCGCCCGCGTCGAGCAACTGCTGCCTCTTGGCGGCATGGCGCGTGACCGCGATCGACGTCGCGCCCGCGTAATTCGCTAGCTGGATCGCCGCCAGGCCAACGCTGCTCGAAGCGGCCGGCACGACGACATGGTCGCCCGCGCCCACCTTCGCATCTTCGATCAGCGCGCCATATGCGGTCACGAACATCATCCACACCGATGCGGCCTCGGCGAAGGAAAGCGACTTCGGATGCCTGACAACCGCATGCTCCGGCACGATGATGACTTCGCCGTAGGTGAAGTACTGATTCATCGAGAACGACGGGATCACGCTGACCGCGTCTCCGGGTGCGAAATCGACGACGCCCTCGCCCACCGCGTCGACGATGCCGGCCGCCTCGTACCCGAGCCCGGCCGGAAAGCGCACAGGCTCGATGTACCGGTCGGTACGCCACATCGCTTCCGCGCGATTCAGACCGATCGCCTTCACGTTGATGCGAACTTCACCGCGGCCTGGGCCGCGGACCGATTCTTCGACGAATCGAAGCACTTCGGGCGCACCGGCCTCGGAAAACCTGACAGTCCGTGACATCACTACCTCCTGGATGGATTGAGGGTAGAGCAATCTCGCCCGCGTGCACAAAGATGCCGAGGGTATCCCCGATCCTATGCCACTTGGCGACCGAAAGTAAAATTCAATTGACCGACCGGTCGGTTAATTTATACTGCGTCACATTGCCACTTTTTCTGGATGGTGCAGATGTACACCCAATCCCTCGATATCCCCGGCAACGTCGCCCCGCTGGACGCGGATGCGAATTCGCCCGAACAGGCGCGCTTCGACGCGGTCATGGCAGCCGACGGCAAGATCGAGCCGCAGGACTGGATGCCCGACGCGTACCGCAAAACGCTGGTGCGGCAGATCTCGCAGCACGCGCACTCGGAAATCGTCGGCATGCTGCCCGAGGGCAACTGGATCACCCGCGCGCCGAGCCTCAAGCGCAAGGCGATCCTGATCGCCAAGGTGCAGGACGAGGCCGGCCACGGGCTCTATCTGTATAGCGCCGCCGAAACCCTCGGCGTGTCGCGCGAGCAGCTGATCGACGCGCTGCACGCGGGCAAGGCCAAGTATTCAAGCATCTTCAACTACCCGACGCCCACCTGGGCCGACGTCGGCGTGATCGGCTGGCTGGTCGACGGCGCGGCGATCATGAACCAGATCCCGCTGTGCCGCTGCACGTACGGGCCCTATGCCCGCGCGATGATCCGCATCTGCAAGGAAGAGTCGTTCCACCAGCGCCAGGGGTTCGATGCGCTGCTCGCGATGATGGCCGGCACCGACGCGCAGCGCGAGCTCGTGCAGCAGGCGGTGAACCGCTGGTGGTGGCCGGTGCTGATGATGTTCGGCCCGAGCGACAAGGACTCGGTGCACAGCAACCAGTCGGCGCAATGGGGCATCAAGCGCATCACCAACGACGATCTGCGCCAGAAATTCGTCGACGCGACCGTCGGGCAGGCGAAGGTGCTCGGCGTCACGCTGCCCGATGCGGAGCTCAAATGGAACGAGGCGCGCGGCCACTACGACTACGGCGACATCGACTGGGAGGAGTTCTGGCGCGTCGTCAATGGCGACGGCCCGTGCAACCGCGAGCGCCTCGCGACCCGCGTGAAGGCCCATGAAGACGGCGCCTGGGTGCGCGAAGCCGCACTCGCCCATGCGGACAAGCAGCGCCAGCGCGCGCAACAGCACGCCGCCTGAGCGGCACGGCGAAACACCCGCGAAAGACCCGCGAAAGACCCGCGAAACACCCGCGAAAGATCAGCGACAGTCAGGAATCAGGAGATCAGCAATGAACAAGGAATGGCCGATTTGGGAAGTGTTCGTGCGCAGCAGGCAGGGCCTCGACCACAAGCACTGCGGCAGTCTGCACGCGGCCGACGCGCCGATGGCGCTGCGCATGGCGCGCGACGTCTACACGCGCCGCCAGGAAGGCGTGAGCATCTGGGTGGTGCCGTCCTCGGCGATCACCGCCTCGGCGCCCGACGAGAAGGCCGAGCTGTTCGAACCGGCGGGCGACAAGATCTATCGCCACCCGACGTTCTACACGCTGCCCGACGAAGTCAACCACATGTAAGCGCGCCATGACCACTATGTCCCCGACCTCTATCACGCCCGAACATCTGCAGTACGTGCTGCGCCTCGCCGATACCGCGCTGATTCTCGGTCAGCGCAACGCCGAGTGGTGCGGCCACGGCCCGATCCTCGAAGAGGACATCGCGCTGTCGAACATGAGCCTCGACCTGATCGGCCAGGCGCGCCTGCTGTACACGCACGCGGCCGCGCTCGAGCAGCAGCTCACCGGCCGTCAGCGCAGCGAAGACGACTACGCGTACTTCCGCGCCGAGCGCGAATTCGCGAACTACACGCTCGCCGAGCTGCCGCACTACGGCCCGCTCGCCGGCACCGCGCAGGCGCAGAAGGACTACGCGGTCACGATCGTGCGCAACTTCCTGTATTCGACGCTGATGAGGCATCTGTGGGGCGCGCTGACGGGCTCCACCGACGAACAGCTCGCCGCGATCGCCGCGAAGTCGATCAAGGAAACGCAGTACCACGTGCATCACGCGGGCGAGTGGCTGATCCGCTTCGGCGACGGCACCGACGAATCGCACCGTCGCGCGCAGGCCGCGCTCGACTACCTGATGCCGTACACGTACGAGTTCTTCAGCGCGGACGCGGTGGAAGACGCGATCGCCGCGGCGGGCATCGGCCCGCGCACCTCGGCGCTGGAAGCCGCATGGCTCGACGACGTGCGCGCCACGCTCGACGCCGCCACGCTGACGCTGCCCGCGGCGCTGCGGCACGTGAGCACCGGCAAGCACGGCGAGCATTCGGAGCATATGGGCTTCGTGCTCGCCGAGATGCAGAGCCTTGCGCGCCAGCATCCGGGCGCGAACTGGTGAGCCCGCGATGACGACCTCGACCGCCCCGCAGCCCGTGAACACCCCCGCCACGACCGCCGCCACCGATCCCGCGCTCACCCGCGCGTGGAGCGTGCTCGAAGCGGTACCGGACCCGGAGATCCCGGTGGTCTCGATCCGCGAGCTCGGCATCCTGCGCGACGTGCGACGCGCGGCGGACGGCGCGCTCGAAGTCGTGATCACGCCGACCTACTCGGGCTGCCCGGCGATGTCGCAGATTGCCGGGGACATCGGCCGTGCGCTCGAGGCCGCGCAACTGACGCCGTACCGCGTGGCCACCGTGCTCGCACCGGCGTGGACCACCGACTGGATCACCGCCGAAGCGCGCGAAAAACTGCGCGTCTACGGCATCGCGCCGCCCACCGGCAACTGCGGTTCAGCCGCGACGTCTGCGCCACAGGAAAAAGTGCTGCGCTTCGTGCCACGCGCGCTGCCCGCACCGGCCTGCCCGCGCTGCGGCTCCGCACACACCGAGCGACTCGCGCAGTTCGGCTCGACCGCCTGCAAGGCGCTGTATCGCTGCCTCGACTGCCGCGAACCCTTCGACTACTTCAAACCGTACTGATATGGCCACCCCGCAATTCCATCCGCTGCGTATCCGCGAAGTACGTCCCGAAACCGCCGATGCGGTGTCGGTCGCCTTCGAAGTCCCGCCCGAACTGCGCGACCAGTATCGCTTCACGCAGGGCCAGTTCGTCACGCTGAAGACGCATATCGACGGTGAGGAAACGCGCCGCTCGTATTCGATCTGCGTGGGTGTCACCGACTACGACCGCGACGGCGAGTTGCGCATCGGCATCAAGCGCGTGCGCGGCGGGCGTTTCTCGAACTTCGCGTTCGACACGCTGCAGCCCGGCCACACGATCGACGTGATGACCCCGGACGGCCGCTTCTTCACGCACCTGAACGCGGAACAGGGCCAGCAGTACCTCGCGTTCTCGGGCGGCTCGGGCATCACGCCGGTGCTCGCGATCATCAAGACGACGCTCGAAGTCGAGCCGCGCAGCACGTTCACGCTGGTGTACGGCAACCGCAGCGTCGACCAGATCATGTTCGCCGAGGAGCTCGAGGATCTGAAGAACCGCTTCATGAACCGCTTCGTGCTGTATCACGTGCTGTCGGACGACCTGCAGGACGTCGAGCTGTTCAACGGCGTGCTCGACCAGCAGAAGTGCGCAGCGTTCCTCGAACAGCTGCTGCCGGCCGACGCGATCGACGAGGCCTTCATCTGCGGCCCCGCGCCGATGATGGATGCGGCCGAGGCGGCGCTCAAGGCTGCCGGCGTGCCGCCCGCGAAGGTGCACGTCGAGCGCTTCGGCACGCCGCTGCCGCAGGCGGGTGTGCCGCCCGTCGAGATCACCGCGGACACGCCCGCGGCCGACCTCGAAATCGTGCTCGACGGCAAGCGGCGCAAGCTGCGCCTGCCGTATCAGGGCGTCAGCGTGCTCGACGTCGGGCTGCGCGCCGGTCTCGCGCTGCCGTATGCGTGCAAGGGCGGTGTGTGCTGCACGTGTCGCGCGAAGGTGCTCGAGGGCGAAGTGAAGATGGAAAAGAACTACACGCTCGAAGAACACGAGGTCCGCGACGGGTTCGTGCTGACGTGTCAGTGTCATCCCGTGAGCGACAAGGTCGTCGTCAGTTACGACGAACGATAAGCGCAAGCGCGTGACACCCCTGTTTTCGATCAGAGTTCCATCTCATGTCTCATTCACTGTTCAGTAAGCACCAGAAGATTCTCAACGAAGCGGTGGCCGCGATCCACACTCGCGGCTACTGGAGTCCGTTCAGCGAAATGCCGAGTCCCAGGGCATACGGCGAAACCGCGGCGGCCGACGGCGAAGCCGCCTTCAGACGTCATCTCGGTCAGCACTTCGAACTCGACCAGCCGAGCAACAACGGCACGGCCGGCAAGGAAAAATCGCCGTTTGGCTTGCAGTTGAACGTGCGGTATCCGAAGCCCGACGCCGACACCCTGTTCGCCGCTGTCGAAACGGCACAAGCCGAATGGCGAAAGGCAGAACCGAAGGCGTGGATCGGGGTCAGCCTCGAGATCCTCGCGCGACTCAACAAGGCAAGCTTCGAGATCGCGCACAGTGTGATGCATACCACCGGGCAGGCGTTCATGATGGCCTTCCAGGCGGGTGGGCCGCATGCGCAGGACCGCGCGCTGGAAGCGATCGCCTACGCGTGGAACGAACTGCGCCGTATTCCCGATGAAGCGTACTGGGAGAAGCCGCAAGGCAAGAACCCGCCGCTGATGATGGCAAAGCACGATACGGTCGTGCCGCGCGGCATCGGCCTCGTGATCGGCTGCTGCACCTTTCCGACGTGGAATAGCTACCCGGGGATGTTCGCCAGTCTCGCCACCGGCAACGCCGTGGTCGTCAAGCCTCATCCCGCTGCGATCCTGCCGCTTGCGATCACGGTCCGGATAGCACGCGAAGTGCTTGCCGAAGCCGGCTTCGATCCGAACGTCGTCACGCTCTTCGCCACCGACCCCGACGATGGACTGACCGTTCAGGCGCTGGCCACCCGTCCGGAAGTTCGTCTGATCGACTTTACCGGCAGTTCGGCCAACGGCTATTGGCTCGAACATCATGCGCGGCAAGCCTCCGTCTACACGGAAAAGGCCGGGGTCAACCAGATCATCATCGATTCGGTGGACGACATCGGGCCCGCCGTTCGCAACATCGCATTCTCGCTCGCGCTGTACTCGGGGCAGATGTGCACCGCGCCCCAGAACATCTACGTGCCGCGCGACGGCATCAAGACGGCGCACGGCGTCATGTCGTTCGACGCCGTTGCGGCAGCGCTCGTCGAGTCGGTCAACAAGCTGACAACGGATGCCGCCAAGGCAGTCGAAGTGACCGGAGCGATCCAGAACGCCGGTGTGCTGACGCGCATCGAGCGCGCCCGCAAAGTCGGCACCTTGCTGCTCGACAGCCGCACCCTCGCCCACCCCGAGTGGCCGGATGCCGAAGTGCGCACGCCGCTGCTTGCGCGACTGGACGCCCGCAAAGACGAAGCCACGTTCGCGGCGGAATGGTTCGGCCCGATAGCGTTCGTCGTCGCGACGGACTCGACCGCCCAGTCGGTCGAACTCGCGGGCCGGATTGCCAGGACCCGCGGCGCACTGACGTTGTCGGTCTACAGCACCAGTGAAGAAGTGGTCGACGCCACCTACGAGGCGGCACTGCGCGGTGGCGTTGCGCTTTCCGTGAATCTGACGGGCGGCGTGTTCGTGAACCAGTCCGCGGCCTTCTCCGATTTTCATGGCACCGGCGGCAATCCGGCTGCCAACGCATCACTCACCGACGCGGCTTTCGTCGCCAACCGGTTCCGCGTGGTCCAGGTCCGGCGCCACGTGCCGCCGAGCGAACCCGCCCATGTCTGATCGCACCGCGCAACCCTGTTGCGGATGCAAAGCCTGAATCGTTCAATATCTCTACCGGAAAACACCATGACCGAAGCCTTTATCTGTGATGCCATTCGCACTCCGTTCGGACGTTATGCAGGCGTACTGAAGGACGTTCGCGCGGACGACCTCGGCGCCGTGCCGATTCACGCGCTGATGCAGCGCAATCCGTCGGTGGACTGGCAGCAGGTCGCGGACGTCCTCTACGGATGCGCGAACCAGGCCGGCGAGGACAATCGCAACGTCGCACGCATGTCCGCCTTGCTCGCGGGCTTGCCGATCGACGTCCCCGGCTCCACGATCAACCGCCTGTGCGGCTCGGGGATGGACGCGGTGGGCAGCGCCGCGCGCGCGATCCGCGCGGGCGATGGCGATCTTTACATTGCGGGCGGCGTCGAAAGCATGACGCGCGCACCTTTCGTGGTCGGCAAGTCGGCGACGGCGTTCTCGCGCTCGGCCGAAATCCATGACACGACGATCGGCTGGCGCTTCGTCAATTCGCTGATGCGCAGCCAGTACGGCGTCGACTCGATGCCCGAAACCGCGGAGAACGTGGCCGACGACTTCGGCGTGGACCGCGACTCGCAAGACCGCTTTGCGCTGCTCAGCCAGCAACGCGCTGCACGCGCTCAGGCCGACGGCACGCTGGCTCAGGAAATCACCGCAGTGCGCATTCCCCAAAAGAAGGGCGAGCCCCTCGTGGTCGATCGCGACGAACATCCGCGTGAGACGTCGCTCGAGGCGCTGGCAAAACTCAAAGGCGTCGTGCGCCCCAACGGAACGGTGACGGCGGGGAACGCTTCGGGTGTCAACGACGGCGCTTGCGCGCTGCTCATCGCAGGTGAAGAGGCAGCGAAGCGCAATCATCTGACGCCGCGCGCCCGCATCCTCGGTATGGCTACGGCGGGCGTCGAGCCGCGCATCATGGGCATCGGACCCGCACCGGCAACCGAGAAGCTGCTTGCGCGCCTCGGCATGACGCTCGACCAGTTCGACGTGATCGAACTGAACGAAGCGTTCGCGTCGCAGGGTATCGCGGTGCTGCGCCGGCTCGGCGTCGCGCAAGACGATCCCCGCGTCAATCCGAACGGCGGTGCGATCGCGTTGGGCCATCCGCTCGGCGCTTCGGGTGCCCGGCTGGTCACCACGGCGACCTACGAACTCGAACGCCGCAATGCACGCTTCGCGCTTTGCACGATGTGCATCGGCGTTGGCCAGGGCATCGCGATTGCAATCGAGCGCGTTTGAGCGGAGCCACTAGCATGTCGAACGCATTGAAGACTTCCACGATCGTCGGCATCGTCGGCGCGGGCGCGATGGGTGCGGGCATCGCCCAGGTGGCCGCGCTCGCCGGACACCGGGTCGCGCTGTTCGATCTCGATGCCGCTACGGTCGCCAAGGCCATTAAGGGCATCGCCTCGAATCTCGCGAGGCTCGTCGACAAGGGCCGCCTCGACGCGACGGCTGCCGCTCAAGCGAACGGAAGGCTGTTTGCGGTCGACCAGCTCGCCGCGATGCGCGATGCGGGGCTCGTCATTGAAGCCGTCGCCGAACGGCTGGAAGTGAAGCGCAAGATTTTTGCCGAGCTCGAAGAGCACGTGGACGACGCCTGCATTCTCGCGACCAACACTTCGTCGATTTCGGTCACGGCGATCGGTGCGACGCTGAAGATTGCTTCGCGCCTCGTGGGCATGCACTTCTTCAATCCCGCGCCCGTGATGGCGCTGGTCGAAGTGGTCAGTGGCCTCGCCACATCGGCGGACGTCGCGAGCTGCGTGTACGAGACGGCCGCCGCGTGGGGCAAGACACCTGTCTACGCGCGCTCGACGCCCGGCTTCATCGTGAACCGCGTGGCGCGTCCGTTTTACGCCGAAGGTCTGCGGCTTCTGAACGAGCAGGCAGCGAGTGCGGAGTCGATCGATGAGGTGATCCGCGAGGCAGGCGGCTTCCGGATGGGACCGTTCGAACTGATGGACCTGATCGGACACGACGTCAATTTCGCGGTCACCGAATCGGTGTTTCGCGCGTATTTCAACGATCCGCGCTTCACGCCGTCGTTGATCCAGCAGGAACTGGTCAACGCGGGTTTTCTGGGCTGCAAATCGGGACGTGGCTTCTACGAATATGGTCCGAACGCCACGCGCCCGTGCCCGCGGCTCGCGCCGCCCACGGATTCTCCGCGGATCGTCAAACTGTTCCCGCAGTCCGGCGTGATCGCGCGGCTTCAACAACGGCTGCTGGATGCCGGACTCGTTACAGCGACGATGCCCGAAACGGAACGCGTCGACGGTGTGGTCGCCCAGATTGACGACGCGCTGCTGCGACTGACCGACGGGCGCACCGCGACTCAATGCGCCCACGACATGAATCACGACAACGTGGTGCTCGTCGATCTCGCGCTCGACTACGCCGGCTGCAGCACGGTCGCGCTCACCCGTGCGCGGCAATGCAGCGATTCGGCCTATGCGGCTGTCGTCGGCGCGATGCAGGCGGCGGGCTACGCGGTCGTGCCGATGGCCGATGTGGCCGGCATGATCGTGATGCGGACCGTCGCGATGCTCGTGAATGAAGCGGCCGATGCAGTCAACCAGGGCGTGTGCACGGCCGCGGATCTCGACCTGGCGATGGAAAGAGGCGTCAACTATCCGTTGGGCCCGCTGCAGTGGGCGGATAAGGCGGGCGTCGCTGTGTTCTCTACGGTGCTGAGCAATCTCTGCACCCATTACGGTGAAGACCGGTACCGCGTTTCACCGCTACTAGCCGCACTGTCGTGGTCGCGTGCGTCATGGCACGCCCGCCCTGCCATCGACAGCGCAGCCTGACTCGAATCAACCCAATTCCAGTATTCCGGAGACTCCCATGGTCCGACGCATCCCCCAATCCGACGAACTCGAATCGATCGAACGCGCCAGCCGCGACGAGCTGCAGGCTCTGCAACTGACGCGCCTCAAATGGTCCGTCCGCCATGCCTACGACAACGTGGCGCATTACCGCAAGGCGTTCGATGCCGCTGGCGTGCATCCGGACGATCTGAAGGAACTCTCCGATCTGGCAAAGTTTCCGACCATGACGAAGAAGGACCTGCGCGATAACTATCCGTTCGGTCTCTTCGCGGTGCCGCGCGACCAGGTGGTGCGCGTGCATGCATCGAGCGGGACCACGGGCAAGCCGACGGTCGTGGGCTACACGGCACGCGACATCGATACGTGGGCCGACATCGTCGCGCGTTCGATCCGCGCTGCCGGCGGCCGTCGCGGCGACACGCTGCACAACGCGTTCGGCTATGGCCTGTTCACGGGCGGGTTGGGCATTCACTACGGCGCGGAGCGGCTCGGCTGCATGGTGGTGCCGATGTCCGGCGGCCAGACGGAAAAGCAGGTTCAGCTGATCCGTGACTTCGAACCGTCGATCATTCTCGTCACGCCGTCCTACATGCTCAATCTCATCGACGAAATGACGCGGCAAGGGATGAATCCGGCCGAATCGTCGCTGAAGGTCGGTGTCTTCGGCGGCGAGCCCTGGACCCAGGCCATGCGCAGTGAAATCGAAACGCGGGCGGGCATCGACGCGGTCGACATCTACGGCCTTTCCGAAGTGATGGGCCCCGGCGTCGCGGCGGAGTGCATCGAAAGCAAAGACGGCCCGGTGATCTGGGAAGACCACTTCTACCCGGAGATCATCGATCCCGTGACCGGCGAGGTGCTGCCGGATGGAAGCGAAGGCGAACTCGTGTTTACTTCGCTGACGAAGGAAGCCATGCCGGTCATCCGCTATCGCACGCGCGATCTGACCTCGCTGTTGCCGCCGACTTCCCGCGCGATGCGCCGGCTCGCAAAGATCACCGGACGCTCGGACGACATGCTGATCATTCGAGGCGTCAACGTGTTCCCGAGCCAGATCGAGGAGCTGATTCTCGCGATGCCCAAGCTGAGCGCGCAATATCAATTGACGGTCAAACGCGATGGGCATCTGGATTCTCTGGCGGTATGCGTCGAAGCGCGGCCGGAAGTCGGCGAGTCGTTGAGCGACCACGATCGCACAGCGCTCGCGCGCGAACTGCAGCATCGCATCAAGACGATGGTCGGCGTGTCGACGACGGTCTCGGTCGCGCTTGCCGGACATATTCCAATGACCGGTACCGGCAAAGCGAAACGCGTCGTCGATCTGCGGGGCGCGAACCTGTAAGCATAGAAGATGGGCGTTGCGCGCGCGGTCCGCGCAACGCCGCTCCACGCGTTCAACGTCCCGTACACCAACGCCCCGAGGCCGAGTCAGCCAGCGATGCCGCCTTTTTGCACCGCTTTGCTTTTCGGCCGTTTCTCCGCCAGCCTGCCAGAGTCCTTCGCCGGTTTAGCCTCGCGCTTGCGCCCCGCTGCCCGTGTCGCTTCCCGGAACGACGCGGCACGCGCTTCGCCTAGCGCAATCAGCGCATCGGTGAGTTGCGCCATGTGTGTTTCCATCGATCTGTTGTCGCCAGATTGAAAGGAGACGAAAGCGCCGTCGAAACCGAGCATGCCGAAATACGCCAGTTCGTCGGCGACCGCTGACGCGGCGGCATCGCCTTCAGCGCTGAACGCGCTGCGGATCATTTCCCGCATATAGTCGCGGCCTTCGTTGCGTACCTCGACCACCGTCTGAATCGCCTCCGGCTCCGCGGCCTCGTTGCTCATCACCATGACGACCAACAGGCGCAGGAAGTTCTCGCGGTGCTGAAACACCTCCCCCGTCTTCTTCAGATACCAGCCCAGACGCTCGCGCGACGTGCCGCCTTCGGGCGGATTCTGGTGAGCTTCGCGCATCGCGGCGAAGAAGCCCCGCGCGCCTTGGGCCATCACCTCCGCCAACAGCCCGGCCTTGGAGCCGAAATGATGATAAATCGCGCTCTTCGGGATTCCGGTTGCTTCGACCAGCGCCGACATCGACGTGCCGGTGTAGCCATAGGCCGACATCACGCGGGCAGCCGCGTCGAGAATTTCCTGGCGCGATCGCTGGCCGCGTCGATTGCCAATTTGCTGTGTGTTTTCCATCCCAAAAGTATATCGCTTCGCCCCCTTTTCTCCCGTATTGTACCGATCGGTTCATTACTGGTTTGCCCTGGCTGTCTGCGATTGGACCGATCGGTACACTAATTCGAACTGTGGGAATGAGCCAGACCATCGTCCGGATTGGGCGTTGCTCCTCATCGCCCGATCGAGACACGGGCACGCACCGCAGAGTGCTTCGCAACATTTCCGGGCCAATGGCCCGTCATCAGAACTTGAACATAGGGAGAGCTATGCACAGCGTGTCGACACTGGGGTATATGGTCCTTGGCGTAAGCGACCTGGCAGCATGGGAGGGGTTCGCCGTCAACGTACTGGGTTTGCAGGTGGGCAGGCGCGTCGCCGGCGAATCGCTCGGCCTGCGTATGGATGATTACGAGCAGCGCTTCCTGTTGGTCAAGAGCGAGCTCGACGACTTCCTCGCCGCCGGCTGGGAATTCGAAACGGATGCGCAGCTCGACGCGTTCGTCGATCAGGCGCGTGCCCGCGGAGCCGGAATCGTCGAGGCGGATCGCGAAATCGCCGAACAGCGCCGCGTAGCCCGCCTGTTCGTATGCCACGATCCCGACGGCATCAGCCACGAGTTCTATAGCTGCGCGTACCGCGCTCACACACGCGACGCGTTCCGCTCCTCGGTACTGCGCGGAGCATTCAGCACCGGACGCCTGGGTGCTGGCCACTTCGTGACCGTACCGAAGCAGAGTGCGCGCGCCAAGGCGTTTTGCCAGGACGTGCTCGGCCTGAAGCTCAGCGACTCGATCACTGGCGAAGCCGCACCGGGCGTGAACCTCGACGTGACGTTCTTTCACGCTCGCAGCGGACGTCATCACTCGATGGCGGTCGCGGACGTTCCGTTCCCGGTCCCCAAACGTATCCACCACATCATGGTCGAGTGCACCGACGCGAACGACGTCGGCCTCGCCTACGACCGCTGCAAGCAGGCCGGCGTGCCGATCCTGATGGAACTGGGCCATCACCCCAACGACCAGATGTTCTCGTTCTACATGATCTCGCCGTCCGGTTTCGCGATCGAATTCGGCGCGGGCGGCATCGTGGTTGACGACGACACATGGGAAATCAAGCGCTACTCCGAACTCAGCGACTGGGGACACAAACTGAATCCGCCGCCCGGCGCGCCCGCCCCCAACGCGCATTGAATCCCGACTCATCACCTAGCTTGACTGCAAGACCAAATTCCTGGAGCCACAGTATGACCTTGACCGAAGCCAACACCAGCAAGTTCGTGACGATCAACGAACCTGGTCTCGAGAACTTCACCATCCATTTCAACGACGCCGGCCACGGCCCGGCCGTCGCCATGCTGCACGGCGGCGGGCCCGGCGCGAGCGGCTGGAGCAACTACTACCGCAATGTCGACGCGCTGGTGAACGCGGGGTTTCGAGTGCTGCTCATCGACAGCCCCGGCTTCAACAAATCAGGCGAGATCGTCAGCGACGTGCCGCGCAACCTGCTGAACGCGCGCGCGACCAAAGGGGTGCTCGACGCGCTCGGCATCGCCAACGTGCATCTCGTCGGCAACTCGATGGGCGGTGCCTCGGCATTGAGCTTCGCACTGGAGTATCCGGAACGCCTCGATCGCATGGTGTTGATGGGACCGGGCGCTCAGGGTCCGAGCATCCTCCAGCCTCAGCCGGGCGAAGGCATCAAACGCATGTTCAAGCTCTATGCGGAACCCACCTATGAGAACTTCGAGGCCATGCTCGAAGTGTTCGTGTACTGGCCTGGCGCAATCACCGAGGAGTTGCGCCGCGGACGCTGGAACAACATCGAGTCGAACCTGAATCACCTGAAGAACTTCATCGCGAGTTCGAAGCTTTGCCCCGTGACGACATGGGACCTGTCCGCACGCTTTCCGCAAATCGCTCACAAGACGCTGATCACGTGGGGCCGCGACGACCGCTTCGTGCCTCTCGATCACGGCCTGCGCATGATCAATACCTTGCAGGATGCGCGACTCCATATCCTGCCGCAGTGCGGCCACTGGGCTCAGTGGGAACACGCCGACGAATTCAACCGCCTCGTCATCGACTTCCTGAATAACTAAAAAGCGGGCGACGGGCGGCGGTCGCCGTCATCGCGGGTCCTTGTGCTGCGAACACGCGCATCCCGCTGCCACCGTGAACATCCAGAATATCTAGTGGAGACAAGATATGACCAATGAGTACGACGCCGAGGTTGCCATCGTCGGCTATGGACCGACCGGCGTGATCGCCGCGCTGACCCTCGCGAAACACGGCATTTCCACCATCGCGTTCGAGCAACACAAAGACATTTACCAGCGTGCGCGCGCCGTCACCGTCAACGACTGGACGATGCGCATCTTCCAGAACCTCGGCGTCGACGAACCAGTGCTGAAGCAGATCGATCCACAACGCGCGCTACGCTGGATGCGCTATGACGGCACCGAGATCTTGCGTATCGAGCACCCGCCTTCGACGCTCGGCATCAAGCCGCGCTTCTTCAACATCTATCAGCCGACGATGGAGTCGACGCTGCGCGAATGCGCGGCGAAGCACGCCGAGTACATCGACGTGCATTACGGCTTCGAGGTCGTATCGCTGGAGCAGGATGAAACCGGCGTCACGGTAACCGCAAAGGACCTCTCGACGGGCGAAACGAAACAGACCCGCGTGCGCTACGTGATCGGCTGCGACGGCGGCAGCAGTGCCACGCGCGGCAAGCTCGGCGTCAAGCTGCTCGGCGATACGCTCGACGTGCAGTGGATCGTGATCGACTGCCGCGTCAAGCGCTGGTGGCCGGACCGCAACCTGCTGACGTTCTGGTCCGACAAGGAACGGCCGGTGGTGGATATCGCGCTGTCTGGCGGCAACCATCGCTGGGAACTGCCGCTGAAGCCTACCGAGTCGGAAGCGGACTTCGCGACGAACGAGGAAGTCTGGCCGCTGCTGAAAGCACTCGGCGTCACCGAGGACGACGTCGAAATCCACCAGTATGCGTTCTATCGCCACCATACGCGGATGGCCGACAAGTGGCGTGTCGGGCGCGTGTTCCTCGCGGGCGACGCGGCGCATCTGATGCCGCCCTGGGCTGGCGCGGGCATGCAAACCGGCATGCGCGACGCGTTCGATCTGGGCTGGAAGCTCGCTGGTGTGCTCAAGGGCACGCTGCCCGAGCAATTCCTCGACACCTACGAAACGGAACGCCGGCCCAATGCGGCGTTCTACACCGGCCTTGCCGTACAACTCGGCCGCATCATCAAGCAGGAACTCTCCGAAGAAGAGCAGGCCGCGCTCAACGCACCGCCTCCGCCCGACGCGCCGGAGCAGCCGCTCATCGCGCCGCCGGTGCTGGAAGCCGGCTGGCTGCGCGGTCCGCTCGCCAACGACAGCATCGTGGGCCGCATGGTGCCGCAACCCGTCGTCGGCGATAACCGCGGGGTGATGGCACGGCTGGACGACCTGCTCGGCGACGGCTTCGTGCTGCTCGGCGACGACGTCGATCCCGCCACGCTGCTCTCGCCCGCTGAAAAAGCGGCGTGGGACCAGCTCGGCGCCCGCTACATCGCTTTGCGCCAGCAGGATCAGCACACCAAGGGCTGCGACGAATTCGTCGACCTCGACGGCGTACTGCGCCCATGGTTGCGCAAGTACGGTGCGCGCGCAGTCGCGCTGCGCCCCGATCGCTTCGTCGCCTGCGCCGACGTCAGCGGTCTTGCGGTTCCTGCCTGACACGCCGCACTAAGTGACATCGGTCGACGAACGGGTAGGCGACGAATGCCGCCTACCCGTATCCCGACACGCCTCAACCCAGGGAGAAACATGAACATGCATGATGCCAACGTCGTCAATGCGCTGGCCTCGCGTCTGCGCAACGCTGAAGCGTCGCGCCAGACCATCTCGCCCGTACGCGGAGATATCCCCGTCGACGACATCGCTACCGCTTACGCAGTGCAGCAGGCGAACGTCGATCTGCGCGTCGCGAACGGCGAGCGCATCGTCGGCCGCAAGATCGGTCTGACGTCGCTCGCCGTGCAGAAGCAGCTTGGCGTCGATCAGCCGGACTTCGGCGCGCTGTTCGCCGGCATGGCCTACGGCGACAGTGAACCGATGCCGCTGTCGAAGCTGATCCAGCCGAAGGTCGAAGCCGAAATCGCGCTGGTGCTCGAACACGACCTCACGCACGACAAGCACACGTTCGTGGACATCCTGCGCGCCAGTGCGTACGCATTGGCCGCGATCGAGGTCGTGGACAGCCGCATCGAGAACTGGGACATCCGCTTCGTCGATACGGTGGCGGACAACGCGTCGAGCGCGCTGTTCGTGCTCGGCAGCCGGCCGGTGCCGCTGTCGCGGATCGACCTCACCGCGTGCGCGATGACGCTGTCGCGCGACGGCGAAGTGCTCTCGCGCGGCAGCGGCGCGGCGTGTCTCGGCAATCCGCTGAACGCCGCCGTGTGGCTCGCGGATCGCATGGTCCAGTTGGGCACGCCGCTGCGCGCCGGCGACGTCGTGCTGACCGGCGCGCTCGGCCCGATGGCCGCCGTCAAGGAGCCGGGCACTTACTGCGCGCAGATCGAAGGCCTCGGCAGCGTGCGTGCGACGTTTACCGCTTGAATCAGGACGCAATATGACTTCCGAAAAACTGAAAGTCGCGATCATCGGCTCCGGCAACATCGGCACGGATCTGATGATCAAGATCATGCGCAACAGCCGGCATCTGGAGATGGCGGCGATGGTCGGCATCGATCCGAACTCCGACGGTCTCGCGCGCGCCGCGCGGCTTGGCGTCGCGACCACGCATGAAGGCGTCGAAGGTCTGACGCGTCTGCCGGTGTTCGAAGACATCGATTTCGTGTTCGACGCGACTTCGGCCGGCGCGCACGTGAAGAACGATGCGTTCCTGCGTGCTCGCAAGCCTGGCATTCGCCTGATCGACCTGACGCCGGCCGCGATCGGGCCGTATTGCGTACCAGTCGTCAATCTCGACGCGCATATCGACGCACCCAACGTGAACATGGTGACCTGCGGTGGTCAGGCGACGATTCCGATGGTCGCGGCCGTGTCGCGCGTCGCCAAGGTCCACTACGCGGAGATCGTCGCGTCGATCAGCAGCAAGTCGGCCGGGCCCGGCACGCGCGCGAATATCGACGAGTTCACCGAGACGACGTCGAAGGCGATCGAAGTGGTCGGCGGCGCGGCGAAAGGCAAGGCGATCATCGTGCTCAATCCGGCCGAGCCGCCGGTGATGATGCGCGACACCGTCTATACGCTGTCGGAGATGGCCGACCTCGACCAGGTCGAGCAGTCGATCGAGGAGATGGTCGCGAAGGTTCACGCCTACGTGCCCGGCTATCGCCTGAAGCAGAAGGTGCAGTTCGATGTAATCCCGGCGAACGCGCCGCTCAATATTCCGGGCCTCGGCATGTTCAGCGGTTTGAAGACCTCGGTGTTTCTCGAAGTGGAAGGCGCCGCGCACTACCTCCCTGCCTATGCCGGCAATCTCGACATCATGACTTCGGCCGCGCTCGCGACCGCCGAGCGCATGGCGCAGGCGCTCGTACAGGCATCAGAGGCTTAAGGAGACTTCCCGCATGGACAAAAAACTCTATATCTCCGACGTGACGCTGCGCGACGGCAGCCACGCGATTCGTCACCAGTACTCGATCCAGAACGTGCAGGACATCGCGCGCGCATTGGACAAGGCGAAAGTCGATTCGATTGAAGTGGCGCACGGCGATGGCCTGCAAGGGTCGAGCTTCAACTACGGCTTCGGCGCGCATAGCGACCTTGAATGGATCGAGGCGGTCGCCGACGTCGTCGAGCACGCGAAGATCGCGACGCTGCTGCTGCCCGGGATCGGCACGATTCACGACCTGAAGGCCGCGTACAACGCGGGCGCACGCGTGGTGCGTATCGCGACGCATTGCACGGAAGCGGACATTTCGAAGCAGCACATCGAATACGCACGCGAACTCGGCATGGACACCGTCGGCTTCCTGATGATGAGCCACATGAGCACGCCGGAGAACCTGGCAGTCGAAGCGAAGAAGATGGAAAGCTACGGCGCGACCTGCATTTACGTGGTCGACTCAGGCGGCGCACTGACGATGAACGACGTGCGCGATCGTTTCCGCGCGGTGAAGGCGGTGCTGAAACCCGAAACGCAAACGGGCATGCACGCGCACCACAACCTGTCGCTGGGCGTGGCGAACTCGATCGTCGCGGTGGAAGAAGGTTGCGACCGGATCGACGCCTCGCTCGCGGGCATGGGCGCGGGCGCGGGCAATGCGCCGCTCGAAGTGTTCATCGCGGCAGCGGAGCGCATGGGCTGGAATCACGGCACCGATCTCTACACGCTGATGGACGCCGCCGACGACATCGTGCGTCCGCTGCAGGACCGCCCGGTGCGCGTCGATCGCGAAACGCTCGCGCTCGGTTATGCCGGCGTGTATTCGAGCTTCCTGCGTCATTCGGAAGTGGCCGCGAACAAGTACGGCCTGAAGACCGTCGACATTCTGGTCGAACTGGGCAAGCGCCGCATGGTCGGCGGTCAGGAAGACATGATCGTCGACGTCGCACTCGACTTGAAACACGCACGCCAGGCTTGATGGGCGCGAATGAGCCGCCTCATTGAAGCTGCCAAAAAAGATCGATCAAATACACTATCTGGAGACTGGAATGAAAAAACATTCCATTGCAATTCTTTTGGGATTTCTGCCTGCCGGATACGCGTTCGCGCAGAGCAACGTCACGCTGTACGGTCTGATTGACGGCGGCGTGTCCTATGTGACGAACCAGGGCGGGCATTCGGTCACGAAGTTTGACGACGGCATCTATACGCCGAACCTGTTCGGCTTGCAGGGCGCCGAAGATATCGGCGCTGGAAACAAGGTCATTTTCAAGCTGGAGAACCAGTTTCAGCTCGGTACGGGCGCGACGGTGCAGCCGGGCATCTTCGGGCGAAACGCTTACGTGGGTCTGGATAGTTCTACCTTCGGCAAGCTGACTTTCGGCAATGTCTTAGATTTCATGACGACGTCGCTGTCCGAGGCAGGCAATGCTCCCGCCGTGTTCACTGGCGGCTTGTACAACTTCGCGGCAGGCCCGTTCCAGAAACTGAATATTCCGCAAAACCCGACCGGCTGGTTCGACTGGAGCCGCACGAGCGGCATCCCGGCGGCCAATTCGATCAAGTATCAATCACCGGTGTTTGCGGGCTTGTCCGCTGGGGCGTTGTATTCGCTCGGCGGAGTGGCTGGTTCGTTCGGGTCGAATTCGACCATGAGCTTCGGGCTGAATTACGGTGCCGGTCCGTTCGGAGTCGGGGCCGCCTACACCAAAGCGAAATATCCCGGCTCCAGCACCGGCTCGCCGCAAATTCCGATCACGAACTGGGGTGTCGGCGCGCACTATGTAATCGGACCCGTCTACACGGTCGCGGACTTCACGACCGTGCGCAACTCGTTCAACGGCGCCGCGGCCTATGCCGCGCAAGTCGGCGCCAGTTGGCAGATTACTCCCGCATGGTCCTTCGGCGGGAACTATATGTACCTGAAGGGTAACGAGGAACTCGACAACAACCACGCGCATCAGCTCGGCGCAACGCTGAACTATTCGCTCTCCAAGCGGAGCATGGTCTATGCGGAGGGCGTTTATCAGAAGGCGAGCGCAGGTTCGCACGCTGCCATCAACGGCATCATGGGTCCCAACGGATCGTCCAGCACGGCGTCGCAGGCCATTGCACGAGTTGGCCTTCGCACCGCGTTCTGATTCTCGACTGACCTTGTAGTTTCATGCGCATCGGGGCCCGCCGAGGAAACTCGGCGGGCCTCATATCATCTGCACGAGAGCGCGCCGCCAGGCATGGCGGCACCCTCTCCATCCAGCTCGGCGCGTCAACGGCAACACGCTAAAAGCGTTGCGCCGTCGAAGCCGCCCGCCCCGCGCGCCGCCGATAGAGTCCAAGCGTCGCGCCAAGCCCGCACAGCGCGGCGAAACTGAGCCAGTAGCCGGGCGCGGCCTTGTCGTGCGTGGTTTCGATCAGGAAGGTCGACACGGCCGGCGTGAAGCCGCCGAACAGCGCCGTCGCGAGACTGAACGCCAGCGAAAAACCCGCGACGCGCACCTCCGCCGGCATCACCTCGGTAAGCGCGGCGACCATCGCGCCGTTATACATGCCGAAGAAGAACGAGAACCACAGCAGCACGCTCAGCATGCGGCCGAAACTCGGCGCCGCGGCGAGCCACGACAATGCCGGATACGCGGTGAAAATCGCCAGCACGGAAATGGCGAGCAGAATCGGCTTGCGGCCGATCCGATCGGACAGCGCGCCGCCGATCGGAAGCCAGATGAAGTTCGACACGCCCACCAGCAACGTCACCATCAGGCTATCCGACGTCGACAGTTTGAGAACGGACTTACCGAAGGTCGGCGTGTAGACGGTGATCAGATAGAACGTGGTCGTCGTCATCGCGGTGAGCAGCATGCCGGCGATCACCGTGCGCCAGTTGCTGAGCAGCATCGCGAAGATCTCGCGCGTCTGCGGATGATGGCGGCGCGCCTCGAACGCGGCGGTTTCCTGCAGCGAACGGCGCAGGAGGAACAGGAACGGTACGATCGCGCAGCCGATGAAAAACGGAATGCGCCAGCCCCACGCGCCGATCTGCTGCGCGCTCATCCAGTGATTCAATCCGTAGCCGAGCGCCGCCGCCATCACGATCGCGACCTGCTGGCTGGCCGACTGCCAACTCGTGTAGAAGCCACGTGCGCCGGGCGTGGCCATTTCCGCGAGATACACCGACACGCCGCCCAGTTCCGCGCCCGCCGAGAAGCCCTGCAACAGCCGCCCGAGCAGAACGAGCGCGGGCGCGAGCAGGCCGATGGTCGCGTAACCGGGCACGCACGCGATCAGGATCGTGCCGCTCGCCATGATCGACAGCGTGACGATCAGGCCGGTGCGCCGCCCTACCTTGTCGATATAGGCGCCGAGAAAGATCGCGCCCAACGGACGCATCAGAAAGCCCGCGCCGAACACGGCGAAGGTCAGCATCAGCGACGCGAACTCGCTCGACGCCGGGAAGAATATCTTCGAGATCGACGTCGCGTAGAAGCCGAACAGAAAGAAGTCGAACTGTTCGAGAAAGTTGCCGCTCGTCACGCGCAGTACGGCCGCGGCTTTGGACGAGCGCGCCCCGACCGGCGTGCCGGCTAGTGGTTCGGTAGCGTTCATGAATATGTCCCCTGTTGTTATGACAATATGCGGCGCGTGTCGCGCCTAGTCCGAGCCGAGACCCAACGTATTGGGCTGGCGCTTTTCGATAGACGATTTGAGCAGCGCCGCCGAACGGAAAATGCCGTGCGCGAACTTGCCGTACGGAAGCGTTGCGAACAACGCGATCACGATGCCCAGATGCACCGCCAGCAGCCACGGCATCGCCGCCGTTTCGCGCAGCGCCAGCAGCCCGAGGCCCGACGCGCTCGTGAGCAACAGCAGCGCGATGAAGGCACGGTCCATCGGACGCTGGCGCGCATCGCCCTGCTCCGGATGGCGCTTCAGGTTGAGCCACAGCAGCCCCAAGGGCCCGACGATCAGGCCGATCCCGCCCGCCGTACCCAGCAATACCGGCAAGCTGAAGAACGGATACGGGGCTTCCTCGCCGAGCAGGTAGTGATAGAGCGTCGCCACCACCGTTGCCGCGAAACACAGCATGAAGCCGTAGAACGTGAAGTGGTGAAAGCGCCGCCGCGCGAGCGTGAAGGCATCGTTCGATTCGTTGCAGCCGTCGCCATGTCCGCCGTCGAGATACCTGAGCGTCAACGCGTGTTTCGCCGCCTCCGTCACGGCCGGCGCGCTCGCGTTCGCGGTTCCTGGCGACACGTCGCGCCAGAAGCGCGTCACGCCGATGCCGAGCGCCACGATGGCAAACAGGAAGACCGCGCCGAACATCGCCGCCAGCAGGTTGTGCGGGAAGATCGCGTAGAAGTTCGCGGGCGCGACGTTGCCGCTCAAACCGCCATGCATGGCCGTGCCGAGCAGCAGAAAGAGAGCTAGCCCCGCCGCCAGCGCGACCGACAGCGTCACGCCATTGCGCTTGTACAACCCGCCTAGCGCCTTGGGCCACGCGTATTCGGTGTAGGTTTCGAGGCGCACTTGCGCCATCGCCTTCGGCACGTTGACCGCGAATTCGTGCGGCGGCGCGTACTGGCACGCGTGGTAACAGGCGCCGCAGTTATGGCACAGATTGGCCAGATAGTTGACGTCGGCCTTGCCGAATTCGAGGCGCCGCGTCATCGCCGGGAACACCGCGCAGAAGCCTTCGCAATAGCGGCACGCGTTGCAGATCTGCATCTGGCGCGCCACTTCGCCTTCGCTTGCGGTCAGCGGCACGATTGGAATCACGCGCGAGCCGCCGCGCGTGCGTTGCATGTCTTGCTTCGATTCGAACGCCGCGGCGCGCGTGCGTTCGGGCGCGAGCGTGTCAGTGTGCTGCACAGGAAACCTCCGTTGTCTGCAGTGCGGCGCGCGCGGCCTGAGTGCCGGCAATGCGCCCGAACGCCGTGCCGATCGACATGCCGACGCCCGCTGTATAGCCCTTGCCGAGCACGTTGCCCGCCATCATCTCGCCCGCGACGAACAGGTTCTCGCTCGCCTCGCCGCCGAAGTGCACCTGGGCGCGGTCGTTGGTCTTCAGGCCGAGATACGTGAACGTGATGCCGGGACGCAATGCGTAGCCGTAGAACGGCGGCGTGTCGATAGGGCGCGCCCAGTGCGTCTTGGGCGGCGTGACGCCTTCGGTATGGCAGTCGTCGAGCGACGTGTGATCGAAGCTGCCGACGCGGCAGGACTCGTTGTAACGCGACAGCGTCTCCATGAAGCGCGCTTCCGGCAGCTTCAACTGCCGTGCGAGTTCGGGCAGCGTGTCGGCCTTTACGCCGGGAAACACCGGCGGCATGAAGCGGCCGATCGCCTTCGAATCGATGATCGAGTAGCCGATCTGCCCCGGCTGATGCGCAACGAGGCGCCCCCAGATCGCATAGCGTTTCGGCCAGAAGTCCTCGCCTTCGTCGTAGAAGCGCTCGGCCTCGCGATTGACGACCACGCCGAGCGACACGCAGTCGATGCGCGTGCAGATGCCGCCGTCATAGAGCGGCGCGCGCGCATCGATGGCCACGCAGTGCGACTGCGACGGATCGCCGATCATGTCCGCGCCGGCATCCATCATGTGGCGGATCAGCACGCCCTTGTTGAAGCGCGTGCCGCGGATCAGGAAGTTGTCGGCGGGCCATTCGCCGCGCTCGTTTTGTCCCCAGGCCTCGCGCAGCCATTCGCGGTTCGATTCGAAGCCGCCTGCCGCCAGCACGCAGGCGCGCGCCTCGAAGCGCTGGTTACCGCTTCGGGCCGCGACGAAACGGCCGCCGTCGAGTTCCACCGAATCGACGGGCGTGTCGTAGCGAATCTCGACACCCAGCGCTTCGGCGCTGCGGTAATAGGCGTTCACGAGCGCCTTGCCGCCACCCATGAAAAACGCGTTGGTGCGCGCCACATGCAGCGCGCCCGACAGCGGCGGCTGAAAGCGTACGCCGTGCTTTTGCATCCAGGGCCGGCACGACGACGACGCGCGAATCGTCAGCCGCGCGAGATGCTCATTCGTGATACCGCCGGTGACTTTCAGCAGGTCTTGCCAGAATTCTTCTTCCGGATAGGCATCGACGAGCACGTCCTGCGGCGCGTCGTGCATGCAGCGCAAATTGCGGGTGTGTTGGGAATTGCCGCCGCGCCATTCGCGCGGCGCGGATTCGAGCAGCAGAACCGACGCGCCGGCTTCGCGCGCCATCAATGCCGCGCAAAGCGCCGCATTGCCTCCTCCGATTACGAGTACGTCGACCATCTTGTGGGCCTCCTTTCGGACGCACTCTAATGGTCGCGCTCGTCCTCCGCCATCAGCGGGCCGTCAACGGGCCTTCAGTTTTTGTGAAGGCCTCCGACTGACGCAGGCGCGCGCCGGGCCAGCGGCCTTCGCGCACCAGTTCGCGCGCGACGTCGGCGAGCACCACGCGCGCGGCGAGCCCCGCGGGTGAAAGCTCGTCGTCGGAGATGCTCGCGATCATATTGGGCCGTGTGGCGAAGCTTTCGGTCACCGGCACGCTAGCCAAAACCGCGTTCTCCGGCCGCGCGAGCGCGGCGCCGGGCTGGATGGTCGCGGCGATGCCCGTGCGCACGACGTCCATCAGCAGCGCGAGGCCGTCCACTTCGGCCGCGATGTTCGGTTCATATTTGGCCCGCTTGAACGCGGCGGACAGCAGCGAGCGCAGGCCGTGCGCGCCGCTCGGAAGGACGAGCGGAAGCTTGCCGAGTTGCCCGAGACGCACGCTCGCGCCCGCCGGCATGTCTTTGAGCTCGTGCCGGCCGATCACGAACAGCCGCTCGTCGAGCAGCGACACGACGCTCCAGCGCTGCGCGGGCTCCGGGCGAAACAGCACGGCAAGATCGATCTGGCGCGCGCTCAGCATCGACGCCAGATACCCGGACAGGCTTTCGACGATGCGCAGCCGCACCTCGGGATAGCGCGCGCGCATGGCCTGCATGAAGGGGACGCCGAGCACGCTGGCGGTGCTCGGCGCCATGCCGACGCTGACGTGGCCCGAGAGCCGGGCAGCGCGCGCGGCGAGCGCCGCGTCGTCGATATGACGCAGCGCGAGTTGCGCCTGACGCCAGAACGCGAGACCGGCATCGGTCGGCACGACGCCGCTGGAAGTGCGCTGCAGCAGGCGCGTCGACAGTTCGCCTTCGAGGCGGCTGATCTGCTGACTCAGCGCGGAAGTGACGACGCCGAGTTCGAGCGCGGCCTTTCCCATGCTGCCGTGTTCGACGACGCTGAGGAAATAGCGTAATTGTCTGAGTTCCATTTCACGATCGGCGTGGACGAGAATCGCGGCTATTGTCGCAGATTGAAAATGGGTACAGACGGCGCGTCACGGCTCGCATTCACGTGCATACCGCGTCATTGGCCGCTCATGATTCGTCGCCCTTCGGGCTTGACTCATCAAACAGCGTACCCGGCCAGCCAGCGTTCCCATCACATCGGGTCATCCCGTAGAACGATCCCAGCGTCATGCGGGCGCAACGCGCCAGTCCGATCGTGATCGAGCGAATCGTCTGGATCACGGCCGGGCAACGATCATCGCCGGGGTGACGGCCGGTGAGTTATCCGCTCGATTGGCGACTGAGGTCCGGATTTTCTCCGGTGATCCGCCTGATGATCGCGAGCAACTCCTCGATATCGACGGGTTTGACGAGATGCGCATCACACCCCGCCTCCGCCGAGTGAGCCACGTCCTCGGGCTGACCATATCCCGACACGGCGACGATCTCGAGGTGCTTGCCCGCCGCCTGATGATCCCTCAGCCGACGCGCGACCTCATAGCCGCTGATTCCCGGCAGCCCAAGATCGAGGAACACGATCTGCGGCTCGAACGCAGCCGCGATGTGAAGCGCGTCTTCGCCGCTGTGTGCGGTGCGCACATCGTGCGTGTCGAGAATCATCGCGAGCGAAAGCGCGGCGTCGCTGTTGTCGTCGACGATCAGAACCCGCAATCGGTCGGACGCCGGCAGACCGGCTTCGGTACCGTCCTTAGCGTCCTGGTTACGGGCCTGGCAAACGGGTAGACGTATTTCGAATTCACTGCCTCTGTTCTTGCCTTCGCTCCTCGCGGCAATGGTCCCGCCGTGCATCTCGGTCAGCGTCTTGCACACCGACAGCCCGATCCCTAGACCGCCCCGCGACGGCTCGCCGTGGCACGAACCCTGGACGAACAGATCGAACACGTGAGGCAGTGCATCGTCCGAAATACCCGTGCCCGTGTCCGACACAGTCACGGACACTTCCTGACCGACGAGCGTCGCGCATACGACGATCCGGCCACCATCGTCGGTGTATTTGATCGCGTTATCGAGCAGATTCGAAAATGTCTGAGTGATGCGCGCCGGGTCGCCGTGCACGTACACCGGATGTTCCAGCGGCAGACGCACGATGTCGTGATGCCGCTGCAACGCAGCCGGCATCGTGATTTCCAGAGCGTGGTCGAGTGCCAGCCTGATATCGAAGACCTCGCGCTTCAAAACGATCTTGCCGGTGGTGATTCTCGAAACATCGAGCAGGTCGTCGATCAGATGCGACAGGTGACCGGTCTGGCGTTCGATCACATTGCGCAGCCACTCGCGTTTGGCGGGATCGGCTCCCGCGCTGTGACCCAGCAGATGCGCGGCGTTGCGCACGGGCGCCAGCGGATTGCGCAGCTCGTGCGCGAGCGTGGCCAGAAAGATGTCCTTGCGGCGATCGGCGTCGCGCAGTTTCGCCTCCGCGTCGGCGCGCTCCGTCACGTCGCACAAGCTGCCAATGAACGTGTAATCGTCCTGATGAACGGGCGGTCGCAGATACCCGAACATTTCGACGGTCCTGAGCGCACGGTCGATTACACGGTGCAGCCGGAACGCGACATGCACCGGCTCGCCGGAGATTCGCCGGGACTGGAAATGACTTCGCAGCAGTTCGACATCGTCCGGATGAACGACCGACGTCATGAACTCGGTTTCCGTCAACGGCCCCCTGTCCTCGGGTTGCCCGGTGATTTCATACATCCGGCGGTTTTCCCACACGCCTTGTCGCGACGCGCCACACCACTCGAAGATGCCGATGCCCGCCGCGCTCGTCGCGACTCGCAGCCGCTCCTCCGTGAGCTTCAGCGCGGTCAGCGCGGTGTGCAGGCTGTCCTGTGCCGCCGCCACCTCGGCCGTCTGACGTTGCATGTGCGCCTCGATCGCGTTTTCGATCATCGCGCGAAAGGTGCGCTCGACAACGTCGTGCGCGCGCATGTGAACGTCGACGGAAGCGGCAACGGGACCGAAATACGCGCGGATCTCGTGCTTCAGAGAGCGCTGCATCAGATCCATGTTGCGAAACAGATCCGTGACCCGCCAGTCGTCCGGCCAGAACCTGCCAGGCTGCGCGATGCCTACATGATCGGATAGGGACGGGTCGCTGTCGGCGACCAGCAAGGACGCGCATACCTCGGCCAGCATGTAGGCGAAACAGTCGGTCAGTCCGTGTCCACTGTCCGCATCGGCGGGGTGCGCGCCCTGCTCCGAGGTCTCGGCGATCCAGCGCTGCATCAGCTGCTCACGGGTACGTCCCAGCTGGCGCGCCAGCCCGTTTAGCGTGATCGCGCCGCGGGAATCCGGATCGAGATCCCGTTTCATCGAGACGCCCCCGGACGAGCGCGGTGAGCCCGCGATGCCGCCCTGGCACGCTGGCTTATGTCAATCAACTTCTCTCTCATGGCCCGTTTTATATCGGATATGTCGCTTGCGACTATTAATAGTATCGATCGGCCGAGGTTGGACTCCGGCCCGCCGCAAATCGTCTCACACTGTACCTGCTGCGGGGCGGCGGTTTAACCGAGACAAACCCGCAGCCGCGTCTGGCGAGGCTAGACCAAACGCGTGACACTTCCGGGTAAGATTGCCGGAACGCGATCAAGACGCGAAGGAGCCATGGCGATGGAGGAACCTCAGAACTCGACGCGACACAAAGGCCCCAAGGTCGCGTTTGCCCTGCAAGGCGGCGGTTCGCACGGCGCGTTCACGTGGGGTGTGCTCGACCGTCTGTTGGAGGCTTCGTCGCAGGCAATGCCACTCGATATCGCGGCAATCAGCGGCGCGAGCGCGGGCGGCATCAATGCGACGCTGTGCGCGGCGGGTCTCGCAACCAGCGGGGCACCGAAAGCACGCGACATGCTGCGCGCCTTTTGGGAAGCGGTATCGCGCGCCGGCGCGCTGGCGGGCAACGCGCTCCTCGGCTTTTCCGAACCCGGCCCATTCGGCGGCTGGAATATCGACTGGAATCCCGCTGCCATCATGCTGGAGGCCGTCGGACTCGTCGCTTCGCCTTATGGCAATCCGTTCTACCGCGATCCGCTCGGGCCGGTGATCCGTTCCGCGCTCCCCGAACACGATCTCGCCGCGCTCAATACGACGCGCGACGGCCCGCAACTATTCATTTGCGCAACCGACGTACGAACCAACCAACGCGCAATGTTCACCCGCCCCGCTATTTCCATTGACGTATTGCGCGCTTCCGCATGCCTGCCGAACGAGTTTCGCACCGTCAGCGTGGGCGGCATACCGTACTGGGACGGCGGCTATCTGGGCAACCCGCCATTGGCGCCGTTGCTCGAGCATGCCCAGGACCTGATTCTCGTGCTCGCGAATCCGTTCGTGCGCCACGATATGCCGCCCAAAGATGCGCGCGGCATTCTCGACCGGCTCAATGAAATTGGGTTCAACGCGTCCGTGGTGCTGGAGATCAACGCAATCGAAGCGGTCAACCGTGTGCTCGATTCGGTCGGCGAGGAAGCGGCGCGCAAGAGCCGCTACAAGCCCGTCAGGTTCCACCTGATCCGCGACGACGATTTTCTGGCGAAGTTCGGTTTCGTGTCGAAGAGCAGCACGTCGTGGTCGTTGCTCAACACGCTGTTCGAGCGCGGCCGTGAAGTCGCCGATGTATGGCTCAAGAGCGACTATGCGAATCTCGGGCAAGCGTCTTCGGTCGACGTCAAGGCTTCGTTGATCGATCCGACGCTCAAGCACAGCGGCAACGCGAGCGCGCGACAAAACTGAAATGGACGGACGGCGCCTCTGACGACATCGCTCGGACTCGTCGAAGCCGGACGCGGCATCTCGATCATGCCGCGTCGCGCGGCGCCCCGCGACGCTCAATCGAGACTCGCGATCCGTCCGCTCGATCCGGCGTGGATGCAGTCGGACTGGTCGCGTATCAGGCTGGCGCGCTCAGCCTGCGGCGGTGTCAATCGCCTGTCCGCGAGATGACTCTCGCGATGGCCTGCGCCGCCGTCGCAACGTTGTTGTCATTGAGCGCGGCGACGCAGATGCGCCCGGACCGGATCAGGTAGACGCCGTGGCGTTCGCGCAGCGTGTCGACCTGCTCCGCCGACAGCCCCGTGTACGTGAACATGCCGCGCTGCTCGAGGTAGCGCGCGAGCAGCGTGTCCGGCACCTTGCCGCGCAGGCGTTCATGGATCTCCGCGCGCATGCGCATGATGCGCCGGCACATCGAGGCAAGCTCCTGTTGCCACGATTGCCGCAGCGCCGGTGTGGTCAGCACCCGCGCTACGATCTTCGCGCCATGCGTCGGCGGATTGCTGTAGTTCGCGCGCACGGCGCTCGTCAATTGACCCAATACGCGCGCGGCAATCTCCGCCGACTCGCAAATCACCGACAGTCCACCGCACCGCTCGCCATACAGCGAGAAGTTCTTCGAGAACGAATTGGCCACCAACGCCGGCACGTTCTGGCGCACCAGTTCACGAATCGCGAATGCGTCGGCGTCGATACCTGCGCCGAAGCCTTGGTACGCCATGTCGATAAAGGGCAGCAGGTTGCGCTTTCTGATGACCTCGATCAGCTGCACCCATTGCGCGTCGTTCAGATCGACACCCGTCGGGTTATGACAGCACGCGTGCAACAGGACGACGCTGCGCGCGGGTAGCGCGTCGATGGCCGATAACATCTCTTCGAACTTCAGCCCGCCGCTCGATTCGTCATAGTACGGGTACGCGTTGACTTCGAATCCCGCGCGCTCGAAGATGAAACGGTGGTTTTCCCACGTCGGATCGCTGACCCATACGCGCGAGCCCGCAAAGTAGCGCTTGATGAAATCCGCACCGACCTTCAGCGCGCCCGAACCGCCCAAAGTCTGCACGGTCGCGATGCGCCCCTCGGTACGCGCCGCCGAGTCGTCGCCGAATGCCAGCGATTGCACGGCATCGCGGTAGTGGGCGAAGCCCGCCATCGGCAGGTACGGCTTGGGACCGAGCTCGGCGAGCAGTTGTCCTTCGGCCTCGCGTACCGCTTGCATTACGGGCAAGCGGCCTTGATCGTCGTAGTAAATGCCGATGCTCAGATTGACCTTATGCTCGCGCGAATCCTTCGCGAAGTTCTCGTTCAACGTGAGGATCGGGTCGCCCGCATAGGCATCGATGTGTTCAAACATGCTAGTTCCCTGGATCAGGCCAAAAGATTGCAAAAGCGCGATGCCTAGCGCGTCGCCACGCCGACGGCGACCGAGGCGGCGGCGCGCCTATTGCGCACGCGATAGCCGACGCCCAGCGCAACGAGCCAAACGGGGATCAGGTAGACCGACATGCGCAGATCCGGTATCAGCCACATCACGACCAGAATGCCGGCAAGGAAGATCAGGCAAAGATAGTTGGTAAGCGGATAACCGAGGCTGCGGAACAGGGTCCTCTCACCGGCGCGAGCTTTCGCAGCGCGGAAACGCAAATGAATGATGCTGATCATTGCCCAGTTGATGATCAGCGCCGAGACGACGAGCCCCATCAACACCTCGAATGCCTTGCCCGGCATCAGGTAGTTGATCACCACGCAGGCGGCAGTCGCCACGGCGGAAATCCCCAGCGCGACGAGGGGAATCCCGCGCGAGTTGACCTTCAGCAGAGCGCGCGGCGCATTGCCCTGGCCTGCGAGGCCGTAAAGCATGCGGCTGTTGCAATAGACACCGCTGTTGTACACCGACAGCGCGGCGGTGAGCACCACCGCATTGAGCACGTTGGCGACGAAGTTGCTGTTCATCGCGTGAAAGATCAGTACGAACGGGCTACCACCGGCGACGACTTTTTCCCACGGATACAGCGACAGCAGCACCCCGAGTGCGCCGACGAGAAAATCAGGATCCGATAGATCACCTGGTTGGTCGCGCGCGGGATCGTGTGCGAAGGATCTTCGGCCTCGGCCGCCGTAATGCCCACGAGTTCCAGTCCACCGAACGAGAACATGATGACGGCCATCGCCATCACGAGACCCGCCACGCCGTTCGGGAAGAAGCCGCCGTGGCGCCACAGATTCGCCACGCCCGCGTCAGGACCCGCATGGCCCGAAATCAGCAGATAGCCGCCAAAGCCGATCATGCCAACGATTGCCGCGACCTTGACGATCGAGAACCAGAATTCGAGTTCGCCGTACGACTTCACGCTGGTGAGGTTGATCGCGTTGATTACGCCAAAGCACACCAGCGCGGACACCCACGTTGGCAGACCCGGCCACCAGTACTGCATGTAGATGCCAACGGCCGACAGTTCCGCCATGGACACCAGCACGTACAGCACCCAGTAATTCCACCCGGAAACAAAACCGGAGAATTGCCCGCAGTATTTGCCTGCGAAGTAACTGAACGAACCTGCAACGGGCTCGTCGACGACCATTTCGCCGAGTTGCCGCATGATAAAGAAGGCGACGATGCCGGCAATTGCGTACCCGAGCAATACGGACGGCCCTGCCGTCTTGATGGTCTGCGCGATGCCGAGAAAAAGACCCGTGCCGATTGCGCCTCCAAGCGCGATCAACTGAATGTGACGATTCTTCAGGCCGCGCTTTAGCGTGCCCTGCTCCTGATGTGCCACGATGTTGTCTCCTGTGTCCTGCGGTTGGTTCTGGACGCCACGCCTCGTTTTTCGCCTGCTCTGGTCAGAGCAGGCGAAATATGCCGAGGCCTCACAGCCGACGCTTGTGACGCCGGTGTCGTGTCTTGCTGGGATTAGGTATTGTTGAAGTGGCGATGAACGGGTTGTATGCGCGTCAAACTATCAGCGTGCCCCGCTCGATCTGATCGCGTTCGAGCGACTCGAACAGCGCCTTGAAATTGCCTTCCCCGAAACCTTCATCGCCCTTGCGCTGGATGAATTCGAAAAACACGGGGCCAAGCAGCGGTTTGGAAAAGATCTGCAGCAGCAGGCGCGGCGAGCCGTCCGCCGTCGTTCCATCGAGAAGAATGCCGCGCGACTGCAATTGGCCAACGGGTTGATCATGGCCCGGCAAACGCGTTTCGAGCGCATCGTAGTAGTAGCTGTTCGGCCCGGTCATCAGCGGCACGCCTGCCATCTGCAGGTTGTCGATCACCGTGATCAGATCGTCGGTCAGGAACGCGATGTGTTGAATACCCTCGCCGTTGAAGGCCATCAGGAATTCTTCGATCTGGCCGCTGCCCTTGCCGGATTCCTCGTTCAATGGAATGCGGATCTTGCCGTCCGGCGCCGTCATCGCCTTCGACGTGAGCCCCGTGTATTCGCCTTCGATGTCGAAGTAGCGTAGCTCCCGGAAGTTGAACAGCGTCTCGTAGAAGTTGGCCCAATACGTCATGCGCCCGCGATAGACGTTGTGCGTCAGGTGATCGACGAGGCGCAAGCCATGACCGGCCGGCCGGCGCTCGACACCTTCGATGAACTCGAAATCGATGTCGTAGATCGACTTGCCGTCTTCGAAGCGGTCGATCAGATAAAGCGGTGCGCCGCCAATGCCTTTGATTGCCGGCAATCGCAACTCCATCGGACCGGTAGCGATTTCGATCGGCTGAGCGCCCAGCGACAGCGCACGGGCGTAGGCCTTGTGCGAATCCTTCACGCGAAACGCCATGCCGCACGCACTCGGGCCATGCTCGGCGGCAAAGTAAGCGGCCTGACTATTGCGCTCACGATTGACGATAAAGTTGATTTCGCCCTGGCGGTAAAGCAGCACGTCCTTCGAACGGTGGCGAGCCACCAGTGTGAAGCCCATCTGCTCGAACAGCGGTTCGAGGACGTTGGGCACGGGCGAAGCAAATTCAACGAATTCGAAGCCCATCAGTTGCATTGGATTGTCAAACAGGTCGGCCATGATCTCTCGGGTTCAGCGAATGGTGAATGATTGATAGCGAGCGACTAGCACTGAGTGTGATGCGGAGGCATGTTATAGAAATGAAAGTAAATTTTCTCTGTTCGTCTAGCAGGCAGCGTCTTCTCGCCACCTGCGCATCTGAGCATTTCTCAACGTACATGCTCGTGTCGCAGCGACATCTGGAATCAGTTTAATTTTTTATCGATGCAATAGGATTTCGTAGCGGACGCAGACAAACCCTGATTTGTGCATTAACATTTCATTTCACTGCGGAACAAGGAAATAACAGTGCATACAATCGACATAGACCGAATCGACGTGCGTTTGCTGGAGATTCTTCAGTCGCGAGGGCGCATCTCCAATCTCGAGCTGGCGGAGGCGATCAAGCTGTCGCCCGCGCAAACGCTGAGGCGTCATCGCCGGCTCGAGGAAATGGGCGTGATCAAGTGCTACGAGACGCGGCTCGATGCGCAACTGCTGGGCTTCGGCGTAGTGGCTTTCATCCAGGTGACGATGGAGCGAGGCCATGTGCGCGACCTGTCGAAGTTCAAGCGAATGATCTCGGAACTCACCCAGGTTCAGGAATGCTTCGTCGTGACGGGTGATATCGATTACATGCTCAAGGTCGTCGCGCACGACCTCAAGGCGCTGTCGGAGTTTCTGCTCGATACGCTGATGCGCATTCCGGGTGTGAGCGGAGTCAAGTCGAGCGTTTGCCTCGATGAAATCAAATGTACGGGCGCGGTCCCGTTGGCGGCCTAGTGAATCGACTCGGAGACCGTACTGACGATCAGCGAAAACAAGCGGTCCATTTCCCCTTCGATCTCGCTGCCGCTGAACGGATCGCGATTGGCGCCGAACACCTCGTCCAGTTCCATCCAGTCGTCCGCAGTCAGATATCGCAACGCAGCCGGCAAAATCACTTCCTCTTCCAGCCGCCTGTGCTGGCTGTAAAACGCCGCGTATTGAACCTCCGCGGCAATGCAGAGCGCAGAACTAGTGCACTCTGCCGACCGACCTCAACATCGAGCGTCCTTGAGCAGTCAGATGCCCTCGCGCGTACCCAGACGCGAGCTTTTCCAGAAATACGAGTTGATGTTCACACAGCGCGTCGAGATCGCCGGGATCGAAATTTTCCGGACGCGGGTTTGTTTCGAGAAGCATGAGCGTTGCGATCTCATGTGGGCTGAGCATCATCGTCTCCTTGGCTCTGACGTTCCATGCAACATGGTCCTGTCTTGAAGGATAGATGCTCACCAAAACGTGTCGACGTGCATTTTGTCGCACACCTCGGCGCCAGAATGCGGCGTCTCCGCGCAGGTCGAAGCCTCAGCATGCCGCCAGGGTTCGTGCAGGATGTGCCGCCGCGATAGAACCCAACCGCCCCGCAACCCGTTCTATAGCCGCGATATGACTGAGTGCCGCACGGTACGTCTCGTCGATACTGCGCTCTCCATCCAGAGCGACCACGCCGTTGGCCTCGAACACGGCGCGATAAGCCGCCACCTGGCGCGTCAGAAAGCTCATCGGCGGCGGCTGGTCTTTCTCGTCGTTCCTTGACCGCACGCGGCGGTGTGAAGTCGCGCCGCAAACGTTCAGACCAAAGGCGACGTCGGGACGCAGCACATGGCCAGCGATGCTGCGGAGCACCGGCGCGGTCTCAGCGGGATCGGCGCGCGTGCCGATCTCGGCCTGAGAGGTGAACACATAGCGGTCGCAAAAGACCACGTCGCCTCGTTCCAGTGCCGGTATGACCGTGTCGGTCAGATGTTGGAGGAGGTCTCCCATGATGGACAGCAGAATGCCCAGCATGTCGACGCGGCGTACGCTTGCGTCGGGCCCCAGGCTGGTTTTGGAGGTATGCCAGTGGCTGTCGACCATATCCCGGAACACCGCGTCTTTGCGGATGCGACTGGTCGGCGTAAACGTCGTCACGCAATTGAGCCCGGCACGCGTGCACGCGCTTTCGAGCTTTTCCATCAGTGAAGACTTCCCAGCTCCATCCACACCGCACAACGTGACTAGCACGCCCGGATAAGCATGGGTTTTGAGCTCGAGCGTTTCGAACACAGCATTCGACATGAAATCACCTCAGACCATAACTTCGCGACACTCCGCGAGCATCTCGTCACGGGCATCGATCGGTGCGAGGACCGCGGTGAAGTGCTTGAGCATCGGCGGCGCCGAGACGATGCGCATTCCGCGGATCGCATCGCGTCGTTGATAGACGCGGACCAACGCGGCCGCAACCGCCGCGAGATGGCTATCAGTGTAGACACGGCGGGGAATGGCGAGCCGCAGCAATTCCAGCCTCGGAGCGCTGAGCGCGCCCGTCGATGGATCTTCTTTCAGGAACGCCAACGAGCCCAGACCGACGGCGCGCACGCCGCCCTCCAGATAAAGCTCGGCAGCCAGCGCCTCGGCTGGAAACTCCGAGCGCGGCACGTGCGGCAGGAAGGCGGCCGCATCGACATACACCGCGTGTCCGCCGGTGGGCCTCAGGATCGGAACCCCGCCGGCAAGCAGTGTGTCGCCTAGCCGTTCGACCTGACCCACGCGGTGTTGCAGGTATCTGTCGTCGACCATCTCGCGCAGACCGATCGCGAGCGCTTCGAGATCGCGGCCTGCCATCCCTCCGTAGGTGACGAAGCCTTCGTGCAGCACGAGCAGCGGCACGACCTGGTCGTAGAGCGCGCGCGACCGTGTCGCGAGCAAGCCGCCGATATTGACCAGCGCATCCTTTTTGCAACTGAACGTGCAGCCCTCGGCATAGGAAAACTGCTCCTTCAGAATTTCCGCCACCGACCGGTTCGCATAGCCGCTCTCACGCTGCTGGATGAAGTAAGCATTCTCCGCGCAGCGCGCCGCGTCGAAGTACACGGAAATCGCAAACTCATCGGCCAACGCTTTCACCGCGCGCAGGTTCGCCATCGATACCGGCTGGCCGCCGCCCGCGTTGTTTGTCAGCGAGACCATGATCAACGGCACGTTGCCGCGCCCTTCGCTCTCGATCACGTTGCGCAGCTTCTGCACATCCACGTCGCCCTTGAATGGATGCTCGACAGCGGGTTGGTAGCCGATTTCGGCGACGCACGATATCGCGGTCCCGCCGGCAATCGATACGTGCGCCTCGGTCGAATCGAACGGAGCGTTGAACGGCACCACCTGGCCCGGGCGCACGAGGGTCCGGAACAGGAAGTGCTCGGCCGGGCGCCCCTGGTGGGTCGGCAACACGTATTCGAAGCCGAGCATGTCCCGCACGGACTGCGTCAGCTTCGTAAAGCTGCGGGAGCCGGCATACGACTCGTCGCCGGTCATGATGCCTGCCCACTGGTTCGCGCTCATCGCGGTAGTGCCGCTGTCCGTCATCAGATCGATATAGACGTCGTCGGCTTCGAGGCGAAACACGTTGTACCCGGCAGCGGCAAGCCGCGCCTGCCGTTGCTCGCGGTCGATCAGCCTGATCGGCTCGACCATCTTGATCCTGTACGGCTCAGGCTGGCTGTTTTCTGGAAGCATGCACTCCTCCTGCGTTGAAAAAATGCGCGGGCCAGCGGATGACTGGCCGCTTCGGGCATCACATACCGCGTCAGGCGCTTTGCTCGATCGGCAAAATCTCGATCGGCGTCCAGTCCGGATCGCCGCCGTCCGCGGACGTGCGGTGACAAGCGCGCGCGTTATGGGCCGCCTCGAAGCGTTTCTCGATCCGGTTCAGGATCGACCAATACGCGCCGCGCTCGCCTTGCGCGATCGCTTCGACCAGCGCGTCGTTCGCGTTGTAGTTGAACAGGCTCGCATTGGTCCCGAAGAACCGCCGGTCATTGCCGATCAGATCGGCAATGAATTGCTGCGGGTCCGGGCCCAATGCGGTCGGCAGATAAAACACCGGATGCAGAAGATCGTCGTTGCCTTCGATATGGCCGTGCAGATTCGGATTGCCGGCATGGAGGCCTTCGCGGCGGATCATCTGTTCGAGCTCGGTGCCCGGGAAGATTCTCAGTCCGACGGTGACCGAAACGCGCTCCGGATCGACCCGCTTGATGAACTCGATCGTCTCGCGCGCGGTCTCCTGCGTCTCGCCGGGCGCGCCGAACAGCAGTTCGATGATGTGCTCGAGGCCGTGGCGCTTCGCGGTATTGACAGCATGTTCGATGTCGGATGCGCTAAAGGTGCGGCGCAGTATCTTCAGCATCGTTGCGCTAGCGGTGTCGACGCCGAAGTTCATGCCCACGCAACCGGCTGCTTTCATCGCGGCCGCGAGTTCATCGGGAAACGGCCGCGGCATACCGTACGCATACCACTGGATTTTGCCGGCGAGCCCGTGCCGGATGATGGCCGCGCACAGAGCCATCGGATGCGCGACGCTCAGATTGAATTCCGAGTCGTTGATATGAAAGACGTTGACCCCGCGCTCCTCGAGCGATGCCATCTCGGCGACGACATCATCGGGCTCGCGCATGCGCACCGAACGGCCTTTGATCTGCGGCTCGACACAATAGATGCAGGAGCGATTGCAGCCGCGTTTCGTTTCGATGCCGATTTGGCCGCCTTTGGCGAAATAGTGCGGGTTGTTCACCAGTTCGCGTTTGTGAGGCCCTATGCTGGCCAGTGGTCCGCATGTGTTGGGCGCGAGCGGCGTAGCGTGCACACCGGCCGTATCGCGGTAGACCACGCCGGGTATGTGCGTAAAACTCCTACCTTCTTCGAGGCAGGTCAGCAACTCGGGAAAGCTGAATTCGCCTTCCCGGACGATGCCGAAGTCCGCGTCGAGGTAAGCAAGCAATTTCTCCGGCATCACCGAGTAGCCCGCGCCGCCCATCACGATCGGGACCGCGCGCGCACGCCGAAGCATCGCGACGATGTCCCTGATGCGGTCGAGAAAGCTGTAGCCGCTGGAGAAATAGACGTCGTCGGTATTTCGCAGCGTCACCCCCCAGTAATCCGGCGCGGTGGTGCGGCAGTGCTCGGCAATAGCCGCCTCGCAATCGTCGGAGAAGCACAGGTCGAGCAAGTTGAGCTCGAACCCTGCTCGCTCCATCGGCGCCGACAGATAGTCGAAGGCAATCGGCGCAATCGCCGGCTTGATCTGGTTCGTGTTGACGAAGGTGACGCGCTTGGCCATGTTCGATCAGTCTCAGTGGAAAGTTTCGCGAGGGTTCACAGGCATGCGGCTAGACGGCGACGTCGATCGACATCTTCTGGCCCGCGCGGGCCACCGTCATCTCGCTCATGAATTCACTGAACCGATGCAGCATCACCGTCGCGAGGTGCTTCGCCTTTTCCTCGCAGTCGGAGAACGCATAGAAGCCCGGACCCGCGCTGCTCATCCCCGCGTACACCGCGCCCTCGCGTTGCATCGTCTCGTCGAACTCACGCATCACGTCGGTCCGGAAGATGCCTTCGAGCACCTTCATGTTGCTCATGCTGTTGAGTTCCCAGCCGTGCTTCAGAAACGCGAACAGGTCATTGCGATGCAGTGCCGGCCTCAGTTTCTGTTCGATGAAGTTGCGCCACGCGACGCCATAGCGCTTCTGCCACTCGACGAAATGCGTCGGCACGAAGCCCGCCTCGGTGGTGCCGGACATGTCCGCGCCTTCGCCATGCGCACGCAGCGCTTCGGTCGACAGCGTGTCGTAGTTGCCAACGGCCGTGGTCACCCACAGGTTTTCCGAACTCAGGTTGCCGAGGAAACGACCGTTGCCGTGCTTCTCGTCGACCCAGACCAGCCCGCCGAAGAACAGGCACGCTTCGCCGACGCCGGTCTCGAGGCCGAAATACACATGCTCGTCATCCTTCGCGGTCTCGACGTAGTTGCGGGTAATCATTTCCCACATGTCGTGCGGCGAAAACGGTGAGCCGAACAACGCGTTCAAGCCGGCGAGCGTCGCGGTGTTGAACGACACGTTCGAGCCGAATCCGCTGTGCTGATGCTGAATGCTGCGCAGCCGATCCACACGGATGTCGTCGCGTGCGTAGCCGACCGTTCGCTTGAACAACTCGAGCATGTGCCGCCCGCTCGGCACGTCGCAGCCGCCTTCGCCGTTGTTCGTCTTCGTGACGGTGATCCGGTGTCCGACCGTGCTCGTCGATACGCCGAGTCCGCCGCCCCCGAAGCCGGGCATCATTTGCATGAAGTCGAATACGGCGAAGTGAAGGCGCCCTGGCACCGAGACTTCGGCACGATCGTAGCTCGGCACCGCGTCGCGCTCCCAGTGCGGCAGCACAGTCAGATTCGCCCCCGGCAGGAACTGCCCCGCTTTCGCCTTCCAGGCCTGATTCATTGCTCTACCTCCGTCCTCGTGAGTTCTACGAATTTCACAGCGCACCGTCCGTGTTCGCGCTGCTAGTGCACTGTTCGTGCCAGGCGTTCTTTTGCTGCGCGAACTGAGTCCCCGTCAGATGCAATGACGCAAGCAGGCAGCCAGATTTCAAAAGGCGGGGCGATACATCCGCACGTATAGATGTTTGGACGTTGACACGTGAACCGGGCCGGTATCAGACGTCCCGCAGTCGAGCGGCAACCAACAGACGCCCTTCACATGTTGGCCCGGCACCGACATTCGGCAGGCTGCGGGGGGCTCCGCCTGAAAGTGCGTCGGCAAATCGCAGACACCGCTTCAATCCGCGCGATAGCCGCGCCGCCTTTTCAGATCTGGGCACTTCGTTCCGTTCTTGCATGGGATGAGGACGACTTGCGTGGTGCCAACGGATGACTGGCATGAACCCTGCAAAAAGCGTCCGCAAGAAGTGGCGCCAGTCGATTGCCACTCGTGACCCGCCTCTTGATCTTTGCCGGGAGCCGCAGATGACAGCAAGCTTGAAGGACGACGCGCTGGCGCGACGCCATATCGATTGGCCGCGCGCGTTGCGAGCGATCAAGGCGTTGAGGGAGAACGTAGACGACATTCAGCACGCGTACGAAGTGATGATCGCGCTCGACGGCGGTCAGATGGAGACGATGTACCAGCGATTCCTGAGCGAGCCGGGCGCCGGCGCGCTGATTTCCGAGCAGCCGTCACTGCTCGGCACGCTCGCAGATACCGACACGCTGCTGCGCTTGCCGCCTGGCTCGTTCGGCCGCGCCTACATGGCGATGATGGAGCGCAGCGGCTACAGCGCCGATGGTCTGCTGCAAGCGAGCCGGCTGGCCGCCGGCCTCGAAGAAATCCTCCCGGGCCCGGACCGTCAGTGGTTCATCGAGCGCAGCGGCTGCATTCACGATCTGCTGCATGTGTTGACGGGCTACGGCCAGGACTGGGCCGGCGAGACCTCGCTTCTCGCGTTCGACTGCGGCCTCGAACCGATGCGTGCGCGCATCGTCGGTCTGCTCGGCACCGCGCTGACCGCGCCGTGGTGGCCGAACTTCTGGGTCCATCGTTTTCTGCGCCGCGCGTGGCTGCGTGGCAAGCGCGCGCGCATTCCCCTCTCATACCGCTGGGAAGAAGCGTTGGAGCGGCCGCTCGCACTCGTCCGCCTGCAACTGGCGATCGAGCCGGTCGCGCTCGCGCATCCCCAAGGCATCCTGGCCGGTGGCCAGACTCTGCCGTGGCGCTACGCCGCGCCGAGCAACGCGTGAACGGAAAGGAACCCAGCATGGCCAGCACACCGAAAAATGCGTCGATGCGCAACACCGTATTCGGCATCGTACGCACGCAGTTACTGCGCGTCTGCCGCGAGCATCAGCGCGACTTCGACGCCGAGATTCACCTCGAGAGTTCGCTGATCGCCGATCTCGGTCTCGACTCGCTATCGCTCGTCGAAGCGGTGGTCGCAGTCGAGCAGGCGTTCGGCATCGAGCGCCTGCCGCTAGAAGCGTTGAACGAAGAACACGCGGAAACGTACTTCACGGTCGGCTCGCTCGTGGACCTGTGCATCCGGCACGCCCCCGTCCGCCTGGACGCCAACGAGGGGATGCGTACATGAGCTCGCGCCTTTCGCTGGCCACCTCGCATGCAAGACGTGGCCGGCTTGCGGCCGCGGCAGTTGCTGTCGGCAACACGCTCGGCCGCTTGCCGCTGGCCGCCGAGGCGCTGCCGATCGCCGGCGCTTTCGTCTGCTCGCTGCTGCTCTACGGACGGATCGCCGGCGTCGCCGTTGAACCGGGCTGGCGTGTGCTCACCGGCCTCGCGTCCTTTTTCCTGCTGTTCGTCCAGCTTCGCTTCATCGACGATCTCGACGATCTCGAACGCGACTATCCCGCCGGGCACGTGCTGTTGGCGGGCCGCGAGGCACGACGCACACGTCTCGTCGCCAGCCTCGCGACAAGCGCGCTGCTGCTCGTTGCGCTGAACACCGGCATGGCGCACGCGAGAACGGCCGCAACTGCCGCCACCGCTCTCGCCTTCGCCGCGCCGTTCGTATTCAAGCGGCTGCTCCCGAGCCGCCCGCTGCTCTGCTTTCCCGCTTTCGAGGGGGCGCCCTTCGTGATCTTCATGTACGGCTATTTCTTGTGGCGCGACATGGCTGGGCGCGAATTGAGCTTCTACGTCGTGACGTGCGTAACGGGCTTGATGTGGAGCGGCTACGAATTCTGGAAGTTCTCGCGCAAGGTCGGCACCACTGCGCTGCAGCCCTATCACCTGTCGGTGCACGGAATCCGCGTCGCGCTGAATCTCCTGCTGATTCTCGCGCTCGGCATCAACGTGGCGCTGTCGCGCCTCGCAGGCCTGTCGCAAACCTATTCGATCTATGCCGCAACGCTGCCACTCGCATGGCTCGTCTGGCTCAACGCGAGTTGGCCGGGCCCTGCGAGCAGGCCGGCTCGGCCACGCTGGGCGGGCACGCGCTTCATCGTCGCCGTCGAGCTCGGACTGCTGGCCGAGATTCTCCTCAAATGACACCCAACCCTGGATGGTCACCCACGATGGATAAGCACGTTCTCGTCACCGGTGCGCGAGGTCTGTTGGGCGCCGAAGTGATCGCCCGGCTCACGGCGATGGGCTACCCGGTCGTCGCATTCCTGCGCTCCGAAGGACCGGTCGTCCGCAACGACGGCACGCCGCTCGCGGCCACCACGTACGACGGCCACCCGCCTGCAGCCGGGAGCTTCGCATGTGTGCGGGGCGACGTCGCCGAACCCCAGCTTGGGCTCGATCCACGCACCTACGAGGCACTGCGCGCGACGACGGGCGCGATCGTCCACTGTGCCGCGCTAACCAGCTTCGGTCGCAAGCCCGAAGTCTACGAGGCGATCAACTTTCGCGGCACCGAACGCATCGTCGAGTTCGCGCAGCCTCGCGACGACGCGCCGATTCCGCTGCTCTACGTGAGCACCGCCTATGTCTGCGGCGAGCGCCCCGGCGTGTTCAGCGAGGACGATCTCGACCTCGGTCAGCGTCTGGGCAATCCGTATGAGCAGAGCAAGTACCGCGCGGAGCAGTCGGTGCGGGCGGCGATGCGCAACGGTCTGCCGGCCGCCGTGCTGCGCCCGTCGATCATCGTCGGCGACTCGGCGACCGGCGTGATCCGCAAGTTCGACACGCTCTACACGGTCGTGCGCCTGACGGCCGCCGGGCTCGTGCGCACGATGCCCGGCGACTACGGCGCGACGCTGAACATCGTGCCGATCGACTGGGTCGCCGACTGCGTCGTCGAGGCGCTGGTGAATTTCCCGCTGGTGCGCGGACGCACGCTGCATCTGACTTCGGGCGCGCCGACCACGCTGCGCGAAATCAACGACGTCTGCGCGGAGTTTCCGTCGTTTCACGTGCCTCGCTATGTGCCGCGGCATGTGTTCGACGCCGCCGCGATGAAACCGCTCGAGCGGCGCTACTACGACGAGGTCGTGAAGCTGTACGAGTCGTACCTGACGCGTCAGGTGCGTTTCGCCCGCGACGCGACCGCCGCGATCCTGCCGGCCCTGCCTCGCGCGACCGGCAAAACGCTGCTGCGCAGGATCTTCCGTTATGGGATCGCGGCGGGCTACTTCGTGCCGCGCACGACTTGACGCTCAGGGAGCCTAACCATGTTGATGACCGATCCGATGCTCGCCGAGCTCTGGCAAAAAGCGCGCAACGCGTTGAGCGCCCAGTTCGAACAGCGGGCACCGTGCGCCGTCTTTCTCGAAGGCTCGATCGCCGAAGGCTTTGGCAACGAGCGCTCCGATGTCGACTTCGTCGCGATCGTCGATAGCGGGCTGGAGCCGGCCACGATGCCGTACATCCTGTTCATCGACGGCCGCCGCATCGAAGTCAGGTTGCTGAGTCCGGCGCGCCTGCGCCGCGAACTCGCGCAGGTTCGCGCAGCACTCGGCAAAGGCCGTCGCGCGGTCGCGCGGCTGTCGTGGAATCTGCTCGAACGGTGCCAGCGCTTCATCGGCGCGCTGCCGATCGACAACCCCGAGTTGATCGAAACGCTGCAAGCGGAGCTTGGCCGCGACGCGCTCTGCGAGGCGGTGGCGCTGTGGTTCGAGGATTTCGCGCGCCATACCGGCCGTTATGCGGTCGCGATGTTCGCGCTCGGCGAGCCCGACTACGCCCGCGCGTGGATCAGGACCGCCGCGTTTCATGCGGCGAAGAGTCATGTGGCGCGCGTCGGCGAGTGCTACATGAGCCCGAAATGGCTGTCGCTGCAGCTCGAACGCGCGGCTGTCGACGCCGGCCTCGCCGGCCGTCTGTGGAACCTGCTCCACGCGCCGCGCGAGCATGGCGCCGACAGCGCGTTCCTCGCGGCCGGGGTTGCGCTCCTCCGAGAGTTCGGCGTCAACGGTGTGAGCCTCGCGGCGGAGAACGTGCTGATCGGCCCGGGCAAGGACGCGACGACCTGGCAGATCGGCGAACGGGTCCATGTGCTGCGAGGCAGCGACGTCTTCGCCCTCGACGACGAAGCCGCCCAGGCGTGGCGTGCGATCACATTCGACACCCCATGCACGGCGATCGCGAGCCGTGGCGACGCGCAGGCGGCGAGCCGGCAGCGCGCGCTGATCGCCGAGTTCAGCCGGCTGGGTCTCGTCAGCCTGCGCTGGAAGGGCAGCGGAGAAATCCACGCGCGAGAGCAGGCGACCTCGACGCCGGTGTCCCGTGCGCCGCTGATCTCGATCGACGGCGCGCGCCTCGCGGCCGGCCGCGCGAGCGGTGCCCAGTTGCTGCCAATGCCCGCCGGGCGCTTCGCCGAAGCGGCACTCGAGATGGTCTGGGCCAACATCGGCCTCGAGAATGCGCGCGAGGACGCCCAGGGCGCACTGCAGCGCGGCCAATGGAAGGTGCTCGAGTACGCGCTGCAACGGATGATGCAGACCGCCTGCATGGTCACGCTCGGCGCGCACGGCGTGACGCCGCAGTCGACGATGGAAGAAGCGACGCTCGACGCGATCCGGCTGCTGCCTCTCGATACCGCGCTGATCGACGGCATCCGCGAACTCGAACAGTGCTCGATCGGATCGGCAACCGATGCCGAGCGTTACGTCGCGCTGGCCGATGTGCTCGCGCAGCGTCTGCGCAACCTCGGCGGCGACCCGCAATTTCCGGCGAGCTTCGATACGGCGTCGGGCTGGCGCGGCACGATCCACGCCGCCTACGACTGGATCAACCTCGGCGCGCATCTGCACGCGCGTTTTCCGCAGACCGCTCACGGCGGGCGCGGTACCGCCGAGGAAGCAAGAGATCTGCTCGCTTCGTCGAGCACCTGAGCAACGGGGACCTCAATGAATTTCGACACCATTGCACGCGCACGCGGCGAATTCGAAGCGGGCGGAAGCTACGCACCGCACGAGACCTTCGACGCAAGCAGCAGCGCCGACTCAACAGCATCGCCACGCGTGATCCTCACCGCGGCAAGTCCCGCCGAAACCATCGAGCGGCTCGCCGGCAACAAGGGACGATCGCTCCATCGGCTGGCGAATCTCGGTGTAGCGGTGCCGCGCTGGGCGATCCTCGGCACCGACTGCTTTGCGGAGTTCCGCCGCGACGGCGGCCTCGATCAAACCATCGCAGCGCTGCTCAGCGACTTCACGCCCGCGAACGCCGCCGCGATCGCGAGCAAGATCCGCGAGGCCGTGCTGACGTGCGACATCAGCCCCGCGTTGCGCGCCGACATCGCACGCGCGCACGGCACGATCGGAGACGGACCGCTCGCGGTGCGTTCGTCCGGTGTCGAAGAAGACAGCGCGAGCTTCTCGTTCGCAGGCCAGTTCGACACCTTCCTCGATGTACGCGGGCTCGACTCGACGCTCGAACACGTGCGCCGGTGCTGGGCCTCCGCGTATTCCGAGCGCTCTCTGCGCTACCGGCATCAACACGGACTCGACATGGCCGGCGCCGGCATGGCCGTGATCCTGCAGCGCCTCGTTCAGGCGGACACGAGCGGCGTCGTGTTCACGATCAACCCGGCCAACGGCAACCGAGATGAGCTGGTGCTGAGCGCCGTCTACGGGCTCGGCGAAGGACTCGTGTCGGGCGCCGTCGACGCCGACACGATCACCGTGGACCGCCAGACCGGACAGCACAAGCAGGTGGTGATCGGTGAAAAACGCGAGCGTCATGACGGCCGCCACATCCGCGAGGTGCCGGCCGCGCTGCGCGATGCAGCAGCTCTCTCGAACGACGAGATCGAGCGCGTCGTGGCGGCGGCCCGCACGCTCGAAAACAGGTTCGGCGAGCCGCTCGATATCGAATGGTGTATCGCGGAACATCAGTTGTGGATTCTGCAGGCGCGCCCGGTGACCACGCCGGTCGCACCGGCCCCATCGCGGACCGGCGAATTCCAGCTGTGGGACAACTCCAACATCGTCGAGAACTATCCCGGCGTGACCACGCAGCTAACCTTCACCTTCGCGCAGCACGTCTATGCGCAGGTGTTCCGCGAGTTCTGCCGGCTGCTCGCGATTCCGCACAAGCAGCGGCGCGAGATGGACGGCTTCCTCGGCTCGACGCTCGCGTTCCTGAACGGGCGCGTGTACTACAACCTGCTGCACTGGTACAAGCTTTCCGGGCTCGCGCCGTTCCAGGACCTCGGCCGCAAGATGATGGAAGTCCAGATGGGCGTCGACGAGCCGCTCGATCTGGCGAGCTTCGCCGAGCTGATCAAACCGTACAAGGCTGGCTCGCGCGCTGGGCTCGCCTGCATCCGCGCCGTGAGCGGCGCGAAGTTCGCATGGCACTTCGCGCGTCTCGAGCGCAACGTCAAGCGCTTCCGCGCGTTCTTCTATCCGGTCTACGACGAGTTCAACGCGCCCGACTATCGTTCGCTTCCCGCCGACGCCGTCTATGCGCACTACTGCCGCTTCGAGCAGGCGCTACTGGCACGCTGGGGCATGATGATCGTGCTCGAATCGGCGATCGGTCTCAGTTACGGTGTGCTCCGGCGCCTGATCAAGCGGTGGATTCCCGATGCGCCCGACTGGCTCGAAGTGGCGGTGATCGGCGGCATGGACGACATCGAGTCGATCGAGCCGGTTCGCAGGCTGGCCGCGCTGGCCGAAGCCGTGCGGTCAAAGCCTCGGGTCGAAGCGCTGATCCGCAATACCCCGTCAAGCGAAGCGTATGCGGCGCTGCGCGAATGCGGCGCGCCTGAGGTCGTCGCCGACATCGAGCGCTACCTCGCCGACTTCGCGTACCGCAGCAACAACGAGCTGAAGCTCGAAGAACCCGATCTGCGCGAAGACCCTGGCGTGCTGTTCGATATGTTGAAGGCGTCGCTCGCGCATGGCGCCGCGACGATAGATCGCAGCGCCACCGAAGCGCGCATCGACGCGTTGGTGCGTGAGCGGCTTAATCCGCTGCAGCGCTGGATTTTTGCCCGCGCACGCGGCCGCGTGCGCGCCGCGATTCGGGCGCGTGAGACCGTGCGCTTTTGCCGTTCGCGCGCGTTCGGCGTCGCACGCCGGATGTTCCGCGCGATCGGCGAGGGTCTCGCCGCCGACGGCGTGCTGGCCACAGGCCGCGACATCTTCCATCTGCGCCTCGACGAAATCCGCGGCTGCTTCGAAGGCACCGTGTCCCACCGCGAACTGCGCCCGCTCATCGAGCAGCGCAAGCGCGACGACGCGAGCTATCGCGCGATGGACGACCTGCCGCCACGCTTCGTCACGCATGGGCCGGTTGCTGCGTGGCTCAGCAAGCCGGCGAACCTCGCGGCGCTGCACGCGGCGCCTGCCCATGCGGCCGGCGCCACCCTGCGCGGCACACCCTGCTCGCCGGGCTTCGCCGAAGGATGCGCGAAGGTCGTGCGCGAAGCGAACGAATTCGACGGCGGCATCCTCGTCACCTATCGGACCGACCCCGGCTGGGTCCCGGTATTCGCGTCGGCGACCGGCCTGCTGATCGAGCGCGGCAGTCCGCTGACCCATGCCGCGATCGTCGCACGCGAAATCGGCATCCCGACCGTCGTGCAGATTCCCGGCCTCACCACGCGCGTGCAGTCAGGCATGCAGCTCAAGGTCGATGGCCATAGCGGCGTGATCGAACTGCCCGAGCCGACCTGAAACGAATCCCCACCCCCTGACTGACCATGCAACCGCCTCTGAAGGAAACTGCCATGTACCGCCTGCTCAACGATCGTCGCGACCTGCCGCATCTGTGGCTCTACATCGAGTGCGCGCTGATATTCATCCCCGCCGCGGCCGTGCTGTATTGGCTCGGCCACTTCCCCTGGTGGGCGGGCGTGGCCTATGTGATCGTCTGGAACATGTTCGGCGACCGCTTCACGATGAGCTACCACTGCACGCTGCATCGGCGGCTCTTCAGGAAGAAGTACCGTGCGCTCGAAATCCTGCTCGACTGGGTGCTGTGCCCGTTCTTCGGCCAGACGCCGGGCACGTTCTATGTCCATCACATGGGCATGCATCACATCGACGACAACCTGCCACGCGACCTGAGCTCGACGATGCGCTTTCAGCGCGATAGCGTCATCGGCTTTCTGCACTACTACCTGCGCTTCGCCGCGCTGGTGCCGGTCGAGCTCAGCGTCTATCTGTGGCGCTCGCGCAATACGAGGCTGATCCGGCAACTGCTCGTCGGTGAGATCGCGTTCTACGCAGCGATTGGCGCGGCCGCGTACTGGAACCTGCGGGCGACGCTCGTCGTGTTCGTGTTTCCGTTCGTGTTCGTGCGGCTGATGATGATGATCGGCAACTGGGTCCAGCACGCGTTCATCGACCCCGATCATCCGGACAACCCGTACAGGAACAGCACCAATACGATCGACTCGCGTTTCAATGCGCGCGTCTTCAACGCCGGTTATCACATCTACCACCACGTCCGCAAAGGCACGCACTTCAGCGAGCTCACGAAGGAGTTCGCCGCGAACCTGGAGAAGTACGGTCAGGAGGACGCGGTCGTGTTCGATCGCATCGACATCGCGCAGATCTGGCTGCTGCTCGTCACGCGCCAGCACCGCAAGCTCGCCAGGCATTTCGTGCGCTTGCCGGGCGCGCCGGCGCGCAGCGACGACGAGGTGATCGCGCTCTTGCGTCGCCGTCTGCAGCCCATCCGCGACTGGTCGCCCGCTGCTTCGCTCGATCACGGAATCTCGACCAAGTAAGCGGGGAGCCGTCACCATGAACCTGACGCTAGTCGATGCCGTTTCAGCGCTGCCGCGCGGCGACGCACGAGGCCTTCGCTTTGTCTCCTCGCACGGCGACGAGCACTACTATCCGTACGACGCGCTCGAGCGCGAGGCACGCAAGCGTGCGCAAAAGCTCGTCGCACTGGGCCTGAACAAGGGCGACCGTATCGCACTCGTGATCCTCGACCCGGAAGCGTTCATCCTGAGCTTTCTCGGCGCATCGTTCGCCGGTCTGGTGCCGGTCCCGATCTTTCCGCGCGGAAGCCTGAACTTCAGAACCCGCGAACGTTACGCCGAAACCGTCAGTCACATCGTGCGCTCGGCAGGCGCGCGGATGCTACTCACGTCGAACTCGACACGCGAGACCATCGAGGACGTGCTGGCCGCCGACACCGGCCTCGAACGCATCGTGACCGTCGAAGCGCTGCTCGAGAGCGAGCCGCCCGCGTGCGATTTGCCCACGCTGCATCCCGATGATCTGTGCTTTCTGCAATACACGTCGGGCAGCACGTCGCTGCCGAAAGGCGTGATGGTCACGCATCGCAATCTGATCGCGAATGCGACAGCGTTCCTCGGACCGCGCGGCATCGATCTGCACGAGCAGGACGTCTATGTCAGCTGGCTGCCGCTGCACCACGACATGGGACTCATCAGCGTACTCGGCGCGCTGATCTGCGACTTGCCGAGCGTGCTGCTCTCAACCGAAGCATTCGTGCGCCGGCCCGGCCTGTGGATGGAGGCGATCACGAAGTACCGCGGCACGATCAGCTTCGCGCCGAACTTCGCGTATGCGCTCGCCGCGCGCCGCACCCGCGACCAGGACCTCGAAGGCCTGGACCTGAGTCGGCTGCGCGTGGCCGGCTGCGGCGCCGAGCCGATCAATGCGCAAGCGCTACGCCAGTTCTCCGCGCGCTTCGAGCCGGCCGGTTTTCGCGCTGAAGCGCTGCTGCCGTGCTACGGGATGGCCGAAGCAACGCTCGCGATCACGTTTCACGACCACGGCCAGCCGATCGTCACCGACGTCGTCTATGCGGCCCCGCTGGGGCTCGGTCGGGCGATACCGGCCGCGCGTGATACCGGCTTGCGCACGATCGAACTGGTCGGCTGCGGCCATTGCTTTCCCGGACATGAGCTTCGGATCGTCGATGAATCCGGGCGTGCGTTGCCCGAACGCTGCGTCGGCGAGATCGTCACGCGCGGGCCCAGCATCACCGTGGGCTATTACGGGCTGGCCGACGCGAGCGCCGGCGCGTACCGCGACGGCTGGCTGCAGACCGGCGATCTCGGCTACGTCGCCGGCGATCAGCTCTATATCTGCGGCCGCAGCAAGGACCTGATCGTGATTCACGGCTCGAACCTCTATCCGCAGGACATCGAATGGGCGGTGGCCGAGTTGCCGAGCGTGCAAAGCCGCGGCGTCATCGCGTTCAGCGTGATGCGCGACGGCGACGAGACGCTGGTCGTCTGCGCCGAGGGCAAGCCCGCCGAGGCCACGGCGCTGCGCCGGGCGATCGCGCAGAAGGTCGCCGAATGCGCGGGCCTGCAGGTCGGCCACGTCGCGATCGTGCAGGCGGGCAGCTTGCCGCGGACTTCGAGCGGCAAGGTGCAGCGCCGCCGGACCAAGGCCCAGTTCGAAGCCGGCGAGTTGGAGGAACACTCGTGAGCATGCGCTGGCGCGAGATCATGCTGACGGTGTCGGGCGCACTCGCGCTCGCCGCCTGTCACGCGAAAGAAGCCGAGGTGACGCTGCCGCGCCCGGTCATCGCGGTGGTCGTGCATCGGGACAGCAAGCCCGTGCTCGCGACGCTGCCGGGCGAAGTCAACGCACGCTATGCGACGCCGCTGTCGTTTCGCATCGCCGGCAAGCTGATCGAGCGGAAGGTGCGGCTCGGCGATACGGTCACGGCCGGTCAGGTGCTCGCGCGGCTCGATGCCGACGACGCGCAGCGCAGCCTCGCGAGCGCGCAGGCCCAATTGATGGCGGCGCAGCATCGGCTCACCTTCGCCGAGCAGCAACTCGACCGCGACCGGGCGCAGGCGCAGGAACAGCTGATCTCGACGGCGCAGCTCGAACAGACCCAGGATGCGTATGTGGCCGCCGCCGCGCAGCGCGATCAGGCGGTACAGCAGTTCGCGCTGCTGAAGAATCAGACGCAATACACGGTCCTCACCGCGGACCATGCCGGCGTCGTCACCGCCGAAGACGCCGATACCGGGCAGAACGTCGCGGCGGGACAGCCGGTCTACCACCTCGCGTGGTCCGGCGAGGTCGATATCCTCTGCGACGTGCCCGAGAGCCTGCTGAACGCGCTCGCGGTCGGCAGCGCGGCCAGCGTGTCGCTGCCGGCCGTCACGGACCGACGCTTCACCGCGCACGTCCGGGAGCTGTCGCCGGCAGCAGACCCCGGCAGCCGCACCTATCGCGCGAAGCTGACGCTCGATGCGCCAGGCCCCGAGGTCCGCCTCGGCATGACGGCCACCATCACCTTCGCCGACGCGTCCGGCGAGGCGCAAGCGGACGACCCGATCACGCTGCCCGCCAGCGCGCTCTTTCACGACGGCAACGCGCCGGCCGTCTGGGTCGTGCGCCCCGGCGACGAGGCGCTGGAACTGCGCCGGGTCCAGGTGGGCCGCTATGACGACCGCACGATCTCGGTCGCGCGAGGCCTCACCGACGGCGAGCGCGTCGTGCTGCAAGGCGTGCATACCGTCAGCGCCGGCGAAACCGTGCGCGCGGTCGCGCCGTTGCATCCCGAGGACTTCGCATCATGAGAGCGCTGTTCGGCCAGGGCCCCGACGGAGCGGGCGGACCGGGTGAACCGGGCGGACCGCGACGCCCAGCACCGGACGATTCCGGCCGCTTCAATCTGTCCGCGTGGGCGATCCGCAACCAGGCGCTCGTCTTCTTCGCCGTCGTGCTCGCGACGCTGTTCGGCGTGCTCGCCTATTCCCGGCTCGGCCAATCCGAGGACCCGCCGTTCACGTTCCGCGCGATGGTGATCCGCACCTTCTGGCCCGGCGCGACCGCGCGCCAGGTCGAGGAGCAGGTGACCGACCGGATCGGCCGCAAGCTGCAGGAGACGCCGCATCTCGACTATCTGCGCAGCTACTCGCGTCCCGGCGAATCGCTGATCGTCTTCACGATGAAAGACTCCGCGCCGGTGCGCGAGGTGCGCGACACGTGGTACGAGGTGCGCAAGAAAATCGGCGACATCGCGGATACGCTGCCGCCCGGCGTGCGAGGACCGTACTTCGACGACGAATTCGGCGACGTCTACACGAACATCTATACGCTCGCCGGCGACGGCTTCTCGCCGGCCCAATTGCACGACTATGCGGACGAACTGCGCGGCGTGCTGCTGCGTGTGCCGGGTGTCGCGAAAGTCGATTATTTCGGCGACCCCGACGAGCACATCACGATCGAGATTGCCAACGCGCAATTGACGCGCCTCAGCATCACGCCGCAACAGCTCGCGCGAGCGATCAACGCGCAAAACGCGGTTACGCCGAGCGGCACGCTCACAACCGCGTTCGACCGCGTGTTCGTGCGTCCGAGCGGCCAGTTCACCGACCTGAAGGCGATGAGCGACACGCTGATCGACATCAATCACCGCCTCGTTCGTCTCGGCGACATTGCGACGATCAAGCGCGGTTACGACGATCCGCCGGTCTCGCAGGTTCGCACCAACGGCCGCCCGGTGCTCGCCATCGGCATCACGATGCAGACTGGCGGCGATGTGATTCAGCTCGGCAAGCTGCTCGACGCGAAGACGGCCGAATTGCGCGCGCGTCTGCCCGCGGGGCTCGAACTCGTCCAGGTGTCGAGCATGCCGCACGCGGTCTCGCATTCGGTCAACGGCTTTCTGCGCGCCGCCGCCGAAGCGATCGTGATCGTGCTGGCCGTGAGCCTCATCTCACTGGGCTGGCGCGCCGGCGTGGTGGTGGCGATCTCGATCCCGGTCGTGCTCGCGGTCACTGCGCTATGCATGAACGGGTTCGACATCGGCCTGCACAAGATCTCGCTCGGCACGCTGGTCCTCGCACTGGGGCTGCTCGTCGACGATGCGATCATCGCGGTCGAGATGATGGCCGTGAAGCTCGAACAGGGTTGGGGCCGCGCGAGGGCCGCGGCGTTCGCCTACAGCAGCACCGCGTTTCCGATGCTGACGGGAACCCTGGTCACGGTGGCGGGATTCCTGCCGATCGCGCTGGCGAAATCGGCCACCGGCGAATACACGCGCTCGATCTTTCAGGTGTCCGCGATTGCGCTGGTTGCTTCGTGGTTCGCGGCGGTCGTGCTGATTCCGTTGCTCGGCTATCACCTGCTGCCCGAACGCAAGGACAGCGCGCGCGAGACGCCGCCCCGGCGCGCGCTTCGCAAGCTGCGCCGGCGCGACGACGCGCAGACGCGCCGCGCCCCGCTGGCGGCGCCGCGCGCCACCCGCTTTCATGACCGCTTGCGCGACTGCATCGCGTGGTGCGTGAAGCGCCGCCTCGTCGTGATTGGCGTCACGGCTGCGCTGTTCGTCGTCGCGCTGGCCGGCTTCGCGCTCGTGCCGCAACAGTTCTTCCCGAGCTCCGAGCGGCCCGAACTGCTCGTCGACCTGCGGCTGCCCGAAGGCGCGTCGTTCGAAGCGACGCTGCGCGAAGCCGCGCACCTCGAAAAGACGCTAGCGGGCCGGCCCGAGATCGATCATCTGGTCGATTTCGTCGGCGCGGGCGCGCCGCGCTTCTATCTGCCGCTCGACGTCCAGATGCAGCAGCCGAACTTCGCGCAGCTCGTGATCACCGCCAGGTCCGTCGACGAGCGCGCGAAGCTCGAACGCTGGCTCGCGAGCACGCTGCAAAACAGCTTTCCCGCCGTGCGTGCGCGCGTTTCGCCGCTGCAGACGGGCCCCTCGGTCGGCTATCCGGTGCAGTTTCGCGTCAGCGGAAACGACCTCGCCACCGTGCGGGAAATCGCGGAAAAAGTCGCGGCAACCATGAAGGCCGATGCCCGCACGACGGGTGTGCATTTCGACTGGGACGAACCCGGCGAACGCTCGGTGCGCTTCGAGATCGACCAGCAGAAGGCGCGCGAGCTCGGTGTCACGTCGGAAGACGTGGCGAGCTTCCTCGCGATGACGCTGTCGGGCTATACGTTCACGCAGTACCGGGTGCGCGACCGGTTGATCAGCGTCGAGCTGCGCGCGCCGCAGCGTGAGCGGGTCGATCCCGCCGAGATCGTGAACCTCGCGATGCCGACGCCGAACGGCCCGGTTCCGCTCGGCACGCTCGCGCATCTGCACAACGAGCTCGAATACGGGGTGATCTGGGACCGCGACCGTCAACCGACGATCACGGTCCAGGCCGACGTGCGCGGCAACGCGCTGGACCTCGACGTGACCCAGGCGATCGATCGGACGCTTGCGCCGCTACGCGCGTCGTTGCCGATCGGCTACCGGATCGAGACCGGCGGCGCGGGCGAGATCAGCGGCAAGGCGCAGGCGTCGGTGATCGCGCAGTTGCCGCTGATGCTCGTCGTGGTGCTCACGCTGCTGATGATTCAACTGCGCAGCTTCGCGCGCGTGCTGATGGTCGTGCTCACCGCGCCGCTCGGGCTGATTGGCGTGGTCGCCGCACTGCTGCTGTTCGGCAAGCCGTTCGGCTTCGTCGCGATGCTCGGCGTCATTGCGATGTCCGGAATCATCATGCGCAATTCGGTGATTCTCGTCGATCAGATCGAACGCAATATCGCCGCGGGCCAGGGGCGCTTCGACGCGATCGTGGGCGCCGCGGTCCGGCGCTTCCGCCCGATCATGCTGACCGCCGCAGCCGCCGTGCTCGCGCTGATCCCGCTGCTGCAATCGGCCTTCTTCGGGCCGATGGCGACCGCACTGATGGGCGGGGCATCACGGGCGCGACCGTGCTGACGCTGTTCTTCGTTCCCGCGCTCTACGCGACCGCGTTCAAGGTGCGGCACTTCGAACGCGGTGTGCGAACCGCGTCTCCGACGATCGAATACACGTGGAGCTGATCGTGCGCACAGACTGCAACTCCGTCGACGGGCCGGCGAGCGCGCCGCATTTCACTGGCGCGCCGCGCCGAGCGCGGGCCGTAGCGAGCCATGGCTGGCGCGCGGCGTTCGGCGCGGCCGCTGCGATCGCGCTTGGCGCATGCTCGTTCGGTCCGAGCGGCGAGCCGCCGGCGATGCCCTCGCCCGCCCATTACGGCGTCGAGCCGCAGCCCGCGCAAACGGTCGAGGCGCTCGGTGTCGCGCAGCGCTTCACCCCCGCCGCGCAGCCGGTACCGCAATGGTGGCGCCTGTTCGGATCGACGGCGTTGAATGATCTCGTCGAAGAAGGCCTGCGCAACAGCCCGACGCTCGCCGCCGCCGACAAGCACCTGGCCGCCGCGCACGAACAACTGCGCGCGCAGATCGGCGCCACGCTGCTGCCGTCGGTCGACCTGGTCGCGCAGGCCTCGCGCGGACGCGATCTCGGCATTCCGGTTCCTGGCGCGCCGAATACGCTGCTTTACAACGAGTTCATCGGCGTAGTCCAGGCGCAATACACGTTCGACCTGTTCGGCGCGGTGCGCAAGGCCAACGCGGCGCGCTCCGCGCGGGTCGACATCGACGCGTATCAACGCGAAGCCGCGCGCCGCGCGCTGGCCACCAACATCGTCACGGCGACGATCGAGGCGGCGATGCTGCGGGCCGAAATCGATGCGACCGAGCGCCTGATCGTGCTGGCGGGCGATCAGGCTCACGATACCGAACGGCATTACCAACTCGGATCGCTGACGCGCGGCGACGTGTCCACTGCGCGGCAAAGCATCGCCGCGCTCCAGGTCAGCGTGGCCGATCTGCGGCAACGGTTGACCGTGACCCGGCACGCGCTTGCGGTGCTGCTCGGCCGCACGCCCGACGCGGCGCCGCCCGAGCCCGATCTGGCGAGCCTGCATTTGCCGCGGGACGTGCCCGTCGTGCTGCCATCGGACCTGTTGCGCTCACGGCCCGATATCGCGGCCGCCGAGGCGGCGCTGAAAGCCGCCGCGGCCGATGTCGGCGTCGCCACGGCACAGCTCTTTCCGAGCCTGACGCTGAACGCCTCGATGGGACAAGGCGGGTTCAGTTGGCCGCTCGCGCTGTCGGGCGCCGGCGCGATCTGGAGCATCGCCACGACGATGTCGCAAGCGCTGTTTCATGGCGGCGCGCTCGTCGCGCAGCGGCGCGCGGCCATCGACACCTACGAAGCCGCCGTGTTCGAGTACAAGCAGACCGTGCTGGCCGCGTTCGAGAACGTCGCCGACACGCTCGCGTCGCTCGAACACGACGCGCAGGCGCTCGAAGCCGCGAGCGGCGCCGCCCGCGACGCACGCGAGACGTTCGACGATGCCACGTCGCGTCACCGGCTCGGCGCGCTGCCCGCTGCATCCGCTCGCGGCGGCGAGCAGCAGTACGAAGCAGCGAGGCTGGAAGAAATCCGCCTGGTCGGCCGGCGCCTGGCCGATACGGCGACGCTGTTTCAGGCGATGGGCGAGTTGCCGCCGGGCAACACCCAGACACCCGAGCATCTGGCCGGCAAGTGATCCGCGCGCCGCTCCCGACGGCGCGCGCTTGCGTTCAAGCCTGCGGGTTGCCGCGGAACGCCGACAAGATAAGTCAGACCGAGCGGCGAGCCCTGCACCGGCAGCGTGCCGATGTCCCACTCGAAGCTCTGCTGATCGGGGATACTCGCGACCATCTCACGCATTTCGTCGGGGTTGTAGATGCGCAGCATCGACACGATGCCGTCGAACAGACACAGCAGCGGGATCGCCGGCAGCACATAGGTGAGCGCTAGCCGCGACCAGCGAAACGGTCGGATCAGCGGAGTCAGCGCGAGCATCATCAGCGGCATCACCAGGATGAACACGATACCGAGCAGCCGGTGATCCGCACCCTCGACGACGACGATCGCGCGGCGTTTCGTCACAGCGTCGGCGAGGATCGCGCGCGCATCGTCCGGCCGAAAATGGTGGAACGAGTTGAACATCGTGCGCACGCCGTCGAATCTCGATGGCACGTTCATCGCGTCCACCGGTTCGCTCACATAGGTGACACAGTTGGTCGCCCCGGCCGAGATCCGCTCGTATGCCGCGCGATTGGGATAGAAGTCCGTCAACTGCACCATCACGCGGCCGGACAGCGCGAGCAACGGTGCAAGCGTCTGCCACGGCCCGCCGCCGCCCGAGCACAGATCGACGATCCGGTCGCTGCCGACCCGGCGCATCGCCGCGCGCAGCTTGCCCGCGATCACGTTGAAGCCCTTGTGGGAATTGGCCAGAAAATGCAGCCAATCCGTCCCGCCGTCACGGAGGGCGCGTGGGCACCACGGCTGGTCTTCGATTTCGAGCAGATGCAGGCGTCGCATGATCACGCGGGCAACCGGGGTAACTGAAAACCACGCCGCTCGGTCAGCCTGGCGAGCGGCAACTTACTACCGAAGTTAAACGAGCAAACGCGCGGCCTTCTTCAACGGTATGAGTCGACTATACGCTGAGCCGCCCCGCGCGGGCGACGCTCGCGGTTCACATCCCGCATAATGACAACGGATTAGGACTTACCCGCATCAGCCGCCGGACGGCGGCCGGGAGATGAACGATGCAAAACGACAGACCGCCGCCGCGGCGGGTGACATATGAGAAAGGGATCCGGATCGGTGGCTCGGGCTGGTTCGGCCGGTTGCTGACCGTCGCCTTGAGCGCGATCCTGTTCGTGGTGGCCGCGATGCTATCGATCGTGCTGTTCGCCGTGCTGTTCGCGGTCGGCACGGTCGTGGTCGGCTATCTGTGGTGGAAGATGCGCAAGTTGCGCCGGCAGGCGGCCGCGTATGGCGACGACGGCCGCACCGTCGACATGGAGGTCGTTCACACGGACACGCCCGACGACGATGGCCGCACCATCGACATGGAGGTGGTCCACAAGGACCCGCCTCGCGACGATTCCGCGCCACGCTGACGATCGGCTCCGCGCGTGCGTCAGGCCGCAAGGACCGCTTCGACCGCGCTCACGTAGTTGCGAAAGCCGGCCTGCTGTAGCGCCTCAAGCAGCCGCAGCAGTTCATGCCGTGCGGCGTCGGTGAGCGGCGCCTGAAGCGCGAGCGCAAGCGCACGGCCACGCGCCGCGAATAGCTCGGACCACGGCAACGGTTCGCGCTGCGTGTAGGCCTCGAGTGCGTCCACGTAGTGCAGCGTGCCGGCAGGATCGCCCGCCTCCAGCATCGCTTCGATGGCGTCGCGGTAAAACCACAGGTGATTGTGGCCGACCGCGCCAAGGCGCAACAGCGCCTCGCCTTCAGCCAGTAGCCGCGTCCGCTCGTCCTTGTCGTCAACCGCGCGGCTCAGTGCGCTCAAGGTCTTTGGCCCGGAAAACTGACTGCCCACTTCGCGTGAGATGGCCAGTGCTTCGCGCAGCGCCATTACCGCTTCACTGCGGCATCCCTGGTCCAGTAACAGGCGCCCCTGCATCTCCAGGTTCTGCGCTTCGAAGCGGCGCGCACCCAGTTGCCGGATCACGCGCAGCTCCTGCGCCAGATGCTTGCTGGCCGCCTGCACGTCGCCCAATTCCTGGCACGCGAATACCCCCAGCGTCTCCCCCAGCAGTTGCGCGCGAGGCTGCCCGATCAGCTCGGCGGTGTGGGCGGCGGCAATGGCGTCCTCGCGTGCCGGACCCGCGTCGTTCAGATAGATGCGGCTGAAGCCCTGCATCGACAGATTGGCGACCTCGATGCGGCCGAAGCCGTGTTCACGGCTCATCGCCACGCATTCGCTGAAATGATGGAACGCGGTGCGCATACGTCCCTGCGCATACGCCGCGTCCGCCAGGCCGCCGAGCGCGCGAGCCTCTGCCTCGGGCAGATCGAGGCGGCGCGCATAGGCGAGACCGCGCTCGTGTTCGGCGCAGCAGGCGTCGATCTTGCCGAGCGGAAACAGAATGTTGCCGCGCAAATAATGGAGGCTTGCCAGCTCGGCCAGCCGGTTGTCCCGCTCCGCGATCCGTTGCGCTTGCGCGAGCAGGCCGAGTGCTTCGTCGAGACCCTCGCTGACCCGCAGACCTTCCGCGAGCCCGAGCTGGCAGTCGCATCGGGCGGTGTCGTCGGTGGCGGCGGCGAGTGCGGCGCGGTAGGTCGCGATCGATCCCGCTATGTCGCCGAGGTCGCGCTGAAGTTCGCCCTTGCAGCAGCTCAGTGCATGGCGGTCCGCGTCCGACTGCGCGATCTCGATGCCCCGCTCGGCCAGCCGCAGCGCGGCTTCGAAACGATGAGCGGCGCGCTCGGCCACCGCCGCGCCCAGGTAGGCGTGCGGCGCATGCGGGTCTTCGGCGCGGTCGAGATGCTGGGCGTGCAACGTGGCATCGCTCTGTGCGAACCATTCGGCCGCGCGCAGATGAAGTTCGCGGCGGCGCGCGCGCAATAAGGTCGAATAGGCGCTTTCCTGGATCAACGCGTGCGCGAACAGGAAGTCCTCGCCTTCCGGCAGCACCAGTGCATTGACGAGCAGGCCGGCGCAGACATAGCCGGGATCGTCGACCAGTTCCCGCAGCAGCGCCAGGCCGAAACGCTGGCCGATCACCGCGGCCGCCTGGAACGCCAGGCGGTCGCGGGGCGCGAGCCGGTCCATCCGCGCGAGTACCAGACTGCGGATCGACGCTGGCACGTTGCTGCCGCTGCCTTCTTCAGCGTTGCGCAGCAGTTGTTCGAGAAACAGCGGATTGCCGCCCGCGCGCTCGATGCAGGCGAGCGCGACGCGCTGCGTCGCATCGATGAAATTGCCCGCCAGGCTCAGCGCCTCGTCCTTGCGCAGCGGTCCGAGATCGATCGTGGCGAACGGAGTGTCGCGGCAACGTGCGCGCCAGCCTGCATCGATCGGATCGCCTTCCACGCGCGAAGTCGTCACCAGCAGGCCCGTGCCGTTGGCAATGCCGGACGCGAACGCCGACAGGTAGCCGACGACTTCGGCGTCGGCCCAATGCAGGTCTTCGACGACGATGAGCGTCGCCGCGTGCGCGCAAGCGTCCTCGGTCAGCTTCGTGGCGAGCGCCTGCTTGCCGCGCTTGCGCGCGCCGTGGTCCATGGCCTCGTAGATGGTTTGCCATTCGGCGCTCGGCGGAAGGTCGAGGAAGTCGTGCAGAAACACGGTCTGCTCGGCCTTGACGATGCCTTGCGCCGCGACCTGCGCGGCAGCGGCCTGCCGCGCCTCGCTCGATGCACCGGCCGGCAAACCGAGCAGGCTGCCGACGATGGTTCGCACCGGGTCCTGGCCCTTGCCGACGCCGAAATCGAGCACGAGGCTTCGATGCAGCGTGAAACCCTGGGCCTGCGCATGGCGGCGCATCTCGTCGACGAGCCGCGTCTTGCCGATCCCGGCTTCGCCTCGCACATGCACGACGTGCCCCGCGCGCTTTGCCATGCACGCATGCAGGATGCCGTGGAACTGTTCGAGCTCGGCTTCGCGTCCGACGAAATGGCTGTGGCTCGTCCTGACCGGCTCGCTGCCGAGCGCGACGAGGCGCCATGGCCGCACCGGCGTGTCAATGCCCTTGAAGCGGCGCTCGCCGATCGCTTCGCAACTGGCGACGTCGCCGAGCGTGCGCGCTGCGTCGTCGGATAACCAGGTTTCGCCCGCTGGCGCGGCAGCCACCAGCCGGGCGGCGAGGTTGACCGGATCGCCATGCACGGTGTAGTCCTGCGCGTCGGCTCGGCCCAGCGCGCCTGCGATGACCTCGCCGCTCGCAATGCCGATGTGCGCCTGCAATGCCCGCCCGGTCTGCGTGGCGAGCCGCGCCACGCCGTCGTGAATGTCGAGTGCGGCACGCGCGGCGCGCAGCGTGTCCGTCTCGTGCGAGCGCGGTGCGCCGAACAGCGCCATCACCGCGTCGCCGATGTGCTTGTCGATCGTGCCGCCATAGGCGAGCACGATCCCGTCGACCAGCGCCGTGTAGCGTCCGATCAGCGCGCGCAAGTCTTCGGGATCGAGCGAGCGCGACAGCATCGTGTATCCGCACAGATCGGCGAACAGAATCGTGACCTGCCTGCGCTCGTCCGCGGGCACTTCGTTGTCGGCGGCAGACTGAGGCGATAGCGGCGCCGCTATCGTTGGCGATGCCGTCGCCGCGGCCAGAATCCGCTTGCGGTGGCCGAGCGACTGTACGCCAAGCTCTTTCAGGTCCGCGTCGGTCAGCTGCCCGAGCAGCGACATGTCGATGTCGTTTGCCGCGAACGCGTGGACGTACTGCTCGAGCCCGAGGCCCCGCAGCCATTTCTCGATATCCATGTTCGTCGCCCTGCCTCCGATGCGTGGCCCCGCGGGCAAAAGCTCTGATGAATAGCGCGCGTGCCGGCCGCCGGCGTGAACGGCCCTGAGGTGCATTGCACTCCCGTGGAGTGCGCCAGCTACGAGGCCGATGAATAATCAGTGTAGGTGTCCGATCAGCACGCTGCATCGCGTTTGACAGCCGTTCGAGCCGCGCAGGATACTGGCTGGCGCGCCTCGCGGCGCCCTCGCATTCGATCGGGAATCCACGTGAAGCCGGGCAAGACCGTTTCCGTCTCCGACGTCCCGCTGCGCTCGCGTTTGGCGGGCCTGCCAGGCGACGTGGCGGCGGGCGCCGTTTCGACGCTCGTCATGCTGTGCTATGCGATGAGCCTCGGCACGATGATCTTTAGCGCCGATCTTGCGCGCTACGCGATGCTAGGCGTGCCTACCGCGCTCGTGAGCTGCGTCGTCACGGCGCTGGTGATCGCACTGACGAGTTCGATGCGCATCAACATCGGCGGACCCGACAGCAATGCGGCGGCCTTTCTCGCGGGCGTGGCGGCGGGTGTGGCCAGCAGCGTGCGCGCGGACGGCGGCTCACCGCAGACGCAGATCCTCACGGTGCTGATCGCCATCGCGCTTTGTTCGGTGATGACGGGCATCGTGCTCTATGCGATCGGCTCGTCCAGGCGCAGCCGCTCGCTGCAGTTCCTGCCCTATCCGGTGCTCGGCGGGTTCCTCGCCGGCACGGGCTACCTGCTGCTCGCCGGGGCGTTCCGCGTGCTGACGGGCCAGCCGCTGGAGTGGCACACGCTCGCGTTGCTCGCGCACCTTCACTGGATCACATGGATTCCCGCGCTCGTCGTCGGCGTGCTCGCCACGGTGCTGATGCGCACGTGGCAGCACATTGCCGCGCTGCCGCTCACACTGGCCTTCGGTGTCGTGCTTTTCTACGTTCTGCTACAGGTTGCCGGAATTTCGATCGATGACGCGCGCGGCATGGGTCTGCTGCTGCCGCGCGTCAAGCTGCAACTTGCCGGGCTGCCGGAGTTGCACCTGGCCGCGAGGCTCGGACAGGGCGCCATCGACTGGTCGGCGGTCGGCGCGCATCTTCCCGAAAGCCTGGTGGTGACATCGGTGTCGGCCGTGACGATCCTGATGAATTCGACGGCGATCGGCACCGCTACCGGAGAGGACGTCGACCTCAATCGCGAGATGCGCGCCGCCGGCCTCGCCAATCTCGCGAGCGGACTGCTGGGCGGCATGGTCGGCTACCAGTCTTTCAATCGCTCGATGCTCAATGCGCGGGTGGGCGCGACGAGCCGGGTAGCGGGCGTGTTCGCGTCGCTTGCGTGCGTGGTCGTGCTCGCCACCTCGCCCGACATCGTGGCGCTGTTTCCGGTGCCAGTGCTGGTCGGTCTTCAACTGTTCATGGGGCTGCGTCTGCTCGTGCATTGGCTCGCGGGCGCCTGGACCAGGCTCGACTGGTATGAGTATCTGCTCGTGCCCGTGATTCTCGGCACCATCGCGGCGTATGGCGTGATCGTCGGCGTGGTCGTGGGCGTCGTTGCGGCGTGTGTGATGTTCACGCTGCTCTACGGCCGGGTCGGCTGCATACGCATGGAGTTCGACCTGCGCGCGCGGTCCTCGAATGTGGAGCGCAGCATCGAAGACACCCAGGCGTTGCGTGCAATCGGCGCCCAGGTATGCGGAATGTGCCTGCAAGGGTTCCTCTTTTTCGGCACGGCCAATTCGATTCTGCAGCGCCTGCGGGAACGCTTCGGTGGGAACAACCAGATGCCGATCCGCTTCGTCGTGCTCGACTTTGCGGCGACCCATGGCATGGATGCGTCCGTATCAATCAGCTTCGTCAAGCTGAGGCAATTCTGCGCGGCAAAAAACGCGGACCTCGTATTGACCGCGCTGCCGCCGCGCTCACGCGATCTGCTCGAGAAGACCGGCACGCTCAATCTGAAGATCCATCAATTCGATACGCTCGATGCGGGTCTCGAGTGGATCGAAGACAAGCTGCTAGCGTCGAACTCGCTCGCGCTCGCGCATGGCGGCGATCTGCGGGCGATGTTGGAGCCGCATTTCACGGCCAGCGCGTTGAACGGCTTGATCGCGTGTCTGGAGGTGCGTGATCTGCTTTCGGGCCAGGCACTGTTTCGTCATCGCGAGCCGGGCGATGCGCTGTATTTCATCGCGCAAGGACGTGTCGCGGTCTCGCTGCCCCTCGCCGATGGCCGTTCCGCGCGTCTGCGCTCGTTCGGCCCTGGCACGGTCGTGGGGGAAATGGCGGTGTACACGCAGCAGCAGCGCAGCGCGGACGTGATTGCCGAGGCGCCGACGCGCGTGTACCGACTGTCGATCTCCCGGCTGCTCGAACTCGAACAGCACGATCCGGCAACCGCGCAACAGTTGCACCGGTTTTTCGTGAAGACGATTGCGTTACGCCTTGCCGTTGCCGATGAGGCGCTACGCGCGGCTTTGTAACTGATGGATGCAGAACCGGCGCATCGCGCGCGATCGTCAGTTGTAGCCGAGGATCGCCGCCGTTGCGACATCCGTGCGGTCGATCGGGTTGCCAGCAAGCAGTACGGTTGGCTCTTTCAACAACAAGCGGTATGACGGCACGTAGGTTTCGCTCATCCCATCCGCGTCGCGCGGCTGACCTTCCTGCGGCTTGCTGTTTTCGGGGTAATTCATCGTTGTCTCCTTCTGGATGGCCGGAGTTCACGTCACGGATGCTTTCAAAGCAGCAATGACCCATGCGTCCGTTGCGGCGAAAACTCGCAGCCTGATATACATCATTGAGCAAATTCAATGCCACGGCGGCATCCGTCCGCAACGAAAGCAAGCGGTGGCAGTACCGACGGTCGACGATGTGAATGTCTTCCGGCACGCACGTCCAACATATCACACTGTGAGATATATTTTTCCATAAACACACCGTTATTGCATGGGCAAGTCTTCGACTGCGTGGCTCGCCTTTACCGCATCAACATTCGCATGGTACAAACATCGTGTTTCGCAGTTCGGGCTGGCTAATGTAAGCAGGCACACCATGCGGGCAGCGCTGGATCATCTTCGGCGCCGTGTCTGCAGAGGAAACCGATGCAAGGACGCTGATGAACGATCCTGCTCACTTCCTTCCCTCATTCGTTTGGCGTGCCGATCGCGACGGCGTCATTCGCTATGCCAACCCGTGGACATCACGGTATCTCGGCATTCCCGCTCTTGAACTGGTCGGGATGCACTGGAAGGCCTTCGTTCATCCCGACGACATCGATCATGTGCTCGACGCAGTGCGGCAGATGCGGGACGGCACGCTGCTCGGCAATGTCGAAGTGCGTCTGCTGCGCGCGGACGGCGAGTATCGCTGGCACGTGTTGCATCTTCAAGCCGAGCGCGACGCGAGTGGCCGCATCGGCGAGACGGTGGGCGTCGCGACCGATATCCACGAAGCCCGTCACGCGTGGGCCATGTACGAGGCGAGCGAGCGACGCCTGAAGGCTGCCTTCCACGGCGCTCGCATGGGTGCGTGGGAATGGGACATGAAGAACCGCGTGGTGCGAATGACCTCGCAACTCGCGGATCTGTACGGCTTTCCGCCCGGCACCGATGCGCTTGCGCTATCCGATCTGGAGAATCAGATCGAGCCCGAGTATCGGGCGCTATTCCAGCGCAAGCTCGATGACGCCCTGCAACACGGCGGTCCCTTCGAATTCGATTTCGTGCTGCATGGTGGCTCGGCTTCGCCACGCTGGCTGCGCATGCGCGGCCATGCGGAATTCGACGAGCACGGCACGCTCGCGCACGTGTACGGCGTCACCTTCGATATCAGCAAGCAGCGGGCAGCCGAAGAACAGCTCAGTCTCAGCGAGCGGCGTTATCGGGTGCTGGTCGAATCGACGGGCGCGCTCGTGTGGTCGGCCGAGCCGAACGGCGACATCCGGCCCGCAGACGAGCACTGGAGCCGGTTCACGGGCGACGACGTGGTCCGTCTGGCGGACTGGGGCTGGCTCGACTACGTTCATCCGGACGACCGCGAGGCGGCCCGGCAGGTGTGGGTCGATGTGCTGCAGCGACGCGCACCCGCATCGACCATGTTCCGCATGCGACGTCACGACGGCCAGTACAGGATGATGCACGCCCAGGCGGCGCCCCTGTTCGACAGCCACGGCAAACTACAGGAGTGGTTCGGCACCTCGACCGATGTGACGCCTCAGTATGAAGCGCAACTGGCGATCGAGGCGCGCAACCTGCGTCTGTCGGTGGCGATGCAGGCGGCGCGGCTGAACATCGTCTGCTTCGACCTGGCCTCGCGCACGCTATCGTTCGAAGAGGGCCTCGCACCGCGGATAGACCATGTGCTCAGCTACGACGAGGCGCTGCGCAACGTGCACCCCGACGACCGCGCGATGCTCGAACAATATGTCTGCCGACTGGCCGAAGGCCACGACCCGGTCGCGAACTTCGAATTCCGTTTGCAGAACGCGCACGGCGAACAATGGATGCACGGCAGCGCGATGCTCCAGCGAAGCGCGGACGGCAAGCCGTTGCGCATCATCGCCAGCGTGATCGACATCACCCAGCGCAAGCAGCTCGAACTGATGCTGCGCGAAACCGATCGCCGCAAGGACGAGTTTCTCGCGATGCTCGCGCACGAGTTGCGCAATCCGCTCGCGCCACTGCGCACGGCCATCGCATTGCTCGACAAGCAGCCCGGCACGGTGTCGCGCCCACATGAGCTGATCGACCTGATGCGCCGGCAGGTCGAGCACATGACGCGAATCGTCGACGACCTGCTCGAAGTGTCGCGCATCACGCAAGGACGCATCGTGCTGCAACTCGAGCCCGTTCTGGTCGGCACGGCCGTCTATCACGCTGTCGAGGCGATCGCGGCGATGGCCGAAGCTCGTCATCAGCAGTTGCACGTCAGTGTTTGCGATCCGACTACGTGGGTATCTGGCGACATCACGCGGATTTCGCAGATCTTCGTCAATATCCTGAACAACGCGAGCAAGTACACGCCGGAGAACGGGCATATCTCGGTGAACGTAGCGGCCGACGACGAATGGGTTTCCATCGTCACGCAAGATACCGGCACAGGCATTTCGGCCGAGCTTCTGCCGAAGGTGTTCGAGCTCTTTTCGCAAGGCGAACGCACGCTCGATCGCTCGGATGGCGGCCTCGGCATCGGTCTGTCGCTCGTCAAGAAGCTCGTCGAAATGCACAACGGCACGATCGCCGTGCATAGCGACGGCCCCAATCTCGGCACCACGGTGACGGTCCGACTGCCGCGTCTGCACCACCATGAGCGCCATTCGGCGGTCGCGCTGTCGGAGCCCGCGCCGGGGCACGCGCGAACCGCGTTGCGCGTGCTGGTCGTCGATGACAATCGCGACGCCGCCGATTCACTCTCGATGCTGTGCGAATCCGAAGGGCATGCTGCCCGCGTCGCGTACTCGTCAGCCGAGGCGCTGGAAGCCGCCCCGTTATTCGCACCGGACGTGGCGTTGCTCGATATCGGCTTGCCGGATATCGACGGATACGCACTGGCGAGACAGCTTCGCCGCAAAGGCGATGCGAAGCCGTTGCTGATCGCGATCACGGGTTACGGACAGACGGACGACAGGCTGCGCGCGCAATCGGCGGGCTTCGACTATCACTTCGTCAAACCCGTCAATATCGACAGCCTGCTGAAGCTGCTTTCGTCGCTGATGCAGGGGCGATAGAGCGGCTATCCGTCGCTTGCGATGCCGCACCGCCGCCAACCGCTCACCACGTGCCGCTAAACGCCTGCTGTACCTTGAGCGCGTCGGTCACGCCGTTGGCCACCAGCAACTGCGTCAGCAAGCGCGCCTTCTGCGGATTCAGATCGAGCGATGCGACGAAGCCGCGCTTGTCGTCGTCCACCTCGACGTTCCGGTTCACGAATCCCGACACGAGGCGGGTCGAACGAACCACCACGATGCCTTTTGCGGCAGCGCGGTCGAGCGCCGCGAGGGCTTCCTTCGACATGTCACCATCGCCTTCGCCGGCTACCACGATGCCCTTCGCACCATCGGCAATCGCATGCTCGATCTGGCGGCCATCCATGTTGCTATGCGCATAGACGATATCGACGCGCGGCAATTGCCCGTTCGCGGGCAGGCTCAGCGCGGTGCGCGCCGATTGCACCGCCGGCATCACGAAGCGCACGCTGGCCGGATCGACGTAACCGATCGCGCCCGCGTTCGGCGACGCGAACGCCTGTACCGCCGTCGTATTCGTCTTGGTGATCCAGCGCGGCGCGTGAATCTGATCGTTCATCACGACCATCACGCCCCGGCCGCGCGACTGCGGGCTCGCCGCCACTTCGACGGCTTCGTACAGATTGTTGGGACCGTCGGCGCTCGTGGAACCGCCCGGGCGCATCGAGCCGACCAGTACCACCGGCTTGTCGGAGTGCAGCACGTTGTTCAGGAAGAACGCGGTTTCCTCGATCGTATCGGTCCCGTGCGTGATCACGACGGCGTCGGCCTCGTTGCGCTCGAAGGCCTCGTCGATCCGCCGCGCAAGCTGCAACCAGATCTTGTCGTTCATGTCCTGCGAGCCGACGTTCGAGACCTGCTCCGCGTTGATGCTCGCGAGCTTCTCGATGCCCGGCACGCCGCGCACCAGTTCCTGCCCCTTCACGTTGCCCGAGTTGTAGCCGATCGCCGAGCGCGGATCGGCGGTACCGGAAATCGTGCCGCCGGTGGCCAGCAGCAGAACGCGCGGCATTGCGGTGACGGCGCTTGCCTGTTGCAATGACGCGTCGGCCGCCTGCGCGCCGGTACCCGCGGCAAGTGCGGCGATCAGCAGTGCCGCCGAACCGCACAACCGCATTGCTTTTCGATTGATCTTGATGCTCATGTTTCGTCTCCACATCGTTTGAAAGAGCCGCGTGCGTATGCACGCGACCTGTGTCCAGCAAAACCGTCGTCGCTCATTGCGCTGGGGACATTTTTCTCGGTTGCGTCAGCATCGCTGGTTGAAGGATCTGGTCGAGCTGCGCCTGGCTCAGCAGCCCTTTGTCGATCACGATCTGCGCGACGCTCTTGCCCGAGGCCAGCGCTTCCTTCGCGACATCGGTCGAGTGTGTATAGCCGATGTACGGGTTCAGCGCGGTCACGATGCCGATCGAGTTCTCGACGATCGCGCGCAGACGCTCGCGATTCGCGCTAATGCCGTCGACGCATTTCGACGCGAGCGTCAGGCACCCCGCGCGCAAATGGGCGACGCTCTTGAACAGGCTGTGCGCGATGATCGGCTCGAACGCGTTGAGCTGGAGTTGCCCTGCTTCGGCGGCAAAGCTCACCGTCACATCGTTGCCGATGACTTCGAACGCGATCTGGTTGACGACCTCCGGAATCACCGGATTCACCTTGCCCGGCATGATGCTCGAGCCCGCCTGCACCGGCGGCAGGTTGATTTCGCCGAGGCCCGCGCGCGGGCCGCTCGAAAGCAGGCGAAGATCGTTGCAGGTCTTCGACAGTTTGACGGCGACGCGCTTCAGTACGCCGGAAAGCTGCACGAACGAGCCGACATCCTGCGTCGCTTCGACCAGATTCGGCGACGTGGTCAATGCGATACCGGTTATTTCGCTCAGGTGCCTGCATGCAAGCTGCGCGTATTCCGGATGCGTGTTGATGCCGGTGCCGATCGCCGTCGCGCCGAGATTGATTTCGCAGATCAGTTGGGCGGCCTCCTTCAGCCGCTCTTCATCTTCGCCGAGCATCACCGCGAAGGTGCTGAACTCCTGGCCGAGCGTCATCGGTACGGCGTCCTGAAGCTGCGTGCGGCCCATCTTCAGGTCGTTGCCGAATTCCACCGCCTTGCGTTCGAACGACGCGCGCAACACGCCCATCGCATCGACGAGTTGCATGATTCCGGCGTGCGTGGCGATCTTCAGCGCGGTCGGATAAACGTCGTTGGTGCTCTGGCCGAGATTCACATCCTCGTTCGGATGGAGAATCGCGTATTCGCCGCGCTGTCGCCCGAGATGTTCGAGCGCGAGATTGGCGATCACCTCGTTCGCGTTCATGTTGGTCGAGGTGCCCGCGCCGCCCTGAATCACATCGACGACGAAATGCTCGTGCGCGGTGCCTGAACGCACCTGCCGGCATGCATGCACGATGGCCTGCATCTTCACTGCGCTCAACAGGCCGAGATCGTGATTCGCGAGTGCCGCGGCTTCTTTCACGCTCGCCAGTGCGTTGACGAGGTTCGGATACACGGAGATCGGAAGGCCGGTGATCGGAAAGTTCTGCAACGCGCGCAGCGTATGAACGCCGTAATACGCGGTCGCGGGCACGGCGAGATCGCCGAGAAGGTCGTGTTCGATACGTTCGGTCGGTGCAAGCATGAGGTCCTCTCAGGTTCTGAAAACGACAGGCGAGCGGGGTCATCCGGCACACGTCGTGTGCAGGTCCGTCGCGTTGAATGGGTGATGCGGTTGGCTTATCGAGGCGGCGCGGTCGCGCAGGCGACGCACTGCTTCGCGAGCACATCGGTCGGATCGACGACGCTCACGCGCGCGCCGTTCGCGCCGATCACATAGGGCTCACGCAGCAGCAGCGGCAGTTCCGTGCAGCCGAGAACGATTACTTCTACGCCTTCGGCGATGAGCCCATCGATCGCCGCGGCGAGGTCTTGCTGGCACTGCCCGGCGGTGAATCCGGCCTTCACGCCTTGCTTGCCGTAAATCGCGTCCATCACGCGCGCCTGCAGCGCGGGTGACGGCACGACCTGCCGCAAACCCTGCGATTCGAGCGCCTTCTGGTAGACGCCGCTCGCGAGCGTGCCGGAAGTCGCGAGCACACCGACCGAGCGCAGCGCGGGAAACGACTCGCGCAGATAACGCACCGTCACCGTCAGCATATTGACGATCGGCACGCCGAGATAAGGCTGAATCCGCTCGACGAAGGCATGTGCGGTATTGCAAGGAATCGCGATCAGATCCGCGCCGCCCGTTTCGAGCTTCTTGCAGGTCGCGTACAGCGAGATGGTCGGGTCCGGTCCGTCGCCGATCAGATTCTCCGTGCGATCCGGGATCTGCGGGTTCTGCTCGACGAGCAGCTTGATGTGGTCCTGATCGCGCTGCGCGGGCGTCGCGCGCACGATCTTGTGAATGAAATCGACGGTGGCCGCCGGACCCACGCCGCCCACCACGCCGACCTTGAAGATCGTCTCCGGCGTGTGGTACTGGCCGGACACGACATATTGCGCGTAAGCCAGGTTCGAATCGACGAGCGGCACACGCAACGCACCCAGTTCGTCCGCGACCAACGCGATCTCGGTGAGCCCCGGCACGATCACATTGGCGCCCTGCGCGATCAGATCTTCGCAAGCCGCGCGCAGCAACTCGACCGGACGGCCACGCAGATTGCCGCTCTTCACGCCATCCTCGCCATAGACCGCTTCGGTGACGAAATCCGTTCCGTCGCTGATACGCGGATGGATCAGTTCGAATTCGGGCGCCGCGAAGTACTTCTCGAACAGACGCTTGCGCCGCGTATAGGCCGACGCGAGTACGCCCACGCGGCGTACCGCGGGAAATCTTCTGCGCACGTGGCTGCGCACCGCCTCGACCATATCGACGATTTGCAGCGGCGAATTGGCTTTCAGTTCGTCGATGAACGTGTGGCTCAGGAAGCACGGCAGCACGACTGTCGTCACGCCGCGCTTCTCGAAACTGCTGATCAGATCGAAGATGTACAGCTTGCGCTGCGTCAATGTCTCGCTGTCGGCATCGGCGCTGCGAAACGGCTGCTGCTCGAAAATCGCATCGAAGTGCTCGGCGTCGCGCGTGGCCGGCGTCGATTTGATCAGTTTGAAGAACACGTCCGCACTCGCGAGCGGGCCGAGCCCGCCCACCACGCCGAACTTGCGCGCGCTCGTGGCAGCGGTTGCATCGATGCCGCTCATTTCGTCTCGCCTTCGAGCTGACCGAACGAAGCCGTCGCGATCGCCGCGCGGCGCTCCTGGCGCGCCACGCGCTTGCCTTCCCACTTCGCGATGGCCGCCGTCGCGATGCTGTTGCCGATCACGTTGGTCGCCGTGCGCCCCATGTCGAGAATCTGGTCGATCGCGAGCACCAGCACGACGCCCGATGGCGGCAGATGAAACATCGGCGCCACCGCCGCGACGACGACCACCGAGCCGCGCGCGACGCCCGCCATCCCCTTGCTGCTCACCATCAGCACCAGCAGCATCACGATCTGCGTGCTGATCGGCATGTCGATGCCGAACGCCTGCGCGATGAAGATCGCGGCGAACGCCTGATACATCATCGAGCCGTCGAGATTGAACGCATAGCCGAGCGGCAACGTGAAGCCGACCACTTTCTTGTCGACGCCGAATTCCTCCAGCTTCTCCGTCAGGCGCGGATACGCAGCCTCGCTGCTCGCGGTGGAGAACGCCAGCATCGCGGGTTCGCGGATCGCTTTGAGCAAGGCCCAGATCGGCTTGCCGAGAAACGCGTAGCCGGCAAGAATCAGCGCCGCCCACAGCAGCGCGAGCCCTGTATAGAAGCTCGCGACGAGCTTGCCGTACGTGGTCAGCACGTCGAGACCATGCACCGTGATCGCCGAGGCCAGCGCGCCGAACACACCGAGAGGCGCGAGACGCATTACGTAATCGGTCAGTTTCAGCATGGTGGGCACGAGCGCTTCGACGCCCGCGATCAGCGGCGCGACGCGCGGGTCCGACTTGATCACGCTGAGCACGATGCCGAACAGCACCGAGAAGACGAGGATCTGCAGGATATCGTTGCGCGCCATCGCATCGATGATGCTGGTGGGGAACGCGTGCGTGACGAAGTCCTTGAAGTTCAGGCTCGACGTATTGAGGCCGGTGGCCACGTCAGCGCTCGTCTGGGCCATGTGCAAACCCGCGCCCGGTTGCAGCAGATTCGCCAGCACGAGGCCGAGCGCGAGCGAGAACAGCGACGCGCACAGGAACCACGCGATCGAGCGCAGGCCGATGCGGCGCACGTCGCTGGTGCCTTCCATGCCGGCGAGACCCGACACGAGCGTGGCGAACACGAGCGGCGCGATGATCATCTTCACGAGCCGCAGGAAGATATCGGTGATGATCGAAAAGTAGCCGGCGATCTCCTTCGCGTGCGCGGCATCGGCCGCCGTGCGATGGCAGACATAGCCGACGGCCACGCCGAGCAGCATGCCGGCGAGGATGTAGAGGGTGAGCCGATTCTTCATGTGTCTCCGTCCTGGGATGGCGCACGAACGGTCGGCATCGACCGGCGCGCGCTCGGGAATGGCCGGCACATCGCATGTCGATGTACCGCTTTTTTGTGTCTGGACGGAATTCTAGAGACGGCGGAACCGCCTTGAATGCTAGTGTTGCATACGGCTATGCAAGTTTCGCATAACGCGGGATAACCCTATCAGCGCTGTTCGGCGAGCCCCGACGAAGCCCGAAGATGCCGCCACAGCGTATCGAGCAGTTCGCTGCGATTCGTCAGATCACGGTACACGCGCAACTCCAGTTGCAGTTGCCATTCCGAGCGGCCGGCGGCGACGAGTTGGCCGCTATCGAGTTCGGCGGCGATCGAGCTCTTCGGCAGCCATGCGACGCCCTCGCCTTCCAGCACGAGCTTCTTCACGACCTCGGCCATGTCGGACTCGTAATGAAGATGCAAGGCGGGCGACGCTTTGCTTTGCTCCATCAGCAACTTGAAGCAGCGCCCAAAGTAGCTGGTCTCCGTATAGGCGATGAACGGCATCGGATGTTCGATCAGGCCCGGCAGACGGTACACGTGCGCAAGCCGCTGGTTGGGCCTGCATACCGGCATGAAGGTGTCGACGCCCACGGTCACGCATTCGTACCTGGCCGGATCGAGATGCAACGGCAGTTGCGGATGGTGGTAAGCGAACATCAGCTCGCAGTTGCCGTTGACCAGCATCAGTATCGAATCGTGCACATTTGCCGGAATCACGCGCGCGCGTACTTCGCCGACATGCTTCGACAGCGTGCGCAACCACGCGGGCAGGAAGTTCAGCGCGATCGTGTGGCCCGCCGCGATCTGCAGGCTCGTGCCCGCGATGCGCTGTTCGGTGCGAATGATCGCGCGCGTGTCGAACAGCTTGTCGAGGATGTCTTCGGCCGCGTCACGAAACAGTTGGCCTGCCGGAGTCAAGGTCGGCGGAAAGCCGGTACGGTCGACGAGATCGGCGCCGACCCATTGTTCGAGCTGCTGAATCCGTCTGCTGAAACCCGACTGCGTGACGTTGCGAAACTCCGCCGCGCGGGAAAAGCTCTGATAGCGGGCGAGCGCGATGAAGTCTTCGATCCACTTGATTTCCATCAGCCATCGGTCTCCGGTCCGGCGACGAATCGGCTCGCCGCTGCGCCCGCAATTCTACGCTTGGCCGTGCCGCGCGCTGACTATCGGAGCGAGGTCAAACCGCCACGCACAGGTACTTGATCACGAGGTAGTCATCGATCCCGTAGTGCGAACCTTCCCTGCCGAGACCCGACTGCTTCACGCCGCCGAACGGCGCCACTTCGTTGGAGATCAGGCCGGTGTTGATCCCCACCATCCCGTATTCGAGTTGTTCGGCCACGCGCCAGATGCGGCCGATATCGCGGCTGTAGAAGTAGGTGGCCAGACCGAACTCGGTGTCGTTGGCGAGCCTCACCACTTCTTCGTCGCTCGAGAAACGGAACAGCGGCGCGAGCGGGCCGAAGGTCTCGTCTTTCGCCACGGCCATCTGCGCGGTGACGTTGGTCAGCACCGTGGGCTCGAAAAAGCCGTGGCCGAGCGCGTGTCGCTTGCCGCCGGTGACAAGCGACGCCCCTTTGCCGAGCGCATCGGCGATGTGCGCTTCGACCTTGCTGAGCGCCGCGTCGTTGATCAGCGGACCCAGCGTGACGCCGCCCTCCATACCGTGCCCGACCTTCAGGGCTTCGACTGCCGTAGCCAGCTTCGACGCGAACGCGTCGTACACCCGCTCATGCACGTAGAAGCGATTCGTGCACACGCAGGTTTGCCCGTTGTTGCGGTACTTCGATGCAATTGCGCCTTCTACCGCTGCATCGAGATCGGCGTCGTCGAATACGATGAACGGCGCATTGCCGCCCAGTTCGAGCGTGACCTTCTTCACCGTGGGCGCACTTTGCGCCATCAGCAATCTGCCCACCCCGGTCGATCCGGTGAACGACAGCTTGCGAACCACTGAACTGCTCGTCATCGCCCCGCCGATTGCCTTCGGATCGCCGGTCACGACGTTGAGCACGCCCTTGGGCACGCCGGCCCGCTCGGCCAGAACCGCGAGCGCGAGCGCGGAGAACGGCGTGGCTTCGGCGGGCTTCACGACGATCGGGCAGCCCGCCGCGAGCGCCGGGCCCACCTTGCGGGTAATCATCGCGTTCGGAAAATTCCACGGCGTGATCGCGGCGCACACACCGATCGGCTCCTTGAGGACGACGAGCCGCTTGTCCGATGCCGGCGTCGCGAGTGTGTCACCGGCCACGCGTTTGCCTTCCTCGGCGAACCACTCGATGAACGACGCGCCGTAAGCGATTTCGCCTTTCGCTTCGGCGAGCGGCTTGCCCTGTTCCGCGGTCAGGATCAGCGCGAGGTCGTCGGCGTTCTCGATTATCAGCTCGTACCAGCGGCGCATCACGACCGCGCGCTGCTTGGCCGTGCGGGCTCGCCACGCTGGCCACGCGGCGTTGGCCGCATCGATTGCCCGCGTCGTTTCGGCCTCGCCCATCGACGGAACGCTGCCGAGCGTTGCGCCCGTTGCCGGGTCCGATACGTCGAAGCTCGCACCCGAGTCGGCCGGGCACCATTGCCCGTCGATATAAGCCTGATGGCGCAGAAGCGCCGCGTCCTTCAACAGGGTCTTCAATTCCACGTTGCTTTCCTTCATTACACAAAATGCGGTTGATGCGATGTTCCGCGCGCCGGTTGATTGGAAACGCCCGAGTGCTAGCGCGCCTGACGCCATACCGCCTGCTCGTGCCCTTCCGCCAGCAGCTTGCGGGCGATTTCGGCCACCCGGTGCACATGCGCAATCGCGGCCTCGCGCGCGGCCGAGGTATCGCGCGCCTCGATGGCCGAAAGAATCCGGTGCATCTCGTCGACGGCCTGGCGGCCGCGGTCGTCGGAAGCGATCGTCAGCGCTCTGAGCCGGTTGATGCGCGCGGTCAGCGACTGCACGATCTCCCAGGCCACATGCTTTTTCCCGCTGATGAACATGCGTTCGTAGAACGCCGAAGTGAGTGCCCTGACGGCCTGATGATCCTGCGCTTCGAACGCCGCCTGGATCTGCTCGATGAAATCAGCCAGATCGGCAACTGTCTGCTCGTCCGCATGCTGAGCGCACGCCATCGCCGCCTCGCCTTCGAGCAGCGCGCGTATCTCGTAGATCTCCGCCGCCGTATCGAAGTCGAGCACGGCGACGATCGGCCCCTGGTTCTGTATCGAGTCGACGAGCCCTTCCGTTTCCAGATGCCGCAACACCTCGCGCACCACGGTGCGGCTCACGCCGAGAATCTCGCACAGCGAGCGCTCGACGAGCCGCTCGCCGGGATGGAAATGGGCCTCAAGGATCGCCGTGCGCATTTTTTCGAGCGCGAGTTCGCGCAAGGTGGTCGTCGGGCGTTGAACCTTCAGCGATGGCAGTGCGCCGCTCATGACAGTCGCCGTTATGCTTGAGCGAACAGGCGCACATCGCGTGCGTCCCAGTCGACGAGCGCCTGGGTGCCGATCGCGATACCGCTGTCGTGCCGATGCGCGGCCGGCATCCGGATCGAGATTTCCTGCTGCCACGGCGTCGCCACCGCGTAGTGCATCGCGTCGCCGAGATACGTGATATCACGCACCGTCACAGGCAGGCCGCTCGTGCCGCTGGCAGTTTGCAGCGCGCTGATGCGCATCTGCTCGGGGCGGATCATCAAGGTGCCGTCGTCGCCCGCGGTAAGCGCGGGACTGAAGGCGTCCGACGCGATCTCGTGACCGTTCGGAAACACGCCGTTCATGCGGCCGTCGCTGTTCTTCGTGACCTTCACCGGCAAAAAATTCGAATTGCCGATGAAGCTCGCGACGAAGCGCGACGCCGGGTTCGCGTACAGCTCTTCACCGGTGCCCACCTGCTCGATGCGGCCTTTGTTGAACACCGCGATGCGGTCGGACAGGCGCAGCGCTTCCTCCTGGTCGTGCGTGACGTAGAGGATCGTCACGCCCGTCTCCTGGTGGATGCGGCGCAATTCGAGCTGGATTTCCTCGCGCAGCTTCTTGTCGAGCGCCGACAGCGGCTCGTCCATCAGCAGCACGGGCGGATCGTAGGCGAGCGCGCGAGCAATCGCCACGCGTTGCTGTTGCCCACCCGACAACTGCGCGGGCATCCGGTCGCGGCACTCGGACAGATGCACGAGCTTGAGCATCTTGTCGACTTTCGCGTTGATCTCGGCTTGCGGGCGCCGGCGCACGCGCAGCGGAAATGCCACGTTCTCACCCACGGTCAGGTGCGGAAACAGCGTATAGCGCTGAAACACCATGCCGATGTTGCGCTTGTTCGGTGCGACCGCCAACAGCGGTTTGCCGTCGAGCAGCACGCGGCCGTCGGAGGGCTCCTGAAAGCCCGCGACGATATACAGCGTCGTGCTCTTGCCCGAACCGGACGGTCCGAGAAAGGTCATGAACTCGCCCTTGCGCACATCGAGGGAAACCTGGTCGATGGCGACGACGTCGTCGTAGGTCTTGCGCAGACGCTGGATTTGCAGGAATGCAGTCATGGCTTGTTTACCTCGCTGATTACGTCGATTAGCGCGCGCGGCGCAGCACGGCGCCCGCCAGCATCAATACGGTCGTCAATGCGACGAGCAGTGAAGACGCCGCCGCAACGACGGGCGTCAGGTCCTGCCGCAGCGTCGACCAGATTCGCACGGGCAACGTTTGCAAGGTCGGGCTCGACATGAAGATCGACACCACGACTTCATCCCACGACGCCAGAAACGCGAAGATCGCGGCGGCGAACAGGCCGAGCCGGATCGCGGGAAGGGTCACGCGCAGCTTCACGGTCAGCGGCGACGCGCCGCAGATCAGCGCCGCGTCTTCGAGCGCCGTATCGAAGCTCACCAGCGAGTTGCTGATGGAGATGATCGAGAACGGCAGCGCAATGATCAGATGGCCGATCACGAAGCCGGTCATCGTGCCGTTCAGGCCGATGCGCAGAAAGAACGCATACAGCGCGACGGCCAGAACGACGACGGGCAGCACCATCGGTGTCAGGAAGAAGCCTTTCACCGCTTCACGGCCGCGGAACTTGCCGCGCACCAGCGCAAGCGACGCAAGAAAACCGAGCAGCACCGAAAGCGCCATCACGATCACCGCCAGCTTCGCGCTCGTCAGCAGCGAATCGATCCAGCCCGCGTCCGTGAAAAGCTGCCGATACCACTCCAGCGTCCAGCCCGGCGGCGGGAAGATCAGCCACTGCGAATCGCCGAACGACAGCGCGACGATGAACAGGATCGGCAGCAGCAGAAACAGTGCGACGGCCGCGCCTATCGCCACCAGTGCCCAGCGAAGCCCGCCGAGACGATCGAAATCGAGCAACATGTCAGCGTCCTCCCTGAATTGCACGCGCACTGCCGGTGAAGCGCAATTGCAACGCATAGAGCACCAGCGTCACGCTCAGCAGTACGAAAGCGGCGGCACCGGCGAGGCCCCAGTTCAGCAGTTCCTGCACGAGCTGTGCGATGAGTTCGGCAAGCATCATGTAAGACGGGCCGCCGAGCAGCGCGGGTGTGACGAAGTAGCCGAGCGCCATCACGAACACCATCAGCGCGCCGGATGCCACGCCCGGCATCGCGAGCGGCACGAGGATGCGCCAGAACGCCTGCCAGCGGCTCGCACCGCAAACCGCGGCGGCGCGCAGCGTCGACGGATCGATGCCGCGCAGCGTCGCGTGCAGCGGCATCACGAGGAACGGCAGCATGATGTACGTCATGCCGATCGTCACGCCGGTGAGGTTGTTCACGAGCGCGAGCGGCTCGTGAATCAGGCCGATCGCCATCAGCGCGCGGTTGATCGGACCCGTGCCCTGCAACAGCACCATCCACGCGAAAGTCCTTGCGAGCAGGTTGGTCCACATCGACAGCAGCAGGATCGCGAATAGCAAAGAGCTGAGCTTGCGCGGCGCGATCGCGAGCAGCCATGCCATCGGAAAGCCCACTAGCACCGTCACGAGCGTGACGACCGTCGCGACGAGAAAGGTATTGCCGAAGACGCGTAGATACGTGGTCGAACCAACCAGTTGCTGATAGTTCTCCAGTCCCGGCGTCGGCTCGAGCACGCTGCGCAATAGCAGCGACAGCACCGGCAGCAGGAAGAAGATCAGCAGCAGCAGCATGGCCGGCGTCAGCAGCCATATGCTGCGCCAGTCGCGCCGCTTGCGCGCGGCCGTCGCGGGCGGATGCGCGACGGTACTCATTACGTTGGGCATGATGTCTCCTGCTCGGTGTCTCTGTGCGCGCCGATTCACTGCGCGGCGCTCGGCTCTAACGTCGGTCCGTGCGGCTTATTTCGATTGCCATGCGTACCAGCGCTTCGCAATCGCGTCGCGGTTGTCGGCCCAGTACTTCATGTCGAGATTGATCTGCGAGTCCTTGTACTGGTCGGGCAGCGTCTTCGCCATCGCGGCCGGCATCAGCGCGGCCGACTTCACGTTGATCGGCGCGTAACCCGTCTCCGCGGCGAATTTCGCCTGCGCCTGCGGGCTCGTCGCGGCCGCCAGATACTTCATCGCTTCCGCGCGATGCTTGGCACCCTTCGGAATCACGAGCATGTCGGCGGCGGTCAGGTTCTGGTTCCACGAAATGGCCACCGGCACACCGGTCTGCGCGAGCGCGTGCAAGCGACCATTCCAGAACATCCCGATCGGCGCTTCGCCCGATGCGAGCAGTTGCTGCGATTGCGCGCCGCCGCTCCACCAGACGATGTCGCCCTTGATCGTGTCGAGCTTCTTGAACGCGCGATCGAGGTCGAGCGGATAGAGCTTGTTCGGCGGCACGCCGTCGGCGAGCAGCGCGATTTCCAGCACGCCCGGTGCCGACCACTTGTAGAACGTGCGCTTGCCGGGGAATTTCTTGGTGTCGAACAGATCCGCCCACGTCTGCGGCTGTGCGCCCGTGTACTTCGACTTGTTGTAGCCGAGCACGAACGAGTAATAGAAGCTGCCTACCGCGTCCGGCGTCGCGAAGCGCGGGTCCAGTTCGTCCTTCTTCACGACCGAGTAGTCGATCGGCTCGATCAGGCCGGCCTTTTGCGCGGCGTACGCGAAGTCGCCCTCCACATCGACGACGTCCCAGCTCACGTTGCCGCTATCGACCATTGCCTTCAGCTTGCCGTAGTCGGTCGGGCCGTCCATCAATACGGTGACGCCGCTCGCCTGCGTGAACGGCTGCGCCCAATTCTTCTGTTGCGACGACTGCGTGGTGCCGCCCCAGCTCGTGAAGACAATCGGGTCTGCGGCGAGTGCGGGCGCTGTCGCGAACGCCGTCGCGCAAGCAACGAACAACGGTGCGATAAACGGAATGCTTCTGCTGCTCATGTCTGTCTCCGGGATACGGTTGGGTGTTGCTTCGTCGGTCCGGCGGCGAGAAAACGCGCCGGCTTCATCGTTGTGAGTTGTGAGTTTTGGGTTGCAGCGGTGCCGAGCTGTCAATGCGCGAGGCCGAGCGGCTGCACGGTGCCGGCTTCGCTGTCGCCGACATAAATGCCGAACGCGTCCTGCCTGCGTTCGCGCTCATAGCGTTCGAGCATCGAGCGCACGGCGGCGTCGCTCACGTCGTCCCACGGAATCTGGGACAGCGGCACGATGCGCACGCTGCTGTCGAGCCACGGCGAGCCGTTCGGAATCACGCGGCCGCGATAGTAGATATGCACGCCGGGCTCCTTGCCGCTGCCGTCCTCGAATACCGCGAACAGGAAGTCGAGATGCACGCGCAGGCCGAGCTTCGCGAGCACGCCGTGCAGGCTCGCGGGGTCGGTGGCCGGGTCGAGCTTGATGCCGGTTGGCAGCCCCAGACCTTTGCCGGTGTCGACGAGCACCAGCCCGTCGCGATGCTCGAGGATCGCGCCGACTTGCGCGCGCGTACCGGCCGCGGCCAGCGCGTCCTGCGACAGGCTGAAGTTCACGTACGCGCCGCGGCAGTAGCCAAGCGGCGACGAACTCGTTTGCACGAAGTCCACCACGCGACCGATCAGGATGATGTGATCGCCCGCATCGATCACCTGATGCGTCGTGCAGTCGAAGCTCGCCGCTGAGCCATCCATCACCGGCGCGCCCGTTTTGCGCGTGCTCCACGGCACTTGCGAGAACTTGTCCGCGGCCTTCGAAGCGAACACGCCCGACACATGCTTCTGGTCTTCGGCGAGCACGCTCACCGCGAAGCGGTGCGTGTCCGAGAACACCGCATAACTCGCCGCGGTCTTCGCGATGCACACGAGAATCAGCGGCGGATCGAGCGATACCGACGTGAACGAGTTCGCCGTAAAGCCGCGCGGCGAGCCGTCTGCCTGGATCGTCGTGACGACGGTGACGCCCGTCACGAAAGCGCCGAGCGCGCGTCGAAAATCGACGATATCGAAAGCGGGTTGCGCGCTCGGGGCGGTAATCGACTCAGCCATGGCGTTCTCCGGTTGGTACTGCGACTGCGGTAGTTGCTGCGTTCGTTGCTGTGGTCGTTGCGGGCTTCTTCCGTCGCAGCGCCGATGCTTCGACGAGGAAAGCGAGCAGGCTTGCGTTCACGCGCGCCGGGTCGGTGACGTTCATCATGTGGCGCGCGTTCGCGATGATTTCGGCGCGGCCATGCGGTGCCGCCGCGGCCATCGCCCGCGACATCTGCGCGCTCGAATTCGGGTCGCCCTCGCCCGTCAGAAATAGCGCGGGAACCGCGAGACTCGCGAGACGCCCGACATGCGCGTCGTCCGAGCAGGCGAACAGACGGTAGGTGCGCGCGTAGCCCACCGGATCGACGGCAAGCAGCAGCGCGCGCACCGCCCGCGCGGCCTGGGTGAGATGTCCCGGAATGGGATCGCCGAACCAGCGCGACAGTGTTCCGTCCACCCCGGTGTCGGCACGCGCATCGCCGAGCGTGGCCGCGCGCGTCATCACCGCCTCGCGCTGCGCCGGCGTGCGGTCGTACACCGCGTTCAACGCGGCGACGCTCAGCGTGCGCTCGGGGTGGGTCAGCGCGAATTCGAGCGCGACCAGCGCGCCCATCGAGTGCCCCACCACGTGCGCGCGCTCGATCCGCAGCGCGTCGAGCAGCGACGCGAGCTGCGCCGCGTATTCGTCGAGCGAGGGCTCCGCGCTTGGCAGCACGCTGTCGCCGTGCCCCAGCATGTCGTAGACAACGACCCAAAACGATTCGGCTAACGCATCGATCTGCGGCGCCCACACGCTCTGATTCATGCCCACGCCGTGGATCAGCACGACGGTTTCGGCGGCGGCGTCCGATTGCGGCGCGTACACGCTGTAGCAGGTGCCCGCGGTTCGGCCACGCTGACCATGCGAAATCACGCGCGTCGGCGATAAATCGGGCTTCATCGGACACGCTCCACTTCGAACGTCATGGGGTTCTCCTTTCAGGCTTCGAGCCGCAATACAAAATCGATGAGATTATGGTATGCCATCTTATGGCCTACGACAATGCATGACGTATTATGGAATACCATGATATTGGGGGGAGTTGCTCAGGCACGCTTTGGGCTAAGCGTTGTGTGTTTGGCTGATCAAACAAACAAAAAAAGGCCGCCGGCAGATGCCGGCGGCCTTGATGGGGCGGCTGCGGATGGGGTTTAGGCGTCGCCGGTCGCTTCGTTCTGCTCCGCAAGAACCGTCAAAGCCAGTTCCGACACCCGCTTGATATGCGCGAACGACGCTGCGGAAGCCGCGTCGCCGTCGCGCCGCTCGATCGCGTCGAGCAGCAGGTTCATCTCGCGGTTCGAGTCGCTGCCGCGGCCCGGCGTTGCGATGGTCAATGCGCGCAGCCGGTTGATGCGCGCGTTCAGCGACGTGACGACCGCCAGCGACACCTGTTTGTTGGCGGCTTCGAACAGCGTTTCGTAGAAGCGCTCGGTGTATTCGAGCACGCGCGGCAGATCGCGTTTCTCGAACGCGTCTTCGATGACTGCGCGGATCTCGCGCAGTTGCCGCACGACTTCTGGCGTCGCGTTCTCGGCGCAGGCCCGCGCGGCGTTCGCTTCGAGCAGCCCGCGCAATTCGTAAATCTCGCCGACCTGTGCGGGGTCGAGCCGCGCGACGATCGGACCTTGCCGCGCGACGATCTCGACCAAGCCTTCGGTCTCCAGATGCCGCAGCACCTCGCGCACGACAGTGCGGCTCACGCCAAGCTCGTCGCACAGCGTGCGTTCGACGAGGCGGGTGCCCGGCCGGAAATACCCCTGGACTATCGCGGCGCGCAGTTTGTCGAGCGTGAGTTCACGCAAGGTTTTGACATTGCGGTCGATTTTGAGGTCGTGCATAGGCGGCAGTGGGACGATGGACGAAGGCCCCCACCAAGGGCGCGGGCGTGGAATGCCATATTATGACTTATCCGGCGTCCAGGCTTGCACACGAGGGCACAATCAGCCGCCCAGTGGTTCTGCCCAGGGGTTCTTTGCAAAGGAAACCTGTTTCGGATTCTGGCCTGCCCTGACGGGTTGGTTTCCTCGTAGCGATCGATCGTTTCCGTATCGATGACCATGACGAAGGGCGCGATCGCGTCGTGTCTCAACGCCATGCGCTGCCGACCTGTACGTAGAACGCGTTCTGATCCTTGCTGTGGGCAATGTCGATACCAATCGAAACGCCGAGCTTGCGCGCAATCAGATATCGGAACCCGACGCCGACACTCTGGACGTCCTGAGCTTGGGAGAAGCTCTCCAGTCGCCCGTAGGCCTTGCCGGCGCCTGTAAAACCTAGCACTCGCCAACGCGGCGTAAGATCCCACCGCAACTCCGCCTCGATCGAGATCGCATTGCGGTCCTGGTAACGGCCCTTCTGCACGCCACGCAAATCGACGTACGGCTGCGCATAAAACGGAATGTAATTCTGCGTACCGCCGAAGCCCGTGCGCGCGAATTGGCTCTCGAGTTCGGCGAAGCTGCCGGAGCCGGGATAGAAGATGTTGTCGAGCGAATCATAGTCCACGATCAGACTGCCGGCGCCGATCCGCTGATCCTTCTGGAAGTTGCGCACCTCGGTGGGAACGACTCCGCCCGCGAAGTTCGACGAAGCATCGAAGAACACATAACGCACGCCCGCATACCAGCGGCTATTGCCAATGCGCGCAAGAAACTGCTGAAGCAGACCCGCGCCCAGCAAGGTGTAGGCCCTTGGCTGCTTGGATAGACCGAAGTAGTCGAGATGCGCGTCGACTTTCGCGACCGCGCCGAGGTAGCGGAAACGGTCGTCGTCCCACGTGTGGAAATGAGCGGCCGCCGCGGCCCAGGTGCCGTTCTGCGTGTACAGACCACCCAGCGCCGTGACGTTCGGCGGACCACGGTTGGCAGGTTGGCCCGTCGAATCCGTCGCGCCTGATTCGCCAATCGGCCCGGAAAAGAACAGCAGCCCAAGTCCGAAGCCATAGCCAACGGCCGGTTCGGTGATCACGACCGGCACGGGTAACGCGCCTTTGTGTTTGATGAGGAAATCGCTCATGTCGAGTTTCCCATCATCAGGATCGGTAAAACTGAGCGGCTGCTTTTCGTCGACGCACGCGTCAAAGGACAGAGCCGTGATCGTTGCAAGGACAGCGGCGGTCCACGTCGATCTCGTTATATGACTGTGCACGTGTGCACCGGCCCTGGACGAAAAAGCTCGCAGCAATTAGCGGCTGTCAAAAGTGAAGCGGGCGTTCAGAAATCCCTGCTGCGCGTGAGCCACGAGCAGCTATCCTCACGCCGCTCATGCGACGTTCATTGAGTTGCAGACCGATTGAATAGCACCAAGGACAGCGCTCATTCAAATCCTTCAAGCATCCGTTCTCTGGAAATAGTGATTCATGTAACGCAATTTACGATTCACACGACGGAAAACAATAATGTCAGTCGTGAATCGCCAGGGCATTCGTCACCGACGTAACGCCGGGAACGTCCTTCGCAATGTTGCCGGCCTTTTCGATCTGGTAATTATCCGGGACATGCCCTGCGAGCGTCACCGCACTACCTTTGACCAGCACTGTGAAGTGCGAGGTGTCGACCCCACCCTTTGTAAGCGCGCGCAGCACCTTTTTGCTGAGGGCTCCATTCGCTTTTCTAATGTCCGACTTCGATGGAGCCGCCGTCGTGCCCGATTCCGTGGACGTGGCGGCGGACTCGTTTCCTTGCGGCCATGCGTTGATGGACGCGACAGCGATCAATGCTCCACTAGCCAGCTTGAGTGTTCTGTTTGCTTTCATGGCTTTCTCCCTTATTGACGCGGCATCCGCAGTCACGCGCCGACCCGCGCCGCGCCGCAGCCGTACCGCCAATCGCAATCTTCATCTCGGCCCGTCTGTGACGACGTCCAGACAGCACATCCGATCAGAGAGCGACGATCAGGTCTCCGGCGATCGCTGCCGGGTGTACGCCAAAAATAATTCCTCTGTGGCCTGCACGCTATTGGACTTTGGTCTCATATTCGAGCGATGTGTCAGACGAAGCATGCTGAGCAGAGCCGCGAGTGTGATGCCGAATTGGATGAAGGTGCACGCCACGAGCCCCGAAGTGATCACGCGCAGACATGCGGTCGTGTTGGCCTTCACACCTTTCCGGTTCGTGAGTCCGTGGAAGAACTGCGCGCCTAACTAGAGTTTCGTGAGCACCATCGGTCTTCGGTCCCATTGGCTTCATGCACGTGGTCGTATAGGTTGATATTCAACCGACCTTTAGGGCGGCGACATATCCACAAACTCGCACCGGAGTAGATCATGAGGATTTCAGCATTTGCGGCCTCAGCCATCTTCGTTGTAGTGCTATCGAATTCGTACGTATGGGCCCAGGACAATTCAGCAAGCAATGCGCCTGCGACCACAGAGCATCCCGACGAAATCGTGCGGATGCACCAACAGGTTGCAGCAGCTAATCGTGTTTACAACAAGAAGGTAGCCGCTGCAAAGAAAGTTTTCGATGAGAAAAAGACAGCAGCCGGAAAGGAGCGTGATGCGGCAATAGCGGCAGCACACCAGGGAGTTGGCGAATAGGCCGAGTTCGGCGAGCTTTCCTGTAAGTCAATGTTCTTTCGTCAAGGAGGTCCAAATGGCGGCAGACTCCCGACATGCCGGCGAAGTGTTCGGGTGTCCCGCAGTGTTTGGTCTCTTCGGGCGACACTGCCTTTATAAGATCCGACGTTCGGCAGACGCCTGCAGCAGCATCGCTCTCTCTCGTGCGAATGCTATTCTGTTGTGGGCAGCTACCAGGAATCCACTGCCATTCTTGCGCGGGACGGTAATCCCTCAGTGTCATCCACCATGCTGGGCGAATACATGAAAGAGGCATGACGCGACCTGGCCCGTCCGCCAGTATCGTCATGGAAGCATCCCCGGAGGATTCACATGTTGCTGTTGTCGCTGATGCGACGCGAAATTGCAGCGCCGGTCAAGCTCATCGCGAACGGCGGGGTCGCTCAGCAACCGGGCGCTTCGGTGTTCCCCATATCGAGCACACAGGGGCTGGGAGATTGCGATCCAGTCCGCGTAGGTCCCTGTGTCTGCTAGCTCCCTTGCGTAGCGCAACACCGACTCAGGCAGCTTGATTGCTGGATACCGATTTCTCATCCGTCTCACTCCTCAGGTCAATGCCCGGACAGTGCCGGTCCGTCACGCGCTGTGCGAAAGCGTTCGTGGCGTGCATGACGACGGGATCTGGCTTAGGCCAGACTCGCGCTGCATCGTCAGTGGGGCCGCGCTCGCATTCAGCCGCTTGCGCGGGACCGAAAGCCGTACCGCGACCGTTTCCCCGGCGCGCGCGTCACGCCGCGCAATGTGGACCTGGCTGATACCCAGCATGGCGCGTAACGCTCGCCGCACAATCTGTAATGCGCCACTGAACCGCGGTGTGCGGGTTGCCGGCTCCCAGCGCCGTGACAACCTCGCGTGCAACAGCGGCAAACTCCGCGCCTTTCTTTGCCGGCGTACCAACTCCGCGAGCGACTCCAGGTTCGTCTTCTCCGTCACCCGTGCCCAATGAATCTTCCAATAGGTCCACAAGCCAACACCAGGGTAAGCCATAAGAAATGTACTGCTCGGTTCATAACTTTAGGGACTATCATCGTTCAATGGAAAAGCGGCAAAAGACGACCAATCGTCGAGGTCGGCGATCGCGCCAGGAAATCCTCGACGCGGCATCGCGTGTGATGTCCGCTTACGGTTATGCCGGCACTTCAATGTCCGCCCTTGTCAATGCAACAGGCATCCCGAAGAGTGCGATCTACCATCACTTTGGCTCTAAAGCCGGACTGCTGGCCGAAGTGATGGCTCAGGGGGCCCGGGGCTTTTTCGCAGCCATGCAGGAAGCTCACCGGAATCCACCTGAAGATGGCACACCGCGTGAGCGGCTAGGCTGGTACCTCAAAAAGGTGGGCGAGGTGTTTAAGACTCGGGAAAACTTCCTGCGATTGATGCTCGTCCTGGTCATGAGCAACGAGGCCGCGGAACCTGAAGCTCTGCGGATGGTTATCAAAGTTCGCAACGAGGGCCTCGGCTATATGCGAGAGTTGGTCCAGAACGCTTTCAGCGTTCAGGACGACACCCGGGCATCAGAGGTCGTCGACGACGTTGCTCACTTTGGCATGCTTGGCTTTGACGGTGCCTTTATTTCCTTGCAGTCTGGCGACGAAAGATCAATGGACACGCAAATGGAACAGCTCACCGACGCCATGATCGCACTCGGCGAGGCGCGTGTTGCATCCTTGAAGAGCGCTCGCTCCCGCGCCGAAAACGCGCGCAGAATCATGCATAGCCCTCCCCGGAAATCGAAGACAGTATCATCTGAATGAAAGGGACGCACGGGAGCGATACGTTAAGAGCTATCGGCGTAAGATTACGAGCGCAAAGGTTTTGTGGCAAAAGGCGACCTTACTCAGGATCGCACAATGCGATCAATGCGCTCTCGTACCAGCTAATTTCTGCGCTAGCATCGGAGCTCGATCAGCATGCAGACGCCGACGGCCATTGCGCACGGAGGCTGTCATTGCTATGACCTCCCAACATCTTCCGAACGGGCGGCGTCGCCTATCTCGCATGAAACTGCACCCGGTAGCGGGTCGGAATGCGGTTACTAAGTGCTATTCACGCATGCCAACCCGGGGACATTTCAAATGGCGATTTTTCCACTGAAAGCAGCCGTAGATTTGCCAATTGCATCTCCGTTTGCGGCAGGCCTCCGGTTCCGGCAAGTATTGGTCCGATAATCATTCGATTGATCGGTTCGGTCATCCTGAAAGGCCATTCGGTGCTTCGATGTAAATGGTGAGAAACGGGAGTAACTGAGGCGTACCTGGTCTCACAAAGCGGTGTCGTCCACTTTGCTGCCGGAGAAAGACATGACCGGCGTTCATACAAATCGGTCTTGCATACCCCTCGAAATACCGCTCCTTACTTTCCGCGCAATTCTTGTATTTCCAGTTAACACACGCCAGCAGTAGCGACTTCTACGAAAAGCTTTGCCCTATTGGACCAAGGTCCTATTGTGAGCCGTGTCGTTCCCTAGCAGATTTGAAACGCGATCAGGCGCGCTTTCCATTTTTGCTTCAGGAAATTCGCGCACTCCTCACACAAGAAAGCGCTTTCACTGGTCGGTGCAACGCGAGTCTGCGGCGCGACCGGCTTGTACCGGAGACCATCCATGTCCGATTCGACGTCCACGCCTCGTGCCGCCCCGACACCCGAAAGCGCCGCGACGCCCGCCTCAGCGAACAAGCTGCGCCTCGGCGCGCTCACTGCCCTCGTCGTAGGCTCGATGGTGGGCGGCGGCATCTTTTCACTGCCACAGAACATGGCGGCCAGTGCGGATGCCGGCGCCGTGCTGATCGGCTGGACAATTACCGCGGTCGGCATGCTGATGCTTGCATTCGTGTTCCAGGCGCTAGCCTTGCGCAAGCCCGAACTCAACGGCGGGGTCTATGCATTTGCGAAGGCTTCAGTAGCGGAACCTTCACGGCCGACTTCTGGGGTCAACTGAGCCCCAATCTCGGCAGCGCGACGAACCAGGTTCGCAACATGATGCTCGTGACCGGCGTGACTTTCTATTGAGCACTGAGGGGAAAACGTATTGGCGCACGCTCACTTTGCGCAGAGCGGGAACGTCACTGATGCGGATCTGCTCCGTGGAAGACATCCGCCACAAGCCACATCGACTTCCTCAGTGGCGCGCACGTGCTGCCCGACACATACACGACGCCAACCAGACAACTTGCTGAGAAACGCGGTGCTCGTGGGCATTCTCTCTCCAGAATCTAGCAGGCCAGTGGCTGTCCGATCCTGAAATCGATCGTCCGGCAGACCGGTATCGTATGAGTCTCGGCAGGAGATCGCCATGCCCACCTATGTTTCTCTTTCCCTACTTCTATTGCCACTTCTCGGTGCCGGCTGCAATACCCCATCCATTCCCCTTGGCAAGCCGGTCAACATTTCGATCGCCCTCGAGCAAGCCCTCAAGGGCTCATGCAACTTCAGCAATGAACAGGCAGCTCAGAGGCAGGCCCGGGGTGTCGATGCCTACTTATCATGGAGAACCGGCCAGGTTGCTTAAGAATGCGTGCACTGCCGTTACATCGGACTCTTCACACGTCACGGATGTGTGTCGCTCTGTCCTTGCTCCTGCTACCCGGTCTCGTGATTGCCCAGACGACCCTAGCGCGATCTTCGATCAACACTGTGATCGGCGGCAATGTAAAGCAGCACGCGGACGCTGTGCTCGCGATCATGAGCTACACGACGGTCCCGGACGTCACGACCAGCAATCTGTCGGTCAATAACGGCCTGACCGGTAATCCCGGCTTCGGGCAGACGCAATTCGGCGGCGGTTTCACGCTCAGCAGGTCGTTTCCGTTGTACATGGAGGGCACGCTCGCCTACAGCCGCTACGATCCGATTTTCATCGCCACGGATGGCGCCCAGCAGCGTGCGGTGCCCACCAAGTGGAACACCTTCAGCGGCACGGTCGGCCTGGGCTGGGATTTCCGCATCACCGACGAACTGGCATTCCGCCCGATCCTGAACGGTACGATCGGGCGCGTGTCGAGCGACCTGAAGGTGGGGCAGACGCTGTTCAATCACGTCACCGACAGCAACCTGCAGTTCCTCGAGAACGGCTCGCTCGATGCCTACGGCTATGGCGGCTCCCTGACGCTCGACTACGAGCACTACCGCGAAAACTACGAAATCGACGCTGAATTGCGGGCGACCGATATCTACCTGCGCAGTTTCGGCGGTTCATCGCAGGCCGTTCAGGGCTCGGCCACGGCCCAGCAAGTGAGCCTATGGACACGCTGGCGCGCGCCCACCGGCTGGCACGCGCTGGACCGGCCAGTCCGCTATGTGCTCGAAGCCGCTTACTCGCACTATTTCGGCGACAGCGCCGGGGTGCTGGGTTTCAACGACCTCACGTCGCTGGGAGTCGGCCTCGAACTCGATAGCAGCAGGTATCCCATCATCGTCACCCGCACGCGCGCGATGGTGCGCTACGTGTTCGGTCGCAACGTGCACGGCGTGTCGTTCGGATTCGCGATGAGTTTCTAGCGGGTCCGACGAGCCGACCGCAAGGTCCAGCGCGGTAAAAAGTGCAGCGCCGGGCTGCTATCGGACTTTGGTCCCATTGGTTTTGCCCGCTTGACCGTGTACGGTGAGACTCCAGAGACGATTGAACATCGCCGTGTCCGCAATTTGCCCGGCAGTCAATCATTAAATGTCTTGTCAGGATCGCCCTCCTGGAAACAGGTTCGCTCATGTCGATGGCATTCGTTATGGAAGTCGGAGGCTACCGCTTCTCGAGCGTTCAACGTCTGACGCGCATTTTGCCTTCTCTCGTCGCCGCAAAAACACAGGGCGTCGCACTGCAGCACGCGAGGCACTGATTTTCTCGAGGGGGAAAAGAGTCACTTCTAATGTCTGCTGCGCGAACGCACCCGACTACGCGGCACCGTACTGGTGGCGACCTTCCTGAAGGATGTCCATGAACGCGTTCATGCGGCGTCAATCTGGCCACGCCCGGCCTCTTTCCGCGCCGAATACTCTCGGGGCTGTAGCTGCTCCGTCGCATACACCAAGGATGGGCGGAACGGCAGGACGAACCACACGGCGTGCTCGCGCATGCATGATGCTGATTGGCATCCTCGCGCTGCTGCCAGCATGGGTCAGCGCGGCCGCAGCAGCGCCCTTGCCTGCCCCGCTGCAAAGCAGCATCACCGCTATGACGGGTGCGTCTACACAGCCGCCCTCGGCGCCACAGGCCGCTTCTGCACCTTCGCCCGCCAGTCAGGCAGAACTTACGCGTTCGCTGAACACCCTGATCGTCACGCTTGAGAATGAGAAAGGGCGCGAAGCGCTTATCGCCCAGTTGAAGGGACTCCGCGACGGGACACAAGCTCCGGCACCCGTTGCGGCGTCGGCGCAGACTAATGGCGCTCTTCTCGGCGTGATCGCATCGGGCATTGCGTCGGTCGAAACGAATCTGAACGAAGGCCGGACACCGCTGCACTTCTGGGCGGCACGTTTTGCTTCGGCCGCTAGCGAACTGCGAGCCCTGGTCATGGGCGGGAGGGGCGAGACACTCGGCCAGGCTTTGCTCGGCATCGCCGCGACGCTTGCGGGGTGGGGCGCGTATGCCGCGCTGCTAGTCCACTTGCAGCGGCGCGTCCTTGCGCACTATGGCCGGGACGTCACACTAGCTGCGGATCCGAGTTTCGTGGACCTGTTGAGCTTCACGCTGCGCAAGACAGGGCCATGGATCATCGCGTTCGTAGCGGTACTGCTATTTGGGCAGAGCATGCCCGAAGCCATTGGCCGTACGCTCGGACTCGTGATCGCCTACGCGATCGTCGTGGGTATAACCTTCCGGGTGCTCTGCGTGGTCGTGATTTCGGCGTTTAGCACGGCACACCGGCGTGTCGCAGTGCGGCAGTTGTTGGCGGGCGGCCTCTTGCCGATCTTCGCGATAGGGGCATTCGGCGCGCTCGGCGACGCAATGGCCGACCCTGACGTGACGCGCATTGTCGGCCCGAATGTTGCCGGCATCGTGTCGAGCTTCGCAAACATGGCGGCGGCCGTTTTGAGCGGTTACTTCGCGCTTGCATACCGCCGCCCCGTCACGCATCTGATTCGCAATCGACCTTATTCGCGAAGACGCGACCACAAACTTGCCACCGAAGCGCTCGATATCCTCGCCTCGCTGTGGCACATCCCGATACTGCTGATTGCAGTCGCTTCGGTCGTCGCCACCATTGCTGGACGCAGCGACGAGGGCAACGTATGGCAGCCGTCGCTGCTCAGCGCGCTGTTGCTCGTGCTCACGCTGTTTGCGTCGGTGCTGCTGCCGCACCTGACGCGTCGAATGGACAGCCGCGCCGAGCGCCGCGCGCCACACCTGATGCGGCTCCTGCGCTTTGCCAGTTCGCTGCTCGTTCTCGTGATGTGGCTCGCGTACATTCGATTCGAACTGGTTCTGTGGAGTGGCCCGATTGCAAGGCTGGTCAAACGAAGTGCGATGACACCCGGTTTCAGACATGCGCTTTTTACAGTCATCGCGACCGTTTTCGGCGCATGGTTCGTCTGGATTCTCGTCGACACGGTCATTCTCGAGGTTCTAGGCCCGAGCAGTTCACGCAACAAGGCACTGGAGCCCGGCGTTCGTGCGCGTACGATGTTGCCGCTGGTGCGCAATGCAACCCTTGCGACGGTGGCAACCCTGGCCGCCATCATCGGCGCGGCCAGCCTGGGCATCAATCTGACGCCCCTGCTCGCGGGCGCAGGCGTAATCGGTCTTGCATTCGGCTTCGGGGCGAAATCGCTCGTCACTGACCTGATCACGGGACTCTTCATCATCGTCGAGGAGACCATCTCCGTCGGCGACTGGATCGACGTCGATGGCGGCCATGCGGGCATCGTCATGGATCTGACGATCCGCACGGTCCGGTTACGCGACGGGCAGGGCGCGGTACACACGATTCCGTTTTCGCAGATCAAAATCGTGAAGAACCTGTCGCGCGACTTCGCAGAGTGCCGTTCTCTGCTGACATTGATCAAGTCACGCGCATCATCGCGGAAGTGGGCACGGATTTGATCAAAGACTATCGCTTCCGCGACGAGATACTCGCGCCGATCGAGGTGTGGGGGCTCGAGCGCTTCGACACCAACTGGCTAGTGGTGAAAGGGCAGATCAAGACTCGACCGCTGCAGCAGTGGAGCATCTCCCGCGCGTTCAACGCAAGGCTCAAGCTTAAGATGAATGCGGCCGGCATCGAGATCCCATTGCCGCAAATGCAGCTTCATACGTCGTCGGAAGAGACCAACCTGTCGCTGCAAACCGACGATCTCCCCTACGGAGAGGGTCCGCAAGCGGCAAGCGCAGGCAGTGCGGCCCCGCCCCGGCCGGATAGCGCTGCCCTACCGGAACTCCACGTACTGCGGCAGCCGCCCCCTCCCGGGAAACCTGGCGGCCAGGCTGTTTCTGCATCGTCAACCGCTCCCCGTCGCGAGGGTGAGATCCGTAATTGAGGCGAGCCTGGCGGTGAAGATTTCCTGCCCGACGTGACGGTGGTGAAGGGCTGGCCACCCTCCCCGCCTTGACAGTACAGTCAGCACGTACATCGATATCCGAACTGATGCCGGCAGGCGAGGAGGTCATCGCAAAGCGAACCCTGGCAGCTTTCCCCGATAAGAACTTGCTGCGTGCCTGGCTGCGCGGCACGCCCCAAGGACGTCAGTACAGATTTTCATTTGCAAATCCGTTTTTGCAGCGCGCCGCGCGCCTAGACCATATTTGTTTGCAACGAGGGAATTGCGAGGAAGAACGAATATTCATACAAACAGTGACTTAGCCATTTTCGTCAGGACACGTTTTGTTTTCAAACATCCACCAAGCCCTCCACGATCGTGATCTGCGCCCGGCAATGTCCATCGCGCTTCTGTTTGGCGGCCTGATACTCCGGCGAGTGATAGCAGTCGAGCGCCGTTTGCATGTCCCTGAAGCGAATCACGACGTGCCGCTCGAACGACTCGCCTTCCAGCACCTCCGACGCGCCGCCGCGCGCGAGAAACACCGCGCCGTACTTGTTGAACGCCTGCGGTGCGATGTCCGTGTAGCCCTTGTATTTCGCCGCGTCGAGCACGGTTACGTGGGCGATCCAATATGCAGCCATATCTCCTCCTTCTAAATCCGGAATGGTTTGCGCAATGCCTGCCGCTTCCTTGATGGTCTGACAAACCGCGCGCTGCGTGTTTTTGGCGTCGCTGCTCGCCGTCAAATCCCTCGCAAAAACGCCCTTCTCCCCGCCCGACGCGGCTTCCGCCGACGCCGCGGGTTAACACTCATGGCATGCCGTAACATGGTATACCACAATGCCTCACACATCCAACCCACGCAGGAAGCTGCCATGAGCCTGATTCGCAAATCCATCCTCCATGTCGAGACCGTCTTCGTCGACGGCGACAAGGTCGCCGCGAAGCCGCTGAAAATGATCGGCGCGGCCGCCGTGATCAAGAACCCGTGGGCGGGCCGCGGTTATGTGGAAGACCTGTCGCCGGAGATTCGCGCGCTCGCGCCGCAACTGAGCGAGCACCTGACCAGGCTGATCATCGACGAAGCCGGTTCCGGCGAAGCGGTCGAAGCGTTCGGCAAGAGCGCGATCGTCGGCCTTGCGGGCGAGATCGAGCACGCGTCCGCGCTGATCCACACACTGCACTTCGGCAACACGTATCGCTCGGCCGTCGGTGCGAAGTCGTATCTGGCGTTCAACAACACGCGCGGCCCCGCCAATGCGCCGCTGCTGATCCCGATGATGGACAAGAACGACGAAGGCCGCCGTTCGCACTATCTGACGCTGCAGTTTGCGATTGCGGACGCGCCGGCCGCAGACGAACTCGTGATCGCGATTGGCGCTGCTACTGGCGGCCGTCCGCATCACCGCATTGGCGATCGCTACAAAGACCTCGCAGAGCTCGGAAATGACGTCAAGAACCCTGCAGCTGTCAAATAAGCGCGTCGCGCACTATCTGGAACAGGGCAGCGGCGAACCGCTGGTGCTGATCCACGGCGTGGGCATGCAGGCGCACGCGTGGTATCCGCAGATCGAAGCGCTGTCGCCCGAGTTCCGGGTGATCTCGGTCGATATGCCCGGCCACGGTCGAAGCGATCCGCTCGAACCGGGCGCCGGCTTGCAACAGTTCGTCGAGTGGGCAGCGAGTTTCATCGAGGCGCTGGATATGGGCCCCGTCAATCTGGCCGGTCACTCGATGGGTTCGTTGATCGCGGCGGGCGTCGCGGTCACGCGGCCCGATCTGGTCAAGCGCGTCGCCGTGTTGAACGGTGTGTATCGGCGCACCGCGCAAGCGCGCGATGCCGTGCTGCGTCGCGCGGCCGAACTGCGCTCGGGCGCCGTCGATGTGGCAACACCGTTGCAGCGCTGGTTCACGGCCGAGGAATCGCAACGGGTTGCCGCGCAACGGGTCGAGTCGTGGCTGAAGTCGGCGGACCTGTGTGGCTACGCGACCGCCTATACGGCCTTCGCGAACGGCGACGACGTATATGCCGACGGCTGGAACACAATCGCCCGCCCTGCTCTCGTGCTCACCGGTTCCGACGATCCGAACTCGACCCCGGCGATGGCCAGACAGATGGCGCAAGCCGCCCGTCACGGCCACGCGGTCGTGATCGACAACGAGCGACACATGGTGAATCTGACCGCGCCTCGCGAAGTCAATCGCGCCCTGCGTGCCTGGTTGCAGACGACGCCGCAGACGCAAGACCACGAATTGGAAGTGTGAAATGAGCCAACAGACGAGCCAGCATGTTAGTCAGGTAGCTAGCCAGGAAGCGCCGAAACTCAACACGCGCGAGCTGCGCGACGCGTTCGGCGCGTTCATGACCGGCGTGACGATCGTGACCACCGCGAGTGACGACGGCAAGCCGCTCGGCTTCACCGCCAATTCGTTTTCGTCCGTTTCGCTCGACCCCGCATTGCTGCTGGTGAGCATCGCGAAGACGTCGAGCAACTTTCAGACGTTTTCCACCAGCGGGCACTTCGCGATCAACATCCTCGCGGAAGGGCAAAAAGATCTGTCCAACATTTTCGCGCGACCGAGCGACGATCGCTTCGCCAACGTGGCCTGGCATCTGAGCCAAAACCGCAACCCGCTGATCGACGACGTCAGCGCGTGGTTCGACTGCACGACGCACGCGGTGATCGACGCGGGCGACCATGCGCTGATCGTCGGCAAGGTCGAGGCGTTCCATTCGGCCGGGTGCGCGGGTCTCGGCTACTACCGCGGCGGCTATTTCACGCCGGCCAGAGTGTCGGCCGAAGTCATCGCGGGCCCGAAGGTGATCGTCAGCGCGATCATCGCGCGCGACGACAAAGTGCTGCTCGTCAAAACAGCAGACGACAAATGGGGACTTCCATCGAAACAGATCGGCAACGAAGGCGCCGACAAGGCACTCGCCGAGATCTTCGAGAAGTACCAGCCCGACGCATCGGCAAGCTTCATCTATTCGGCCTACAACAACACCGAAACCCAATATCAGTACATCTCGTTCCTGTGCAGCGCACCGGATGAACTCGCCGCTTCGGGTCACGCTTCGGGCAAATTCATCAGCCTCGACGACATCGACACGCAAGCGTTGCAGGACAGCGCGTTAGCCAGCATGCTGCACCGCTACCGCGAGGAAAGCCGGTTGAAGAGCTACGGGTTGTACTTCGGCGACCATAGCAACGGCACAGTCCGCCCGCTTCATTCCTGAAAGGTCACATCATGCGATTTTCCCTCTTCGTTCACATGGAGCGCGTCTCCGAGCAGACCAGTCAGAAGCAGCTGTATGACGAAATGGTCGAGCTTTGCCAGATTGCCGATCGCGGCGGCATGCACGCTGTCTGGACCGGCGAGCACCACGGCATGGACTTCACGATCGCGCCGAATCCGTTCATCAATCTCGCGGACCTCGCCAACAAGACGAAGCACGTGAGGCTCGGCACCGGCACGGTGGTGGCGCCGTTCTGGCATCCGATCAAGCTGGCCGGCGAAGCCGCGATGACAGACATCATTTCGAACGGCCGGCTGGAGTTGGGCATCGCGCGCGGCGCGTATTCGTTCGAATACGAACGCCTGCATCCGGGGCTCGACGCGTGGGGCGCGGGTCAACGCATGCGCGAACTGATCCCGGCCGTGAAAAAGCTTTGGGAAGGCGATTACGCGCACGAAGGCGAATTCTGGGAATTCCCTGCCACGACGTCTTCGCCGCTGCCGCTGCAGCGCCCGCACCCGCCAATCTGGGTGGCCGCGCGCGATCCGAACAGCCACGAATTCGCGGTGTCCAACGGTTGCAACGTGCAGGTGACGCCGCTGCATCTGGGCGACGAAGAGGTCGAGAAGCTGGTTGGCCACTTCAACGCCGCGTGCGAGAAGTTCAGCAACCTGCCGCGCCCGCAGATCATGCTGCTGCGTCACACGTATGTGGCGAGCAGCGAAAACGACGCGCAGATCGCCGCCGACGAAGTGAACACGTTCTACAACTACTTCGGCGCGTGGTTCAAGAACGAGAGACCGGTAAGCCGCGGCATGATCAAGACGCTGAGCCCGGAAGAGATCGCTGCTCATCCGTTCTATACGCCCGCGGCGATGCGCAAGAACAACGTGATCGGCACGCCCGAGGAAGTGATCGCGCGCCTGAGGGCATACGAGGCACTCGGCTTCGACGAGTACTCGTTCTGGATCGACACGGGCATGAGCTTCGAGCGCAAGAAGGCATCGCTCGAACGCATGATCAACGACGTGATGCCTGCATTCCGGTAAGGGGCCGACGCCATGGATTCGCATTTTCAGCTGTATATCGACGGACAGTTCGAACCCGGCGCCGCCACGTTCGCGAGCGTGAACCCGGCCACCGGCAAAGCATGGGCGCAGATGCCCGAAGCACGCACCGAGCAGGTCAACCGCGCGGTCGAGGCGGCCAATCGCGCGCTCACCGATTCCGCGTGGGCCGGCCTCACCGCGTCGGCGCGCGGCAAGCTGCTGTACAAACTGGCCGGGCTCGTCGAGAAGGCTGCGCCGCGACTCGCTGAAATTGAAACGAACGATACCGGCAAGATCATTCGCGAGACCTCCAGCCAGATCGCCTACGTCGCCGAGTATTACCGCTACTACGCCGGCATCGCCGACAAGCTCGAAGGCAGCAGCATTCCCGTCGATAAGCCGGACATGCAGGTGTGGCTCGAACGGCAGCCCGTCGGCGTGGTCGCCGCGATCGTGCCGTGGAACAGCCAGTTGTTCCTGTCCGCCGTCAAGCTCGGACCGGCGCTCGCCGCCGGTTGCACGGTCGTGCTCAAGGCGTCCGAGGAAGCGCCGGGGCCGCTGCTCGAATTCGCGAAGCTGGTGCACGAAGCCGGCTTCCCGCCGGGCGTCGTCAATGTGATCACCGGCTTCGGGCCGGAATGCGGCGCGGTACTCAGCGGCCATCCGAAGGTCGACAAGGTTGCGTTCACGGGCGGCCCGGAAACTGCGCGGCACATCGTGTCGAATACCTCGAACAACCTCGCGAAGGTGTCGCTCGAACTGGGCGGCAAGTCGCCCTTCATCGTGTTCGCCGATACCGATATCCAGAGCGCCGTGAACGCGCAGGTCGCGGCCATCTTCGCGGCGAGCGGCCAAAGCTGCGTGGCGGGCTCGCGGCTGCTGATCGAAGCCTCCGTGAAAGAGCGGTTTCTCGCCCTGCTGGTGGAGCGTGTATCGCGCATCCGCGTGGGTTCGCCCAACGAGATGTCGACCGAGTACGGACCGCTTTGCACCGAGAGGCAACTGCGCAACATCGAGAAGGCCGTCGCGAACTCGGTACGCCAGGGCGCCAGGGTACTCGCCGGAGGCAACGCGCTCGCGCGCGACGGCTACTACTACGCGCCGACGATTCTCGACTGCACCGGCGTAAGCAACGCCGACAGCATCACGACGGAGCTGTTCGGGCCGGTTCTTTCGGTCGATACGTTCACCACCGAGCAGGAAGCGATCGACAAGGCGAACAGCACCGCCTACGGTCTCGCCGCGGGCATTTTCACCACCAGCCTGACTCGCGCGCATCGCGTGTCGAAGCGCGTACGCTCGGGGATCGTGTGGATCAACACCTATCGCGCGGTGTCGCCGCTGGTGCCGTTCGGCGGCTTCGGCCTGTCTGGCCACGGCCGCGAAGGCGGCTTGGCCGCGGCGCTCGAATACACGACGACGAAGTCGGTATGGCTGCGCACCTCGGACGAACCGATCAGCGATCCGTTCGTGATGCGCTGAGTCCAACGCGCGGTCCATTCCCCCGCAGCACCGTTTCAAAGCCATAGAGGGCAACGCCATGTCACGTCTATCGAACGTGGCATCGCGCACGCCTGTGCGATAAAGATGGAGACACTATGAAAAGCCCGTCGAACGACAACAGCGTTCTGGCCATTGAAAGCAACTCGATCGAGTACGTCGCTCCGTCGGATCGGCACGGCAAACCGGTCGATCTTTTCACCCTGTGGTTCTGCACGAACGTCGCGCCGCTCGCGGTGATTTCCGGTGCGACTTCCGTACTCGTCTTTCACCTCGATGTGGTGAGCTCGATTCTCGCGATCGCCGCCGGCCAGTTCTTCGGCGCGGTCTTCCATGCGCTGACCTCCGCGCAAGGCCCGCTAGTCGGCGTGCCGCAGATGATTCAAAGCCGCGCGCAGTTCGGCCGTTATGGCTCGCTGCTCGTGGTCGGCTTCACCACGCTGATTTATCTCGGCTTCTTCGTCTCGAACATCATCCTCGCGGGCAAGACGCTGCACACCGCTGTCCCTGTGGTACCGGTGGCGCTTGGCACCGTGCTGGGCGCGATTCTCGCCACGCTGGTCGGCGTTATCGGCTATCACTTCATCCACCGCTTCAACAAGGTGGGCGCATGGTTCATGGGCGGCGCGCTGGTGATCGGCATGATCATGATGGCGCCTGGTCTCGACGCGCGAATTCTTCAGCAAGGCCATTTCGATCTGTCGAACTGGTTCGCGATGTTCGGACTTTGTGCCGTCTGGCAGATCAGCTTCGCGCCCTACACGTCCGACTATTCGCGCTACCTTCCGGCCACCACCGGCTTTATGAAGACCTTCGCGTTCACGTATTTCGGCACGTCGCTCGGCACGATCTTCGCGTTCCTGTTCGGCGTACTTGCGATCAGCACCAGCCACGCCACCGATGCGATGCAAGCCATCCGCACGCAAACCGGCCTGTTCGGCTACGTGCTGATCTTGCTGTTCCTGGTCAATATCATCGGCCACAACGGCATGAATCTGTATGGCGGCGTGTTGTCGTTCATTACCGCCGCGCAAACGTTCCGTCCAAACTGGGTGCCGGGCCGCAACGTTCGCATCGTCGTGTCGACGGTGCTGCTGATTTCGTCTACCGTCACTGCGTTGTGGGCTTCGAGCAACTTTATCGCGATCTTCCTGACCGCGATCTTCGCGATGCGAATCGTGCTCGCGCCATGGGTAGCGATCAATCTCGTCGACTTCTACCTGATCAGCAACCGGCGCTACCGCGTGTCGGAAATCATCAGCAGTAACGGCGGCGTGTACGGTTCGTTCAATTTCAAGGCCATCGCGATTTACGTCTTCGGCATCGCGGTTCAGGTCCCGTTCATGGAGGAGAGCTTCCTCCACGGTCCGTGGGCATCGATCATGGGCGGCGCGGACGTCTCGTGGATCGTCGGACTGGTGGCGACGGCAGTGACCTACTACCTGTTTGCATCGAACGACGGCTCGCGCGCCCGCCATACTTCTCCGGCAGGTGTTCCCGCTGCCGAGTGAGCGGACCCAGCCTTCGACACCGCCGCCCTCCCTACGAGCCCATTGCGCGTCGCCATTCCCGCGACGCGCGCCATCACATCAACGATCCCGTCACGCAGGCGAGCTTTCGGTGTTCAGCTTCGACACCGCACCCGTCTGCTCGTCGTAGCGGTAGCCTTGTTTCTCGAGGTGAGCGGTGATCGTTTCGACGATCACTTGCTGCTGGATCTCCTTGCGCAGCAATTCATGCTCCGGCTTGACCTGACTGAGTTCAGCGGAAAGCCGGCGGCTCAAGGTCGCTTCGCCTGCGCCGCGGGCAAGAACGACCACCATTTTTTCATTCGCCTGAGTCAGCTGCTGCTTCAGTGCGTTCGAGTAGTCGGACCATTTCCTGACGGTCTCCCGTGCTTCGGCAATCGCGGCGGCATGCGCTTCCGCGTCGCGCGACATCTGCGCCTTCAGTGCTTCGAGTTCCTGCGAGTCGACACCCGCCGACGACGCCGATTCCACGTCCTCGGCCTTCTCGCTCGCCGCCGCGCTTTCGGCCAGTTCGGCCGCGCGCTGCTGCTCCGCGTCGGCACGTTCCTGCGCTTCGGACAAGCTGGCCGACAACCGCGCGATTTCGGAGGCGTCCGCATCGCGCTCATCGCTCAGGGTGGCGATTTGCGTCTGGGCATTCTGCAATTCGAGCGCGGCGGCATCCCGTTCGGCCTGCGCGCCCGCGATCTCTTCGCGTCGAGCCGCATGCGCTTCCTGCTCGGCCTGCAGCTCCGCGCGAATCGCTTCGAGCTCGCTCTGAAGACGAGCGACCGCTTCGGCATGCTCCGCTTCCTGCGCCGCGCGCTCTGCTTCGCCTGCCGGCGTTTCGACAACCGGCTCAGCCGACTCGCTCGCCACCTCGCCTTCGCCTGCGGCATCGCTCCCGTCGCCCGCAATCGCTCCACGCCCGGCGGCCTGTTCCGCGCGCTCCAGTTCCGCTTCGAGGTGCGAAACGCGCTCGGCCAGCTCCTGCGCGCGCTTCTCGGCTGCGTCGGTGCGTTGCACCGCGAGCGCGATGTCCTCTTCCAGCCCGGCCACGGCATCGACCTTCTCGTCGTAGGCTCGGGTCATCTTGTCCAGCTGGACTTGCAGCGCATCCAGTTCCTGGACGGTGGTTTGCAGTTCGGCGAGCGCTTCGTCGCGCTCGTTGCTGGCGTCTTCGACACGCTGGCGCATCGCGGCGAGGCGTCGCGCCACCGAGCGTTCCGCTTCGTCCTGCGCCGACGTCCACAGCCGGTCGAGCGCTTCGCGCATGGTGTCCGTCACGGTTTCCGGCAAAGCAGGACGTTCGACGACCTGCGGCACCCGCGCGGCGCGCGTTTCGCGCCACTTGCGCAATGCCGCGGACACCGCGACCACCGAACCGCTATGGACTTCGGACCAGATGGCTACGGGGGACACCTTTTGGCCCTCGTCGGCCATCCGGTTTGCGATTTCAGCTACGAGTTCGTCCGTGATCGTAATGTTGCTTGACATGTCTGCCTCGACAAAGTGCACGTGGTGACGAATACCGTTTCGTCGTCCGGGAGGCAGCCGCACGCTGGGACTCGCCTCGTATAGCCACCAATTGTCGGCTACCTGGCTGGCGGCCAATCGGTCGAAAAGCCGAGGTTACGGGGAGGTATTCACGGGATTGGCGCGCGGCCTTGCGGCGTCCGATCCGCGTGATACGACGAACGCACGAGCGGCCCCGCCACCACTTCGACGAACCCCATCTTCAAACCTTCATCGCGCAGCATGTCGAAAGTCGCGGGCGGCACATATCGCCGCACCGGCATGTGATACCGCGACGGCGCGAGATACTGACCGATCGTCAGCACGTCGACGTCGTGCGCGCGCAGATCGCGCATCGTCGCGAGCAATTCGCCGTCGGTCTCGCCAAGGCCGGCCATTAGCCCGGATTTGGTCAATACCGCCGGGTTCTGGCGTTTCGCGCGCGACAGCAGTTCGAGCGAGCCGCGATAGTCCGCGCCGGCCCGCGCCGCCCGATACAGCGACGGCACCGTCTCGATGTTGTGATTGAAGACGTCCGGCCACGCGCCGGACAGCGCATCGAGCGCGCGCTCGATGCGCCCGCGAAAATCCGGCGTCAGGATTTCGACGCGAATTCCCGGTACGCGCTCGCGCACGAGCTTGATACAGCGCGCGAAGTGCGCGGCGCCGCCGTCGCGCAGATCGTCGCGGTCCACCGATGTAATCACGACGTAGCGCAGCCCGAGCGCCGCGACGGCGTCGGCGAGCCGCGCGGGCTCGTCGTCGTCGAGCGCTTGCGGCCGGCCATGCGCGACGTCGCAGAACGCGCAGCGCCGCGTGCAGATCCCGCCCATGATCATGAATGTCGCGGTGCGCTGCGCAAAACACTCGCCGATGTTCGGACACATCGCCTCCTCGCAGACCGAATGCAACTTGTGCTCGCGCAGCACCGCCGCCACGCCCGCGACGGTTTCGCTCATCATCGGCCGAGCATGCAGCCAGGGCGGCTTCGGCAAGACGGCCGCATGGTCCGCCGGCACGATCTTCACCGGAATGCGGGCGAGCTTGTCGCGATTGCGCTTGCCATGCTGGCCAAGCGCCGTGAAGCTGTCGGTAGGACAAGCGGCGTCCATCGCGGTTATCCGAAGAACTCGTTGAGCAGGCGGTTCACGTCCGATGCAGCCTCCATCTGCACCATGTGCCCCTTGCCGTCGATCACGTGCACGCGCACCTGCGCAGGCAGCCCTTGCGCGTGCGCGGCCGGAATGATCTGGTCCTGCGCGCCCCAGATCACCAGCGTGCACGGCGCGAGCGTGTCGAGCCGGTCGCGATAGACGCGGCTTTGCACCCCGCCTTCGAACGCGGACGCCGCAATCTTGCGCAGCGCGTCGTTCACGCCTTCGAGCCGCTTGTACTTGACGATGTCTTCGACCAGTTGCCGCGTGACCAGCGATCCGTCGGCGAACAGCTTCACCAGATGCGGCTTCAGCGTGTTGCGGCTGCTGCCCGAGACGAAGCCTTCGATGTACTCGCGGTTGATCTCGTCGCCGAGCCCCGCGCCCGCGATCAAGGCCAGCGACGCGACGCGTTCGGGCGCCTTCGCGGCAACCGTCATCGACACGGCGCCGCCCATCGAATGGCCGACCAGATGCGCGCGCTCGATGCCCCGGTCAGCGAGAAACGCGATCACGCTGTCCGCCAGCTCGTCGAGGCTGCCCGTGTCGAGCGCCTTGCCCGACTCGCCATGCCCCGGCAGATCGAGCGCCCACACGGCGCGGTGCGCGGCGAGATCTGCATGGTTGAATAGCCAGTTGTTCAGATCGCCGCCGAAGCCGTGGATCAGCACCGCGGGCGTGCCGCCGTCGCCGATCTTCAGGTAACGCACGGTGCGCCCGCCGATCTGCGCTTTTTCCGGCTGCGGTCCCGCGTCCGCGGCATCCGCGGCGGCCGGCACGAAGTCGCGCTGGAACGCCTCGACGGCAGCATCGATGTCGGCGTCGGACGTCTCGGCGTCCGCGACGACGCCGAGCAACGCGCCGATCGGCAGCGTGTCGCCCTGCTGCGCGATCTGCCGGCGTAATGTGCCGTCGAAAGCGCACTCGACGCCCGACGAAATCTTGTCGGTCTCGACGTCGAGTATCTCGTCGCCCTTCGCGACCTTTTCGCCGACCTCCTTCAGCCAGCCGTTGACCTGCCCCTGCTCCATCGACAGCCCCCACTTGGGCATCGTGATCATGTGAATCGGCATTGCTCAGCTCCTTACTTTCCGCACGGCCGCGGCGATGTTTTCCGCCGACGGGATATACAGGTCTTCGAGCACGCCTGCGAAAGGCGCGGGCGTATGCGGCGCGGTCACGAGTTCGATCGGCGCCTTCAGCGAATGGAACGCGCGCTGCGCGACCAGCGCGGCGATATCGGTCGCCATCGAGCAGCGCGGATTCGACTCGTCGACCACGACGACGCGCCCGGTACGCTCGGCGCTTTCCAATATCGTTTCCTCGTCGAGCGGCGAGGTCGTGCGCAAATCGATCACCTCGGCCTGGATGCCCTCTTTCGCGAGCTTTTCGGCGGCATCGGTCGCGTGATGAACCATGCGGCCATAGGTGACGATCGTCGCGTCGTCGCCTTCGCGTACCACGTTCGCTTCGCCGAACGGAATCGCATACGACTCTTCCGGCACGTCGCCCTCGCGGCCATACAGCAGTTTGTGCTCGCAGAAGATGACCGGGTCGTTGTCGCGGATCGCCTGGATCAGCAGACCCTTCGCGTCGTACGGCGTCGACGGGCACACCACTTTCAGGCCGGGTACGTGGGTGAACAACGATGTCAGCATCTGCGAGTGCTGCGCGGCCGCGCGCAGGCCCGCGCCCTGCATCGTGCGAATCACGACCGGCGTCACTGCCTTGCCGCCGAACATGTAGCGAAACTTCGCGGCCTGATTGAAGATCTGGTCGAAGCACACGCCCATGAAATCGATGAACATCAGCTCGGCCACCGGACGCATCCCGCATGCGGCCGCACCGACCGCCGCGCCGATGAAGCCGCCTTCGGATAGCGGCGTGTCGAGCACGCGCCCCGGATACTTGTGAAAGAGCCCTTTCGTCACACCGAGCACACCGCCCCACGCATCCTGCTCGCCTGGGGACCCGGCGCCGCCTGCGTTGTCCTCGCCCATCACGATGACGGTTTCGTCGCGCGCCATCTCCTGGCTCAGCGCTTCGTTGATCGCCTGCGAAAACGTGATCTTCCGTGCCATGACTGTCTCCTGATTGAATGGTTCGCGCTGTGGATTACGGATAGGACACGTAGACGTCGGTCAGCAGGTCAGCGGCGGTCGGCAGAGGCGCGGCCTTCGCTTCCGTCACCGCGCCGTCGATCAACTGCTTCACCTCGGCATCGACGCCGCGCAATTCGTCGGCGCTGAGCATTTCGGCGCGAACCACGCGCTCCTCGAAGCGCTTCAGGCAGTCTTTTTCGTCGCGCAGCTTCTGCACCTCACCAGGTGCGCGATAGGTTTGCGCATCGCCTTCGAAGTGACCGAAATAGCGGGACAGCTTGACTTCGACGAGCGTCGGGCCACCGCCGCCGCGCGCCCGCTCGATCGCGGCGCCGAGCGCCTCGTGCACCGCGAAGAAATCGAAGCCGTCGACGATCACGCCGGGCATCCCAAAGCCGCTCGCGCGGTCGGCGATGTTGTCGGCCGCGACCGACCACGTCGACGAGGTCGCCTCCGCATAGCCGTTGTTCTCCGCGACGAAAATCGCCGGCAGGCGCCAGACGGACGCCAGATTCATCGATTCGAAGATCACGCCCTGGTTCGACGCACCGTCGCCAAAGAAGCACACGCCGACGCCGCCGGTCTTCTTTAGCTTCGCGGCGAGCGCGGCGCCGCACACGAGCGGACCGCCCGCGCCGACGATCCCGTTCGCGCCGAGCATCCCTTTCGACAGATCGGCGATATGCATCGAGCCGCCTTTGCCACGGCACACGCCGGTGCTGCGGCCGTAGATTTCCGCCATCATGCCGCGCACGTCCACGCCCTTCGCGATGCAGTGGCCATGACCGCGGTGGGTGGTCGCAACGTAATCCGCGTCGTTCAGATGCATCATCGTGCCGACCGCCGACGCCTCCTCGCCGGCATACAGATGCACGAAGCCGGGTATCTCGCCGGTCGCGAATTCGACGTGCAGACGCTCCTCGAACTCGCGGATCGTGCGCATCATCCGGTACGCTTCCAGCAGCTTTTCCTTGCTCAACTGCGTCGAAACAGACATGGTGTGTCTCCTTGGAATGATCTCGATGGTCACTGCTACTTCAGCCGGCTTTGCTTCCAGCGTTCGCTTCCTCCTTTGATTACCTCCAACGCGCCGCCGCTTCGCGCATCAACTGCCGCGACGCGCAAAAGCGCAGCGTGCGGCCGACATCGACCGTGAGCGGTCCCGCCCAGTCGAGCGCGATCTCGTAGCGGTCGTCGCGTTCGAGCTCGATCTCGCGCTCGCCGTCGAAGGCGAGCGTTCCTCGTTCGGTATGCAGCGGCGTCCAGCAGCCCGCTTCGAAGCGCTCGCAGGTGCGCATCGTCACCTGATCGACACGGCCCGGTGCGAGCGGCGCGAAGATCGGCACGCCGGATTCGCCCGCGCGCGCGAACGTCAGATGCAGCCCGTACGGCGCCCCGCGCTCGACCGGCGCCCACGCGCCGCCGATCGACGACAGGCCGATGCCGTCCGGCGCCGCGAACGTCAGAAACAGCGCTTCGAGATCCGCCGGCTCGCAGACTGCCCGCGCACCGACGAAACGCTGCCGGCTCACGCACACATCGACCAGCGCGATTTCCTCGCGTCCCTTGTTCGGGCCCGCGACACAGCGGACCACGAGACGCTTGTTGCGCGTCAGCGCGACCTCGGGCGGCACGAGCCCGGAAGCGGCGAGCGCGCCCGCGAGGCCCGCCACCGTCGCTTCGCGCATTTCTGGAAATGCGTTGTTGGTGCCCGTCGATAGCGTGAGCAGCGGCACGTCGCCGCAATGCGCGGCCACCGCGCGATGCGTGCCGTCGCCGCCGAGCACCGCGATCAGATCGACACCCGAGCCGACCATTCGCGCGACACCCGCGTGGGTGTCCGCCGCGCTGTCCGTGATCGGCAGTTCGAGGAATTCGACCTTCGGCCAGGGCTGCGGCTCGGCCACGGCCGCATGGGTTTCGAGCGCACGCAGCACCAAGGCGGCGACACCGGTGCGGTCGCGCAAGGTCAGCACGCGAGCGACACCGAGCATGCCGAGGCCCGCGAGCAGGCGCACGACCATGTTCGCTTTCTCGGCGGTCGGAAACACCGAAGCGTGGGTGGTGAGGCGTCGAATATCACGGCCCGATGCCGGGTTCGCGATCACGCCGACGGTGATGGGGGATAACACTGGCTTGTCTCCTGTGCGCGAGTTGCGAAGCGGACTTGCTGGGTGAAGCGCGCTCGCTTTTGCGCTTGCTATCGCGTTTGCTTTCGTCTGCCAGCGATACTGCAAAGGTCGGGCCAGTTGCTTGCGTGCCGTGCGCACGCGCCGGAAGCGCCGTGTCCAAAAGGCAGACGCGGAGAATCGGCGTTTGCGGCCGCTTTCATCAGACCTGCGCCGCGCAGTTCACTGTGTCTCACGAGCGCGCTTCGCGACGCGGAGCAAGGCTCGACGCACGTCGCGGCGCTTGCGCGGCACCGCGCCAGACAAGGGTTTGCGCGATGCGACCTGCGTCTCGCCAGTCTCTGAGACGTTCGTCTCACGCGGCTCGAGTGCTGCGCCGCAATGTGATTGCCCGTTCCGGATGTGCTACAAGACAGGGACTCGCCCTACTCGGTGTCGCTCGCCTGGAGCCGGCCATGCCCTATGTTTCTCAAACGCAGCACGTCGATCGCGTACGCGGGGCCATCGAAGGACGCTTGCCCGCGCCAGCGAATTCGCCGCGCCTCGTGTCGTCGTGGCAACGCTCGTACGAGCAGTACCGGCTCGACCCCAGCTCCGCGATCGGCCCGCGCGTGCTGTCGTCCGCCGAGCTGCGTGAAGTCCAGGGCAAGGAGGAAGCCTTTCTGCGCGCGTCGGGCCAGTGCCTGACGCGGTTGCACGAAATGATTAGCGTCGCCGACTATTGCGTGATGCTGTCCGACGCGCACGGCGTCACGATCGACTATCGGATCGACCGCGACCGGCGCAACGATTTCAAGCATGCGGGGCTGCATATCGGCTCATGCTGGTCCGAGCGCGAAGAAGGCACCTGTGGCATCGCGAATGTGCTCACCGATCTCGCGCCGATCACGGTGCACAAGACCGATCACTTCCGCGCCGCGTTCACGACGCTCACGTGCAGCGCTTCACCGATCTTCGCGCCGACCGGCGAATTGATCGGCGTGCTCGACGCCTCGGCGATCCGATCGCCCGACAACCGCGACAGCCAGGGGCTGGTGTTTCAGCTGGTGCGGCAAAGCGCGAGTTTGATCGAGGACGGCTACTTCCTGAACCAGACCGCGCAGCACTGGGTGCTGTTCGGCCATCAAAGCCGCCATTTCGTCGAAGCGCAACCCGAAGCGCTGATCGCATTCGACGAATGCGGCAACATCGCCGCCGCCAACCGCAAGGCGCATGAGAGCATCGCGGGCCTCGACGGTCCGCGCCACATCGACGAGATATTCGACACGTCCGAGGTCCGTCTGCACGACGTCGCGCGCACCGACATGATCGTGGCGCTGCGGCTGCGCTCGACCGGAGCGATGCTGTATGCACGCATTCGCGCGCCGATGAGACGCGCGGCTCGCCCGCTCGTCACGACACGGCCGGGCGATCTGCACGCCGATAGCAGCATCGGCGCAATGAGCCGCTTTCTGCACAGCTCGGACGAACGAGTCGCGCGCAACGCGGAAGTCGCCTTGCGGATCGCCGGCAAGCGGCTGCCGGTTCTGCTGCTCGGCGAAACCGGAGTCGGCAAGGAGGTGTTCGCGCACGCGGTGCACGACTCGGGTTCGCGGCGCACGCGGCCGTTCGTCGCGGTGAATTGCGGCGCGATTCCGGAGCCGCTGATCGAGAGCGAGCTATTCGGTTATGCGCCTGGCGCGTTCACCGGCGCGCGCAGTCGCGGCGCGCGCGGCAAGATCGCGCTCGCGCATGGCGGCACGCTGTTTCTCGATGAAATCGGCGACATGCCGCTCGGCCTGCAAACACGGCTGCTGCGCGTGCTCGCCGAGGGCGAAGTGGTGCCGCTTGGCGGCGACACGCCGGTGCGCGTCGATATCGACGTGATCTGCGCGACGCACCGCGATCTGATGCAGATGGTCGATGCCGGATCGTTCCGCGAAGATCTTTACTATCGCCTGAGCGGCGCGACGCTGCGGATACCGCCGCTGCGCGAGCGCACCGACATCCGCGATGTGATCGATACGGTGTTCAACGAGGAAGCACAGGCGGCCAGCCACGTGCTGATGCTCGATCCGCAATTCGCCGACCGTCTTGCCGCTTTCTCGTGGCCCGGCAATATCCGGCAGTTGCGCAACGTGTTGCGCTATGCGTGCGCGGTCTGCGATTCGGCTCGCGTCGAATTGCGGCACGTGTCGCCGGACTTCGCCGCGCAACTCGCGCCCGCTGCGACACCGGCTCTCGGGGCGGACTCCACGTCGCCAGCGAGCGCCGACGACGAGCGGGCACGCATCGTCGCGGCGCTCACGCGTTGCCAGTGGCGGCCTAACGCCGCCGCGCAGGCGTTGGGCATATCGCGCGCGACGCTGTACCGGCGCATTGCGCGGCTGGGCATCGTCGGGCCGCATCGCGCATAGGCGGCATCACAGCGGCACTTTGCACGCACGGCCTCGAATTCGAAGGTTGAGTTCGGAGCAGGAACTCCCAGCGAGACGCGATCTCTTACTGGGCTGCGCACGCGGCTCGGGACTGCTGTCGATCTACCGGTAGCGAAAGGCGGCGGCCAGCCAGGTCCGCCGCTGCCCACACCTCGCCCGATTCCCACGCCCTCACCCAGCGAGTGAAATCTTTCCGCAGTTCATCCATTGCGAGCGAAAAGATTTTATTTCCGCACCACCCTGCTCCCACGCACAACTTGTGCCGACAGACAGCCATGACTTGCCGGACTCAGTGATCGGTCGCAGCAACGAAAGACCATCCACTACCGCACATCAAATGTCCTGAACGGCTCACGCGACGCACTCGCGACCCGCAGGACTCCCCATCTCTCTCCAGATTTTCTCGTGGGCCGCCTCGCGGCAGCCCGCGCTATTGTCATGATTGGACGACGTCAATTTCTTGGCTGTCTTACTGCGTTCGGCGGAAGCGTCGTATTGAGCGCGTGCGGCGGCGGTGGTGGTAGTAGTGGTACGCAGGATACCGGCGGTTCTCCCACGGGCAATTCCGCCAGTCCGTCGGGCACGGGGGCAGCACCGTCCACCGGCACGGCAACCTCCGGCATCGCGGCCTCGACGGGCACGACCGGCACCACCAGCTCGAGTATTGCGCCCTTGACAGGTAGCGCGACCACCGTGGCGAACGGCTCGTCGCCGGCGCCATCGAATGGAACGGGACCCGCCGATACGTCCGGCTCGACCTCGGGCGACAGCTCCGGCTCTGGATCAGACCCGAACTCGGGGTCGCCCGGCAACGCTTCGAACGCTTCGCCGCAGAACACGACGATCCCGCCGGCGACGGTGATCATCGACGGTCAGAACGCGTCGTGGACCCTGGTCGGCGGGTCTGTCTACCGGAACGGCATCGCGGCGGGCAACACCTACAACGTCTCGTTGATCCTCTGGTACGGGAATGCGATCTATCACGTGGGAACCGGCGGTCAGTTTTACGGATGGAATGGAACGACATGGCGCGCGTGCAACGACCCGCGTTTGGGCGGCACCTCGGCCGACGGCGCGATGATCCCACCCGCGACGTATCTGATCGACAAGGCCGGCTCGATATGGACCGTCGTGAACGGCGTCGTGTACCGCAACCGCAGTGCCGTCGGCACGATGTCGAATGCAGCGCTGCTGCTGTGGCACGGCGGCAAGTTCTGGGCACAATCGACCGGCGGTCAGTTCTATGTATGCGGCGATGCCGATCAATGGTTGCCATGCAACGATCCGCGCATCGCGACCGCGGCACCGGCCGGCTCGTTTCACGGTATCAACGGGCATTACGACTACCTGTATTCGACCTCAGATATCGTATCGATCATGCAAGCCCTCGGCTGCTCGACGTACCGGCTCAGCTGTACGGACTACGCACCGCAACTCGCCAAGGTCCTGGCGTTGGCGCAAGCATTCCAGCCGGCGGGCTTGAAGCTTTTCGTGCTGGTCGACGTCGGCATCTACGACGGTAACGGCAACCTGTTCACGAGTGAATCGGCGGCCTATACGCGGGGCTTCAATTGCGCGGTGACGGTCGCGTCGGCATTGCAACCCCACGGCGTGACCATGTATGAATGCGGCAACGAACTGACGCGCGCGAACGGGATCATTCTCGACTCCACCAGCGCGGGAACGAGCCTGGCCGACTTCAACAACGCGAACTGGCCGCTGATGCGCGGTGCGATGCGCGGCATGATCGACGGAGTGAAGTCGGTGCAGGCGGACGCTAAGTGCGGCGTCAACTTCTGTGTTGCGGATACCGGCGCATCCGACGCTCTGTGGGATGGCAAACAGCCCGATGGCACGAGCGGCCATCCGACCGTGAAATGGGACCTGACTACGTGGCACAACTACGAGGTGTACGGCGACATCTTCGACATCGGCACCGACGGGTCCGGCCCGGGCTTCGATTTGCCCACCTATTGCAAGGCCCGCTATGGCGTCCCCTTCATGATCTCGGAATGGAACACTGGGCCCGAGAAGAGCGAGGCATACCGGGCCAACTACATCAGCTCGCGTCTGCTCAGTTACTATCAGGCGAGAAAGACGAAGAACATCCAATCGGCGATGTATTACGAGCTCGATAGCGGGGACTCCACTTACGGCCTGATGATCAACGGCACGGCGCTTCCGCTTCCGTATAACGCGTTCGCGAGCTTTGTCGCGAGCCATGTCGATAGCTGAGCGTATGTCGCGACGCGTACTTTCCGATCGCCTTAAACAAGGAGAATGGCCAATAACTGACCGGCGGTCGCAATAACGACAGCCAGTTCGACCGGATTGGCCAGAAGAAGGCCGAGAAAATCTGAATCGATAGAGCGCGCGCGCCAGGTCCCGACAAAACCGACCGAGAGAATCAGCCCGAATAGAAGGTCGAAACCAAATCCTGCGGCGATCCATTTGTTATGTCTGACGACATGCTCAGCGAATGCGAACATTGCCAGAAAGGCGATTTGGGATATAAGAACAACCAGTACCGCAATATACTGCTGATCATCCTTTTTCATTGGCTGGCGGATATCCGGTTGCTCGAACCCGCTACGACCTCCTCGCTCGTCTGGCCGAACTTCGGCAATACGGGCGCCTACGGGACAGACGCCCGCATGCCTCAAGTACGAAGTGGGCTCCGGCTTCGGTCGTGGCCTGAGCGCTGTCAGTGCCAGGCCACGACCGACTGTGACCGTCGTACCCACTCCATTCGCGGCGCAACCGTTATTCGACCGCCTCTCCGTGCAGCACCAGATCCAGTCCTTCGCGCTCTTCTTCCTCGGCAACGCGCAAGCCCATCACCGCGTCGATTACCTTGAGCAGGACAAACGAAACCACCCCGCTATAGATCAGCGTCGTCGCGACACCCTTGAGCTGCAGCAGCACGTCACCGTCCGCGCCACCGATGTCCTTGACCGCGAACACGCCCGTCAGGATCGCGCCGACGATCCCGCCCACGCAGTGCACGCCGAACGCGTCGAGCGAATCGTCGTAGCCGAGCTTGTGCTTGAGCCACGTGGCCGACCAGAAGCAGACCACACCGGCAACGATACCGATCACCAGCGCGCCGACCGTGCCGACGAAGCCCGACGCCGGCGTCACTGCCACCAGACCCGCGACCGCGCCCGACACGATACCGAGCACCGACGGCTTACCCTTGGCCGCCCATTCGGCGAACATCCACGCGAGCGCCGCCGCGGCGGTCGCCACCTGCGTCGCGAACATCGCGAAGCCGGCACGGCCGTCCGCCGCTACCGCCGAACCCGCGTTGAAGCCGAACCAGCCGACCCACAGCATCGCGCCACCGATCAGCGTCAGCGTCAGGTTGTGCGGCGCCATGGCTTCCTTGCCGTAGCCGACGCGCTTGCCGAGCACCAGACAGCAGACCAGACCCGCGATACCGGCGTTGATGTGCACCACCGTGCCGCCCGCGAAGTCGAGGATCCCCGCGCTAGCCAGCCAGCCGCTCGGTTCCCACACCATGTGCGCGATCGGCGAGTAGACGAGGATCGACCACAGCGTCATGAACACCAGCATCGCCGAGAACTTCATGCGGTCCGCGAACGCACCGGTGATCAGCGCCGGCGTGATGATCGCGAAGGTCATCTGATAGACGAAGTAGACCGTCTCGGGGATCGTCGGCGCGAGATGGCTGACGGTCAGCGTCGTGGCCTTGTCGCCCTTGATGTAGTTCATGCCCGTCATGAACACGCGCGAGAACCCGCCGATGAACGAGCCGCCCGGCGTGAACGCGATGCTATAGCCGATCACGGTCCAGACGATCGTCACGACACAGGTGATCGCGAAGCTTTGCATCAGCGTCGCGAGCACGTTCTTCTTGCGGACCATGCCGCCGTAGAACAGCGCGAGGCCCGGAATCGTCATGAACAGCACCAGCGCGGTGGAGGTCAGCATCCACGCGGTGTCGCCGGAGTTGATCTTCGACGAATCGACCGAGAACGGTGCGGTCGGCGCGGCCGGCGCCGATGCAGCGGCATCTGCCGCGGGAGCCGCGGACGCTTGCGCGACCGGCACGGAGGCGGCCGCGGGTGCCGACGCGTCTTGCGCGAATGCGGGGCTCAGCCCGCCCGCGAGCAATGAGCCCGCCATCAACAAAGTCATCAACAGTTTGCGCATCTCTCTTTCCTCTTGTCCGAATGTCTTTATAGGGCGTCGGCGCCGGTCTCGCCGGTGCGGATCCGGATCACCTGCTCGATCGGCGTCACGAAGATCTTCCCGTCACCAATCTTGCCCGTACGCGCCGCACGCTCGATCGCTTCGATAGCCTGATCGACGATGTCATCCGGGACGGCGACCTCGATCTTCACTTTCGGCAGGAAATCGACGACGTACTCCGCGCCCCGATACATCTCGGTGTGGCCCTTCTGACGCCCAAAGCCCTTGACCTCCGTCACCGTGATTCCAGAGACGCCAAGCGATGACAAGGCTTCACGAGCCTCATCAAGCTTGAATGGCTTGATGACCGCAGTTATTAGTTTCAATTTGCCTCTCCGTTGATCGCCCATCCCGATGCTGGCCTACGATGACCGTGGCTCAGCGCGCGGGGACGTTCAAAGCAACTGTCATGCCATTTGCACGAACGGTATTGGAGCGGGAGAGTTATCGGAGGCGCCGCGCGTTGGGTTTTACGGCGATCAGATGGATGTTGAGAGGAACGGAGCAGGATTGGGTGGCGGGACCGTCAGAAGGCTTCTTCGCCGAATGCGGCATGTACCCAGGCACCATGTGCGAGCGCGCTTTCCTTAGTCCGCCCAAGATGGGGCATGCGTGCACGGTTCTGTCGCTCGCTATTACAGATTCATTAATCGAAGCTTCCAGGTTTCCACTCGCAGGCCCGGCACTCGCGAACGCCTAAAGGGCCGAGGATGGCTGTGGTATGGCTCGACCGCTTTTCCTTATCCGCACGCCCTATGATGGCAACTCAGCAGAACACGGAAACGGCCAGATGGTCGCATTGCTTGCGCCTGATCGTCGTTCAGTCGACAGCGCATACGCTACCGCGTTGGCAAACACAGATTCTTGCGAAGGCCCTCCCGGTTTGCGCGCGCACTATCACCCGAACTATTACGGCGCGTATTTCCGCGACCCAGAGGGAAACAGGATTTGCGTGTGTTGTCACGATCCAGTGACTCAGTAGAAATCACAAAATCTCCTACTCGGTGAAAGCAAGTGGTATAGCGGCGGAGCCGATCATCTACAACTACGTTCGCAGCTATAGCTCAGGCATTGGAGTGCGCATAGCTATTCCGGCAGAGCCATGCGCACATGCTTTGGAAACACGCGCTAGAGAATACTGTCCAGCGCCTTGGCGAACCTGGCGACCGAACCTTCGACGTCATGCAGTTTGTCCAGGCCGAATAATCCTACGCGGAAGGTTTTGAAGTCGTCAGGCTCGTCACATTGAAGAGGAACACCGGCCGCGATCTGCAAACCGGCATCGGCGAATTTCCTGCCGGATCGTATGCCGTCATCGTCCGTATAGCAGACCACGACGCCCGGAGCCTGAAAACCTTCGGCCGCCACGCTTTTGAAGCCTTTGTCGCTCAGTAGTGAGCGAATGCGCTTGCCGAGTTCGAGCTGCTCTGCCCTCACTTTGTCGAGGCCATATGCTTCGGTTTCCTTCATGACGTCGCGCAGCGTCGCGAGACTGTCCGTCGGCATCGTGGCGTGGTACGCGAACCCGCCGTTCTCGTACGCTTCCATGATCTGCAGCCACTTGCGAAGATCACAAGCGAAGCTGGTGCTGGTCGTCGCGTCGATTCGTTCGCGGGCGAGCGGGCTGAGCATGACCATGGCGCAGCAAGGTGACGCGCTCCATCCTTTTTGCGGTGCGCTGATCAGGACATCGATGCCACTCGCCTGCATGTCCACCCAGATCGTGCCGGAGGCGATGCAATCGAGAATGAACATGCCGCCGACCGCATGCACGGCGTCGGACACCGCGCGCATATAGGCATCGGGCAGCATCACCCCGGATGCGGTTTCGACATGCGGCGCAAACACCAGGTCCGGCTTGTGTTCCTTGATCGCAGCGACCACTTCTTCGATCGGAGCCGGGGCATAGGCGGCCTGCCTTCCCTCGCCGACCGGGCGCGCCTTCAACACGATCGATTCAGACGGAATGCCGCCCATGTCGAAAATCTGCGACCAGCGGTAACTGAACCAGCCATTGCGGATGACCAGACACTTCCTGTTCGTCGCGAACTGCCGGGCGACGGCTTCCATGCCGAACGTCCCGCTGCCGGGGACGATCACGGTCGACTTCGCGTTGTAGACTTTTTTCAGGGAGGCGGAAATATCGCGTACGACGCCTTGAAAGAGCTCCGACATATGATTGATTGATCGGTCGGTGTACACGACCGAATATTCGAGGAGTCCCTCGCGGTCGACATCGGGAAGTAAACCTGGCACGTTCGCCTCCAGTAATTGACGAGTAAAAGAATCGAAAACAGATTCTAACGAAAGCTGCCCGCGACGGCATCGGCCGGGACGCCTCTGTTACCCATCCGGCTGACGCCGATGGCCTCGTCTCAGCCGCTTCTCACGGGAAGATCGGCGTCGTGGGCTCCGCGCCCTCCAGATCGGCCTTCGGTACATGCTGCGCGACCATCTGCTCGATCTCCTGTTCGCGCGATCCAGGCACGTCGGCCATGATCAGGAGCTGGCCGTCACGTATCGCGCCCCGAAAGCGCTCGAGTTGTGCGTTCGGTTCGCCGACGCCGATCATCGCGGCCGTCCAGGCCCCGAAGCCGGCACCCGCCAACGTCAATGCGACGACGGCTCCGCCCGCAATGGCGAGCTCCGCGGGAGGAAACGCCAGCGCCACGAGGCCAACGAGCGCTCCGGTCGCACCGCCGAGCGCCACGCCGCGTTCGAGCGAGTGCACGACATCGCTGCTTTGCAGCAAAGTTGCCTCGGGTAACTCTTCGAGTGCGACGCTGTGATTCGCGAGAACATGGATATGCCGCCATGTGATTCGCGAGCGCAGCAAGTCGTCTACGATCGCCTTCGCCGTCGTCGTGTCGGGTGCGAGGAAATAAAGACGTCTCATCTCGATCCTCCCATCAATCAAGGCGTCCGCCAACGGGACGATGCTGTTTATCGTACGCCTGACGCAGGCGATACTGTGGGCGGATGATCACTGCTGTATGCCAACCTACAAATCCAGAAAATTCTCTTGAACACGTATGGTTAAGCATAAATCTGCTGCCAGACTATTTCGCGTAGTTCCGCAAATCATGCAGATCTACGGTCCACAGTCCACATTACGTTAGGCGTCCAATCGGAGGGAAACGATGACACGCGTTCGCGTTCAGGGCTTCACCATCTCGCTCGACGGATACGGTGCAGGTCCGAATCAGGACATCAATAATCCGCTCGGCATTGGCGGGACGGAATTGCATCAGTGGCTAGTCCCAACCCGCACTTTCCAGCGAGCCTTGTTCGGCAAGGACAACGGTACGACGGGGGTTAACGATGATTTCGCCGCCCGCGGCTTTCAGAATGTCGGGGCCTGGATTCTTGGCAGGAACATGTTCGGCCCCATTCGTGGGGAATGGCCGGACACAAGCTGGAAAGGCTGGTGGGGAGACAGTCCGCCGTATCACGTCCCGGTCTTCGTCCTGACCCATCATCCGCGTGCCCCCATCGAGATGGCGGGCGGCACGACGTTCCACTTCGTCACAGGGGGCATTCGCGAGGCGCTCGACCGTGCACGCGAGGCCGCTGCCGGAATGGACGTGCGGATCGGCGGTGGGCCGCAGACGATCCGGCAGAATCTCCGCGAGGGCCTCATTGACGAACTGCACATTGCTATCGCGCCGGTCCTGCTCGGCCGGGGAGAATCGCTGTTCGAAGGGGTCGACTTGCGGGCTCTGGGATACGAATGCGTTGAATTCGTAGCGTCGGAGAAAGCGGCCCATGTCATTTTAAGGCGCCAGGGACACACGGACACCTAACCCGGTCTTGTCCCGCATACTTCGATGAATCGCCCCCGAAAGGATCGACATGGATGCCAACCTTGCACGCTCCTGGTTGACCTGGAGCGCGCCTGCCGCCGCTGCGCAGGCCGCCGGCCGCCCGCTCGTGGCGCTGGAATCGACCATCATCGCCCATGGCATGCCCTACCCGGAGAACGTTCGCACCGCGCGCGAAGTGGAGGCCTTGATCCGTGACGCGGGCGCCGAACCGGCGACGATCGCGCTGATCGGCGGTCGAATCCGCATCGGTCTTTCAGACGACGAACTGGAAATGATCGGCCATTCCGACCACGTGCATAAGGTCAGCCGCCGCGACCTTCCGGCCGTCCTCGCTGGCGGCGGCCTGGGCGCCACGACCGTGGCTGGCACGATGATCTGCGCGGCGTTGGCCGGCATCGAGGTCTTCGTCACCGGAGGCATCGGCGGCGTACACCGAGGTGCACAGGAGACCTTCGACATCTCGGCCGACCTGCAGGAACTCGCGAAGACCTCGGTCGCGGTGATCTGCGCCGGTGCGAAGTCCATCCTGGACATCGGGCTCACGCTGGAATATCTGGAAACCCACGGCGTGCCGGTGCTCAGTTGCGAACAGGACAATTTTGCGGCGTTCTACACGCGTGACAGCGGCTTTCGCGTGGACTTCAGGCTGGACGACGCGGCGGAGCAGGCACGTTTCATCCGCACCAAGTGGGACCTCGGCCTCGACGGCGGTGTGGTGTTGAGCACGCCAGTGCCGGAAGCGGCAGCGATGTCGTCCGAAGAGATCGACGCGCTGACCCAGCAGGCGCTCGACGAGGCCGCTGCGCAAGGAATCACCGGTAAGGCGGTGACCCCCTTCCTGCTGGCGCGCATCAAAGCGTTGACAGGCGGGCGCAGCCTCGCGACAAACATCGCGCTCGTAAAGCACAATGCCGAGGTCGGCGCAAAGCTGGCGCTCGCGTTGGCACGCTCGAACCGCGGGTCGGGCGCGGTGTAACCGCGTGCTATCTTTGACGAATTCGAAACCTTCCTGTCAGGACGGTGCTCGTGGACGTCGCCGTATGGCTGCACAGCCTCGGAATGGAGCGGTATGAACCGGTGTTTCGCGAGAACGCCATCGACGCCGACGTGCTCCGCAATCTCACCGCCGACGATCTGAAAGAACTGGGTATAGCGTCGGTAGGTCATCGCCGCAAACTGCTCGCCGCGTTGAGTGAATTGCGGGCGCAAACCGAACCCCGGCACAGCGCCGCGAGCCCAGCCGAGGCGAAGGGCGAACGACGGCAAGTCGCCGTCCTTTTCGCCGATCTCGCCGGCTTCACGCAGATGAGCCGTGAAGTCGACGCGGAGGAAGTACTCGCCGTGCTCGAACGCTACTTCGAGCAGGCTGACCGCACCATCGAGCAGCACGGCGGGCACGTCGACAAGCATGTCGGCGATTGCGTGATGGCCGTATTCGGCGCGCCGGTCTCGCATGGAAACGATGTCGAACGCGCCGTGCGGGCGGCACTCGCGATCAGGGACGGAATGCCCGGCCTATCGCGTTCTCTCGGCCGCTCCATCTCCGTGCATATCGGCATAGCCGGCGGCGAAGTCGTCGCAAGCGGCACCGGCAGCGTGACTCACCGCGAATACACCGTCACCGGCGACACGGTCAACCTCGCCTCGCGTCTCACGGATGCGGCCGAGGCCGGGCAGATCCTGATATCGGAAACCGTGCGGCGCCCGCTGGCTGACCGCCTCGACTGCGCCGAACGCGGCGCGTTGTCGGTCAAAGGCTTCGCGGAAGCGGTCACGGCGTGGTCTATTGCCGCCCTGCTGCGCTCACGCCCGGGCCGGCCGTTGGTCGGCCGGCATCGTGAGATGCAACAGTTTCGAACCGTGCTCGATTCGTGCCGTGAGACCGCGGCCGGACGCACCGTACTGCTGCGCGGTGAGGCCGGAATCGGCAAAACACGGCTGGTCGAGGAATTCGAACGCGCGGCACGGGAGTCAGGATTCCTTTCTCATACGGGCCTCGTGCTCGACTTCGGTGCGTCAACCGGACGTGGCGCAATTCAGTCTCTCGTGCGCGGCCTGTTGGCACCCGACGGTTCAACTAATCGAGATACGAGTGCCACCGGCGTCGAACACGCGCTCGATGCCGGTTTGATCGACGCTGGAGACGCGCTGTTTCTCGAAGATCTGGTCGATGTGCCGATGGGGTTCGAGGATCGGGCGGTCTACGAAGCCATGGACAACGAAATGCGCGTTCGCGGCCGGCGCAACGCCCTCACCCGGCTCGTCCAGCGCGCGAGCCGCCAGCGGCCTCGGGTACTGGTCGTCGAGGATATTCACTGGTCGGACGAATCGACGCTCCGCGACCTCGCCGGACTGTCGGCAACGATGGCGCAATGTCCGGCCGTACTCGTGCTGACCGCGCGGACGCACGGCGATTCGAGCGAGGAGCCATGGCGCGCGGCGATCGGCGAGCCGTATTCGCTGATCGATCTGGGTCCGCTGAGCACCGGCGACGCGCAAGCGATGGCCAGATCGTTCCCCGGGGCGCAGGCGGATCTGGCGGGACGCTGCATCGCACGGGCGGCCGGCAATCCGCTGTTTCTCGAGCAGTTGCTGAACGATGCGCAAGACGGTCAAGGGACAGGCGTGCCGGGGTCGGTGCGAAGCCTCGTACAGGCGCGACTGGATCGACTCGATCCGGCCAATAAGACAGTGCTGCAGGCTGCCTCGGTGCTCGGCCAGTTGTTTGAGAAGGATGCAGTCGATTTTCTCGTCGATGGCGACGGCGCTAGCGCCGATGCCGGTGTTGCGCTGGAACCGCTCGTGATCGGTCTGCTGTTACGACGTCAAGGCAGCGGATTCATCTTCCATCACGCACTCATTCGCGACGCCATTTATGACGGGCTGCTGAAAAGCCGCCGCCGCGATTTGCATCGACGCGCCGCACAGTGGTACGGCGAGCGCGACCTCGTGCTGCGGGCCGAACATCTCGATCGCGCGGGAGACCCCGGGGCAGCGCTCGCCTATTGCGACGCAGCGCGGGCGCAGGCGTCCGGCTACCACCATGAAACCGCGCTGCGGCTTGTCGAACGCGGGCTCGATCTCGCGGATCAACGTAGCGAGCGCGCCGCACTCGAGTGTCTGCGTGGCAACGTCCTGCATGACCTGGGTGACATGAAGTCGGCGCTCCATGCATTCGAAACCGCCCTCGAATTCGCGACGTCCGACGCGGAGCGTTGCCGCGCATGGATCGGGCGGGCGACTGTGAAGCGGATCATCGACGATCTCGACGGTGCATGGGCCGACCTCGATCATGCCGCCGAAGCCGCCCAAGGCCTTGCGCACGAACAGGCGCGCATTCACTTCCTGCGCGGCAATCTGTGTTTTCCGCGCGGCGATATCGACGGTTGCGTGCGTGAACACGGACGCAGCCTTGCCCTCGCGCGCGACGCGTGTGATCCGGAACAGGAGGCGGCCGCACTTGGCGGCCTTGGCGATGCAGAGTACATGCGCGGGCGGATGATCAGCGCCCACGAGGCCTTCAGCCGTTGCATCGAACTCTGTCAATGCCATGGCTTCGGACGCATCGAGGTTGCCAATCTGCCGATGCGGGCCATCACCACGTGGTTTACCGGCGAAGCCGCGAGCGCCCTCGACGCCGCCCTCGCCAGCGTCGCCGCGGCGCAGAAGGTGGGTCATCCCCGCGCGCTTGCCGTCGCACATCATGCGGCATGGCACTGCCTGCACGATCGCGCGGAGTGGGATCGCGCGTGGGAGCACGTGGCTCCTGCGCTACAGTGCGCGCGCGAGCTGAAATCGAGGCGCTTCGAAGGTGAAGCGCTTGCATTTAGCGCGGAAATGCATCGTGTCGCCGGCCGTCAGCGCGAAGCGCGCGCCGATATCGAAGCGGCGCTGTCGATCAGTCGCGAGACCGGCATGAACTACCTGGGCGCGGCTTATCTCGGCGTGCTCGCGCGCACGACGGACGACCCCGTGGTCTTCGCACAGGCGCTCGCGGAAGGCGAAGCTTTGCTCGCTGCCGGTGCGGTGAGCCACAACCACTTCCTCTTTCGACGCGATGCGATCGATGCATGCATCGACCGCGAACGCTGGGATGCGGCCGCGCATCATGCCGCGGCCCTTGAAGACTACGCGCGCCGCGAACCATCGCCCTTTTCTGCATTTTTCGTGGCGCGCGCACGGGCGCTCGTCTCTTATGGCACTGGCAATCGCGATCCCGCGTTGCTGAAGGAACTGCGGCGGCTACGGCAGGAGGGCGGCAGCCTGGGTTTCCTTTATGCGCTCCAGACGATCGACGCTGCGCTCGCGGACGAGGCGGATCGAGGACGATGAGTTCACCACTGGTGTGAAAGGCGTCCTTTGTTCGTCCTGTGTCTCGTGCTGGCGCTATTCTTGTTCGCTCAACATTGAATCCAACAGGTGCCGTGATGGATAAGAACGACGCAGCCGGTTTGCTCCCTATCCACGGCGTGCCGCGTGCCGAGGAAACCCTCGATCCCGACGATTGGACGGCGCTGCGCGCACTCTCGCACCGCATCGTCGACGATGCGATCGACTACCTGCGCGACGTCCGCAGCCGGCCAGTGTGGCAAAGCATGCCCGAAGACGCCAAGGCCTTGTTCGAGCAGCCGCTGCCACGCTCGGGAGCATCGGCGGAAAGCATCTATCACGAGCTTTGCGACAATTTGATGCCCTATCCACTGGGCAACGTGCATCCTCGCTTCTGGTCCTGGTACATGGGCGCAAGCAACTTCACCGGGGCACTGGGAGACTTCCTGGCGGCCATTCAGGGTTCTAACCTGGGCGGCGGCAATCATGCGGCGGCGTTGATGGATCAGCAGGTCGTCGACTGGTGCAAGGAGATGGTCGGCTTTCCCGCTTCGGCCAGCGGCACATTGGTCAGCGGCGGCTCAATGGCCAATATCATTGCGTTGACAGTGGCGCGCAACGCGAAGGCTGGAATCGACGTGCGGGAGCATGGTGTCGCCGCCATCGAGCGGCCGTTGCGGTTTTATGGCTCCGATCAGATGCATAGCTGCCATCGTAAGGCGATGGAGTCGCTCGGCCTGGGAAATACGGCGTTGCGGCGGATTCCGACCGATGGGGCGTTGAGAATCGACGTTGCCGCTCTGCGGAATGCGATCGCAGAGGACCGGGCCGCGGGGTTTCAGCCTGCGTGCGTGATCGCAACGGCAGGGACCGTCAATACCGGCGCGATCGACGATCTGATCGCGCTGGCCGATTTGGCCGCTGAAGAGGACGTCTGGCTACACGTCGACGGATGCATCGGCGCGCTGATAGCGATCGCGCCCGACAATGCACATCGCGTTGCGGGCATCGCACGCGCTGATTCGATCGCCCTCGATCCTCACAAGTGGTTGCACGCCCCGTTTGAGGTCGGCTGCGCGCTCGTTCGCGACGCCGCTGCGCATCGTGGCGCATTCGCGCTGACTCCGGAATATCTGCAACCGACACCGCGTGGCATCGCTTCGGCTCCGTGGTTATACGAGTATGGATTGCAGACGTCCAGAGGTTTCCGTGCGCTGAAAGTGTGGATGGCTCTGAAAGAGCATGGTGTCGAGAAGTTCGGCCGTCTGATCGATCAAAACATCGCGCAGGGTCGCTACCTCAGTGAGCTCATCGTCTCTGAGCAACGCCTCGAGTTGGTCGTGCCGACCAACATCAACATCGTATGCTTCAGATATCGGCCAGAGAAGGAAATGGAAGAGGAAGCGTTAAAGGCTCTCAACATCGAGATCATGTTGCAGCTTCAGGAGGCTGGTATCGCTGCGTTGTCCGATACGACGGTGCAAGGAGTACATTGCCTCAGGGTCGCGATATGCAATCACCGGACACGTCGGGACGACCTGGATCTGCTGGTCAAGGAAATCGTTCGACTCGGAGACCGGATTTTGCGTGGAAGTCGTAGCGATTGACTCCCGGTTCCTCGGCATCGTTCGGCCGTGAACCGCAGATGGCGGGCATTCTCTATTCGCGAAAGATATCCGTGCCACCACGCAGCAGGAGCGAGACCAACTGTGACTGGCGATGCGTTTGTGTTTTCCCCTCAATGTCCTTCAGATATTCTCGTGCGGTCTTAGATTTGATTCCCATGATCAACGCGGCTTCGTCAACATCATGCCCGCGCGCCAATAGTGCTGCGAACTCGGCCTCGCGCCGGGTGAGCCCGAATGTTTTCGCTACGTCCGACTGATTGACTGCAACGGGTCGCTCCGGATCGAAAATTAATAAAGCCGTGCAAACAAGTGGACTGATCCCACCCAAGGATTCAGGCGGCATCACCGGTATGGCGCGAACAATCAACGGTAATCGCGGAGATCGTCGAGAAACATAGCAGCGAGGCGCTGCACGCATCGTCAGGCGACTGATGGTCAGATGCGACCGGTCACCATTGATATCGATCACGCAAGCAATCGTGTCCCGCAAGCTTTTCGCGTCCGACAGAACAAGGGCAGATACTTCCTGATGGTTAATTATCAAACCATCGTGAGGTTCGCAAAGCGCCTCTGCATAGCGATTGACAAAGACGGGTTGGGCTTTCGAGTCCAGAAGCACGACGCCTATATTGAGGCGCATCAAAAGGTCGAATGCACCATTGGCGCGCAGATCAGCCGACACCATATGACTGCGCGCGTTCAACGCCGCGGCTAGGCGTGGCGCAATCATTGCGGCAGCCGAAAGATCGGCCTCGCCAAAGTCTATGGCACCGAGCTGTCTACCAGCCGAGAAATAAACCTGCTGCATATCGGTGCGGGAAACCGGCAGAACGAGCCCATAGAACATATTCGCGGGCTTGACTACCTCGTTATAGATGTGAGTGCGTTTGAACTCGGAGTCTGAGATTTCTGATGACTGTCGTCGCGGTGTTCCGACTGGAATATTTTTGATCCACTGCGGAAGGCGGTTTTGAAATTCGCGCTGAAGCCCTCGGGCAAAAACCGGCTCGAGCCCCGCCGACACTGAAAGCGCCGTCGCGCCTCTCTGGGTCGCGATTAAAAATCCCCAGTCCGCACCGATGGCCGTGACAATACTTGCCGCAGCCTCTTCCCACGCTTGCGGCGCTAGAACCGCTTCGTAGATACGCTGAATCGCCAAATGAATATTGTCTGTGCCCACAATCGCCTGATCCTTGCCACGAGAGGGATCACCTAACCTCGACGATTTCCAGTTTAAGCACGTCTCGACGCTTTAAAACGCCTTTGGGCGGCATTACGCCGCCAGAATCGATGGAAAATGTGGTCGAATATTCATCGTGTAACTACAACAAAATATCGTTCATCTCGTTGACGCAAATCATGATTCACTTTGGCGTCAATCATTCGTTACTCCCAAATGGGGGTATGCATGCGATACAAGCTGGTCAAAAATAGTTGGCGACATGGTTCGGAAAGCACGCATTTCCCTGTTACGTCGAGTTGAAAGACGCCGACGCTCAAGATCAACCGGCGTGACAAACGTTTCTCCTGGTAGCCGCAAGGCCCGCTTTTGCCGCCTGACCGTGGCGCCGAGATCACCCTATTTGATCGCTCGGCCGGAGTATAGCGATGCCCGTTGTTAGGGTTGCCGATTCGAAGTGACTTTTTATCTTTCCTGAATCGAACAGCCCAATATTGATTGGAGTCGAACCATGTTGCCATTTCTCTCGCTGCATGCACTTGCAGCGCAAAGCGGTGATGGGCTGCGTCCCGAACTTCTTGCTCTGTTCCTGCGCCACGCACAATCGGAAATCGGCCTCTGTGCCGACATTGAGCCGGACGAAACAGCGATTCCGTGCAAGCCGCCAGAGGCCCTGCAACGTGCCTCGGCAAATGAAGATATTCGTGAAGAGTGCCACGCGAAAAGCCCGGAAACCCCTCACTCTAGCGAGTGCGATGCGCGGGTAAATTAACCGTTGAGAACTGGCGGCGTCGCGATTCCATGGAATGCTTCAAGTCGCTTGAAACCGGGCGGCGCTTTAGGGTGCCTCCCGCTGTGTGCGGATGGCGACTGCGACGTTCGACAGCGTCACGATTCGCCCAAATGCCTGGCTGATTGCGACTCCCCGGTGGCAAAAAAAACCCAGATACACTGCTGCTGCCAGGCTCCTAAGAACACGTGCTCCTCCTGCTCAACCGCACGGCCGCCGGCGCCTTTACCACCTGAGGCCCAGCTTCGCGCAAACCGAATATTCACGCCCCGCCTATCAACCTGGCGCGTTGCTATCTGTTCCCTGTTCTGATTTCCGCGTAAGGCGTACTCTCTTGAACGTATGCGTCGGAATTGACGGCAGTGGACTACGTGGGTTTGCGTCACCGCCCTATTCCTTTTGTTGCCGGGCAGGACGCGTTCACGGAAATGCCACCAAATCGCTCAACCGCGCTACGAACGGCGGAGCCGCGCCCCATCTTTCTGTCTTGAACCGCAAGGTCGACAGAACTCAACGGAGGCAGCATGAATAAAAGCAATGCGAGCAGAATAATCGGCGCAACCTTAGTCGCGGCCATCGCGAGTGCCTCGGCCTATGCGAACGCGCAACCAGGTCTGAGCACGACGACCGACGTGGTCGCACAAAAGGTGGCGGCCTCGAGCTCACCGCCTCGACCCAAGCCGGATACTTCGATAGTTCGCGACGTTCGCCGTGCCCTCAGGCGCGTACCGGATATGGATGATTCAAAGATTCACATCAGGGCGAGCCACGGCGTCGTTACGCTCACCGGGACGGTGCCGGAAAGCTGGCAGATCTCGCGCGCCGCCAATGCGGCGAGATCAGTGCTCGGTGTCAAGTCGGTGAGGAACAGATTGACAGTGCGAGAAAGCGACGCAGCAACCATTGAGCAGCGTCCCACGGTATCGGCCGGATAGGTAGGCGATGCTCGACAGATCGACCGGATTGCGCTTTCCGTGCGGACCGGTCGCCTACGTCTACTGTCTCCCCCTTACGGCGATCCCGTTCCCTGCGCCCGAGAAAAATAGAGCTCGGTTGGTTCGAAGAGATTCGCCGGCAGAGCGTCTTCCGCGAACCATGACCATGCTTCGCATTTGTCCGGCTCCATACATATTGGCGTTCCTGTTGAATCGCCCTCGACGAACAAAGTGATATGCCGAAGCTTGCCGGACTCGATCCATCCCGTCCTCCAGGTTGTTGCCACCGGTTCCGTTAGCACCAGACCCGTCTCCTCGAGCAACTCGCGCGAAGCAGCGGCAAGCGGATCTTCACCCATGTCGACTTTGCCGCCGGGGAAGCCCCATGTGCCGTAGCCATATTCGCTACGGCGCAGACCCAGAAGATAACGGCCTTCGCGCTGAATCACCACGCCGACACCGAGCAAGGTTTCAGCCGCGTATGACGCGTCACCGTGACGAAAAGAATTCATTCGGCAAGTCTCCCATGCTACGCATCCGTTCCGACGCGGCGATCGATCGGTTGTCATCAAATCCATGAATCGTTTCGTGGACGCCGACACACAGGCTCTATCGCGGGACCGTTCAAGGTTTGGATCGAAGGACGTTGCATCTAGCTCTTCACGCGTTCGGATCGCGGATCGTACGGCGCCTTCAGATGCACGGTTGCCCTCACCTGTTCGCCCGCCACGTCGATCGTATAGCGGCCTTGCGTGAGCCACGCGGCATCCGCGGGACCATCGGCACGGTTCACGAAACCCATTGCGACCGGACATCGCATGGTATGCCCGAACGCGGCTGAGGTGACCGCCCCTACCGGCTCGCCGTCGCGCAGGATAGCTTCGCCACCCCACAGCATCAGATGCTCGACGCCGTCGGCTGTCAGGGTCACGAGACGCCGGCGCAGCGGCGCGTCGCGCAGACGCAGAAGCGCGTCGCGGCCGCGAAAATCAATGTCCTTGTCGAGCTTGCAGGCAAATGCGAGGCCCGCCTCGAACGGATTGCAATCCGGCGTCAGCTCGCGGCCCCAAGCCCGATAGCCTTTTTCGATCCGCAGCGATTCGATCGCGTAGTAACCGGCGTTGACGAGGCCGAACGGCTCGCCAGCCGCGTGCGAGGTCTCATAGACCCCGACCGCGAATTCGACCGGCACATACAACTCCCAGCCCAACTCACCGACGTAGGTGAGGCGCGTCGCCCGCACCGTCGCGTAGCCGATGTCGACTTCGCGGCTCTGGCCAACTGGGAACGCCTCGTTGCTCCAGTCCGCCTTCGACACGCTTTGCAACAGCGCGCGAGCGTGCGGCCCCATCACCGCGAGCACCGCGTACTGACTCGTGACATCGACCACCACGCAGTGGCGCTCGGGCGCAATCGCCTTCTCCAGATAATCGAGGTCGCGCGTTGCCTGCGCCGAGCCCGTCACGATCAGGTATTGGTCGTCGGCGACGCGGGTCAGCGTCACGTCCGATTCGTAGTTGCCGCGCTCGTTCAGCACGCCGGAATAGACGGTGGTGCCGGGCGGCACGGCGACGTCGTTCGCTACGATGCCTTGCAGCACCGCTTCGGCGTCGCGCCCCTTGACGAGCAGTTTCGCGAACGAACTCATGTCGAACAGGGCGACCCGTTCGCGGCACGCACGGTGCTCGGCGCCGCTCCACGGTAGCCAGTTCTGCTGGCCGAACGCGTAGTCGATGCGCACTTCTTCGGGGCTCGGTGCGAAAAAATTGGCGCGCTCCCAGCCCATCTTGCTGCCGAAGCACGCGCCGTCGTCGCGCAGCAGCGCATACAGGGGCGAACGCCCGAACGGCCGCGCCGAATCGAGCTCGCGGTTGGGCCACGGCATCGCGTAATGCAGGCCGAGCGTTTCCTTCACGCGATCGTGCAGCCACGTGTCGTTGCCATTGAAGCGCGCAAAGCGGCGGATGTCGACCGGCCACAAGTCCATGGTCGGCTCACCAGCGACGATCCATTCGGCGAGCGCCATGCCCGCGCCGCCCGCCGACGCGATGCCCATCGAATTGAAGCCGGCCGCCACGAAAAAGCGGCGCAGCTCCGGCGCCTCGCCAAGGATGAAGTTGTTGTCCGGCGTAAACGATTCGGGGCCGTTATAGAACTGCCTGACTTGCGCGGTTTCGAGCGCCGGCACGCGCACGAGCGCGTTTTGCATCAGGATCTCGAACTGATCCCAATCATCCGGCAGCAGTTGGAACTCGAAGTTCTCGGGGATGCCCGCCATGCCCCACGGCTTCGCGTTCGGCTCGAAGCCGCCCATCACGAGGCCGCCCACTTCCTCCTTGAAGTAGATGTAGCCGTCCGGATCGCGCATCACGGGCAGATCGCGGTGCACGCCGGCGATCGGCTCGGTGACGATGTAGTAGTGCTCGGCCGAATGCAGCGGCACCGTGACGCCGCACATCCGCCCGACCGCCTTGGCCCACTGGCCTGCGCAATTGACCACGATATCGGCGTGCAGCGTACCTTCGGCGCCGTCCTTGCGGCGCCAGGTGACGCCGCAGGCCTCGCGGCCCTGGCGCGCCGGCCGAGTCTGCACTGCGGTGATGCGAACGTTTTCGACGATACGTGCGCCGCGCATGCGTGCGCCGCGCGCGAGCGACTGCGTCAGATCGGTGGGATTCGCCTTGCCGTCGCCCGGAAGCCAGACCGCGCCGAGCAGATCGTCGGTGCGCATCACCGGCCACAGTTCGCCGGCCTCGCCCGGCCCAATGACTTCGCAGGCCACGCCATAGGCGCGGGCGACTGCCGCCGTGCGTTTCAGCTGGGTCATGCGCTCTGCGGTGCGCGCGACCGACAGCGAACCGCACTGCTTCCAGCCCGTGGCAAGGCCGGTCTCGGCCTCGAGTTCCGCGTAAAGCTTCGTCGAGTAGCGGATCAGCTTCGTCATGCTTTCCTGCGCCCGCAGCTGCCCGACGAGACCGGCCGCATGCCAGGTGGTGCCGCACGATAGCTGCCCCTGTTCGAGCAGCACGATGTCGGTCCAGCCGAGCTTGGTCAGGTGCCACGCAACCGAGCAACCGACGATGCCGCCGCCGATGATGACGACACGAGCGTGGCTTGGAATTTCCGTCGACACCGGGCGACCTCGCTTTTTTGGAAGTGTGTGGCAATGTGTGGAAAACGCTGTGGCCATAGACTGCAACAAAAAAACGCAAAAAACAACAAAAACCGGAAATCGCCGGGAGCAGCGGAGAGCGCGAACACGGTGAAAATTCGCCGAAAAGCCTTGAGTATTGGGCATTGTACGCAGGCCCGTAATCCGCGAGACACCTTCCCACCTCGCCTTTTTCGAGCTGGGGCCACGGGTATCCAACCGCAATAAAAATCCCGATCGACGAGGAAAGTTGTGTTATTTTGTGGCATCGTGACGGTCGAAACCCGTCACGCCGTTACGCGTCGCGCCCCTTTCTGTTTTTGTCACGCTGGCCGCTTATGTATCCGTTGCTACGTCGTGCCGAGATTTTGCGGATCGCCCAGTCACGGGGCACCACCTCGATCACCCAGCTCGCCGAGGCGCTCGCCGTATCGGACGAAACGATCCGCCGCACCGTCAAGCCGCTAATCGAGGAGGGCCTGCTCATCAAGGTGCACGGTGGTGTGATGCTGCCCAGCCATCTAGAGGAGTCGCCGTTCCGGCGGCGTATGCACGAGCACCGGGCGGAAAAGGAAATCGTCGCGCAGCAGATTTGCGAATTCGTGCAAGACGGCGACTCGCTGATCCTCGACAGCGGTACGACCTGCACTCACATCGCCCAGGCACTGCGCAGCCGCTCCCGCCTGACGGTGATCACCAACTCCGCCGCCATCGCCAGCCTGCTCGCGCAGCACAACGGCAATCGCGTGTTCATGGCGGGCGGCGAACTCTGCGCAGACGACGCCGCCGCGCTCGGCGAGCCCGTGCTCGCCTACATCCGGCAATTTCACGTCAAGTACGCAATCGTCTCGGTGACGGCCGTCGATCGCGCGGGACGCTTCATGGACGCACAGCCGTGGGATGTCGAGTTCGCGCGTGCCGCGTTCGGGCAGGCGCGGCAGCGGGTGGTCGTCGCCGTGCACGCCAAGTTCGAGCACAGCGCGCTGGTGCGCGCGATGAACGCCGACGAGATCGACGTGCTGGTCACCGATGCGCCGCTCGACGCGCACTATGCGCAGCTCTTCGCCGCGGCACGCGTCGAAGTGCGCTATCCGGGCAGCGCGGCCGCGCCGGTGATCGCCGCCCTCGCACGGGAGACGGAAGGCCCGGGCGAGGCAGCGCATCGATCGCATCCGCGCGGTCTGCCCGACGCAACTTGCCATTCATCCAGCGACGTCCTCGCCGACGATGCGCACGGAGAGCCACACCATGCTCGATAACCGCTCAGCCGGGCCCGTGCCCGCTTCATTGAACCCGAACCGCCGCCTCGCGATCGAGCGCATCGACTACATCGTGCAAAGCCTCGAGGCGAGCGGCTCGGTCAGCGTCGCCAACCTGTCGGCGACGCTCGGCGTGTCGCGCGAAACGATCCGCCGCGACCTGAAGATCCTCGCGGAGCAGGGCCGCGCGAATCTCGTGCACGGCGGCGCGGCGAAGCGCCCGGTCGCCGAACCGTCGTTGGCGAGCCGCGAAGCGGTCAACGCGCTGGGCAAGGCGGCGATTGGCGCCGCGGCCGCACGACTCGTCGCGGACGGCATGGTCGTGCTGATCGATTCGGGCTCGACCACGCTCGGTCTGGCCGAGGCGCTGCAGCATCATCGCGACCTGACCGTCATCACCAACAGCCTGCCGATCGCACTGATGCTGTGCCGCGCGCCTGGCGTGAAGGTCGTCGTGCTCGGCGGCGACATCGACCCGAACGACGAAGCCGCTATCGGCGTCGAGACGATGACCGCGCTCAGCCATTTCCGCGTCGATCTCGTGTTTGTCGGCGTGGGCGGCATCTCGCCCGAAGGCGAATTCACCGATTACTCGCGGCTCGCCGCCGAGCAACGCCATTTGATGATGAAGTCGGGCAAGAAGGTTTACGTGCTCGCGGACCACAGCAAGTTCGAACAGCAGACGCCCGTGCTGATCGCGCCCGTGCCGCACATCGCCGGACTGATCGTCGACGCCGAGCCGCCCGCGGGCATCGTGCGCGCCTGCGCCGAACAGCGCTGGGAAGTCATCATCGCCAATCGCCACAGCTAGCATGACGATGACGCTTCCCGTGTTCTTCGCCGTGCTGTCGGCCGCGCTTTTGCATGCGGGCTGGAACGCGGTGATCAAGGTGCGGCTCGATCCTTTTCTGGCGATGACCCTGCTGTGCATCGCCTGCGGTCTGATCGCGCTGCCGTCGCTCGCGTTCACCGGATTCGCCCGGCCTGCTGCGTGGCCCTGGGTGGCGGGATCGGTGGCGCTTCATTTCGGTTACTACGTGTGCCTGAGCGAGGCATACCGTCGTGCCGACATGAGCCAGATCTACCCGATCGCGCGCGGCTCCGCGCCGCTGATCACCGCGCTCGTCTCCGTCACGATCTTGCACGAGACGATGAGCGCGGGCGGCGTCGCGGGCATCGTGCTGCTCGGCAGCGGCGTGTTGCTGCTGTCGCTGCGCGGCCGCCATCACTCCGCGTCGGAAAACCGTGTCGCGCTCGGCTTCGCGCTGCTCACTGCGGTGACGATCGCGGGCTACACGGTCGTCGACGGCGTGGGCGCGCGCGTCGCCGGCAATCCGAACTCCTACGCGGCGACGCTGTTCGTGTTCGATGCGTTGCCGATGCTGACGCTCTGCCTGTATCGCTACGAGCCGGCCGGCATGGCGCCGATGCGGCGTTTTCTGCTGCCGGGCTTCGCGGGCGGCGCGATGTCGCTCGCGGCATACTGGATCGTGATCTGGGCGATGACCGTCGCTCCCATCGCCCTCGTTGCGGCAGTGCGCGAGACGAGCGTGGTGTTCGCCGGCTTCATCGCCGTCTATGTGCTCAAGGAGCCGTTCAGCCGCGTGCGCACCGCGGCCGCTACGTTGACGTTGGCCGGCCTTGCGCTGATGCGGCTGTTCTGATTCTCAGCGTGGGTTTCGGCGATGACGGCAGGCCACGGGGCTTCTGACCGGTGACGCATCCGGCCGCGCCCTGCACTCCACCAACCCCGGTTATCCCCTCCTGTCTCCCCATGCGGGTTTGTCCCGAGCGGCGGCCGCTTTCCCATATCCATCGCGGACTTCGCGAACTTTCAGGCGGCGTTTCGCGCGTCCGACTGGAATGTGGCATTTTTTGGCATCTTGACTGTTTTTGTTGCGGCTCCTAGAGTGGGTCTCACGCACCTGCGCAGTACCCAAATCGACCCACAAGGAGACATCGATGACCGGTTCCACGTATGCATCGCCGGCTAGTTCCGAAACTGGCGATCCGCTGTTGCTGACCCCCGGACCACTGACCACGTCACGCACCGTCAAGGCCGCGATGGTTCACGACTGGGGCTCCCGCGACGCCAACTTCATCGAGATCAATCGCTCGGTTCTCGCGCGCCTTGCCGCGATCGCCAATGGCGCGCGCGACTGGGTGACGGTACCGATGCAGGGCTCGGGCACCTTCGCCGTGGAGGCGATGCTCACCACCTTCGTGCCGCCAGGCGGCGAGGTGCTGGTGCTGATCAACGGCGCGTATGGCAAGCGCGCGAAGCGCATCCTTGAAATCGCCGGCCGCAAGACCGTCGTGCACGAAACGGCCGAGGACACGCCGCCCGATCTCGCCGAGATCGACAAGCTGCTGGCCGCCTCGCCGTCGATCACGCATGTGTTCGCGGTCCACTGCGAGACCACTGCGGGCATCCTGAATCCGATCGCGCAGATCGGCGCGCTCGCGGCCCGCTACCGCAAGGGCTATCTGGTCGATTCGATGAGCGCGTTCGGCGCGTTGCCGCTCGACGTGCAGACGATGCATATCGATGCGGTCGCCGCATCGTCGAACAAGTGCATCGAAGGCGTGCCCGGTCTCGGCTTCGTGATCTGCCGCCGTGAGGCGCTGGCCCGCACGCAAGGCAACGCGACCACCCTCGTGCTCGATCTGCACGAGCAGTGGACCAACCTCGAAAAGACCAGCCAATACCGCTTCACGCCGCCCACGCACGTGATCGTCGCGTTCCATCAGGCGCTGGAGGAATTCGATGCCGAAGGCGGCGTCGCGGGACGCGGCGCGCGCTATCGCAACAACTGCCGGATTCTCGTCGAAGGCATGCGCGCGCTCGGCTTCAAGCCGTTGCTGGCTGAAGCGCTGCAGGCTCCGATCATCGTCACCTTCCATATGCCCGAGGACCCGCGCTTCGAATTCCAGCGCTTCTACGACAGCCTGAAGGCGCGCGGCTACGTGATCTATCCGGGCAAGCTGACGGTTGCGGACTCGTTCCGGATCGGCTGCATCGGCCGGCTCGGTGAGCGCGAAATGCGCGCCGCGCTCGGTGCGATCAGCGAGGTGCTCGATGAAATGGGCATGAACGCGCCGGTCGCGAAAACGGCTTGAAGGGGGACATCATGAGTACGCTGCAAGACACCGTGCTGAGCATCAACGGCCGCGACTACCGCTTCCCATCGGAGCCGGTCGTCGTAATCTGCCTCGACGGTTCGGAGCCCGCCTATATCGAGGAAGCCGCGAAGGCCGGGCACGCGCCGCATCTCGCGAAGCTGCTGCGCACGGGCACGAGCCGCATCGCCCAATGCGTGATTCCGAGCTTCACGAACCCGAACAATCTGTCGATCGTGACGGGCTGTCCGCCGAAGGTGCACGGCATCGCGGGCAACTACTTCTACGACCGCGCGAGCGGCGAAGAAGTGATGATGAACGACGCCCGCTTCCTGCGCGCACCGACGATCTTCGCCGCGTTCCACGACGCCGGCGCGAAGGTCGCCGTCGTCACCGCGAAGGACAAGCTCCGGACGCTGCTCGGCAACGGGCTCGACTTCACGAGCGGCCGCGCGATCGCCTTTTCGGCTGAAAAGGCCAACGAGGCTACCCGCGCACAGAACGGCCTTGGCGACGTGCTCGCCTACGTCGGCAAGCCGCTGCCGGATGTGTATTCGGCGGACCTGTCCGAGTTCGTGTTCGCGGCAGGCGTAAAACTGCTCGACACGTTCCGGCCCGACCTGATGTACCTGTCGACGACGGACTACGTGCAGCACAAGGCGGCGCCCGGGTCGCCCAAAGCCAACGAGTTCTACGCGATGTTCGACCGCTACGTCGGCGCGCTCGATGCGGCTGGCTGCGTGCTGGCGATCACCGCTGACCACGGCATGAACGGCAAACATCGCGCGGATGGCGCGCCCGACGTGCTGTACCTGCAAGACCTGTTCGACGAATGGACCGGCAAAGGCCGCTCGCGCGTGATCCTGCCCATCACCGATCCGTACGTCGCGCATCACGGGGCGCTGGGCTCTTTCGCCACCATCTACCTGCCCGAGGGGATCGCAGCGGCTGAAGCAGCGGCGCTGCTCGAACGGCTGCGCAAGACCGAAGGCATCCAGCTCGCGCTGACGAGTGCGGAGGCCTGCGAGCGCTTCGAGCTGCCGCCCGACCGTATCGGCGACGTCGTCGTGGTCGGCACACGCGCCAAGGTGTTCGGCACGAGCGCCGCGCGTCACGACCTGTCGGGCCTGACCGAGCCGTTGCGTTCGCATGGCGGGCTATCGGAAGAGAACGTGCCGCTGATCGTCAACCGCAAGACCGATTGGCCGGCAGACCGCGCATTGCGCAACTTCGACATCTTCGATGTCGCGATGAACCACGTATTGCAGGGCGCCGCGGCGTAACGCGTCGATCACAACAACCCGCGCGCCCCGCTTCTCGCGACGGCCTGCGGGCTCCGCCGGATCATTGAACGAGGTATTCGATGAACGTCATGACCAAACCCGCCTTCAGGCAGGAATCGATGCGCATCGCCGGCCAGCACACAAGCACCGACGAGCTGATCGAAGTCTTCAACCCGTACACGAACGAGGTCGTCGGCACCGTGCCCGCGGGTCGTCCCGAACACGTGCAACAGGCGTTCGCAAAAGCGCACGCATTCAAGCCGCGGCTCACGCGCTTCGAGCGTCAGCGCATCCTGCAGCGCACGGCCGAGATCCTGAGCGAGCGCAAAGAAGACTTCGCACGCCTGATCACCGCGGAGTCGGGGCTGTGCTGGAAGGATGGGCTGTACGAGGCGAGCCGCGCCTACGATGTATGGTCGTTTGCCGCGCAGCTCACGATCAAGGACGACGGCGAGGTCTATTCCTGCGATATCAGCCCGAACGGCAAGAACCGCAAGATTTTCACGACGCGGCTGCCGCTGCTCGGCGTGATCTCGGCGATCACGCCGTTCAATCATCCGCTGAACATGGTGAGCCACAAGCTGGCGCCCGCGATCGCGACCAACAACCGCGTGGTGCTGAAGCCCACCGAGCTCACGCCGCTGACGGCGCTCGCGCTTGCCGACGTGCTCTATGAAGCGGGCCTGCCGCCGGAAATGCTGAGTGTCGTCACCGGCAATCCGCGCACGATGGGCGATGCGATGATCACCGACCCGCACTGTGATCTCGTCACGTTCACAGGCTCCGTGCGAGTCGGCAAGTACATCGCGCAGCACGCGGGCTATCGCCGCACGGTGCTGGAACTCGGCGGCAACGATCCGCTGATCGTGATGGAGGACGCCGATCTCGACAAGGCCGCGCAGCTCGCGGTAACCGGTGCGACGAAAAATTCGGGGCAGCGCTGCACGGCGGTCAAGCGGATTCTCGTCGTGCAAAGCGTGGCCGATGCGTTCGTCGAGCGAGTGCTCGTGCATGCGAAAAAGCTCAAGTGCGGCGACCCGATGGACCCGTCGGTCGACGTGGGCACCGTCATCAACGAGGCGTCCGCGCAACTGTTCGAGCGGCGCGTGGCCGATGCGCAGGCCCACGGTGCCCGGGTGCTTTACGGAGCGCCGCGCGAGGGCGCGCTGTTCCATCCGACCGTCGTCGATCACGTGCCGTACGACTGCGAGCTCGTGCGCGAAGAGACCTTTGGCCCGGTGATTCCGATCATCCGCGTGCCCGATGCGCTCGATGAAGTGATCCGGGTTTCGAACTCGACCGCGTATGGCCTGTCGTCGGGCGTCTGCACGAACCGGCTCGACTACATCACGCGCTTCGTCAGGGAGCTGGAAGTCGGCACCGTGAACGTGTGGGAAGTGCCCGGCTATCGCACGGAGATGTCGCCGTTCGGGGGCATCAAGGATTCAGGCAATGGTTACAAGGAGGGCATGGTCGAGGCAATGAAGAGCTACTCGAATGTGCGGACCTGGTCGATGCCCTGGGAGTGACCGGCCGCGCGACCAAGTGAAATGCTGACCTCATCCGAACTCAACGCAAGGAAGGATGGATATGAAAACTCGTCTGATCGCCCTGGCCGCCTGCGCGCTCGCCATGGCAACGCCCCCCCTCTACGCACAGTCCGACGTCGTGACCATCTATGCCGCGGATGGTTTGCACGACGGTTCGCCGAGCTGGTTCGGCAATCAGTTCGACGCCTTCACGAAGGCGACCGGCATCAAGGTGCAGTACATCGAGGCCGGCTCGAGCGGCGTGGTGGACCGGCTGAGCAAGGAGAAGTCGAACACTCAGGCGGACGTGCTGGTGACACTGCCGCCGTTCATGCAGAAAGCCGCGGCTGACGGCCTGTTGCAGTCCTACTCGCCGGCGGGCGCCGACAAGATCGAGACGCGCGACAAGGACCCGAAAGGGCTGTACTACGCGATGGTCGGCAACTACCCGAGCTTCATCTACAACTCGGCGGTGCTCAAGAGCCCGCCCAAGACCTACGCGGACCTGCTCGCGCCGCAGTTCAAGCAGAAGATCCAGTACTCGACGCCGGGTCAGGCCGGCGACGGCACTGCGCTGATGCTGCAGACCTTCCACGCGTTCGGCGGCAAGCCGGCCGGCTTCGACTATTTGCGCAAGCTGCAGACCAACAACCTCGGGCCGTCCGCATCGACCGGCAAGCTCACGGCGCTCGTCAACAAAGGCGAACTCTTCGTGGCCAACGGCGATATGCAGATGAACCTCGCGCAGATGCACGACAACCCGAACGTCGCGATGTTTTTCCCGGCCGGTCCAGACGGCCGCCGCACGACCTTTGCGTTGCCCTACTACGTCGGCCTCGTGGCGAACGCGCCGCATGCTGGCAACGGCAAAAAGCTGATCGATTTCCTGTTGAGCGCGCCGGCGCAGCAGGAGGTCAGCAAGGTCGCGTACGGCTTCCCGGTGCGCACCGATGTGCATCCGTCGGACAGCAACTTCCAGGCGTTGAACACGTTGCTGAAGGGCGTCGACATCTGGCAACCTGATTGGAACCAGGTGCTCCAGGAGCTGCGTCCCGACGTGGCCGCCTACAACCAGGCAATTTCCATCGACTAACCCTGCTACCGACGAGCGACTAATGGCAAACACCATGACCATGGAACGGGGGCCGCAGCGGCGCGCCTCCGCTGCGCCGACCGTCATCGCGCACGGGGCGAGCGGCATCGGTTTCGAAGGCGTGTCGGTGGCTTACGGCAGCCAGACCATTCTGGAGTCTCTGACGCTGACCGTGAAGCCCGGCGAGATCGTCGCGCTGATCGGCCCGTCCGGCTCCGGCAAGACGACCGCGTTGCGCGCCGTCGCCGGCTTCGTGCAGCCGAGCGCCGGGCGCATCACCATCGGCGATCGCGACGTGACGCGGCTGCCGCCGTACGCTCGCAACATCGGCATGGTGGTGCAGAACTACGCGCTGTTTCCGCATATGCGCGTCGAGGACAACGTCGCCTTCGGGCTGCGTGCCCGTGGCGCGGACGCCGAGGTGATACGCGAACGGGTGCCCGAGTGCCTCGGGCTCGTCGGCATGGCGAAGTACGCGAAGCGCTATCCGCGCGAGCTGTCGGGCGGCCAGCAGCAGCGCGTGGCGATCGCCCGCGCGCTCGCGATCCGTCCACAGGTGCTGCTGCTCGACGAGCCGCTCTCGGCGCTCGACGCGCAGATCCGCCGCTCGATGCTCGACGAACTCGCGAAGCTGCACCGCACGCTGCCTTCGCTCACGGTGCTGTACGTGACGCACGACCAGACCGAAGCGCTGACCCTCGCGAACCACATCGGCATCATGCGCGACGGCCACCTGGTTGCTTACGGCGACGCGCAAGGGCTCTATCGTCATCCGCCGAACCGCTTCGCCGCCGAGTTCCTCGGCCGTGCCAACGTGCTGCCGGCGCAGCAGCTCGAACCGCTGGCCGACGGGCGCGCGCGCGTGCGCTTTCACGGCCAGCTGCTCGAAGGCTGCAACCATCACGGACTCGCGGCCGGCGCCGCCTGCTTCGTATGCGTGCGGCCACACCATCTGCAGTCCGTTGCGGGCGGTGTTACGCGAGGCGCCGATGGGCAACGCATGAACCAGATGACGGGGTCCGTCGTCAGCGTGCAGTGGCTCGGCGAAATGCACAGCATCGTGCTCGATGTCGAAGGCGAGTTGCTGCGGCTCACTTGCGCGCCGCTCGCGGAGCCGCCAGAGCCGGGCACTGCACTCAGCGTACGTTTCGATCCCGCGGATGTCACTCTCGTACCGGAGGCTGAACGTCATGGCTGATATCGTCATCGCGCCGCCGGCCCGCGCGCGAGCGCCGGCCGCGGGGCCAGGCGGCCTGTGGATCGCGCCGCCGCTCGCGGTGCTCGCCGCGCTGTTCTTCTACCCGTTCGGGCTGATCGTCGTGCAGGCGTTGGGCGGCGACCAGCATGTGCTGTCGTTCGCGAACTTCGAGCACGTGCTGCGCTCACGCCAGTTCCTGAGCGGGCTTTATCACACGATCGCGATCGCAGTATCGGCCTCGGCGGGATGCCTCGTGCTCGGCTTCGTGTTCTCGCTGGTGATCGCGTTCGTGCCGTTCCCGGGCGCGCGTTTCGTGGGCCGGCTCATCGATACGTTCATCGCGCTGCCCACCTTCCTCGTCGCGCTCGCGTTCACGTTCGTGTACGGTTCGGCCGGACTGCTGAACCAGTCGCTGATGCAGATGTTCCATCTGCCGCTGCCGCCGCTGAATTTCCTGTACACGCAATGGGGTGTCGTGCTGTCGGAGATCACGGTCTATACGCCGTTCATCATGCGTCCGCTGCTCGCGTGCTTCTCGCAGATCGACAGTGCGCAGATCGAAATGGCGGGCAGCCTCGGCGCGCGGCCGCTGCGCATCATCCGGCAGGTCATCCTGCCCGCCGCGTTGCCGGCGCTGCTGGCGGGCGGCAGCCTGTGTCTGCTGTTGACCGTCAACGAGTTCGGCATCGTGCTCTTCATCGGCGCGAAAGACGTGATCACGTTGCCGCTGCTGATCTACGACAAAGCGATCCAGGAATTCGACTACACCACCGCATGCGTGATCGCCGTCGTCAATATCGCGCTGTCGCTGGGGCTTTATGCCTGCTACCGGGCCGTCGTGTCACTTTGCGGAGGTCGCCGTGCTGCTCTGGGCTAAATGGGGTAAATGGCTGACGTGGGGCGGCACGGCGTTGCTGTTCTGCGCGGTCTATGGGCTGCCGGTCGCGATGATTGCGCTCGCCAGCATCAGCGGACAGTGGAACGGCATCCTGCCGAGCCACCTGACACTCGAGCACTACGCGCGTGTGCTGCATACCGATTCGGCGAGCCAGCTGCGCGTGAGCGTGCTGACCGGCGTGGTCGCGAGCGTCGCGGCGCTCGTCAGCGGCACGTGGGCCGCACTCGCGCTGCGTCGCATCAAAGGCCTGCCGCGCCGCGTGCTGGACGTGATCTTCTTCGTGCCGAGCGCGGTGCCGTCGGTGTCGATCGGGCTCGGCTTGCTGGTCGCGTTCAGCCGGCCGCCCGTGCTGCTCAACGGCACGGCGACGATCGTCTTCATCGCGCACTTCCTGCTGATCTCGGCGTTCACCTACGGCAACGTGGCGGCAGGGCTCGCGCGGGTCGCGCCCGAATACGGCGAGGTGGCCCAAAGTCTCGGCGCCCGGCCGCTCTACCAGCTCTCGCGCGTGACGCTGCCGCTCGTCGCGCCGTACCTGCTCGCATCGTTCAGCCTGAGCTTCGCGCTGTCGATGGGCGAGCTCGGTGCGACGCTGATGATCTATCCGCCGGGCTGGGTCACGCTGCCGGTGGGCATCTTCGCGCTGTCCGACCGTGGAGCGATCTTCGACGCTGCGACGCTCACGATGATTCTCGGTATCGGCACACTCGCGGTATTGATGGGGCTCTCGCGCATCTCGAACCGTGCGATGGTGCGTGGATGACGGTGTCCCTGCGGATACTCGACGAGGCAATCGCGGCGGGCGCAGAGCGGGCCTGAAAGATGCGCACAACAAAAACATAAGGGGAGGTGCCAGATGATCATGATCGTGCTTCATCTCGCGGGTGGCGTCGCGCTGCTGACGTGGGGCCTGCATATGGTCGAGTCCGGCCTGATGCGCGCGTTCGGCGCCTCGCTCAAGCGCTTCATGGGGAAGAGTCTCGGCAATCGGCTGAACGCGTTCTGCGCCGGGCTCGCAATCACCGGCGCGCTGCAAAGCAGCACGGCGACCGGCATGATCGCGTCGTCGTTCGCGGCCCGCGGTTTGATGCGGCCTGTTACCGGACTCGCGATCATGCTGGGCGCCAACGTCGGCTCGACGCTGATCGTGCAGGCGTTCTCGCTCGATCTGAGCTGGATCTCGCCGGTGTGTCTGCTGGTCGGCATGACGCTCTTCGAGAAGGGCAAAGGCTCCCGCAATCGTGATCTCGGCCGCGCGTCGATCGGGCTCGGACTGATGTTGCTTGCGCTCACGCTGCTCGTCTCGACCGTGCAGCCCGCCGAGACCGCCCCTGCCCTGCGCACGGTGCTCGGCGCACTGGCAGGCGAGCCGGTGCTGAATGCGGCGCTCGCGTGTTTGCTCACGTGGGCCGCGCATTCGAGCATTCCGGTCGTACTGTTCGTGATGTCGCTCGCCAACCTGCATACGGTGCCGATGGACACGGCGCTCGCGATGGTGCTCGGCGCGAACATCGGCAGCGCGCTCAACCCTTACTTCGAGGCCGCGAAGGGCGCCGATCGCAGCCGCCGGCGCCTGCCGGCCGGCAACCTCGTGCTGCGCGGCGGCGTGTGCCTGCTGATGCTCGCCGCGTGCTCGCCGCTCGCAACGTTGCTGCAGCAGGTCTACGGCAGCCCCGCCCGTGCAATCGCCGACTTCCACACGGGCGTGAACGTGGCGATCGCGGTGGTCTTCATGGGCCTGCTCGCCCCTGTCGCGCGCCTTCTCGAACGGCTGCTGCCAGCGCCGGGCGCCGCCGAGAACGGCGACGCGCCGCGCTACCTCGACGAGGCCGCGCTGCGGGTGCCCTCCCAGGCGCTCGCATGCGCGACCCGCGAATTGATCCGGATGGGCGATATCGTCGAAGCGATGCTGTGTGCGAGCGTGCCGGTGCTGATCGCAAACGACCGGCGCGCGGTGCACGAGATCGCGGCCCGCGACGATGCGGTGGATATGCTGCACGATGCGATCAAAAGCTACGTGACCGAGGTGACGCGCGAGTCGCTCGACGACGAAGACCGGCGCTGGGCCAACGCGATCATGACTTCCGTGATCAACCTCGAACATATCGGCGATATCGTCGACAAGAATCTGATGGAGCTGGCGCAGAAAAAGATCAAGGCACAGGTGAGCTTTTCGGCCGAAGGCGCCGAGGACTTGCGCGCGCTGCACCAGTTGGTGATCGACAGTTTTCACCGGGCTCAGGCGCTGCTCGTGTCGGGAAGGACGCAGACCGCGGCGCAGCTGCTCGAAGACAAGCAGGCGCTGCGGCGTCTTGAACGCGCCGCGCGGGATGCTCATCTGGACCGGTTGCGCGAGGGCAAGCCCGACAGCATCGCGTCGAGCTCATTGCATCTCGACGTGCTGCGCGATCTCGTGCGGATTCAGTCGCACATCTGCGCGCTCGCCTATCCGCTGCTCGAGTGCGAGGCAGCTAACGATGGCGATGCGCAGGTCGCGTGAGGCGAGATACGGTGCTTGCGCTGCGGAACTTCATCGAGCGGCGACGACATTCGCTGCGTCTCGCGCATACTGCGTCGGCGGCAGTCCGACATGACGCGTGAACGCGACGCTGAATGCGCTCGCCGAGCTGTAGCCGACACGTTCCGCGACCGCCGCGATGCTGACTTCGCTCTGGCGCAGCAGGTTCTTGGCGATAGCCATGCGCCACGACAACAGATACTCCATCGGTGCGACGCCGACTGCGCGGCTGAATCGATCGAAGAAAGAGGACCGTGAAAGCGCGGCGGCCTTTGCGAGTTCCGCGATCGTCCAGGGCTGGTGCGGGCTTTCGTGCATATGACGGATCGCGAGCGCGAGGCGGGGATCGGCGAGGCCGCGGACGAGTCCGGGCGATGCGCCGGTTCCAGTGGCTCGCAAAGCTTCGATGAACAGCACCTCGAGCAGTCGCGCCAGCACGACCTCACGCGCGGGCCGCTGCGCGCGCGATTCTTCCCTCACGAGCTTCACGAGTGTCGCGAGCCTGCGTTCACCGCGCACGTGCACGAGCTTGGGCAACAGCGAGACGAGCAAGGCCGCGTCCGGCGAACCGAACGCGCAGAGGCCCGCAAGCCATTGGGCTTCTGGCGCGCCCGATGCATCGCCGAAACGAAAACTGCCGTCGGGCAGCGCCGCGGGCGCGCTACTGGACACGTCGTCATCGTCGGGCGGATCGCTGCTCGTCATCGTGAAACTGAAAACTTCGGGCACGAGCACGAAGTCATCGGCCTGAAGAATCAGCGGCTCGCAACCATTGACGGATAGCCGCAGCGATCCTTCTAGCACCACGCAGTAGAACGGCTGGCCGACTTCCGTACGGCTCGCGCGCCAGCGCCCGGCGCCGCTGAGCACCTTCGAGAACGTGGGGGTCGGCTTGAGCAGTGTGACGATTTCGGCGAGCGGGTCGATCATGATCGGACGATTTCGAATGAAACCTGGACGCTCGATTGTAGCGAGTCCTCGCGGTCAGGACTTATTGTGTCGGGACTGTCACCAACCACAGGATTCGACATGAAGACCGTCTTGATTACCGGCTGTTCGTCCGGCTTTGGCCTCGAAATTGCGCGTTATTTTCTGGATCGCGACTGGCGCGTGATCGCCACGATGCGCACGCCGCGTGAAGACGTGTTGCCGCGCTCCGATCGTCTTTCGATTCTCGCCCTCGATGTGACGGACCCGCAAAGCATTCGCGCGGTCATCGATGCGGCAGGTCGGATCGACGTGCTCGTCAACAATGCGGGTATCGGCTTTCTGAATGCGCTCGAAGGCACGCCGATGGACACCGTGCGCGATATCTTCGAGACCAATACGCTCGGCACCATCGCGATGGCGCAGGCCGTGTTGCCGCAGTTGCGCGAGCGCCGCGAAGGGGTGATCGTCAATGTGACGTCGACCGTCACGTGCAGACCGCTGCATCTGCTGTCGGTCTACACCGCGAGCAAGTCCGCGGTCAACGCGTTCAGCGAATCGCTCGCGCTCGAACTGGAGCAGTTCAATGTGCGCGTGCGGGTCGTGCTGCCGGGACGCGCGCCGTCCACCCGCTTCGGCGACAACGCGCGGGCACGCATGAAAGACGGATTTCCCGAGCCGTACAACGCGCTCGCGCAGCAGGTTTTCGCGAGGTGGGAGAAAGAAACGGCCGTCACGCATGCATCGGATGTCGCCGAAGCGGTTTGGCTCGCCGCGACCGATTCATCGAGCCCGTTCAACATCCCCGCCGGCGAGGACGCTGTCGAGTGGTACCAGGCGAGCACCAAGTAGCACGCCGGCAAACATCGTTGCGGTCTTCACCTCGCGGCATTAAGCAGACCCATCAGCTCATCCGGCGAGATGCTGTCGTTGTCGATCGCATCGACAACGACCTTGTCCCGCCTGGACTGCTGATCGCCAGTGACGGTGTGGGCACGAACCCGCACGGCGAGGATCATGACCTCCGTGCTGGGCTCAGCTTGCAAACTCATGGCCGTAACCTGCGCACCGAGTTGCTTTGCCATTGACTCGATCGACTCAGCGCATTGCGCGTTGACGACTCCAATAGCCATGCCACTGCCGGCGAGCTCGCGGCCAAGCGCCGCTGCGAGTTTGCCTGGATCGATAGTTGAATACGTCATGGTGCATTCCTTCCGATGTCGGACTCGAGTCTGCGCGCAACCCTCAAACCTGGCCGATGCCGCCGTCATTCATCAAATCGGCACCCGTCATATAGGAACTCTGTTCTGAGGCGAGAAAGAGCGCCGCGCTCGCCATCTCCTCGGCGCGGGCGAGTCGGCCGATCGGGACCATGCTCTTGTACATGCTCACCAGATCCTCGCGTGTCGCCGACTGGGAATCGAGTATCGGTGTGTCGGTGACACCAGGGCTCAGCATGTTGACGCGAATGCCGCGATCCTTGAATTCGGCGGCCCAGGTGCGAGCATAGGAACGCAACGCGGCCTTCGTCGCAGCGTAGGCGGTGTGCCCTGGGATGCCCATCACGTGCATGGCCGACGAAACCAGGATGATCGATCCGCCACCCGTCATCATCGGCAGCAACTTTTTCACCAGAAATACGGGGCCGCGCGCCATCAGGTTGAATGCCTTGTCGAAATGCTCAGGCGTGATGGTGTCGATCGAAGCCTGCTCGGTAAAGCCCGCGTTCGACACGATGATATCGACGACACCTTTTTCGTCCCTGACTGCCGCAGCGACATGATCGAGGTCATCGAGATTCGCGGCGTCGGCCTGAATAGCGGTAACGTTGCGTCCGATCAGTTTGACGGCCTCGTCGAGCTGGGCTTGCCGACGGCCGAAGATAAAGACGTGAGCGCCTTCGGCGACGAACCGCTGGGCGATCGCCAGGCCGATACCCGTCGTTCCGCCGCTAATGACAGCGATCTTGCCTGCGAGAGTATTCATTGAAACTTCCGTCTGTTGGTAAAGGAAGTCCCATCGTAATTGCGGCCCCGACGAATGATAATCGGCGGATTTATCATAAGATCCATTCACGGAGAGAATAGGCCCACGAGAGAAATGCAATGGATCGGTTTCACGAATTGAACGCTTTCTTCGCCGTTGTCGAAGCGGGCGGCTTTTCCGCCGCGGCGCGCAGAACCGGCGAGTCACAGTCCGCCATCAGCAAGTCGATCGGCGCGCTGGAAAAGCGCCTCGGCGTACTGCTATTCAACCGCAACACACGCAGCGTGACCTTGACCGATCAGGGGCAGAAATACTACGAGCGGACCAAGCCGTTGCTCGACGAGATCGAGGTGGCCGACAGCGAACTATCCAGCAGTACGCTAGATGTCTCGGGCCTTGTGCGGATCGCCTGCGCTTCTACGTTCGGCCGCCTGCACGTTCTTCCGCTGATTCCCGAACTGCTGTCGCGCCATCCCGGTCTTCGGGTCGATCTGGTGTTGTCGGATTTCGTGCGCGATATGGTGGAGGATCGAATCGATCTCGCGATTCGAGTGGGCTCCGTCAACGATCCGGATTCGGTCGTGAAGCGGATTGCCAGCACTCCGCTGGTCTGCGTCGGATCGCGTCGCTATTTCGAGCAATACGGTGTACCGAAGGAACCTACGGAACTCGCCAATCACAATTGCCTGCTCTACGGTGGTCTACTGGAGTCGGCGAACTGGCCGTTTCATGGGCCACGTGGCCGGTTCAGCGTGCCGGTGCGAGGCAACCTGTCGTCGAATAGCGTCGAGACGATCCGCTCGGCCGTGCTCGCGGGCGTGGGAATCGGCCTCTTCGCAAAGCTCTCGCTGGCCGACGAACTCAAGCATCCGGATATCGTGACCGTGCTAGACGATTTCATTCGGGACGCGCGTGATGTGAGCATCATCTGGCCGCGACGACGTTTCGTGCCTGCGCGCGTGCGCCGGGTCACTGATTTTTTCGCGGCTGCGCTGCCGCAGCGCTTGTAGGAATGCTCCGGAGCGCACCTCAGACGCAATACGTCACGCAATGTTCGCTAGCGGCGCGCGTCGCGCGCCTGCGTCGCTCGACATCGACTCGCGTACATGGCGCGCGAATTCCTGCGCCGCTGGCTGAACCGTCGCGGGCAAGCGCAGACAGATCGCGAACGGAGGCAGTGCAGGCAAGCCGCTTACGCGAGGTGTGAGCGTCTCCAGATCGGCCGGCACCGTGGAGGCGAGCCAGCTCGTGACCGCGAGGCCCGCGCGCACCGTTGCGGCGGTCGCCTCGATGTTTCCGCTCTCGAACACCGTGCGCCACGCGATGCCCTCGTCCGCGAGCGCGCCGAGCACCACCGAACGGAAAGCGCAACGCTCGTCTACCATCGACAGCGGCAACGGCCGCTTCTGCCACGCCTCACTGCCGCGCCCGTTGACCCAGACCAAAGGTTCGATGCAGACCACTTCACCTTCGGCTTCGCTCGCGACATATTCGACCAAGGACACGTCCACGCGACCGCTATTCACTGCGTCGCTCAGTTCTGGCGACGCCGCGCACATCAACGTTATTTCGACATGCGGATGGGCGTCGGCGAATGCCTTCATTGCGGGCGCGAGCCGCGTCACGAGATCGTGGGGCACGCCCACACGCAAGGCGCCGCGCAACGGCTGCGCGGTCATGTCGGCCCAGATTTCATCGTTCAACTGAAGCAGCTTGCGCGCCTTCACGAGAAACTGCTCGCCCTCGCGGGACAGTTCCAGCCGGCGCGTCTTGCGAACGAACAGAAGGCAATCCAGCACATCTTCGAGGCGCTTCACCTGCTGGCTGACGGCGCCTTGCGTCATGTGCAGCAGATTCGCAGCGACCGTCATGCTGCCGCTATCGGCGACGGCAACGAAGGTGCGGATCAGATCGAGGTCGAGGTTTCGGCTCATCTATGCATTATGTCGCGTAATGTACCGCATCAATATTATTAGCTTTCACGATGCTTTGACGATCCGTACAGTGCAAGTTCTTTGATTTCCAATCTGCACCGATGACCTCGATACTGCCGCTTCTGCTCTTCGTCGCCGTCGCCACCGCGACGCCCGGTGGCGCGACCACGCTCGCCACCGCCTCGGGCGCACGCTTCGGTTTCGTACGCTCGATACCGCTGATGCTCGGCATCGCTCTGGGCCTCGCGCTGCTCGCTGCGCTCGCCGCGCTCGGGCTGGGCGGTCTGCTTCTGGCGCTGCCGTCGCTGCAAACGGCGGTGAAGGCACTCGGCTCGGCCTATCTGCTATGGCTCGCGTGGCGCATCGCGCGCAGCGGGCCGCCAAACGCGGGCGACGGCCCCGCGCGTCCGGTTACGCTCGTCAACGGTTTCCTGCTGCTCTGGCTCAACCCGAAAGGCTGGGCGATGACGGTTGGCGCGGCGGCGTCGTTCGCGCTGCTCGCAAACAACCCGAACCGCCTCGCGATGCTGCTCGGTGCAGCATTCGGAGTGGCTGCGTGCGCTTCTCTCGCGCTGTGGTGCGCGCTCGGCGTGCTACTCGCGCGGCTCTTTCGGACCCCACACCACTGGCGCCTTCTCAATCTCGCGATGGGCGTGCTGCTCGCCGCATCCGTCATCCCGACCTGGCGATAAGCCTGAAGCGGCGTTCGTCGATATGTCGAATCATTGGTCGCCGCCCCATTGCCGGCGAAACCGACTCAAACGAACACCTTTCGCAGCCGACTGGGCTGAGAGCGGAGATACTGCTTCGGCGCCCTGACTTGAGTCCCAAAGTGAGCGGCAGCATGCCAGGGCCAGCGAGGGTCAAAGAGCACGGCCCGAGCAAGCGCGATCAGATCGGCGTCTCCGGTGCTGAGAATTGATTCGGCCTGTTCGAATTCGGTGATCATGCCGACGGCGATGACTGGGAGCGTGGTCGCCTGCTTCACGGCCCGCGCGAAAGGAACCTGATAGCCAGGCCCGAGCGGAATTTGCGCGGCTGGGTTCGAACCGCCACTTGAGACATTGATTGCGGCACAGCCTCTCGCCTCCAGCGCGTGGACAAAGGCGATCGCGTCCTGCACGGACCACCCGCCCTCCACCCAGTCGGTAGCGGATACCCGCATCGTCACAGGGCGATCATGCGAAAACGCTTCTCGCACGGCTTCGAAAACTTCGAGTGGAAAACGCATCCGGTTTTCCAATGAACCGCCGTATTCGTCGTCCCTGTGATTTGACAGAGGCGAGAGGAATTGGTGGAGTAGATAGCCGTGCCCACCAAGGATCTGAATGAAATTCAGCCCGAGCCGGGAGGCACGCTGCGTTGCGGCAGAGAACGCGTCGCGAATGGCGGCCAGGCCATCGCGGTCCAAGGCGGTGGGTGGTGTCTCACCGGCGGCAAAAGCGACCGGGGATGGGCCGTAGGTGTGCCAACCATTCGCGTGATCATAGGGAATCTGAGCGCCGCCGTCCCATAGTTTCTGCCGAGATCCTTTTCGGCCAGCATGGTTGAGCTGGATTCCAATCGGCGTGTCAGACCACCGCCGAATGCCGCGCAGCACTCGTGCCATGGAGGCTTCGCAGTCGTCAGAATAGAGCCCGACGTCACCATAGCTGGTGCGTCCGTCCGGGGTGACCGCGGTGCCCTCGATCGTGAGTGCCGCCGCACCTGAAAGCGCCAGTTGGCCGAGGTGAATCAGGTGCCAATCGTTCATCTGGCCGTCTTCGGCGGAGTACTGGGCCATCGGGGCGATCACGATCCGGTTGGCTAATTCGAGGTTGCCGACTCGTATCGGCGTGAATAGCGTTGGCTGGCTCATATCGACCCCTTGACTCAACGCCACCGCAAACCTGGCTGACTCCGCGAATTCTGATGACCTCGGCTAATGACGGCGCTATTGCCTGCGAGAGTGGACATGGAGATCTGCTGTCTGGTGATGGATGACAGCCAGATCGTAGTTGCAAGATAAGGGAGTGATAATTCGCAGATTCTTCATAAGGCCAATTCCCGACGAGAATAGCCGTGGGGTCCGGCGCGATCGGTGAATTGGCCGTTCTATGAACCGAAGCGCGTCAGTTGTAGCCGAGCACAGCGGCAGACGACACGTCCGGCCTCTCAGGTACATTCGAGGCGATCGTCGATGCCGTCGATGCAAGAAACGATCGGTACACGGAGCGCGCCCGATTTTCAGAGCCATCCTTGCCGTTGCGAGCGCGCGTGGCGCCACTGTTCGAGTCGACGCTGAAAGGCGATTGGTCGAAGCTGTTCATGGTGTTCTCTCCGTCTTGCTGTTGTTTGGAATCGGTCGATTTATTTGTCACGGCCAGACCGTTCTGGCCATTTACAACGAACTGTTGCTCAGTGCAGTTTGACGTGCGGCGCCGTGCTTCGACGGAGCCGATGCGCGAGGGTATTGACGATCATGCGTGCGTAGCCATGCAGCGCGGCAACGTGCATCCGATACAGCGACAGGTACATGAAGCGAGCAAGCAGTCCGTCCACGAGCATGCTGCCGCCGATAAGCCCTCCCATCAGACTCCCCACCGCATTCGCATGCCCGAGCGACACTAGCGAGCCGAGATCGCGATAGGCAAACTCCGGAAGCTTTTGCCCCTCGATGCGTCGCCCGAGTGCCTTGACCAGAAACGATGCCTGCTGATGAGCCGCCTGGGCGCGCGGTGGAACATTGCGCTCGAAGCCCAACCAGGGACACGCCGCGCAATCGCCGAATGCAAAGATATGGTCGTCCAGCTCGGTTTGAAGCGTGCGACGCACACTGAGTTGTCCCAGATGATTGACTGTCAGACCATCGAGCGTTGAAAGCACCGCGGGCGCCTTGATGCCCGCGGCCCACACAGTGAGATCCGCCCGTATCGTCTCTCCGTTTTTCGTGCGGATAAGTCCGGGCGTGACTTCCGCGACCCGCTCGTCGACCATCAACTTGACATTGAGTTTGCCCAGCATTCTTGCAGCCGCGGTGGACACGCGCTCTTTCAACGCGGGCAGAATCCGCGGCCCTGCTTCAATGAGCACGATGCCGACGTCGTGTGTGGGGTCGAGCCGATGCAAGCCATACGATGACAGTACCTTCGCGGTATTGCGCAATTCAGCGGACAATTCCACGCCGGTAGCGCCACCACCAACGATCGCGACCTGAACACGAGGCGCGCGTTCGCCAGGCACTCCACCCGCTTCCCGCTCACTCGCGTCTTGTGTTTGTTCGGCGCGAATGCAGGCTGCAATCAGACGCTTTCTGAAGCGTTCCGCTTGAGCGACGTTGTCAAGCGCGAGCGAGTTCTCCGCCGCGCCCGGCACGCCGAAGTAGTGCGTTGTGCTACCGATGGCCAGAATCAACGAGTCGTACTCGATTCGGCGCGGCGGTATCAGTTCGGTTCCGTCGTCGTCGAGCAGTGGCGAAAGAAGAACGTGTCTCGAGCCACGATCCAGTCCGACGAGTTCGCCCTGGATGAACTGGAAGCCGTGCCACTGTGCTTGCGCGGCATACGCCAGTTCCTGTGCGAAGGGATCGAGACTTCCCGCTGCGACCTCGTGCAACAGAGGCTTCCAGATATGCGTCGGGTTGCGGTCGATCAACGTAATGGACGCATGTTGCGCCCCGCCTCTTCGTCGACCGCCATAACGATCGCCTAGCCTCGTTGCGAGTTCGATGCCACCCGCCCCTCCTCCCACGATCACAAAACGATGCACGCAGATTCTCCCTGGTCGACGACGCGCGGTACGGAAATCCAACACAACGGTTGAGAACCACTATCGCAGATGCCCGACGGCGGGAAAATCTCATAGTTCTGATGGCTGCCTTCAGGTTTTCTGATCGACTGATCGCACCGTCTGAAAACCGCTTGAGATCGTCTGCTGGGAGATACGGATCGTTGTCAACGCGGACCTATCGGAGAACTTCGGTCAGCGCCAATGGGACGCGGTGGCCGCCGCCATAGAGTTATCCATTGCTCAAATGCGACGAGCGCATCATCGCTGGCGCGATCGGGATTGATCGCTAGCGCACAGTCAGGAGCGCGGGATTGATGCTTTCGTCAAACGTGCGGCGCTCGTGCAGGTGATTCCGTCTTTATTCTGCAATGCGCTTAAAGCTAGCGTAGTAATCGTCGGTGTAATAGCACTCGCCGAGCTGCTTGCGCGGCCCGCCACAGACGATCCGGCGCTGCCCGCGATCCGTCGCACCAGGTGTGCGTACCGTATAGGTGTGGTAGTAACCGCGCGGATGTTTCGGCAGCAAACCCGCGGTGTTACGAAACAGGACGCCGTCATCGCTAAACGGGAAGGGACCGCCTGCTTTGATCAGCCGCAGCGTTTCGGCAGCCTCGGCCGGCAGCTGCGCCTTGGTGACGGTGACCAGCGCCACCGTGCCTTGCGCGCCTGAGGCGGCGGCCGCTTCGCTCGCGCCTGGTGCAGGTTGAACCGGCGCCGAGCTCGCGGATGCGCCCGATGCCTCAGTGGCGTTTTGCGGTCCCTGCTTGCCGCATCCGCCGAAGATCACGCTCAATGCGACGATGCAGGAGAAAGCTGACGCTCTCTTCACGGAACGGTTCTCCCTTCGTTGACCAGCGCCCGACGACCAGGATAGATGTAAAGGTATCGCTAATGACGGGGCGAATCAACGTTCGGTCGGAAATTGGCACTTTTCCATGACAACCAGGCCGATGTGTTCCACCGCGCGTAACGGTGCCGTTAGTAAGGCTTCGTCTGCGGGACGCCATGGGGAGGGCAGACGGCTACGCTGGCGCGAACATTCGTCGCATGTGGCGAAAAGGTCCTGCGTGTATAAGGTGAATCACCACCTAGTCGCCGTTTGGAGCAGTCATGAAGCGGACCATCAGGATCGCATCAGGTCAAGTCGACACACCGCCCCGCATCGCTCTGTGGGCGCTCGGATTCAGGCCTTTCTATCTGGCCGGCGCTCTGTTCGGCTGTCTTGCGATGCTGCTCTGGCTCGGCGCGCTGGCAGGCTGGCCGTTGCTGGACTCCACGTCCTACATGTCGGGAACGCTGTGGCACGTTCACGAAATGATCTTTGGATTTGGCGCCGCAATCGTCACCGGATTTCTGCTGACAGCGGTTCGCGCGTGGACCAGCACGAATCCCGCGCATGGCGCGAACCTCGCGGCGCTGCTGCTTCTTTGGCTTGCAGGCCGGATCATGATGTGGAGCGCTTCGGGTCCGGTTGGCGTCGTCGTGGACGTGGCGTTTCTGCCGGTGGTTGCGCTCGTTCTGTTGCGCGTGCTGCTGAGTGCGAAGAATCGGCACAACGTCTTTCTGCCGGTCGCGCTCGGACTGCTCGCGCTTCTCAACGTCCTCTTCCATGTGTGGGCGAGCCATGGTCACGGCGACTGGGCGCTGCGCAGTGCGTGGCTCACGGTCGGCATGCTCGTTCTGTTCGTGACGGTGATCGGCGGGCGCATCATTCCGTCGTTTACTGCCAATGCCGTTCCGGGCTTTAGCGCGAAACGCTGGCGATTCGTCGAAGCGACCGTCATTCCGGCGACGCTGCTCGCGTTTCTGCTGGACTCGCTGGGTGCGCCATCGACGGCAATCGTTGCTGCGTCCGCCGCAGCGGCGGCGCTCCACGGGCTCCGGCTCAGCGGATGGCGTTCGTGGCGCGTAGGCTATCGCCCTATCCTCCTGATCCTCCATATCGCCTACGCGGGAATCCCATTGGGCTTCGTGATGCTGGCACTCGGCGCGCTCGGCGTCGCTCCGCATTCGCTCGCGATTCATACCTTCACGGTGGGAGTCATTGGAACGGCGATCATCGCGATGATCACGCGCACCGCGCGCGGACACACCGGACGCGAACTCGTGGCCGGTAAGGTCGAGATCGCCTGCTACGGTCTATTCGTTCTGGCAACTTTGGTTCGGGTACTCGGCCCCTGGCTCGCGCCGCAGTTCACGATGGCCTGGATATACGCATCCGGTCTGTGCTGGGTGGCCGCGCTGGTTCTCTATTGCGTCCGCTACGCCGCGTGGCTTGTCCTCGCCCGTGCCGATGGCAAGCCGGGTTGAAGACCGGGTCCTCCTCGAAGCGGCTAGCAAGTGAGATCCGTCGTTGCCGCTTCGAACGCCTTCACTTCGCCCCGACGCCGACAGTCATGATATGCGTCATGTCCAGACAGCAAGTCGCGATTCATCCGGCATAGCTGAGTGCGTCAGGCGTTACTGATTATTCGTCGTGCGCTCGCGCTCGCGCTCGCGGCGTTGCCATCGAACCCGTCGAAACAGAGTCTCCTTCTCACGCGGCAAGCATCGACGCCGACGGTCTCGATTACCGAGTGCGGGGCCGCGTCGTCGATATGAACCATCCGGTTTCGTGGTCGAACGCCCGTGCGCACGAACGATCGTTCGCACTAGCTGGAAGGACACTGGGGGCAATAGTCAGTAGGCCAACAATGTACAAAAACTACATTTCCTTCATTGCAAATATGTAGTTTTTCTACTACTATCGCCTCGTCGGTCGTATCTACGGCCGTTGCGATAGCTAGCCGACACGGTGCGCCTATCGCAATCGAAGGACAGCGAATGGCTTGTCTGCATCCTTGATTGTTACCGGTAACATAATGACACGGTGAGCCACGCGAGGCGCGTCTTCCTGTTGAATCAGGTCTACGTCGAACCTGCTTTCGCAGTTTCATCTGATTAATTAGTCATGCAAATAACATTTATCAGAAGCGGAGTTCTCGTCCCGCCTGATCAGCAGACGAATGGTGCCCAACCGGCAAGGCAGACCGTGCTATTTGTCCGCAACAGAGACACAGAACCGACTCATTTCCGCCGGACGACCCGACGCGATCCAGGTCGCGGCAATACGTTGTGCCAAAGCAATGGCGGGTTGTGCGAGACGGCCATTGGGTTATTCACGTTCCTCGCAGATATGACGATCACGGATGGAAAGAATGACGAAACGAATTGCTGTAGTGACTGGCGGTATGGGTGGTCTAGGAGAAGCGATCAGTACGAGACTGCACGATGCAGGTTATGCGGTGGTAGTCACGTACTCGCCGAACAACACCGGCGCGGCGGCATGGCTCGCGAACATGGAAGCTCAAGGCAGGAACTTTCGCGCGTATCCGGTCGATGTGGCCGACTACGATTCATGCCAGCACTGCGCAGCCAAAATTCAGTATGAAGTCGGCCCGGTCGACATTCTGGTGAATAACGCCGGAATCACCGAGGACATGACGCTCCGGAAGATGAACAAGGTCAACTGGGACGCAGTCATCCGCACCAACCTGGATTCGGTGTTCAACATGACGAAGCCACTTTGCGAGGAGATGGTCGCGCGGGGTTGGGGACGCATCGTCAACGTTTCGTCCGTCAATGGCTCGAAAGGGTCGATCGGCCAAACCAACTACGCGGCAGCCAAGGCCGGCATGCACGGCTTCACGAAATCGCTGGCGCTGGAAGTAGCGCGTAAGGGCGTTACCGTCAACACGGTCTCGCCGGGTTACCTGGCCACGAAGATGGTCACGGCGATACCTCAGGAGATCCTCGATACGAAGATCCTCCCGCACGTTCCCATGGGGCGTCTGGGCAAGCCCGAGGAAGTGGCGGCGCTCGTGCTTTACCTCTGCTCGGACGACGCCGGCTTTGTGACCGGCGCCAATGTTGCGATCAACGGCGGCCAGCACATGCAGTAACAGTCGCGCGCCCCCGCGCCAGCCGGTTCATGCAGAGACACCGCACGAGCCGGCCCGAACCGCATACGCAACACACCTATGCCTCGCTGAGAGGAACGCGTCATGAGTGAAACCTCGATAGGCCTGGTTATTGGAGGCACGGCGCTCGGTGTCGCAATGTTCATGGTCGCTAGCCACTATCGCCGCGAGCGAATGCGGGCACGAATGCTGCGGGAACTGAATCGTCACGATCCGTGGCATCAAACGCGCGCGCGAAAGTGATTGCACCGCCGAACATCGATATCCACAAGCGCAAACGATTGCTGAAAGAAGCAGGCTCAACTGACGCCTGACGTACAGACCGGATTCAGTCGGTCACCACATTGAGAGAAGTGGATGAAAACTACAAGCAGAAAACTTTCTGGAGACAGAGCGAGCCCCTATTCGCCGCAGACTGCCGAGGATGCGATTTCCCATCTCGAACGGGTCCTGTCGGCGGGTGCCGCGCAATCTCTGTTCACCGACGTCTACTGGCGCGCGCGGGTTCAGCAACTGAGCGCTACACGAGGGCTGACTCCATTGCAGCGAGCAAGGCTCGTGAGACTACTCAAGTCGCTTCCATTGCCGGGACGGGGCGAAGATCGATCGTAGACCTGTACCGTCATGCGCGCGAGAATCATGATTCAACGATAGGTTTTCACGTTTGCAGCGGAGTACGAAATGGACGATCCCTACGACCTTCAACGCTTCCTCGATGCACAGGACCCGGTCTACGCCCAGGTATGCGACGAACTGAAGCATGGACGTAAGCGAAGCCACTGGATGTGGTTTGTGTTTCCTCAAATCGAGGGGCTCGGCATGAGCGCAATGGCTCAGCGATTCGCACTTTCGTCGCTGGCCGAAGCGCAAGAATACCTGCGCCACCCGATACTCGGCCCACGTCTGCGCGAAGCGACACAACTGGTCAACCTCGTCAAAGACCGCTCCATCGAGGAGATTTTCGGGTATCCGGATCACCTCAAGTTTCGCTCGTCGGTGACGCTGTTCTCGCGCGCCTCGAACGACAACGATGTATTTGTCGAAGCTTTGCGCAAATATTTCGGCGGCGAAGCCGATCCGCGAACCCTCGAGCTGCTCTAGGCCATTTTTAGTAACGGGCCCGCGCACGTGGGCCGCGACGGACTGTGCATTCCGGTCTCGGTGCAGTGTGGCGTCACTGCCGGCCGGCATCGGCTGCACGGGACCGGTAAAGCAGCAGATGATCATTCGCGGATTCCGACAGCCAGACCTCGCCTGGACGGCCCATCATCTGGCGCACGTTCGCGTGGTCACGCGGCAGTGGCAAGACGTCGAACCGCTCGGTACGCGGATCGAAGCGCACCAGCGCATTAGCGCTCCACTCACTGAGCCAGACGATGTCCTGGTCGTCGACGAATATTGCGTACGCGTGCGGACCGTTGCCGGGCAGTCGCCATTCTCGCCATTGATGCGTCGCGGGATCGAATACACCGACTTTTCCGGCGTTCCACTCGCTGACCCAGACGCGCCCGCTGGAATCGGCCCAGACGCGGCGCGCGCCCTGATTCGCGGTTGGCGGCTCGATGACCTGTGCCGCGCCCGTCGTCCGGTCGATCCGACCGAGGTAACTTCCCGCCAGCGAAGCGAAATACAGATCCCCAGTGCGCGTCACGCAGATACCGTAGGGCCCGGCGCCGCGTGGAGCATCGAAGACGCGCATGCGAGCGCTTTGCGGATCGAGCTCGCCGTATATACCACTTTGCCCGGTAAACCACAGATGCCCCTGCTTGTCGAACACGGCGGTATTCAGATTGGCGTCTGACCGGTCCTTGGGGAGCGGAAAACGCGTGACGGCGAGCGTCTTCGGATCGATGCGCACGATTGCGTTCTGCCCGCCGTCAGTGACCCACGCTGCACCATCGGGGCCGACGACCACGCCATGTGGCGCCGATCCGGTGCCGAGCGCGATCGTGTCGATTTTGCCGCTGCGCGGGTCCAGGCGCCCGGCCGCTCCCCGTGCCTGCGCGGTGTACCACACGGTGCCGTCATGCGCCGGTGCGACGTCATGCGGTGCGCTGCCGGCCGGCAAGGCGAAACTTTCGAACGATGACGGCCGCTGTGCTTGCGCATACGCGAGGCCAAGGTTGCCCGTACTCATCGCGCAAGCAATGGCGTAGATCGCCAAGGCAATCACAAACCGGGCGGTCGATCGCAGGGCAAACTTCGTTGCACGAAGTCGTTCGAGCGCCGCATGCCGCAGAAGGAATGCGAACATCCACCAAAGGAGCCCCGCGAGTAACAGCAGAAGAATCAGCATCGGCGGTCTCCGTCGCTGTCTGTGTCAGCTAACGTATCACGAATGCCACTTGCCGAGCTCAACCCCACGCTTCAGTGCTTGGCAGCGCTCTACGCGTCTGCTTTCAGCCGATCTCGATCACCGCCTTCCTTGCCTGCCGACGCTCCTCCAGCGCCACATGCGCTTCGTCGACGTTGTCTAGCGTATAGCGACCATTGATCTCGACATTGAGCGCACCTTGCCGGATGGCAGCGAACACATCGTCCGCGCGACGCTGCACCGTGGCCGCATCGGCGAGATGATTGGCGAGCCGCGGACGCGTGAGAAACAGCGAACCCGCCTCGCCCAGTTCGTAGGGATCGAGGTCGCGCATCGGCCCCGTGACCAAACCATAGTTGATGAAGGCCGCGCACGCGGACGGCGCGAAAGCTATCGCGCAAGGTGGTCTTGCCGACCGCATCGAATACCACATCGACGCCCCTTCCAAGGGTCAACTCGCGAATCCGATCAGCGAAGGCTCCGTTTTCATAGAGCATCACGTGATCCGCGCCGCGCGCTCGCGCGATAGCAGCCTTTTGCGGCGTACTCGTCGTCGCGAACATTTCCGCGCCTGACGCCTCGCAAGCTGCACGAGCAACTGTCCGATGCCTCCCGACGCCGCATGCACGAGACAGGTCATGCCCGCTTCGAGCTTGGCCACGTCTTCGATCAGATAGTGCGCCGTCGAACCCTGAAAGATCGATGCAGCCGCAATGTCGTAGCGGATATCGGCGGGCAGGCGCGCGAGCCGGGCGGCGGGCACGATCGCAAAGTCGGCGTATGCGCCCCACGATATGCACCATGCCACGCGATCGCCCGCGCAAAGCGACGTCACACCTGCTCCCGTCCAGATTCATGAATATGGCGGTCCCGAGGTGCTGCGCCGCGTCGAGCTCGACATACCGAAGCCGGGTTCCGGCGAGGTGCTGGTGCGGGTCGCCGCGGCGGGGGGCAACTTCATGGACATCCACACGCGGCACGGCCAGTATCGCGATTCACGCTCTCGCGTAAACCCGTCTCCATTGGTTTCGTTGAATGATCGTCTGCACAACTGCGTAAATCAACACGCGGAGGTCCGCCGGAAGGGCAATCAGCGGTGACACCGTCAGGTCAGGCACCAAATCCGGCTCTGCCAATAGAGGGTTTACCCTGGCAAATTCCGCTGAAAGCTATTTGAAATGAAGGTGGCCTTCGTTAGAATGAGTCCTGTGCTGAGACAAATCCGAAAGAGTCCATCAGCGCCTCGCTGTACCGGAGGCAACCGCAGTCGGCTGACAACCTCACATCACTTCAGAAGGCAGTCGTCATTATTCAGTAGACCTCAATTGAACGGAGAGTAAATCATGAGCCGCCTTACCAACCGAATCGCCACAACGCTCGTCGTGCTTGGCCTGATGACTTCGGGCGCAGCTATCGCGCAGCAGCCAACCGCGACGGCGCCCCCGGTCGCAGAGGTTGCTACCGTACCGGCGACTACCCACAATGACCCTATCGTTCAGAAGCGAAACGAGATTCGCGAGGCCAACCGCGAACAACGCGCCCGGACCGCGGAAGCCAGAAAGGCATTCAGGGCTGAAGCTCGCGACGCCCGGCAAGAACGCAACCAGGCGGCGAGCGAGTCCCGCGACCGCGCACGCGCGGCCTTGGCTGAATCGGCACAACCTGGCACGACTCAGGCCGGCGCGGCGCATACCACCCAATGAGTCATAAACGCTACGGGGTTTGTTCAGGAAGAGCGGGCGACGGTCCTCAGCGGAGAACAATCCAATCAAAGATGATCAGTCGATACCCGGCCCTTCCTACCAGCGGAGCCCTCGCATGTGCGAGTGGCTCCGCATTTTTTATATGGCCGTTTTAGCAACTTCACCGAAGCATGCCGGCCGGCCACCTCACTCAAAACCCGAACTGTGCGACGCAGTCAACGAGGTTTGCAGCCTGTTTCCTCAAGCTCCCCACCGCCGCGGCGTTTTACTCGACGAGCGCTGCGTTGCGCTCCGTAGTTTTGTCCATCTGATTGACCGCCTGCGCACGCGGAATGCAAACCGCACCAGGGTAAATACAGATTCGAGCGCTCCCAAAGCTTTATAGAATGAGCAACATTAGCAAGGAGCAATAATGCTTGCTATAGATTAATCGAAGATATCCCGCAGAACCGGAGACGCCATGCAGATCGACTACCAAACGATGCGGTTCGACTACGAGCGAGCCGCCGACCACGATGCCGGTGCCCCGCTCACCTATCCGGTCGTCGTGATCGGCGCTGGCCCGGTCGGCTTGTCCGCGGCCATCGATCTGGCCCAGCAGGGCGTTCGCACCGTGCTGCTCGACAACGACGACACGCTGTCGAGCGGGTCGCGCGCAATCTGTTTTGCGAAGCGCACGCTGGAAATTTTCGACCGGCTCGGCTGCGGCAAACAGATGGTCGACAAAGGCGTGAGCTGGAACGTCGGCAAGGTGTTCCTGCAGGACGAGTTGATCTATACGTTCAATCTGCTGCCAGAAACAGGCCACGCGCGACCTGCGTTCATCAACCTGCAGCAGTACTACGTCGAAGGCTATCTAGCAGATCAGGCGAAGCAGACCGCGAATCTGCAGATGCGCTGGAAAAGCAATGTGATCGGTGTGACCCAGCAAGACGACTATGTCGAGTTGCAGGTCGAAACGCCGGACGGCATTTATCCGATGCGCGCGCAATACGTGGTCGCCGCCGACGGCGCGCGCAGCGCGGTGCGCAAGACGCTCGGTCTCGACAGCCACGGTCGCACCTTCAAGGACCGCTTCCTGATCGCGGATGTGAAAATGAAGGCGCCGTTTCCGACCGAACGCTGGTTCTGGTTCGATCCGCCCTTCCATCGCAATCAATCGGTACTGCTGCACAGGCAACCCGACAACGTCTGGCGCATCGATTTCCAGCTCGGCTGGGACGCCGATCCGGTCGCGGAGAAACAGCCTGAAAAAGTGATTCCGCGCGTCAAAGCGCTGCTCGGCGACGATGCCGAGTTCGAGCTCGAATGGGTCAGCGTCTACACGTTTTCGTGTTTGCGGATGGACAGCTTCCGGCATGGCCGCGTGCTGTTCGCGGGCGATTCGGCGCATGGCGTATCACCGTTCGGCGCGCGCGGCGCGAATAGCGGCGTGCAGGACGCCGACAATCTCGCCTGGAAGCTGCGGCTCGTCGTCAACGGCGACGCGCCGCCAACGCTGCTCGATACCTATGCATCGGAGCGCGAATATGCGGCGGACGAAAACATCCGGAACTCATCGCGCGCCACCGACTTCATCACGCCGAAAAGCGCGGTCTCGCGGATGTTCCGCGACGCCACGCTCAAGCTCGCGAAGGAGTGCCCGTTCGCGCGGCGCATGGTCAACAGCGGCCGTCTGTCGGTGCCGGCGATTCTGCGTGACTCGCCACTCAACACACCCGACGCCGACGCGTTCACCGGCGCGATGGTGCCCGGCGCAGCTAGCACCGACGCGCCCGTCAAGCTCGCTGGCGAAGACGCCTGGTTTCTGAATCAGACCGGACATGGCGGCTTCACGGGTGTGCACTTCTGCGGCCAGGGAGACGACCCGACGAAATGCGCCGAACAGCTTCGCGCGCTCGCATCTCTGGCGGTGCCGGTCCGCTCGTTGATCGTCGTGCCGCGTGGAGCGGCCGTGACCGCTCTGCCGGACATGCCTCACGTCACGGTGATCGAGGACGTAGAAGGCATCGTCACGCATCGCTTCGATGCGCGGCCTGGCACGTTTTATCTGCTGCGTCCGGACCAGCACGTCTGCGCGCGCTGGCGCGCTCTCGACACCGCATCGGTCACCAAGGCCGTGGATCGCGCAACCTGCAACGGATAACCATCATGACCAAGCTGAACATCGAAACGAACATGGCCGATCCCGATGCGTTCTATGAAAAACTCATCGACGCGCACAACGGACTGACCGACGAGCAAAGCCACTTCATGAACGCGAAGCTCGTGCTGCTGCTCGCGAACCACATCGGCGATGCCGACGTGCTGCTCGAAGCGCTCGCGCTGGCGCGCGCGGACTGAATGAGGTTCAGCGCCCGATCCAGCCGAACCGCCACGACAGCCGTCGTGTCGTGGCGAGCAGCGTCTGCGCGGTCGCGCCGCCCATGCTGAAGTCGGAGCCGCCCGACGGACCGATCACCGCGACCACCAGACTGACGCTGCCCGTGTGATCGAACACGGGCGCGGCCAACGCGCCGATGCCCGGCACCGGCGCATCGAGTGCGTCATCGATACCATCCTCCCGCACCTTCGCGCGGCGTGCCAGATAGGCCGGGACCAATGACGGCGCGCCCTTTTTCGACGACACGAACACCTCCGCGGCCGGCGCGCCAGCAAGTCTGATCGATTCCTGCGACAACAGCCCGGCCAACACGTCGTCCGCGAGATGCGCGGCGAACACGCGCCCTATCGCCGTGTTGACGAGCGACATCACCGTGCCTACGCGCAGGCTCACGTGCTGCGGTCGCGCCGATTCTTCGAAGCGGATAACGGTAGGTCCCAAAGGTCCAAGAATCGCGACCGCGACGCTCATGCCGGACTCCGCCGCGAGCGTCACGATCTCCGGTTCGGCATCGCGAATCGGCGACATGCGCTGCAACGCGATCAGGCCGAGTTCCATGCCGAGCGGTCCCGCGCTGAAAAGACCCGCGTCGTCGCGGCTCAGCAAGCCCACCTTGAGCAGACTCACCAGATGCGGAAACGCCTTGGCAGCGGGCATATCGGCGGCGGCGGCCAGATCGCGCAGCGACAGCGGACGGCCGGCGGCAACGAGCGCCAGCAGGAGATCACCGGTGTTGTCGAGCGCGCTGATGCCGCGCTGAGCTTTCGTATCGCTGAGTGGGGGCGTGTTCGCGTCGGACGCGTCCGGGGTTTCGATCTGCATGATTCTCAGGTGGGTGTGACCAGCGCTTCGGTGATGCGTCGGGAAGTGTCGAGCAACTGACGTGCGACCGCGCCATCCCACGCGACGTCGATCGAGCCCGACGATCCGATCGCCGTCAACGCGAGTTGCATCCGTTGGTCGCCATCGAACACCGGCACACTCAGACTGCTGATGCCCAGGCTCGGCGCATCGATGCCGCGCTCGATGCCGCGCGCGCGGATCTCATCGAAGCGCTCGCGCCATTCGGCGCTGGCCGGCCCTTTGGCGCCGCGGCTGCGCGCCGGTGCAGGCTCCGCCGCTTGCGCCTGGCTTCGCGCCATTTCCGCGACCTGCTCGGGCGCGCAGAACGCGCAGAAGACGCGGCCCGTCGAGGTCGCTTCGAGCGACATCACCGTGCCGATGTGCAGATTGACATGCAGTGGCGCACCGCTGCGCTCGTATCGCACGATGGTCGGTCCCTGCACGCCCGCCACGCAGATCGCCACGCAAAGACCGATCCGCTCGGCGAGCGCAGCCGCGTGGGGCGCCGCGATGCGATAGACGGGCTGCTGTTCGATATGCATCAGGCCAAGCCGCAACGATAGCGGGCCCGGCTCGTAGTTTCCGGTCAGCGCGTCGCGTTTGACGAGGCCGAGGCGCGTCAGGCTCACCAGATACGTATGCGCCTGCGCCGACGACAGTTGCGCCTCGCCGGCCAGTTCGGTCAGCCCGAGCGGTTCGCGCTGTCGCGCCAGCGCCTGCAGCAGCCGGCCGCCGACCTCGACGCTTTGAATGCCACGCTGTTTCTTTTCGCTTGTCGTATCAGCCATCGTGTTGTCCGACCTTGTCCGAAGGAGGTTTGGCCCGTTCGGTGTCGCCCGTGGAAGGCCTAGATGGTATCCGATCGGACCGTGCCGACCAACCAACGGAGTTTACCCTAGCTTAGTCAATGACAAGGTATTTTGTCATTGACAAATATCCGAGCGACGACGACTATTAGTCATCCCCCAACGAGTCGTGAGACGGAGACAGACATGGCGAAGGCTTTCGCATCCCAGGCCGACCTGGAAGAAAAGAAGATCACGTGGACCCAATTGTCGGAAAACGCGTATGCGTACACGGCCGAGGGCGACCCTAACTCGGGCGTGATCATCGGCGACGACGGCGTGCTGATCGTCGACACCACCGCCACGCCGGCCATGGCGCAAGACCTGATCGCGAAGATCCGCAGCGTCACCGACAAGCCGATCAAATACGTCGTGCTGTCGCACTATCACGCGGTGCGCGTGCTGGGTGCGTCGGCGTACTTCAAGGAAGGCGCGCAGCAGGTGATCGCGAGCCGCGGCACCTACGAAATGATCGTCGAGCGCGGCGAAGCGGATATGAAGTCGGAGATCGAACGCTTCCCGCGCCTTTTTGCAGGCGTCGAAACGGTGCCCGGCCTGACGTGGCCGACGCTGGTGTTCGAAAAGGAAATGACGCTCTTTCTCGGCAAGCTCGAAGTGCGCATCGCGCATCTCGGCTCGGGCCACACGAAGGGCGACACGATCGTCTGGCTGCCGTCGCAGAAGGTGTTGTTCTCCGGCGACCTGGTCGAGTACGACGCGGCCTGTTACTGCGGCGACGCGCAACTCGAACAATGGCCAGCGACGCTCGAAGCATTGCGCGCGCTGAATGCGCAGAAGCTGGTGCCGGGTCGCGGCCCCGCACTGCTGTCGCCGGCGGAGGTAAACAAGGGCCTCGACTACACCAAAGACTTCGTGACCACGCTGTTGCAGGCGGGCCGCGATGCATTCAGGGACAAGCTCGATCTGAAGGGCGCGATGGCGCTCACGCGCAAGGCGATGGACCCGAAGTTCGGCAACGTCTTCATCTACGAGCATTGCCTGCCGTTCGACGTGTCGCGAGCCTACGACGAAGCAAGCGGTATCAGCCATCCGCGCATCTGGACCGCGCAGCGCGACAAGGAAATGTGGGACGCGCTGCAGAGCTGATCGCCCCACGCACTCCGGGAAAGACCGTCCGGTCTTTCCTTATCCCGTTCAAACCATGAAGGCGCGCTAGACGCCTCGGGCGCGCTCGTCTTCGCACAGGCGCGCTCCGCACCTGGAGCGAGACATGCAGCATTCCCTCGATGGCAACGTCATTGGCCACGCCGCGTCGGTCGCGAGCGACGATTCGATGTTCAGAAAGGTCGCGTGGCGCATCGTGCCGTTTCTGTTTCTTTGCTACGTCGTGTCGTTTCTGGACCGGATCAACATCGGCTTCGCGCAATTGCAGATGAAGCATGATCTCGGCTTCAGCGACGCGATGTACGGACTCGGCGCAGCCGTGTTCTATGTCGGGTACGTTCTGTGCGAGGTGCCGAGCAATATTCTGTTGGCCAAATACGGCGCGCGTAAAACCTTCATGCGGATCATGCTGCTGTGGGGCATCGCGTCGATGTGCATGATGTTCGTGTCGAAGCCCGCGCACTTCTACGTACTGCGCTTCATGCTGGGCGTGTTCGAGGCGGGCTTTTTCCCCGGCATCGTGCTGTACTTGACGTACTGGTTTCCGGCCAGCCGGCGCGCCGCCGTGATTTCGGTGTTTTTCGCAGGCGTGGCGGTCGCGGGCGTGCTCGGCGGACTTTTCTCCGGCTGGATCATGCGCGACATGAGCGGCGTGCTGAACCTGTTCGGATGGCAATGGATGTTTGCGATCGAAGGCGCACCGGCTGTAATTCTCGGACTCCTGTCGTGGCGCTTTCTGCTCGACAAGCCGCACGACGCGAGCTGGCTCACGCAGGCTGAAAAGGATCGGCTCGTCGCTCTGTGCGCGCAAGGCCAGGGGAAAAACAGTGGGCGTGACGGTCGCAGCTTCGCTGCGGCGTTGCTCAATCCGCGCGTCTATCTGTTCGCGTTCATCTATTTTTCGCTGACCTGTGCATCGCTGACGCTCAACTTCTGGATGCCGTTGATGATCCGTGATTTCGGCGTTCAGGATGTGGTCGCCGTGAGTCTTTATACGGTGGTGCCGAATGCGATCGGCGCGGTGGGTCTGATTCTGATTGCGCGCCGCTCGGATCGAACAGGGGAACGGCGGAAACATTTCGCTTTCTGCACCGTGGTCGGTGGTCTCGCGCTTGCGGCGCTTACACTGCACCTGAACAGCTTTGCCGCGATGCTGGCAATTTTGTCGCTGGCCTCTGTGTTGATCTTCGCGGCGCTGCCGATCTTCTGGGCCGTTCCTACCAGCTATCTGTCTGGCAAAGCGGCTGCGTCTGGCATTGCGTTCATTAGCAGCATTGGCATCACGAGCGGCATCGTCAGCCCGTGGGTGATCGGGCAGATACGCACGGCGACGGGCAGTATGGATCTCGCCGTTTATATTCTGGCTGGGCTGCTTGTGCTTAGCGGGGGCGCGTTGATGGCGGGCGTCAAAGGCGATGTGATGCGACGGTGATGCGTGATTGACTGGTTGTCGCTGGCGTCGCAGAGTCAGGTTGCGCGCCGCGAAACGAGTGTTCGCGCCGCAATCGGGATAGACGATCCTTCAGGCACGGCTAATGCAGATCACGATGGCACCGGCTCCAGCATCGAAAGGAAAAGCCATGTCCACCATGCCATCCGCCATCAGACATCCAGCCGGACATCCGTCGTATCGGGATGTCGTGACGGGCGCGAGCGGCTGATGCGCTCCGCTCGATCGTCTGCCGCGTGGATGCACCGGTGCGGATACCGGGACGGAGTCGTGACTCTCCCAACGATCCGCTCGTCCAACAGATGGCGCTTGATGGTCGCGCTCGTGCTGAGCGGATCGGCGATGTGGAGTGCCGATCCCGCTTGCGCAGTCTACGCGATCGCGCAATACGGCGAGCCCAAATATCCCGCTGATTTCAAGCACTTCGACTACGTCAATCCCGACTCCCCACGCGACGGCGCGCTCGTTCTCGCGAATCCGAACCGGCTGACCAGCTTCGACAAATTCAACCCATTTACGCTGCGAGGCAATCCCGCACCGGGACTGGGACTGATGTTCGAAAGCCTGACGACCGGCAGCGCCGACGAAGTGGCGAGCGCGTACTGCCTGCTCGCCGACGACATCGACGTCGCCAGGGACGGCCTGTCGACAACCTTCCACATCAATCCGAAAGCGCGCTTCTCGAACGGCGACCCCGTCACCGCAGCGGACGTCAAGTTCTCGTTCGACACCCTGAAAAGTCCGCAGGCGCTACCGCAGTTCGCGGTGTACTTCGGGCAGATCGCGCGAGCGGTGGTAATCGACCGGCTCACGATTCGCTTCGATTTCAAGGTCGCGACACGCGAGATGCCGCTGCTCGCGGGCGGAATTCCGGTGTTTTCGCACAAGTGGGGCATGCGGCCGGACGGCACGCGCATTCCTTTCGATCAGCTCGCGTTCGAGAAGCCGATCGCAAGCGGCGACTATCTGATCGACCGATACGACAACGGCCGAACCATCAGCTACGAGCGCAACCCGAACTACTGGGGCGCGTCGCTGCCCGTCCGCGTCGGCACGCACAACTTCGCGCGCATCGACTACAAGCTGTATGCGGACGCGGTCGCTCAACTCGAAGCGTTCAAGGCGGGCGAGTATGACGTGCTCGTCGAACACACCGCACAGAGCTGGGTGCGGCGCGATATCGGCAAGCGCTTCGACAGTGGCGAGCTGATCAAGCGCGAGTTTCCTCATCACAACGGCGTGGGCATGCAGGGCTTTTTCATCAACCTGCGGCGGCCGCTCTTTCAGGACGTGCGCGTGCGCGAGGCGCTCGATCTCGCGTTCGACTTCGAGTGGCTCAACCGGCAGCTTTTCTACGATCAGTACAAGCGCACCGACAGCTTCTTCGTCAACACGGACCTGCAGGCCAAGGGCAAACCCAGCGAAGGCGAACTCGCGATTCTGGAGCCGTTGCGCAATCAACTCGATCCCGCCGTGTTCGGCGAGATGCCGCAACAGCCCGACACCGATCCGCCCGGATCGCTGCGCGCCAACCTGATCAAGGCGCGCGAGCTGCTCGCGCAGGCGGGCTGGACGTATCGCGACGGCGCGCTGCGTAACGCGAACGGTCAGCCGTTCGTCTTCGAGCTGCTCGGCGACACGGGTGGCGGCGTGTCGATGGAGCCGGTCGCCGCTGCGTTCGGCCGCAATCTGCAGAAGCTCGGCATCACGATGAACTTTCGCACCGCCGATTTCGCACTGATTCAAAAGCGCATCGACGCGTTCGACTTCGACATGACGACCGTACGTCTGCCTGACGTACAGGTGCCGGGCACCGAGCAGCTATCGCGCTTCGGCAGCCAGTACGCGGACGAGCCGGGCTCCGACAATCTCGCCGGTGTGAAGTCGCCGGCCATCGACGCGATCCTGCGCAAGGTGCTGGGCGCGCAAACGGACGAGCAGCTCGTCGATGCGACCCACGCGCTCGACCGGGTGTTGATGAACGGCTATTACGTGATCCCGCATTGGTATTCCGCGGTCCATCGCATCGCGTACCGGAATAGCCTCGCCTATCCGGCGAAGCTGCCGCTTTACTTCTCCGCCGACGAATGGGTTCTGTCGACGTGGTGGCGCAAAGCGGCTGGACCGAAACTTGCACGCCCTCCATGATTGGAGGACAACGATCATGAGCAGACTACTCTTTGCAACCATCGTATCGGTCGGCCTCGCGGGGTGCGTCGTCGCCCCGCCGCCGCCCAGCTATGGCTATGGATATGAGCCAGCACCCGCCTACGGCTATGCCCCCGGGTACTACGTCGCGCCGCCGGCCGTGAGCCTGGGCATCGGCATTGGCGGTTACTGGGGTGGCCATGGAGGCCATTGGTACGGCCATTGAATCAGACGATCCAGGTGGCTCTTCCAAACCAGGGTAAACATCCATCCTCGCACGAAGTACTTCAAAATGGTTGGGGTACGGAGTATATTCGCGTTCAGCAGATATTTACTGAACGGAGGAGGACGGTATGCAATTTCATCTCAACGGTTTCCGGGTCGGCGATCCGACGATCGAGCCAGCCATCAGCAACGCGCATGATGCGCAGATGCCGGAGAAGGTCGACGTGCTGATCGTCGGCAGCGGCCCTGCCGGAGTCGTGCTGGCGGCGCAGCTGTCGCAATTCCCGTCGATCAACACGCGCATCGTCGAACGTCGTGACGGACCGTTGCAGATGGGACAGGCCGATGGCGTAGCGTGCCGTACCGTCGAGATGTTCAATGCGTTCGGCCTCGCAGATCGCCTGCTGCAAGAAGCCTATTGGGTCAATGAAACGGTATTCTGGCGACCCGATGCAAATGACCGCGGCGCGATCAGTCGTACCGGCCGAGTTCAGGATACCGAAACGGGACTGTCGGAATTTCCGCACGTCATCGTCAATCAGGCGCGTATCCAGGAGTATCTGCTCGACGTGATGCGTCGCTCCGCGCGCCGGATCGAGCCGGACTACGGCCTCGAACTGGTCGACGTCCAGCGCGACGATACGAACGAATACCCGGTGCTGGTCACGCTGCGGCGCACCGATCCCGCGCGTCTCGACGAGACCGTGACCGTGCGCGCGCGCTATGTCGTCGGTTGCGACGGCGCGCGCAGCCGGGTACGCACCGCCATCGGACAAACGCTACGCGGTGACGCGGCCAACCATGCGTGGGGCGTGATGGATGCGCTGGCCGTTACCGACTTCCCGGACATCCGGCTGAAAGCGGCGATTCAATCCGCGAGCAAGGGCAACCTGCTGATCATTCCGCGTGAAGGCGGATATCTGGTTCGCTTCTATGTCGACCTCGGCGACGTCACGCCGGAGAATCGCGACAACCTCAAGCAGATCACGGTCGATCGCATCATCGAGACGGCGCAGAGCATCCTCCATCCCTATACGCTCGACGTTAAAGAAGTGGCGTGGTTCTCGGTCTACGAGGTCGGTCAGCGTCTCACCGACCGCTTCGACGACGCTATCGCCGCCGACGGCACTTCACGCGAACCGCGCGTGTTCATCGCGGGCGACGCCTGCCATACGCATAGCGCCAAGGCGGGCCAAGGCATGAACGTGTCGATGCAGGACGGCTTCAATCTGGGCTGGAAGCTCGGCGCGGTGCTGGAAGGCCGCAGCGACGCCGATCTGCTGCGCACGTATTCGGACGAGCGCCAACCCATCGCGCAGGAGCTGATCGATTTCGACAAGGAATGGTCGGCAATGATGGCCGCTCCGCCGAAGGACCCCAACCGGCCCGAAGCAGGCGGTGTCGATCCCGCTGAGCTTCAGGCGTACTTCGTTCGCGCTGGCCGCTACACGGCTGGTGTCGCGACGCGTTACCGGCCGGCCACCCTGACCGGTGAAGCGACGCATCAGGCGCTCGCCAAAGGCTTTACGATCGGCACGCGCTTTCACTCGTCGCCTGTGGTTCGCCTCGCTGACGCGAAGCCGTTCCATCTCGGGCATGCCGCGCAAGCGGACGGCCGTTGGCGTCTGTACGCTTTTGCGGACGCAACGGGTCGTGCGCTGAATGCGTTGTGCGAGTATCTCGACAAGTCGCCGGAATCCGTTTTGCGGCTCTTTACGCCGAAGGATGCAGACGTGGACAGCGTTCTCGATCTGCGCGCGGTATTGCAACAGCCGCATCGCGAAGTCCGTCTCCAGGACATCCCTGCTCTGCTGCTGCCGCGCAAGGGTCTCCACGGCCTGATCGACTACGAAAAGGCATTTACGAGCGACGCGACGACTGATATCTTCGACGAGCGCGGCATCGATCGCGAACAAGGTGCACTCGTGGTGGTACGTCCCGACCAATACGTGGCCCATGTTCTCCCATTGAATGCATACGCGGAGTTGAACGCCTTCTTCCGGCCCATCTTTCGCGCGCGTTAAACCATAACTAAATCCGACACTCCGAAATTGCCGATCAAACCTGAAGACGCCGGCGCGCTCCCGAAATTTACTGGCAGCCTGGTGCGCCGTGCCCAGCAGCGCCATGCAGCGGTCTGGCTGAGTGAGGTCTCCGCTGAGATCACGAGCGTGCAGTACGCGGCGCTCGAGGTCTTGCACGAGACACCTGGCGTCAGTCAGCGGCAACTCGGAGACAAACTCGATGTGGATCGGTCGACGATCGCCGATCTCGTTGCACGTATGGTGCGCAATGGCCAGATCGAGCGCGCCGACGATCCTGTCGACAAGCGCAGTTATGTGTTGTATCTCACCGCTGCCGGCAAGAAGCAACTTGCGGCCTTGCGTCCGCGCGTCGAGCAGGTCGAGCGCATTCTCACTGAACGACTGACGGCAAGCGAATTGGCGCAGTTGCGCCGCTTGCTTGCGGCGCTGTTGCCGCCGCAGGCTTGATGCGCTTACCGCTTCAATAAGCCCGTCGGTCGAATTCTTGTCAAAGCTTGCCCGGTCGAGGGTCGGGCACGAAGCCATCCCGGTTGGGCATACGGATAGCGGCGAGCGAATGCGCGTCGAGACGCGCATCGTCCGGCACGATGCCGTTGCGGTTCAAGATCCACGCGCTGAGCGCATACACCTCATCCGCGCTCAGCGACTGCGGCGCGTTATACGGCATCGCCCGGTTTATATAGTCGAACAGCGTCGTCGCATACGGCCAGTAGCTGCCAACGGTGCGCTTCGGATTCGCGGTCGCGAGCGTGCCCGCTCCACCGATCAGTTGATCGCCGATCAGCCCCTCGCCTTTCGCGCCATGACAGGCCGCGCATTTCGCCGCGAAAATGCGGCCACCCGTTGCGACGTCGCCGCTGCCGGTGGGCAAGCCTTGGCCGTTCGGCGCGACATCGATATTCCATGCGCTCAGAGCGGATTCGCTGACAGGCTTGCCGATCGCGTCGACGGATGAACGCCAGCGCGCTTGCGCGGCGGCAGCGGACTGCACGTCGCGGGTTGCATCGAAAGAAGACGAACAGCCAGCGAGCAGACTGCTAGCCGTGACCCATGCCAGCAGAGCGCGCATCGTTTTCGATTTCGAAGCACCGAACTGCACAGGCTCACGCATTTTTAACGCTCCCATCGGCTTCGATGCGCCACTGCTGAATGCCGTTGTAGTGATAGTTCGAGTTCAGTCCACGGGCCGCGACGAGCGCCTCGCGCGTCGGTTGAACGTAGCCGGTCGAATCCGTTGCGCGCGACAGGATGGCGCTCGGCGCACCGTTCCACACGAAGCCGGCCTGGAAGCGGGTCAACGCGCGATCGCGCGCCGGCTCGTCGAGCACCGCGGCCTGCCATGTCGCTCCACTGTCGGTGGATACCTCGACCTTGCGAATCGCTCCGCGCCCCGACCACGCGAGCCCGACGATCGGATAGAAGCCCTGCGCGGTCAGCCGCTGTCCGGCGGAAGGCCGCGTGATCACCGACTTCGCATCCATCTCGAACACGAATTGACGCGCGCGGCCGTCGGGCAGAATGCTCGTGTATTTGGACGTTTCTTCGCGGGTCTGCAACGGCGCATCGACGACTTTCAGCCGCCGCAGCCATTTCACGTTGGTATTGCCCTCGAAGCCCGGCACCAACAGACGCAGCGGATAGCCGTTCTCCGGCCGCAGGCGTTCGCCGTTTTGCGCATAGACGACGAGCGCGCGCTCGAGAATCCGCTCGAGCGGCAAACTGCGCGTCATCGCGGCGGCGTCTGCGCCTTCCGCGAGCAGCCACTGCGGCGTTGCGCCGTCGCTGGTCGGCGTGCGTCCGCCGACGGCTTCGAGCAGCGTCGACAGCCTGACGCCGGTCCACTCGCAGCACGACAGCAGTCCGTGCGTGATCTGCACGGGCAGCCCGCTCGGTCCTTTCCATTCGCTCGCCGTGTTGCCCGAACACTCGAGAAAATGAATGCGCGACTCCGAAGGCAGGCGCAGCAGATCGTCCATCGTGAAGAGCTTCGGCTCGCGCACGAGACCGTGAATCACGAGCCGGTGCGCGTCGGGATCGATATCGGGCACCCCGGCATGATGCCGCTCATAGACGAGCCCGTTCGGGGTGATCGAGCCATGCAGATCCGCGAGCGGCGTCAGCGACGATGCGGCGCCCGGCATCGGCCACGCCCGCGCGGCACGGCGAATCACGTTCGACTCGCGCGGCGACGGCAGCCCGTACGGATGCTCGAGAATCGGCGCGCCGGGTGTTTGTGTCCAAGGATCGACGCCCAGCGGCTTGAGCAGCGTCGCCGCCTTCAGGTTCGGCGCGGCCAACGCGGACAACGCGAGACCGCCCAACAGGCGCCGACGCGGCGACGCGGGTTTCGACGCATCATGCGCGTCGCTAGTGATACTGGGATGTCGCGACATGCTCGTGCCGGCGAGGCGGCCTGGGTTGATCGACAAGCGCACGAGTATAGGTAGTGCGAGCGTCCCGATCAAAGCCGATTGCGACTATGGTTATGACGGCGAGCGATATGCCGCGCGCGGATTAGAAAAAATTGCCACGGCCATCCGATGACACCGTCAATCCGGTGCGATTTCCGCGATCACGCTAAACGATTCGAGCGTATAGCCCATATTGAAATACCCCGCGCGCGCGTAAGTCGCAATGCGCTCAAGGCGCTCGGGATCGTTGCGCGGCCGGTCGCGATGGACCCGCTGCCGCACGGCTTCGAAGGAGCCGGACACGGCCCGCCGATAGAACGATGCGAGATTCAATGACATCGTGCGCCCTCCTGCTGATGGCATGCATCGAATCTAGTCAGCAGCGCGCGCTTGTGCAAACAAGCATTTGTGCAATGCTTTGCGCCGCCCATGCGATGTCGGTCCGGCGGTGCCGACACGACGGGTTGTCCGCTTACGCTCAACCGCGATAACGATAGCGCTCGATATTATTTGTGCGCTAACGAGCGCCTCTCTACGATCTGGTGTCCTCCACTTCGATCGCATTCCCAGCATGACTACGACAAATGCACTCAGGGCCGCACTTCTCTCCGTTCTCGTTACTTGCGGCATCGTCGGTGCTCAACCGGCGCTTGCGGCAGGACAAACGGTGCGAGTCGGCATCATGTCCGGCGAGGACGAAGACGTGTGGCGTGCGGTCGCCGCCAACGCGGCCAGGCAGGGCATCACCGTCAAGATCACGACCTTCTCCGACTATACGCAGCCGAACGAAGCGCTCGCTGAACACGACCTCGATGCGAACTCGTTCCAGCACAAGCCCTATCTCGATGCGCAGATCGCCGCCCGCCACTATCAGATCGTGCCCGTCGGCTATACCTACGTGCAGCCAATCGGTCTCTACTCGCGCAAGGTGAAATCGGTCGCGGCGCTGCCGCAGAATGCGACCATCGGCGTGCCGAACGATCCGAGCAACGAAGGCCGCGCGCTGCTTCTGCTGCAAGCGAACGGGCTGATCAAGCTGCGCCCCGACGTCGGCCTGCTGCCGACCGCGCGCGACATCGCGGACAATCCGAAGCACATCCAGATCAAGGAGCTCGACGCGGGCATCGTCGGCCGTGCGATCGGCGACCTCGACGCCGCCGTCGTCAATACCGACTGGGCGATCAAGGCGGGCATCAAGATTCCGCAGGAACGCATCGCGCAGGAGAAGGTGCCGGGCAACCCGTATCGCAACTTCATCGCGGTCAACGCGAAAGACGCGAACGCTGCGTGGGTGAAGACGATCGTCGACAGCTACCAGCAGGCCAACGTCGCCTCGGCGATCCTGACCGTCTATCACGGCGCCACGCTGCCGGCATGGGACGGCGCGCCGCAACACTGACCCGACACGCGGATCACGCACGACTCGAGCGGCGGCGCGTCGGCCGCCGCGCATTCAGTCCTCTTCATTGCCCTCCTGATCGTATCGCCCGTCATGTCCATTATCAGAACGCCCCACGACCGCCGCACCTTCCTGAAACTTTCGCTCGGCGCCGCGGCGGCCGCGGCAGCGCCGCTTTCGTTCGCGCAAGGCAACGCGCGCACGCTGCGCGTCGGCAACCAGAAGGGTTATCTGAATCCGCTGAAGGGCCGGGGTACGCTCGAGAAGCGGCTCGCGCCGCTGAACGTATCGGTGACATGGACCGAGTTCGCGGCGGGCCCCGTGCAACTGGAAGCACTGAACGTCGGCTCGATCGATTTCGGCGACGTCGGCGAAGCACCGCCGATCTTCGCGCAGGCCGCCGGCGCACCGTTGGCCTATGTGGCGGCGACCGACAAGCGGCCGCAGTCGGAAGCGGTGCTGGTGCCGCCGCAATCGACGATCCGCTCGGTCGCGGACCTGAAGGGCAAACGGATCGCGCTTAACAAAGGCAGCAACGTCCACTACTTTCTCGTCAAGCTGCTGCGTCAGCATGGCCTGCAATACGGCGACGTAAAGCTCGTGTTCCTCGCGCCCGCCGATGCACGCGCGGCGTTCGAGCGCGCGTCGATCGACGCGTGGGTCATCTGGGATCCGTTTTTCGCCGCGGCGGAGCATTCGCTCGGCGCTCGCGTGATCGCCGATGCGAGCGGCGTAGTCGGCAATCGGGCGTTCTACTTCTCGTCGCAGAGTTATGCGGCGAACAATCCCGACGTGATCCGCATCGTGATCGAAGAACTCGACAAGGTCGATCAGTGGGGCAGGCAAAACAAGGATCAGCTCGCGAGCGAACTCGCGCAGCTATGGGGTCTGCCGAAGCAGGTCGTGGACGCGGCGGTGCAGCGTCAGCAGTTCGGCACGCAGCCGATTACCCGCGCGATTCTCGGCGAGCAGCAACAGATCGCCGATACGTTCCTCGATCTCGGCCTGATTCCGAAGCACGTCGACGTGCTGAAAGCGGCGCCTTCGAATCTCGCGTAGGCGCACCGGTGGCGCAACGACGCCGCACCTGCATCAACGCTCGGAGACCGGCCGCGTCGGCGGAGCCTGTTGTTCCTGCGGCGCGTCGCTGTACTCCGTCATGCGCCGCATCGAACTCACGCAGGCCGCGACCAACGCGAGCGCCGCGCCAATGCCGGCAATCAGCGTCAGGTGCCGGCCATGCACGAGCCCGAACACGATCGACACCACCACCGCGCCGCTCGACTGGCCGAGCAGACGACCCATCGCTTGCAGGCCGGATGCGCCGCCGCTGCGATGCCGCGGCGCACTGCCGATGATCACGCGATTGTTCGGCGACTGGAAGATGCCGAAGCCGAGGCCGCATACCGCGAGCCGCCACACGATGTCGAAACGCGTCGCCGTGTCGCCGAGCTGGCAGAGCATCGCGAGTCCGCAGCCGAACACGACGAGCCCGACGCTGCTGATGCGTCCCGGCGCCCACCGGTCGGACAGCCGGCCCGCGACCGGCGCGATCAATGCGGTCACGAGCGGCCACGGTGTCATCAGAAAGCCGGTTTGGGTTTCCGACAGCTTCAGCGTCTGCTCGAAATAGAACGGCAGCACGATGTACGCCATCGTCTGTGCCGCGAACGAGCAGATGGACGTCGCCATCGACAATGAAAACACCGGCATGCGCAGCAGGTCGATGGGCAGCATCGGCTTCGCGAGGCGGCTTTCGCGCCGCACGAACAGCACGCCGGCCACCAGTGCGAGCGCAACCATCACGGCGCCGCGCTGCGTCGCGCCCGGCTGGTTGAAAGCCGCGAGACCCGAGATCAGCAGGCCGAAGGTGAGCGCGTTGAGCAGGACGCTCAGGCCGCTCAGGCGAGCGCCCGAGGTCGGTGTCACCGGCAAGGTGCGCGCGCCGATCGACAGCGCCAGGACGCCGAGCGGCACGTTGACGAGGAACAGCCACTGCCAGTGCGCGACCGACAGAATCGCCGACGCGATGCTCGGACCCGCCGCCGACGAAACGGCCACCACCAGCGACGATAAACCGACGCCGACGCCCAGCCGCGCCTTCGGAAAAACGAAGCGCACCAGCGCGATACTCACGCTCATGATGCCGCCCGCACCGAAGCCCTGGAACACGCGGGCGACCGCCAGCACCAGCAGCGTGTGCGCATTAGCGCAGGCGAACGACGCCAGCGTGAAGAGCACGAGTCCGCAGCAGTAGACGCGCTTGTAGCCGAGGCTGTCGCCGAGCACCGCGAGCGGCAGCAAGGACACCGTGATCGCCAGCTGATACGCGTTGACGACCCAGATCGCATTCGCGGGCGATACCGCCAGGTCGTTGCTGATGGTGGGCAGCGCGACGTTGACGATGGATGTGTCGAGCACCGACATCGTCATCGCGATGGCGATCGCGAGGTACGCAAACGCGCGTTGGGGATTGGGCAGGCCGTCGGTCATGGTGCAAGCGGGTCGAAAGAAAATACGCGGGCGACGGTGTGCCGCGCTGTTGCCGTCGCGGGTGCATTGTTGCAACTCTGACTCGCGGGAGCAAGGTTGTACCGGATGCCGGGATGATGGCTACCCGGCTTCTCAGGCATGGCACGTGCGGCGCCTGAATCGGGACGCAGTTGACCTTACTGCGCCAAAGGTTGTAGACGTGTAGGAATCGTCGCCGCTATCAGCGTCGGCGAGACACGCATGAAAACGAAACGCCCTTTTTACACGATCGGCCACTCGACGCGTCCGCTGCAGGAATTCGTCGACTTACTGAAAGGCGAACAGATCGCCTTGCTCGTCGACGTGCGCAGCATCCCGCGCTCGCGGACCAACCCGCAGTTCAATCGCGACACGCTGCCCGCCTCGCTCGCGGCGGAACATATCGACTACGTGCATCTCGCGGCGCTCGGCGGACGCCGCAGCAGGCACAAGGATGACGCGCCGTCGCCGAATGCGTACTGGACGCATCCGGCCTTTCGCAACTATGCCGACTATGCAATGAGCGACGCGTTCCGCGAGGGACTGAAGCAACTGCGGACGCTCGGTCATCGGCAGCGCTGCGCGATCATGTGTTCGGAAGCGGTCTGGTGGCGTTGCCACCGGCGTATCATTACGGACTATCTGCTGATGCACGATGAAACCGTGCTGCACATCATGGACGCGCATCACACGAACGCCGCCACGATGACGCCTGGCGCCGAGCCCCAGGCCGACGGCACGCTGATCTATCCGGCTCAGACCCAGAACTGAGCCGACTCACCACACGACTGCACGCCAGTCACCCCGCATCGCTTTATGGCCGTTACCACCAAACGTAAGCCGAAACACGACACCTCGCTCGACACGCTGCTTCACGATATCCGCGCCTGCACGCTGTGCGCACCCATGCTGCCGCACGCGCCCCGACCCGTGCTCGCGGCGTCCGCCAGCGCACGGATTCTGGTCATCGGGCAAGCGCCGGGCGCCGCGTGCATGCGTCCGGGGTGCCGTGGAGCGACGCGAGCGGCGCGCGCCTGCGCACATGGCTCGGCGTCGACGACACGACCTTCTACGACGCTTCGAAATTCGCCATCGTGCCGATGGGCTTCTGTTTTCCGGGCCGCGGCGCGAGCGGCGATCTGCCGCCGCGTCCCGAGTGCGCGAGCCGCTGGCATCGCGAATTGCTCGCGCGGATGCGGTCGGTGAAATTGACGCTGCTGATCGGACAATACGCGCAGCGCTTCGGTCTCGGCGACGCGTTTGGCCCGACCTCGACCGATACGCTCGTCAGGTGGGCCCAGTTTGGACCGCATCTGATGCCGCTGCCGCATCCGTCGCCGCGCAATGTCGCGTGGTTCAAGCGCAATCCGTGGTTCGAAGGCGAAGTGCTGCCGACGCTACGCGCGCATGTGGCGACGGTGTTGGCGGGCGGGGCGCTTTGAGCGCCGCGCCTCGCGAAGCCGCGGCCGCATGCTGTCTGCTGCAGCGCGTCAGCCGGTGCCACGCCGTGCGTTCGCCGGTCCGCCGACAGCGGCGCAGACCATCCATTTCACCCAGTCGGGCGCCCCTAACCACACGTTCGCGACCCCGCCGTCCCACTCTTCGGAATGGTGCGGGTATACATGGATTAGGCGGTGCAACCGCACTGCACTAACATTTTTGCGGTACCGCACGGCGCGTATCGAGCGCCTCGAATCGGGGTTGCACGTCGCCACGCCAAAGTCTCGCGCTGCCCAGCGCACTCCCGGTGCCTTCCAGCATCTGCACACGATCGACGCAACGTCGATCGCATCGACCAACGAAGACAAGAATCGGAGGATGAGATGGCACAGCAACGGGATGACAACCAGCAACAAGACAACAACTCTTTCAATCCGACGCGGCGCGGGCTGATGCAGGGCGCCGGACTCGGCGCGGCGCTCTCGCTGATGGGAGCGCTAGGCGGCGCGGACGGGCTGATCGGCAGCGCGCAAGCGGCGGAGTCGGCGTTTCCGTCGCACAAGAAGTGGAAGATCGTGTTCGTCAATCACGTCACCACCAACCCCTTCTTCGTGCCGACGCAATACGGCATTCAGGATGCCTGCTCGCTGCTCAACATGGATTATCAGTGGACCGGCTCGGCCACCTCCGACGCCGGCGAAATGGTCCGCGCCGTGAATTCGGCGATCGCCGCGAAGGCCGACGCCATCGCGGTGCCGATCGTCGATCCGAGCGCTTTCGACAAGCCCATCCAGGCTGCGCTCGACGCCGGCATTCCGGTGTTCGCCTATAACGCCGACGCGCCGCGCGGCAAGAAGAATCCGCGCCTCGCGTATATCGGCCAGGACCTGTATCTGTCCGGCTACCAGATGGGCGAGCGCATCGTGAGCCTTATCGACAGCGGCATGGTCGCGCTGTTCATTGCGACGCCGGGGCAGCTCAACATCCAGCCGCGTATGGACGGTGCGAGCGACGCGATCAAGAAGTCCGGCAAGAAGATCGACATTCAGACCGTGGCCACGGGCGCGACCGTCAACGAGGAGTTGTCGAAGATCAAGGCGTTCTATCTGGGACACCAGGACCTGAAGGGCATGTTCGCCGTGGATGCGGGCAGCACGCAGGGCGTTGCGCAGGTGATGAAGGAATCGAACCTCCCCGCGAAGGGCGTGCACGGCGGCGGCTTCGACTTGCTGCCGACCACGATCCAGCTGATCCACGAAGGCTACCTCGACTTCACCATCGACCAGCAGCCGTACGTTCAAGGTTTCTATACGGTGATGCAGGCGTTCGTGTTCCTCAGCTCGGGCGGCCTCGTCGGGCCGGCCGAAATCAATACCGGCCTGAAGTTCGTGACCAAGGAGAACGTCGAGCCGTACCTCAATACCTCGACGCGCTTCGAAGGCAAGACCGATAAGCAGCAAATCGTCCCGCGGTCCGGCGCAATCAAGTCCTGATGAATACAGTGAACGAAACCAGCAACACCGAAGCAGTCCGCGCGCCCCGGCGCGCGGGCGTTTCATTCGCGTCTCAATGGGCGGCAGAGCTGCGCATCCTGCTCGTGGCCGTGCTGCTGGCCGCCTACTTCGAATTCGCGAACCACGATTTCCTGCTCACCAACGCGAGCCTCGTCAACCTGTCGCAATTCATCGCGCCAGTAGCGATCATCGCGTTCGGCGAAATCATGCTGATGATCGGCGGCGACATCGATCTGTCTGCGGGCATGGTGTTCGCGTTCGCGCCATTCATGATGGTGTTCGCGAATGACGCGGGCGCGCCGATGTGGCTCGCCGTAATCGCGGGGCTCGTGGCGGCGGGAATGGTCGGCTTCGCGAATGGGGCGGTGACCGTGTGGCTGCGACTGCCCTCTTTCGTCACGACGCTCGGTACGCTCTTTCTGATCAACGGCATCACGCTCACGATCTCGCGCGGCACGCCCGCCCCCACGCCGGGTTCGCCCGCGTTCGCCGCGGTCATGGGTGCGTGGGGCTACAGCGAGATCATCTGGACCCTCGTGATCGCGTTCGCGATGCACGTGCTGTTGCGGCATACACGCTGGGGCCTGCACACGCAGGCCGCGGGTGCGAATCCGCTCGGCGCGAGCGAGGCCGGCATTCATGTGAAGCGGCTGCGCCTCGGCAACTTCATTCTCGCCGCGGTGCTGGCGGGCTTCACCGGCATGCTAGAAGCCTTTCGCATTACCTCGATCGACCCGCAGGCGGGCGGCAACCAGATTATGTTCCTTGCCGTGGCCGCGGCCGTGATCGGCGGCACGCCGCTGACGGGCGGCTCGGGCACCATCGTGGGCGGCCTCATCGGCGCAGCGGTGCTCGGCATTCTCAACGACGGCTTTACGCTGATCGGCATCAACGCGTTTACGTTCAACATCATTCTTGGCGCCGCGATTCTGGCGGCGATGATCTTCAACATCCACGTCGGGCGCATTCGCCGCAAGGGTGGACGCTGATGGACCAATCGCAAACCTCCTCTGCAGGGGTGAATGCCACCTCGGCTGCGCTCGGCGCGGCGAATACGCCGCTCGCGCTGCGCGGCGACAATCTCGTCAAACGCTTCGGCGCGGTGACGGCGCTCGACGGCGTCTCGCTCACGCTCGGCAAGGGCGAGATCCTCGGCATCCTCGGCGACAACGGCGCGGGCAAGTCCACGCTCGTGAAAATTCTCACTGGCTTTCATCAGCAGACGAGCGGCACGCTCCACATCGACGGCGAGGAGACGCTGTTGCGCTCGGTCGATCATGCGCGCGCGCTCGGCATCGAATGCGTGTATCAGGATCTCGCGCTCGCGAATTCGCTGAGCATTTACCACAACATGTTCCTGAACCGCGAAATCGTGCGGCGCGGACCGTTCAGGCTGCTCGATCACAACCAGATGCGCGAGCGCGCGGCGCAATGTCTCGACGATATCGGCGTGCACGTGCCTTCGGTGGATTTGCCCGTGGAGCGTCTGTCGGGCGGCCAGCGCCAGGCGATCGCCGTGGCGCGCGCGGTGCATTCGAACGCGAAGATCCTGTTGCTCGACGAGCCGCTCGCCGCGATGGGCGCGCGCGAGGCGGGGCTCATCATCGACCTGCTGATGCGCCTGAAGGAAAAAGGCGGCCTGTCGATCATCATGATCATGCACAACTATGCGCAGACGCTCGATATCGCGGATCGCATCATGTTGATGCAGCGAGGCCGCGTGACCTACGAGCAACAGAGCGCGCTGACTTCGGTGGCGGAACTGATGGACATCGTGCAGCGGGAATACCGGGCCATGCGCGCCGGCGCGCAGTGAGCCCGTTGACGTTGGTCAGGATCAGAAATCGATCTTCGCGTTCACGCTGACCATGCGCGGATCGCCCGGGGCGATGTAGTCCGTGTACTGGAACATCCAGTAGCGGCGATTGGTGATGTTGTCGATCGCCGCACGCAGCGTCACGTCGTGCCCACCGATTCGCGTCAAATAGTTCGCTCCGACGTTCACGATCATGTAGCCGCTCGTCTGCAGGTCGCCTGCTGGACGCACCTTCGTGCTGCTGGTGAACTTCGCGTCCGCGCCGAGCTGCAGGCCCGGCACGGCGGGCACGTCGTAGGTCACGCGGCCGGCGGCGACGAACAGCGGCGCTCCGGCCACCCGGTTGCCGTTGAAGGCCTGTCCCTTCGCGTACCAGGTGTCGAGCAGCATCAGGTTGCCGGTCACCTGCCAATTGCGGCCGAGGCGCACACTGCTGCCCGCTTCGAGACCCTGGTAGATTGAGTTGCCGTCCTGCACGTAGACATTCTGGCTGTTCGCGTACGCGGCTCCGCGTTCGATGCGGAACAGCGCGGCCGTCGCCGCCCAGCGCTCATGCTCGCTCTTGATGCCGACCTCGTACTGACGCGAGCGCAGTGGACGCAGCAGCGCGCCGGCGTTCGCGTAGATGTCGGCCACCATCGCGCCCTGCTCGAGCGACTCCACGTAGCTCGCGTAGAGCGTGGTGTGCGGCTCCAGTTTGTACATCAGCGCGACGGTCGGCGTCAGCACGCCGTTCTGCCCGTACGAAGACGACAGCGAACCGTTGATGTGGTACGACTGCTGATCGAAGTTCGTGTAGCGCAGGCCCGCGAGCAGCGACCAGCGATCCGTCAGCTGGATCGTGTCGCTCGCGAACAGCGCCTTCTGCGTGATCTCGTTCGCACGATATTTGTCGAGCCCGGCGCCCGAATAAAAGCGCCACGGGTTTGGCTGATACAGGTTGCCGTTGCCCAGCGTGAAGTAATTCGAAACGGCGCTGTAGTCGTTCGTCTGGTACTGCCACGACGCGCCGAGCGCCAGTTGATGCGTGAAGAGGCCGGTCTTCACCGTGCCTTCGAATACGCCCTGCCAGTAGATGTCCTGGTGGCCTTCGTCGCCGTTCCAGCGGCTGTCGGTGTAGTCGCCCGCCTGGTTCAGCAGCGTCAGCGTGCTTTCGTTGCGGTCGCGCGACGACTTGCTGTAGCTCGCCGACGTGTTGAACGACCAGTTCGGCGTGATCTGATACCTGACGCCCGCCGTGTACAACTGCAGGTTGGTGTTCAGATGCTGATCGGTGCCGCCGAGCAGGTTGGTGCCGCCGCTGACCGGCGCGGGCAGGCTCGTGCCCGTAAGGCTGCCCGTGTAGATCGCGGGGGTCTGGCCGCTCGAGCGGCTTTGCTGATAGATCGCGTCGAAGTAGACGTCGACGTCGCGCGTGAGGCGGCCGTCGAGCGACACCGCCAGCGAATTGCGATTGATGTCACCCGCGTTGTAGGTCTTGCCGGCCTCGTGCGTGTAGTTGACGCGCGCGCCGAACATGTCGTCCGGACCAAAGCGCCGGCTGAGATCGACGTGCTGGCTGAACACGCTGTCCATCCGGTAGCCGGCCGACACGCTCGTCACCGGCTGATCCGCCGGCTTCTTCGTCACGTAGTTGACGACCCCGCCCGGCTGCACGAAGCCGTACATGAAACCGCCAAGGCCCTTCAGCAGTTCGACGCGTTCGAGGTTTTCATAAGGCATCGTGATGCCGTACGAGATGAACGGATTGCCGTTGATGCGAAAGCCGTTCTGCCAATCGATCGGCAGGCCGCGAATCGAGATGTACGTGGCCCACGCGCTGTACGCATTGGTGCTGTCGGTGACCGATGCGTCGACCGCGAACACGTCGCCGAGCTTGTTCGCCTGACGGTCGGCGAGTTCCTCGCCGGTCACGACCGTGGTCGAGAACGGCGTGTCGAGCTGCGAGCGCGTACCCAGCGCACCGACCGACACGGGCGTGCGCAAGTGCATCGGCGAATCCGTCTGGGCGGCCGCGCTGACGTTGACGGCCGGTAGCGCCTGATCGCCGCCGCTAGCGGCCGTCGCCGTGGCAGCTGGGCTACTGGCCGGCGTCGCGGCTTCTTCCCCGCTGGAGGCGCTTTGCGCGAAAGCGGATTGCGCGGCGCCGGCAAAGGCCAGCCAAACCGCAATCTGCATGTGACGATGGAGTGTGAGCCTTGTTGGACGTGTGGTTTTTTGATTTTTCATGTCTACCAGCGAGCAAGCGCCTCTGTCGGTTGCAAATGCGATTGATTCGCATTCATGAGGCGCGATGGTAGCAAAGGCTTTTGCCTTTTGAAAGCTTTACGGTGGGATTCGAATCGCTTGCGGTGGTGACGGCGCCACAGAAGTGCCGCCCCGCGTGGGATGCACCGCTCTAACAGGTGTGGGTCGATGAAGCCCCACGGGAGGAAGGGTTTCTCTCTGGGAACTTATCGAAGTCGACGAGTCCGGCGAGCGTTCCGCCGGAATCCGCGGAGGTTAGTAATCGAGCGCGCTGGCCTTCCGTGGCCACGCTGTACGCGGCCCGTCATAGCGAATCAGGAGGCGCTGCGATGCCTCGACAATGCGGACCGGTGATGGATGTCGTCGTTCACTAGCGCGGCACTCTCAGCCGATACAGTCAAGTGTCCTTCCAATGAGAGCCGCAGGACGAGAAGCATGATCAACGGCGACACCGGCGAAAGATGTCGCAGGAATGATCCGTAGTCCGGCTCGAAGATAGCTTGCGTTGACAGGAAACTAACCAGAAAACAAAAACACAGCGTCTCGAATCGGCCCACCGGAAATAGTGTCGCGGCGGAGCGATATCGCAAGAACACGGCCGCAAAGGTAAAAAACACGCCAATGCCGCCCAGCATTTGCAGCGGAGAACCCGACGTGATCAACCGCACCGGCAAAACGAACGTCGCCAGTGTGATGGCCACGTTTGCCACGCCGACGAACATACTGCTGCCCGGAATGAACTGCACGATCATCGACCCCACTTCCTCAGGATCCCGCCACTCATTGGCATTCTGCCTCGCGAAATCCAGTGATTCGCCATAGGCCTTCTGGAACACGAACGCCACAATCACAAACATAGCAAGTGCGAAAAGGATCAATGAAATCGGCTTTCTGAAGCCGTTTGGCGCCAAATAAAGAAACACGGTCGCGACCAGTGTAATAGCCCAGTACGACCTGAAGTACACGGCCACCAGCGTCGCCAGGACTACAAACAAAGCCAATATCGCGCGCGATGAGTTGTAAAACAGCAACAACAGAACCAGAATCGAAATAACCACTTCTTTTGACGGAACGCCGATGTAGACAGTCTGATTGACGAGCCAGAAGGCGACCAGAAAGAACTCGGTCGGCTTCAGCGAAGTGACACCAGACCTCCAGATGGCGAAAAACATGCCGATAGTCGACGCGAGAAAGCCCACCAACGAAATAGAGAAACTCTGGAGGCCGAAAAAGTTGAAAAACCACGCGAGATTGTCGAATGAGTCTCCAAACGCCTTGAAAGCCGTGACGGTCTTCATCCGGTCGAAGATCACCAGTTCGTCAAAAAGAAACCGCGCCGGCAAGGTGCTATCGTGAAACGCGGAGATCGCATACAGCGCAATGAATAGAATGAACCAGACCGCCGCCGAGACGCCTGGACTCGCATTCCTGCCGATGATGCCGGGGAGTTTTACAATGCGCATTCTCTTTCCCTGAACGATTGAGCGACTCGCCTGTCACGGCGCTTCAAAGCTAGGTTGTCGATTCAGATAGGCGTCCGGTCCCTTGCCGATCTTGAGCGCCTGGTAAGTACCCACGCTTGCCACAAGCGTTCCACAGACACTGAGCAGAACAAGCGATTGGATGAAACCGACGCCGAGGAAATGAGCCGTCGCAAAGATCAGGAAAATCGATACGGCGTTGACCATTTGAATCACCATGTCGATCTTCAACCGGTTCGCAACAATGAATACCTGAGCCATCGAGCCATAGATCGCCATCGTGATGAAATAGGGAATAAAGATCAGGTACACCGACATCGACGGTTCCCATTCGTCGCCCATCTTCACGTGGATAATGAGGCTAAGGCCTGCATAGCACGCCGCCACCAGAGAAATGCTGATCAACGTCAGCATAGTAAAGAACTGCTTCGACGGATTCACTCCGTCTTTTCTGTGGCCGTCGAAATAATCGATCAGATCGCGGCGGAAGACGGCGCCCAGACTTTGCGACAAAAGAGATGCAGGGAAGTAACCCACGCGATACGCCAGCGCAAAGATGCCGGCGTCACGATGATCGAAGATCATCGGCATCAGGATCGCGGACGCATAGATCACGAATGAATTCAGCGTAGTGGTCGGAATACCGAATTTTGCATACTGGATCTGAAGCGTGGAGAACTTAAGGAAGGACACTGGGATCATCTGGCGGCCCGAATAAAGGCAGATCGCGGCCGGCACAACGGACGAGCCCAGAAAAATCCAGCTATAGATGTTGAATACGGTGGTGCCGCTCACCTCGCCTTTGGAAAACATCACCATGCCGACAAAGTAGACGGCGAACGCGGCATTGGGAAAGAATCGGATCGTCGCGATCTGCGTGTACTTTCGTTCGGTGGTGAGCGCTCCGCACAATGCCTGTTGCAGGAACACGCCAAGTGCCAAACCGATAACCGGTATGTATTCCGTGTGACCGGCGGCTGCGGTGGCCACCACCAGTGCCACGCCGATCATGATGGCGACCGCGCTGGAACTCGTCATTGCGCGCACGGCTTGCGCCTTGTCCGCCGCCATGCATGCGACCTCCAGACGCAAGCCGATCACCGACCCGATAAAAAGACCACCTGCCATGAGTTGGCTGAAGTACCCCAGAGCCGTCGGTCCGCAAAACTTCCCGATCAATAGAATCGAAACGAAATTGAGCGCCTGACTCAGCACCACTCCAGCGACACTTACGATCGAATGTTTGATATTCACAATTTATCTACGTCGAAGTCCGGGTGAATTTTTTCTTCGCTCTACACGACGATGGTGGTCGTCTGAAAGCTAGCCTTTCTGCGTCTTTCCGCTGGCCGGCAATGCGTCGAGATAGTAAGCATTGCGATAGAGGCCGGCTCGCGAGCCCAGACTGTAACGATAGACGTCCGTATCGATCCCGTTGAAGATCACACCCTTCACCCGGGCATTCGCCTGCTTGAGTTGTTTGGTCGCCTCCTGCACCTGCGCGATGGAAGTCGTCTCGAAGCGCGTCACCAGCAACACGGTGCCGCAGCTATCCGCGAGCGCGGTCGCGTCGGATACGGCCAGCACGGGCGGTGTGTCGATCAGCACGATGTCGTAGTCGCTCGTCTTCGCGAGGAACTGCTGCATGCGCTCGCTTACCAGCAGCTCCGCCGGGTTCTCCGGGATCGCGCCGCGCGCAACGAAGTCGAGGCCCGGGCGCACGTCACGCATGATCACCGCGTCGGACGTCACCTCCGACGACAGATAGTCCCCCAGGCCCGGCGTCGAGTCGAGGCCGAAGTACTGCTCCAGATGGCCTTTGCGCAGATCCGCGTCGATCAGCAACACCCGCTTGCCGGCTGCCGCGACGACCGCCGCCAGATTCGCCGAGAGAAACGACTTGCCCACCTGTTCCGTCGGCCCCGTCAGCAGCACGCGGTTGTCGCCCGATTCCGATTCAAGCATTGCAAAATGCAGCGCGGTTCTGAGCCGGCGCAGGCTTTCAATCGACGGATCGCGCGGAAACTCGCTCGCCAGCAGGAACTTCTCGTCCGCGGGCAGCTTCGGCGCCTTGCCGATGCGCGCGACTTTCGCCTGCGACAGCGGCACGGTCGCATACACGTTCAGGCCCGTCTGCTCCTCGATCTCCTGCGCGTCGGTCACGCCCCGATAGAGCGCCGTACGCGCGAACGCTGCACCCACACCCAGAATCAGGCCGCCCAACGCCGCATAGATAATCACCAGCAGTTTGTTCGGCTTGATCGGGTCTTTGGGCACCACCGGGTTATCGATCAGCCGCACCGTCCCCACCTTGCCCGCGCGAACCAGCTTCAGCTGTTGCATGTTGTTCAACATGCCAACATAAAGCTCGTTGTTCACGTTCATGTCACGCGTCAGGCGTACCGCATTCTGCTCCAGGTCCGGCAACGCCTGTTCCTGCTGCGACAGGCTGCCGATCCTGCTGCCCAGCATGCCGATCTGCTGATCGAGCGCCTGGATCGCCGGGTGACCCGGCGCGTAGATCGCGCTCATTTCCGCGCGCTTCTGCTTCAGTTCCAGCAGGCTGCGCTGCGTGGCCACGCTCTGATCCAGATAGGCCTTGCCCTGCTCACTCAGATTGAACACGCCCATGCGGTTGCGCATGTCGTTATAGCGCCCCTCGGCGCGCTCCAGGTCGCTCTTGAGCTGCGGCAGCTGGGCGCTCAGGAACTCGAGCGACTTCTCGGCTTCCGCCGCCTTGCGCTTCAGATTCTGGTCGACATACGCTTTGCCGATTTCGGCAAGCGTGCTGGCCGTCAGCATCCGCTCGGAGCCCGTCAGCGACGCGCCGATGATGCCGCTGTCCTTGCCCTTCTGCGACACGGTCAGCCTGTTCTGCAGGTTTTCCACCGTCTTCTCGCGCGACTGCCGCTCCAGAATGAATTGCGTGCCCGGCCTGGCGTTCAGCGCATCGACCCGCAGCGTGATCGCGCCTTCAGGCAGTGTCGTGTCGAGCGTGGCGCCCACGCGGCCCTCGATCGGCTCGCTCAGATCCGACTGCTCCAGCCGGTAGCGCCCGTCCTCCAGAACGGTCAGCACGAACTTCTCGCCTTCGAATGCTTCCGGAACGTTGAAGCTGGACACCCTGACCGATTCATTGCCCCACGCATATCCGCCAAATCCAAAGAGACCTGGCGAGGAAAGGCTTTTGGCCTGCCGCCCCAGCCACTCGCCGATCAACGGAAAGCGCTTCGGCCTGGCGCTGATATCGAGGTGCAGATCGTCGACGGCTTTGCCGACCACCATTCTCGACTGGATGATTTCCATCTCGGCCGTCGCCTCTGTCTTGACGTCGAACATGCTCGAGACGTCGCCCAGAGGACTCTTTGAATTGTTGGTCGGGATGCTGTCTTCCACCTGCACGAGAATATCGGCCTGGTACACCGATGGCGCGATAAACGCGTACGCCACGCCCAGGGCGAGCACGCTGCCGGCGATTCCACCGACCAGCCAGCGGTTGGCCATCAGTACGTCGAAATAACGTGAAAGACTGACATCGTTATTGCGCACCACGGCAGCATTCGTAAGGAGAGAGTTCTGATTCATCGAAACCCCAGGGCGGGTGTACGAAAAGGATGGAAGCTGGATTCAAGATGCAGGCGATACGGCGTTGCCAATTCTCGGTTTCTGTCACGGGACGGCAACATTTTGAATGCTGACGCTGCGTGCGTCAGTTCGGTGTGCAACGCAATTTTGCGATGTTCCTCCGCTTTGCGCGCCACCAACTTCAGAATAATCGTCTTACCGTATAAACATAAAGACTGCCTAATTCTCCGCTGAACCCCTGTTTCCCCGCAGTAGATCCAGCTCTGGAAAAATAGCGCATACGGCGCACTAACGAGTATCCCAGAATACCTGAAGGCCGTCATTATCTCTGTACGCTAACGCACATCGCTTTCGTGGCTGCAACGTCAGAATCCCATTCAATGCCGTTAGCTTGGGATGCATATGAAACAATTGATGCGTGAGATTTTCACACGCGCGCTCCTTTTCAGTGGAACCCCCGCCGCGATTCGCGCCTTGCTTTGGCGGGATCGCACCGCGATTCTGCTCTATCACGATCCATCACCCGCCACGCTCGAGGCTCATTTCGAGTACCTGAAAAACAAGGTTGAGTTCGTGCCCTTGTCGCAGGCAAATTCGCGTGGTAGTGGTCGCCCGCGCGTAGCCGTCACGTTTGATGACGGCCATATTGGCAATGCGAAGTTGCTGCCCGTATTCATTAAGTACGGTGTGTACCCGACCATTTACATTTGCAGCAGCATCGTGGCGCAAGATCGTACTCACTGGTTCCTACATCCTGTCGCGAAGGATGCAGGTGTGAAGCGGCTCATCCGCATGAAAAACCGGGAGCGCCTGGCTGAACTGGACGCGCGAGGCTTTCATCAGGACTTGCTTGACGCATCGGCGACGATTAGTGGTCTCAGCGCCGCCCATATAGAAGAGATGCGCCCTTATGTCGACTTCCAGTCGCACACGCGCTATCACCCTACACTGACCTTCTGTGAAGATGAAGAATGCTTTGAAGAGCTCGCGCTTTCAAAATTGGAGGTAGAACGGATCGTCGGTAAGCCATGCGAGCATTTCGCGTATCCCTATGGCATTTTTGGCCCGCGCGAAGTCGAACTGCTGAAGGCCGCCGGCTACAAGAGCGCACGCACGACCGACGTCGGCTGGAACGACGAAGGAAGCGATCCGTTCCGGCTCAAGGCGTTCGACATTGACGATCACTCTTCCGTAGCGTGGTTCGCCGCGCAGCTTACAGGCCTGACGTTGGCACCGCGCTATCTACGACTGGGACGCGTCCGGCGCTTCGCTCAGCGCATCTTCAGCAGACCCCGTGTATTGAATCAGGCGTAAATAGCGCAGCGCCGCCGACCACCGCGCACGGACCGAATTGGGTCGAGGCGAGGCAATGTCGCCCGAGCGACGACGAGACAGACCGCGCTGTGGCGTAGGAAATTTGAGCACCGCGCGGCATTCGGCCAGGCAGCGAATCACCACGATAGGTTATTTGCGAATAAAACTGCTATCGCGGGCGGTCCCGGCTTCGAGCAAGACAAGCGGTCAACGTTCGCTCACCTGCCAATTAAAGGCGGAAGTAAGCCGCCGGAGCACTAGTCGTACGTTCTTACTGTTCCTTATCTCTATGGTTAAAAAGGAAGGCGGCATGCGTAAAATCTTCATCACATCTCCCGGTAACGCCAATTATCCGGAAATTACGGCCTATCAAAACTATTTCAAATCCCGCGGCGTGGATGTGGTGGTTGGAACAATAAGCGAGTACCGTGCGCTCGAAAACAAGGCGGATTTCGTGTTGTGGGAAATCATGGGTTTTTATCCAAATCGGTTTGAATCCGACTTCGTCATCCACGACTACCGTTCTCTGTCCGTTGGGGGCTGGCCGGCGATAAAAGACGTCGCCAAGCGGTACCTCAATTGCCAGCCGAATCTGCGGATCTTTCAAAACAAACGCCAACAGGAGATCATGGGTTTCGGCCACGGTGTCCCCAGTGTCATCCTGCCTATGGGCGTGCCGAACTGGATCTTCGAGGTACAGGATGATGGCCAGACAGAAAAAAAGGCTGATTTCTGTTATATCGGTGAAATGAGCGTCGAGCGAGGCTTCGATCGCGTGCTGGAAGCGTTTATAAACAAGTTCCAGAAGCGCGACACCTCCCTCCTCCTCGTGGGAAAACCGGACCCGCGCATCTACGAAAGATTCTCGAATGCGAAAAATATCATTTTCACTGGGCCGTTGCCGCAGCGTGAGGCGCTGAAGCACGTGGCCGAATCCGAAGTTGCGGTGTGCTATTTCCCCTATCACCGGCCGCATTGCTATCAAACGCCGACCAAGCTGCTCGAGTATGCCGCGCTCGGCAAGAAAATCGTCTGCAACGACTCGCCGTCCAATATCAGATGCTGTGAAGAGATGGGCATCCACAGCGTGATCACGACGGCGAACATCTTTGATGGAATCGATGAGGACACCGCGCGCGGCGCGACAGTAAATCGCCGGACGGACTTTGCAGATCTCATTTGGGACCGGGTAATAGAGCAATCCAACGTCGCGGCGTTTCTGCCGAAGGATATCAAGCTAGCCAACGCTTGACCAATTCATTGGCGTACGACATTGCAACGATCGCGCGCCGACCTGTCTCGTGGTAGCGCAGAGCCGGCCGCCGCAGAGACCACACTTGAACGGTGACAATGACATGCAGATATTCATTCTTCACCCCGGCAAGGCGAACTATCCGGAGATAGACGCCTACACGAAGTACTTTATTGGAAATGGCTGTAAGGTAACGTCAGGAACGCTGGATGATTACAAAAAAGTCAAGAACCCGGAGGAATACATTCTCTGGTGCATCATGGGCTTCTACCCCAGGATTCCCCCCGCAAAATATGTGATCCACGACTATCGTTCGCTATCGGTCGGACGCAATAGTGCGCTAAAGGACACTATCAAGAAAACGTTGCAACCGCGGCCCAATCTTCGAATCTTTCAAAACGATTCGATGAGCGCAGTGATGGGTTTCCGCGACGGAGTGGATACTATTTTTCTGCCAATGGGCGTGCCAGACTGGATTTTCACCGCGGATGCTGACCGCAACCAGACGCTTCCGGCGGGCACGTATTGCTATCTGGGCGAGATAACGCGAGAACGCGGCTTTGACGGCTTCATCAGGGACTTCCTGGGCGCCAAGCGCGTGTCGGATACCCTCGTTCTGATTGGGCCTGTTGAAAAGGAAATATCCGACGCATATCTTCAATCGCCCGGCATCCTGTTCACCGGTCGTCTTCCGCAACGCGATGCCCTCGCGGTGGTTCGCAATTGCGAGATCGCTATCTCAACCATCCCTTACAAGCGTCCATACGACGTGCAGACGCCGACCAAGCTTTTGGAGTATGCCGCACTCGGCAAGAGAATCATCTGCAATGACTCGCCGTCGAATCTGAACGCCGCCGCCAAGTTTGGAATTCAATGCAAAATAACGGGCCCAGACGTATTCTCTAGCATCTCCAATTTCGATGGCGATATGGTGCCGAAAAACGATCCGTCTACACTGCTGCATTTGCGGTGGACGAATATAATCGCCGCCTCGGGCGTGGAACGTTATCTGGCGAGAATCTAAAAATTAAAATGGTTCGCGCGAAACTCGCACAAATCATTTCGATTATCAGCGCCCACGGGCGCTTTTTTACTCGCTCAGCACCGGACGGCCCTCGCGAATGCTTCGCAGTTGGGTCGAATAAAGCAGTTGGACGTTGTTGAAGAAGCGATCTTCGCTGAATCGGTTACGCGCCTCCTCCTGCGCCCGGCGCGACAAACCTTCACGGAATTTCTCGTCGGTTAGCATCTTCTGGATCAGCGATGTCGCTTGCGCAGCCGTCCGATAAAGGACGCCTGTCGAATTGTGCCGAATGGTATCCATATTGCCAAGACAATCTGACGCCACAACGGGTGTGCCGAGCGTCATTGCCTCAATCAAGGAGATGGGCATCCCCTCCCAGGACGCTGTCGACAAATAGATATCCGCTTGCACGACAGCCTGGATCACGTCAGCACGGGTAAGCCAACCGGTCACACGCACACCAGCGTCCTCGAGCGTCCTCCGAAGATCTGCGTCACCGTCGCCGATCCAGACGAACTCAGTGTCGTCCCGATCAAACGATCGTGCAATCTCCGCGAACAGATGCGGATTTTTTTGCACACGAATGCCGCCCACAGTCGCAATGATTCGCCGTCGTTTCGTCGACCCGTCTTTTTCAGCGCTTCTCAGACGAGTGTCGCTATGGACACCGACCGCCCGATCGATCGCATTCTCGACCAGTACTGCATCTCGCCGAAGATAGCGGCGGATTGCCGTGCATTCGCTCTCAGAGCAGCCGACATATGTGCAACTCTTCAAACATGCAAGCCACTCCAAGGCGGCGAAACAGTATCGCTTCAACCTGCCAATGTCCCGCCGTACAAACGAGATGCAATGCGGGCTATACAAAAACGCCGTTGATGGCAATGCAAACAAGGTCGACATTCGTCCCAGGAAGCCCGCGAACGACGAATGCATATGGATGATATCCGGGTTCAGTCGGATCAACTGCTGGCGCAACACAGACATGATGTGCGCCAATGATGGTCCTTTCATCTGCAGATGCTGCAGGACGACATCAGGGTGAAACATTGCGCGCAAGTTTTTCGGCGTCTCCTCGCGCTCCGAATAGATCACATAAACCTCGTGACCTTCCTTGGCGAGCCGCGTTGCAAGCGTGCTCACAACTGCAAGCGTTCCTGTGGCAGTCGATTCAATTACGTGGACCACTCTCATAACTTTTTCTCGTGGATTGCTCAGCAATAGCGGATCACCTCACCGATCGGTCACGGCGATCGGGACGACATGCGATTTCCTATAGCGGAAAACCTCAGCCCGGCTCAGTAGGCGCCGTCTTTTGCGAACACCACTTTGACGGTTTTCAGAAGAATCGACATATCGAATGTCAGTGAGCGGTTCATTGCGTACCTAACGTCGAGCGAAACTCGCGTCGGATAGTCCACATCGTTTCGGCCGCTCACCTGCCATAGGCCCGTCATTCCCGGCTTCAGCGCCAGATAGTAACGAACATCACGGCCATATCTCACCAGTTCCTTTTGCACGATAGGGCGGGGGCCCACCAGGCTCATATCGCCGCGCAGCACGTTCCAGAGTTGCGGCAACTCATCGAGGCTCGTCTTGCGCAGAATGCGGCCAACCGGCGTCACCCGAATGTCGTTTTTAAGCTTGAAATCTCGGTCCCATTCCGCACGTGCCTGCGGATCTGTTGCGAGCAGTTTGGCAAGAACCTCATCGGAGTTCTTGACCATGGAGCGGAACTTAAGGCACTTGAAAGTACGTCCTCCCCGGCCAATTCTTGGATGACCATATACGGCGTTTCCGTGATCGCTCATGACGACCAGCGCAATGATCAGTAGAACCGGGGAGAGCAGTATCAGCAGAACTGACGCTCCGCAAACGTCCATTGCTCTCTTCACTGCGTCATCCCACCTTGCACCCAGGAGGTTCTCGCCCGGCGGATTCGAGTCATCCGAGGCGACCTTTTTTGAATTCGCCTCAAGGCACGCCTCTTCCAGTTTCGGATCCGCGGCGGCGTTGGATTCGAACATGCTATCTCCTTAGTTCGGGAACTCGTGGGGAAGGTGCCGGCGTAGGCACCCTGCGCTTGCAAGACCGGTTTTGGTGTGGAAGCGAATCGTTTAGTGTGGCTAATTTCATTGATTCACTGATGACTTCACGTGCAGCGTAACATCCCAATTCTGGACCGAATGTTAGTAATAGCGCATAAAGACGCCATCGTACAGTTCGCTCGCGACACATCATCTTCAACAGGCGCAACCGACTGCGCTTTTATCAATCAGATCCGCAGAATTCGAATTGATGACTTCACCACTGATCGTTCTTACCTCTGCTCACCATTGATAAATATCATGACAAAGCGATCACATCAGACACATGCTTTTTATCAGACAGATCAACCTCGCTTTATAAAGCCTTCGATTTTCAATTGTCTAAAGAGATACGACTCTTTTCGCACCTAAGTTGACACTTATTGGCGCGTTCAATGAAGGTTAAAAATGAAGATTTGATGAAGAACAGCCTATTTTCCGGGCTATCGCGTCAAAGCCTACGCGACCACTCGTCGCTGCGCTTCCGATCCACAAAAGTATCCCGGCTCTACGCTAGACCCGATGTGCGTTCCCGCACACGGTCGATCATTGTGGACCTCGACGCGATGACTTCGTTGATGCTGTGCTTGAAACGTCGACGCAATGTCTGATGCGCGTGTTTGACTATTCGTGCGACCAATGTCGGCTTCAACAATTGATGTTCATCTTCACACTTAACTTTCACGTTTTCGGACAAATTCTGGGTGTCAGCCCTTATAGTTAAGATATGAAATCAACTCTTATCTTGTTCGCCGCCTTGACACTTTTGTGTGGGCGGCCAATGTCGTCATTCGCGAAGGACGGTCACGCCAAAACGACGGACATCACTACCGCCAATGCTCATCGGCTTGCGGCGCTGCAGCCGCCGCCCACCGGAAGCGGAAACGACCGTTTTGCAATGGACGTGAACTGCAATCTGTGGAGTGCGGATCAGATGGCACTGAGCGAATGCTCAAAGGACCTGGATCTGATTGCCGGTTTGGGCGTGGGTACGGTTCGCCTCGGTGTTTCGTGGGACTTCATGACGCTGGCCGACGGCAGCACGCTGGACCCCAATAAGGTGACCTTTCTGAAGGCGCTTCTCAACGCCGCGCGCACGCGCGGTATGAAGATTCTTTTCCTGGTGGGCATGTACGCGCCGTCTAGCGCATACCAATGCCAGGCCACCCAGAATCCGCCGAGCGCATCGTCGGCGCGACTCGACTTCTGCGACGCGGCGTTCACGAAGTATTTCGGCTCGCTGATGGACATCGCGCTGCCGTTTACGGCTGACATTGAACTGTTCAATGAAACCAACTGGTCGTTCTCCGCCTCGGACCCATCTTACGGTGATCCGCACGGTATCTCCGGCTACATTCTGAATCGCAGCAAGACGCTCTATTCGGAAGCCAAACAGATTCTGAACATGAAAAGGCAGTCCGGCTACAAAACGGTTCTGCACACTCAGGGGATCTCGTACTTCTACAACTCGACGTATCCGAATAACGGCTGGCAACCGCCGGCGGGCAACGAGCTGATCCAGGCGACCGACTACATCAAGGCAATGGGCAACAACTCGAAGAGCGCAGCCAGCCCGTTGAATACCACGATCGATGTCGTCGACGTTCACCCGTACTTCAGCAGCGCCGATTACCACATGCTGATGCAGTCGTTCAACACGACCGTTTCGAATCTGGTTGCCAGTGGTTCCAAGCCGATATGGATTACGGAAACCAACAACGGTACGAGCCGCACGGACGCCGGGCAACTCGCAGCATTCAACCAGTTGAAAGTTTTGATGAACAACGGTTCGGTGGCGAAGGCGTTCTGGTATGTCGTGCGTAACGGCGATCCGAGCAACGGAGAAGGCGACGGCTACTCAATCTACGATTACAACCGTAACCTGATTTGTCCACAGCTTGCCGCCGCCATTCGAGCCTACACCGCGGCGATCCCGCGAGCGCAGCGATTCCTGTCGGCCCCCTACCTGGCGCCGGTCAAGTGAAACCGCCTATTGCGATCGATCAGTTGAACGCGAACGCCAACTCCGGCGTTTGCGTCATTTTTGTTGGTTTTACCCTGCTCCAACGTGCTTGATAGTTTTGAAATGGGGAAGCAGCGGACATCCTCAATGACGGACGAATCATAAAAATCACAATGCGACTAATCATCCTCCTTTGATCCTCTCGCGCGCGCAACGCAAAGCGCACACGCAAAGACCCCAATCGCTACGCCGATCAGCAGGCAGGCGGCATGCGTCAAGAAAGTTATCATCTTCCACTCCCCTTACGATCACATCGAGATATTAAGAATTTGAACAGCACGATGTCATCGGTGACGTAGCTATGGGCTGGGATGTTCCCTAGCGGCACCGGACAGTGCGATGAAGGCGACCTAAAGTCCGGCAGAGATTGACAAAAGCACAGTGCCCTGTTTGCGAACGAATACCGATCAAATAGCGAAACTCACTATAGCATGGGTTTAGCCCCTCTCTCGGCGCCAATCTCCAGAATGGCAATGGCCTCGTGGCCAACGCGCAGATTCAGTAAAGTATGACGCACAAAAGTGGTCGACACGGTAGGAGAACGCGAAGATGCCGGCATCGCGATAGGCGGAGATCACCGGCCATCGAAATGGCAGACACGTGGGCGACAAAGGAATTTGGCATGGTGACACTTACGACCAATTTCCCGTGTGAGACCTGAAGCCCGAACAGCTTAACAGGCTGCAGGAATCAACTTTCGAGCCGAGTCGAGACAATGGCGGCCGGCACGACGTAAAGATCAGAAAGATGCAGCCATAGATGAGGACGCCGGCGCCCGTCTGCTCAGCTTTCGAAGGCGCCAACAGGCAGGTCTAGTGGCCGGCGAACTCAGTGAGCGGTAAGAAACCGGCCGTGGCCCTCGCTTCGCGAAGCTTAGTTTTTCTTTGTCTTTCCGCTGGCCGGCAATGCGTCGAGATAGGAAGCATTGCGATAGAGGCCGGCGCGCGAGCCCAGACTGTAACGATAGACGTCCGTATCGATCCCGTTGAAGATCACACCCTTCACCCGCGCATTCGCCTGCTTGAGCTGTGCGGTCGCCTCCTGCACCTGCGCGATGGAAGTCGTCTCGAAGCGCGTCACCAGCAACACGGTGCCGCAGCTATCCGCGAGCGCGGTCGCGTCGGATACGGCCAGCACGGGCGGTGTGTCGATCAGCACGATGTCGTAGTCGCTCGTCTTCGCGAGGAACTGCTGCATGCGCTCGCTCACCAGCAGCTCGGCCGGGTTCTCCGGGATCGCGCCGCGCGCAACGAAGTCGAGGCCCGGGCGCACGTCACGCATGATCACCGCGTCGGACGTCACCTCCGACGACAGATAGTCCCCCAGGCCCGGCGTCGAGTCGAGGCCGAAGTACTGCTCCAGATGGCCTTTGCGCAGATCCGCGTCGATCAGCAACACCCGCTTGCCGGCTGCCGCGACGACCGCCGCCAGATTCGCCGAGAGAAACGACTTGCCCACCTGTTCCGTCGGCCCCGTCAGCAGCACGCGGTTGTCGCCCGATTCCGATTCAAGCATTGCAAAATGCAGCGCGGTTCTGAGCCGGCGCAGGCTTTCAATCGACGGATCGCGCGGAAACTCGCTCGCCAGCAGGAACTTCTCGTCCGCGGGCAGCTTCGGCGCCTTGCCGATGCGCGCGACTTTCGCCTGCGACAGCGGCACGGTCGCATACACGTTCAGGCCCGTCTGCTCCTCGATCTCCTGCGCGTCGGTCACGCCCCGATAGAGCGCCGTACGCGCGAACGCTGCACCCACACCCAGAATCAGGCCGCCCAACGCCGCATAGATAATCACCAGCAGTTTGTTCGGCTTGATCGGGTCTTTGGGCACCACCGGGTTATCGATCAGCCGCACCGTCCCCACCTTGCCCGCGCGAACCAGCTTCAGCTGTTGCATGTTGTTCAACATGCCAACATAAAGCTCGTTGTTCACGTTCATGTCACGCGTCAGGCGTACCGCATTCTGCTCCAGGTCCGGCAACGCCTGTTCCTGCTGCGACAGGCTGCCGATCCTGCTACCCAGCATGCCGATCTGCTGATCGAGCGCCTGGATCGCCGGGTGACCCGGCGCGTAGATCGCGCTCATTTCCGCACGCTTCTGCTTCAGTTCCAGCAGGCTGCGCTGCGTGGCCACGCTCTGATCCAGATAGGCCTTGCCCTGCTCACTCAGATTGAACACGCCCATGCGGTTGCGCATGTCGTTATAGCGCCCCTCGGCGCGCTCCAGGTCGCTCTTGAGCTGCGGCAGCTGGGCGCTCAGGAACTCGAGCGACTTCTCGGCTTCCGCCGCCTTGCGCTTCAGATTCTGGTCGACATACGCATTGCCGATTTCGGCAAGCGTGCTGGCCGTCAGCATCCGCTCGGAGCCCGTCAGCGACGCGCCGATGATGCCGCTGTCCTTGCCCTTCTGCGACACGGTCAGCCTGTTCTGCAGGTTTTCCACCGTCTTCTCGCGCGACTGCCGCTCCAGAATGAATTGCGTGCCCGGCCTGGCGTTCAGCGCATCGACCCGCAGCGTGATCGCGCCTTCAGGCAGTGTCGTGTCGAGCGTGGCGCCCACGCGGCCCTCGATCGGCTCGCTCAGATCCGACTGCTCCAGCCGGTAGCGCCCGTCCTCCAGAACGGTCAGCACGAACTTCTCGCCTTCGAATGCTTCCGGAACGTTGAAGCTGGACACCCTGACCGATTCGTTGCCCCACGCATATCCGCCAAATCCAAAGAGACCTGGCGAGGAAAGGTCTTTGGCCTGCCGCCCCAGCCACTCGCCGATCAACGGAAAGCGCTTCGGCCTGGCGCTGATATCGAGGTGCAGATCGTCGACGGCTTTGCCGACCACCATTCTCGACTGGATGATTTCCATCTCGGCCGTCGCCTCCGTCTTGACGTCGAACATGCTCGAGACGTCGCCCAGAGGACTCTTTGAGTTGTTGGTCGGGATGCTGCCGTCCACCTGCACGAGAATATCGGCCTGGTACACCGATGGCGCGATAAACGCGTAGGCCACGCCCAGGGCGAGCACGCTGCCGGCGATTCCACCGACCAGCCAGCGGTTGGCCATCAGTACGTCGAAATAACGTGAAAGACTGACATCGTTATTGCGGACCACGGCAGCATTCGTAAGGAGAGAGTTCTGATTCATCGAAACCCCAGGGCGGGTGTACGAAAACGGTGGAAGCTGGATTCAAGATGCAGGCGATGCGGACCCGCCGCCTGCTCGAATCAAATCGTCTTATCGTCTACACAGCTTCCGCCGGACCTGGCGCAGACTTCTAATTTTTCGGCATCGGATAGATTGCGCCGGCAGACAGACATCGAGTTATTCATATCAGACGCAACCGCAGCCTATCTGACGGCTTGCCGCACCTCCGTACGCTGCCACACGTTGTCGCTTTTCGGCCCAACGTCACACTCGATTCAACCGCGAATAGTCGGATATGAGTCGCGCGACCGCACGCAAAGGTGCTACGGCTTGGTGACGAAATGCCAGAGCGCCGCACACTCGCTATCCGATATCCGGTAGTGAGGCATGGCTTTGCGCAACAAAACGTTGGCCGGGTCGATGCCTTCCCTCAGCGCCCTGCAGAACGTTGCCTGATCGTAACTGCTCGCCGGACCGTCCCTTCGACTCTTCGCAGGAAACAGGCTGCCGGCGGTCAACGGTGGCGCGAATGCGTCGGCCGCGCCGGTTTGCGAATGACAGTTCGCGCAACGGGTGGTCGAGCCGGGCAGCAGATGATCGTCGTCGCGCAATTGCGCCGCGACGGAATGCTGCCCATTAAAGATCGCGCACCCGAGATCCTTTGGCTCGCAAAGCGGCGCGGCGTGCGCAACATGCGTGATGCCCGCCAACCCTAGTATCAGCGCCACACGCGCCGCGGTCCGCCGTGACAGTAACGCCATCACTGAATCTGCACCGTGCGCGAAACGCTCGGCACGCCCTTCGCGTTCAGGCCAAACAGCATGTAGTAGCCAGGCACGACTACACCCGGATCGGAAGGAATATTGATCAGATATTCACCCGCCGTTCCTACCGTGAAACTCACGGGTACCCGCCGCTGCTCGTTGTTGACCGCGTGGGTCGACGAAGACATGCGCATCAACGCAAAGGCCGTGATGCCACTGCTGCCCGTCACCGCGATCGATGTCCCGAGCTGTGCGGTGGTCGGCGCGGCTGTGAGGGTCGGTCGGGTTGCCGCCGAGCCGTCCGCGTTCAGCAGGTACGGCGGGGTGAGTATTTCGAGGTTCGTGTGATTTGTCGAGCAACTTCCGCACAGTCCGCCGCCGCCACTCAGTACGCGACCGTCCGGCAACAGCAGTCCGATGCTGTGATAGTTACGCGGCACGGCTTGCGGCGGGAGCAGCGAGAAAGTCTTGGTGGTAGGGTCCCACAACTCTGGCGCCAGCACGGCGGTGTCGTCCGAAAACGTTACCGGGTACGCCTCTCCACCTAAGACCACCACCTGACCGTTCGGCAAGACCACGCTGGTGTGAAAGGCGCGGCGGTAATTCATCGGCGTAAGCGTTTGCGTCACCGCGGTGCCGCTACTGATGTCGATTAGCGTGGCGTTCGCAGTCGCGTTGGCGTACTCGTAGCTCGTCGCACCGCCAACAGCCAGGATCTTGCCAATATCGTACATAACGGCGTTGCCGTTCATCGCATCGGTATCGCTGCCCCGGTTGCCGGCAGGCGTCACGTTGCCCCCGCCGGCGGTATCGAACCAATGCATCGCAACGCTCGGACCGGCGTGGAAGACTCGCCCATTTGCCACCGCAAACAGCCATGCATGATTGTCGGAGCGGAAAATGCCAGCCGCGTCATTCGTGAGGATGTAGTCGGCGAGAATGGCGCTGTTGACCTGCCAACCCGTACTCGGTGACCAGGTTTCGCCGGTCTTGCCGCCTTCGCCTCCGTTCCACGAACCACCCACCTGGAATACGTTGCCATTGCTCAACGTTACGCTGCCCTGATAGGCGCGCGCAATTTTCATTAAAGGACCTGACGACCATTTTCCAGTCGAAGGCGTGTAAAAGCTCGTCTCGTCACTGCTCGAGCCACCGGTGACGTAAATACGACCATCCGGAAGATTGACGATGCCCGGACAGAACATATCGTGGCCGGTATTCGTCACGTACACCTGTTTGCTGGTGCCGGTAGTCGGGTTGAAGATTGCGGTGTACGTGTTGCCGGGGGTGACTTCGCCAGCCGTAAAGTCCAGCTTCTTGTCAGCGGACCACACTACCACCGTTCCATCGGGAAGATTCGCCGCAGCAGCCGGCACGATCGACAGGTTATAGGGTGTAGTCCACTTCGCCGGCAATGTTTTCGCGGTCAAGCCGCTGATCTGCCACGTCTGCAGCGGGGCGCCGCTGCAGGGCTGCTGCGTGATCTGCGAGCCCTGTGCCGTGAGACTCGCAACCGCCAGACACAAGTTGCTCTGCGACGCGACGATCGCAAAGCCGCCACCTTGCGGTATGAGTTGAAAGCTTTGATTCGGCTGGCCATTGCAGGTCCACTGGTCCGCTCCAGCGCCGGCGTCCGTGCTTACACCGTAGATGTCGAGGCACAGATTACTGTTGACGTTGACGAACTGATAAAGCCCGTTGTTCTGGGTCAATGTCCAAAGCTCGTTGTTCTGCCCATTGCAGGTCCACTGGATGACCGAGGCGCCAGGCGTTGTCGATTCGGCGTTCACATCGGCGCACAAGCTGGTCCCGTTAACGGTGATCGTGCTCGATGTCTGCGCGTGCGCAGTCGTGGAGAAGATTGAAAGCACCGGCAAGAATGCAATTAGCAGCAATGCTTTCACCCACCTGTCGAATAACTGCGACCTCAACCTAAGCGATTTTTTTTGTGACATGTTCTCAGTCCAATAGGTTACACACGCCCTAATGCGCCCAGTACCTCGCAAACTTGATCCGCGCGGGGCAGGTCATCGCTTCGCCAGCGCAACATTGCGTTAGCGTCGAAGCAGTAGATTTGGGTCGAGTGATCGGCAATGTTGCCGAGTGGCAAGGTGCTGCCCGAAAGCGCGGTGCGCATCCGGTCGACGTCCTGCAACGTCGGCGTGGCCGCCCACCATTCGGGTCCGGCCTGGAAGCGCTTGAGCCATGCGTGCAACGCAGGCGGCGAGTCGGAAAGCGGATCGATTCCGATCGACACCAACTGAACGGGATAGCGATGCTGCAACTGCGATATCCGTTGCTGAACGGTGCTGAACAGCGCACCCTGCAAAGGACAAACTGAACTGCATCCTGTGTAAATCGTCTGCAACGCAGTCACTTTCCGATGCAACAGGTCGGTCAGCAGCTGCTTCTGGCCGCTTTGATTGATCACCCAGTAGTCGTCGAGACGAATAGGCGGCGTGACGAGTCCCACGCTTGCGTGCTGCGCATATAGCGGAAAAGAAATGCCGGCTAACGCCGCCGCCGATACGCCACGCAGCAGCGCACGGCGACTCGGGTTTCCGAGCGGCGCGCACGCACGCAACGCCGCGCGACTCGGCGCGTGTTGATGAAACATGAATGTGATCTCCCGCAACGTGTAACTATCTTCAGTACTGTTCGTCGCCATCTTTATTGCGTGTTACCCGCGCGGCAAATTCGCAGACGTCGCGCGACGGCTACGTTCGCTCTCTGGCGAATCAACGGCAATGGTGAGCGTAGCAGGGAACCTTCCGGAAAATGACAGCGTCTGGCCCGCGACTTGCCGCGTTTTGTGAGGTCGACCACATAACCATGAACCTCCAAAAAACTGGGCGCTGAGAAGGTCCAAGCAAAGCTCTTTTTTGACTTGCAAATCGCGAGTTGCGCACTGAATCATGAAGCGCGGTGGAAGTGAACAGGTGTTTCGCTGGCGATGATGTGTAAGTCTCCGCCCCTTGCTCGCGTTGATCTCTTTATTTTCAAAGCTCAAAACCGAACCGTCGCGAAATCCGCATTTTGCGATTTATTTAATGCGCCCGGACAGTTCAAAAAAAATCCATCGCCCGTCACCTTCTCTTTCGAAAACCATACTAATGAATTCAGTTAGTTTTCAGTCATCGGCCAAGAACTATACGTTGGCGCAAAAGAGGTACCCGACCCCTGTCCCTAGCCGCCAAGTAACAATTTTGTAACGGTTCTTTTGTCGTTTTGTGAACTCAGCTGGAAAGCGTGGGAACGCCTCTGGATAAGCATGGGAGGGGACGCGGGGCACTTAGCGATCCGCTCCCGTATCACACATCGCGTTGTTACGTTTGGTTACGACCCTCAGGGCAATTTTCGTTCCATTTCTGTATCATTCGTTTCGTCGGATCAGTCAGGGAAAACCTAGGTCGATTCTATCAGTAGAACTTCGCAATTTGCGACGAATCGCCAAATCGTCGATTTAAATGATTAAAGTGGTTTTCGGCGCATCGTATTAAATCCGAGGATTAAATTCGATTAATGCACCACGCGAGTCCGGCAACGGGCGCCCTTGACAAAAGCGGATCATTAATTAGTTGTACTCGTGTTGTTGCGTAATTATTCGTGGCGACGTCCTTATCACGCGAACGCTGTTCGTTTTAGCGGCCAAGGTTTATCGGCCTTGATAGACAGATGTCATCTTTCAGCAGACTCTCTCCAAGACTAAAACCATCATTTCGTCAAGTTCCTGAGATCGCAAAAACTGTTTCAGTGCTTGCACTTACCGCAGGAATCCTGAGCCTTGCAGGTTGCGGCGGTGAAACAAGCGATGATGGCAGCACCCAGTCCGTGACTGCCAACTCCTCCGTCTCTGCCAACGCAGTCGCGAACGCGACTACGAATGCGTACAGCAACGGCGTAGTGCCCACCGACAACGGTTCACCGCCGGTTCAGGCGAACGGTCAGCCTTATAACCGCGCCCAGGTGCAACGGGCGGGACAAGGCGATTGAGCCGTTTCGCGACGATCCATACGAAAGCCTCATATCCCGCGCAAGACCATTTGCAATCGTGACGTCAGCGACAGCTGACTCACGTATCGACGTGTTTGCGTTACGTGTGCCATCGCTTCAGGAGCTGATGGTCATCGGCAAACGTAACGCCAATGTTCTCGGTCCATTCTCCGTCAGTAGCAATCTATAGCTAATCCAATGAAATTCAGACTCTGCTCCTTATTCACCGTTTTAGCCCTGTTGTGCGGGCAATCGATGCCAGCATTCTCGAAGTCATTCTCCAGGGCACATTGGGGCAACACCAACACCACAGCGACAACCTCAACAGCCACCACATCCACGGCAGCCACCACATCCACCGCAGCCACCACATCCACCGCAGCCACCACCGCAAACGCCACTGCCACGCTGCAACCGCCGCCCACCGGCAGCGGAAACGACCGCTTTGCAATGGACGTGAATTGCAATCTCTGGAGCGGAGATCAGACCGCGCTCAACGAATGCTCAAAAGACCTGGATCTGATTGCCGGATTGGGCGTCGGTACGGTTCGCCTCGGTGTTTCGTGGGACTTCATGACGCTGGCCGACGGCAGCACGCTGGACCCCAATAAGGTGGCCTTTCTGAAGGGGCTTCTGAACGCCGCACGGACGCGCGGCATGAAGATTCTTTTCGAGGTGGGCATGTACGCGCCGTCTAGCGCATACCAGTGCTCGGCCACCCAGAATCCGCCGAGCGGATCGTCGCCGCGACTCGACTTCTGCGACGCAGCGTTCACGAAGTATCTCGGCTCGCTGATGGACGTCGTTCTGCCCTTCACGGCTGACATCGAACTGTTCAATGAGACCAACTGGTCGTTCTCCGCTTCGGACCCGTCTTACGGCGATGCGAATGGTATTTCCGGCTACATTCTGAATCGCAGCAAGACGCTCTATTCGGAAGCCAAGCAGGTCCTGAACACGAAGAGCCAGTCGGGCTACAAAACGGTTCTGCACACTCAGGGCATCTCGTACTTCTACAACTCGGCGTATCCGAATAACGGCTGGCAACCGCCCGCAGGTAGCCAGCTGATCCAGGCGACCGACTACATCAATGCCATGGGCAACAACACCAAGAGTGCTTCCAGCCCGTTGAACACCACGATCGACGTCGTCGACGTTCACCCGTACTTCGGCAGCGCCGAGTACAACATGCTGGTGCAGGCATTCATGACCACCGTGTCGAACCTCGTCAGCAGCGGCGCGAAGCCGATCTGGCTGACCGAGACCAACAATGGCACCAACGGTACGGATGCTGGACAAACGGCCGCGTTTAATCAGTTGAAGACTCTGATGAACAACGGTTCGGTGGCGAAGGCGTTCTGGTATGTCGTGCGTAACGGCGATCCAAGCAATGGCGAAGGTGACGGCTATTCGATCTACGACTACAACCGCAACCTGATTCGCCCGCAGCTTGCAGCCGCGATTCAGGCGTACACGGCGACGATTCCGAGTTCGGAACGCTTCCTGTCGGGTTCTTATCTGACGCCGATCCAGTAAGCCTGCATGCTGTAACCCATGAATGAAGGGAGCGCCGACTATGGCGCTCCCTTCTTTTTTGCCGGTTGGGTACACCCTGTGTGCGATCCCTCACGCCAGGCAGCAAACTCGTCCGACCGCGGACGAGTCAACTCAGCGCCGTGCCTTTCTTCTTTTCTTCGGCTTCGGTGGCGTGAGTGCGGCGCTCCAAAACGCGGAGGCCGCGCGTTTGGCCGCCGCCGTCGTTCTTACCCGCGCCGAGTTCGCGACGGTATTGGCGCCGCTTAGCCACATGCTCAGGAACGGGTTCTTCCTGGTCCAGGGATTTTTCATGTCGGCCTCAATTGAAAGGATGCCTACTACCGCGTCGCTCGCCCAGCAGGACGCTGCGGTAACAAAACCACACACAGGGCCATGAACGAAACCAGAATCACCGACGCATAGAGTCGGCTGATCTCGAGCCCACCTTGAGAAACGGGTTTGTCGAGCAGATCCCCCAAGGTCGCGCCGAGCGGACGCGTCAGGATGAACGCTGCCCAGAAGATGGCGGTCCGCGACAGCCGCGACCAGTAATACAGCGCGCCGACGATCAGCAGACCCGCACCGAAGATCAAAGCGCCGTTCTCATAGCCGAGCCCCAATCCGCCTTCGTCCGATCCCGCCACCCAATCGCCCAACGCCGTACCCAATGTCTGCGAAAAGAGGATCGTCACCCAATAGAACCACTCGGCTCTGGACGTGGTTACGCTCTGCACTGACACCGTACCTTCCGATTTGTACCAGACGCCCAGGCTCGCAAGCAGAAGCGCGAAGACGATCATGACACCGCCAGGATAGCCGACTCCCACGGATCGATCGAAGAAGTCGGCCAGCGTGGTACCGAGCGTGGTCGTTGCGACGATAGTCGCCCAATAAAGCGTGGCATTGAACCGCTCTGCCCTGATCTGCCCTGCGACCAGCGCAATAAAAATAACTGCAAAAATTGCGGTGCCGATCAGATAACCCAATTTGAGTGACATAGTCACCCAATCGCCGCCCGTTTCACCAAGTGTCGTGGCCGCGATTTTGATGATCCAGAAGCCCAGCGTGACCTGAGGGACTTTGCTGACTGCATGCGCGCGAATTTCCGATTGGCTGCTATTCATGTGAGGTGCTCACTATTTTCGTGGCTTGAACATAGGCTCAACCTTCGCAGAACAACGCTTAACAGACCCTTAAGCATTCCCGCAGAACTTTCAACGCAGCTCCAGCCACATCGGCTGATGATCGGACGAGCGGCTGTGCGGATCGACATCGCACGACGCAATGCGTGTGCCCAGGTCTTGCGTGACGAAAACGAAATCGCACGCGAAAGGTCCGTCGGGCCATTGCTCGCGATCGTACAGGCCGACCGTCGCGGCACGCGGCTCGCCAGGGTGCGCGCGGGCCCACGCATCGACGAAGCTCGGCGCGTCGGCGATCGGTTCGAGCATCCGGCAAAAGGCGCTGTCTTCGAATGCGCTGTTGAAGTCACCGCAGACAACCGCGCTGACCGGGCGCGCCGTATCGGCAAACGGGCTGTCCGGCTTTTCACCCCGCGCGGGAAAGTGCGCGTGATTGCACGCTTCCTGATGCAACTCGCGCAGTCTTGCGACTTGCGCGAGCCGCTGTTTCTCCGAATAGAACTCGAGGTGCGTGCTGATGACACGAAGCGGACCGACGTCGGCTTCGAGCACCGCTTCGAGCGCGACGCGCAGCATCGACGGCTTGGCGGGATCGGCAGGCCACGGCAGCGAATGGCGCAGCACTTGACGAACCGGTAAGCGGGTCACGATGGCATTACCGAACTGCCGCCGATGACGGCTCGCGCCCAGCGACGGAAGATCGGAGCCGATCGCATCGAGCACGGTCATCTCCGGCAGAAGAGCGGCAAGTTCGGCAAACTGATCGGACGATGGCGCGCCTTTCAGTCCACCTGCCGCCGGTGCTTCGTTGAAGCCGCGCGTGACTTCCTGCAGACACAGCACGTCGAAGTCGCATAATGCGCGTGCTTCCCGCACGATCCGGCCGAGGTCGACGCGGCCGTCGACGCCGCAACCCCACTGAATGTTCCAGTCGACCAGCTTCATGATGGCCTCCTTGAAAGCTCCGACTATAGGTCATCGCTGCGCTTGGCGCTGGCACGGGTCGCCGGGTCACTGAAAGTTAGCGATGAAATCGTGCAGTAAAAATTGTCAGTGAAAGTAAGCGCCAAAAAATGCCGTGCGCGCGATGAATTATGCTGACCTTCATCCCGCGACCGGCTCAATTTCCTTAGAAAATAATGAATAGCTTCGATTTATCCATCGAAACATATCTATCCAACATACATTTCAGTCATTTCGCGACGCTATCCATCCAAGCCATCGACAACCTGTACACCTTCAAAGGTCTCGTACTCGTTCCCGTGCTGTGGTGGATGTGGTTTCAGCAAGACGAATGCCGCGAATGGCGGCGAGAAATGGTTCTCGCGACGGTTGTCAGCGGCCTCGCGGCGCTCTTCGTCGGAAGACTGCTGACTCACTGGTTGCCGTTCAGGGTGCGCCCCGTCTATAACCCCGAACTGCATCTGAGCTTTGCCAGCGGCGATATCAAAAACGCCGTGCTGACCAACTGGAGTTCCTTCCCGAGCGATCACGCGATGCTATGGATGGCGGTCGCTACCGGCATTTTCCTCGTGTGGCGGGGCATCGGCGTGCTGGCGCTTCTCTATACCGCGCTGTTCATTTGCCTTCCGCGCGCCTATCTCGGCTTTCACTACCCCACCGATTTGCTGGTGGGCGCCGCGGTGGGGATCACGATCACCTTGATCATGACGCGCGATGCGATACGCCCGCGCTACGCGACGCCGGTGCTGCGATGGATCGACCTCCATCCGGGGCCCGCGGCAGCGCTGGCCTTTGTGCTCTGCCTCCAACTCGTCACGCAGTTCGACGAACTGCGCAGGCTCGCAAGCGGCATATTGAAGCACCTATGATGGAACGTAGCGCGCTTCGTTCAGATCCGACAGTAGCGTGGGACCGGTCGGTCGCCAGCCCAAACGCGCCTGCGTCTGCGCGCTCGATGCCGGCATATCGAGCGCGGCGAACATCGCCATCCATCCGAAGTAAGCCTGCGCTTCGCCGCGTGCGATCGAGACGACCGGCAACTTCAGGCCGCGCCCCAGCGCCTCGGCGATCTCTCGTGCACTAACACCCTCTTCGCCGACCGCGTGATAGCGCGCACCGCGTTCGCCCTTCTCGATCGCAAGCCGGTACAGCCGCACGACATCCGACAGATGCCCCGCCGGCCAGCGATTACGTCCTTCCTCCACATATGCGCACACGCCTTTGTCCCGAGCGATCTGGATGAGCGGCGTGATGAGGCCCTGCCTGTATGGGTTGTGCACTTGCGGCAAGCGCATCACCGACACGTTGACGCCGTCCTCCAGCAGCGCATTGCCGGCGAGCTCGGAGCCGATGCGCGGGTTCGGGTGGCTGGTGTTGAACACGTCCTCGGCGGCCGGCTGCCCGTTATCCCGGCTGCCGACGCCCGTGCCTGATGTGATCAGAAGCGGCCGATCCGAGCCCGCCAGCGCCGCGCCAAGCGCTGCGATCGCACGCTTGTCCTTCTCGCAGTTCTCCACGAAGTGCGAGAAGTCGTGATCGAAAGCAAGGTGTATGACGGCGTCGGACTTCGCAGCGCCGCTGCGCAGGCTGTCGGTGTCTTCGAGCGTGCCGCGGTGCACCTCCGCGCCCGCTGCGACGAGCGCCTGCGCGCCCTGATCGGAGCGGGTCATCCCGATCACCTGATGCCCGGCTTCGATAAGTTCGGGCACCAAAGCCGAGCCGATAAACCCGGTTGCGCCTGTCAGAAAGATTCGCATGGTCAAGTCTCCAGAATAGCCACGGACGCACTATGCGATCATTCGCTATGCTATTGAAGTAGTGAGCTTATCCCGGTAAAGCGACTAACAGGTTAATCGTCCAGTGAACACCGCCCAATCCCTCGGAGACTTTCTGCGCAGCCGCCGCACGCGGCTCGATCCGGCCAGCTTCGGCTTCTCGGGCCGCCGGCGTACGCCCGGATTACGCCGGGAAGAAGTGGCGCAGCGCGCGAATATCAGTTCGACCTGGTACACCTGGCTCGAGCAGGGCCGCGGCGGCGCGCCGTCCGCCGCGGTGCTGGAGCGCATCTGCGCGGCGCTGATGCTGACCAACACGGAGCGCGAACATCTGTTCATGCTGGGTCTCGGGCGCCCCCCGGAAGTGCGCTACCGCTCCACCGACGCAGTGGATCCGCGCTTGCAGCGCGTGCTCGATTCGCTCGAAGCCAGCCCGTCGATCATCAAGACGGCGACGTGGGACGTGGTCGCGTGGAATCGAGCGGCGGCGGTCGTGCTGACCGACTACAGCGCGCTACCGCCGGGCCAGCGCAACATCCTGCGCTTCCTGTTCGGCGACCCCGACGCCCGCGCAAAACAGCATGACTGGGAGAGCGTCGCCCGCTCCGTCGTGGGGACGTTCCGCGCGGACGTGGCACGCGCGGGGCTCGCCTCCGAGGTCGGCGATCTGGTCGACGATCTGTGTCGCGAGAGCCCCGACTTCGAGCGCATGTGGCGCGAAAACCAGGTATTCGGCCACAGCGAAGGCCAGCACGTTAAGCGCCTGCTGCATCCTGCGTTCGGGACCATCGAAATGGAATATTCACTGTTCGCCGTCGATGGCCGGCCAGATCTGAGCATGCTCGTCTACACCCCGCTCGACGCGCGAATCGCCAGGCGCATCCGTAGCGCCGTTTCATCGATGGACGAGACTGACAGCGCCGCGCCTCTGACCACCGCGTGATCGGCTTCGACGGTCTGGCGCGACCGACGGATCGCACTTCGGCCCACAAATTGCTTGTACGGCATCGCACAACCTTCGCGTAAAAAAATGCCTGAGCAAAACAGGGAGCAAAGCGACGATTCGTCGTCTCGCCGCCAGCGCAGCGGCGGCACGCTCGTGCTTGGCGCATTGGGTGTCGTATTCGGCGACATCGGCACGAGTCCCATCTATGCATTGCGTCAAGCCGCCATCGAAACCGGTTCGATCGACGTGCAGGTCATCATGGGTACGCTGTCGATGATCGTATGGGCCGTCGTCATCGTCGTCATGCTCAAGTACGCGTGGTACGTGATGCGCGCCGACAATGAAGGCGAAGGCGGCATCATCGCACTGACGGCGCTGGTCCGATCGGGCTATGAGGACGAAGGGCGGCGGGTGCCGCGTGCGCTTCTGCTGGCGGGACTCTTTGGCGCCGCGATGTTCTATGGCGATTCGACGGTAACGCCGGCCGTATCCGTGCTGTCGGCCGTCGAGGGACTGAGCGAGATCAGTCCCTCGTTCGATCCATGGGTCGTGCCAATCGCAGCAGCCATCCTGATCGCGCTCTTTTCGTTTCAGCGACGCGGCAGCTCGGTGGTCGGGCGCGCATTCGGTCCCGTGATGGCCGTGTGGTTTCTGTCTCTTGCCGCTGTGGGGTTGTATCGGATCGCGCAACATCCCGTCGTGTTGCATGCGCTATCGCCGCGATGGGCCATATCGCTGATGATCGGCCATCCCCGCATGGCGTTCGCGATTCTCGCCGCCGTGATTCTCGCGCTGACCGGAGCGGAAGCCTTGTATGCCGACATCGGTCACTTCGGACGCCGCGCGATCCGCATTGCGCTCTTCGCCATCGTGTTTCCGTCGATCATCATCGGCTACTTCGGGCAGGCAGCGACCTTGCTGTTCGTGCCCGGCTCTTTTCAGCAGCCGTTCTTCCACGCCGCGCCGTCGTGGGCGCTCGTGCCAAGCGTCATCATCGCGATGCTCGCGACGATCATCGCTTCGCAAGCGGTGATTTCAGGCGCATTTTCAATGACGAGTCAGGCGATCGAATTGGGCTTTCTGCCGCGCCTGCGGGTCGTCGAAACATCGACGGAGCAGCGCGGACAGGTCTATGCGCCCGCCGTCAACCTGATCCTGTTCGTGGCGGTGGTGTTTCTCGTGCTGGCGTTTCGAAGCTCGTCGAACCTGACTTCGGCGTACGGCATCGCGGTCGCACTGACGATGCTGATCACCACGATCCAGATGATCAGCGTGTCGCGCAACGTCTGGCATTGGCCCGTCTACGGCGTGGCGCTCGTGAGCGCGCCGTTGCTCGTCGTCGACGTGACGCTGGTGTCCGCGAACGTGCCGAAAATCGCTTCCGGCGGCTGGTTTCCTGTCGCCGTCGGGCTGATTCTTTTCGTGCTGATGTCGACATGGAATCGCGGTCGCGAGATTGCCGCAACCCATGCGAACGAAGCCGATGCGCTCGACGCATTCCTGCGCGACGCGCTAGCCGGTCCCGTACCTCCGGCGCGCGAGCCAGGCACGGCGGTTTATCCGGGCAACGCATCGGGCAAGACACCGGCGACATTCAGGAGCAACATCCGCCACAATCGCGTGCTGCACGAGACGACGATTTTCTTCGCCAACATATCGGAGTCAGCGCCGCGTATCGATGACGAAACGCGCATCGACGTGCGAGACCTCGGCCACGGATGCTTCGAGATCATTGCGCATCATGGATTCGTCGAGCGCCCTAACCTGCCGCGGCTGCTCGAATCGCTGGCGGGCCGGTTCGATGGCTGGCACTACGATCCCAGGCACACCACGTTTTTCCTGCCGCGCGATGAAGTCATCAAGGGACGTTCGCACGGCAGCATGACGCGCTGGCGCGAGGCGCTGTTCGGACAGATGGCGTTTCATTCCACGCCCAGCGCGGAATACTATGGGCTTCGAGCGGAAGACGTCGTTGAACTGGGCATTCAGGTGGCGCTTTGAACCGGTGAGTCAGCTACCGTTCACGATGGAGAGTCGACGATCACGATGACCGCCTCGCTGGCGGCAAGCAAATTGGCGCCCTGGACGAAGGCGTCACCGATGCGCGTGGTTACCGTCGATAGCAGCACCATGCCCGCGCGCGATTGCACGGTGGAAGCTTCGGCGCCCATGTTCAGCGCGATGAACAGACATTGATTGCCGTAGCGCCGCTCGTAGGTCAGCACGTCGCCGTCGGCAACGACATTCTCTATCGCGCCCCGCACGAGCGCGGCGCTGCTGCGGCGCAGGCTCAGCAAACGCCGATACAGCGACAACATGCTCGACATGTCGCCGTCCTGTTCGCGCACGCTCGTCGCGGTCGCAATCGGCAACCACGGTCTGCCGTCCGTGAAGCCCGCATTCGGCAGCGAGCCATCCCATTGCATAGGCGTGCGCTCGGGATCGCGTCCCTGGCAAATGCCCGGTTGCCGCAACTCCGCCGGGTCCTGAATCTCATCGGACGCGATATAGCCGTCCATCATGCCGATTTCATCGCCGTAGTAGAGCGTCGGCGTGCCTCGTAGCGTCAACAACAGCACAGCTGCTACCCGTGCCTGTGCCGCGCCGACGCGCGACGCAATGCGCGGATTGTCGTGGTTTCCCAGCACCCAGTTCGGCCACGCGTATTCGGGCAACGCAACGTCGTAATCGCGGATCATGCGGGCGATGTTTTCCGCATTCCATCTCGCGCTGAGCAACTGAAAATTGAACGGCATATGCGCTCCTTCGCCGTTCACGCCGTAATACTTCACCAGTTGCGGGACAGTCAGATAGATTTCGCCGATCAGCACGCGCTCGCCGTACTCGTCCAGCGTGGCTCGCATAGAGCGCACGAGTTCATGTACTTCCGGCTGATCCTCGGTGTAAGTTTGCAACAGTCGATGATGGTCCGGCTCGCCGGGCAGATAGCCTGGATTGGGGGGATTGTCGCGAAACTGCGCGTCCTTGATCAACAGCCACAGCACGTCCACGCGGAAGCCGTCCACGCCGAGATCGAGCCAGAAACGCAGCACCTGATCCATCGCGCGGCGCACTTCGGGGTTGCGCCAGTTCAGGTCAGGCTGCTCGCGCAGAAACGCGTGATAGTAGTACTGCCCCGTCAGCTCCTCCCACTCCCACGCCGAGCCGCCCATGCGGCTCAACCAGTTGTTCGGCGGCCCGCCATCGGGCGACGGATCGCGCCACAGATACCAGTCCCGTTTCGGATTGTCTCGCGACGAGCGGCTTTCTTCGAACCACGGATGCCGGTTCGACGAATGATTCGGCACGAAATCGAGCAGCACCTTGAGCCCGAGCCGATGCGCGTGGCCCATCAATTGCTTGAACCCGTCCAGAGTGCCGAACATCGGATCGATGTTGCTGTAGTCCGCGACGTCATAGCCAAAGTCGGCCATCGGCGACGGGTAGATCGGGGAGATCCACACCGCATCGACGCCTAGCGCCGCGACATACTCAAGGCGCGCGCTGATGCCGGACAGATCGCCGATGCCATCGCCGTTGCTGTCCTGAAACGAGCGCGGATAGATCTGATAGATCACACCGCGTTGCCACCACGCCAGCTCCGACATTGCAATTCCTCTTCACGATCGATCGTTTAGGCGCCACGCGCGGAACCTATGCTAAATGACCTCTGGTACAAGAACACGATCATTTATTGCCTCTCGGTAGGCACCTTCATGGACGCGAATGGCGACGGCGTCGGCGACTTCCAGGGCCTGATGCGCAGACTCGATTACCTGCAAGGGCTCGGCATGACGACGATCTGGCTGATGCCCTTCCACCCATCGCCAGGACGCGATAACGGTTACGACATTTGCGACTATTACAACGTCGATCCGAAGTACGGCACGCTCGGCGATTTCGCCGAGTTCACGCATGCGTGCGCCCAGCGGGGCTTGCGGGTGATCATCGATCTCGTCGTCAATCACACGTCCGACCAGCATCCATGGTTCCTGGAAGCACGCAGCGATCCTGCCTCGAAATATCGCGACTGGTATGTCTGGTCGGACGACAAACCGCCCGATGCGCAACGCGGCGTGGCGTTTCCGGGCGTGCAGAAGTCGACCTGGAGTTTCGACAAGCGGGCAAGACGCTGGTACTTCCATCGCTTTTACGATTTTCAGCCGGACCTGAATACCTCCAATCCGCATGTGCAGGCGGAGTTGCTGAAGATCATGGGCTTCTGGATTCAGCTTGGCGTGTCCGGATTCCGCATGGACGCGGTGCCCTTCGTGATCGCGACGAAGGGTCCGAAGGTGCGCTGCCCTGCCGAGCAATACGACATGTTGCGGACGTTTCGCGAGTTTCTGCAGTGGCGCGAAGGCGACGCGATCATTCTGGCCGAAGCCAACGTGCTGCCCAAATCGGATCTCCAGTACTTCGGCGACGAGGGCGAGCGCTTGCCGATGATGTTCAACTTCCGCGTCAATCAAAACACCTTCTACACGCTCGCGACGGGCAACACGAAGCCGTTGAAGGACGCGCTGCTTGCGACGAAGCCACGGCCGCCGACCGCGCAATGGGGGGTGTTTCTGCGCAATCACGACGAACTCGATCTGGGCCGGCTCACGCCCGCTCAGCGCGAGGCAGTGTTCGCCGCGTTCGCCCCGGACCCTGACATGCAGCTGTATGGGCGCGGCATCCGCCGCAGACTTGCGCCGATGCTGTCGGGCGACAGACGCCGCCTTGAACTCGCCTACAGCCTGATGCTGAGTTTGCCGGGCACGCCCGTGTTCCGGTACGGCGATGAAATCGGCATGGGCGACGATCTGCGCCGGCCCGAACGCCAATGCGCGCGCACGCCGATGCAATGGTCGGGCGAGCCGCAAGGCGGCTTCACCAGTCATTCAAAGCCGCCTGTCCCGACGATCTCCGGCGGGGCTTATGGCTTCGAGCGGGTCAACGTGGCGCAGCAGCGGCGCGATCCCGATTCGTTTCTCAACTGGACCGAGCGGATGATTCGCATGCGCCGCGAAGTGCCGGAAGTCAGCTGGGGGGACTTCGAAGTGCTGCCCACCTCGCGAAACGACGTGCTCGCGCTCGGTTATCAGTGGCGCAACAACTCCGTGCTGTTTCTGCATAACTTCCGCGCCGAAGCGTGTACCGTCGAATTCCGCCTGAGCTCCAACGAACCTGGCCGCGATTCGCTGATCAATCTTCTGTCCGACGACCACAGCCGCGCTGACGATGACGGCTGTCACACGGTGCTGCTCGAGCCGTTCGGATATCGATGGTATCGGGTGGGCGGCCTCGACTATCTGCTCAAGCGGAGCGAGGTCTAACAACGACGAGCCACGGCTAAACTGATACGATCGCATGCTCCTGGTCGTTCGCGGACTCACGCGACTTGCCGACTCACGCGAATGCTCAGCCTGCTCGACTCATCGGATACGCAATCGGAAAAAGGGATGTCATGGCAAAGGATCAAATAGTCTGGGGAATTTTGGGCGCCGCAAAGATCAACGACAAGGTGGTCGTGCCCATGCACAACGCGCCGAAGTGCCGGGTGAAAGGCATCGCGTCGCGCTCTCTGGAGAAGGCGCGGGAAGCCGCGGCCAAATATGGCCTGGCTGTCGCATACGACGGTTACGAGGCGCTGCTCGCGGACCCGGAAATCGACGCGGTCTATATTCCATTGCCCAATCATCTCCACGTGGAATGGACGATCAAAGCGGTCGAGGCGGGCAAGCACGTGCTGTGTGAGAAGCCGATCAGCCTGGACGCGCAACAGGTCGAACGACTGATCGCAGCGCGCGACAAGAGCGGCCGATACATCCAGGAAGCCTTCATGGTTCGCACGCACCCGCAATGGTTGAAGGTGCGGACCTTGATCGACGAAGGCGCAATCGGCGAATTGCGGGCAGTGACCGGCGGCTTCACCTATTACAACACCAACGAAGAGAATATCCGCAACAAGAGCGAGCTAGGCGGCGGCGGGCTGCTCGATATTGGTTGCTATCCGATCACGACGTCGCGCTTCACGATCGGGCGTGAGCCACGGCGCGTAGTAGCGCTGGTCGAGCAGGATCCTGCCTTCAAGGTAGACCGGCTCGGCTCCGTGCTGATGGACTTCGATGGCGTGCAGGCGAGTTTCTTTTACTCGACTCAAACCTATCCGTACCAGCGGATGCAATTTCACGGTACCAAGGGGCGAATCGAAGTCGAAATTCCATTCAATGCACCAAACGATCGACCGACGCGGCTGCTAATCAGTGAGCACAATAGCGACGGTGTCGCGACTGATCGCTGGCTGGAACTTCCGGTGTGCGATCAGTACGGCGTAGCCGCCACCACGTTCGCGGAAGCGATCCTGAGCGGAGGCCCGCAAGCTATTGCGCTGGAAGATGCGCGCGCGAATATGCGGGTGATCGATGCCGTGTTCCGCTCGGCTCAGTCAGGCGCGTGGGAAAAAATCGCACAAGATTGAAGTGCAATGCTCGGGGGCACTTGCGCGGGTCAACGCGCGGGAAGTGCCCCTGCTGTCTGATCTCTACTTGGCTGGCGCAGTCACATCGCAATCGCCGCCATGGGTGCCGCTGCCAGTGTTTTTCAGCGTCAGCACGAGTCTGCTGCCCCGGTTTGCCGTCATGATCTGACCGTAGCTAACGGTCGGAATGAACTGGATATCCGGCGCGACCGCCACTGGCGGATTTCTCGCCCCGTCGATGGTCAGGTCGAGCTCCACGGTGATCGAGTCGATTGCGGCGCCCAGGTCCTGCTTGCGGCCGGCCTGATCTTTGCGGAAATTGCACAGGCCCTGGAGAACCTGCTCGAGGGCAGTCGGGATATCGACCGGCTTGCCCGGTGCGATCGGAGGCGTGTTGCAGCCAACGATCATGAACGGCAAAGTGCAAAGCGCTACATATCGCCAGGCTCGCATCGGCTCCCCCGCTCGATCTGGTGGACGTGGTGTCTGCCTTCCCATGCTGTCGCTGGTTCAGTGCCCAGCCGGCGCACGCGAACGCAAACGCTCAATACTTGATATTCCTGGCCGCCTGACGGCCGCCCTGCTTGGTTTGCCGCTTGTCCTGCCGGCACTGCGAATTGCTCTTCTGATCCGCGGCTCTGCACTCCTGCTTCGTATGACGGGCACCCTGGCGTGTCTCCTGGCGCACGTCGCGTCCAGCACGACGTTGCTGAGCCTGTTCGGTTGCCCAGGCGCTTCCCGCGCAAGCCATCGCGGACACGGCCATGACCGCGAGCGCGAACTGCCGGCTCCATGAAAACATGGCAGCCTCCCTGTCAGGTTGACGATGATTATTCCGGCTTTGTACAAGGGTGCCACGCGTGGATGCCGCGTCAATCGGACCAAGGTCCTAGGACCGTCGCGATGGCTTTGCCAGCTGGGCGGAGCTCAAACGGGGGTGTAGATCGAGAGTTTCAGCGACGGGTCGTCGTTCGCCTGAAACGTAGCGTATTGGTAACGTTGGTTTCCACGCTGAGGATGCGCGAGCACCTTCTCGCCAGATGCGCCGCCACGGACGTCATGCGCGATCCACCAGCCGGCGAACTCCGCACTCGACGAACGCAGGCGCTCCACTAGCTGGACGAACGATGGATCGGTGGCAAACAGATCGTGCGTTGCGCGAAAGAGCGCGATCATGCGGCGCGCTTCGTCTTCCCACGCGGGTCCGAATAGCCGCCGAGCTTCCGGTTCGATGAACATGAAAACGAGGATATTGCGGTCCGCCTCGTTCAGGCGATCGAAGCCGAGCAGATCGGCGGCCGCCCGGTTCCACGCCAGGATGTCCCACCGCCTGCCGGTCACGTATGCCGGCAGACCCAGGTCTGAAACGATGCGCGCGATTGCCGGCGGCACTTTCTCGGCAGCAAGCGTCCGCCGATCGTTGCTGCGCGCGAGCGCCCGCAGATGCGCGGCTTCCGCTTTGCCAAGCCGCAGCGCGCGAGCAAGCGCGTCGAGAGTGGCATCGGACGGGCTGACCGTTCGCCCCTGCTCCAGCCGCACATACCAGTCCACACCGATGCCCGCCAGTTCGGCAACTTCTTCGCGCCGCAACCCCGGCGTACGACGGCGCCGGCCGCTGCCGAGCCGCGCCGATGCCGGGCTCAGCTTCTCCCGGCGCGAACGCAGAAAATCGCCAAATTCACTCCGTCTCGATGCCGGCATGTTCGTCCTTGCAAGGAGGTATCGATGAATCCTGGGATAGTACCAGGCCTTGTTGCCTATTCTAGGTTCGCCAGAATGGGCTCGTCAGACCATCCTTGACGGAGAACGACGATGAAAGCTGCAATCCTGAATTCACTTGACCGGCCCCTCGCGATTACGCAGATGCCAGATCCGGAAATCGGCACGGGCGAGGTGATCGTGGATGTCGCCGCCGCGCCGGTGTTGTCGTACGCGAATGAGGTGTTCAATGGTCAGCGCCGCTATCCGCTCGAGTTGCCCATCGTGCCCGGCTGCGGCGCGATCGGTCGTGTAAGAGCGAGCGGTCCCGATGCGACTCATCTGAAGGTGGGCGACTGGGTGTTCTGCGATCCCACCGTGCGCTCGCGCGACGACGCGTTGATGCCCGATATAACGCTGCAGGGCTGGAGTTCTCGCGGAGACGGCGGCTTGCAACTGCAGCGGTACTTTCACGACGGCCCGTTCGCCGAACAGGTGCGCGTGCCGACCGAGAACGCGGTTCGTATCGCCGACATCGAGCGTGGCGAGGCGGCGCGATGGTGTGCGCTCAACGTGATGCTCGTGCCTTATGGCGGCCTGCTTGCGGCCGCGCTGCGGGCTGGCGAAACACTGCTCGTGAGCGGTGCTACGGGCAACTTCGGCAGCGCATGTGTAGCTGTCGCCCTTGCGATGGGAGCGCGCTGTGTGGTCGCGCCGGGACGCAATGAGCAAGCACTCGACGATCTGACACAGCGCTTCGGCGAGCGCGTGCGCCCAGTCAGACTTTCAGGCGATGAACAGGCGGATCGCGAACGGATGCAGCAGGCGGCTCCTTGTCCGATCGATTGTGTCATCGATCTGCTGCCGCCCTCGGCGCCGGTCACGGCCGTGCGCGCCGCGATGATGGCCGTGCGGCCGTACGGCCGCGTCATCTTGATGGGTGGCGTGGGCATGCTGGGCGGCGCCGGTCTCGAGCTGCCGTATCCGTGGCTCATGCGCAACGACATCACCGTGCGCGGCAAATGGATGTATCCGACGGAAGCGGTGACGCTGATGACGGGCCTGATTCGCTCGGGATTGCTCGATCTCCGTCATTTCGACGTCAAGACATTCCCGCTCGATCATGCCAACGAAGCGGTGTCCCACGCGGCCGCGAACGGCGGTCCATTCAGAATGACCGTGATCCAGCCATAGCCAGCGATTCAGCGAGCCCTCACTCGTCCGCCAAAAAATTCGGATGACTCGTGCGAATCTGATCGATCTGGCTCAGCGTCCCCGACAGATGTTTGCGCAACGCCGCCTGCGCGGCCTCGACATCGCCCTTGTCGATCGCATCGACGATCTCCGTATGATCGCGCACGACCGCCATCGTCTTGCCCTCCACCGGCAGATTCAGGCGCCGCAGCCGGTCGATATGGCCGCTCAGCCTGCGCACCAGATCCCATAGCTGCGGCACGCCCGCCGCCTCGTACATCTGCCGATGAAACGCCTGATCGAGCAGCGAGAACTGCTCGTAGTTCTTCAGGTCGAGCAATTCCGTTTGCCGCGCGATCGTGACGCGCAGTTCCGCGATCAGCGTGGCGTTGCGCTGCTCCGCGAGCGTGCGCACCACTTCGAGTTCGATCGAGCGGCGAAGGAAATGCGCCTGCAGCGCGGACGTCACCTTGATCTGGCTCACGACCGTCGCGTGCTGCGGATAGATATCGACGAGACCTTCCTCGCCGAGCTTCATCAGCGCGTCGCGCACCGGCGTCTGGCTGAGCCCGTAGCGGTTCGCGAGCTCGGTGCGCGACAGCACCGTGCCCGGCGTCAATTCGAGCGAAAGGATCATTTCGCGCAGTCGTTCGAAGACTTGCGGCGCGGCGTGGCGGGAGCGGTCGAGCCGGGTGACCGTCGCCGAGTGAGCGTGGTTTTTCATGGCAAAAAATTGAAGCTTGGAAGCAGGCGGACCGACGGGGGTCCGCTGAGGCACTAGTACTATAGCCGACGCCTGCCGCTTCCAGCGGCCTTGCGAGCGCGATTCGCGACGAAGTCGGCATGAGAGTTTACCCCACTAACGCACTAATATATTAGTGCTTTACGATTCGGCCCATCAAACTCCACTTATGCCGATTGCCATCATGACTCGCGACATCACCATCACGCAGGTGCGCATCACCCCGATCGCCTTCCGCGACGGCCCCCTGCTCAACGCCGCCGGAATCCACGAACCCTGGGCGCTGCGCGCAATCGTCGAACTGGAGACGAGCGACGGCCGCGTCGGCATCTCCGAAACTTACGGCGACGAACCGATGCTGCGTGTGCTCGAACAGGCGAAGTCACTGGTGATCGGCTTGTCGCCGTTCGACCTCAACCGCATGGAAGAACGCGTGCGGGGCACGATCAAGGCGACCCGGGGCGCGGTCGAATTCGAACTCGCGCCTGGCTCGCACGCGGCGAAGAACGCGCCCAAAGTCATCAGCACGCTCGAAGTCGCGATGCTCGACCTGCAAGGGCAAATCGTCGGTGCGCCGATCGTCGATCTGCTTGGCGGCAAGGTGCGCGACGCCGTGCCGTACAGCGCCTATCTGTTCTTCAAGTACGCCGAGCACATCGACAAGCCCTATGCGCCCGATGCCTGGGGCGAAGGCCTGAGCCCGGAGCAGATCGTCGCGCAGGCGCGCCGGATGATCGAGCTTTATGGCTTCCAGAGCATCAAGCTGAAGGGCGGCGTGTTCGAGCCGGCACACGAAATCGCGTGCATGCGCGCGCTGCATCAGGCGTTCCCCGGCGTGCCGCTGCGCCTTGACCCGAACGCGAACTGGACGCTCGAAACGAGCATCGCCGCCGCCCCTGAACTCGACGAACTGCTCGAGTACTACGAAGACCCGTGCCCGAGCCTCGAAGGCATGGCCGAACTGGCGAAGCACACGCGCCTGCCGCTCGCGACCAACATGGTCATCACGACGATGGGAGATTTCCGCCGCGGCGCCGAGATGGGTTCGGTCAAGGTCCTGCTGTCGGATCACCACTACTGGGGCGGCCTGCGCGCGACGCAGACGCTTGCACGCATGTGCAAGCTGTGGGATCTGGGCATGTCGATGCACTCGAACTCGCACCTCGGCATCAGCCTGATGGCGATGACGCACGTCGCGGCCAGCATCCCGAACCTGACCTATGCGTGCGACACGCACTACCCGTGGCAGGAGGAAGAAGTCATCAAGGGCGGCCGTGTGACGTTCGACAACGGCTCGGTGCGCGTGCCCACCACGCCGGGCCTCGGCGTCGAGCTCGACCGCGAGCGGCTCGCCGAACTGCATGCGCAGTATCTGTCGTGCGGCGTGCGCAATCGCGATGACCTCTCGCAGATGCGCAAGTACGAACCGGGCTTCACCGGCAAGAATCCGCGCTTTTAATTCTCGCTTCCAATCCGCGCCTACGAGGCTCGCGACGCGCAATGCGCGTCGCCATCGAAGGAGACAACCCCATGAGTAGCCCGATTGCCGACACGGCGCGGCCCGCGCTCGCCGGCGCGCTGGCGAGCGCGGTGCACAAGATCAAATGGCGCGTGCTGCCGCTGTTCGTCGTGATGTTCATCGTCAATTACATCGACCGCGTGAACATCGGCTTCGTGCGCCAGCATCTGAGCGCCGATCTGGGCATCGGCGCGGCGGCCTATGGGCTCGGTGCGGGGCTCTTCTTCATCAGCTACGCGATTTTCGAAGTGCCGTCGAACATCCTGCTGCAGCGCTACGGCGCGAAGCTGTGGCTCGCGCGTATCATGCTGACCTGGGGACTGGCCGCGGCCGGCATGGCATTCGTGCGCGGCGAGACGTCGTTCTACGCGATGCGGCTGCTGCTCGGCGCAGCCGAAGCGGGCTTCTTTCCCGGCGTCATCTACTACTTCACGCAATGGCTGCCGAGCAACGAGCGCGGCAAGGCAATGGCGATCTTCCTGAGCGGCTCGGCGCTCGCGTCGGTACTGTCCGGGCCGATCTCCGGCGGGCTGATGCTGATCGAAGGCGCGGGGTTGCGCGGCTGGCAGTGGATGTTCATCATCGAAGGCATGTTCTCGGTCGTGCTCGCGGGCTTCATCCTGCTGTGGCTCGACTCGAAGCCGCGCGACGCCGCGTGGCTCACCCGCGCCGAGCAGGACGCAGTGCTGGATGCGATCGACGAAGAGCAACGCCAGCGCGCCGCCGCGCACCCGGTCAAGCCGTCGCTCGGAACCCTGCTGCGCGATCCGCAAATACTGATCTTCTGCCTGATCTACTTCGCGGTGTCGCTGACCATCTACGGCGCGACTTTCTGGCTGCCCAGCATCATCCACAAGATGGGCCATTGCAACGACTTCCAGGTCGGCCTGTTCAACTCGATCCCGTGGCTGATCTCGATCGCGGCGATGTATCTGTTCGCGATGCTCGCGGCGCGCTTCAAGTTCCAGCAGGCGTGGGTGGCGTGCGTGCTGCTGATCGCCGCGCTCGGCATGTATGCGGCCGGCCAGGGCGGCCCGGTGTTCTCATTCGTCGCGATCTGCTTTGCCGCGATCGGCTTCAAGGCGGCCTCGTCGCTGTTCTGGGTGATCCCGCAGGGCTATCTCGACGCGCGGATTTCCGCCGCGGTGCTGGCGCTGATCAACTCGATCGGCAACCTCGGCGGCTTCGTCGCGCCGGCCGCCTTCGGCTTCCTCGAACAGAAAACCGGCTCGATCGAGGGCGGCCTCACCGGACTCGCGGTGATGTCGGTGATTGCCGCCGGGGTCGTGTTCTTCTCGCGCATGAGCCCGCGCGAAGGATTGCCCGCCTCAGCGCATTGACCGTATCGAACAACCGCATAGACACCATTTTCAGGAACCTTCAGGAGACACGATGAAAACACTAGAAGCAACGACGGCTGCCGCACGGACGGCCGTCGGACGATACCGATGGACCATCTGCGCGATGATCTTCGCGGCGACGACGATCAACTACATGGATCGTCAGATGCTTGGGCTGCTCGCGCCGCTGCTGCAAAAAGATATCGGTTGGAACCAGGTGCAGTATGCGCAGACCGTGATGGTGTTTACGGTCGCCTATGCGGTGGGTCTCGCGATCTTCGGCCGCATCGCCGATCGCGTCAGCACGAAGAAGGTCTACGGCAGCGCGATGGCGCTGTGGAGTCTCGCGGCGATGCTGCACGCGGTGGCATCGACCGTGCCGGGTTTCGCGGCTGTACGCGGTTTGCTCGGCTTCGGCGAAGCGGCCAATTTCCCGGTCGCGATCCGCACTACCGCCACGTGGTTTCCGAAGAAGGAACGCGCGCTTGCGACGGGCTTCTGGAACATGGGCGCGACGATCGGCGGCATCGTGGCGCCGGCCTTCGTGCCGATCGCCGCGGTGATGTGGGGCTGGCGCGCGACGTTCATCGCGGGCGGCGCGACCGGTTTCGTCTGGCTGGCGGTGTGGTGGCTGGTTTATCGGCAGCCTTCGGAGCATCCGTCGGTGTCGAAGGAAGAACTCGCCTACATCAATGCGGATCGCGAGGAAGTCGTCGAGCAGAAAGTCAGCTGGTTGTCGGTGCTCAAGTACCGCGAAACGTGGGCGTTCGTCTTCGGCAAGCTGCTGACCGATCCGGTGTGGTGGTTCTATCTGTTCTGGCTGCCCAAGTGGCTCAATGAGTCGCGCCATATCGATATCGCCCACATGGGCCTGCCGCTGATCGCAATCTATACGATGTCGTCGGTCGGCAGCGTGGCGGGTGGCTGGCTGTCGTCGCATCTGATGGCGCGCACCAACCGGCCGAATTTCGCACGCAAGCTCACGATGCTCATCTGTGCATTGTGCGTGGTGCCGATCGCAACGTTGTCGGCATTCCAGAGCCTGTGGTGGGCGGTGCTCGCCGTTGGTCTCGCGGCAGCGGCGCACCAGGGCTGGTCAGCGAATCTGGTCACGACGGTCGGCGACGTGTTTCCGAAGCGGGTGGTCGGCACGGTGGTCGGTATCGGCGGCGTGGCGGGGATGGTCGGTTCGTTCTTCTTCTCCGGCGTGATCGGCGAGACCTTGCAGCGCACCGGGAATTATTGGGCACTCTTTGCGGTCGGCGCATCGGCGTATCTGATTGCGCTGGGCATCATTCACCTGTTGATGCCGCGGATGACGGCGGTGAAGTTGCGCGATTGATGTAACGGTTGTCGGTGACACAACCGAAGGGCGGGGGACGCATCAGTGGCGTCCCCCGCCCTTTTTTGTCTGGACGGGGATGCAGCCGAGTTGATCCAGTGAGTGATTGGCACTCGCGCTTACTGATTGATTGGCTTTGTCAGTTCATCGAGCCGATGCGTGGTAATTCTCGTCATGCAGTCCCAAAACTCGACGAATCGCAACGATGCCTGTCCAGCCTCATACACTTCCGCATAACACTCGTTGTCGCGATAGAGGTTCCAGCTCTCCTGTGCTCTCCGGAAATATGGAAGTGCCTCGGGTTCGCCATTCGCTCGTAGCTCCTGGTCGCCGTCAACCATGATCCGCTCTATTGCAGATATCTTCTTCTCGAGCGTCTCCGAGATGCGTTCGAAATCGTGCTGAGCGCAAGCCGAAACGTCCATTGTCGCTAAGGCGTCATTCTTGCAAAATCTGTCAATTTGCTCCTGAGTTTTCCGGTGAAATATTGGCTAGCCGGCGCAGCTTTCGTGTAGTCGAACGCAGAGCCATAGATAGAGCCTGACGAATATGTATGTAGTCGGCGATGCGTAAGCGCCAAGCGACACAATTAACTACAAGTTCCAGTACTCTCGGCGTACCTGTTGGGGAAACAAGAGTGCGTTCGATTCGGTCACGCGATCTCGTGTACCTCCAACGCGCTCGGCGCTAAATGATGTGCCGGATGACGCATTCTGCTGTGTCAGCGGCGGTTGAAGCGTCTTACGACGCAATAAAAGATCCACGGATGGATCTTGAGCATGGTCATAGTGATGGAAAGCTTCAGATGCCGATCGGCAAACAGGCCAAGCAGGTGCTTCACGCGCAGCTTCTCCGATACGCTTTGCAGAATAGGGCTCGCGAGGCGGTAAGTCGGCGCGGTGATTGCGGTCTGAAACGCGATCGCGCGGAATGCCCAGCTGTATTTGAGCCGGAAGAAGAGGCGCTTGTAGTCGGTAATCGGGAGGGACGCGGTATTTTTTTCCACGCGGTCCATGATGGCAAAAAGGTCGACGACCTGCGGGTTGAAGCGTCTCGAAATTCCTGATTCACGGATCATGTACGAATAGAGGTTGTCCGGGATGAGGCGCACCACTTTCGAGTTGGCGAGCGTTTGCACCGACACGCAAACGTCTTCGAAGATGAGACCGCACGGATGTTCGGCTGCAACGAAAATGGAGCGGCGCACAAGCTTGTTCCAGCAAAAGGCTTGCAGCTTGAGTTCGAGAATTTTCTGGACGGCTTCCACGCCAGTGATAATGCCGTCGCCGGAATCGATCCGAGCGTTGACGGCGCCATCGGGACTGATGCGCTCGGCGGCGAAAATGACGACATCGGCGTCGTGCTGGTCGGCTTCGCGCAGCACGGTGGAAATGAGATCGCGATGGACGTGGTCGTCGCTGTCAACGCAAAGCACATAGTCGCCCCGCGCTTCCGATGCTGCGATTTTTCGCGTTTCAGCGAGCCCTTTGTTGTCGATGTTTCTGATTAACTTCCACGAAATGCGATCCTGTTGCGCGAGAACCCGGGCGGCGATTTCACCGGAGCGATCGGGGCTGCAGTCGTCGACGGCGATGATTTCGAAATCGGTGCTGGATTGTGACAGCAGTGAGTCGAGACAGTCCTCGATATAGTCCTCGACCTTGTAGATAGGCAGCAGAACGCTGATTCTCGGTGCGGACATAGACAATGCTCCTGGAGGTAAACGAGGCGTGAACTACCCGTTCTATATCGCAAAATCCCGGCTTCGCGACGAAATCAACTAATCACGAATCATGTTGTGGGAGCAAATCGGGCCGACCTGAAGTGCCGGCAGTCTGGGTCTACCAAGATCGCCAGCAACTGAAATAAGCAGACAATAAATTGGGTAAAACGGGACTATGGTCGCGGCGCAATCACAGGACAAGTCGACCAGCATGCGACCGGGAACGAAGTACACTACAGACTAGCTGTAAACGCATCGCTGCACCAATATCTTGTAGGAATCGGCACAAATTGGTGAGGTATTGGCGTATTCCACCACTGCGGCAGTGGATCAGGCAAGTATGTCAGATAGGAACTTTTAATGAAATCGTTTTTGCGATAATGAGACGAATATGCCAATAGTTATCAATTAAATCCGGTGTGTGAATACGTGTCATCAAATTAGCTGGATAACCCGCGCCCCAATGCTATTCGCATGAGTTTGCGAACGCCTTCATCGCGGCCGACTCTCTCTTCGGCGTTACTGATCAACCTCTGCATCACATCCGCGGGATAGATCTCGTCGAAAAGCTGATCGGATCCAGTACTGGCAAACACGTGATGCAGGAATGACCCCTTCGGTGGACAGACCCGTTTGAACACGCCAAGCTTAACCACACGATTATTCCAAAATTTAAGCGTATATGCATTGGTGCAAAGCGCAGCGCACTCTTCGAAATAGTGGGGCAAAAAGACCTTATAATAGGAATCGGCATGCACCGGATAAAACACTTTTTCAGCCAAGCCGGCCTTTGCACCATAGATCTCCGTCAAAATATGGGAGCCAGTAGCACGCCATTTTATATCGGTGTTCTCCATCGCTTCTACCCGCTGAATTACATCATGCAGCCGTGGATTCCCCGGGTCGAGGCGCAGGAGTGCGTTGCAAAGCAGATCCGGCTCTCCCCGGCCGACCAAGTCGCCCGCAATGTTCAGGTCAAATCGTCTCAGGAGAAGAATATCTGTGTCCGCCCAGATTTCATCCGTTTTGGTAAACATTATTAACCGGAAATAATCTGTGAAATGCGCCAATGAAGGAACGCCATTAACGGGAAAAGCGCTCAGCGAGTCGGCCGAAAGGATCGACTGGGCGTCCTTTTCGATCACGCCTTTTGGCAAGTTGCTGATGGGTTTATAACTATACACAGCGATTTCGCTGCCATTAGCAATGAACGTATTCAAACAAGCGATTTCATAAGGAGACAATTCCGGACCATTCCAGAACGTTGCAAATTTTGCATCGCTCATAATTTAGCCTCCTCGATTTGCTTCGTTGAGAGCATCGCCGCGTTGCTGCATACCATTGGAGACTCGGCAGTGCCGTACGCGAGAAGGTGGTTGCAACGGACTACACGATACGAGAGTTTATACAGAACTAAATGCGATCCATGGAGCATGTCTCTTTTCGCCCGACTAATGTCGCCAATGGTTGAGTGTGACTAATTAATCATTTATCGAAAATCTCCGCCGTCGACAAGTCGATCCTGACGTTCATCACAACTGCCGACGGCCTTGAACTCATTGTGAGGATGCTCTTCCTGCCGCTTTTACGACGAGTCTCGATAAGTTGACAATGCCCCCGCGACAGGTTTGCTGCTTCGAAAACGGTCTATGCCCACGGCAGCGAAACGGTATCCGCATCAATCACACGCATTATCATTCTCAACGGCTTGAGCGCCTTTCCGGAGCCCGATGTATTGGCCACGTTGTGCGCTTGATATGATGAAGCCACGGCAGATACTCTTTCAGCAGCCTCATAAAACTGACGATATCTTTCCGTCGCACCGGATTGCTGCCCTTTACCGCATGAATGAACAACATTGGATTGCCCAGTCGTCCGCTCGCATATGATTTGCCTACATCGCTTCTTTTGCCACGAATGACCTTTATCGGAGTGCCCAGCATCCCGTATTGCGCGAGCGTCTGATTCAATTCAAAATTTGGGCTCGTAGTTGAATCGTCTCCCATGCCGCTCCCAGCCGAGCCGACCGGGCGTGTATGGAACACGGAAAAACGATCAATAATGCCAACCTTTCCAAAAGAAGCGACCCACTTGGGCCACAAGAAATCGAGGCCCCAGCCTGATTTGTTCATCCCGAAGCTGTGTTTTATCGCTTGCAAGGCATTCGAAGATAAACATGGCATCATCAACTCCACGAAATTTGTTTCGCGAAATTCAAACTCGCTGTTTTGCAACGTCGTTTGGTGACCGAAATAGCTTCTCTCGTCGAGAGACGGTTGCGCGAGTGCGAAATTCTCTCGTTCTACATACTCGAAGAAGTCGTTCAGGGTTTGAACATCCGTCAGGATGTCGTCGTCCGGGAGCCAGATGTAACGATATTGCAGAATCAATTGGGCATTTTGCAACATGAAGTCGTTAAGACCTTCCCATTTTGATCCTTTGAATCGATGTATGGCTTTGGCATAGATGTCTGCATAATCTTCGTTCTTCCCGTAGTAACTCAGGATCAAATCAAAGTTTGGGGCCTGTCCGCCGCTGAACCATTGCGGATGCAAGGAACTGTCTCCACACCTCAGAACGACCAGGTACTTGTTCATCTTTCAATTTCCCTATGCATAGATGCAGATTGCGCGGCACGTAAAGACAGTCACTGGCGAAGAATTGCATTTGACTGACACCAACCGCGCGAAATCATGAAACGACACACTCCGCTCGGCGACGCGCGCCCTTGCTCATTTCCATAGCGTGCGCACTCGCCGATAGATCGCGCGACTGACACGCTTCGACGCTTTAAGCGTCCCCTTGGTGGCCTGCGGCGGGTGGTCTTCGAGCCAGCGCAACCGCGCTTCGATATCGCGTTCACGGTCCGCGTAGAGTGAAATCGGAAAGGGATGGCCGAGCCTCGCGTCGTATAGCGCGCGAGCGGCATCGACGATGTCGCGGTTCTCCTCACGCTGGGTAAAGTACGCGATGTGAACGAACGGCACGCTGCGCGTACAAACGATTCGCAGCTGCTGTCGCGCGCAGTACATATGCATCATGTGCTCGTCGTCCTGCCCACCGTCGTCGATCATGTCCCATAACCGCTTGCGAAAAAGAATGCAGCCGATCGAATAGCGCGATTCTGAGGGCACTTCGCAAGGTTCGAGCGCCCGAGTGGCGGCGATGAAAGCATCAGGCTGAAGCGTGGTCCGTTCATGTAGCCAGCGCGCGATGTGCGGATAGCCCCATATCGTGCCATTGGTGCCTTTCTCGATCTGCTCAGCAGGGATGATTCGTATCGGACAGCGACCGTCCCCGGCGGCACCGACGAAATGCGGATGCGCCTGGTTCGTAAAGTACTCGCGCTCCAGGTTCATCGCACGCATCACTTCAGGGAAGCCCCAGTTGTTGTTGTTGATGAGCGGGGTGACGTAGGCAAGCCCGTCCCCGCTTTCCTTTTCCACCTCGTCGTACGTGGCGAGCATCTTGTCGAACCACCCGCCGGCGATCGGGAACGCGTCGTCGTCCACCTTGCAGATCAGGTCGATTTCGGCGAACGCCGGCTGCGAGAGTAGTTTTTTGATCGTGCGATAAGGTGGACCAGGCGGAATATCGTCGACGACCCGAACGACGCCCGGAAAAAGCCTTGCGTAGCGCCGCGCGACGGCAAGCGTGCGTTCCGCGTCATAGCCGCCCCGACAGTTCTGAAGCAGGATGAACTCGACGCCTGTTGGCCGGTACGCCATGTGACTGGCGAGGGTCAGTTCGAGCGCTGCGTAGTCGCGACAGAGCAGGACCAGAATAGCGACTCGCCTCGACGCCGAGTTAGAACGGGATGCAGTCATGCTACTCCTTCGTAGGACGAGTACATTAGTACAAGCAAAGATCAAGTTAGAAAGAGTTAGCGGCGAAGAATTGCATTTGACCGACGCCGACCGCGCGAACCATAGAACCGTTACTACGGCGAGCCCGATGCGCACGCAAACGAAGAGACGTTCAAGTACACGCTCCAAATCTTTCAGGCAATCCAGGCAAGCTCTCGGTCGCCACCAGTCAGAGCTTTCTTACTACTGCTCCTTCGACGAGTCCCTCTACTGCTTTGAGCGCCGCACCAACGACCTGGTCCATGTTGTAATAGCGATACTGCGCCAGCCTGCCCACAAAAGTCACATCGGTAACTGTCTCCGCGAGCGCGCTGTAACGCATGAACAATGCCTCGTTTTCCTTGCGCGGAATCGGGTAGTACGGCTCGCCTTCGGCTCGCGGATACTCCTTTACAATCGAAGTCCCCTGATGCTGTTGCCCGGTGAGGTGCTTGAACTCAGTAATCCTCGTATATTCGTGATCGTTCGGATAGTTGATGGTACCCGTCGTCTGAAAACGCTCCACGTCGTTCAGATGCTGGTGTTGAAAGTGGAGGCTGCGGTACGGAAGCTTGCCAAACCGATACCCGAAATACGCGTCGATCGGTCCAGTGTACACAAGGTGTCCACATTCGATATTCGCTTTCACCACGTCATAGTCGGTCGACAGACGCACGTCGATATTTGGACTGTCAAGCATCTTTTCGAACATCGCGGTGTAGCCGTGCGCCGGCATAAATTGATAAGTATCGGTGAAGTACCGGTCGTCGTCGTTCGAACGCGTTGGTATTCGCGCAGCGACACCCGCAGACAATTCAGACAGATCGAGTCCCCATTGCTTGCGCGTATAGCCACGGAAAAACTTGTCGCACAGATCCGGGCCAACGCTGCTCAGCACCACGTCCTCGCTGGTCGTATTGACCTCTCGCGCTTCACGTACCGACTCAAGGAACGCTATCGTGTCCTGCTCGCTCAGATCGAGGCCATATAGCTTGTTGATCGTCGTGCGATTGATCGGTATCGGATACAGATCCCCGTCTACATAAGCCTTTACGCGATGCTCGTAGAAGCGCCAATCAGTAAAACCCGACAGGTACTCGAATATCCGCTTACTGTTCGTATGAAAGATGTGCGGACCATACGGATGGATCAGCACACCGTTCTCATCCTCGCGGTCATATGCATTGCCGCCAATATGATTTCTCTTGTCTACGACAAGCACACGCTTGCCGCTTGCCGCCAGACGTTCGGCACAGACCGCGCCCGCAAAGCCGGCGCCTACGATAAGGAAGTCATAATTCATCTCTGCGCATCCTCGTATAAAAAGCTGGAATCTTGCATTTGATCAGGTGGAGAGCCATTAAGGCCGTAACCAGAAATTCGGTGGCAAGCACTGACATTGCCGCGCCCTGAGCGCCATAAGCCGATGCAAGAGGCACGAGCAGGGCAAGGTTGATCAAGCCGCAGACGACCAGTATCTCGCTGACTCTCTTCTTCATGCCGAGCGGCAGCATCACCTGAACGCCCAGTACATTGTTTAGACAGATGAGCAGCGGCAGGAGGGCCATCCACTTAAGAACGATGACCGCTGGTTCGTACCCAGGGCCCACGGCGATGCGAATGATCAAATCGGCGCCGGCCCAGAGCGCGACCGAAGCGAGCAACATGGCCGAGCCCCCCAGGTAGAGCATCTTGCGCACCAGCCCAAACGCCTTTTCGGAGTCTTCGGAAAAGAGCGCCGTCACGCGCGGGTAAATTGCGTTGGCGAACGGTACGAGCGGCGCCTGGGCGACATTCCGAATCTTGTCGGCTACGCCAAAGTAGCCAACAGCGACGTCTCCCGCAATAAATCCAAGCAACACGCTATTAGTGGTGGTGTACAGACTGATCGCTGCCGTGGAAATGAACATGTGCCAGCCTTCACGAAGCGCTTCGATGACGTCCGCCATGCTCGGCATCAAGGGGATGATCAGTCGGTTTTTTGCGATCAGGATCGATGCGACGACTCCGGCAGCAATCACGCTCATCGAACTGATGAGCGACGCGATCCACGTGTCGGCCGGCGAGTGCACCAGGAAGAATGTTAGCGGAAGCAGTAGCACCCGCGCGCTCAACGTGGAGACCGTAGTAAACGTCATCTGCTCCAGGCCCTGGAAAAGCCACTGTGGAAACAGGACCGTTCCGATAACGACCGGATAGGTAGCTAGCAGAACCGGCAGCAGTTCGCGCAATCTTGCTACGAAGAAAGCCGCTACAAGCAGGATGGCGAGGCAGACCACAGCGATAAGCGCCTTTGCGCCTTGTGTCGCCCAAAAGATCTTCGATACCGCGTGCCGATCTTTTTGGACCCGTGCGACGTGAGCAGTCGCTGACCAGTTAAAACCATAGTCCGTCAGCAGCACGAGATAACCAACTAAGGCTTGCGCGAAGACGTATGCACCAAAGTGTTCCGGGCGCAGAACACGCAACAGGTAGGGAAATGTTGCAAGCGGCAGCAGCATGTTGGCTGCTTGCAGAACTGACAGCGCAACGATGTTGTGTCGGAGGGGACTCGTCATGAGTTAGCCGTTGTCAATACATCGATGAAGGATCGCTTGGAGACATACCTTTATATCCCGTGGGCGGAGTGCGAGTAAGGTCTCCGCGCAAGCGAATACCTGATCAGGCCGACGCCGGTTGGGCCTTGCTACCGGCTCCCAAACTCTTCGTCCGAGGAAGCCACCGCTACCGGCAGTAAGCCGCACGACTCGTTGACGGTGCGCCACGAATTTCATCAGAGTCGTACAACAGTGACGCATCCGCGCCGGACCCTGGTGAGTTCCGGTATCAAGCAACCAGTTCGCCAGCCTGCTCTTGCGATCGCGCGGCTCATCAGTAAACGCCACCTTTGCTGTCGATGTTTCTGACGAGCTTCCAGGGAATGCGATTCCGTTTGCGCGAGAACCTCCGGCGGCGATTCCACCGGAGCGATCGGGGCTGCTGTCATCGCCCTTGTTTCGCGAAAAACCTTGTGGGAGCAAACCGGGCCCACCTGAAATGCCGGTCGTCTGGGTCCACCAGAATCGGCAGGAACTGAAATAAGCAGACAATTGATTAAGGTAGAACGGGTTTGTGCCGTTGCGGCGCAATCACAGGAAAGGCCGACCGGTGCGGCCAGGAAACGAAGTACTCTATGAATTTGTATATGCTTCGCTGCACCAATGTCAGGAACCGGCACAAATTGGTGAGGTATTGGCGCATTCCCCACTTCGATAGTGGACAGGCCAAGTATGCCAATAGATATCTACAAACCGGTGTGAGAGCGTCGCCGCGGCGATCCTGACGTTCTCACAACAGCCGACGAGTCTGCTTTTCACGCCGCAAACGGTCTGCTCGCCGGTGTCCTGGGCGACGGCTTGGTACGGTCGCAATAGAAGACGTCATGGTGACGGAGAGCTCCGGCCGCTCGTCGCATTGCGCTTGCCAGTCACGACAGACCATGCTCGGCGACCGTTTTTCCACAGCGTGCGCACTCGCCGATAGATCGCGCGACTGACACGCTTCGACGCTTTAAGCGTCCCCTTGGTGGCCTGCGGCGGGTGGTCTTCGAGCCAGCGCAACCGCGCTTCGATATCGCGTTCACGGTCCGCGTAGAGTGAAATCGGGAAGGGATGGCCAAGCCTCCCGTCGTAAAGCGCGCGAGCGGCATCGACGATGTCGCGGTTCTCCTCACGCTGGGTAAAGTACGCGATGTGAACGAACGGCACGCTGCGCGCACAGACGATTCTCAGCCGGTGCCGCTCACAGTAGACATGCATCATGTGCTCGTCGTCCTGCCCACCGTCGTCGATCATGTCCCATAACCGCTTGCGAAAAAGAATGCAGCCGATCGAATAGCGCAATGCTGCCGGCACTTCGCAAGGTTCGAGGTCCTGAGTCGCAGCGATGAAAGCATCAGGTTGCAGCGTGGTCCGTTCATGTAGCCAGCGCGCGATGTGCGGATAGCCCCATATCGTGCCATTGGTGCCGATCTCGATCTGCTCCGCAGGGATGATTCGCAGCGGAAAGCGCTTGTCCCCGTCGGCCCCGACGAAATGCGGATGCGCCTGGTTCGTGAAGTACTCGCGCTCCAGGTTCATCACGCGCATCACCTCAGGGAAGCCCCAGTTGTTGTTGTTGATGAGGGGAGTGACGTAGGCAAGCTCGTTGCCGCTTTCCTTTTCCGCCGCGTCGTACGTGGCCAGCATCTTGTCGAGCCACCCGCCGGCGATAGGGAACGCGTCGTCGTCCACCTTGCAGATCAGGTCGATTTCGGCGAACGCCGGCTGCGAGAGTAGTTTTTTGATCGTGCGATAAGGTGGACCAGGCGGAATGTCGTCGACGACCCGAACGACGCCCGGAAAAAGCCTTGCGTAGCGCCGCGCGACGGCAAGCGTGCGTTCCGCGTCATAGCCGCCCCGACAGTTCTGAAGCAGGATGAACTCGACGCCTGTTGGCCGGTACGCCATGTGACTGGCGAGGGTTAGTTCGAGCGCCGCGTAGTCGCGACAGAGCAGGACCAGAATGGCGACTCGCCTCGACGCCGCGTTAGAACGGGATGCAGTCATGCTACTCCTTCGTAGGTGCCGACGAGCACATTGTCTAAGGAACATACAGGCGAGCATCGGGACACACTGAATTCGGCGTCGTCTACATCACGAATTTACGAACACCAAGAGTGCCGATGCTAATAACCGCGCCTCAGGGTGCAGCACCGATCGCGGCTACTAAAGAGACAAGACGGGGACACGCCGGTTCATCATAGTACAAGCAACGATGAAATGAAGTCGCATTCCATAGCGCGTCGCCCCACTTCTCGGCGGCGAACGGTTACTTTAAGTATTGAGGCAAACAACTGCCGACCGGCCACGATCTTGCGCACACAGCGCGCAAAGCGCTCTGTTCGAGCGCCAACGCCTGTAGCGCATCAGGCTCGATCGGCAATTCCGCGACAGGGATGGCGGTGGGCGGCATGGCCATCATGATGCCCAACTCGCGCTACGTTTAGAAGCCCGGGGAGCCTTGTATTTGCGTGCGAGAGCAACGTCGACTCGCGCGCGTCACCGCGACGGCGCGATGCGGCGCGCGCGCCGGGAACGCCTCGACGTCATCGAATTGCGACGGGTCAGCAGGACGCGCGCAGCGGCGCGATACTGCGAATCACTGCGCGCAATCAGAGCAGAGTGGCTATGCTTGCGAAAAAGTTACGTTTCGCTAACGGGTTTAGCAGTCAGAGGCCATAGGCATGAACCACGTGGTCGCCACCAGCGACGAAGACTTGCCCGTTCACGACCATCGGCGACGCGAAGTTGCCCTCGCCGTTTTGAGCTGGCGTGTATTGGTCGTGGAAGAGTATGGTCCCGTCCGCGGCATCCAATGCATAAAAGTGGTTGCCCAAACCGTCCGCGTAATACACCACACCATTTGCGGCGACGGGCGGGATAGCCGGGTTGAACGCGACTTGGTTCAAGCCGACTTGCGCCGTCCACACGGGTTTGGGGTTCACAGTACAGTTGCTGTCGATCGACAGTGCAATCACCCCGTGTTGGTATAAGTTGTTGCTCCCCGAACCGCCAGGGGACACGACGTAAAGCCGATTCAGCACCGGGTCGAATGCAGGAAGGCCTATGTTGCTGCCGTCGGCTGAAGTTTGGGAAATCGTCAACTTTTCAATGGGACCCTGCTGCTGAATAGTGGCTCGGTTATAAATGAACAGGTTGCCGGACTTGTTGTAGGCCGCGAGCATCGTCGGGCAGGTGGGACGCTGAAAGAGCAATGCTGTAGCGCCGAAGTCGACGTCCGTGAGGGGCGGAGAAAGCGGCGAGTTCGACGCCGCTACCGCCAGGGTCGGCGTGAGCTTCACGACGTGCTCCGCGAACGCGGCATTTTCCGGCTGGGCGAATGCGTTGCCCGTGAGTGCATAGACGACCGTCCCATCCGGCGGAATCGATACGCCGCCCATACCCCATACACCGCCCCCATCTGGCCCGGTTGCGCCGGTTGGATACCAGCGTTGCAGAATCGCAGCTGGGTTGGTGGTGGACGCGCGGACGACCTGTCCATGGTACGGCTCCGTATCGCAGGGGTCACCGGCTGTCGCCACGTATATCGACGAACCATCGGGACTGAGCGTCAAGCCGCCATAGACCATCGTTATTGGAGTAGCGTTGTTTGGGTCGAGAAGTAGCAGGTTGAAGCCCGGGAGATCCACGCCGGTCTGCAGGTTGTACGCATGCAGGTAGCCTCGCCCGCTCACAACGAAAATCCGGTTGTTGGCATGGTCGATGACGGGCGTGCCCTGCACCCCGATCTTGCCTTGGAACAGCCCCTGGCAGGCCGACGTCAAGATAGCTTGAGGGATTTGGGCGCTTTTCCAAATGATATTCCCTGTCGCGGCATTCAGTGCATATGTACTGTTCCCCTCTGTCGCAACATAGACGATATCGGTTGGCACCCCGTTGATCATCACCCCGGCAGCCAGTACCGGCTGAGTCAGGATGGCACCGTCCAGGACTTTTGAGTCCCAGTGCTTTACCATCGTCCTCACGTTGGTCTGGGTGAGCACCGTCTCGACTGAGTTATACCCAGTCCGCTGCCTGTTCATACCATACGTCGGCCAGTCGGTCGTCGTAAAGGTTGGCGCGGCGACGGCCCCTGGTGTCCGGCTCAATGTAGCGGCAGTCGCTGCTTCGGGAGCCTGGTACGGCGTATCCACCGCCGGCCCGCGATCGTCGCGGAAATTATTCGGATTGATCTTGTCTCCGCCGTTCTGTTTGTCTACGTCCGATCCGTCGAGGGCGGCGGCTGGCGGCACTTTCGGTCCGACGCCATGCGGGTGCGGGCCATGAGGGAATGGGTCCAGTGCGTTTGACGACGCCTGAGCGGCTACTGCAAGACCCGGGGCAGATGCCGCAGCCGGTGCCGCGTTCGAACTTTGCGCTTGTGCGCCCGAGCCCGCCGCGCAGGCGAGGATCAAAGCTGCAACGAGCCGAGAAGCGTCGATAACGTTGTGTGCGCTTTTCATGTAGCCACCTCTTGCAAATATTGCTGTTAGCAATGGGTAGACGGCGCACCGCGACTTCTCGCCTCGACCTACTAATTGATACGCGCTTTGCTAACGTGAGGTCAATCGTACGCCATCTAAAACCAACCGCAAGAGATGGCCGCGATGGACTACCGTCTGGCGGACGGGGAATTGTCCCTATTGAGTGATTCAAGGCTCACACACCGTTCGGCTGCTTCATCCGAATGGCCGCGCGCGCAGTTCGGCGAGCGTACTGTCCGGAAAGCGCGACTCGGCGGACATCTTGCCGAGCTGCATCGCGCGCGGATAGAACGAGCCGGGGAAGTGCGCGGTCTGGAACGGGACTCGACGCCGGCGCGCACCTGCCCGCACAGATGCTCGCCGACCGTCTGCGCGTCTCACGTTCCCCCGTGAACGAAGCGCTGCCGTAGCTACACGACAAAGGCATCTTGACGCGGGAAAAGAATCGCGGCTTCTTCGTCGCGAAGCCGCTCTCCGAATCTCTTGCGGACGTGGTCGACGAACTGCATCTTGCCGAGGCCGGCGTCGTCACGCGTGCCTATTTCCAGATCGCCGACGACCGCCTGAAAAGCGAACTGCCCGATGAATTCTCCGAGCAGCTGATCCGCACCCGCTACGGACTGACGAGCGCGCAACTGACCGCTGTGCTCGGCCGCATCGCGCGGGAAGGATGGGCTGAACGCAAACCGGGTTATGGCTGGCAGTTCTCGCCAAGGTTGACCACGCGCGACGGCCTGCTAAAGTCGTACCGGCTGCGGCTCGCGCTCGAACCGGCGGCATCGCTGGAGCCCGGCTGCCGGCTCGAGCGCAAGGTGCTGGAGCGGTGTCGTGAGGTCGAGATGCATCTGCTCGCGGGCGGCATCGAAACGGATACCGCCGACCAGTTGCACGATCGCGGCGTGCGCTTTCACGAGTCGCTCGCCGAGGCTTCGGCCAACAGCTTTTTCATCAACACGATCCGGCGGGTGAACCGCCTGCGCCGCTTGCTGTCGTATCGCTCGATGCAGCATCGCGAGCGCTACGTCGAACACGCGAAGCACCATTTGCATCTGCTCGAACTGTCGGAGCGGGAGCGCAACGAAGAAGCGTCGGAAGCGATGCGCGAGCATCTGCTGCAGACGCTCGACGCGCTGTCCCGCAGCAGCGAAATCCTTGAACCCTGAGACCGCCCTTCGCCCTGAACGCGGTCGCCACGAGAACCTCTATGACTATCGATCCCACCGTCGTCGCCGCCTTCTCGCCCACGGGCAAGCTGCGCGCGTCGATCAATCTCGGCAATCCGATCCTCGCCAATCGCGATGCCCAGTCCGGCGAGCCGTTCGGCGTTTCGATCGATCTCGCGCGCGCGTTCGCCGCGAAACTTGGCGTCGAACTGGAACTGGTGGTGTTCGATACGGCCGCCAAATCGGTGCAGGCCGTCAGCGAGGAACGCGCGGATTTCGGCTTCTTCGCGATCGATCCATCGCGCGGCGCAACGATTGAATTCACGGCGCCGTATGTACTGATCGAAGGCTTCTATCTGGTGCGCGACGACTCGCCGGTGCGGTCGAATCAGGATGTGGATCAGGCGCACAACCGGGTCGTCGTCGGCAAAGGCAGTGCGTACGATCTGTTCCTCACGCGCGAGTTGAAAGCCGCGCAGATCGTGCGCGCGCCGAGCTCGCCGAGTGTCGTGCCGACATTTATCGAGCAGCAACTGGAAGTGGCGGCAGGCGTGAAGCAGCAACTCGAAGCCGATGCGAAGCAAACGGCCGGGCTGCGGCTGCTCGACGAGCGCTTCATGGTGATCCGGCAGGCGATGGGTGTTCCGAAGAGCCGCGGCGAAGCGGCGGCTCAGGCGCTGCGGTCGTTTGTCGAGGAGGTGAAGGCGTCGGGCTTCGTGGCGGAATCGCTCGCGCGGCATGGAATCGCCGGGGCGTCCGTGGCGCCTGCCGCGTAGCGGTCGGCTCCGGGCCGACATCGCGTGGGGAGCCGGACGGGCACCGCCCCGCCACGAACCACCCCGACTAACTCTCAAACGAGCGTAGTCTGCACATCCACGTTACCGCGCAACGCCTTCGAATACGGGCAGGTCTGATGCGCGCGCTCGATCAACGCGCGCGCCACGTCACGCTCGACACCGGGAATACTGACGAACAGACGCGCCTGAAGGAAATAGGCGCCATCGGTGGTGCCGAGATCGATTTCCGTATCGACGCTCGTATCGGCAGGCAACGAAAGGTGCAGCGCGCGCGCCGCCAAACCGAGCGCGCCGATGTAACACGCCGACCAGCCGGCGGCCAGCAACTGCTCGGGGTTCGTTCCAACGCCCGCGGTGCCGGGCGATGACAGCTTGATGTCGAGACGGCCGTCCGAGCTGCGCGCGGCGCCTTCGCGGCCGCCGGTCGTGTGGGTTTTACCGGTGTACAGCACGTTTTCGATGCGGGTCATGGTGGCTTACTCCTGTTGATCCAGTGTTGTTGAGATCTGCAAATCCGGGCTCGAACTTGCGTTGGACGTATTTGAACGCTCCGACGTATCGCGCGTGTGTCTGGATCAGCGGGTTTGGTGTGCGCACGTATCCGTGGTCCGCGCAGATACATTGCGATACAAGGAGCGGCGCGCGGCAACTAGCGCACGCCATCGCGCCCGTCGCTTCGTTCAGCGACGCCGGTCGAAATACCGCCGCAGCAGATAGTTGGCGGTCGAGCCATGCAACAGCACCGACAACACGATCGCATCGAGCACCGCGGGCAGCAGCGGCGTCATCGCGCCGCGCGCATATTCGAGGCCGAACATCAGGTAGTAAAACGCGCCGACTCCGCGGATGCCCATCCATGCCATCAGATACCGCTGGCTGCTGTCGATGCGCGCACCGATCATCGCGACGACGACGGACAGCGGCCGCGCGACGAAAAACAGAAACACCGCGGGCAACACGGCGCGCACGTCGAGCATCTCGCGCCAATGCGCGGACACGACGCAGCCGATGATCAGCATCAGCGACAACTCCGCGAGCCGCTCCATTTCGCGCGTGAAGCCCATCATCGATTCGGCGAGGATCGCATGCGCCTTTTCCGGATCTTTCGCGACATCGGCCTGTTCGCCGTGCTGCACCTCGTCGAGCACTTCGGACGGATTCTTGTCGCCGGTCGAGCGCAATTCCTCGTGACGCACGGCGACGCCCGCCACGAATACCGCGACGAACGCATACGCGTGCACCAGCAGCGCCGCGCCGTATGACGTCGCCATCAGCCCTAGCGCGAGAAAGCCGTCGAGACCGATCGCTTCGCCGTAGCGGGTGCGCAGAAAGAAGATCGCGCGCGCGAACACGATCGCGAATACGCAGCCGACCACGAGCGCGCTGACGATCCCCCACAGCACCGAGCCGGCGAAATGCACGCCGCTGCCGGAGCCGAACAGGCTCGCGCCGGCAAGCGTCAGACCCAGCACCGCAAACGGATAGGCGGCGCCGTCGTTGAGGCCGCCCTCACCCGACAAAGCGAAGCGCACGGGTTCGTCGTCGCCGGCCTGCGTCACGCGCAGTTCGTTGGCGAGCACCGGGTCGGTCGGTGCGAGCGCTGCCGCGAGGAACAACGCCGCGCCGTCCGCGCGTCCGGTCAGCAAAGCGGTAAAGCCGAACATCAAGGCAACGGTGACGATCATCGCGGGCCCGCCGAGCCGCAGCGGCAACCACCACAACGGATTGCGCAGCCGCACGCGCAGATGCATGCCGATCGAGAACAGCGACACGACGAGCCCGACTTCGGCGAGCGTCGCGAGCAGCACGGTATTGCGGAGTAAATCGACACCGACGAGCCCGAACACGGCCGGCCCGACCGCCGCGCCGACCAGCAGATAGATCATTGCGCCGGTCAGCGGCAAGCGGCGGATCGGCCCGCGCGCAACCGCCATGAACGTGAGCAGTGCGCCGATCAGCAGGAACCAGACCGGTTCGTCTCTCATGGCGGAATCGCGAGCACGGGCGGCGACGGCGGCAGCCGGGCCGCGTCGCCGCTAGCGCGCGCTGCTGGCACCGTGGGGCGCGCTCGCGCCCTGCTGACTGCGCTGGCCGTGCTGAGCCGCCGCCTGGTTCGCGCGCCCCGCCTGCTCGCGGTTCGTCTGGTCGCGGCTCAATTCGCCGGGTGGCGTGCCCGACTGGGCTGCCGCGCCCGCCCCGCCTTCGGTGCCCGCGTCTTTGTCGGCCTGCGCGAATAGCAACGCTCGCGCGGCGACGGCCGGCTGAGTCCCGGCCCACTCGATCGCTTGCGCGCAGACGAAGTCACTCGCAACACTGAACATCGCGGCGACGGCAAAGCGCTGAATGACCTTCTCCATGAGCGGCTCCCCCGGTTCTGACAGTCTGGATATGCACTGTCCGAACCGTTGCAAGCCGCGTTCCTCGCTCACACACCGAATGGAAACGTCTCCGACGCGTGGCATTTTTCATCGGCGGAAACGGGCAGCGCGGTCACCGCGCTGGTGCGATCGAACCACACGAACGCATCGAACTGCCCGGCCAGCGACGCTTCCGCGTAGTGGCTATACCGCTCGGTCTCCGGACGATAAATGACGCCGATGAAGCGCTCCAGCAGCGGCGCGCGCAGCCGTTCGCACAGCGCGTCGTGCACGCCGGGCCGCAGGTCGAGCAGAAAGCGCGCGAGGCCCGTGGCGTGCATGCTGAATTCGACGCTGCCATCGAGCGATGGCCGCACGTTCTTCACTTCCATCGGTCCTCCCCAGTCGCTGGCCGCGGCGACCGTGCCGCTGTGCGTGCCGAAGCCGATCAGCGCCGCCGCGTCGCCGAACTGCGCGCGGCACAGCTGGCCCAGATTGATCTCGTCCTGCACGCGGCCCATCTGCGTGGCGCTCGCGTCGCCGATATGCGAGTTGTGCGCCCACACGACCACACGCGCCTGCGGGCCGCGACTGTCGAGCGCATGCCGCAGCGTGTCGAACATATGCGTGTCGCGCAAATTCCAGCTTTGCGGTCCGCCGTAATACATCGCGCGATAGTAGTGTTCGGCGACCGCCACGAGCCGCGCGTTCTGCGCCGCGTCGAGGAAGCGTTCGCCGTCTTCCCGCGCATAGTCGAGCCGGCTTTTCAGCAGATCGCCGAGCTGGGCGATCACGTGCTCTTCGCACTGCGCGTAGCCGCCGCTCAATGCGGCGCGCCCGTACACGGTGGGATCTTTCTGCCACGGACTGAGGCACCCATAACGCTCGCGCGCGATGCGCGCCGCGGCCGGGTCGACGCTGTCCAGATAGCGCAGCACCGCGTCGATCGATTCCGACAGGCTGTAAATATCCAGCCCGTAAAAGCGCGTCTCGCTGTCGCGATGCAGGGCATTGTGCGAGCGCAGCCACGCGACGAAGCTCATGAAATCGGTGTTGCGCCACATCCAGGTCGGAAAGCGGCGAAACGGTCGAGACCGTTCGCCGGGCATCGGCCTGTCGCGCACATGCCGGTCGATGATCGCGGCATCGGGCCAGTCGGCCTCGACCGCGATCATCGAAAAGCCGTGCCGCTCGACGAGGTGTCGCGTGATCGCCGCCCGCGCGCGATAGAACTCCGACGTGCCGTGACTGGCCTCGCCGAGCAGCACGACGCGTCGCCCGGCGAAGCGGTCGAAAAACGCCGCGAATTCCGCGGAATCGATGTCGGGTAACGGTTCGGCCGCGTCGCGAAGCGCGAGTTCGAGCGCGGCCGGCTTAGGCGCGGCCGGCTTAGGCGCGGCCGGCTTAGGCGCGACCGGCTGAGGTGCGGCCGGCTTAGGCGTGGCCCGCTCAGGCGCGACCGGCTCAGGTTCGAGCGGCGTAGGCGTGGGCCGCGAATCCGCATGCGCCACGCCGCCTGGCGCCGGCCAGCCGTCGTCGCCGACGAGCGGCACGAAGCGCACGTCCGCGAACGCATGTTCGTCGTAATCGTGTTCGTCACGCCGCACGATCTTCACGAGCCGCTGACGGCTCGGACTGCTGCCGACCGGCATCACGAGCCGTCCGCCGACCGCGAGCTGCACGCGCAGCGCCTGCGGCACACGCGGCCCGCCTGCCGCCGCGATGATCGCGTTATACGGCGCATGCGCGGCAAGACCCGCGGTGCCGTCGCCGACATGCACTTCGACGTTCTCGTAGCCGAGCCGCTGCAAGCGCTCGCGCGCGCGCTCGGCGAGGCTCGCGTCGCGCTCGATGGAATCCACCCGGCCCGCGATCTCCGCGGCGATCGCGGCCGCATAGCCGGAGCCCGTACCGATGTCGAGCACACGGTCGCCGGGCTGCAATTCGGCGGCCGCAAGCATCTTCGCGACGATGTACGGCTGCGAGATCGACTGTTCGCCGCCGATCGGCAGCGGCGTATCGTCATACGCGAATTCGCGCAGATCGGACGGCACGAACGCTTCGCGTGGCACGCGCCGCATCGCCTCGATCACGAAGTCGTCGCGCACGCCGCGTTGCACGATTTGCCGCTCGACCATCCATGCGCGCGCTTCGTCGAAATCGCCCATCGCCGCCTCCTCGCGAATGCGCAGCGCTGCGCGCCCCCCCGCATCGCGGCGGGGCCACGCGCGGGTCCGCTGCTCTTCCACGCTTCAGCAATGAGCATACCGCCGGCTTGAACCGATGGCGATGCGCGAAACGTGAAGCGCGCGCGGACCGATCCTTGCTGAGCTTTTGCACCAACGAAACGCCGGTCCGAATCCGTCGCACAACAAAGGCTCAAATTATGAACATTCCCATGCAAGTCGTGTCTTTCCTCAGCTCGCGAGGTCTGAAGCTCGCCACCGCCGAATCCTGCACCGGCGGCCAGATCGCGTCTTATCTAGCCAGCGTGCCGGGTAGCGGCGCGTGTCTCGACGTCGGCTTCGTCAGCTACTCGCCATCAGGCAAAGCAGGCTTTCTCGGCGTGCGGGAAAGCACGATGAAGCAATACGGGCTCACCAGCGAAGCGGTCGCGCGCGAAATGGCCGAAGGTGCGCTAAGTCAGGAAGGCTGCTGCGCCGACATCGCGGTATCGAACACGGGGCTTGCCGATGGCGGCGCGCATGGCAGCTCCGCTGACGGCCCGCCACCAGGCACGCAATGCTTCGCATGGTCGTTCCGACGGCCCGGCGATCGGTTCGTCACGTTCGCCGAGACGCGGCGCTTTTCGGGCGACCGCAACGACGTGCGTTCGTCCGCCGCGCTGTATGCGTTGTCGCGCGTCGAGCATTACTTCGATCAACTTCCGCGCATCGAGCGGGACCACTGAAGAGAGACCGAACGATGAATCTGCACCCTTCCTTCGACACCGGCGCGTGGCAGCAGGCAGTGATCGACGAACTCGGCGTCGAGCGCGATTTCGACGTGGCCCGCGAGCGCGAGCGGCGTGTTGCGTTCCTGAGTGACTACCTGGCGTCGCAAGGCTTGCATACCTATGTGCTTGGCATCAGCGGCGGCGTCGATTCGTCGACTGCCGGACGCCTCGCGCAGCTTGCCGTCGAACGTCTGCGTGCCACCGGCTACGAAGCACACTTCGTCGCGGTGCGTCTACCGTACGGCAGCCAACGCGACGAAGAAGACGCCGCGGCCGCCCTCGCGTTCATCCGCCCCGACGAAACGCTGACGGTCAACATCAAGGAGGCCGCCGACGCGATGCTGTCTTCGCTCAAGCGAGGCAACGTGCAGTACGTCGACGACTTTCATGAAGACTTCGTGCTCGGCAACATCAAGGCGCGGCAACGTATGGTCGCGCAATACGCGATTGCGGGCGCGCGGGTCGGCGTGGTGATCGGCACCGACCACGCGGCCGAATCGCTGATGGGCTTCTTCACGAAGTTCGGCGACGGCGGCGCCGATATCCTGCCGCTGGCAGGTCTGACGAAGCGCCGCGTGCGCGCACTCGCGCATGCGCTCGGCGCATCGGAGCGGCTCGTCGACAAGGTGCCGACCGCGGACCTCGAATCGCTGACGCCGCAGAAACCGGACGAGGACAGCTACGGCATCAGCTACCAGGACATCGACGACTTCCTCGAAGGCAAGCCGGTCAGCGACGAAGTATTGACGACGATTCGCCGCTTTTACATGGCGACGCGCCACAAACGCGCGCTGCCGGTGGCGCCGGCGCGATCGTCGGTGTCGGCGTAGAGCGCGGCGCCCGCTTATCCGGCGCGCGGGCGTTTGGCGCGCTTCGGCGCTTCGATGTCGTCGCCCGGCGTTTCCTGCAGTTGCTCTTCCGGCGCGATGCGCGAGCCCCGATCGCGATCGGCGGACTGATCGGTCGGCTCCTGCGGCGCGCCAGCGCCTTCCGCCTCGATCTGCCGGCGCGCTTCCTCCCAATGGTCGTCGGCGCGCCCTTCCGGCGACGGATCGTTTTCCCAGATCTGGTACGCCCGCGTGCGGATGCGGGCTTCGAGTTCCTTGTCCATATGTGTCTCTCCGTGAACGTGAGCGATGCCGCGGCACGGCGCCACGCGCGCCGGGTCCGAATGACGGCGAGCGACAAGCGAGCAAGGGTTGTTCCGCGCGGCGCGTTGGATCGATGGCACCAGCGCAGGAGAGCGGCGGGCGCACAACTCCACCGTGTGCCGGTCGTAAACCGGGACATGCGTTTGATGGGGATGCCGTCGTCAGCGCGGCGGAGCGCCGCGCGCTACCCGGGCCGCGCGCTCACGCCTCGGGACAGGCAAGGTCGGCCGCGACGATCCGCGCGCCGTACTCCTCGGCGGCGAGCCGCGCTTCCTCGATGCTGTTGAACGGACCGACTTCGGGGGCGCCATCGAACGGGAAAAGACGGCGGCCATCCACTTTACGGCTCACCAGCAGATCGGCATAGAATCGTCCATCGGCGCTGCGTCGAGCGGTGACGTAGATCGAAAAGTCGTCGCGCGAGGCGACTCCTGCCGCCGGATACTGCGTGAGTTTCAGCTTTCTCCTTGACATGGCTCTCCCTGCCTGCATCAGGCGATCCAGTTATGCCCTCCTGAAATCGATGTTAATGGACATGCAAACGGGTGCGTTCGTCCGTAAGCGTCGACTTGTGAACACGACTGTCGCAGCGACGCTTAAAGGCTCCAATCAGGTCTTGTCGCCAACTGCACGACTGCCCGCCTGATCCAGCCTCGCTTGCAGCGCTTCCTTGCGCGCCGCGATCTTCTTACCGAGCGCCGCGAGATCGCAGCCGGTGCGACGCAAGGCCGGAAAGAGCTCGCCTTCCTCTTCCTCGACGTGATGCCGCACCAGTTCGGCCATGACCTTGAACGTCGCGTCGAAGCCTTTGTCGCCCGGCTTCAGCGTCGTGAACTTCGCGATTAGCGTCTTCACCAGAAAATGCTCGACATAGGCTTCATCGACATCGAGCTTGTCGTCGTCGGGCAGTGCTTGCTGCGCGGCCGGATACAACAGCTCTTCCTCGATGATCGTATGCATCGTCAGCTCTTCGCATGCACGCTGCGCCAGCGCGGCTTTGGCTTCGAGCGCGTCGCGCTCGTCACCGCGCGATTTGCCGAACGCATCGAACAGCTTTTCGACGGCGCGGTGATCGGCTTCGAGCAGCGCGAGCGCGTTGGGGGTGCTGGCGGTTTCGCGTGCAGCGGTGGGTTTCGTGTCCTTAGAAGCGGATTGCGTTGCGCGGTCGTTCATGGCGGCTCCTTTGATCGGTCAAGTGCCCGCATCGAGCAAACGCCATACCGCATCACCAGTCGCGCGGCGGTACGGCGATTGCTGCTGGTGGTCCGGCGCGGCGTGTTGCGAGCCAACCTCCCTATCCTCTTTTCAACGCCCGATGAGAATCGCCCAGATCGCTCCGCTTTACGAAAGCGTGCCCCCGTTCGCATACGGCGCGACCGAACGCGTCGTGTCGTATCTGACTGAAGAACTGGTCGCCCGCGGCCACGACGTGACGCTCTATGCGAGCGCCGATTCGACGAGCGCCGCGCGGCTCGTGCCGATCTGTCCGCGCGGTCTTTGGCGCGACGCGAACGTGTGGGACACGCAAACGCATCACGTCAGGCAATTCGCGCGCGTGATCCGCGACGCGGATCAATTTGACGTCGTTCATTTTCACGGCGAGCCATTGCATTTCGCGTGGGCCGAGCGCTTGCCGTGCCGGACGCTGACGACGCTGCACGGCCGTCTGCTGCTGCACGATCATGGGCCTCTGTTCCGCGAATTCGGCGGCGTGCCGGTGGTGTCGATTTCCGCGAGTCAGCGCCGGCCGGTGCCGTGGGCGAACTGGCAGGGCACGGTACATCACGGCTTGCCGCTCGACGAGTTCTCGTTTCAACCGATAGCCGGTTCATATCTGCTATTTCTCGGCCGCATGATGCCGGAGAAACGTCCCGATCTCGCGATCGAAATTGCCCGGCGCAGCGGCTTGCCGTTGAAGATCGCCGCGAAGATCCATTCCGGCGAGCGCGACTATTTCCGCGAGCGCATCGATCCGCTGTTGCGGCGCTCGACAGCGTTCACCGAATACCTCGGCGAAGTCGGCGGCCTCGCGCGCCGGCGGTTGATCGAGAACGCACGCGCGTTGCTGCTGCCGATCGAATGGGACGAGCCGTTCGGCATGGTGATGATCGAGGCGATGGCGTGCGGTACGCCGGTGATCGCGTTTCGCCGCGGCGCGGTGCCGGAGTTGATCGAAGACGGCGTGAGCGGCCTGATCGTCGATAACGTGGACGCGGCGGTGCAAGCGGTTGCGCGCATCGACAGCATCGAGCGCGACGCGTGCCGCCGCTCGTTCGAGCGCCGCTTCACGGCCGCGCGCATGACCGACGACTACCTGACGATCTACGACGCGCTGCTCGCACGCGACACCCGAGACCACCCGCGCGCGACGGGCAGTCAGCCCGCGCCGGTGTAATCGCGATTCAGGTGCGTTCGGGCGCCTCGGTGCGATCGTCATGATCGTCGGACTCCGTCGCATAGCGACGCGATTGGCCGAGTTGCCGGCGCAATTCGTTAACCTCGTTCTTCAGATCGATCATGCGCAGTTCGCGGCCGATCGCCACCTTGTTGAACCGCTCGAGTTCCTCGTTGCGCGCGCGCAGGTCTTCCTCTGCGCGCGCACGTCCGACCACCGCCCAAGTACGCTCGGCCATCAGTTCGAGAAACATCAGTTCCTCGGGCGCCCACGTGTGCGCGGTGTCGAAGTGCATCGTCAGCGCGCCGAGCACGCGGCCCGACTGCACGAACGACATGTTGGCCCACGCGCCGATGCCGAGCGCGTGGCACGCGCGCCGCTCGGCCGCGCTTGCGGCGGGATCGGCCATCACGTCGTTGCTCCAGCCGCTGCGGCCGGTGAACAGCGCCGCGGTGAGCGCAGGCCCGGCGTCGTTGATCGCGCAGCGGCGGCCCAGCATATCGGCCGTGCCTGCGAGCGCGTCGGTCGCGACGATTTCGAGTTCGTCGGGGCCACGCGCTTCCGAGTAGTTGACGCGCGCGGCGCCGAACTGCTGACGCAGCATCCGGATCGCCGTCGAGCGGGTATTGCGGTATCCGGACAGCCCGCGCAGCGCGTTGGCGAAGCGCACCATGAAATCGTGCATCGCGCTTTCGCGCAGCACTCTTTCCGCGTGCTTCAGGTCCGAGATGTCGGTTACCGTGACGGCCACGCCGCTCGTGCCGGTCTGCGACAGAAACGGGCGAATGCGCCGCAGGAACCATCCGCCGCAGGCATTGCGCACCTCGGCTTCGCGCGGTGTCCCGCTCTGCATCACCGCGAGCACGTCGCGCAGGAAATTCACGTCGTCGACCTTCGGCGAAATATCGGCGATGCCGCGACCGACGTCGCCCGTTTTCAGCGGAAATATCTCGCAGATCGAAGGCGTGAACCAGCGCACACGCAGCGTCTCGTCGAGAAACATCGCCATCACTGCGCCGGCGCTCAGCACGCCGCTTTGCATCTCCAGTTCCGCAATCTTGCCGGTGAGCCGCGCATTGGCCTGGTTCAGATCGTCGTTGACGAGATTGAGCTGCTCGTTCGCGGCTTTCAGTTCCTCGTTGAGCACCTGCAACTCTTCGCGCGACGCCTCCAGTTCCTCGCGCGAGATGCGGATCGCTTCGCTCCACTCGCTGGAAGCCGCGACATCCGCAGCGTGGCTCGGCAGCGCAACGGGTTCGGTGGCACCGGGCCGAATCTCGCGCGCGCGGGAAATGAACGCTGCGAGCAGCCGCGGCGCGGCGCCGTTTTGTGCGCCTCGAATCGGTGTCAGCCGGATCTGGAACGCGTGCGTGATGTTCCCTTCGTCACGCAGGCCGTTGACGATCGTCGGCTGACCGTCTTCGAGCGCCATCTTCGCGGCCGCCTTCAGGCTCGACGCCAGTTCGCGCTGCGTCAGTTCGAGCAGATTGTCGGTTGGCTGGCCGGCTGGGACGCGCAGGAATTTTTCCGTATCGCCATACACACGCAGCACGCGGAATTCGTCGTCGATCAGCACCGACGGGAAATCCCGCTGCGAATGCGCGCTCGAATGACCGATGAATGGCACGGCGCTCGCGCGCAAGCTTGTCGCGACACGCAACGGGAAGCGGACCTCGACGTCGCTCGCCGGGCCTGTCTTGCGGTAAATATGCCAGCGGCTCGACACGACGTTGAAGCCGCCTTGCCGCGACAACAGCGGCTCGCCCTTGCCGAGAAACAGATAGCCGCCCACCTTCAGCGAACTGTGCAGCAGGAACACGACGCGCTTGACCGCTTCGGGGTCGAGATAAATCAGCAGGTTGCGACAAGTGACCAGATCGAGGTTCTTGAACGGCGGATCGAGCAGCAGGTCCTGCGGCGCGAATACCATCTTTTCGCGCAGGTGGCGTTTGACGCGCCAGTTGCCGTCGGTGGAATAGAAGAACTTCTGTTGACGTGCCGTGGAGACGTTCTTCAGCGCGTCGCCCGAAAACGCGCCGCGGCTCGCTCGCGCGACGATTTCCGGCGACGCATCGGTCGCGAACACCTGGAAATCGAACGGACGGCCGGTGTTTTCAGCATGCTCTTGCAGAAGCATCGCGACCGAATACGCTTCTTCGCCGGTCGCGCAGGCTGGTGTCCAGGCCCGCACGACATCGCCCGCGCGGCGCTCGCTCAGCATCGGCTCGATGACCTCATGCCGCAGCACGTCCCAGGCGGGCGCATCGCGGAAGAACTCGGTCACGTGAATCGGAATGCCGCGGATCAGCGCTTCGAGCTCGGCCGGGTCGTCGCGCAACAGCGACTCGTAGTCGCCGAACGATTCGGCGCGCCGTAGATCCATGCGCTGCTGGATGCGCCATAGCAGCGGGGTCGCCTTGTAACCACCCAGATCGAAGCCCGCCTGCTTGCGGATCATCCCGACGATCTCATCGAGCGTTCGCGTAATCTCGCCGGTCCACGCGACTTCATTGGCCGGCCGCACATAGGCGGGTGACGCGCAGCGCAGCAGCTGTTTCGCGATCTCGCCGACCGGCAGGATATAGTCGGCGGCGCCGCGCGAAATCACCGCTCTCGGCATGCTGTCGTTCATCGTGGTGACCGGGTCCTGCACGAGCACCACGCCGCCGGCACGCTTCACGCAGATCGCGCCGGCCGCGCCATCGGTGCCGGTGCCGCACAGGATCGCGGCGAGCGCATGGGAGCCGCGATCTTGCGCGAGGCTTTCAAGGAATGCGTCGATGGTGTCGATGCCGGGGCGGCGGCTGCCGCCGTCGACCGGCCGCGTGCGAAAGAGGCCGCCTTCGAGAGTCAGTACGTCGTCGGAACCCGCGACGTACACGTGGTTCGGCTCGGGACGCTCGCCGTTGTTCGCGGCACGGACCGGCAGCAACGTCCACTTGCTGACCAGATTCACGAGCTCGTTCGATCCACCCGGCAGCTGGTGTTGCACGACGACGAGCGCAAGCGCAGGTTCGGCGGGCAAAGCCTGAAGCAGGCAATGCATCGCCTCGATGCCGCCGGCGGATGCGCCAATGCCAACGACGTGGCAGCTTTCCGCTGGCGCGGAAGCTTGAATCGGAGTCGCCATGAGTGTGAGCTTGCGCAGGAACGTCGTATCGTGCCGGCCATGTCCGGCACGCCTGTCCTAGATGTTCATCATATGCCTGTGCGTGGTTCGCGGCGCTTTCGTCCCGCGTGGCTGATTTGTGGCGGAGGCTGAAGACCGGGGTCGACGCAAAGGACGTTTTCACCGGCGACGGCGCAATAAAAATGCCCGGACGGCATATCGCTTGCTCATTAAGTTGACTGACACGAAAGGCCCGCTTTCGAGTCCTGCTTCCACGTCCCGGAGTCCACTTGACCCACCGTGATTTCATCGTAATCGGCACGTCCTCGGGAGGGGTCGACGCGCTGCGTGCGCTTGCGTCGCAGCTTCCCGTCGATATGCCCGCCAGCATCGCCGTCGTGCTGCACATCGGCGCGCACGGCAGCATGCTGCCCACGCTTCTGAACCAGGCCGGCCCGCTACCGGCCAAGCACGCGCAGGATGGCGAACATTACGCGCCCGGCAGAATTTACGTGGCGCCGCCCGATCGGCACCTCGTGGTGGAGGACGGCCAGCTGCGGCTGCTGCATGGCGCGAAAGAAAACTTCGCGCGCCCCGCGATCGACCCGCTGTTTCGCAGCGCGGCCGCGCAGATGGGACCACGCGCGATCGGCGTGATCCTGACCGGCCTGCTCGACGATGGCGCCGCGGGCCTCGAAGCGATCCAGGCGTGCGGCGGCACGACGGTCGTGCAGGACCCCGACGACGCGTTCGCGAGCGAGATGCCACGTCACGCAACGCCCTTCGCCGACCACGTGCTGCCGCTTCAGCAACTGGGCCCATGTTTGGTAAAACTGACCGGCGGCATTGCCAATCCGCCGGTAAATCTCGGCCCGGCGCAACGCGAGGCCTCCGACCGCGTCGTCCTCGAACAGCGCGCGTGGCTGTCCGGCACCGCGCCGTTCGACGCGATCGAGGGACTGGCGGCGCCGTCGACTTTTACATGCCCCGAATGCAACGGCACGCTGTGGCGCATCACCGCTTCGCGCGTGCTGCGTTACCGCTGCCATACCGGCCATGCATACTCGGCCGCATCGCTCGACGACGGCCGCATGACCGATGCTGAGATGTCGCTGCGCAATGCGCTGCGGGCGCTGCGCGAGCGCGAAATGTTCAGCCGTGAGCTCGGCGCACACTTCGCGGCGATAGGAGACACCGCCGCACAACAACGCGAGGAGGACAACGCCCGGCGCGCGGGCCACGCGGCCGAACTCTTGCAGTCGATGCTGCTGGAAAAATGAGTGCAATGCGGGATAATAGCGATCCGGGCCGAGCAAGAAATGGGCTCGTTGCCCTATAAAAATCCACCGCTGAACACTATCCTTTTCCAAGAAGGGACACGCAGCCATGTCAAAGAAGCGAGGGCAAACTCTGCCTAGCCAGGCACTCTACCCGATCGTCGGTATCGGCGCATCGGCGGGGGGGCTTAACGCGCTGACGGAATTCTTCGAGGCACTGCCCGCGCATACGTCGATGGCCTTCGTCGTGGTCGTTCACCTGTCGCCGGACCACGAAAGCAATCTGGCCTCGCTGCTGCAGAAGGTCACCAGCATGCCGGTGCAGCAGGTCACGGGCCCCACGCAAATCGAATCGGACCACGTTTATCTGGTCGCCCCCTCGTTCGAAATGATCATGGTGGACGGCTACCTGCGCGTCACGCAGAAGCAGTCCGAAGAAGGACGCCGCGCGAGCATCGATCTGTTCTTCCGCACGCTCGCCGAGGCGCACCGCGAACGCGCGATCGGCATCGTGATGTCGGGTGCGGGCTCGGACGGCTCGGTCGGCCTGTCGCGCATCAAGGAAATGGGCGGCATCACGCTCGTGCAGGACCCTTCCGAAGCCGAATACGACAGCATGCCGCGCAGCGCGATCGCGACCGGCATGGCCGACTTCGTGATGACCGCGGCGGAGATGCCGCAGCGCCTGCTCGATCTGTGGTCCACCGCGCGGGAAATCCACCTGCCGGCCGTGCAGCCGGACGAGCCCGAGGAAGATACGGTCAACGAGTCGGCCGAGCGCGCGCTGCGCGAGATCATGGTGATCCTGCGCACCCGCACCGCGCACGACTTCCGGCATTACAAACGGGCTACGGTTCTGCGCCGTATCGAACGCCGGCTGCAGGTCAACGGCATTACGGATTTGCAGGCGTATCGCGATTATCTGCATCTGCACCCTGAAGAAACGCAGGCGCTGCTGCAGGACATGCTGATCAGCGTCACCAATTTCTTCCGCGACAAGGAAGCGTTCGACGTGCTCGAGCGCGAGGTGTTGCCGCCGCTCTTCGAAAACCGCGGCGAACAGGACCGCATCCGCGTCTGGTCGGTGGGCTGCGCGACCGGCGAGGAAGCGTATTCGTTGGCAATGCTGCTGCAGGAGCGCTCGCTTAAGTCGCCCGAGGGCGTGTCGTTCCAGGTATTCGCAACCGATATCGACGAGCGCGCCATTGCGTTCGCGCGCGTGGGCCTGTACCCGGATTCGGTCTCGGCCGACCTGACGCCGGCGCGCATCCGCCAGTTCTTCACCAAAGACGCCGCGCACTTCCGGATCAAGAAAGAGCTGCGCGAACACATGCTGTTCGCGCACCATAACGTGCTCAGCGACCCGCCGTTCTCGCGGCTCGATATGATCTGCTGCCGCAATCTGCTGATCTATCTGGACCGCGAAGCGCAGATCGAAATTCTGAAGATGTTCCACTTCGCGCTGCGGCCCGGCGGCGTGCTGTTTCTCGGCAGCTCGGAGTCGGCCGACAGCGTGAGCTCGATGTTCACCGTGGTCGACAAGCGCAACCGCATCTACCGCGCGAACATGGCCGTGCGCGGCGACACGCCGATGCCCATCGCGATTTCGGGCACGATGAGCTCGCGCCCCCTCGTCACCACCGTGCAGCCGCCCGGGCGCCGGCGCTTTTCATTCGGTGATCTGCATCAACGGCTCGTCGAGCAATATGCGCCGCCCAGCGTGCTGGTGAGCCGCGAATCCGAAATCGTTCATCTGTCCGACCGCGCCGGGCGTTTTCTGCAATATTCGGGCGGCGAGCCGTCGCATAACATCGTGGCCGCCGTGCGTCCGGAACTGCGGCTCGAACTGCGTACCGCGATCTATCAGGCCTTGCACACGAACCGCAGCGTCGAAGCGCGCCGCGTGCACATCGAGCGCGATGGCCGTTCTTACTTCGTCAACATGACCGCGCGGCCGGTGCACGACCCGGAAGCGAACGCGGACTTCGTGCTGGTGCTGTTCGACGAGGTCGAAGACAGCATGGCCAACGCCGAAACGGCGTCGGCCGACGTGCAGAAAGACCCGATCATCAGCCAGCTCGAACGCGAGCTGCAACGCACGAAGGAGCAGCTGCAGTCCACCATCGAGCAGTCGGAGACCTCGACCGAGGAGCTGAAGGCGTCGAACGAGGAATTGCAGGCGATCAACGAGGAACTGCGCTCGGCGACCGAGGAGCTGGAAACCAGCAAGGAAGAGCTGCAATCGATCAACGAAGAGCTGACTACGGTCAACGCGGAGCTGAAGTCGAAGGTCGAGGAAACCGGCAAGATCAACGACGACCTGCATAACCTGATCGCCGCGAACGACATCGGCACGATCTTCGTCGACCGCAACATTTGCATCAAGCGCTATACGCCGCGCGCCACCGACGTGTTCAGCATCATTCCGTCGGACATCGGGCGCTCGCTGCTCGACATCACCCACCGCCTCGAATACGACAAGCTCGCCGACGACGCGGCCGAAGCATTCGAATCGCTGCGCCTGATCGAGCGCGAGCTGAAGAGCAATGACGGGCGGTGGTATCTCGCGCGCTTCGTGCCCTACCGCACGACAGAAGACCGCATCGACGGCGCGGTGCTGTCGTTCATCGACATCACCGGCCGGCGTCAGGCGGAAGACCGGCTGCGCGAAGGCGAACGGCGCATGCGCCTCGTCGCCGAGGGCACCAAGGACTACGCGATCATCACGTTCGACGAAAACGGCGTGATCAATAGCTGGAACGCGGGCGCGGAACGGATTTTCGGCTATTCCGAAGCCGAAATGATCGGCCAGTCCGCCGACATCCTGTACACCGACGAAGACCGCGCCGCGAACGTTGCGCAACGCGAGTTCGCCGAAGCGCGTCTGAACGGCCGCGCCGAAGAGGAGAGCTGGCATCTGCGCAAGGACGGCACGCGCTTTTTCGCGAGCGGTGTGCTGTCCCGTCTCGACGAGCCGGGTCTTAGCGGCTTTGCGAAGATCACGCGCGATCTCGGCGAGTTCGCCAGCGATCCGACCTCGGGACGCGGCACCCACGTCGAAACGCTGCGCGCGGCGAGCGAGCGCGAAGCGCAGCGGCGCCGCGACGAATTCCTGGCGGTCGTCTCGCACGAGCTCAAGCATCCGCTGAACCTGATATCAGCGAGCGCCGAACTGATCGCGCGCGCGCCCGAAACGCGCCAGAACCTGAACGTGTCGCGCGCGACCGATACGATCCGCCGCACCGTGATCGGCCAGGCGCAAATCATCGACGACCTGCTCGATATTTCGCGCGTGCGCACCGGCAAGCTGTCGGTCGTGCGCACCGTGGTCGACATGCGCGAGATCGTGCAGCGCGTATGCAGCGCGGTGCAGGACGATGCCGCGCAGCGCGGCATCACATTGAGCGTCGAAGTGACCGATGCGCCCGTGATCATTCATGCGGATCTGACGCGTATCGAGCAGATCGTGTGGAATCTGATCAGTAATGCGCTGAAGTTCACGCAGCGCGGCTCGATCCAGGTGTCGTTGCAGGTCAATGACCACGCAGAGGCCGTGCTGCGCGTCAGCGATACCGGCACCGGCATCGAGGCCTCGCTGCTGCCGCATATCTTCGAGATGTTCCAGCAGAGCCGCGATCCGGCCTCGCGCCGCGGGGGCCTCGGCATCGGCCTTGCGTTGGTGCGCGATCTGGTCAACCTGCACGGCGGCGCGGTGCGCGCGGAGTCGGAAGGCATCGGCCGCGGTGCAACCTTCACGGTGACGCTGCCTACCCACCGGCTCGCCACCCGCACGAGCGCGGGGATCGAAATCACCGGCGAGCCGCTGAAAGGCACGCGCATCCTGATGGTCGACGACGACGCCGCGACCGTCGAAACCTTCAAGCTGCTGCTGGAAAGCGAGGGCGCCGAAGTGCGCACCGCGACGAGCGGCGAGGAAGCGCTGACGATCATCAACGGTAACGCGCCCGATATCATCCTGTCCGACATCGGCATGCCGGGCATGGACGGTATGGAGTTCATCGGCAAGCTGCGCAGCATGCCGGCGATGAAGTCCGTGATCTGTATCGCGGTTAGCGGCTTCGGCCAGCAGGCGGACGTCAGCGCGGCCGAAGATGCGGGCTTCGACGCGCACCTGAAAAAGCCGGTGGTTCTCGAAGACCTGCTGAGCATTTTCGCGCGGCTGCGCAGTTGAATCCGCCGCCCGGCGGCGCGCAGCGCGTCTAGCCGTTGCTTTGCGACGGCGATGCGTTGCGCGACCCGACCCTTGCAACGGCCGCGTTGACCTTGATCGGCGGCTGCTTGTCGCCGAACGGCGGCTCGACGACGAAGCGCTCGATCACGCCCGGCTCGAACACCAGGCAGCAGGTCGATCCGCCGTACTGGAAAAACCCCAACTCATCGCCCTTTCGGACGCGTTGCCCCGGCAACGCCTCGATGATGCACGACGACACGTCCGCCATGCCGACGAGCACGCACGCCACCTGCCCCACCGCCGGATCGTCGCATTCGATCACGATCACCGCGCGCGCCGCGAGCGCCGTGATGTAGCCCTGCGAATCGTTGAGCCCGCTCGGGTCTTCGCCTTCGCTATCGGCGGTCGAATAGTAGCTGCCGTCCGCCGCGTACGCGCGCGAGATCACGCCACTGACCGGCGCATGCCAGCGGTGATAGTTGAACGCGCTCAGAAACGCCTGATACACCGAGCCGCCCTCGAAGCGCCGCGCCAGTTCGCGTTCGCGCGAGCTCAGCATGTCTTCGAGCGAATACGGCTGCGACTTGATCCAGAACGTGTCGCGCAGCTGCACACCGTGCTGCACGTTGTACGGCGTCGCCTCGCACGCGCTGACGATCAGCCTGTCGTTGTCCGGCTCCTCGACCGGCCGCATGCCGGGACGAAAGCGCCGGGTGAAGAAATCGTTCCACGACGTAAAACCCCAATACGGTTGCTCGGGATCGCAAACGAATTGGGCGAGGCCGATCCGTTGATCGGCCTCGGCACTGAACCAGCCGTCGGGCGACGACGGATTCAAATGTTCGCGTGAATGCGGACCGCTCAGAAAACCGCACCAGCAGTTCAGCACGTGTTTGAGTTGCGCGTTGAGCGCCGGGTCGCGAAACAGCGCATAGCCGGACGGCATGCACATCGGCCAGTCGAGCACCGCGTTCAGAGGACAATGAATCAGATTGGATTCGCTGAACGGCGGCGCGTACGTCATCAGGTAATCGACGACCGTCATCAGCTCGTCGATCGTTGCATAGCCGAGCACGTAGCCCGCTTGCTGTGCCTGCATGATGGCCCGCGTCATATCCATGCGCAGCACCGGATCGCCTTCGATCAGCGCCGCGAGTTCCGCGACGGCGCGCGTGCGTGGCGCGGTGCGCGCACGTTCGCGCGCTTTCGCGGCCAGCGCGGTCCGGTAGCGCGCGAGATGCGCTTCCTCGCTCGGCAGCCATCCTCCGAGCCGGCGCCGTTGCGTGCGCGGGCTCGCCACTTCGTCGTTCGTCATGCTTGGCCTTTCTGGTCTGAGTTGGGGATCATTTGGCGCGCGGCGTGCCGAGGCTGTCGTCCGGTTCCTTGCGCCCGCCACGGATCTGCTCCACGCAGGTCGCGACCGCCTCGGCCACGTTGGCCACTTCCTGCTGCATGTCCTCGTCGCGATCGAGCGCTTCATGGCTGGTCGCGTAAGGCTCGTAATAGCCGATAAAGCGATCGAGCCGCGACTTCGCGCCCGCTTCGACGAAGCCCATCCAGTCGAGCCAGTCGGCGAGCGCCCTGCGCGAGTCCTCGATGCCGGCGACGTCGCCATGCACGACGACGCCATAGGCCCGGCCCGCCAGATGTTTCGGATAGTCCCAGCCGGCCAGTTCGAGACGCTTCGCTTCGTCGGGTTTCTTGCCGTGCGTCGAGGTGGGATCGGGATTGCCGCCGTCGGCGCAAACAAGGCGATCCATCATCAGCTTCAGCGGCGCGGACACCTGATACCAGTAGACCGGCGTCACGATCAGCACGCCATGGCAGGCGGCAAAGCGCTCGTAGATCTCGTTCATCCAGTCGTTGACGAGCCCGAGCGAATGGTTCGGATAACAGCTGCATGGCCAGTGACACAGCGGCATCGCGGTCGACACACAGCCTTTGCACGGGTGAATATGCAAGTCGCGATCGGAGTTCAGCTGCGACAGGTCGAGGAAATCGACGTCGAAGGTCCGGCGTTCGAGCGCCTGTTGCGCGATCTTCGCGAGCCGGAAGCTCTTCGACATCTCGCCGGGGCACGTGTAGTCGTTACGCGAGGACGCGTTGATCACGAGCACGCGCGAGCGCGTCGCCGGATCGCGCTGTCGCGCCTGCGCCGCCTTCATGCGCTCGCTCGCCGCTCGCCATTCGACCGACAGGTCGTAGTCCGGGTCGGCGAATCCCGGGCCGGCCTTTTCGGTGACCGGCGCCTTGCGGCCGTGTGAGTAAGCATCCCACGCGATCGCTTCGAGCCGCGCGAGCGATGCGTCTTCCGCGCGGAACGCCGGGTCGTAGAAGCGGGCCATGAAACGCTCGCGAAACGCGTCGCGAGACATTGCTTCGGTTACCTGACCTTTGCGGACTTCGACGGTATGGATGTGATCGGGCGGTTTTGCAGGCGGGCTCATGGCTGAATTTGTAAGCAGTAGTAGAAACGCAGGTCAGCAAGGGCTATTCCAGCACCGCCCCGTCGCGCGCCGCGACGGCGGCACGGAGCTTGCTATTCGCCGGTATGGAATCGAACCAGCGCCTGCTCGTCATCTCACCGCATCTGGACGATGCGGTCCTCAGTTGCGGACTTCTGCTCGCCGCGCATCCCGGGACGGTCGTTTGCACGGTTTTCACCGCGCCGCCCGCCGAGAAAATCACGACCGACTGGGACCGCGCGGCCGGTTTCGCCGACGCATTCGAAGCGATGCGCACGCGTCAGGCGGAGGACCGGGAGGCGCTGGGATTGCTGTCGGCGATGCCCGTGCATTTGCTGTTCCGCGACGCGCAATACCATGCGTCGCCCGGTACGGACGAGCTGATTACGGCGTTGAGCCAGACCGTTGCTCATGCGAAACCCACGCGTGTCCTGATGCCGTTGGGACTGTTCCACTCGGATCACGTTATGGTGGCCGATGCCTGTCTGGCACTGATGCGGCGCCAGCCTGCGATGCGCTTCATCGCCTATGAGGAAGTGCCCTATCGGCGCATACCCGGCGTCGTGCAAGCGCGCCTATGCGACCTGGCGACCCGCGGCTATGCCGCTGACGCGCCGCACGCGCTGGACGTGCCCGGCACGACGAAACACGAGCGTATGAAGCGCGCGGCACTCGACGCCTATCGCAGCCAATTGCGCGCGTTCGGTCCCGAAGGACAGGCGAGCCTCTTTTCGGCCGAACGCTATTGGCAGCTCGGCCACGGTGAATCCAGTCGACACCCGCAAAACGCGTGACGCACGGCACGGGGTTTGCTTCGCCGTCGCTGTCCAACCGTCGAAGCGATTGCACAGCATGCGAACAAAAACCGCCCACCCGCGCATTTCGATCGTCGTTCTCACGTATAACCGTGCGGGCGAATTGCTCACCACCCTGGAACGTCTGCTCGCATTACCCGAAAGCCCGCCCATCATCGTCGCCGACAACGGCTCCACCGACAACACGGTCGCACTCGTCGAAGCGCGCTATCCGAGCGTTCGCATCGTCGAATGCAACGGCAATCTCGGCGCGGCGGGCCGCAACCATGCGGTCGCGTGCGTCGAGACCGACTATGTCGCGTTCTGCGATGACGACACCTGGTGGGAGCCCGGCTCGCTCGAACGCGCGGTGCAATTGCTCGACGCCTGGCCCCGCGTCGGCGTGCTCAATGCGCGCGTGGCCGTCGGCGCTGACCACGCGACCGATCCGACCTGTGCGTTGATGCGCGCAAGCCCGCTGGGACGTGTCGGCCTGCCCGGGCCTGCTTTGATCGGCTATATGGCGGGCGCGTGCGTGTTTCGTACCGCGCTGTTTCGGGAGGTCGGCGGCTATGAGCCGCGCCTTTTCATCGGCGGCGAGGAAACGCTCGTTTCACTCGACGTGCTCGCGTCGGGACATGCGATCGCCTACTGCGAGCAGTTGACGCTCCAGCATCGTCCGTCGCCGGTGCGCGACAGCGCGTTGCGGCGACGCATGCTCGCCCGCAATGCCGCGTGGGTGGCATGGCTGCGTCTGCCGTTGGGCGAAGCGTTGAGCGCGACGTTGCGCGCCCTCGACGTATTCGCGCGAGAAGGCACGCTGGTGCGCGACGGCATCGAATTGCTGGCTGGGCTTGCGTGGACCGTGCGAGAACGCCGGGTGGTCCCGCAGTCGATCCTCGCGATGCGCGACCGCGTGCGCGCGGCCGAGCGCAATCTCGACGCGTCCGCAACGACGTCCGTGGTAGGAAGCCCGACGCGCCGACCTGAGACCTGAATCACGCGCTTTCCTTATCCTGGCAACGTCGAGTCAGCGCTCGACGGCACAGGCGCGAGCCGACGGATCGCGGCGATCAGTTCTTCAGGCGGCACGGGCTTGTTCAAATGTGCGTCGAAGCCCACGCCGCGCGCGTGCTGTTCGTCGAGTGCGTCCGTGTAGCCGGTCAACGCAATCGCGGGCAGTGGCGGTGGCCTGCCCGGCAAGGACGGCCGCTCGCCTTCCAGTTCGCGCAAGCGGCGCAGCACGTCGTAGCCATCTTCGCCGGCCAGCACCAGGTCGCAGAGCAGCACCTGCGGCCATTGCGCCGGGTCCGTCGCGCGCAGCCAATCCAGCGCTTCGCGGCCGGATGCGAACAGCCGCACACGTGCGCCGCTCGTGCTCAGCACCGCTTCGAGCGCGTCACGTGCTTCTTCCTGATCGTCGATCGCGAGCACGAAGAGGCCGTCGAGCGAAGCTGGCTCGGCCGAATCCGCTCCGGTGGACTCTGAAGCCAATGGCGGCTGCGCATCCGCGACCGGCCGCAGCGGCAGCATCGCCACATACGCGAGCCGCCCATTCAGCGGGGTCAGCGTGAAGCTGCCGCCCGCAGCCGCCAGCGCGCTTTCCAAATGCCGCGCCGTCGCCTGCGATAGCTCGGCCGGTTTGTCGCCCATGCCAAGCACGCTAAACCATACGTGATTGCCGTGACGCTCCGCGCGCAATGCGATGCGCTGTCCCGGCTGCGCCTGCGCGATCTCGTTGCGGCACAACTCGGCGATCAGCGGCTGCAGCACGCTCGGATCGCGCGGTCAAGCGCAGTTCGTTGTCGGTCGGCTCTGCGTAGACGACCACGCGCTGCGCGGCGATCTCGTCGTGCAACGCATCGATCACACCCGCCGTCAATGCGCTGACGCTGACCGACCGAGCAGTCAGCCGGCGCTGCGCGTGTTCGAGTTCGCCCTGCTGCCATTGCAGCGACCACATCTTCGCGTACACAGCCTCGCGCGCGAGCAGCTCCCGATGCGTGCCCTGCTCTACCACCTGGCCATGCTCCATCACCAGAATCCAGTCCGCGTCGACGACAGTAGAGAGCCGATGCGCGATCACGATCGACGTACGGCCTTGCGCGAGACGCGTCAGCTCGGTCTGGATCGCGCGCTCGGAGCGCGTGTCGAGCGCCGAGGTCGCTTCGTCGAACACGATGATGCGCGGGTCCTTCAGGATCGCGCGCGCAATTGCGATACGCTGCCGCTCGCCGCCCGACAGCCGCACGCCGCGCTCGCCAACGCGCGTGTCGTAGTGATCGGGCAAGCGCTCGATGAATTCGTCGAGCTGCGCGGCACGCGCGGCGCGCACCACGTCCGCACGTGTCGCCGACGGACGTCCATACGCAATGTTGTAGGCGATCGTTTCATTGAACAGCACGGTGTCCTGCGGCACGATGCCGATCGCCTCGCGCAGACTGCGCTGCGTGACCTGGCTGATGTCTTGCCCGTCGATGCGGATCATGCCGCGCTCGGGCCGATAGAGCCGGAACAACAGCTTCACGAGCGTCGATTTGCCCGAGCCGCTGCCGCCGACCACCGCGAGCGTCTTGCCCGGATACGCATGGAAGTCGACATCGCGCAGCACCTGACGCGCGGTGTCGTAGCCAAAATCGACGTGCTCGAACTCGATCAGCCCCGCGCCGACCTTCAGCGGCTGCGCGTCGCGGGCATCGATATCCTCGCCGACGCGGCCGCGCGCGGCCAGAATCACGAACATGCGCTCGACGTTGACGAGCGCGTCGTTGGTCTCACGAAACACGAAGCCGAGCGTGTTCAACGGCATGCAGACCTGAATCAGGTAGGCGTTGACCAGAATCAGATCGCCGACGCTCATGCTGCCGGCCACCACGTGCTGCGCGGCGAGCAGCATGACCCCCGCCACCCCGAGCGCGATCACCGCGCTCTGTCCCACGTGCAACGCGGTCAACGCGTTCTGGTTCGCGATGCGCGCGTGGACCCACTTTTCCAGCACGTCGCCGAGCCGTCGAGTTTCGCTGTCTTCGGTCGCGAAGTACTTGACCGTGTCGTAGTTCAGCAGACTATCGACGAGCCGGCCGTCCGATTGCGCTTCGAGCAGATTGACCGCGCGCTGGAACGCGACGCGTCGCCGCGTGAACACGAACGTATAACCCGCATACAGCACGAAGGTCGCGACGATCACGAGCATGAATTCGCGCGCGTAGGCGTGCACCATGATCGCGACGATCACCGCGATCTCGAAGAAGGTCGGCACGATCGTAAACAGCGCGGTGCCGAGCAAAAATCCGATACCGTCGGCGCCTTTCTGCACGTCGCGCACGATCGCGCCCGTCTCGCGCCGCGCATGAAAGCGCGCGCTCAACCGATGCAGATGCGCGAAGGTCCGCTCGGTCAGCGCCGCGACCGTGCGCTGCACGACGATGCTGAACACGACGTCGCGCGCCTCGTTCAGCGCGTCGCCGAGAAAGCGCAGCAGCGCATAGGCGAGCACGAGGAACACCGGAAACGCCGCATGCGCGAGCGGATGGCCGAGTTCATCGACGATGTGCTTCAGCGTGAGCGGCATCAGCACGGTCGCGAGCCGGGCCGTGATCATCAGCGCGAGCGCCCCGCTGGTCTGCCAGCGATAACGCCATACCGCATGCGCGAGATCGCCGACGATTCGGCGCGTCAGTTCGGAGCGAGGCGGCGGGACGGAATTCGGCATGGGATCCTGGTCGGGGGCGCGCCCGGATAAAAACGTCGCACAAATGGGGCGTTCAGCAAGTGACGCGCCCGGCGGCGAGCGAAAAATGACCGGTGTACGGCAACTCTCGCCGCGCAACTCTTACCTGTTCATTGCGCGCAATCCTCCGCCCATCCTAGTACCGCGGCGCCACCAGCGGTGCGAAGTTACATGATCGTATGTAGAAAAAGGGAACGCCACAGCGCTTCCCTGTCTGCACGAAAAAGGGCACGCCACAGCGCTTCGTCCGTCCGCACCAACGTCTACCGTCGTTTCCCGGCACCGCAGGATCCGAATGGCACAGCGAATGCTCGGGGCCGGTGAAACGATTCCTCAATATCGAAGAACGCGCATCTCAGGAAGGAGTGCAAATGAAGATCGCCCTGATCAGTGAACATGCGTCGCCACTTGCTGTCGCCGGTGGCGTCGATAGCGGCGGCCAGAATATCTACGTCGCGAACGTCGCGCGTCAGCTGGTGGAAATGGGCCATCAGGTCGACGTGTTCACGCGTCGCGATCGCGCACTCGTGCCCGAGCGCGTCGACATGGACGGCGTACGCGTGATTCATGTGCCTGCCGGACCGCCGCGACAATTGCCGAAGGAACAATTACTGCCGTTCATGGACGAGTTCGCCGCGTTTCTGATCGGGTTCTTTCGGCGTGAACCTCAGCCGTACGACGTGATGCACGCGAACTTCTTCATGTCCGGTCTCGCCGCGCTGAAGGTCAAGGCTGCGCTCGGCGTGCCGCTGATCACGACCTTTCATGCGCTCGGCCGCGTGCGGCGCATCCATCAAGGCGCGAATGACGGCTTCCCCGACGAGCGCTTCGCGATCGAAGACGAACTGGTCGCACGCTCGGACGTCGTCGTCGCCGAATGTCCGCAGGACCAGGCCGATCTGCTCGAACACTATCGCGCCGATCCCGCGCGCATCCAGATCGTACCGTGCGGTTTCGACGATGAGGAGTTCCGGCCCGTCGAGCGCGAAGCCGCCCGCCATGCGCTCGGCTGGAGCCCGCACGACTTCATCGTGCTGCAGCTAGGCCGGCTCGTGCAGCGCAAAGGCATCGACAACGTGGTACGCGGCGTGGGCGTGCTGAAGCACACCTTCAACGCGGCAGCGCGGCTGTACGTGGTCGGAGGCAATTCGGACGCGCCCAACGAAATCGCGACACCGGAGATCGCGCGCCTGCGCGAGATCGCACGCGAATGCGGTGTCGCGGACGAGACGTGCTTCGTCGGCCGGCGTGGTCGCGCGCGGCTGCGCTACTTCTATAGCGCCGCCGACGTGTTCGTGACGACGCCGTGGTACGAGCCGTTCGGCATTACGCCGGTCGAGGCGATGGCCTGCGCGACGCCGGTGATCGGCGCCGATGTCGGCGGCATTCGCTATTCGGTGGTCGATGGCGTGACCGGCTTTCTGGTGCCGCCGCGCGATCCGCACGCGCTCGCGGCGCGTCTCGACCACTTGCGGCGCGACCCCGCGCTCGCGCGCCGGATGGGCGAAGCGGGCCTCGAACGGGCGCGGACCGGTTTTACCTGGCGCGGCGTCAGCGAAGCGCTCGCGCAAATCTATGCACGCGCGGCAAGGCTCGCGCCGAGCAAAACATCGCTCGACGTCGGCTCCGAGCCGGCGCAGCTACCGCTGCGAGCAGCAGCCGGAGCGTCGTTCCGTTGACGACGGCGCACGCCGCGCGAACGCGCACGGCGTGCGCATTTGGAACGCGCCGCGGCCGGTCCAGCGGCTACGGCGCGCCTTTTTCCGACTTTCGGCCCACGCTCGCAAATACCACCAACCATCATGACGGTACCCGCTGTATTCATCGACAAGGACGGCACGCTGCTCGAAGACGTGCCCTACAACGCCGATCCCGCGCTGATGCGTTTCGCGCCCGGCGCGCGCGAGGCGCTCGCGCTGCTCGCCGCCTACCCTTATGCGTTGTTCATGATCAGCAATCAGTCCGGCATCGCGCTCGGCAAGTTCGAAGACAAAGCGCTGTTCGCCGTCGAACACCGGCTGCGGCAGATGTTCGCCGAGTGCGGCGCCACGCTCGCCGGCGCGTACTGGTGTCCGCATCATCCCGAGGGCAGCGTCGAGCGTTACGCGATCGTCTGCGACTGCCGCAAGCCCGCGCCCGGCATGCTGCTGCGCGCGGCCAAAGAGCATGAACTCGATCTCGCCCAAAGCTGGTTCGTCGGCGACATTCTCGACGACGTCGAAGCAGGCAATCGCGCCGGCTGTCGCACGATCCTGCTCGACAACGGCCACGAGACCGAATGGCGGGCCGGCCCGCAGCGCACACCGAATGCGCGCGCGGCCGATTTGCACGAGGCCGCGCAACGCGTCGTGTTGAACGGTCTGCCGCCGGGCAGCGCGGCACGCCGCAAGGAGGCGCCGCGGTGAACGCACCTCTGCCACTTGCGCCGCCCACGCTCGCTCATGCGCGCGTGCCCGACACGTCGCAGCCGGTGTGCTGGGGCGACGAGGTCAAACGGATTCTGTGCGTGCGCCTCGACAATCTCGGCGACGTGCTGATGACGACGCCCGCGCTGCACGCGCTGCGCGAGTCCGCCCGAGATCGCCATCTCACGCTGCTCGCGTCGCGCAGCGGCGTCGCGCTCGCGCCGTTTCTCGACGACGTCGACGACGTGATCGAATACGACGCGCCGTGGGTCGCGCCTGCGTCGACCGTGACGCGCGATCTGCTCGACGATCATCGGATGCAGCAGCGGCTGAAGCGCGGCTGCTTCGACGCAGCGGTGATTTTCACCGTGTATAGCCAAAGCCCGTTGCCGGCCGCGATGCTGTGCTATCTCGCGGGGATTCCGCGCCGCCTCGCGCATTGCCGCGAGAATCCGTACTCGCTGTTGACCGACTGGCTGCACGAACCGGAGCCGCAGCAGCGCACGCGGCACGAGGTGCAACGCCAGCTCGATCTGGTGCGTCACGTCGGCGCGCAGTCGAACGACACCGCGATGCGTTTTCGCGTGCCGCCCGCCGCGCGCCGGTCGCTCGACGCGAAACTGACGACCCTCGGCATCTCCCGCCACGACGAGTGCATCGTGCTGCATCCAGGGGCGACCGCCGCATCGCGCCGCTATCCGCCCGAGCGCTTCGGTGAAGTCGCCACACGGCTCGCGCGCGAAACCGGCGCCCCCGTGCTGTTGACCGGCGGCGCGAGCGAGCGAGCGCTCGTCGAGGCCGTGATGCGCGCCGCTGCTCCAGGCGTGTGCGCGCAGCTACACGACCTGAGCGGTGCACTGACGCTCGCCGAGCTCGCCGCGCTGCTCGAACGCGCAAGCGTGCTCGTCTCCAACAACAGCGGCCCCGTGCATGTCGCGTCCGCGCTCGGCACGCCGGTCGTCGATCTTTACGCGCTGACCAACCCGCAGCACACGCCGTGGCAAACGCCGCAACGCGTGCTGTACCGCGACGTCGAATGCCGCTGGTGCTATCGCAGCGTGTGTCCGCACGGGCATCACGCTTGCCTGCTCGGTGTGCCGATCGAAGAAGTCGTGCACGCGGCACTCGAATTGCGGCGCGCGCATGCGAACGCGCCGCGTCGAGGCGCAGCCGGGCGCACCGGCCGCGCCGATGACACGAGCACGCCGTCGCTGACGGATCAGCCAACCATTCCCTGAACTCACTCCCACTGCTAACGCCATGTACACACTCGGAATCAATGCGGTCTATCACGACAGCGCGGCCGCGCTGCTGCGTGACGGCGTGGTGCTCGCCGCCGCCGAAGACGAACGTTTCACGCACGTCAAGCACGCGAAACGTCCGGTGCCGTTCTCGACCTGGCAGCTGCCGTTCGACGCGATCGACTACTGCCTGAAAGCCGCCGGCATCACGCTCGCCGACATCGACCACGTCGCTTACTCGTACGACCCCGCGCTGTTCGGCGGCATGCCGAACAAGCCCGGCGCGACGATCGAGCTGCCGTTCGATCCGGCCGGCACGCGTCCGGACAATCCGTCCGCGTCGTCGTGGGACCCGCTCTTTCTCAGCTATATCGCGAACGCGAAGGGGCAGTTGCTCGACGGCGCGCCGCATCATCTGCGCAAGCGCTTCCAGGGTGTGGATCGCGAGCACGGCTTTGCGTGGCACTTCGTCGAGCACCATCTCGCGCACGAAGCGAGCGCGTTTCTCGCGGCGCCGTTCGACGACACCGCCGTGCTGACGATGGACGGCCGCGGCGAAGGCGTGACGACCAGCATGGGGCAATTCGTCGGCGGTGAGTACACGCGTCTGAAACAGGTCGAGTTGCCGCACTCGCTCGGCTTGCTGTACGAAGCGGTGACCGACTGGCTCGGCTTCCTCCACTCGTCGGACGAGTACAAGGTGATGGCGCTCGCGTCGTACGGCAAGCCGGCCTATGTCGACGTGTTTCGAGAGATCGTGAAGTACCGCCAGGACGGCAGCTATACCGTCGATGCGCCGCGTCTGACCGAGCGCTTCGGTCCCGCGCGCGAACGCGGCGGTCCTCTTGAGCAACGCCACTTCGATATCGCCAATTCGTTGCAGCGCGTGCTCGAGGAGACCGTGCTGGAACTCGCGCACTGGCTGCATCGGCAGACCGGTTTGAGCCGGCTCTCGATGGCGGGCGGCGTCGCATTGAACTGCGTGATGAACTCGAAGGTGCGCGATGCCGGGCCGTTCAGCGAAGTGTGGGTGCAGCCGGCGGCCGGCGACGCCGGCACCGCGCTCGGCGCGGCGCTGTGGACCGACTATCGCGAGCGTGCCGCGCGCGGCGAGCGCGAGCGTCGCTGGAAAATGGATCACGCGTATCTCGGGCCGGAATTCAGCGAAGCGGAAATCGAGCAGTTCCTGCGCTGGTCGAAAGTGCCGTACCGGCGCCTCGACGATATCGCCGGCGAGACCGCCGATCTGCTCGCGCAAGGCAAGGTGATCGGCTGGTATCAGGGCCGCACCGAATTCGGGCCGCGCGCGCTCGGGGCGCGCTCGATCCTCGCGTCGCCGATCGATCCGCACATGCAGGCGAAACTCAACGAGATCAAGGATCGCGAAGACTTCCGCCCGGTCGCGCCGGTCGTGATCGAAGAGGAAGCAAACGACTGGTTCGTGAACGGTCAAACCGCGCCGTTCATGCTGTTCATCTTCGACGTGCGCGCCGACAAGGCCGCGCGTATTCCCGCGGTGCGGCATGTAGACGGCACCGCGCGCGTGCAGACCATCAACCGCGCGCAGCACCCGCTGTACTACGACCTGCTGGCCGCGTTCAAGCAGCGCACGGGCGTGCCGATCCTCGTCAATACGTCGTTCAACACGCGCGGCGAGCCGATGGTGAATTCGCCGCGCGACGCGGTCGAGTCGTTCTGGACTTCGCCGCTCGACGCGCTCGTGATCGGCCCGTTCATCGTCGATAAGGCGGGGGGCCGCGTATGAACGCGTCGGTCATGTGTCCGGCGCCACTGCATGGCGGCGTGGCCGCGCGCTACAGCAGTGAGGATGCCGAGGAAACCGGCCGCACGCTGCGCACGCCGTCGTGCCCCGACGTGTCGGTGGTGGTGCCCACCTATCGCCGTCCCCAGATGCTCGCGAACTGCCTCGACGCGCTGTGCGCGCAGCAGTTCGCGCCCCATCGCTACGAGATCGTGGTCTGCGACGACGGTCCCGACGACGCCACGCGCGCCTGCGTCGAACGGTTCGCGCGCGAACAGGCGCCGCGTGGATTGGAGGTGCACTACCTGCCGGTCACGCGCACCCAGGGTCCCGCCGGCGCGCGCAACGCGGGCTGGCAGTATGCGCGCGCGTCGCTGATCGCCTTCACCGACGACGACACGCTGCCCGATCCGCACTGGCTGACGGCCGGCGTCGCGGCGCTCGCGTCCGGCGCCACGGCCGCCGCCGGCAGGATCGTCGTGCCGCTGCCCGAGCTACCCGAGTTGCCGACCGATTACGAAGCGGACGCGAGCGGCCTCGCGCGCGCCGAGTTCGCGACCGCGAACGTGTTCGTCACGCGCGCGGCGCTCGTCGCGACGGGCGGCTTCGACGAACGGTTCACGTCGGCATGGCGCGAGGATTCGGATCTGCAATTCACGCTGCTTACCGCCGGCGGCCAGATCGTGCGCGCCCGCGACGCGGTGGTCGTGCATCCGGTGCGGCCCGCGCGTTGGGGCGTCAGCATCGCGCAGCAAAAAAAGAGCCAATTCGATGCGCTGCTTTACCGCAAGCATCCCGAACTGTTTCGAACGCGCATCGGCTCGCGGCCGCCGCTGCTGTATTACGCGATTCTCGCCGCCGCGTTGCTCGCGATCGGCGCTGGGTTCGCGGATCTGCCGATTCTCGCGGGCGCGGGTGTGATCGCGTGGTGCTGGTTGACCGGCTATTTCTGCGCGCGTCGGCTGCGCGGGCGCAATCACGGCTGGCGCCATGTCGCCGAAATGATCTGGACGTCCATTCTGATTCCGTTCCTGTCGATCTACTGGCGACTCTATGGCGCCATCCGTTTCAAGGTGTTCTTTCCATGACCGCACCCTCGCTGCTGGCGGCGCTCGCGCCGCGCCGTATCGTCGTGTTTCGCGCGCTGCAGCTCGGCGACATGCTGTGCGCGGTGCCCGCGCTGCGCGCGCTGCGCGCCGCCGCCCCCGATGCGCAGATCGCACTGATCGGACTGCCGTGGGCGCGCGCGTTCGTCGAGCGCTATGCGGCGCTCGTCGACGAGCTGATCGTGTTTCCGGGCGCCGTCGGTTTTCCCGAGCAGCCCGAAACGGACGATGGCTTGCCCGCGTTCTTCGCGCGAATGCGCGACCGGCATTTCGATCTGGCGATCCAATTGCACGGCAGCGGCGGCGTCGCCAACGATCTGCTGCATCGACTCGGCGCGCGTGCCGATGCCGGCTTCGTGCAGCCCGATGAGGCCACGCGCGAAGGCTGCTTCATCGATTGGCCGGATGCGCTGCCGGAGCCGGAGCGCTATCTCGCGCTGATGAGCGCACTCGGCGCGCCGGTACGCGACCGGCGCCTGGCGTTCCCGCTCACCGCGCCCGACCTCGATGAGTTTGCCGCGCTGCGCGCGTATCACGGCATCGAAGACGAGCGGCTCGTGCTGATCCACCCCGGCTCGCAATTGCCGTCGCGGCGCTGGCCCGCCGAGCGCTTCGCGGCCGTCGCCGACCACCTCGCCGCCGACGGCTGGCAGATCGCGATCACCGGCACGGCCGCCGAAGCGCCGCTGACCTGCGCGGTGCTCGGCGCGATGAGCGCGCCCGCGCTGCATCTGGCCGGTGCGACGTCGCTCGGCGGGCTCGCGGCACTGACGGCGCATGCGCGGCTCGTGGTCTGTAACGACACCGGCATCTCGCACATCGCCGCGGCGGTGGCGACTGCGTCGGTCGTGATCGCGTGCGGCAGCGACACGCGCCGGTGGGCGCCGCTCGATCATGCACGGCATCGCGTGCTGGCCGACTATCCGGCGTGCCGGCCATGCATGTTCCGCGAGTGCCCGTACGGCCATCCATGCGCGCTGAACATCGGCGTCGATGAGGTGGTCGAGACCGCCCGCGAGCAGCTTGCGCGCGCGCCCGGCGCGCAGCCGGGCGCGCCCGGCAGTCTGCATGAGGGACCCGTTTCGTTGTTTTACGAGGAACTGCACCATGCTGCGTAATTGCCGCCGACTGCGCGTGCTGACCTGGCACGTGCACGGCAACTACATGTACTACTTGAGCCAGACGCCGCACGATTTCTATCTGGTGACGAAACCAGGTCATCCGCCCGGTTACGTCGGCAAGGTCGGCGTCTTGCCGTGGGGCGACAACGTGCACGAGATCGCGATCGACGACGTCGCCAATCACGAGTTCGACGTGGTGCTGTACCAGCATCGCACGCACTGGGAATACGACCGCGAGCACGTGCTGAGCGCCGCGCAGCGGGTCCTGCCGCGCGTCTACGTCGAGCACGATCCGCCGCAGGAAAACGCGTTCGCGCAATGGCATTGGGTGGACGATCCCGGCACGCTGCTGGTCCACGTCACGCACTTCAACCGGCTGATGTGGGATAGCGGCGTCACGCCGACGCGCGTGATCGAACACGGCGTCGTGGTGCCCGACGGCGTGCGTTACAGCGGCGAGCTGCAGCGCGGCATCGTGGTCGTCAATCATCTCGCGCAGCGCGGCCGGCGGCTCGGCGCGGACGTCTTCAGCGAAACCCGCACGCGCGTGCCGCTCGATCTCGTCGGCATGGACGCGCAGCGGCTCGACGGCATCGGCGAAATCGGCAATCTCGATCTGGCCGCGTTCAGCGCGCGCTACCGCTTTTTTTTCAATCCGATCCGCTGGACCAGTCTCGGTCTCGCGATCGTCGAGGCGATGACGATCGGCATGCCGATCGTCGGTCTCGCGACCACCGAGCTCGCCACCGTGATCCGCAACGGCGAAAACGGCTTCGTGCATACCGACGTCGACGCGCTCGTCGACGCGATGCTCGGGTTGCTGCGCGATCCTGGCGAAGCGCGGCGGCTCGGCGAGGGCGCACGGCGCACCGCGCTGGAGCGTTTCCATATCGACCGTTTCGCGCAGGACTGGCACGACGCGCTGCTGCACGTCACCGCGTGACGCCACGCCGCTTTTCAACGCCAATGCGCTCCAACCACAGGATCACGCACCATGAAAGAACTCACCCGCAAGCGCATTCTGGTTACCGGCGGCGCCGGCTTTCTCGGCTCGCATCTGTGCGAACGGCTCGTCGCGCAAGGGCACGACGTGCTGTGCGTCGACAACTTCTACACCGGCACGAAGGACAACATCGCGCATCTGCTCGACTGTGCGAACTTCGAGCTGATGCGTCACGACGTAACGTTCCCGCTGTATGTGGAAGTCGACGAAATCTATAACCTCGCGTGCCCCGCCTCGCCGATTCACTACCAGTACGATCCGGTGCAGACCACGAAGACCAGCGTGCACGGCGCGATCAATATGCTCGGGCTTGCCAAGCGCGTGAAGGCGCGGATTTTCCAGGCCTCGACCAGCGAAGTGTATGGCGACGCGCTCGTGCATCCGCAGAAGGAAAACTACTGGGGCCACGTGAATCCGATCGGCCCGCGCTCGTGCTACGACGAAGGCAAGCGCTGCGCGGAAACGCTGTTCATGGACTATCGCCGCCAGCATGGTCTGTCGATCCGCATCGCGCGCATCTTCAACACCTACGGCCCGCGCATGCACCCGTCCGACGGCCGCGTGGTGTCGAACTTCATGATGCAGGCGCTGCGAGGCGAACCGCTGACCGTCTATGGCGACGGTACGCAGACGCGTTCGTTCTGCTACGTCGACGACATGATCGATGCCTTCATCCTGCTGATGAATAGCGCCAACGATCCGGGCGGCCCGGTCAACCTCGGCAACCCGCACGAAGTGTCGATGCGCGAGATCGCGCAACGCATCGTCGCGGTGACCGGCTCCGCTTCGCCGCTCGAAACGCAGCCGCTGCCGGCCGACGATCCGTGGCATCGGCAGCCGGACATCTCGCTGGCCACCAAACTGCTCGGCTGGCAGCCGGGCATGTCGCTCGATGAAGGGCTGCTGCGCACCGCGCATTATTTCCGCGCGCGCATCGAGGCGAGTCGGCCGACCCCGCCGCAGCAGGTGGGCGAACGAATCTCGTGACGCGCAACAAAAAGAAGCGACCGCGAAGGTCGCTCGGGGAGCAGTGCCACGGAGGCCGCTCAAAAGCCATGCCGCGAAGGGCGTGCGGGCTATGGCATTGGGTTCATGAGGAACGGATGGTCGACTCGGCGTCGCTCGTCAGCACCGTCATCGGTCCCGCGCTCAACGCGGCCGAGATGATCGCGAGGCGATCGGCCGGGCAATCGACCAGATCGACGCTCAGCGACTCGCGTCCGCCCGCGGTGCTCACGTGCGCGGACCAGCCGCACACTTGCGCATGATGTTCGATCAGGCTCTTCCAGACTGCGACGACTCGCAGTGATCCCGGGCTTGCATAAACAGTCAGACGTTTCACGTTCATGGCTTTCATACGGCATCGCGCCGCGCCTCGGGTCCGGATCTCAACGTTTGATAATGGTATGTAGGTTGAGGTTAGACGTGTGAACTTTCAGAGCAAAGCACATGCCCCTGTCCGTAACTGATCTGTTACGGACAGGGGCATGTGCGCGCACGTCAGGGCTATCTGGCGCTTTCCACACAATCGGCCGTGCGAAACGCGCCGTGCGGAATGCCCGAACGGCGATGCGGTAAGAACGGTACGAAACAGATCGGCAGGTATTTTCTACATCGCGGGCGTGTCCGCGCGAATGCGCATCACGGTCTGGCGCGAAGTGCCGAAGCGTCGCGCGACTTCGCTGACCGACTGTCCTCTGCCGAGGGATTGCAGCACGCGTTGGCGCTGTTGTTCGGACAGCGACGGCGGCCTGCCTGTGTGTTTGCCGCTAGCGCGAACGGCCGCGAGACTATCGCGGCTGCGCAGGCTGCGGCACGCGGCATCGAGCCGTACCAGCGCGCGCAGCGCCTTCACCGCGGACGGCTCGGGACGTCCGGCCAGATCGGTATGGCCGACTTCGACGCAACGCAGCGCCGCGCCGGCCTTCCGGCACTGCATCACGGTGGCGAGAATGTCGCGCGCATTGCAGCCGAGCGCAGCCAGCTCGAGCACAACGAGCGTGTCGCGCGGCGCGATGCGCCGGATCAGACTCTGCAGTTCGGGGCGTTCGCGTCCCTGTGTGTAGGTCGGCAGATCCTCGACCACGAGCCGCGCGAGCGTGACCATGTAGCCCGCCTTGTCGAGCCGGATCAGCGCCTGCTCATGGCGAAGCGCATCGTGCGCGCCGAACAGATAGATGTGTAGTTTTTCCACGTCGCCTTCGTAGTCACGATCCGCCATTCGCGGCGTTGTTTCACCAGGAATTCCGTTAGTTCGAGCGACGACGCTTGCACGCGTCGTCACTCATCGCGCTCAGGGCTGCCGCTGGCCGCCCTGATGCGTCGGAGGAGTCTGGTTCTGTTGCTGCTGTCCGCTGTCTCGGCCGGGTTGCGCCGGGTTCGACGGTTGTCGATTGGAATTCTTGTCCGAGGTCATGAGGTTCTCCTGTGTGAGATTGCGGGTGACCGTGGCTAACCACGGCCATCGTGACTAACTCGCAATCAGCGTTCCCGGTCGCTGCGCCGCCGCGTGAGACCGTTCGGCGCGGGCATGCAGGTGCCTCGAAATGAGGCTTCTGCTGTCGACGCAAGCGACCCGGAGAAGGAATTTTGGAAGTGTATCAATCGCGTTGAGCGTCCAATACGGTTGGCGTGGGTATTGGCGCGATTGAACTGTGATTGTGTGTGAGCAATGGACGCGCGGCATGTAGCGGCCGCGGAATCCGGCTGGCGGAAAGGAATGTAGCGCCTTGCTCAATGCCCGGCGCAAAGAGGCCGTCCGGAGACGAGCCGCCGCGAAGAAAGCGACGGCTCGCTCGCCCTTTACTGAACCTGGCTGCGCAGCGTCTTCGCGGCGGCAACCATGTTCGTCAGCGCGGGAATCACTTCAGCCCACTGGCGTGTCTTCAGGCCACAGTCCGGGTTCACCCATAGACGCTGTGCTGGAATGCGCTCGGCCGCCTTTTGCATCAATTGCACGATGTGCTGCTGCGTGGGGATGTTCGGCGAGTGAATGTCATAGACGCCAGGGCCGATCTCGTTCGGGTAGTTGAAGTCGTCGAATGCGGCGAGCAGCTCCATGTCCGAACGCGAGGTCTCGATCGTGATGACGTCCGCATCCATACCGGCGATCGACGCGATGATGTCGTTGAACTCCGAATAGCACATATGCGTGTGGATCTGCGTTTCGTCACGCACGCCGTTCGCGGTGATCCGGAACGACTCGACCGCCCAGCGCAGATACTCACCCCATTGCCCGCGACGCAGCGGCAGGCCCTCGCGCAGCGCGGCTTCGTCGATCTGCACGACGCGTACGCCGGCGTTTTCCAGGTCGAGCACTTCTTCGCGGATCGCCAGTGCGAGCTGGTAGCACGACACCGAACGCGGCTGGTCGTCGCGCACGAACGACCAGTTGAGAATCGTCACCGGGCCGGTCAGCATGCCCTTCATCGGCTTGTTCGTCAGCGACTGCGCGTAGCTGATCCATTCGACCGTCATCGCCCGCGGTCGGCTGATGTCGCCGAACAGGATAGGCGGCTTCACGCAGCGCGAACCATACGACTGCACCCAGCCGAACTGGCTGAACGCGTAGCCGTCGAGTTGCTCGCCGAAGTATTCGACCATGTCGTTGCGTTCGGCTTCGCCATGCACGAGCACGTCGAGACCCAGCGCTTCCTGTTCGCGCACGCTGCGCTCGATTTCCCGCCGCATCGCGTTCCGATAGCCTTCCCGATCGAGCGCGCCGCTCCTGAATTGGCTGCGAGCGTGGCGGATTTCCGCCGTTTGCGGAAACGAGCCGATCGTCGTGGTCGGGTATGCGGGTAGTTCGAGCAGCGCGGCCTGCTTCGCCGCGCGCTCGGCATAGGCATGCTGGCGATTGCCGAGATTCGCATCGATGCGCGCGAGCGCGGCCTTCACCGCCGGGTTGTTCACGCGCGGCGACTCGCGACGCGCGGCAATCGCGGCCGCATTGGCGGCGAGCTCATTGGCGACCATGTCGCGGCCGCCGTTCAGCGCGGTGGCGAGCACCTTCAGCTCGTCGAGTTTTTGCAGCGCGAACGCGAGCCAGGAGCGGATTTCCGCATCGAGCTTCTCTTCGCTCGCGAGATCGACCGGCACGTGCAGCAGCGAGCACGACGGCGCGAGCCACAAGCGATCGCCGAGTTGGCGCGCGAGCGGTGTGAGCCAATCGAGCGCGGCGTTCAGGTCGGTCTTCCAGATGTTGCGGCCATTGATCGCGCCGACCGACAGCACACTGTCCGGGGGCAGCTTGCGCGCGGCGAGCGCGACTTCGTCGCGTGCGTTGATTGCGTCGATGTGCAAACCGTCGACGGGCAAGCCGCACGCGAGTTCGAGGTTCTCTTTCAGCTGGCCGAAATAGGTAGCGAGCAGCAGCTTGACGCCCCGTTCCTCGAAGCCTTGATACGCGGTCACGAACGCGTCGCGCCATGCCGGATCGAGTTCGGTGACGAGCACCGGCTCGTCGATCTGCACCCACTCGACATCCATCACCTTGAAATAGTCGAGCAACGCGCGATAGACGGGCATGATGCGAGCCAACAGCGCGAGTTTGTCGGAGTCGTCCTTCGCCTTGCCCAGCCATAGATAGGTGATCGGGCCAATGATCACCGGCTTCGCCTTGACGCCCTGCTCACGCGCTTCACGCAACTGTTCGAGGAAGCCGGACGTGTCGAGGTTGAACGTCGTATCGGCGGTGAATTCGGGGACGATGTAGTGGTAGTTGGTATCGAACCACTTCGTCATTTCGCCGGCCGCGACGCCGCCGCAGCAGGCGGCGTGCTCTTCGGCACCCTGCGCCGAACGGCCGCGCGCGACGCGGAAGTAGTTGTCGAGCTTGTCGCCATGAAAGCCCTGCACGCGTGCCGGCAGATTGCCGAGCGTGAAGCTCATGTCCAGCACCTGGTCGTAGAACGCGAAATCGCCGACCGGTGCGAGATCCAGTTCTTTCTGGTCGTTCCAGTGACGCGCGCGCAGTTGGGCGCCTAGCGCCTTCAGTTCGTCGCGCGACGACTCGCCCTTCCAGTAGCGTTCGAGGCCGAACTTCAGTTCGCGTTTTGCGCCGATGCGCGGGAAGCCGAGATTATGTGTCGTGACCATGGAGGCTGCCTTCCGATGAAAAAATGCAAGGAACGATGTAAGGACTGGCAGCCATGATAGGGGCATCGTTCCATGAAGAAAAATGGCATTATTTCATTTATTCATTAGTTTCGTTCATTCGAGGTGACGAGTCGCGCGTTGCATCGCGGATGTGCAATGCCATGTTTTTTCGGCCATCACGCGTCGACAATCACTTCGAAACCGCCATAGATTAGCCGCTGGCCATCAAAAGGCATCGGGTCTTTATCTGGTTGCAGCCGCGGATCGGCCATTACCGCTTTCATTCCTTCGTCTCGCGACTGATGCGACGGCCAGACGACCCAGGAGAACACCACCGTCTCATCATCCTTGCGCTTGATCGCCATTGGAAACGACGTCACCTTGCCCTCCGGCACGTCGTCTCCCCAGCATTCGACCACCTTCAACGCGCCGTGCTCCTTGAAGACGGCCGCCGCTCTTTCGGCGAACTGTCTGTAAACTTCGCGGTTGGCTGTAGGCACGGGGACAACAAATCCATCGACGTAAGTCATTCGCAAACTCCTTTTTCCCATACGGACTATAGGTGCCGGTCGGCAACGCATCGCGACGCGACCGCCCATACGCACGACGAGCGGGGAGTCAAGAAATCGACAATAGATACTGGACTGTCGACAATACTGCCTACCGTGTCGAATGTCTCAAGGTGGCCGTTCCCCGGCTTCCTTCCGGGTTTTTGCCCTCCTTTAACGAGATGCCGGGGTGCTGGGCGAAAAACAGACCAGGTGAATGGAGGCAATCGCTGGCTGTCCCGCCACTGGGCGGCCGGTGACTAGCAGCTAGCAGTCAATGGGTTAATGGCTCACCTGCCAGCGTAGGACCGGGTGACTCGTGCCGGCCGGAATGACCCACGCGCCGGTCGGTCCAAAGTCCCAGCCGACGAAGCTGGCCGGATCGCTCATCTGCGCGGTAGTGAGACCGTTGGATGCCGGCAGTTGCGGACCGGTGCCCGCGCTGACGCTGCGTGTCGTGGTCTGTTTGTCCCAGTAGACGTTGGACGCGAGCGGCACTCCAGCCGGTGAGCCCTGGACGGCGACGATGCCGCCATAAGTGCCATAATCTGGGCCCTGGAAGCTTGGTCCTAAGACTGCGCCCGACGCAAACGACTGCTCGATGAGGCCGTCATTTGAAAGAGCCAGTCCCCCAGCGCTGAATGGGCCGTACACTTGCCCCGTTGCATACGACTGCGAAATCGTTCCGTCGTTAGCGCCGACCAGACCGCCACCGGAGCCATGATTGCCGCCGCTCACCGGCCCTGTCGCATAAGATTGCACGATCGTACCGCCGTTGCCGCCGACGAGGCCGCCGAGGAGGCCGGCAGAACCGACGAACGCGCTGCTCCACGAGCGCTCGATCAGGCCGTCGTTGCGTCCCACCAGGCCGCCGAGCAACGCACCTTCGAACGCGCCGGAGCCGCGGCGGCCGGTAGTATAGGCGTAGGTAATCAAGCCCTGATTCTCGCCGGCCAAAATGCCAAGCGGGATCCCGCCCGGGAAATAGATATTGGTCGCGACCGTGGCGTTGGTCATCCCGACATTCCGCACGACACCGGTCGGCCCGATCGCGCCGAACAGTCCCATCGCCGGCTGCTCGGTGGAGCTCTGATCGAGCTGCATGAACCTGTCGATCACGTGGCCCATCCCGTCGAACTGGCCGGAAAACGGCGTGGTCGCATTGCCGAGCGAAGAGAAAGCGAAAGACGTATCGGTCGCACTGGCGTCGAGGTCTTTGCCGAGCGCATATGCGCCCCCGAGATCGAGCGCGATGTTCTGTAAATCGCCAACCGAATTGACCAGTTTGTAGCCGGTCACCTGGGTGATGAGACCGCTATACGGCGCTGCTGTCCATGCGCTGTTCGCGACGATCATGCCGGGAGTGTAGCTGCCGTTCATGTCGTAAAGCGCGCTGACGATGCCGGTACTTTTCGACCAGTCGATGGTCCCATCGCTGGTCATGCTGCCGCCGTTGTCGATGCCTGACGCGTCGGCGCGTAAGGTCAGGTTGCCCGTACCGTTGTTCGCGATGGTCGTACCCGACGTCACTGAGACGTGGCGGTACGCCGCGAGCGCGAGCGAAGCCGGACCTGACCAGCGCAGGCTCGACGCGACGCCCAGGTCGCCCGTCGCGCCGTTGGCGCCCGTCGTGGTGACGTTGACCGAGGTGCCGTCGTTCAGGCTGCGGCGCAGCGCGTGCGCGGCGGCATCATCGATCGTGAAGGCGGGGGTCAAGAGATTCCATTGGCCTGCATCGACCACTGTGTGCTTGCCGAACGTCAGTTGTGCCGCCTGGGTATCGACCGTTCCGCCGCTGCCGTCCGCGTTGCCTGCGGCGATCCTGCCGAGTTGGTCCACGCGGCCGCTGTCGGCCACCAGCCACACATGGCCATCGCGGCTGGCCGTGCCCGTCGCGCGGATGCGCGTGCCGCTGCCTGCGAGCGCATAGACGTTGCCGTCGGCGGCCTGCAGGCTGACCTGCGCGGCGGTTATCCGCCCGTTGTTGACGACCGTGCCCTGACTGCCCGTCTGAACGAACACCTGCCGGCTGCCCGCGGAGTCCTGCAACAGCAACTGGCCCCCTGTTGCCAGCTCCGCCGTGCCGTTGGGCGCTGCCACGGTGCCGGCGTTGATGACTGCGTGTCGCGCAATCAGGAACACATCGCCGCCGCTCGAACTGATCCTGCCAAGGTTGATCACGCTTGCATCGGAGTCGCCCGAAAGTGTGAGCGTGCTGCTGCCGCTCATGAATGCACTGTTGCAGACATCGAGGGTGGACGCGACGAAGCGGCCACCCGTGCTGATCACACCCGACGGACCCACGACGATGCCTTGCGGATTGATCAGATACAGGCTGCCTGTTGCACTGAGCATGCCGAGAATGGCCGAGGGCGAGCCACCTGTCACGCGGTTCAGGGTTGCGCCCGTGCCGTTGTTGAACGTCACGCTGTTGTGCCTGCCGATCGAGAAACTGTTCCAGTCGATCACGCCGCGCGTCGAACCCGGCTGCGTGATCAAAAGACCGTTGCCCTGGCTAGCTATCGTGCCCGTACCGGCGGTATATGTGCCGCCTTGCGGAAGGCGACCCGCGCCGAACGCAACAGGTGTCAGGGACAGTCCAGTCAGCGCAATGCCGACGGCAAGCCAGATGTGTCCGCGCGAGTGCTGTCGACACAGCGCGCGTCGCGGGGGCCAAGGTAGTTTCGAATGTGACATACAGCCCCCTTTCCGCTGCGTGCGGAATGGCTGCCGACAACCCGCAGAGCCGACCGGAAACGCATGAGTCGCCGTGTCTGAAGAATAGCAATCGGCGTCGCGAATGCATGCCGATATCTCAACGTTTTGCGCCGTCCAGTGCGGACTTTTGCCATCTCCTGGTGCCGCCCACACGCAAAGCGGCCGTTCAGCCAGGCTCCGCCGGGCGCTTTGTTATCGAAATGCCTGCCGGATCCCCAGCGCAATCATGAGCCCTCCACATGTGAGGTCGATCCATGCCTTCGCGCGACGATACGCCGTCGCAATCACCGTGTGCGATAGAACGAGCGCGACTGCTCCGTACCAGCATGTCGCTGATGCACCGACAGTAGCAAGCATCGCGAAGAACGTCGGCATGGAAACGTGGGTGGGCACCGCTGAGGAAAACACCGCCGCATAAAAGGCGATGGACTTCGGGTTCGCGATATTTGTCGCGATACCTTGCAGGAACGCGGCACGAAACAGAGGCGCCTTCGTTGGGTGGCGCGCTCCTGATGGGGTTGCCCGTGCCGACACAACGAGCCGCAGCCCGAACCAGATCAGATAGGCCGCGCCAGCAAGCCTAACGCCGACGGCGAGCCACGGGAAAATAGCGAACACCATTCCGATGCCAAGGATGGCGCAAGTCGCCCAGAACAGATTCACCGTCACGATTCCGGCGACAAGCGCGAGCGCATCGGAGCGTCTGCCGGCGACCGCCTTGTGAGTGACTGCGACGAAGTTCGGCCCGGGTATGACGACACCCGCCGCATACACAGAAAAGACTATCGCGATAGCAAACCAATCAACCATTGGCAGCCTCAGTGAAAAGTGGCTGTACACAACGTGGAGTTGCTTCATCGGCTAGTATTCTGAAGCAATTCACGACTGCCCGCTGCTGGCCGACTCCGGAAGCAGCAGACCAAACGCTCAATCGCTGGACGTGCGATTCGTACGCTCGCAAGCATGGCGTCACTGAACTCCAACCTTGTTCGCTCCCAACCCCACGCGATGCAAGGCTCCGCCCAGACCCAATATTTCAAGGCAAACACAGCCGCGGATGCAAAGTTGAGCGCTTTCTCGTCCTGGTGAGGGTGGAAGGAACCGAAGGCCGGTGAGGCCGCAATCTCTTGCTTGCGATATGCGCTTCCGAGTCCTGAGTGGAAAGTGCCGGAGTTCCTTAAATCAGCTCGCCCCCCGTTGCCAAGGGGCACAGGCTCTGCGATATTGAGCACCATTTCAATCCGAGGGAAGCATGGTCACTGTCAAGACAAAAGACTGGGGATTGCAGTTCAAGCACCTGGAGGCGCACATTGGTAACGTCGCCGCAGCCGTGAAGCAGCATGAGGCTGACCTCAAGGATGAATTGTCCAAAGTGGCGGCAGGAGGCGGGCAGCATGCCTATGCACGGCACGGCTGGCAGACGGGCTGGCAAGCGCAGATGGTGCGCGCGGTTGCGGGAAAAACACCAGATCAAGCCTTTGATCCCTATGGCTGCAATCCCGAGATTCGTACCTGGGGTCGAGTCATGATCGCAGACCCCGCTGGTCTGGTGATCGGACACTACGGACTCGGTGCCGATGGTCGTCGCGTAGTGGCACCGGTTCAACCCACCTTCACGCCCCTGCCTGATACGGCAGCTCCCCCGAAGGGAGCATCCGCAGGCCACTTCATTTCGCCCATGGCCCAGCACCTGGCGATGACCTCCAGCAAGACCAAACTGAAGGCCTGGGGAGTTTGGACACGTGCGCAGCGGAAAAAGGGTACTTCGACAGCATTCCACGGCGTTCGCCGTGTTGCCTTGACAGTGAAAGGCCCCGGTCCCCTGCTTGGCTTGGGCTTCAATCTCCCGAAAACGGCAACGCCCCGATCCGAAGAAGAGGCCCGCTGGCTGCTGGAGGCATTCGAACGACGCGCAACCTTCAAACAGGTGATGGATGGTTGTCCATTCAGCTCGGCGCAAGCGCGCAAATCTCTCCAGATTGCCCTGGAAACGCTGCACCACGGCTCTACGCTAGCGCTGCGATCGTTGAACCCCATCGCATTTCCCCAGCTATCCAGCTTTTTCGACGCTCTGGAACTCGAAGTCCAAGGCAGCTACGGTGTGCTCAGCGTCTGGGATCGCGTGGCATCTCCCACGGGCTGGAGCCTCGTGACAGCCTATGCCACGGGCGGCCCAACGCTTACGGAACAGATTGAACTCAGCGTGGACGGGAGCAGCAAGCCTGACGGGACCCTCACCGGCATGGTTTCCGACGGAGTGAAGACGAAAACCGGCACCGTTAAAGACGGCAAAGTTATCTTGACCTGACTGCCCCCCGATGGTTTGAAGAGTGCCTTACCTACATGTCGGCGGATTCAGGCAAGTGCGTCCGGATCTCGCGTGACAGATGTTCAGGCAGTGGCTTGCGCGGTGCCTGTTCCGCGGCTGTGCGCGGCGTTGTGAATCGACCGTTTCCTGCGGTGTGAGCACTGCGCGTCACGCTCACGCAGCGCCCTCTCCTGGCTGAGCAGCATGGCCTTCAGCGTTTCGACATCGGCGGGAAGTGGGTTCGCGCGCGTCATGCGGGCAGTTTACGCGCCGGCAACGGCGTTTACAACGCTGAGGTCGGTCGAGCCGTTCTCGTCAGTTGCCGCCAGTCGATGCCTTCCAGCAGCATTGATAGTTGCGCCGGGCTCAGGCTAATGACGCCGCCATCGGCTTGAGGCCATACGAAGCGCCCCTTCTCGAGTCGCTTCATCAGCAGGCACATCCCATCGCCGCTCCACCACAGCACTTTCAATAGATCGCCGCGTTTGCCACGAAACACGAAGACCTGCCCGCAGAACGGATCCGGTTCAAGCACCGTCTGCACCTTGGTGGCGAGACTGTTGAATCATGCCCGCATGCCTTCACGCCCGCAGCAAGCCACACACGCGTGCCGACAGGAAGACCGATCACGCATCAGTCTCCGCCGCGGCGCCCAACGTACGCAACACAACACGCAGCGTGGCTGCGTCGGGTGTGCCCTCGATACGCACGCGTGTAATACAGGCCGCAGGCACGCTACTTCGAACAATGTAGTCATTGCTCGCAGGTGAAATCGCCGAACCGAAAACCGAAACATGAGGGTCTGCTCTCGGGTCTGTTGCGGGTCTGAGCCGATCGCGTCAGGCAGTGTCGGTCAGGCAGGGTCATTCGCTCGTACCGCCGGTCGGACATTCGGACAGCGGCTCAGAATCTGCAAACGGTCACTCGTCGCACTCGGAGGCGACTGTCCGAACGACATGGAACCCGGCGCCCTAATGGGAGGCCCCCCGCTGACGCCACTACAACAGCAACGATGCTGGGGCACGTGGCCGGGAACGCCGGCACGAAGTTTTGGTGATCAATGTTGATGCAGAGGGTCTGGGCAAGAAACTACCCTACAGAATTGCCGTGCGGGTCGGGCTAGCGCCGTCGCATGCCACCGAAGCCGCGCATGCCGCTGGGCGCTTGCATGCCGCCGAAGCCACGCATGCCGCCGGACGCTTGCATGCCGCCGAAGCCGCGCATGCCACTGGACGCTCGAACGCCGCCGAAGCCACGAATGCCGCCGCTCGGGAAAGGTCCGCGGTGAAAGCCCGCGCCCACCGGGTTGCCGAAGTGGTTGTGATCCAGTTGATGGAAATGACGGAAGTGGTGGAAGTGATGGAAACGATCGACGAAGATGAAGCTCACACCCGCGCCGATGAAAATCGGCGGCCCCCACCACCACGGGTCAGGATATGGGTAGGCGGCAACCGAATACCACAACGCCCCGCCATCGGGACTCTGCTCGAACTGCCATGTCCCGTCACTTTGCAGGCACGCGCGCCCGATGATCTGTTGCATCGAACCGTCGATGTTCGCCTGACCGGCGACCGCGCGGCAATTGGTGCTGTTGGCCTGTATGGGTAAGCCGTCATATGCTTGCGCGAACGCGGGGGCAGAAAAGCTGACGTAGACGAGTAACGCCCCAAAGCCAAGTATCTTGTCCATGATGGACTCTTGCATGTATCGCCGACGTTTCGACGCGCGAAGTCGTCGGCGTCGCCCGGCACATCGGCGTGCTTCACAAATTCAAACCGCCACGAAAAAACGCGCGGCCGATGACGTGTTGCCTCACGATTAAACGATGCAGCAAGCTGGGTTATTCCGGAACGAAAATCTGTCCGGCAGGGTCAGTTTATCCAGGTGATTCAATAGTTGAAGCCATCAAGCGAACTTCAGCACCGACCCGCTCGGAACATTCGACCCGGAAGGTTGACTACCGCCGATGGCACAAATCAGGCGGGACATCGATCGGGCCTGCGGTCTGTGAACGTCCTTTTTTCTCGTTGGGCTAAGAGCTAAGGCCCCCCGCCGTACGCGGGTCGCCGAGCACCGACAGGGCATCGTCGGTCGGAGTGCCGCGAACTCCGGTCGTCGCTGCAAATATGATGGCGACGGTGCGAGTTAACACAGAGATGAGTCTGTACGTACTTGCCTCCAGCATGAAGCGCGTTATTAAGCTCCTTGTTCACAACGGCTGATTGAGACGTAGCAAGGTAACGCCGCCAATTTGACGGCGCTGCCCCCACGCTGTGGCTTAGGACATCGTTGTATTGACGGTTCATGACAGATCTTAAGCGTTGAATGTGATTGAGAAGTCGCCTACAAATCGAACCGGAAAGCCAAAAATGCAACTCGAACCCCGAAAAGGCTCATTCGCGCGTGCGCTATGTGCAGAGCGTTACAGACGAATCTAATTGAAGGTAGAGCGGCTGTATAGCGCAGACATCCTCACGCGATCGACATTAATTATTTCGCTCTTCACTCTCCCGCGCAGGCGGCGTAGCAGGCTGTGATTGACCCGGTGCGACCAACATCGACGTCAAGCGAAACCGGCTTTACTTCTGGCTAACCCGTCATGCTGAACCACGCTGACGTGGCGGACGCCCAAATTGCGCAGCCAAAAGCAAGACGCTGGAAGAAACAGTGACCGCAGACTGCATCCGGATCGGGACCTTTCGCGTATATCCCAATGCAGAAGGGGAAGGTCGATGTCGGGTTGGCGATTCGTACCGTTGGTAGCCGCGCTTGTCCTGCTCTCAGGCGAGAGTTGGGCGAAACCGTATGTACCCGAAAGCGACGGCGTGGTGCTCGAACACCTTCCAGAGAAAAACGATCCGGCGCTTGCGCAACTGAAGCGCATGCGCGCGACGCTGATGATGAACCCGCGCGATCTCAACCTCGCAGTGTCCGTCGTGCGTCGCGCTCTCGAAGCGGGGTGCAGGCTGGGCGATCCGCGCTTCTTCGGCCAGGCGCAGGCCGCGCTGGCGCCGTGGTGGGACGCGGAGGATGTGCCGCCGACCGCGTTATTGCTGCGCGCGACGCTCAAGCAAAGCCAGCATGATTTCGAAGGCTCGCTTGCCGATCTGGATAGGTTGCTGGCCGCGCATCCAGCGCTCGCGCAGGCGCGACTGACGCGCGCCACAGTGCTCAGCGTGCGCGGGCGCTACGCGGACGCGCGGCACGATTGCGAGCAACTGAGGGGACTCGTTGCACCCATCGTCGTCATGGGGTGCGATGCGACACCGGCGAGCCTGACCGGCAACGCAGCGAGCGCATACGGGGCGCTCGTGCAGGTGCTTGCGCAAGGTGCCGGCAGCCTCGATCTGCGCGAGTGGGCGTTGACGCTCGCCGCGGAAATTGCCGCTCGCCGCGGCGACTTCGATGCAGCCGAGCGACATTTCCGCGACGCACTTGCGCTCGACCCGCATGACGCTTATCTGCAGGGGGCATACGCCGATTTTCTGCTAGATCGCGGTCGTCCGCGAGAGTTGTTGCCACTTTTGCGTGATGCTGCAAAAAACGACATGCTGCTGCTTCGTTTAGTGCTGGCCGAGCAACAGCTGCCGGAATTGCGCGAGTCATTCGCTGCGCACCGTGAGGATCTTTCGGCGCGCTTTGACGCTGCGCGTCGCCGCGGGGATAGCGTGCATCGCAGGGAGGAGGCGCGCTTTCGTCTCACAGTGGAACATGACGCCAAAGCGGCACTCATTCTCGCGCGCGAAAACTGGTTGGTCCAACGCGAGCCGTCCGACCTGCGGATTCTGATCGAAGCCGCGCGCGCGGCCGGCGATGCTGATGCCCTAAAGAACGCATCCGATTGGGTCGCCGCAATGCATCTCGAAGATGTGGCGATCGCCACGCTGCTGCAGGTACGGCAATGAAACGGGTCCTCCTCGCCTTAATGCTCGCATTGCTGATAGCGCCCGCGTTTGCGCATAAGGCAAGCGACGCCTACCTCACGCTTGAGCGCAGCGGGCAAGCGCTGCGCGGTCAGTGGGATATCGCGCTACGCGATCTCGACAACGCGCTTGGGCTCGATGAGAACGGCGACGGGGACATCACGTGGGGAGAAGTACGTGCGCGAAAGCGCGATATCGCGGCATATGCGCTTGCACACCTCAAGGTGTCCTCTGCTGGCAAACTTTGTGCGCTCGAACCGGCTGGGCAACTGATCGACTCGCACACTGATGGCACCTACGCAGTGCTGACGTTCACAGGACAATGTCCGCGGGCGAGCCCAACGCTTTCTATTGATTACCGGCTGTTCGAAGGCCTTGATCCCCAGCATCGGGGACTTCTCAACTTCGTCGAGAATGGCCAGAGCCGAAGCGTCATATTTAGCGCTGACGCGCCGCACCGCATTGTCGGTACCGATACCGGCGGGCCGTTGACGCAGTTCGCGATATATCTGAACGAAGGCGTATGGCACATCTGGACCGGATACGACCACATCCTGTTCCTGCTCTCGCTGCTGCTGCCTGCGGTGCTGATTCGTGAGGGGCGTGCATGGCAGCCGGGCGCATCGTTTCGCCAGGCACTCGTCGATGTCACCAAGGTTGTGACCGCATTTACGGTGGCGCACTCGATCACACTCACGCTGGCGGCGCTATCGATCGTCGTGCTGCCTTCGCGGCTCGTTGAATCGGGCATCGCCTTGTCGGTAGTGCTGGCGGCGCTAAATAACCTGTTTCCGCACGTGACGAACGGACGCTGGATGGCGGCGTTCGGTTTCGGCCTGCTGCACGGATTGGGTTTTGCAGGCGCGTTGCACGACCTCGGCTTGCCGGCAGGTTCGCTTGCGTTGTCGCTCGCGGGATTCAATCTTGGCGTCGAAGCAGGACAACTCGCCATCGTATTCGCTTATCTGCCACTGGCGTTCTCGTTGCGGGCAACCTGGACATACCGGCGCGTGGTACTTGCCGGCGGCTCAGCGGTGACCGCGACCATCGCCATGATCTGGCTAGTCGAGCGCGCACTTAACGTTGCCATATTTGGCTCGTTGGCCGCCCCGTTATAACCTTGAAGGAGAACACCATGAGATCTGTTGCCCGCATCATGGCAGCCGTCGCGCTTTGCGCCGCGGCGCTTTGGAGCAGTGGAACACTCGCTGCCAGTCACCGCGAGGCCCCCCTGATTGCGAACGACCCGACCGCCGACAACACCGACTTTTACATGTTCCGGAGTTGGACGAACCCTAACAACGTCGTTTTCATTTTGAACGTGATTCCCATGCAGGACCCTGACGCCGGGCCGAACTATTTCAATTTCGGCGATGACGTGATTTATCGCATCAACGTCGACACCAATGGCAACGGCAGGGCCGACGACCTCGTCTATGAAATCCGCTTCAAGACCGAATTGCGCGGGGATCTGGCGAACCAACAGCTGCCGCTGTCATATGCCGCGCTACCGCCGATCACTGCGCTCGACGGCCCGGGCTCGGACGGTCTGATCCTGCGCCAGAGCTACACGGTGACGCAAGTGCGTCACGGCGAGCGCACCAATCTGGGTACCCAGACGATGTTCGCGGTCCCGTCCAACGTGGGACCGCTAACGATGCCCAATTACGAAGCCCTGGCCGCACAGGGTATCTACTTGCTGGCGAACGGCGGCAAGGTCTTTGCCGGCCAGCGCGGTGAGACGTTCTACATCGACCTGGGGGCAGTGTTCGACACTGTCAATCTGCGCCGCACGCCACCCGTGTTGACACCGGCGGAGGATGCCAACGATCACGTGAATCCTTTTGGCAATGACACGTTCTCCGGCTTCAACATCAGCTCCATTGCGATCGAAGTGCCAATCAGCACGGTGACGTCCAAACCCAATGCCGTAATCGGCGCGTACGTGTCCACATTGCGTCGGGAAGGCCGCGGAATGGACCGCGATGACGACAGAGCCGGACGTTGGGTGCAGGTGTCCCGCATGGGCAATCCACTCGTCAACGAATTGATCATTGGGACCGACACGAAAGACAAATGGAATGCGACCGATCCGGACGACGAAGCGCACTTCCTGGGTTTCTATCTCAACTCAAGGCTGGCGACTGCACTCAACCTGCGGTTCGGCTTGACGATTCCCACGACGGATGAAATACACAAGCCCTCACGCCGTACTTCGCTCGTTCGCTATGTCCGCGCTTCCGGCCACCGTATCGGCGCGCTGTCTGATTTGGGGCGCGACTGCTTCCATCGGTTAAACAGTCTCTGATAGGTTCGCTCGGACTGCTCGGCCATGGCTCGCTCCTGCTGGCGGACGCTCTTCAGACTGTAGGCGGCAGCCGAACCTTTGCGCGAGCCATGCTGCGCCGGCATTCCAGCCTGCAGTTCCAGCGCGCGCAGCTTGTGCGCGGTTAACGCGGGACGATCCCACGCGAACGGTTCGCCACGTGTCATCACATACCAGACGATCACGGCGAGCTTGCGAGCGGTCGCTACGACGGCAATTTGTTGGCCGCGGCGATCGCGCACGCGCAGGAAGAAGGCGCGCAGTGGCCCGGGCGCCTGCGTGGCGCCCCAGGCAGCCTCGACCAGCATCGCCCGTGCGTAAGAGCGGCCGCGCTTGGTGATGTGGCCGTGCCTGGCCGGTGTTGGGCCGGATTGATAGACCGACGGATTGAGCCCGAAGTAGCTCACCAGCTTCTCCGGATTCGGAAACCGCTCGATGTCGCCGATGGCCGATAGCAGCCCGATCGCCACCGTGGTATTGACGCCGGTAATCGTCAGCATCACGCGTAGTCGCGCGTCGTCGATGGTCGCTTGCGCGAGTGCCTGCTCCACCTCACGCAGATCTTCGCCGAGGCGGTCCAGTTCGCGCAGTCGCTGCTCGATGCCCAGGCGTTCATCCAGCGGCAGCGGTTGAACGCTGAGCCATGCACGCCCCTTCCTGCCAAACAGATCGGTGGCAGGACACCGCTCGATCAGATGCGCCGCCAGCACGGCGTGAACCTCGTTCTTCAGCCGCGTGCGTTGCCGCACCAGCTGCGAACGGCGCGAGATCTGCCGACGCAACGCCAGCGTGCGCTCGTCTGGCATCCAGACTTCCGGCAGAAAGCCGCTTGCATACAGTTGTGCCAGCACGGCCGCATCGATCTTGTCCGTTTTGACGCGGGCTTCGGCGATCAGCCGGACTTGCAGCGGATTCGCAATCGCCACACGCGCGACGTGACGGCGGAGCACGTTGACGATGGCGGCAGTGTTGCCGGTTGCCTCGAGCACCACGTGATCGGTGGCACGTAGGTTCTCGGCAAAGCGTTCCAGCTGGTCGCGTCGCAACCCGGTACGGCCGCCGGCATGCATCAGGCCATTCTCCAGGTACGCGATCTCGGCCACGGAGCGCGAAACATCAAATCCCACGATTCGCATAACCGTCTCCCGTATCAGATCACTGTTGGGAGCCGGTGGGGCAGCACGACAACTACGGATTCGCGCTCACAGCGCAACCGGGCGGGTCGCAGGGGCGGCCAACTACTAACACGAGCTCGCGGCTCATCATGTAACAACGGCCTGCCCACCCGAAGTGCTCCCCAGTGCCCCTGTCCCGGATGGTCACACCATACGCTCAAACCGCTGGGCGCGGGAACGCGAGGCACCGGCTATATCATGCCGGTTACTAACCGGACCGATTTGGTCAACGTGCTTCTCAAGTATCCGTCCCAACCGCAGACTGGGACGTGCGGCGCACGCGATTGCTCGGAACTTCTGCGGCTCGATCTGGGTGTTTCTCCGACACCACCTGCGCAGCAGCGTCGCCTCTCCGTTCTTGCTGGGGACAACGCCGGCTGGCCCAATGGGCGGCGCCCGAATGACGACGTGACCGATATCGCACTGAGGGTCGTTGCGGGCCGCCTGACAGGCGCGCCGACGGGCAATCTGTTGCTGGGTGATGGCGTGAACTTCAACATCGGTGCCGAAGGCAGCAACTTGACCGCGAACGGCATCTATACGATCTTCCCCTACCTGCCGACACCGCACGCAGGGAGAAATCGCCGCCACATCGACTGCGGTGAAGCGGGTGCCAATTCCTGCTGAATGGTGATCGAGGTCCGCCGCGATCCGGCATAAGGTGTTCGCGGCGGTCGACAATTGCACAAAACATCACCAATACTTAAGCAGAGAGATCTGGCAGGCACTGTGATCTGGAAGATCGTGCGCGCGGCGAGTTCGCGCTGGCCCACAATTGACCGCGGCCGGGCAAGTCCACACCGGCCGTTCCAACGAGCGCCGTGACGGTCGGCGAAAAGTTGCTCCAGGCTCTTCGGCTTACTCATCGCCGACTCTTCTATTCGTTCAGTTCAAAACGCTAACCGATTCGCTGGCGCGATTTGCAGCAGACGCGTCAGATCGGCCTCTCGGCAGCTCAGGACGCATACAAGCGGGTTTTCCGCTGAACGGACCGACACAAAATTTTGCGCTGCACACAAAAACTGAGCAAAAAGTACAGACAAACTGCCCCGTTTTGGTGTGGATGGCACTCCGGCTAGGTGCTAACTTGTGCTCGCTATCTGCCGGCAGGCAAAACTCGCCGCCCGATAACGCGGATTCGAACGAAAACCTACAAGGAGACAGCGGTGAAAAGGTTCCCCTATTGCACACTGTGTGCACTGCTGAGCGCGAGCGTGCCGATCGTGTCGGTCGCGCAAACGTGCGACGTCCCAGTCCTCAAAGTGCTTGCGCAGAAGAGTCTCGGCCTGACCGTGATGGAAAAGTCCTTGCCGGACTACCAGAAGAAGACCGGCACGAAGATCGAAATCAGCTATTTCGGAGAGAACGACCGCCGCGCGAAATGACGGCTCGACGCATCGACCGGCGCTGGGTCCTACCAGGTCTATTACGTGGATGAAGCAAACGTCTCCGAGTTCGCGACAGCGGGCTGGATCGTGCCCTTGCTGAAGTACTACCCCAAGGATGCCGATTACAACGATTTCCTCCCCGGACGCCGCGCCGTAGCGAGCTACAAGGGCGTCGCGTATTTCGCGCCGCTGATTGGCGGTTCCGATTTCCTCTTTTATCGCCGGGATATTCTCGACAAGGCACACATGCCCGTGCCGCGCACGCTCGACGAACTGGTTGCCGACATCAAGAAGCTGAACGCGCCGCCGAACCTCTACGGTTGGGTTGCGCGAGGCCAGCGCGGCTCTGGAATGAACGTCTGGCGCTGGGCTCCGTTCATGCTGGCTGAAGGCGGAACATGGACCGACAAGGAGCAGCAACCCGCGTTCAATTCGCCGTCCGCCGTCAAGGCCACGCAGCTTTACACGGACCTCTTCAAGTACGCACCTCCCGGCTCGACCACCTACGACTGGAGCAACGCACTCGAGGCATTCCGCTCCGGCAAGGTGGCGTTCATGATCGAGTCAACTCCGTTCGCCGACTGGATGGAAGACCCCACCAAGTCGAGTGTCGCTGACAAGGTCGGCTACGTCCGGCCGCCGGCACCGCTGCCCTCCGCTGCTTACGGGCATGGCCTGGCCATTTCCGCGGTTGGCGCGAAGGACGAATGCAGCCGGCAGGCCGCAGGCAAGTTCATCGCGTGGGCAACGAGCAAGGAACAGGAGCAGGCGCGTTTGCGCGAGAACGTATTCAGCGACTACAACCGCACCAGCACGATCGAAAGCGACTACTTCCAGAAGCACGTCAAGCCGCAGATCCTCGCCGGATTGAAGGATACGACGCCGGTGTCGAAGGTCACGTTCTGGCCAAGCCCGCAATGGCCGGATATCGGCGACAACCTCGGCGTGGCGCTCGAGGAGATCTTTACGGGCACCCAAAAGGACATTCAGGGTGCGCTGAACGATTCGACCCAGTACGCGCAGGATGCCATGGAGCATGCGCGCAAGTGAGCAGCAGCACGGGGATGAACGCGAGGCGCGCGAATCCCCTCTGCGAACGGGAGCGGCAGCAGACGCTCCTGAGTGGTTCGATGCTGGAGATCTGAATGTTCAATCGCGGAAAGACTAGCCTTCCGTTCGTGTTTCTTGTACCGCCTCTCGTTGCGATGGCGGTGCTGGGATTCGTCCCGACCGTCGCGGCAATCAACCTCGCGCTCAGGAATCGCGTGCTGCGCTACCCGGATAGCGAACTGGTGTGGTTTCGCAATTTCGTGCGCCTTGCCGCCGACCGGCGCTTTATCAACTCCATTGAAGTTTCAGTGATCTGGGAGATTGTCACGGTGCTCGGTGCGGTCGCGCTCGGCATCGTCGTTGCAATTTATCTGTTCGAGCACGTGCACGGCCGGTTGCGCAATGCCATCAGTGTTTTGTTGATCATTCCCGTGCTGTTGCCACGCGTTTCCGCGGCGTTTATCTGGAAGTTCATGTACTCGCCGCTCAACGGCATCCTCAGCTGGCTGGTCGGTCTGTTCGGTTTTACGAACACGGCCTTTCTCTCCGATCCGGGGCTCGCGCTCTATGCGGTCGCGCTGGTCGATGTCTGGCAATGGGGGCTGTTCTTCTCGGTGGTCGTGCTAAAGCTGCTCGAAACGCTGCCGCCCGAGCCGCTCGAAGCGGCACGGCTCGACTATGCGAGCACCTGGCAGGTCTACGCGTACATCGCGCTGCCGATGCTCAAGGCGCCGATCATGAGTCTCGTGTTCATCAAGATGGTGGAATCGCTGCGCTCGTTCGACCTGATTTACGTAATGACCAAAGGCGGCCCGGGCGTCTCCACCGAAACGCTGGACCTGTATGCGTACTCCCAGGGGATCGGTCTCGCGGGAAAGGTGTCGTACGCATCGAGCATGGCGGTGTTGATGATGGCCGCAACAACCTTGATTTTCACGCTGATCTGGAAGCGGGTGAACAAATGGGAAGACTGATCTCCCGCAGTACGATCCTGTTGTTTGGCGTGGCGCTCGCCGTGGTGGCGGTGTTTCCCGTCCTTTGGGCGGTCCTCAATTCGCTGAAAAACCTGCTCGATATCGTCACACCTACGCCGCGTTTCATCTTTACGCCGACTCTGGACAATTACCGGCAGGTCATTTCAAGCCCGGAGGTGCTGATCGCGCTGGAGAACAGTTCCGTGATCGTGGGCACCGCGGTCGTGCTGGGCACGCTGCTCGGCGTGCCGGCGGCCTATGTGATCGCGCGTTTTCACGTTCCCGCAAAACGCGACATCCAGTTCTTTCTGTTGTCGCTGCGTTTCCTGCCGCCCGTGGCAATCGCGATTCCACTCATTGCGATCTGGGTAGACCTGGGTCTGTATGACACGCGTTTCTCGATGATAGTCACCTATCTGCTGACGACGTTGTCCACCATCACATGGCTGTCGATACCCGTATTCCAGCGTATGCCGCGCGAGATCGAAGAGGCCGCCACGCTCGACGGCTATGGACCTTACGCGGTGTTCTGGCGCATTGCGTTGCCGACCTGTGGCAACACGCTGCTGGGCGGCATCATATTCAGTTTCGTGCTGGTCTGGAACGAACTGATGATAGGCCTCGCATTGACGTCCTCGCGCAGCGCCACCCTGCCCGTCGTGGCGTCTGCCTTTACGTCGCTCGGACAGGAAGTGCCGTGGGGCGTGATCAATGCGTCGACGGTCCTGCTCGCGCTGCCACCGATCATCTTCGTGGGCGTGCTGATCCGCTTGCTGAACTCAATGCTCAAAGGAAAATGAGGAGAATGTCGTGAAGGCACTTGTACTGGAAGAAGCTCGACGCCTGAGCCTGCGGGACATCGATTTGCCGCTCGCCGTCGGGCCGCGCGACGTCAAGGTCCGCATTCATACCGTTGGCGTGTGCGGGAGTGACGTGCACTACTTCACGCACGGCCGGATTGGGCCGTTCAAGGTCGAGCAACCTATGGTGCTCGGTCATGAAGCATCGGGCACGATCGTCGAGGTGGGTAGCGAGGTGGGCCACCTGAAGGTAGGCGACCGGGTTTGCATGGAACCCGGAGTGCCGCAGTTCGACTCGCGTGCGACCATGCGCGGACTCTATAACCTGGACCCTGCTGTGCGATTCTGGGCCACTCCGCCGGTGCATGGCTGCCTGACACCCTACGTGGTTCACCCAGCCGCGTTCACCTACCGCCTGCCCGACAATGTTTCGTTCGCGCAAGGGGCGATCGTCGAGCCGCTGTCGATCGGACTGCAAGCGGCCACGAAGGCCGCCATGAAGCCCGGCGACGTGGCGGTCGTGATCGGCGCCGGCACCATCGGCGCAATGACGGCACTGGCGGCGCTCGCGGGCGGCGCGTCGCGCGTGATCCTGGCAGACGTCGTGAAAGAGAAATTGCGCCATTTCGCCGGCAATCCCGCGGTGACCACCGTGAATGCCGCCGAGCAATCGCTCGTCGACGTGGTGCGTCGGGTGACCGAAGACTGGGGCGCCGATGTCGTGTTCGAAGCGTCGGGCAACGCGAAGGTCTTCGAAACACTGCTGGATCTGGTGTGTCCGGGCGGTTGCGCGGTGCTGGTGGGCATGCCGCCAGGCCCGGTCGCGCTGGACGTGGTAGCCATGCAAGCGAAGGAAATCCGGCTCGAATCCGTGTTCCGCTACGCGAATATTTTCCCGCGGGCGCTGGCCCTGATCAGTTCGGGAATGATCGACGTCGATCCATTCATCTCCCGCAAATTCGCCTTTTCAGAAGGCATCAAGGCGTTCGAGGAAGCCGCAGCCGGTCGGCCCGAGGACGTGAAGATCCAGATCGAAATGGACTGAATCATGGCGAATATTGTCTGCGAAGGACTGACGAAGCAGTACGACGGGGGGCAGCCGGTGTTGCATCCTCTCGACCTGCACATCGACGAAGGCGAGTTCGTCGTGCTGCTGGGGCCGTCGGGATGCGGCAAATCGACGATGCTGCGCATGATCGCGGGGCTGGAGGAAATCTCCGGAGGCAGCCTGTCGATTGGCGGCCGGGTAGTGAACGATGTGCCTGCACGCGAGCGCAATGTTGCAATGGTGTTTCAGAACTATGCTCTGTATCCGCACATGAGCGTGTACGAGAACATTGCCTTCGGCCTGCGGCGCCTCAAAACGCCCAAGGCGGAGATCGACCGCCGCGTGCGCGAAGTGGCGGCCCTGCTGAATCTGGACGCCCTGCTCGAACGCAAGCCGCGCGCCATGTCGGGTGGCCAGCAGCAGCGCGCCGCCATCGCCCGGGCGATGATCAAGACGCCCTCTGTCTTCCTGTTCGACGAGCCGTTGTCGAACCTCGACGCCAAGCTGCGGGCACAGTTGCGCACTGACATCAAGCGCTTGCATCAGCGCCTCAAAACGACCACCGTCTACGTGACGCACGACCAACTCGAGGCGATGACGCTAGCCGACCGCGTCATTCTGATGCGAGGCGGTCACATCGAGCAGGAAGGCACGCCGACCGAGCTTTACCGGTATCCGCGCACGATTTTTGGCGCGGGTTTTATCGGCACGCCCGCGATGAACTTTCTCGATGGCTCCGTGCAATGCACAGGCGAGCGAGTGACTGTCTCGTCTGCCGCCGGTCACTGGCAGCTACGCGCGAACCGTTTTCGGCGCTTGCAGGACGGGCAGACGATCAAACTGGCAGTCCGGCCTAATTTCGTACGGATTCCAGAATCCGGGACAACGGACGGAGATCTCGTGCTCAACGGTGCGGCGGAGCTCGTTGAAGTGTTGGGCGCGGAAGCGCTCATTACCGTTGACTGCTCGGGTGAACGTGTAACCGCACTGGTTCCGGCGAGTGCCGCGCCTCATACCGGAGATCACGTCAAGCTCGCGTTCCACGAACGGGATCTGCATGTTTTCGACGTCGCGACCGGAGAAAATGTTTCGCTCGAGCCGGCAGATGAGGCGGCGGCGCCCCTACCCGCCGCGCGCCTGCACGCGGCGTCCGGCCTCGGAGTACATTAGCGTGCAAGCGCGCGCATGTCACGCGAAGTGAGAGTTGCTGTGGAGGCGAGAACAATGAATCCGGATCTCGAATTGGTCCATACCCGTCAGGACGAGTCCTTTCGCGCCTGGGTGCACGACTATCCGCATACGGTCGCGAAATGGCACTTCCACCCGGAATACGAAGTGCACGTGATCCGTGCCTCCTCGGGGAAGTTCTTTGTGGGGGACCACATAGGGGACTTCCAACCCGGCAATATCGTGTTGACTGGCCCGAATCTGCCGCATAACTGGGTGACGGACAGCGACGGCGGTGCCAGCGTGCCGTCCCGCGACCTCGTGCTGCAGTTCTCACGCGATGCCGTCGACAGGATGGTCGCGGCTTTTGCCGAACTCAGTCCTGTGATGGCGCTGATTGACCAGGCGTCGCAAGGCATGCAGTTTCCGGACGCACTCGGCCTCGCGATCGCCCCTGTCATGCAGGAACTCTCCGGTGCGCACGGTGCGCGACGCGTCATGCTGCTGATGTCGATCTTCGATCAGTTAATCGCCTGCAGCAGCAGGAAGCTGCTCGCCGGACCGGCGTACAACGTCAGTGCGCAGCGCTATATGTCGTCGACCATCAACCAGGTACTGTCTTATATCCAGCAGAATCTCGCCGGAAACCTGCGCGAAGTCGACGTCGCAGAAATGGCGGGCATGAGCGTCAGCAGTTTTACGCGTTTCTTCAAACGTCACACCGGCTGCACGTTCATCCAGTATCAGAATCGGCTGCGCCTGAATGAAGCCTGTGAGCTGCTCATGTGTTCGGATCTCGGAGTGACCGAGATCTGCTACCGCGTTGGGTTCAATAACGTATCAAACTTCAACCGGCAGTTTCTCACGCAAAAAGGGATTCCGCCTTCGAGGTTTCGCGCGTTGCACCGACTCAACGACGCTCCGTCACGCGAACACAAGGCTGCGGCCTGAGACCATGCCAGGCGGCGCGGCCGCCTACTCACCGTTGGGAATACACCTTGAGTTATCTGGGAATCGACCTCGGTACGTCCGAGGTGAAGGTAGTGCTCACCGATGCCGACTCGAACGTCATCGCCAGCAGCCGGGCTGGACTGCGTGTCGACAATCCTCACCCCCTCTGGTCGGAGCAAAGCCCTCAGGACTGGTGGAACGCCACGCTCGACGCCATAGCGGCAATCCGCGCCGAGCACCCTCGCGTGTTCGGGGCACTGCGCGGTATCGGCCTCTCCGGCCAGATGCACGGTGCAACGCTAGTCGATCGCAGTGGCAATGTTCTGCGTCCGGCGATCCTCTGGAATGACACACGCGCATACGCCGAGTGCGTGGAGCTCGAGGCGCTCGTGCCCGATTCCCGCAGTATCACCGGGAATCAGGCCATGCCGGGCTTCACGGCGCCCAAGCTGCTTTGGCTCTCGAAGTACGAGCCCGCTGTCTTTCGTGCCGTGCACAAGGTGCTGCTTCCGAAGGACTACATTGCGTGGCGCCTGACTGGCGAGTTTACCTCCGACATGTCCGACGCCTCGGGAACCCTCTGGCTCCACGTCGCGAAACGGGACTGGTCGGACCGCATGCTCTCCGCGATCGGTATGTCGAGGGAGAACATGCCTCGGCTGGTTGAAGGCAGCGAGCCTGCAGCCCAACTGCGGGGAGAACTTCAGCGCGAGTGGAGCCTCGACGGCAGCGTGACGGTTTGTGGCGGCGCAGGTGACAACGCCGCGAGCGCAATTGGCATTGGTGTTGCCCGGCCGGGCGATGCGTTTCTGTCGCTGGGGACATCAGGCGTGCTTTTCGCCGCGACCGACGGCTATGCACCGAACCCGGGGCAGGCGGTCCATGCGTTTTGCCATTGCGTGCCGCAGCAATGGCATCAGATGAGCGTGATCCTCAGCGCAGCGGCGAGCCTGCACTGGCTGTCCGGTTTGCTTAAGAGCAGCGTTGCCGAACTGATCGAGATCGCACCTTCGGGACAAAGCGCCACAGCGCCTATTTTTCTGCCCTATTTGAACGGAGAACGCACGCCGCACAACGATGCCACTGCAAAGGGCATCTTCTATGGCATGACGTCAGCGCACGGTGCTCAGCATCTCGCCTACAGCGTGATGGAAGGTGTCGCGTTCGCGATGGCGGATGGATACGCCGCGTTGCAGGCTGCGGGAACGACGCTGAGCGCCGCCTCGTTTGTGGGCGGTGGCTCGCGCAGCGCATTCTGGGGGAAACTCTGTGCTTCCGCACTGGGCTTCGAACTCAATCGGAATGAAGGCAGCGAACTCGGCGCGGCACTTGGAGCAGGTCGCCTCGCTCGTCTTGCATGTGAACGGGAAACACTTGCTGCCGTGGTCAAAACGCCGGCCGTCGTTGAAAGATATGAACCCGACCCGGCGCTTCGGAGCGTGCTGGGAGACCGGTTCGCACGGTATCGGCGGCTTTATCAGGCATTGAAATCCGAGTTTCGTACCTGACCGGCTGGAGGACATCAGGCGCGAAGCGTTCGCCTGGCCATCCGCTGCCGCTTCACGAAACGCTTGCTGACCACCTGGTTGACAGCCGACTCGACGTAGCTCGAGAGGATCGGCTGGCCATGGTGGCAGGCGTTTCCGGTCACACTTCCCTAGTTCTTTCTTCTGTGCCGGGGCGTGGTTGTGTCCGCCACGACGGCCTTGTGGACCGGTGTCTTGTCCTTCCAAGCCCAGCAGCGCGGGACTCCGACAGCAATTCGGCTATGTCGACGACGTTCGCGGTTTGCCTTTCATGGTGCAATTTCTCTTTTCCGCTTCAAAGCGATGGCTCTTTGTCGTCTCCGCGCTGATTCGGTCCTAAATTCGTTACCGGTAACCAACCGCATTGCACGCGCCAAAACCAGTCGCTATACTGGCTCCGCGATCAATTGGCCTGACCAGAATAATTGGCCTGACCGCTGCAGCGATCAATACAGACCGATAGCGGCGCACTGCCAGTGAAGCCGCGTCATGTCGCGAAGAAAAACCATAGGAGACGACAGAATGTTCCGTAGAGGAATCGATGTCAGGGCCGCGCTCGTGCTCGCAGCGTGCATGGTCGGCAGCGCGGCGCACGCACAGGTCGCCATCGGCGATACGTCGCAAAAGAAAATCGCGCTATCCAACAGCTTCGCGGGCAACGCGTGGCGCCAGTCGATGCTCAAGAGCTGGAACACGGTCGCGCAACAGGCGGTGAGCGACAAGAAGATCGCCGCCGCGCCCGCGTTCACGACCGCTGAAAACCAGGTGACCGAGCAGGCGCAGCAGGTGCAAAACCTGGTCCTGCAAGGCTACAACGCGATCGTGATCGACGCCGTGTCGCCCACCGCACTCAACGGTACGATCAAGAAGGCATGCGCGGCGGGCATCGTCGTCGTGTCGTTCGACGGTGTGGTCGACGAGCCGTGCGCGTATCGCATCAATTTTGATTTCAAGGGCTGGGCCGAACAGGGCGTCGACTACCTGGCGACCCGCTTGAACGGCAAAGGCAACGTCCTGGAAGTGCGGGGCGTGGCCGGCATCTCCGTCGACAACCTGATGCATGAAGGCGTGCTCGAAGGGCTGAAGAAGCATCCGGGCCTGAAGCTCGTCGGCTCGGTGAACGGCGACTGGACGCAGTCGGTCGCGCAGAAGGCCGTCGCGGGCATTCTTCCGACGCTGCCGCAAGTCGATGGCGTCGCGACCGAAGGCGAGATGTCGTTCGGCATCGCGCAGGCGTTCAAGGCAGCCAATCGACCCACGCCGCCGATGATCATCGGCAGCACCTACCCGGAACTCCAGTGGTGGAACGAGCAGGCGAAGACCGGTTACCAGTCGCGCTCGCTGTCGAACCCGCCGGGCGCTGTGTCGTTCGCGTTCTGGGTCGCGCAGCAGGTGCTCGCCGGCAAGCACATTCCGAAGGACGTAACGATCAACGTGCCGCTGCTCGCAATCTCCGAACAGGAATTGCCGGCGAAGCTCGCAGCGACGCCGCCCGGCGGGCTCGCCGACGTGACCTACACGTTACCGCAGACCGTGGCCTTGCTCGACAAGAAGTAAGCGCGTCCGGTCACATCCCAGCAAGCAATTCGAGCAGGCAGTTCGCGTCGCCAGGCATGGAGGCATGTGAATGGGAGCAACATCAAGCAACGAGCAGCAGCGCGCGCTGATTCGCTTCGAAGGCATCGGCAAGGTCTTCGGCCGGGTACGCGCGCTCGCCGACATCGACTTCGCGTTCCAGCGCGGAGAATGCGTCGGGATCGCGGGACACAACGGCGCCGGCAAGTCCACGCTGATGGCGGTGCTGGCCGGCGTCTATCCGCCGACGCAGGGGCGCATCGTCGTCGACGGCCAGCCCGCGCCGCATTACGACGCGAACGCCGCGCGCGATGCGGGCGTGCGCTGCGTGTTCCAGGAGTTGTCGCTGTGCGCGAACCTGACGGTCGCCGAGAACATGACGATCGTGCATCCGCAATTGCGCGGGCGCGGCTGGCGCCGCGAGGCGACCGCGCTGATGCGCGAGAAACTCGATGAAATCTTCCCCGGCAATGGGCTCAAGGGCAACGAGCTGGTTTCCGACCTGACGCTCACGCAACAGCAGATGGTGGAGATCGCGCGCGGCTTCACGGTGACAGACACACCGGTGCGGCTCGTGATTCTCGACGAGCCGACCTCATCGCTCGACGCGCATACCGCCGATCAATTGCTCGCGTTCGTGCGACGCGCCGCGCAACGCGGTATCACGTGCGTACTGATCACGCACATGCTCGGCGAGATCGAGCGTGTCGCGGATCGCGTGGCCGTGATGCGCGACGGCGGCATCGTCGGCGTGTTGCCGCGCGAGGCGTCGAGCCGCGCGGCGATCATCCAGGCGATGGGCCAGCAGCTCGAAGCGGACAAGACCCCCACGGCCGCGCGCTCGAGCAACGCGCGCGGCGGCGAACGCGCGTTCCGCTGGAACGTCGGCGCACATAAGCGCACGTCGATAGAGGCATCGCGCGGCGAGATCGTCGGCTTTGCGGGACTCGCCGGACAAGGGCAGACGGAGGCGCTGCTCGCGATCTACGAGGCCGCGACGCGTCACGGCGCCGCCCGCGTGAAGGCCGCGTTCGTCGCGGGCGACCGCGGCCGCGACGGCGTGTTTCCGGTCTGGTCGATTGCGCAGAATCTGGATCTGCGGTGGCTACTCGGCGGCGCGAAAGCGCGGCGAGGTCTGGTTGATCGCACCGCGGCGCGCGCGCTCGTCGAAGCGTGGCGCACGAAGATCGGCATACGCGGCGCGCCGATGAACGCGGGCATTCTGTCGCTGTCCGGCGGCAATCAGCAGAAGGTGCTGTTCGCGCGCGCGCTCGCGTCGGACGCGGAGTTGATCCTGATGGACGATCCCACGCGCGGCGTCGACGTCGGCACGAAGCGCGATATCTATCAGCTCGTGCACGACGAAGCGCACAAGGGCCGCACCTTCATCTGGTACACGACCGAAAACGAAGAGCTGTCGCATTGCGACCGCACGTATGTATTCCGCTCCGCCGCGGTCACGCGTGTGCTCTCTGCCGACCAATGCACGGAAGAAGCGCTGCTTGCGGCGAGCTTCGAGGAGCAGGCCGCATGACGCCCGCGCGCTTTACAGTCGAACGCTTCACTGTCCAAAACACTCAGGCGCGCCTGCGCGCACTGCTTCCGGCGATCTCGCTGATCGCGGTGCTGGTGCCGATCGTGATCATGCAGCCTGCGGTGATGAGCTACTTCGGCAGCAGCCTGCTGCTCAATCTCGCGGTGCCGATCGTGCTCGCGACGCTCGCGCAGCTCGCGATCATCACCGTCAACGATCTCGACCTGTCGATCGGTTCGTTCGTGAGCCTGGTCGCGTGCATCGGCGCGACGCTGCTCGCGAAAGAGCCCTGGCTCGGCGTGCTCGCGCTGGTCGGCTGCGTGCTGGCGTATGCGGCCGTCGGCGCGCTGATCGAGCTGCGGCAAATCCCGTCGATCGTCGTGACGCTCGGGCTTTCGTTCGTGTGGAGCGGCCTCGCGATCGTGCTGCTGCCTTCGCCTGGCGGCACGAGCCCCGGCTGGCTCGGCACCGCAATGAACTACCAGACGCCGTTGATCGCGGCGCCGATCGTGTGGTCGGTGGTGATCGCGATCATCGGCCATGTGCTGCTTATGCGCACCTCGGCCGGCGTGCGGATTCGCGGCGCCGGCGGCAATCCCCGCGCGATGCGTCGCTTCGGCTGGTCGCTCGTGCGCAGCAAGGCGACGCTGTACGGGATCGCGGGCATCTTCGGCGTGCTGTCTGGGCTGTCGTTGCTCGGCCTCACGACCTCCGCCGACGCGAATCTCGCGCTGCGCTACACGCTGCTGTCGATCGCGGCGGTGATCCTGGGCGGCGGCGAATTCATCGGCGGACGCGTGTCGGTGATCGGTGCCGTGCTCGGCGCGATAACGCTGACGCTTGCGGCATCGTTCCTCGCCTTCCTCAACATTTCGGCTGACTGGCAGGTCGGCATGCAAGGAGCGATTCTGATCATCGTGCTGTCGCTGCGCGTGCTGCTTCAACGCGGGGAGCGTCAATGAAATCGCAGACTTCGGACAGCGCGATCGGTGCCGGCGACGGCGTCTTCACGCGCTTGAGGGAACTTCAGGCGCCGTGGGCGTGGTCGTTCGTCGGCGCGGTGCTGGTGTGGTTCGGCATCGTCGGCGTGTTCGGCTTCGGCATCGCCAGCAACGTCGCGCAAACGGCGCTCACGTACGGCGTGTTCATGGTGTTGGTCGGTCTCGGACAGATGCTCGTGATCACGTCGGGTGTCGGCAACATCGACCTCTCGGTGCCGTCGACGATCGCCCTCGCCGGCGTGATCGGCATGCACGTGATGGGCGGATCGGACGCGCGCGTCGCCCTCGGCGTCGCAGCCGCGCTCGGCGTCGGCGTCGCGGTGGGCCTCGCGAATTATTTGCTGATCCGGTTGCTGCGCATTCCGCCGATCATCGCGACGCTGTCGTCGAGCTTCATCATCCAGTCGATCGCGATCACGCAAGGCCGGCAGCTGCTGCCGCCGCCGCCCGCGCTCGGCGCGTTCGCGACCGGCCGGTTCGTCGGCGTGCCGTACATCGCGCTTTTTGCGCTCGCGCTGTCGGCGGCGCTCGCGGTGCTGTTGCATCGCGCGGTGTATGGCCGCAGGCTTTCGGCGATCGGGCAGAACGCGCGGGCCGCGTGGCTCGCCGGAGTCGACGTGCACCGCACGCGCTGCGTCGCGTACGCGTTGTGCTCGATGATCGCCGCGCTCACCGCGCTGCTGCTCGCGGCGACTTCGGGCGGCGCGTCGCTCGACATGGGTGTCGAGTACATGCTGATCTCGATCGCCGTGGTCGTGATCGGCGGCACGCTGGTCGCCGGAGGCAAGGCGACGATCGTCGGCGTGTGGGGCGCGTCGATGTTCCTGTACCTCACCAACGCCGCGCTCAATGCGCTCGGCGCCGACGCGGGCGTGCGCGCGATCGTCTACGGCGTGCTGATCGTCGCGGTGACGGTCGCGGCCGGCGGAAAGACCGTGCGGTGAAGCCGCGCGAACCCGCATGAACTGCTTTTCGAATCTCCACAAAAAACGAGAGGGGACATGAAATCCAGCGACTACGAAGTGCATGACTCGCGTTTCAGGCGGCTGCTTCAGCCCAACGCGTTCCTGGCGCGCGTCACCGATCAGAGCCTGTGGGCCGAAGGACCGGTGTATTTCCCGGCGACCGACCTGCTCGTCTGGAGCGACATACCGAACAACCGGATGCTGCGCTGGGCGCCGGGCATGGGCGTCGGCGTGTTTCGCGCGCCGTCGAACTACAGCAATGGCAACACGCGCGACCGCGAAGGCCGGCTCGTCACCTGCGAGCACGGCACGCGGCGCGTGACGCGCACCGAACACGACGGCAGCGTGACCGTGCTCGCGTCGCACTATGAAGGCAAGCGGCTCAATTCACCGAACGATGTCGTCGTCGATTCGAGCGGCAACATCTGGTTCACAGACCCGGACTACGGAATCCTGAGCGACTACGAAGGGTATCGCGCTGAGAGCGAGATCGGCCGGTGCAACGTTTATCGTGTGTCGGCGGACAGCGCACGAGTGGAACTCGTCAGCGACGAGTTCGTGAAGCCGAACGGTCTCGCATTCTCGCCGGACGAATCGCGGCTCTATATCGCGGATTCCGCCGCGTCGCACGACGACGACGCGCCGCGTCATATCCGTGTGTTCGACGTGGCGGGCGACGGACGTTTGCGCAATGGACGGGTGCTGGTCGGGATGAAAAGCGGCGTCCCGGACGGCATGCGCGTCGACGAGCACGGCAACGTGTGGACCAGCGCGGAAGACGGCGTGCACTGCTATGCGCCGGACGGCACGCTGCTCGGTAAGATCCTCATTCCCGAGGTAGTCGCAAACCTCACGTTCGGCGGAATCAACCGCAATTGCTTGTTCATCGCGGCGACCTCGTCGATTTATTCGCTTTACGTCGGGGTGCGCGGCGCGGAGCGTTGAAGCGTTACACCATCAAAACAACCGGAGACAAAAATGAAGATGACAACAATCGCCGTAGCGCTGTGCATCGCCGCCGCATCGGCAAGTGCCTCGGCTCAGGTCGCGACGGGCGACACTTCGTCGCAGAAGCTCGCGCTGTCGAACAACTACGCGGGCAACAGCTGGCGCCAGCAGATGCTCAAGAGCTGGGCTAACGTCGCGGACCCCGCGGTCAAGCAAAAGATCGTCGCGGCCGCGCCGAGCTTCACGACTGCCGAAAGCCAGGCGACCGAGCAGGTCCAGCAGATCCAGAACCTTGTTCTGCAGGGCTACAAGGCGATCGTCGTCGACGCCGTTTCGCCGACCGCACTCAATGGCGTGATCAAGCAGGCTTGCGGAGCGGGCGTGACGGTCGTGTCGTTCGACGGAATCGCGACCGAGCCCTGCGCGTACCGAATCGCGGTCGACTTCCAGGGCATGGGCCGCATGCAGGTCGATTACCTTGCGAAGCGTTTGAACGGCAAGGGCAATCTGCTGGAGATCCGCGGACTCGCGGGCGTGTCGGTGGACGACGAGATCCACCAGGGCGTCGTCGAGCAGTTGAAGAAGTATCCCGGGCTGAAGATCGTCGGCTCGGTACACGGCGACTGGACGCAGACGGTCGCGCAAAAGCAGGTCGCGGGCATTCTGCCGACCTTGCCGCAGATCGACGGCGTCGTGACCCAAGGCGGCGACGGCTTCGGCGCCGCGCAGGCGATCAAGACGGCGGGACGGCCGACGCCGATCATCATCCTCGGCAACCGTCAGGAAGAACTCGCGTGGTGGGCCGATCAGAAGAAGAGCGGCTACGAGACGATGTCGGTGACGATTCCGCCCGGCGCGTCGACGTTCGCGTTCTGGGTGACGCAGCAGATTCTGGCCGGCAAGAAGGTGCCGCACGATATCCGGATGCCGGTGCTCGAGGTGAAGCCGGAAGAACTCGATGCGGTGCTCGCGAAGACGCCGGCCGGTGCGCTGGCGAACAAGGAATACACGCGCGGCGAGGTGGTCGCCGTGATTGATGGGAAGAAGTGAGCTGGCGGCACCTCGAGCACCCACACGGCCATCGCTCTGAGCCACAGACGACGCCCGGATCGTAGGAGCCGCACCGGTGTCTTTGACGGCTAGCGGCTATGCGAGCGTCGTTTTGGGCAACGCTTCAGCCGCGCGACGGCGCGGCTGGGCGTCGTGCTGACATTCACGAAGCTTTCCTCAAACTCGGCTGTTGCCTGATCTGCTGGAACACTCTGCAGCGCGTGCAGCAGTCTTGATGAAACTGTCTCTTAGGCCGGAGAGACTCTGCTTCGCGGCGTGGCGGGTTACCCAGAGTCGACGAATGGAAAATACCCGATAAATTACAAACCCCCAACCGGAGACGTTTCGCACGATGAACAATAAGTTTGCCTTTCCCCGTGTTTCGATGATCGTCGCAGCTGCGGCGCTGGCCTTCAGCGCGATGTCGGCTGAAGCGCGCGTGTTCCGCGTCGCCGAAGTGCACGGCGACACCTTCCCGACCAATGTGGCGGTGAAGCATATGGGCGAAGAAATCAGCAAGGCGACCAACGGCAAGGACACCGTGAAGGTGTTCGGCAACAGCGCACTCGGCTCGGAGAAAGACACGATCGACCAGGTCCGCATCGGCGCACTCGACATGACGCGAGCCAACGGTGCTTCATTCACCGAGATCGTGCCGGAAATCATGATCCCGTCGCTGCCGTTCCTGTTCCGTGACATCGATCATTTCCGCAAGGTCATGTACGGCCCGGAGGGCCAGAAGATCCTCGACGCGTTCACGGCGAAGGGCATGATCGCTTTGACGTTCTACGAGAGCGGCGCGCGCTCGATGTACGCGAAGAAGGCGATCAAGTCGCCGGCGGACATGAAGGGCCTGAAGGTCCGCGTCCAGCCGTCCGAGCTGGTTGTCGACGAAATCAAGGCGATGGGTGGCATCCCGACGCCGATGCCGACCGCGGAGGTGTACACGGGCCTGAAAACCGGCATCGTGGACAGCGCAGAAAACAACTTCCCGACTTATGAAGAAGGCAAGCACTTCGAAGTCGCCACGGTCTACTCGGAAACCCAGCATACGATGACGCCGGAAGTTCTGGTGTTCTCGAAGAAGGTGTGGGACACGCTGTCGCCGCAGGAGCAGCAGATCATCAAGAAGGCCGCGGCCGACTCGGTGCCGGTGTATCAGCAGTTGTGGACCGCACGTGAAGCCGAAGCGCAGAAGACCGTCACCGCAGGTGGCGCAACGATCATCCCGGCAGCGCAGATCGACCGTGCAGCGTTCGTTAAGGCGACCCAGCCGGTGTGGGCGAAGTACGAAAAGACCCCCGAAATGAAGCAGATCGTCGACGAGATCCAGGCGATCAAGTAAGTCTCGCTCCCTGGCGGCAATGGTCCCGCGAGATTCTTCGCGGGACCTGTAGCGCAACAATAGAAACGGGTGCCAATCGTAACGACTTCCAGCTGCCGCATAACAGCTTTTCTCGGAAACATCTCATTGAGGATAGAACCACCGACCAGTGATTAAATTAATGAGAGTGTATGGGCATGGGATGTGTTCAGCGAGATCCAATTCAGACGCCATTCGCAGACTGCATCGTCCAGCGATGGCTCCCAGCGCTGCCAGACCTGCAACATGAGATCGATGCTCCATTTGCAAACTTTCTGGAATCGTGAGATCTGCCAGGAGTATTCCCCTCTTCCGGTTTTTTCCGACGCACTGACCCTTCCTACGCAAGCCTCCGTCAAATCCGATTTGCCAGGTGAGCGCAATTCCAGAGCGAGCACAACCCACTGCTGCCCTCGCCCCCGACCGGCCTTTTAGGGCAGCAACCAGCGGACTGAGATGGGCCATCTCGACTACACATAAGACGACCATTCAATGTGGGCAACGCACCGGGCATCCACCACTGCACGCGTCACTCACACTTGCGAATGCCGGGGGGCAAGCTGTGACGGCCAGGTGTAAAACGACTTCAGCGCTGGTTCGCCTGGCTGACCTTGACGAAATGAGTGCGTACCTGAATGGCGACTTCGCATCCCATGTCACATTTTGTTCCGTCAAGCGCGGGCGCGCCGCTAGCTATATGCTGAGCGCTCGTGACACCAAAGATCTCATTGCCGTTGTCGACAACGACCATTTTTTGCGTAAGCGTGCTCCCATTGTGAAAGTCGAGTCGCAGGTCGCCAGTACAATCCGCATTCACGGTGTATGTGAGCGTTTCGTTGTCCTGGAATGAATCGGGCGGCGAGCCCGGCCTGACTGTGCCGTTGAGCATGGCATAGTCAATCTGTGTGCCGGCTCCGGCACCATCAAATTTCGCAAGGGCAACGCCGTCGATAAGGTTGGGAGTGGCGTACCGGTGGAGCAGCTGACTCGGTGCGGTCCCCGTGAGGATGCCGAGCGCCTCTTCGTGGACTTCGACGCCGTATGCGCCCCTCAGGCTCGCGGTTGTGCATGCGTGATTCTGCGCCTGGACCACACCGCTCAGTGACGCCAAGATAATCGAGGCGGTTGCGGCTTCTTTCAGTAGCCTGCCAGTCATCTTCGCCTCCTGTCTTTTGCCGATTCAGTCACAAAATAAGTATCTAGTGACCACTGTCGGCGTTGCATTTCGGTAGATGACCGCAGGTAGCCGACACCGAGCGATCCATATTGCCGCTTGCACTTGTGCTCCCTGAAACCCCGCCATATCCGGAGTTACTGCTAGCATTGGTCGATGCCGGTTGCTCATCTTGTTGCGTGGATGCATCCTGAGCTTGGGCCAAGCTCGCAAGCGAGAGAACGCCCAAGAGCGCTGCAGACGCGAAAATTGTCGTCTTCATGGCTTACCTCCTTCAGTAGGAAATCAGGTTCAGTTACGGCGGCTGCTTTGGCCTAGCCGGAGGACGTAGCAGCCGACATCAGTTGCCGATGCACGGATGATCCGTATATGCGTATTCGCGATGCTGTCGGTTCGAGCATGCGTTGGATATGGGGTGGGTTCACTTTAATCTCGGCATCAGGATTAAAACGAGGTCGGTAACGACACTTGAGCTGGAAAGATCGGCACATGGTGTCTACAAGGGGGCGCCCCGATTAACCCAACGATAGTTCGGAAAACCGACGGTGCGCGTGTATGCACTGCGTGTCCCCACCGTTCGATAACAGTGCGGTTTTCGCAATATGCGTGCGAAAAGAGAAGAATTTGAAATATCGCGCGGTGAATTACACCCCCCCTTGTGTCGAATTATGCTGCATTATTTTGCGGAGCAATCCCGTCAGTTGTAGTGAGATCGGTTATTTGATGTTCGGCATCAAATGTTCCTTAGTGAGCGAACAAATGCTCGGTGTCGCTTTGCGACTACTCGTTACAGTGACTTCTTAAGAGTACACGCACACGCTGGGAATGGATGCAGGTCGACGCGTTAAACGCGCTGCCAGCGCCGAACGTCGCGTTGGGCGGGCGGTGCTCCAGGCCCCCGGCGCCGCGGGCACAAATCTCCCGCGAGCTTCCGCCACGTGGACCATACATTTGTTCGGCATGTAACAGAACACTTGTTCCCATCGACGTGCTCGCGGACCGCTAACACAATGGGCGTATGCTGAGCGTGACCCTCCGAGGAGGCCTTCGATGGCGTCCAGTACGCAAACTCGATGTGATTCTGATGTGGGCGAAAAACCCGGGGCCAGAATGTCACTGAGCGCAAGCAAAACAGCTCACAAAATCGCGTGCCGCAGATTCGGTGAACTTGTTGATCTTGTCCGAGGGCCGATTGCGGCACTCAGTGCCGAGCAGAATCTCCGCGTCAAACGCGATTTATTGGAATCACTGTCTCGTCGAGCGGTATATTGGATGGCGTTGGCGCTGTTAGGAAGCTTGTTCGAGCTCAAATCTGGCTATTGGATAATACCCGACTATTGGATCAAGGCGTCGGATATTTATCGTTTGTTCCGTGTGGCCTGGATCTTCGGACTGTGGGGGATGGCCGCTCCCATGGCAATATATTTACTGAAAAGGACCATGGCGCTTCCAAAGCACGCGGACGTCAACGCGGTCGAGCAGATGCACGGGGCATGGGCTGCATTGGTCATACTGACATCGGTGTGGTGGGCGGCGGGTAGCTTTGGGTTAATCCCCCTCCAATTCCAGTTTCATGGTACTGGTTCCGGCAGGATTGGCTTCCTGGAGCTGACGCTGATCAGCTATACATTTACTGTGCTGCTGCTCGCTCCTAGTCTTCGTGCAACTTTAGGTTCACTCGTGCTGGGCTCTATCCCATTCGGATTTAGCGTGGGAAGTTATCTGTTATTTGCACGGCCAGTATGGTTTGCCTGGTATATGGGTCAACTAATTGGCTATTGTCTCATCGCATGGTTTCTTTGTTACAACCAGGAGCGCGCATGTGTAAAAGAGATTATTCTCGAAGAGGCGCGATCGCAGGCGGAGGCGGCAATGGCGGAGAAGAACCAATTTATCGCTGCAATAAGCCATGATTTGCGCCAGCCGCTCACAACGCTCGGCTTAAAGTTGAATTATATCGAGCGGACCATTGAATCGACCAGGCTGGCCGAAGACGTCTCGATTGCGCAAAGGCAAGTGGATGCGATGGAAGGGATGATTAACGGCACACTGGATATCTGCCGTCTCGAGTCCGGCACCTGGAGTGTAGAAATTCAGGAGGTGGGGCTGCCTTCCCTTTTACACGGCATAGTTGTGGATATGCAGCCGCTAGCCCTGGCGAAGGGGCTGAAGTTAAGACTCCATAGCCGGCCCTATCTGACCCATACGGATCGACACGCGTTGGACCGGATCGTCCGAAATATGCTGGCCAATGCCGTCCGTTACACGCCTTCCGAACAGGGAGGAAAGAAGGGGCATATTCTGGTGGGTTGCCAAAGGCGGGGCAACCTCGTCAGGATAAGCGTCTGGGACAACGGAATCGGTATCCCCGAAGATAGACAGGCCGATATCTTCAAAAGCTATGTACAGGTCGATAATCCCGAGAGGGATCGTGAAAAGGGATTCGGTCTGGGTCTGTCCATCGTTCAGGGTCTCGCGAACCTTCTTGGTCACAAACTGGACATGAATTCGACGCCAGGACGGGGATCGCGTTTTTCGGTTACGGTCCCCTTCGCAGGACGCATACCGCCTGAGTTGCTGGAGGTTCAGACGGTTGAAAGCGGCGACCTGGACCTGACCAATATGGTCGTGGTGGTCATCGAGGACAATAACGACTTGAGAATCGAAATATCGATGCGCCTGATCGAGCATGGATGTTACGTCGTGGCGGGAGAATCATCATCCGACGTGATCGAGCAGTTGCGCATCGAAGCCTTGGCAAGTGGTCCGCACTTCATCCTCTCTGACTACCGGCTGAAAAACGAGGACGGTATTGCCGCGATTGCGGCAGTCCGCGCTGCTACCGACGCTTCGACCCCTGCGATCCTGTGGTCGGGAGACACCTCGTCAGCTGTGCTCAAAAAAGTAGCCGCCAGCGGCATGAAGCTTTTATCAAAACCGGTTTCTGAACAGACCTTATTGGCCTTGCTGGCGAAACATAAGCCAAAAACATCGACCGAAGGCAGGTGAAGGTGATGGCGGTGAAACGTAACTAGCACAAAGGGGCGTATGCTGAAAGTGCCCCTCCGAGGAGGCCTTCTATGGCGTCCAGTACTCAAACACGATGTGATTCTGACGTGGGCGAAAAGCCCGGGGCCAGGATATCACTGAGCGCAAGTGAAACAGCTCACAATGTCGGTCGCCGCAGATTCGGTGAATTTGTCAATCTTGTGCGGGGACCGGTTGCGGCACTCAGTGTCGAGCAGAACCTCCTTGTCAAACGCGATTTATTGGAATCACTGTCGCGTCGAGCGGTGTATTGGATGGCGTTGGTGTTGTTCGTAAGCTTGTTCGTGTTCGTACTTGGAAATTGGATCAAGACGTCGGACATTTATCTTTTGTTCCGTGTCGTCTGGATCTTCGGTCTGTGGGGGATGGCCGCTCCCATTGCAATATATTTACTGAAAAGGACCACGGCGCTTCCAAAGCAAGCGGGCGTCAACGCGGTCGAGCGGATGCACTGGGCATGGGCTGCATTGGTCATACTGACATCGTTGTGGTGGTCGGCCGGTAGCTTTGGGATAGAGCCACCCATTTTCTGGGCCTACCACGGTGATATTCATATTATTTTTCACAGGACTTTCTTCCTAAAGCTGACGCTGATGTGTCATGTATTTACTGTGCTGCTGCTCGCACCTAGTCTTCGTGCAACTTTAGGTTCACTCGTGCTCGGCACTATCCCATTCGGATTTAGCGTGGGAGGAAGTCTGTTAATTAATCGGCCAACTTTGTTTGAGTCGCTTACGGCTCAACTAATTGGCTATTGTCTCATCGCATGGTTCCTTTGTTACGATCAGAAGCACGCATGCGTAAAAGAGATTATTCTCGAAGAGGCGCGATCGCGGGCCGAAGCAGCAAGGGCGGAGAAGAACCAACTTATCGCTGCAATAAGCCATGATTTGCGCCAGCCGCTCACAACGCTCGGCTTAAAGTTGAATTATATCGAGCGGACCATTGAATCGACCAGGCTGGCCGAAGACGTCTCGATTGCGCAAAGGCAAGTGGATGCGATGGAAGGGATGATTAACGGCACACTGGATATCTGCCGTCTCGAGTCCGGCACCTGGAGTGTAGAAATTCAGGAGGTGGGGCTGCCTTCCCTTTTACACGGCATAGTTGTGGATATGCAGCCGCTAGCCCTGGCGAAGGGGCTGAAGTTAAGACTCCATAGCCGGCCCTATCTGACCCATACGGATCGACACGCGTTGGACCGGATCGTCCGAAACATGCTGGCCAATGCCGTCCGTTACACGCCTTCCGAACAGGGGGGAAAGAAGGGGCATATTCTGGTGGGTTGCCAAAGGCGGGGCAACCTCGTCAGGATAAGCGTCTGGGACAACGGAATCGGTATCCCCGAAGATAGACAGGCGGATATCTTCAAAAGCTATGTACAGGTCGATAATCCCGAGAGGGATCGTGAAAAGGGATTCGGTCTGGGTCTGTCCATCGTTCAGGGTCTCGCGAACCTTCTTGGTCACAAACTGGACATGAATTCGACGCCAGGACGGGGATCGCGTTTTTCGGTTACGGTCCCCTTCGCAGGACGCATACCGCCAGAGTTGCTGGAGGTTCAGACGGTTGAAAGCGGCGACCTGGACCTGACCAATATGGTCGTGGTGGTCATCGAGGACAATAACGACTTGAGAATCGAAATATCGATGCGCCTGATCGAGCATGGATGTTACGTCGTGGCGGGAGAATCATCATCCGACGTGATCGAGCAGTTGCGCATCGAAGCCTTAACAAGTGGTCCGCACTTCATCCTCTCTGACTACCGGCTGAAAAACGAGGACGGTATTGCCGCGATTGCGGCAGTCCGCGCTGCTACCGACGCTTCGACCCCTGCGATCCTGTGGTCGGGGGACACCTCGTCAGCTGTGCTCAAAAAAGTAGCCGCCAGCGGCATGAAGCTTTTATCGAAACCGGTTTCTGAACAGACCTTATTGGCCTTGCTGGCGAAACATAAGTCAAAAACATCGACCGAAGGCAGGTGAAGGTGATGGCGGTGAAACGTAAGGCGTGGAGTCGCAGCGATCTTCACGGCAGTCCCTTAGCTGGCCCACTTCCTCCGGCCAGCTCGGCATTGACTTTAAGTGCAGCTTCAACCCGGTTCCTGACTTGAAGTTTGTCGTAAATAACACAGGAGACCTGTCTGACGTGTCCCTCGGTGATGTTAAGCTCTCTTGCGATCTGTTTTCCTGACAGGCCACCTGCAATGCAACGCGCCACGTCCCACTCCCGTGGAGAGAGTCCAAGATGATGCTGATTGCGGATAGCTGAAGGCGCTTGCGTCGGGCAGGCAAAGCGCATCAAGAGTTCCTCCGGAATCCAGAGTTCACCTCCTAAAATCCTGCTCAGTCCAATGAACATTTTTTTGTGTGCGCCTCCCTTCAAAATGATTCCTCGAGCAGCGTAATCCCGCATGCACATTCGCAAGATTTCAACTTCATCATCGTTTCCAGGAGCGAGTCCCGTGCAGACGACCACGGGAACATTGGATGGATTGCCAGCCTGGAAACGTTCCAGCGTCGTGGCGCCACGGTTCTCACCGTCCAGGTTGAGATCCAGGAATACGAGGTCTGGCGGAGGTGCCTTGCTTATTTCTTCAAGCGCGCTGGCAAGCGTGAATACGGGTGTGACTTCGATTGGGACTACGCTCAACTCCGATGCGTGGGTTTGAACATATTCGGAAAGAGCAACACAAAGAATTTCGTGGTCATCGACCCATAGAATTTTCATGGCCGCTTCCCCCTCGATACCTCAGAGAAAAACAATCGATTGCGCTACGTTTCTGCGCGGCACCGCTTGATAGTTAACTCACTGGCATTCTCCGACCGTCGAAATTCGTGCATGGAGCGCCGCAGTATGCGCGTTCGCCCGGGTCAGGTCGGTGGGCTCGAGGCAGTTTTGGCCGCCTGGCGCTGCGGCGCCGCAGCAGCGTCGACAGCACCGCGCGATCGAGCAAACCTTTCAGAGTCGTCATCGCCTGCTTCGCCTCGTCGAGGGTCTGATTCTTGCTACACGTTACCGGGCCGGTGGCGCGACATAACGAAGAGGATACATCGCGTCCCGGAAGGGAGGAACATTACACTGAAATCCCCCGTCAAAGAACTCGCATTTGGCCGGCGTTTCCGGGAACGCATCATTGTCTCGTCGCGGAAATCGCCTTTGCGGGCACGCCGATCGAAATCGTCAACGGCCATCTGCGGTCGTGCTCGCGGGATGGCCTCACGAGCTGTTGATCTCGGGATCGCAAGCGGCTAAAAAAGCCAGCCGACCATCTGCGTGCGTTGTGGTGCATTGGCAGCAATCAAGCGTGCTTCTTCCGAAGGTCTGCAACGGCCAACGTCGGGCAAATCGGTTCATATGAACGGACGGCCGATCACCCTGAAAAACGACAGCGAGGCCGCCTTATATCGAAAGGCTAGTCCGGGTCATTCGAGCGAACGCGTAGCGGATGTTTGGAGCGCCGGCATACATAAGGTCTAGACCAGGATAGCGGACGAATTCAACTGGCTTCGTCAACGGCTGAGCGCTTCAATCTTTCGCTGCGAGCCGTCCGGCATCGCCCAGGATCGTCATTGACCTAGGAACAACAACTGACTCGCCGCTTCTACCCATGAATGGTCGGCCATTCCGGTTGTTGCCCCGACCTTATTTTCCGCGCAGCACTGGAATCCCCAACTGCGCCATGACTGTGGCGATGTGGTCCAGGCATTTCTCGACGTTCGTGTTGTACCGATCCGATAGCGTCGGGTCGGATCGCTTCGGATCGGTGTACTTTCTCTGCTTGATGTCCAGGTAGCCGGCCGCCATGTCTAGCTGACTGGTCTGTCGCTCGCCCTTAATGAAGTTAATGATGCCAAGGCTCCGATCCTTGCGATGCGCCGTATCGAATCTGTCATTAAGGTTGAATGAGACCGATCTTTTGATTCCGGTGCTTTTTAAATCCCAAACTGGCCGTTCGCCGACGGTGGTCGTGTGTGCCATGTGCACATACTTCGCGCTGTCTACACGGCCCGATGCCGCTGCAGTCGGATCGTCCTGACCGTAGTAGGCGAGGAAGTCATTTTCCGTGGAAAAATGCTCGATGGCGGCGCGGCACATTTTGCAGGGCTTAAGCGTCGAGTAGATGCGTGCGCCTGCCGGCAAGCGCTTGCCGTACATCAGCAGCGCGCTGGTTTCCGCGTGCAGCAATGGATGGTCACTGTTCTTCTTTCCCCAGGCCAGGATCTGCCCCTGCGAGGACACAATCAGTGCGGCCACGCCGGTGTTCCCTCCCTTACCAAGGAGCAAGCGGAACGCCGCCGACAGATACAGACGGTGGACGTTGTGGACACCTGTATGAGGTGCGCTCAACTCGGCCGGGGGAGTGCGCTGAGAGATGTCGACGTTCGGTCCCGCGACATGGAGCTCGTCGGCCAGGAGGCGGACGTCGCGGAGCATCAAGTCGTGCCCCGTGCTTGTCCCGGATAGGACGTAGGCGCCGTTGATCTCGACGGACGAAATTTTTTGGAAACCGACTTTCGTCTGCTGATCCTCATCCGTGAGCAGGCCCAGCGCGGCTTTTTCCCAAGCGGTAGCGTCCTGATCGCTCTGAATCTCCTTGATCTGCTTTGGCGCGAAGCTGTTTAACAGAAGACGCATTCCCGGCGGGATGAGGTCGTCTTCGGTCGCGCAATAGGCGCCACGCTTGCTGCCATATTTCGGTACGGTGCGTGCACTGCCCATCTTCTTTCTCCAATGAGGCCGGTCGAGCGCGCCAGCCGCGCGACGTCGATATAGGCGATGACCGGTTGCTTTGCGCTGTCGAATTCTCCGCATTGAACTTCAAGCAACGGTCGACCATGGAGGCTCGGTGAGCGAGCCGATGCGCAATCACGCTTGCCCGCGACTACCCTATTTCATACTCGAGTTACTCGAGTCGTTTCGATAGTCGCCAGCCTTAACCGTGACCGCCGAAAAAGCCACCGGCGCCGCCGCAAGTGAGACTGCGCCTATCCTGCTTTTGAGCTTTGGCCAGCTGGTGGGATCGTACTTCGCCGTTTCCTTGACGCAGCACCATTTTTCACAGGTGGCATGCGCCGCCAATATCTTCGTGGCCTCGGCCTCGTTTGAACCCTTGTGCCCTCCGTATTCCTTTACGGTATCGCTGGTGCCTTTCTTAAGGCTTTCCTTCAATTTATGCATATCGACGGACTGCTTTTTTTCCAGATCTCCGATCCATTCTTCCACGTGATCCAGAGCTGTTTTGAATTTCCCCAATTCGTCCCGAAGTCTTTGATTTCGACGTTCGACCTGTTGAATCAGAAGCGCCATCGCATAAATGTCGTCGCAGGTCCGGTCCGCAGGCTGCTTTTTATTGAACTCCGCGATGCCGCCGTTCAGCGACTCGAACGCATGTGCGACCTTCCATCGATACCGGTCGAGGTTTTCTACGGTCAGATCCTTGATTTCAAATTTTGCCAGGTTGGCCTTATCCCCGGCAGCTTTAGCAGCATCGAGGTTACTTTCGAGCCTTTTCCCGCGAGCGAAGTCACTGACGCCCTCGATGATCGCTCCCGCGACCGAGCCGACAACGGGCACAGGGATCAGGGACAGAAACAGCTTTCCGATGCCAATGGCAGCCCCAATACCCTTGCTGGCGGCAGACCCCCTATCTGACGAAAAGAGGCTGGTAAAAGCACTGCGGGTGCTGTGAAAGAGCCTTGAATGAAGAATCTGCTCATCCCAGCTTTTGTTATTGACTTCCGCTTCAGCCTGCACAAACGGATCTGCGTTAAACCGCTCAGCCATGTCACCCCCGATCAAGCTTGATATGAACGTACTGTTGTGAGTTCGGAAAATTCAAAATGAATCCATTATTCGAGTCCGAGCATCGCAAAGAATCGCGAGGTATCTCCTTCGGTGCGCAAGACCTCGCGCATCAGATCCGGCAAAGACATCGCACCCCACGAGACCGCGCGCCGCAGCAAATATGGAGTCGGGCTATGCGGCTCGTGCTCGGCCAGGTAACTGGCCACGAGTTCGATCAGGTCATAGGCCTGCGCGCGGCTCTCCACTCTCGCGGGCGAAGACCTCACAGCAGCGTTCGGCGACGGTAATTCCAGCGTGGCATTGCTCATGGCGTTTTCCATCGATGCGAGGTGTGAAGCCGCGCTCGACGCACGCGCGGGGTTGTTGCCGGCGTCGTCCGCCGCGATTGTCTGCGGCGCGGCGGATAGCGCCTGAGAACCGCACAGGCTGCTCACGGCGCGTGTCAGCCGCATCAGAACGTCATCGACCCGGCCAAGATGGGGCGAGTCTTCCTGCAAAAATTCATCGAGCAGGTTCCCGAAATTCCCCCACGCCGCTCGCGCCAGTTCCAGTTGTTGATGAAGCGATACGAGCGCGGGAAGGTTGCGCCCCCGCTTCACGTGCTTGTCGAGTAGATCGCGTGTGAGGCTTGCCGCCCCGGCATCGCCGCCGTCCAGCACGACACGCTGCCACTCGTCGAGATTGACCTGCGCCGGCTCGCGCTCGTCGATGACAAGTAGCGGCACGTGCAGCGTCAGCACGAGAGCGAGCGTGTCATTGAGCCAGACGAATGGCGCCACGCGTGCATCGGCATCGCCCGCTTCGAGCATCGGCCATGCACTTGACCAGTAACGCTCGGCGAGTGCCGTCAGCAAGCGTGTGCCAGTCATCAGGCCTTCGACACCATGCAAATTCGTCCATGCCTCGCACAGCCAGGCCGCGAGCTGAAAGTCCTTGCTGCGCGTCGCGAGAGCGTCGCTGCTCAGCGCCGCGACGCGCTTCCAGTCCGCCTTGACGAGCGGGCGCTCCCATTCGCCCATTGGCACGCTCGCGTCATCCTGGTGTCGCGCTTCGCGGATCTGCTGGTACACCGGGTCATAGCGCAGCGAAACGCCTGCGCCGTCTTCACTACCGGGAACGGGCGCCAACAGCGCGTCGAAATCCACGTTGAGGCCCGGCTCGACTTCCATAGGGAATGCCTGTTTCATAGTGCGCTCCATTCCGGCGCGTGCACCGGGAAACTGCCCGGCCACGGCAGCGGTGTTTTCTTGCCGGCGGGCATCAGCGCGATCCGCAAATACACGCGCCCATGGGCCTGCTTTGGCAATAACGAAAGGTCGACGGGGTTCGCCGTGCCCAGCGGGAACTCGATTTTCAACAGTTGCGAAGCGCGTTCGCCGCGACCGCTGGCGTCCGCCGCGCGCTGGCGGTTGATGAACGTGATGAGCGCCCACGGATCGGAGAACTGCCAGGTGAGCGTGCGCCCGTCGGTCGAGTAGGCGCGCTGCTGCGCGTCCTCTGCCGCCGCCAGCGGCGAGTCCTTCGCGAAGCGCAGCACGAGCGAGACCGGCGTGCCGAAGTCCCAGTGCAGCGCGTGCGGGGCGTCATTCATCGACAGGCTTTGCGAGCCGATGGTGAGCGTCCAGTCGATGATCTGGTTCGCCGCGACTTCGCCGTTCCGGTTCGCGCGAAACTCGACGTTCACGTCGTAACCGGTGGCCGCTCCATCGTCGGACGGATAAAGCGGCGCGAGCAGCGTCTTCACTTGATCGAAGTTCTCGATGAACTGGCGCACCTTGTAGTTCGTCATCGCCGACGACGCTCCCGCACCCGACGCATGGAACGTCTCCGAGACCGGCTCGTAGTGCTTGAGCACCTGCCCCAGTTCGCCGAAGTCGACCACCCCCGGCATGCCGGTATTGCGCGTGGCCACGCGCAGCATGTCGCCGTTGTCGAACGGCATGCGCCCTGCCACGCTCTCGTTGAACGCCGTGGCGAAATTGCCCCACTGCCGACGCATGTCGAACACATAACCCTGGTTGCAACGCGCGAGCAGGCGATCGTACAGCCGTGCGTGCAGCGTGGCGAAGTAGTCATCACCGCCGCTCGTGGTCGGCCGGCCGGTGAACTTCGACATGCAGCCCGCCGGCCCGGGATCGGCCGCCACCGAGAGCGCGAATTGTTCGAGACGCAACAGGCTGCTGTTCGGGTTCTTCAGGCGATAGCGCTCCAGGTCGCGGTTGATTGCCTGCCAGCGCTGCGCGAGCGGCGATGCGGCGTCGCTCGCATTGAGCGCGGCGAGATACACCGAAGCCTGCTTGCCGAGCATCAGCGCGCGCGACGACTGCTGGTCGAGATACGGCGCGAGCGCGGCCGCGTCGGCTACGCCGAACGCCGCGAGAATCGGCGAGCGCGCGCTGTGCGCACTGTCGGCACTCGCCTCCTGGCGCGTCGCGTACAGCTCGGATTGCGTGAGCGCGTCGTCCACGCGGCGCAGGTGCGCCATCGCGTCGTTCGAGGCGAGCGTGTCGATATCCTCCAGCTGCGCGTTCGCGTGAAGCTCGGTAAGCAGCGCCTCGATCCGCGCGAGTCGCATGCGCGCCGCCTCGAACGCCGCGCTGTCGACATCGGCCGGCGCCGTGGTCACGTTTGCGGCCGCCGCGGTCTGGTCGAGAATCAAACGCGCGAACTGGAGATCGAGTGCGGTCTCGATGCCGGGACGCGCCGCCGCCGGCAGATTCGCAAGACCCTCGGCGAGGAAACGCTTGCGCACGTCGCCCAACGCGAGCGCCTGGTCGAGCTGCGCGCGGTCCCACACGATCGTCGAGCCGTCGGCAAGGGTGGGCAATTCACGGTTGCGCGGCGCGACCATGAACGGCTGACTCAACAGCCCCGACAGGCCGTCGCGCAATGCGGCCCGGCCCGGCGAGATGTTATAGCGCGCGTCCTTGTCGATCCAGACGATGCCGCTATCCGCACTGCCAAAGCGCAGCGAAAACTCGCTGCGAAAGGCCTGGAAAGCACTCTCGTCGCGATGGCGAATCTGCGTCGCGAGGTCAGTGCCGAGCAGGCGGCTCTGCGCCACGTGCGCGAGCGTGCGGTCGTACGTCGGCCCCGGGGTGAACTGCGTCTGGTGAATCCATCCGCCCTTGCCCGAAGCGAGCAAGTCGCGCTGCGTGTCGATCCCTGCCACCACCGCGCGATAGCCGTCCGTGAGCTTCGTGAAGTCGCCTGCGCCCGAGTCGGCTACGGTCAGGCCGCCCAGTCGATCGGAGATGGCGCGCTCGGCGACCAGCAGCGGATTGCCCGTGAACAGGGCGGCGTCGAGTTGCTGCGCGCCCTTGTCGAGCGTGCAGCGCAGCGCCTGCTGCACGGCCGCGAGATTGACGCCGGCCGTACCGTTGCCGGTCACGCTGCGGCGGTCCTGATCGCGGTAGAAGTAAGGCACGCTGCCTGCCACGTTGCCCTGAAGGTCCGCGCCGAGCGCGTAGCGCACCACGAGCCGCAACGAGTCCGCGTTGTCGGCCGCCGGTTGCTGCAATCGCTGCAGCGCCTGCAGCGCGGCGTCGAGTTGATCGACGTTGTGCACATAGAGCTGGAGGGCGTGCATCTGCGGCAGATCGTCGAGCGCAAGGCCGAGCGGCGCGCCGACGCGGCCAGCATCGGGCGCCGTGCAGTCGTCGCCGATGATGAGCTGGCCCGAACTTGGATCCCGCCCCACGCCGGTGAGCTGGCTGACGTGCGCGTACATTTCGCGCTCCAGTGCAGCGACTGCGATCTCGCCGAACTCGCGCTCGAAGCGATCCTTCACGCGGGCGTTCAGGTCATCGACGAAGCCCCACGAGCCCGGCATGAAGATCGTCCAGCCGCTGCTCGTCCTGAGGTTCTGGTTCATCGCGATCAGCGCGAGCGCCTTGCGGCGATACCAGTCGGCGGGCAGGTCCTGGCCTTGCTGTGCGGCGTTCGCCCGCTCAGCCGAGTCGCGCCGCAGCGCGCTAAGGGCCGCAACCAGCTCGCCGTTGCGATGACTTAGCTGCACGGTCGCGATGACGAGCCCGAGCGCCCAGCCTCCCAGCAGAGCGATGCCGCCCCAGCGTAGTGCTCGATTGAGCACGGGACGCGTGAGGTGCTGCGAACGGGACGGCCGCGTGAGGCCGTATTCGAGGAAGATCTTTTTCTCGAACAGATCGCGCAGAAATGCCGGCTGCAGCATCAGATCGTTGAACTGGCCGCCAGGCTCGCGCCGGCCGTCGCCCATCTGCGTGCTATCAGCGTTTTCCGCTGCATGGAGAGGCGCGCTCCCCACATACGCCGGCAGCGCGTCGTGCGACTCGCCGGACGGCGCTTCGAGCGCGGGCAGTTCGTCGCCCTCCACCATCGGCTTGGTGGCCTGCGCCACGCTCCACTGCGCGAATTCGCTCGCGTCTCCGGTCAGGTAGATGCCGCGGAAGAAGAACGGCTCGTGGTACGCGCTCGCGCGCAGCAGCTCGTCGACGTAGAGCTGGAGCTGAGCGCGCATCGCGTCGATGCGCGAGGGCAGTTGCAGGAACTGGCGCGCGTCGAGGTGCGACGAATCGAGTGCGGACAACTCGGCGCTCGCGTCCGAGACCGAGCGCATGATGCTGTTCATCGCCGTGTCGACCCAGCCTGGCTGATAGGTGGTCGAGAGATCGAAAGGCGAAGACCAGCCGAGCATGCTCGCGCGCAGCGGCTCGGGCAGCGCGCGAGCGAACGTTGCGAAACCCGGTAACGACTCGCAGCCGGTCACGACCACGTACACGGCAAAGCGCATCGCAAAGCGGTTCTGCGCGAGCCACAGGCGGCGATGCGCGAGCTTCGCATGGCGTACGAGCTCAAGGCGTGCATCGGTGTCGTCAGCCAGCAGAGTGGCGGCCGGCACCGTGATCACCACCGAGTCGAACGGACGCTGCTGGCGATAATTGCGGCACAGGCTCAGAAATTCGTCCCATGGCTTGCCGTCGCCATCATCGTCTGGCGAGCCCAGATAGGCCGCCTTGATGTCCACCACGATGCCGCGATCGAAGAAGTGCCACGACATGCCCTGCGTGGCCGCGGGGCTCGCCGCGTCGGCGCCGAGGACGCTCGCCACGCCCGCCTGGGCGATTGGCAGCGGACGCGGATCGTCGCCCTCGTTGAGGATCATGATCCACGGAATGTTGTAGCGCTCGGCGCGCGTGGCGATGTTGCCTTCGATGAGTTCAACGGCCTGGCGGAAGGCGCTGCGTAGCGAATCCGAGCGCAGGCGCACGATCTTGCGCTCCGCGGTGGGCTTCGTGTGCGAGCCATGCAACGCGAAGTAAATCACCGCGCCGAGCACCGCGCACGCAACGAGCGTCAGCACCGCGATGGAAAGCAGGAACAGGTTGCTCGTCAGCATGAACGCGCCCCCACGAATAACAGGTTCGACGACGTCATTGCACGCGCTGGCATCGCATGATTCGGCTTCATCGGTTCACCCCCGTCACCGTGTCGGCATGCAGGGCTTCGCGCACGGGCCACGACTGCCACAGCCAGAGCACCTCGGAAATCGCCAGCAGCGACACGGCCACCAGCATAAAAATCATGGCCCAGCGGCTCACGGTCGGCAGCTTGCGCGGCGCGACGTGTGAGAGCGTGTTCGCATAGGCGATCTCGGAAAGCACGCGGTCGCGGCCGCCCAGATCGGCGCGGCGTTGATAGACGAACTCGTAGAGTTCCTCGCGGTAGCTGCGCAGGCGCTCGGCGGCATCGGCACCGCGAAAGCGGCCCTGGAAGCCCATCGCGAGCGAGAACAGATAAAGGCGCGCGATGCTGCGGCGCGATGTTTCGCGCTCGGACAGCAGTTGTTCGATGCGGCGGAACACGAGGTCGCCCGCCACGTTGGTACGGAACAGCGTCGATTCGAGCAGATACGCGGTCCAGCGCTCCCGTCCGGCCCACGGCGTATTCAGCAGGATTTCGTCGGCGAGCACGGCCTTCAGATAGCGCGCGTCCGCGACGATCTCCATTTCGAAGCGCGTACTGTCACGCCGCGATTGCAGCGTCTGGATCTCCAGCAGGTTCAGCAGGTGACGGCTCAACCCCTGCGCGGCGAGATCCGGGTCTGCGTCGGGCAGCTCGGAGAAGCGCGCCTGAGCCATCATTAGCTCATCGAGGAAGGTGCGGAACTGCTCCGTCACGAGATCGTCTTCTTCTGCTTCTGGTCGGATGCGTGCCATGCTCAGCGTGCCTTCGCGTTTAACGTCTTCATTGCAGTCATCGTTGCTTGCATCATCCCTTCACGAACAGCAGCATTTCCTGCGGCCGCTGCGCGCTCGTGCCTTCGTTGGGATTTCCGATCACAAGTGTTTCGCTCGCGAGCACGAGCGCGGCCTCCGCCGTGACCTCGAACAGCAGGTAGCCCGAGCCTGAGCGCAAACCGAGATCTTCCGCATAGTCAATGCCGCGCCGGGCCGCGCCCAGCACCCGGCGGCTGCGCAGCGAGGCATAGACCGACTGCGAGCCGATCACCGCGCCGTCCATCCACGCGAGCAGGTCGCGATCGGACTGGCCACGCAGGCCCACGACGAGCCGTTCGCCGATCCAGTCCGGATGCAGCGTGATTTCGAACGCGCCATGGCGGAATTCGAACTTGTGCTCGCGATGCTCCTCGTTCACCTCCGACATCGACTCGCGCAGCGAGCGCAGCAAAGGCGTGAACACCGAGAGCGGATCGCCGTGATCGTAGTCGGGCGGCACGGGTGGTAGACCACCGGGCTTGAGCATGGCGAGCGAACCGTTGAGTGCGGCCAGCGCGTGATACAGCGCAAGCGGATGCAGATGCGGCGTGCGCAGCACCGCTTCGGCAAGCGGCAGCGGGCTCAGCAGACTGCGCAAGCGGTCCTTCAGCTCCAGTTGCGTGAGACGATCGTCGACCCGCGACGAAGGATTCGCGGTCTGTCGCGCGACGAATGCTGCCTTGCCTCGCAACTGACCCAGCAGCGAGGCCACGCTCGTCCACAGTGGATTGTCACGGGCGACTTCGAGGAGCGGCGGCTGGTGTTCGCCTAGCCGCACCACTTCATTGTCCTTGTAGAGCGAGCCAAGCCGCAGCCACACGTGCATCGCGGATGGCAACTCGCCCGCCGCCAGCGCAAGGTTTGGGACGAGGCGCGCAATGTCGGCGGGCGGCGCGTCGGATACCAGGTCCTCCACGGGCGCCACCGACGTCGAGCGAAAGCGCCGGACCTGCGCCGCTCGCCGCATCGTCGACGCGCCGGGCAGCACGAGATAGAAGTCGAGCGGCCCGTTCGACAGCGCGTCGGCGAACGGCTCCAGCGACAATTCCAGCCGCTCCGCACCCGCGGCCTGCGCATGGTAGGTGACGGCCGTGCCGTCGGGCAGAATCGCGTCGAGCTCCAGCACGCGCAGCAGGCCAGCGGGCAGCAGCCCGTTGTCGAACACGAGGCGTCGCACGCCCCAGCTGAACGGCGCCGCCGCGAGCGTCTGCCACGCCACGAGCGCATCGGTGCGCGACGCCATCTGCTGAAAATGCTGGGGCGAGAGCAACATGCCCTCGAACCACTCGATCCGCTCGGGTACTGCCATGTTGCGGTCATGCATCATTTCGAATCCACGACGGTAAGGTTGTTGCTGTCCAGCTGCACCACCATGTGGCCGCTGAAATGCTCGATCCGCGCGCGATGGGCGCCCGGGTCCTGATAGTTGGCGAACACGAACGCGCCCGCCACACGCGAGCCCGCGAATGCATCGCCGCTCACGTCCAGATGCAGGCCCGGCACGATCTCCCAGCTTCGATAGCGCAGGTTCTTCGGATACGTTTTCACGAGGTCGTCGCGCGCCGTGAACCATTTCGACGCCGGCATCTCGGCGAGCCGCGCGAGCATCGCGGGGTCGCTGACGAGCACGACGTCGACGGCGACGGGGCTGTTGTTGTTGATGTCGTCACTGGCGGTGAAGGTCACTTGCGACCATTTCGCCTTCTCGCCGCTCAAGCCGAGCATGCTGCAGCCGCCGACCGCGAGGGCGACCCCCGAGGCCGCCAGCAACACGGCCGCACCGCGCGCGAGCCGTGCGCGCAAACGCAATCCCACCTTCTTCATCTCGCTCCTACTCCGATTCCCATCAGCAATATCAGCGAGGCCACCATCACCGCGCAGCCCGCCGCCAGCGCGAGTTGCCCGCGCGTGAACGTGAAACGCAGCACGGGGCTCAACCCCGCGGCGCCGCCTTGCACCTGCACGGCTACCTGACGCTCGGAAGGCAGTCCGGCGGACACCAGTGCGATCACCGTGCAAACCGCAAGCAGGCTCAGCACGTTGCGCGGCCCTTCACAGATCAGATCAACGGACACGAACAGCACGGCCGCCGCCTCGGCGGGCAGATGCAGCATCGACAGCACCACGCCCGTGTACCCCACCGCAGCCACACCGCTCTGCCCCGCCGAAACGAAGGCCGCCACGACGGCCGCGGCACACACGAGCGCGATTTCGCCAGCTCCGAGCGGCCGCTCGTAGAGATTGGCGACGAATACCGTCGCCAGCGCGTAATAGAGCGCCGAGCCCGCGCGCACGAACACCGAGCCGAACGGCACCACGAGTTCCGCCACTCCACGGCTGAAACCAAGGCGCTCACTCATCGCCTCGATCGTGTGCGGAATCGGCGCGGTCGCACTGCCCGAGGTCAGGCCGATCAGCAGCGGCGCCTTCAGTCCGCTCAGCACTTGCAGCAGCGGCTGCCTGGCGCGCGCCGCGATGGTCGCGAGCGCGAGCATCGCGAGCACGAGAGCCGAGAGTGCGAAGCACAGCAGGAAGCTGCTCATCGCTTCGAGCGTCACCGCCTGCGTGTGCGACGTGAGATGCGCGGCAACGCCGAACACCAGCACCGGAATCAGCAGGTTCGCCTGCGCAATGATGGTTTCCAGCGCACGGTAGACGCCTTCGAACACGCTGCTCAGCATGCGCGTCTGCTCGCGCGAGAGCGCCGCGAACGCCAGGCCGAACAGGATCGTGCCGGTCAGAATGCCGAGCGAATGGCCCTGCGCCAGCACGCGATAGAAGTTGTCGGGAAAGATATCGTCAACGCCGATGAGGCGCGACCCGGCGCTGGCGCTGCTCGCGCCGCGGTCGAACAGCGCGACCCGCACTTCGTCCGCGCTCGCGCTCTTGCGCACGAGTTCGCCGAGATGCGCATGCGCGTCGGCTGACAGATGCTGACCGGGCATGGCGAGCACGCCGATCAGCGTGCCGCCGATCCCGCTCAACACCACGAGGGCGAGCGCGAGCAGCATGATGGTGCCCACCCGTGTGCGCGGACGCGGCAGCGCAATCACCTGGCGCAGCCCAAAAAACGTCGCGACGACCAGCAGCGGAATCGCCGCCATGTTGACGACAGAGAGATACAGTTGCCCGACAAAGTACGCGGCCGCGCCCGCCGGTTCGGCGAACACGCCGCACAGGCCGCCCGCCGCGAGGCAGACGATCAGTCCGAGCGTACTCTGCGAGAGCATATGCAGTGCTTTCATGCGGGACGGTTCCAGCCGCGCTCGCACCCGTATTTCACAGTGGCGCGCGCGAGTTCGAGCGAGCTGTCGATGAGGACGAGAGGAGGCGACGCGATGTGCTGAGCCGCCAGCGGAATCTCGGTGCAGGCCATGAGCGCCGTGTCCACACCCCGACTGGCGAGCGCCATCAGCACGTCTTCGAGGTGGGCGCGGGCCGCATCGAGCTTGCCCGCCTTCACCTCGCGGATGCAGGCCGCGACGCGCAACTGCATCGATGCATCTGGCAGCACGGGCTCGATGTCGAGATCGGTCAGCGCCTGCTGGTAGAAGCCCGAAACGAGCGCGCCGCCGGTGGCGAGCAATGCCACGCGGCGCGCCGCGCGCGGCACGGCCGCCACGCACGTCTGCGCGATGTGCAGAACCGGCGCCTTGCTGCGCGCGCGCATCGGCTCATACCAGTGATGTGCCGAGTTGCACGGAATCGCAATCAGCCCCACGCCGTTCTGGTTCAGCAGATCGATGCCGTCGAGCAGCGCCGGCAGCGGATCGGCGCCGCCGTCGATGATCGCGCTCGAGCGGTCCTCGATGTGCGGCAGGTTCGCCACCAGCAGCGGCAGATGCTCCTGGTCGCTGTTCGCATGGGTCAGGCGCACGATCTTGTCCATGAAGTCGACGGTCGCAAGCGGCCCCATGCCGCCAAGAATGCCGATCATTGCCATTGAGGCTCCTAGATCTTGAGCGGACGCGGGCAGATCACGGAAACAGCCGCCGCATTGCCGATCACGAGCACGAGCGTGCGCAGCATGTCGCAAATCGGATCGACGGCGAGAAACAGGATGAATGCGGCCTCGAACGGCAGGCGCAGATAAGCGCACGTCATGCCCACGAGAGAGACGGTCACGAGACCCGTCATGCCCGCCGACGCGAAGCCCGCGAGCACGGAGGCGAGCAGCACCGTCACCACCTCGACCAGCCCGAGCGAATGCCCGTAGAGCTGCGCGATGAAGAGCGTCGCGCACACGTAGTAGACCATCGGTCCCACGCGCAACAGCGAGATTGTGAGCGGCACGAGCAGTTCGACGCGTGAGCGCGCGAAACCCAACCCGTCCACCAGGCTCTCGATCATGCTCGGCATGCAGGCCGCGCTGTTGCGCGTGGCGAGCGCGAGCGCGAACGGCGCGCGCAGCGCGTCGAGGGTTTTGGCGAGGCTGTGGCTCGAACGCTTCCAGATGATGACGGCCGCGAGCACCAGCAGCAGCGCCGAAGCGACGAAGAACGCCAGCACGAACTGCAGCATCGCATGCAGGGGGCCCACGCCCGACTTGCCGAGCTGGGCCGCGCTCATGCAAAAGAGAATCAGCGGCAGCGGGTAGCTCAGCCAGTGCATGAGCTTCTGGCACGCGTGATAGATGGTTTCGAGCGACTGGCTCAGGCCCACCGAGATCCGCTCCGGCACACGGCCCACTGCCAGGCCGAACAGCAGCGCGAACACGAGCGCCTTCAGCGCGTCGCCGTTGGCGAGCGCCGCGAAGATGTTGGTGGGCACAAGGCTCGCCAGCACGTCGGACAAACTCAGCGACTTGGCCGGGAGATCGGCGCCATAGAGGTTCATGACCGTGTCGCTCGATGAAGTGTCGTTGCCAACCATCAGGCCGAAGGTCTGCATCGTCGCCGTGGAGATGTTGGCGCCCGGGTGCATGACGAGCAGCACGATCGCACCGACCACGGCGACCGTTGCCGATGCGCCGAGGAACACGGAGATCACGCGCATGAGCAGCCGCGACGTGCCGCCATCGCGAAAGAGCCTCTGCAGGCTGAAAATCACCGCGGAGATCATGAACGGCAATGTCGTCATCTTCAGCAGGTCAACGTAGATGTCGCCGATGAAGCCGAGCTTTTGCGCCAGTTCCGGCAGAAACAGGCCAAACGCGCCGCCAAGCGCGAGACTGCCGATCACCACCCAAGGGTTGAGAACGAATGCGTAAATCCTGCTGGAATTCATGGTGGTCTCTCTCGTGCTGTTTCGCACTGTTTTTGGATTAGTGGTCCGCGGCCTGGAGAACCGCGCTCACGTCGAGCTTGACGCTGCGCTCGGCAAGAAACTGGTTGACGAACGAAAGCAGGGCCGGGTCGTTCACGTTGACGCCGATCGCGAGCGTGTCTTCCAGATCCTGCAGCGTCACTACACGCAGGCGCAGCGAAGCGGTCGGATCGACCTTGAGCACGCGCTTGACTTCGAATTCGTCGCGATAGGCCGCCGTGATTTCGCCCGCGTTGAGCGCCTTGAGTACATCGTCCCAGGTCGGATAGCTGCGCACCTGGGCATGCGGGAAATTGTTCACGACGTAGCCTGCGTACGACGAGTTCGCCACTACGCCGATAGTGCTGTCGAACGAGCGCACGACTTCGGGCACCGAGCGGCCGTGCGCGAGTTGCGCGAACTTCACGCGGTTGAGCAGCAGCGCACGATTCAAGCGCAGGTAAGGCGAGCTGAATGCGATCACCGTCGCACGCGTGAGCGTGCGCGACAGTTTGCTCACCGCGATGTCGGCCTGCCCACGCGCGAGCAGGCTCACGACGTCGTCGAAGGTATGGGCGTCGCGGTTGAAACGCACTTTCACGTGGAGCTTGCTCGCCATTTCGCGCGCGAGATCGATGTCGAGGCCTTCTAGCTTGCTGTTGCGCTCCTCGAAGAACGGCGGCTGGTCCACGCTCAGCACTGCAACCACCAGTTCGCCGCGGCCGATGATGCGAGCAAACTCGGGCGCGAGCAGGCGGCCATCGGGCATCTGGACGAGACCGGTCGAGGTGGTGACGGGCACACTCGCCGGGGCCGGGGCCGCGATTGCGTTCGCGACGACGGGCGCGCTCGGGCTAGCCGGCGTCGCAGCAGCGGTACCGGCTGCGACGGCAAGCGCGGCGCCGGCCAGCGATGCGCCGATCCCGCGCCACACGGCGCCGAGCTTGAGGGCGGTTCGCGAGCCGCGCACGTCATTGGACAGAAAAGCGAAAAAGAAAGACGACATGGAATTGGCGGTCTCAAGGAGTCGAAGAAGCGGGTGCGGGTGCAGCGGCCAGATCGCCTGTGTCGAGCGACGACTGGGCGGCTGCGCCGGACTGCGGCGCGACGGAAACGACGACGGGCGCGGCGCTCTGCGCGGGCGAGCGGTTCATGCGAGCGCCGATCTCCATACCGAGCAGGAACAGCAGCACGCATAGCAGGAGCGCGCAGCTCACGGCGATCGTCACCATGCGCGAAGTCATCGAAAAAACGTATTGCATATCTGTCTCGCCCTCAGGCGGTTAGCGTGGTGAATTGCGCGGGTGCGACGACCTGGATGACGCCGGCCCACATACACATCAGCTTTGAGGAGTTCTGCAGCGCAGGCATCGCGCCGATCGTGACCGTCGGCGAGCCCGGCGCCCACGGCGCGACCGTCGCGGGCACGCATGGCATCGGCGTGAGCGCGCCCAATGCCGCGGCCGTGGCAGCGGCCACCATGGGATTGGCCATCGAACTGCATTGCCCGAACGGCATGATGTTGACGAACGGCTTGGAGTCCGTGATGTTCGCCGCCGGCGCACCCGCCATCACGCGGTTGAGCGGCAACACCTGCAGCGTCGCGGGCGCGGCGCCGAAGCTGCACTGGAGCGTTGCGCCCGAAGTCACCTGAATTCCCATGTCTACCCTCTCACCCACTTTTCCAGTTGCTTGACGATGCGCGGCCCACGCGCGGCGTCGCGGTTCGCCGCGGGTGCGTCGAGCGCTCGCCAGTCGCCTTGCGGCTTGCCCAGGCGATAGACGCGCTCGTGTGTCGCGGTCCCGTCGGGTGCGTAACGGCGTGCGGTGCCATGCAGCAGGTCCGCCCGGTACGGCAGGCTCTGCGCGAGCGTGCCGTCGGCGGCATACTCGCGCGTCTCGCCTTCGAGCCTGCCTTTCGCAAAGCGCGCGCGTCGTATCACCACGCCGTCATGCAGGAAGAGCGCATCGCGTTCGAGCTTGCCAGCCTCGTAGGTCATGCGCGACGTCACGAGACCGGAGGGTGCGTACGTCGTGCTCTCGCCGTGCAGCACGCCGGCCACGTATTGCTGCCTGCCCGCGAGGCGCCCGTCCTGATACACCGACATTGCGCCATCGAGCTGGCCCATGCGGTACTGCGCTTCCTGCACGGGCCGCCCCTGCGCGTCGAACGTTCGCAACATGCCGTCGAGCAGGCCGAATGCGTAGCTCGCGCGCAGCAGCGCACTTCCGTTGGGGGCGTACTGCACGCTCTCGCCGTGCGGCACGCCGTTGACGAGCTCGGCGCGGCTCACGATGCGGCCCGCGCCATCGTGCGTCTCGGCCACCGTCGGCTGGACGGTCTCGGCGGACCCGGCGACGGACAACACGGCGGTAGCAGGCATAGGCGCGGACATGGCGTTCTCAATTGAGCTGGACAATGCCGCCCTTGAGCGCGAGCTGACCGCCGCCGTCGACCGTCTGCTGCGCCGAGGCCTTGTGCGAAATCGTCATGCCCTCGGTGCTCAGCGTGGTCGTGGCCTTGCTCGTGTGCGTGGTGCCGGCTTCGCTCGCGAACGATGAGCCGGCCTTGATACTGACCGAGCCGGTCACCTCGATGACCAGATTGCCACCCACCTTCAGCGTGTAATTGCCGTTGACGGTATGCGCGTGATCGCCCGTCACGCTGTGCGTGAACTTCGCGTGATTCGTGTGCGTTTCGTCGCCTGTCACATCGAGCGTGCGTGTGCCCTTCACCGTGTGCGACTCGTTGCCCTTGCTCACCGAGATCGTGCGATTGCCCTGCGTCACGGTGTGCGTTTCGTCGCCGGCCTTCACGGTGGTCGAAACAGCGTTCTCGACCTCGACGGTCATGTCCTTCTGCGCGTGGAAGTACAGCTCTTCCGAATCGAGCTTGTCCTCCATGCGAATCTCGTTGCCCGCCGTGCCTTTCTTCGATGAGCGGGAGCGCATCACGCTCTGCGTCTGGTTCGCCGGCAGCGTGACGGGCGTCGCGTTCTCTCCGTTGTAGACACACCCGGTGACGAGCGGCCGGTCGGGGTCTCCATCCACATAGCTCACGACGACTTCCTGCCCCACGCGCGGCAGGAACAGGTGTCCCCAGCCCGGCCCGGCCACCGACTGCGCCACGCGCACCCAGCAGGAGCTGTTCTGGTCGGCCTCTTCTGTGCGGTCCCAGTGGAACTTGACCTTGATGCGGCCTTGCGCGTCGGTCCAGATTTCCTCATCGGTGGAGCCGACCACTTTCGCGGTGTGCGTGCCCGCCACGAGCGGCCGGGGCGTCGCGAGCGGCGCGCGAAACGGCACGGTGACAGGAAAGACCTCGAATTCGTTGCTGTAGGCGGTATTCGAAGCCGTATGCCGCACCGAGCGCGCGACATAGCTCACGTTGAGCGAACTGTCCGGATGCCCGCCGAGCGTGAAGGTGGTGCCGGCGGCGAGGCCGTAGTACCCGCTGGCGCCCTGCCCGACCTGCTGCGTGACGTTGTGCGCCTCGAGTTGCATGGTCGATAGATGGGTCGCCTGCCCGGCCGTGGCGACACGGCCGGGAAACGTATAGCGCGCGCCGGTCGGCAAGCTCGACGAACCCTTCGACGATGAAATCATCGTCGAAGGCTTGGTGTAGTCGTAGTCGCTGACGATGTGCTCGCCGGGTATGACCCCCCGCGCCATCGCGAACGAATCGAGTCGCTTCGCGCTGCTGGCGGTATTCGCGTCGGCGGCGAAATACAGGTCGCCGGCCGGGGTTGTGTCGTGACCGGAAGGGTCGTCGGCGAGCACCATCGTGTGCGCACCGTCCGCGAACGTGAAGAAATAGAAAACACCTTCCTCTTCCATCAGCCGCGAGATGAAGTGGAAGGCGCTTTCATCGTACTGAACGCAGTATTCGCGCACGCCATAGGCGCTGCTGCTCTTCGTGCGGTCCTCGAAGGTGACGCCGAAGGTGCCCAGCACGCTCTTGATGATGTCGAGCGCCGACTGGTTCTGCCAGATCACGCGGTCTCGCCCGAGCGTGAGCAACCAGAGGCGCGGCGCAAGCTCCGCCGAATAGAAGCCGTGCTGCGCGTCCGCTCCCGCGTGTGCGAAGCGCGTCACGATGCCGTTGAAATATCTTGCGACACCGCTCTGGTCCTTGAGCGTCACCGTTACGCTTTTGCCGACGATCTCGTCGGGATCGAGCGCCTTGTTAGTCGAACGCATCCGCAGATCGAAGCTGAATAGCTCCGAGATCGCTTCATGGCCCCCAAAACCGTCGAGCAACAGCACGTCCGCGCCGAACGGCGTCGAGACCGATGCAAACCAGTTCGACTGGCTGGGCGTCGACATGCGCTTACGCCTCCTCGCTGGACAGGAAGCGGAACTCGATCGCGCCGGCCGGCGTCAGCGCGAGATGCACGCCGCCAAATGGTTCGGAAATCGAAATGCGCTCGAGGACCTGGCGCGCGAGCTCCGGCAGCACCGACTGCGTGAGGATGTGGTCCACGTTGCGCGCGCCGCTGTCCACTTCCTTGCAGCGCTGCGCGATCAGCGTGGCCACGTCTTCGTCCCACGTGAGGCCAGCGTGATGGTTGCGCTCGAAGCGCTGCGCGAGCCGTTCGAGCTTCAGGTTCACAATCGCGCTGATCTGCGCGTCGCCGAGGTGGTAGTAAGGCACGAGCACGAGCCGGCCCAGAAAAGCCGGACTGAACTGCCGCAGCAGCGCCGGGCGCAGCTTCTCGATCAACTCGTCGGGCGGCGGGCGGCGGCCGCCCCGGCTCGCTTCGGTGATGACATCCTGCGCGGCGTTCGAGGTCAGCAGAATGAGCGTGTTCTTGAAGTCGATCGGCACGCCTTCGCCGTCTTCCATCACGCCCTTGTCGAACACCTGGAAGAACAGCTCCAGCACGTCGGGATGCGCCTTCTCCATTTCGTCGAGCAGCACGACGCTATACGGACGGCGGCGCACGGCCTCGGTGAGCACGCCGCCACGTCCGTAGCCGACATATCCCGGCGGCGCGCCCTTGAGCCCGGACACGCTGTGCGCCTCCTGAAACTCCGACATGTTCACGGTGATCATGTTGCGCTCGCCGCCGTACAGCATGTCCGCAAGCGCGCACGCTGTCTCGGTCTTGCCCACGCCGCTCGGCCCGACGAGCAGGAACACACCCACCGGCTTGCCCGGATCGTCGAGATCGGCGCGGAACGTGCGCACGCGCCGCGCGATCGCGTCGAGCGCTTCGTCCTGGCCGACTACGCGCTCGGCAAGCTTGTCCTGCAGATACAGCACGGTGTGCAGTTCGTCGGCGAGCATGCGGCCAACGGGGATGCCGGTCCAGCCCGAAATGACCTGGGCGACCGTCTCCGAGTCCACGCATACGGGCACCATCGGCTCGTCGTTCTGCATGGCTTCGAGGCCTTTTTCGAGGCGCGAGAGATTGACCGCGAGCGATGCGGCATCCTCGCCATCGGCCGCGCTGTCCGGGTCCGACAGATAGCCGCGGATCTTCTTGCGCCACGCGAGGATCTCTTCCACTGCGCGCTTTTCGGTGGCGAGCTTGTCGGTGAGGCGCGAGCGCTGCGCGCGCGCGTCGTCGAGCTGCTTCGTCGTCACAGCGATGGCGTCAGCACGATCGGCGCCCGTGGCCGCCTCGTGGCGCAGGATGCGAAGCTGGTGCTCGGCCGCTTCGATCGTGCGGCCAAGCGCCTCGATTTCCTCGGGCGTGCCGCTTTGGCCGATCGCCACGCGGGCGCACGCCGTGTCGAGCACGCTGATCGCCTTGTCCGGCAACTGGCGCCCGGAGATGTAGCGATGCGAAAGCTTCACGGCGTCGCGCACCGCGTCGTCGAGGATTTCCACGCCGTGGTGCTCTTCGAGCTTCTGCACCATGCCGCGCAGCATGTCGATCGCGACGGCCTCGCTTGGCTCCTCGACCTTGACCACCTGGAAGCGCCGCGCGAGCGCCGGATCGCGTTCCACGTATTTCTTGTACTCGGCCCACGTGGTCGCGGCGATCGTGCGCAGCTCGCCGCGCGCGAGCGCCGGCTTGAGCAGGTTGGCCGCGTCGCCCTGGCCCTCGCTGCCGCCCGCGCCGATCAGCTGATGCGCCTCGTCGATGAACAGGATCACCGGCACCGGCGACGCCTTCACTTCCGCAATCACCGACTTGAGCCGGTTCTCGAACTCGCCCTTCACGCCCGCGCCCGCCTGCAGCAGCGCAAGATCGAGCGAGCGCACCGACACGTTGACGAGCGCAGGCGGCACGTCGCCCTGCACGATGCGCTGTGCGAAACCCTCCACCACGGCCGTTTTGCCCACGCCCGCCTCGCCCGTGAGGATCGGGTTGTTCTGGCGGCGGCGTAGCAGCACGTCGATCAACTGGCGGATTTCGGCGTCGCGTCCGCGAATCGGATCGATCTTGCCTTCACGCGCGAGGCCGGTCATGTCGACGGTGTACAGCTCCAGCGCCGACTTGCGGCCGCTCCCGCCAGCGCCGCCCGCGATGTTCGGCATCGCACCCGCCTCTCGCGCCACAGACGATGCGGACGCGGACGCCGCGCCAGGCTGCGCCGCTTCGGAGTCCTGGCCGGGCATGTGCGAGCCGCCCGCATCTTCGGACGAGCCCGCGAGAATCGCCGCGAGCCGGTCGCGCAGGGCCGCGCGCGGGAAGTTGAGGAGCGCCGGGGCCGATTCGAGCAGCATGCCGCGCAGAGTGTCGACTTCGAGCAGCGCGAGAACGAGCGTGCCCGAGCGGATCTGTTGCTCACCGAGCAGCATCGAGCTGAGCAGCCACGCTTCCTGGAAGAGCGGCGAAAAGTTCGGCGAAAGCGCCGGCGTGCGGCCATTGCCGCGCTTGAATCCATCAACGGTCTTCTGCAGCTGCGCGCTCAGCGTTTCGGGCTTGACGGCGAAGTGCGCAAGAATGGCCTTGAGGTCCGGCGCATCGGATTCCAGCAGCGTGAGCAGCAGATGCTCGACGTCGACGTTGTAATGCGTCTGTCGCACGCACAGCTGCGCGGCCTGTTCCATCGCGAGCTTGCATTCCGGATTCAGGCGGCTCAACAGCGTGCGAATATCGATATCCATGCGCGGATTCCTTAGTGAACCTTCGTCGCGGGCGCGGCGGCCTCGCGCAGCGCGAGGCGCACCGGTGCCGGTGCGTGAGGGGTATGGCGCGAGCCGCCCAGCCACGTCGTCCAGCCGAGGCGGGACGCGCGCGGCCCACCGACTTCGCAGGCGGTGGTTTGCGACGCAAGGTGCAGCACGAACTGCACGTCGAAATCCTGCTGCAGATACGCGCGAATGAGCCACGCGGCGAGCGCGTGATCCGCGCCGCCGGGCAACAGCGCCTCGAAGCGCGCCCTGCTCAGGCCGGGGAATTCGAGGCAGATGCCGCTCGCCTGGTCCCACGTGCGACGCCCGAGCACGGCCACACCGGTGAGCCGCGCCGAGCCCGCGCGCCCGAGGCGCAGCGAGTCGGCGCTGTCGACCTCGCGCCAGCCGCCGACGAATTGCTCGCCGCGCACTTCGAGCCCGAGCCGGTCGGCAAGCATCGCGATGAGGCCCGTCATCGAGCGTGGCGCGGCGCTCAGCAGACCTGCGTGGCGCAACCACAGGCGCGCGTCACGCGGGCCGCGTATGCCGTCGCGCAGGCCCAGATTGCTGAGCGCGTCGAGAGAGGCCGCGATCGCGCTCGCGTGTGGCGAGCGCCAGTTCAGCCCGGGCGCATGCTTCTTGCGACTGCGATACAGGAACGACAGAAAGCGGTGATTGAAGATGTCGAGCAGGTCCGCCGTCGCCGTGTCGCGCTGTGCGCGGCGCTCCAGCACGAGTTCGGTGTACGCCATTGGCAACGGGCCGTTGGCGCCCGCGAGCGTAAGCACGGGCGTGGACAATGTCCAGGTTGCGCGCGGCGCGTACGACACACTGGTGCCAGCGGGCATGCCATCCTGTTGCGCCGCCGTCTTCTCGCGCACGCTGTGGACGTCGCTCGGCTCGAATGCAAGCGAGACGTGGCCAGTGAGGCGGACGGCTTCGCCTAGCCCATTGCCGCGGCCGAGCGCACGCGCCCACGGCGCGGCTCGCTCCAGCAGACTGATCGCCTGGAACAGATCGAAGCGCTGCGGATTCGCCTTGAGACGCGCGATCAGAGCAGCTGCTGGCAGCCTGTCATCGGCTCCCATTGCTTCCATATCTCGTCTCCACGGCGCACCAGCAGCCGTACAAAGGAATTGACCGACGTATACATCGCGAAGAAGCGCGCGAGCACGGCCCCCAGCAGCAGCGGCGAGCCGCCCACGAAGTTCTCGGGATCGAACTCGACGACGACCTCGGTGCCGCGGCAATAGCCGCGCCACGCGTCGCTGCCGACATGCGCGGTCGCGCTGCGCGCCTCCACGCTGCGGATGCCGCGAATCTGGTCCTGCTCGCGCGTGCTGTCGGAAGCGAACAGCCGCAGCATTTCCTGCAACTGCGCGCGGCCCGTCGCGCCGCTCACGAGCGAGTGATAGTTGAGCGTGAGCAGCGAGATCAGACGCCACAGCGTTTCACTGCCGAGTGCGGGGCTGCGCTGAGCGGTCGGCTCGTAAAGACAGCGCACGCGCACGTTCTGCGAGACCTTCTCGATCAGCATGCGCGCGCCCACTGGCACCTGTTCGGCAAGACGGCGATTCGTGCACAGCACGTTCGCGTAGATCACGGGTGCGCCGGGATCGGCTAGCACGTTGGCCGAATCGACGAAGCTCAGGAACATGTCCGTGCCCTGCACGTTCTCTCGCAGGCTATGTTCCCGGCGCGCGGACCAGAACACGGTGTTGCCATCGGCCTCGACGTGATCGATGGCCGAAAAGCACGGCACCGCCGCCTCGGCCCCAAGAGTCGGATGCGACGCGACGACGGACTCGATCGAGTGAATCTCCGTGATCGACTCGCGCCGCTGATCCGCGACCAGGCGGTACTCGTAGTGACGGTGATCCACGACGATCGGCTCGCTCGTCTGCGAGAACAGGTTGATCACGGGCGCGCAGCCGAGCTGGAAATGCCCCGCGTGCAGCATGCCGAGACCGCGCGGAGTGCGGTTCAGGTGCAGCACGATCTCGCAACGGCGGCCCTTGCCGAGACGCCCTTCGAGATGGTGCAGATCGAAAAAATGAAACTTGCGCGGAAACGCGAAGTATTCCTGCATCAGCGCATATGCGGGCTGCGCATGGGGTGGGCGCGGTAGCACGTCGTCCGCTTCGCCATAGCCGACTTCGCGCCACGCGCGCGCGGGCAGCAACGACGGCGCCCGCGCGCCTTCCGGGCGCACCGAGACGTCCGTTACACCCGACACCAGCAGTTCGTAGAGCGGCATCGTCACCATCCAGTCGCCGTGGAGGTGCAGGCGAAGCTGCCTGATTTCCAGCTCTGCGAAGTCGACGCCCTCCGCGCATTCCAGCGTGAGACGCAGCGTGGCGTCTTCGCCGAACGCGGCATGGCGGATGCCAATCGGCCACAGCACCGTATCCCACGCCGTGCGAAAGCGACACGCGTCGCCCGTTTCCGTACGGGCTTGCAAGCCCGTGTGGCGCGGCACGGCAAAACCGGCCGTCACCTTGCCTTGGGTCGGATCGAGTTCGAACTGCGCGACCGTCATCGACGGTACGGGTTGCACGAGCGTCGGGCACACGTTCTCGAGCAACGCTGAAGCGACCTGCGGGAACTCCTGGTCGAGATCGCGATGCACGCGCGCGGCGAGAAATGCGGTGGCCTCGACGAGACGCTCAGTATGCGGGTCGAGCGACTCGGTGCCGTGCAGCGCGAGACGCGACGCGATTTTCGGGTAGCGACGCGCGAACTCCGCACCTTGCAGACGCAGGTACGAAAGCTCGCGTTTGTAGTATTGAAGGATGTCGTCGGCCGGCATGTGAGCTTGAGTGCTTGCCTCACGCCGCGACGAGCGTATGACCGTTGTCGGCCAGCTCGAACGCCACGTGCGTAACGCTTTGGCCAGCACGCATTTGAGCACTGATGGTCAGGATTGCCCGCTGCACGTGCGCAGCGGAAAAGGCAAACGCAACCTCGACATTGGCGAGGCGCGGCTCGAACAGCGCAATAGCCCGCCCGATCGCTGCGGCTATCAGATCGCGGTCCGGTCCCGAATGCAGCGACCGGTCCGAAAAATCGGGTACGCCGTAATCGATCACACTCCCGTCGCTTTCGGCAAATTCGTCGAACGTCAAACGGGAGCGCGTATTGAGCAGCCGCGTGAGTTCGCGCGCGATCGACGCCCGCAGCCCGTCTGCGCCGCGTAGCTGCGCCTCGCCGCTGGCGGCGAGGCGATCGAACAATGGCATCGGTGAACCGCTTACGATTGCGGGCATCAAGCAAATGCTCCGGGTATCACCGACCGAAAAGCTCCAGACTCCGCCGGCGGTGCGCAGTTGAGAATCAGGAAGCCGACACCGTGATCGCCTTGTTCGCGGCCAGATCCCAGCCGAACGACGCGGTACCCTTCTTCGTCGAGTCGACGTTTTGCTGCGTGTACGTGGTCGTGATCTTCGAGAAGTTGATCGTCACGTTATCCTGCGATTCGCCGGAGCCCGAAGTCGTGATCGCCGAGATCATGGCGTCGCTGAGCGTGTACTCGATCAGCGGCATGAACTTGCTGTTTTCGTTGCGCCCGATCGAAATCTTGGCCTCCCCGAGCTTCGTGCCCCCGGCGCAAGCTGCGTAAAGCGCCGGCGTGGACTGGTCGGTCGCCTTGTTGACGTTAAATTCCATGAAGTTCGGACGACCGAGCGTACGTTCCGTGCGGCCCACGTCGTTGTTCATCTGCATCGTGACGCCGAGCGAGTACGAATACAGGACGATATGTTCGGTCGCGCCCTCCAGTGTCGAATTACCCTTGATGTCCTTAATCTGCAGCAGAACGGTATCCATAGCTGTCTCTTCTCAATAGGTGATCAATATCTCGTGCGTGCGGCTTGCGCCGCACACACGATCATCAGGCCGCCGCTGCCGGCAGTTCCGCGACGAGACGGATCGACGCCGTCAGTTCTTCCATCTGGAAATGGGGCTTCAGGAAGCAGGTCGCGCGATAAGCGCCCGGCTTGCCCTGCACCTCCGTCACGTCCACGCGTGCCTCGCCAAGCGGGAAGCGCGCTTTCTGTTCGTGCGAAGCCGACGGATTGATCAACACGTAGTCCGCGATCCAGTTGTTCAGATACGCCTCGACATCGCCGCGAGACTGGAAGCTTCCCACCTTGTCACGCATCATCACTTTCAGATAGTGCGCGAAGCGTGAGGCCGCGAGAACGTATGGCAAACGCGCCGAAAGCTGCGAGTTCGCGTTGGCGGCGTCCTTGTTGTAGAGCTTCGGGCGGTTGGTCGTCTGACCGCCGAAGAACGTCGCGAAGTTAGAGCCTTTCGAGTTAACGAGCGCAATAAAGCCAAGGTCATTCAGCTCTTTCTCGCGACGGTCGGTGATCGTCACTTCCGTCGGGCACTTGAGGACGACATCGCCTTCGTCGGTCTTGTACGCGTGCGCGACCATGTTCTCCACTTTGCCGCCGCCTTCGACGCCGCGAATGGAGGTCGCCCAGCTGTACTTCGCGAATGCGTCGGTAATGCGCAGACCGAGCTGGTAGGCGGAGTTGGCCCACAGGTACTTGCTGTGATCGCTACCGTCGACGTCTTCTTCGAAGTTGAAGTTCTCGACGGGCTTCGTCTTCGCGCCATACGGCAGGCGCGCTGCGTACGAAGGCAGCACCAGCGACACATAGCGCGAATCTTCCGAGTCGCGGAAGGAACGCCAGCCGGCAAGTTCGGCACTCTCAAAGGTTTTCGACAGGTCGCGCGTCACACCGAGGTCCGTGAACGACTTCAGGTCGAACAGGCTCGGGGCTGCGGCCGCAATGAACGGCGCATGCGCCGCAGCGGCTACCTTCGAGATGCGCTCCAGCAGTGCGATGTCCTGCGGATGACGACCGAACGAGTAATCGCCAATCAGCATCGAGAACGGATGGCCACCGAACGTGCCGTATTCCTCTTCGTAGATCTTCTTGAAGAGTGCGCTCATGTCGTGATCGACTGCGGTTTCGAGGTCCTTGAGCAGGTCCTTCTTCGTCACGTTCAGGAGACGCAGCTTCAGGCGCGGGCCCGTTTCCGTGCCATAGACCATGTCATGCAGGCCGGTCCACGACGCTTCGAGCGTCTGGAACGCTTCGTCGTGCATGATCGCGTTGAGCTGATCCGAGAGCAGCTTGTCGATCTCGGCGACGCGCTCATTGATCATCGCGACGACGCTCTTGTCCGGGCTCGTGCGCATGCCTTCGTCGAGGATCTGTGACGCGAGCTGGCCGATCAGTTGCTTCGCGTAGCCGCTTTGCGATGGCTCGACGGCCATGTTGCCTTCGTGAACGATGCGCTCGAGCAGGCTCAACTCGGCGCCTGCCGACGCCTCGAGGGTCTGGGCTTCGCTACCGGCTGCGCCGGCTGCAGTAGTGCTTTCCATGTGAATCACCTTTGAAAGTTCATTGCGCCCACAACTGGGCGTTTTGGGTCTCGCCCGTTATGCCGGTTTCGCCAGTCGTGGCTTATTCAGCCGATGCGTCACCTGCAGCCTCGGCTGCGGGTGCGTTGCTGGCCTGAGCCTGGCTTTGAACTTTCTTGAGTTCTTCGCTGCTCTGCACGATGCGCTCGAGCATCGAATCGAGTTCGTCGTTGCCGTCGAGTTTGGCGAGCAGATCACGCAGTTGCTGACGCGCTTCGAGCAGCTTCGCGAGGCGCGGCACCTGATTCACGATGCTTTCTGGGTGGAAATCCTCGAACTTTTCGAACTTCAGCTCGACCTTGATATTGCCTTCGCCCTTCATCGTGTCGGGCACGGAAAGGTCGAGTCGCGGGCGGATTTTGCCCATGATCTCGTCGAAGTTGTCACGGTCGATGTCGACCAGACGGCGCTCCTTGAGCTTTGGCAGCGGCGTGGCCGGATGCCCCGAAAGGTCCGCCAGCAGGCCGACTACGAGCGGAAGCTCACGCTTCTCGACCGCATCGCCGACTTCGACGTCGTAGGTGATCTGGACACGCGGCGGACGGTTACGCCCCACCCATTTCTGCAAACTGTTCGACATGGATCTCTCCGGAGATGCTTGACTATGAGGACAACGAACGCTGGCGCCCGCTTCGTTTGCGAGCGTATGGCACAAGGTACAAAAGTCTGTCGAAGAGCGCGCAGGATCACGCTCGCCGCATGCGCGCGAGCAGAACCCGCTGACGGGTTGTCGTCAACGTGAGCGCCTTTCTTTAGTTTTCTTTGAATCAGGCTACCCACAGCAGGGCTGGGCGAACCTGCGCGGATGGCAGGCTACCGTATAGAGCGCTGGTAGCAGTTCTAGCGCTCGTCCCCCGCGGTTTCCGCTGGCCATGAACACTACCTTGGTCAGGGGTAATGGCCGTTGAAGAAGAAACCGTGACTTGCTTGTCAGGCCAACCTGGTCTCACGCACGATCGGTGCATGCTGGCCGGCCTGGAAAATTTAGGCAGAATTAGAACACAGACTTTTTACAGCTACAAGACAGTTATCTGGCAATCGGTTGGGGCTAGCGGCATCGCTAAAGAGAGCGTTATTGGAAAGCCTTGGCGACTGGCGTCATAGTGCGATGAACGTAGACGGCCTTTGTCCAATTAGCCCTTTCAGCACCTACCGGCTGGATTCCGAACGTTCGCGTCCACCGACGAGTCATGTCTGGCGCGAACCAACAGATAATCAAAACAGCAAATATCTCGCAAAAAAGTATCGATTATCTGAAATCGAAAATGCAGTGCGCGTCTGCATATGAACCTACAAGGTATAACAAGTAAAAAATAGATCACTTGAAATATGCGTTCGTGACAAAAAACAGAAACTGATACCCGGCGAGTGCCGCAGCCCGACCGGCTTGCGCCTCCCATTCGGCAAGCCTGGCAGCGGCAGTTCAATCGACCCTGCGCGCCACGACCCAAAGTTTTAGAAAGCTTTCCATCCGCAAGTATCCGGTAACGTAGCGGAAATGAAAGTTGATGTAAGAAATAAAAAATGCGACCAAAAAGTGGTTAGCGGATGCTACTGAAATTCGTCCCGGGTCGTTAGAGAAGCGTTGTTTGGCGGGTGGCTCCCTACCGCATACGCCATCCTCGCGTTGCCGTGTTTGAAATTTGTTGGTTTCATACATCTTGCTTTCACTTTCTTTCGAAAAAATAACGGACAGTTCTCGGTATTGTTCGGGTCCTCCCCTGTGTCGCTGAACTGAAACTGCATTCGTCGCGATATCGATTTATCGCCCGAAGTACTGGCACCCCATCGGCTTAACATCAGATGCAACGTCGACGCCGCGCAAGGTCCGTGTCCTCGGTGAATACCTGATCCTGTTCCGCGATGGCAGCGGCCGCGCCGGCCTAAGCCTTTCACACTGCAAAGCACAACATCTTCCCCCTTGCATGTTCGATGTTGGGTGATATAGTCATATTATGTTTGAATATGTTCCGTTCGAACAGAAATCAAACATAATGTCAGCCACAGACAATCGAAAACAAGGAGACATCGCATGAAGAAGACTGCTACGAGCCTGTTCGTGTGCGCGCTTTTCGGGCTTGCCGCAAGCGCTCACGCTGCCGACAAGCCGCTGCGTTCCGTCGGCGTCACCGTCGGCGACCTCGCGAATCCGTATTTCGTCGCGGTTGGACAAAGCGTCACGCGCGAAGCGCAGAAGATCAATCCGAACGCTCAGGTGACGGTCGTCTCGGCCAAATACGACCTGAACACCCAGGTGGGCCAGATCGACAATTTCATCGCCAACAAGGTCGACATGATCGTGCTGGGCGCGGCCGACTCGAAAGGCATCGGACCCGAGGTGCGCAAAGCGCAGAAGGCGGGCATCGTGGTGGTGGCGGTCGACGTGAGCGCGGACGGCGCCGACGCGGCGGTCATGTCCGACAACACGATGGCCGGCCAGCAGTCGTGCAAATACATCGCCGAGCAACTCAACGGCAAGGGCAGCCTCGTCATCGTCAACGGGCCACCTGTTTCGTCGATCATGGACCGGGTCACCGGCTGCAAGTCAGAGCTCGCCAAATACCCCGCTATCAAGATTCTGTCCGACAACCAGAACGCCGGCGGCAGCCGCGACGGCGGTCTGACTTCGATGTCGAATCTGCTCGCCGCATATCCGAAGATCGACGCCGTCTTCGGCGTCAACGATCCGACCGCGATCGGCGCCGAGCTCGCGATCAAGCAGGCGAAACGCTCGGACATCAAGCTGATTGGCGGCGTCGATGGAGGCCCGGACGGTGTCCAGGCGCTCAGGACCCCGCAGTCGCTATTCGTCGTTTCCCCGGCGCAGGACCCGAATGGTATGGCCGCGCAGGCCGTCGACGTCGGCTACGCGCTGATGAACGGCCGCCCTCCGAAAGACAAGGTCAAGCTGCTGCCGACCCCGCCAATCACGAAGGCGAACGTCGCGACGTATCAAGGCTGGATTCGCGACTAGCCGGCCAAGCATCGGGTCACGGCGAGCAGCCCGCGCGCAGCGAAGCGGCGCTCGCCTCGCGTTCTTGAGGATTACGATGACCACACCCGTCTTGCAGATGACCGGCGTCGACAAAACGTTCGGCGCAACGCGTGCGCTATCCGGCGTCAAACTGACCGTTCATCCCGGAGAAATCCACGCGCTGATGGGAGAAAACGGCGCGGGCAAAAGCACGCTCATGAAAATACTGTCCGGCGTCTACCAGCCGGACGCGGGCGAAATCCGCATCGAAGGCAAGCCGGTGCGGCTTGCCAATCCCGCGGCCAGCCGCGCGTTGGGAATCAGCCTCATTTATCAGGAACTTGCGGTCGCGCCGCACATGTCGGTCGCCGAGAACGTGTTTATGGGCAGCGAGCCGCGTTCGCGTTTCGGCCTCTCGGACCGAGCCGCGATGCTGCGGCAGACGCAGGATGTATTGCAGCAGCTCGGCCGCCAGATTTCGAGCCTCCGACCGGGCGGGCTCGCTTTCGATCGCGGAGCAGCAGCAGGTCGAGATCGCGCGTGCGCTGATCCATCATGGCCGCGTATTGATCATGGACGAGCCGACCGCCGCGCTTTCGGACCGGGAGGCCGAACATCTGTTTTCCGTCGTGCGCAGGCTTCGCGATGAAGGGATGGCGATCATCTACATCAGCCATCGGATGGCCGAGGTTTATGCGTTGGCGGACCGGGTAACCGTGCTGCGCGACGGCAAGTACGTCGGCGAGCTCACCCGCGACGCGCTCGATTCGAAAAAGCTCGTGCAGATGATGGTGGGCCGCTCGCTCGACGACTTCTATCAGCACGAGCGACGCGCGACTACCGAACGCGAACCCGTGCTGCAAGTGAACGGCGTCGGAGGCGGCAAGATCATGCCCGCGACGTTCACGGTGAAGCGAGGCGAAGTGCTGGGTCTCGCGGGGCTCGTCGGCGCGGGCCGTACCGAGCTCGCGAGACTGATCTTCGGCGCGGACGAGAAGACATCGGGGACCGTGCAGATCGAAGGCAAAACGCTCGTTGTCGCGGATCCGCGCGCGGCGATGAAAGCCGGTCTCGCATACGTACCGGAAGACCGTAAGGCGCTCGGCCTCTTCCTGCAGCTCGGCGTGCGCGAGAACGCGGTTCTCAATGTCGCGAGCCGTCATACGCGCTTCGGCCTCGTCGATCACCGGGCCCTGCGAGCGCGCGCGAAAACCGCAGCCGCTCGACTCGGCGTGAAGACGCCGAATCTCGAGCTGCCGGTTGGGCGTCTCTCGGGCGGCAACCAGCAGAAGGTCCTGCTCGCGCGCTGGCTCGAGATCGGCCCGAAGGTGCTGATACTCGACGAGCCTACTCGCGGCGTCGACATCGGCGCGAAGAGCGAAATCTATCAGATCATCCACGCGCTGGCCGAATCGGGCGTCGGCGTGATCGTGATATCGAGCGAGCTGCTGGAAATCATCGGCGTCTGTGACCGTGTCCTCGTGATGCGCGAAGGCGCGATTACCGGAGAGCTCGCGGGCGAAGCGATCACCCAGGAAAACATCATGCGTCTGGCAACGGACACCGAGTCCGTCGCCGGGTCCCGTCATGAACGAGTGGAGGAACACATCAACCATGGCTGAATCAAGCGAAACCCCGGCTCGTACTCCAATACATACGGACGCGCCAGCACATGCGTCGCGCGCGCCGTTTTCCGCGCGCGCGCTGATGCAGCGTCTCGGCATGCTGCCGGTGCTGGTCGTGCTGTACGCGGTGTTCTACTTCCTCACCGTGCATTTCAGTGCCGATGGCACATCGAATTTCGCGACCGCCGACAACACGATGAATGTGCTGCGCCAGGTGGCGATCAACCTCGTGCTCGCCGCCGGCATGACGTTCGTGGTTCTCACGGCGGGCATCGATCTGTCCGTCGGCTCGATTCTGGCCGTGTCCGCCGTGCTTGGGATGCAGCTGTCGCTGATGGGCAGCCTGGCGGCGTGGTCCATCCCGGTGTTCGTCGCATCCGGTCTGGTGATGGGTGCGCTGAACGGTGTCATGGTCGCGTTTCTCGACATCAATCCGTTCGTGGTCACGCTCGGCACGATGACGGCGTTTCGCGGCGCGGCGTATCTGTTGTCGAACGGCACCACGGTACTGAACAACTCGATTCCGAGCTTCGAGTGGATCGGCAACGACGACTTTCTGCACGTGCCGTGGCTGATCTGGATCGCGGTTGCCGTCGTGCTCGTGTCGTGGGTGATTTTGCGCAAGACCGTACTAGGCATCCATATTTACTCGGTGGGCGGCAATTTGCAGGCCGCGCGGCTGACCGGCATCAGGGTGCGCGGCGTACTGCTGTTCGTCTATTCGATAAGCGGGCTTTTTTCCGGGCTCGCAGGCGCGATGTCGGCCAGCAAGCTCTACGCGGCGAGCGGCAACTGGGGCACGGGCTACGAACTGGACGCGATCGCCGCGGTCGTGCTGGGCGGCACGAGCCTCATGGGCGGCGTCGGCACGATCTGGGGCACGGTCGTGGGTGCCTTGATCATCGGCGTGATGAACAACGGACTCACCATTCTCGGGCTGTCCTCGTTCTGGCAATACGTGGCCAAAGGCGTGGTGATCGTCCTCGCCGTGATTCTCGACAAGTGGCGGCAGAAGGGGGCGGTGAACTGACATGATCCATCCGGACCAGCAAAGATTCGTCATCGGTGTCGACTTTGGTACCGACTCATGCCGCAGTCTCGTCGTCGATGCTGCCACAGGCGAGCAACGCGGCAGCGCAGTCGCCTTCTACCGCAGATGGAGCGAGGGACGCTACTGCGACCCCGATCATGGGGTCTATCGGCAACATCCGCTCGACTACATCGAGGCGATGACGCAGGCCGTGCGCGGGTCGCTCGATGAGGCGGGCGATGCCGCGCGCAGGCTGATCGCTGGCATTTCGATAGCGACCACGGGTTCGACGTCGGTCGCGGTCGATGAGCACGGAACGCCACTGTCGCTGACGCCGGCGTTTCGCGACAATCCGAATGCGATGTTCGTGCTCTGGAAAGACCACACCGCCGTGCGCGAGGCGGAAGAGATCAACCGGCTCGCCCACGGGTGGGATGGCGAGGACTACACGCGCTTCGTCGGCGGTGTCTACTCCGCCGAGTGGTTCTGGTCGAACATGCTGCATGTGTTCCGTGTCGATCCGCAAGTTCGGGCCGCGACTTACAGCTGGGTCGAGCACTGCGACTGGATGCCGGCGCTGCTGAGCGGCACGACGCGCCCCGACCAGATGCGCCGCAGCCGCTGCGCGGCCGGGCACAAGGCCATGTGGCATCAGTCGTTCGACGGCTTGCCGAGCGAAGCGTTTCTGACCCGTCTCGATCCGCTGCTGGCTGGCGTGCGCGAGCGTCTGTATGACGACACTTTCACGGCGGATGTGCCGGCGGGGCATCTGACGCCCGAATGGTCTCAGGCGCTGGGACTGACGACCGACGTCGTCGTCGGCGTCGGCGCGTTCGATGCGCACATGGGCGCGGTCGGAGCCGGCGCTCGCGCGCACACGCTGGTGAAGGTGATGGGCACTTCGACGTGCGATGTCGTGGTCGTGCCGAACGAGGAAGTCGCCGGCAGCGTCGTGCGAGGCATCTGCGGCCAGGTCGACGGCTCGGTGATTCGAGGCATGACTGGACTCGAGGCCGGTCAGTCGGCCTTTGGCGACGTATATGCATGGTTTCGGCGCTTGCTGTCGTGGCCGCTGGGTCTGCTCGACGAAACCGATCTGAGCGGGCCGCAACGTGAGGCGCTCGCCGCGCGCATCCTGCCCGCTCTCGAACGCGCGGCCGCGGGCGAGGATCCGCAAACGACCGGCATCGTCGCCATCGACTGGTTGAACGGGCGCCGCACGCCGTTCGCCGACCAGCGGTTGCGGGGGGCGATCTTCGGGCTGTCGCTCGGCAGCGACGCTCCGAAGATTTATCGGGCGTTGATCGAAGCGACAGCGTTTGGCGCGCGAGCCATCGTCGAGCAGTTCCAGAACGAAGGCGTGCGGATCGACGACGTGATCGCTGTCGGCGGTGTGGCGCGGAAGTCTCCGCTGAACATGCAGATCGCAGCCGACGTGTTCGGCAAGGAAATTCGCGTGACCGCAGCCGACCAGGCCGTGGCGCTAGGCGCAGCGATGTTCGCCGCCGTGGCGGCCGGCCTGCACGAGACGGCGGAACAGGCGCAGATCGAGATGGGGGCCGGCTTCGAGCATGTCTACCGGCCGAGCGCGAAAGGCCGTGAGGCTTACGAGCAACTGTACCGCACGTACCAGTCGTATGGCGCGCTCGTCGAGCGTGCCATGCGCGATCGATCACATCCCGTATCGGAAACCGAAGACACATCATGTTCACTGAGCTGAAACGCGAGGCTTACGAGGCGAATCTCGAGATCCCGAAGCAGGGTCTCGCCATCTACACGTTCGGCAACGTCAGCGCGTTCGATGCGAGCCGTGGCGTGTTCGCGATCAAGCCCAGCGGTGTCCCCTACGAAGAGCTTCGTGCAGATGCGATGGTCGTCGTCGACCTCGAAGGGCGCGTCGTGGAAGGTACCGGAAGACCGTCTTCGGATACGAATACGCATGCGGTGCTGTACCGGGAATTCGAGGGTATCGGCGGGATCTGCCACTCCCATTCGATGTATGCGGTCGCCTGGGCGCAGGCCTGTCGTGAGATCCCCGTGTTCGGAACGACGCACGCCGACCACCTGACCGAGCCCATCCCGGTGACGGAACCGATGAGCGACGAGGCCATCGAGCGCGATTACGAAGTCGAGACAGGCCGCCAGATCGTTGAGCGGCTGCGCGGCGCGAATCCTCGCGAAGTCGAAATGGTGATCGTGGCCTGTCATGGGCCGTTCACATGGGGCAAGTCGGCGCAGAAGGCCGTCTATAACAGCCGCGTGCTCGAAGAAATTGCACAGATGGCCTACCTGACCCGAACCATCAATCCGGTGACGCCGCCGATCAAGGAAACACTGATCCGCAAGCACTATCTGCGCAAGCATGGCGCCGGCGCATACTATGGACAGGCCAGAACGCCCGCCCCCGTGGAAGGACTAAAATAGCGGCTCGATCATTTGCACGGCGCGCTTTCATAGCGGCAACACGAACCGGGACTTTCATGCCCACGTCCGAAAAGAACACAACGGAAAGCGTACTGGCTGAACACCGTCGGGAACTGATCCTCGATGCGCTGGCACGAGGCGGTCAGTGCCGCGTGACTGATCTCGCGCAGCAATTCTCTTTGTCCACGATGACCGTGAGGCGCGACCTGCAGGTGCTCGAAGAACAGGGGCGGCTGCGTCGCGTGCACGGCGGCGCAGTGCTCGTCGATTCGGAAGTCGACTATCCGTTAAGGGCGCGCGAAGGGCAGACGCAGAAGCAACGCATCGGCCAGTGCGCAGCCGAGTTGATTCTGGACGGCATGGTCGTCTACCTCGACTCCGGCACGACAGCCATGGAACTCGCGCGCCGGATCCGCGACGGGCTGCCCGGCGTCAACCAGCTTTCCGTCGTCACGCACGGCATCAATCTGGCGATGGAACTGGCCGGTCACCCGGCCTACGACGTCCATCTCATAGGCGGTGAGCTTTATCGCAATGGGCTTGCGACCGTCGGTCCCGTCGCTATCGCCCAAGTCGGGCAACTTCACTTCGACCTGTTCTTCATGGGCGCTCGCGGCGTCGACCTCGAGGCCGGCTGGACCAATGCCAACCAGCTCGAAACACAACTCAAGCATGTAGCGATCGAACGCAGCCGACGCATTTGCGCGCTCGCCGACAGCACCAAGTGGGGCCAGCGAGGATTCGTGTCCATCGCGCCATTCGAGAAAGTTTCTGCCTGGGTTTGCGACGACGACCTGCCGGACGAGGCACGGTCGGCCGCCGCGAACATGGGCGTCGAACTGCTTATCGCCGGCTGACTCACCAATACTTCAGACAATGCATCGACAACCCGACTTTCTGCGCTGTACCTGCGTCCTGTTCGACATGGACGGCACCCTGCTCGATTCCCGCGCTCCGATGCACCGCGCGTACACGGAGTGGGCCGAGCGTTACGGACTCGATCCCGCCCTAGTCATCCGTGAAGCGCATGGACGCCGCACGATCGACACCTTGAGCGCGCTCGCGCCGGCAGGCGCCGACGTCGAAGCCGATACGCTCGCGCTGATGCGGCGCGAGCGCGAAGATGTCGACGGCATCCTCGCTATTCCGGGCGCGGCAGAACTGCTGAGGTCGCTGCCCCCGAATCGGTGGGCGGTGGTCACCTCCGCGGACAAGGCCCTCGCGAGCAGGCGCCTGCAGGCGGCTGGATTGCCGGTCCCGCCGTTTATCGTCAGCGCCGAAGACGTCGCGCGCGGCAAACCCGCGCCGGACGGCTTCGAGATGGCGGCTCGTCGCATGGGTCTCGAGGCGCGCGACGCGGTGGTGTTCGAAGATGCGCCTGCGGGCATCGCTGCCGGCATCGCCGCGGGCGCGAAGGTGGTCGCGGTCGCATGGGCGTCGTCCGCGGCGGGGCTCGGGGAAACACTGCGGGTGCACGACCTGACTGGCGTCACCGCGGCGACCGACGGCAGCGAGATCGTCTTGCAGGTATCCGCCCGGCTCGCCTGACAGCGAATCCTCGGTCCCTGAGCTCTGCTCTCATTTCGCAGCGGAAAGCGTTATCCTTCTCAGCGGTGTCACGGTCGAGCGACTGTGAACGGGTTCGAGCGCACCGGTCCGGTCGCGCCGCTGATGGATGATTTTTCGACATGACGACATGAGAGACGATCCGTTGCCGCGAATTGTCGTGGTCGGAAGCGTGAACATGGATTTCACGGTGTATGTGCCGCACCTGCCGCGCCCCGGCGAAACGCTGAGCGGCGAGCAGTTCATGGTCGCGCCTGGCGGCAAGGCAGGCAATCAGGCGATTGCCGCAGCGCGTCTCGGTGCGAACGTGTCGCTCATCGCCTGCGTCGGCGATGACGAATTCGGGCCGAGGCTGCGCGCGAGCCTCGAAACCGACCGCATCGACTGCGCCGGCGTTTCAGTGATTCCCGGCTGTGCGAGCGGCATTGCGATGGTCGTCGTCGATCCGAGCGGATGCAATTCGATCGTTACGGTCGAAGGAAGCAACGGCAAGCTCACGCCTGACTTGGCCGCTCGCCATCTGCAGGCCTGTCCGACGCCGCGGCTGATCCTCTGCGAACTGACGATGCCGATGTCGACAGTCGAACGAATCCTCGCCATGGCCAATGAGGCCAGCGTACCCGTGCTGCTCAATGCTTCACCGGTTCGAGGCGTGCTACCGGCGCATCTCCTGAAGCTCGTCGAGTATCTCGTCGTGAACGAGGTCGAAGCCGCTATTCTGTCCGGACAACCGCTCGACTCCGTCGAGGATGCGATGTCGGCGGCGCACGCGCTCCGGGCTGCCGGCGCACGAAACGTTCTGGTGACGCTGGGCGCGAAGGGCGCGGTCACATGCTTTGCGGGCGAGAACGAACCACGCATCGAGTTCCTTCCTGCGGAACCGGTCGTTGCGATCGACTCTACGGGAGCCGGCGACACGTTCGCCGGAGCGTTCGCGACGGCGATCGTCGCGGGAGCATCCGACACGAAAGCCGTGAAGTTCGCCCAATCTGCCGCAGCTATTTGCGTGACTCGAACCGGTGCCGCACCGTCGATACCATATCTGTGGGAACTGCCCAGCGCTTGCATCTAGTGATGCGACCAAGGCCATCGGTGACATATCGCTGTGCAACTTTTGGACAAAGGCAGTCAGGAATCCGCATTGGGAATTACTGGCATGGACAGTCTCACGCATCACTGGCTCGAACGGCTGACTGAAAGCCGAAAGCCGGCGTATCTCGTGATAGCGGGTCCGATCGAAGAGGATCTGGCGAGCGGACGTCCCCATCATCGAAGACGACGCATACGGATGGCTGCCATCGAACAAGCGTGTGGCACTTGCCACGCTCGCCCCCGAACTGACGTGGTACGTCACCGGCTTTTCCAAAACGCTGGGTGCGGGCTTGCGTGTCGCCTATCTGCGCGCGCCCACTGTGCGGCAGACACAATGTGTGGCCGGCGCGTTGCGCACCTCGCGTCGTCGTGCACTTCGCGTGCTTTTCCGCCAGGGCTCCCGCTAGACGAATCGCGCCGACCCGAGCACCCGGTAGTTAGGATTGGTACTGCCCGTCGGATTGCGGTGGCCGTGCCCGAACCACGCTTTGGGCGCATAGGCGGGGCGGTCGTATTCACAACTGCCGTAGGTCGCCCAGAAGAGTTCCCAGTGTGCGCCGTTCGCTCGGCCAAACACGATGGTGCCGCCGGTGAACTCGACGTTCGTGCGCGACTGCCCGAGCTTGCGGTTGACCTCGGCCATCGCGCCGGCGTTGTAGGCCGGCTTGGCCACGTTGCCGAGCGGCAGCAGGTTCAGCCCGAACGGAGCCGCCGCAAGGTGGCCGCGCGCGGTGTTGTACAGGTTATTCAGGTAAGCGGTGCAAGCCGGCAGTTCCAGCGTCGGCTGCAAGCCGCCCAGGTGACCGCCCGGCGCATTGGACTGGTTGTTCGCGTGGTAGACGACGATGGACCCCGGTACGCCATGCACGCGGTCGACGTAGACCATGCAGCCCGACAGGTTGGTCGTCAGAAACGACTGCGGCGCGCCTCCGCCGCCGGGCGGCGGGAGCACCATCGAAGTGATTTCGTCGGTCGCGAACGGCAGGAAATAGGTGTCACCGGCGGGCGCGGCCTGCGGATTCAGGCTCGTGAGTCCGGCAATGCCGACGCCAACATTCATCGCCGGATTCAGGTTGACCCGGCAGTTCGCCGCCGTGTAGTGGCGGTGCAAGCCGTTGACCAGCGGCACGAACGCCCCGCCATTGAAGTTACCGGTCGATACCGTGGTCGGGAGGGTCCGACAGTTGGCGACATTGATAGGCATTCCGGGTGGTCTCCAGTTCGCTGTGGCGCGTGGTTTGCACGACGATACGCGCAAGTTCTTTCCATCGTCAACACGCGACTGTCGGGAAACGGCCCGGGATGCGCTTCCTGCAGTTTGCGCAGCAGCGTGAAGGCCTTTAGCCTGGGGCCGTGGCGTAACAGCGGCAGCGAAGATCCTTGCCTCTTTACTCTTAGTTCAACCGCGCTCCGCTGTGCGCATCGAACAGATGTGTCCGCTCCCCGCGCGGGAGCAGATGGATTCGGTCCCCCGGCCGGGCATCGATACGCTCACGATACGCGACGATGAGATCCTGGCCGGCAAAACGCACCGCTATCTGCGTCTCCGACCCGGTCGGTTCCACTACCACCACTTCAGCCGGCAAGCCGCGTCCGCTTGCATCGAGCCGGAAGTCCTCAGGCCTCGCGCCATAAATCACGCGGGCTCCTTGCTCTGCGTTCGGCCTGGCCGCCAACGGCAATTGCAGGCCACCGTCCGTTACCACGTGTGCACCGTTGTTGAGGTCCAGGTGTCCGTGAATGAAATTCATCGACGGCGAGCCGATGAACCCCGCAACGAACGCATTGCGCGGCGTGTCATAAAGTTCAAGCGGCGTGCCCACCTGTTCGACCAATCCATCCTTGAGGACGACGATGCGGTCAGCCATCGTCATCGCTTCGACCTGATCGTGCGTTACGTAAATCGTGGTGGTGCGCAGGCGCTGATGCAAGGCCTTGATCTCCGTGCGCATCTTGACGCGCAGGCTCGCGTCGAGATTCGACAGAGGCTCGTCGAACAGGAATGCTTGCGGTTGACGCACGATCGCGCGGCCCATCGCGACGCGCTGTCTTTGTCCACCCGATAACTGGCGCGGCAGGCGTTCGAGCAGCGGAGTCAGTCCAAGGCTCTGCGCGACGTCGTTCACGCGTGCCGCCATCTCTGCCTTCGACGCGCCCTTTAATTGCAGAGAAAACGCAAGATTCTGCGCGACAGTCATATGCGGATAAAGCGCGTAATTCTGGAACACCATCGCGATGTTGCGATCTTTCGGCGCGACGTCGTTGATCGATTGATCGCCTAGCATGATGTCGCCTTCTGTGACCGACTCCAGTCCAGCGATCATCCGCAGCAACGTAGATTTTCCGCAGCCCGACGGACCGACGAGCGCCACGAATTCTCCTTCGGCGATTTCGACATCGATGCCGCGAATGGCCTCGGTATTGTCGTAGCGTTTGTGGACGTTGCGGATGCTGAGCGAAGACATAGCGCGTTGAATCCTTTATTTCGCAATTCTTTCTAGTCCTTCAGTCCGCCCGCGGTCAGGCCGCGCACCAGGTATGTACGGACGAGTACCGTGAACAGAACGACCGGCAGCATGACCAGCGTGCCGGCGGCGGCGACCTTGGTCCATTCCCAGCCTTCGTACTGGAGAAAATTCACGATCGCCACCGGCGCGGTGATCGCATTGGTCCGCGTGAGAATCAAGGCGTAGAAGAAGTCGTTCCACGAGAAGATGAAGCACAGCACGGCGGTGGCCGCGAGTCCAGGCGCTGCAAGCGGCAGCGTGACGCGCCAGAAGGCTTGCCAGATGCCGCAGCCGTCGATCTGTGCGGCTTCTTCGAGTGTGCGCGGCACGGCGTCGAAGAAGGTTTGCATCAGCCAGACGACAATCGCCAGATTGAATGTCAGATACACGATCACCAGTCCCGCGATAGTGTCCTGAAGTCCGAGCCACCGGTACGCGAGATAGAACGGAATCGTGAACGCGATCGGCGGCGCCATACGCGTGGTCAGAATCCATAGCGCGACCTGCTTGCGTGCGCGAAACTTCCAGCGTGTCAGCGTGTAAGCCGCCGGCACGCCGATCAGCAACGAAAGCAGCGTGGACAGCGTGCTGACGATGAGGCTGTTCACGAACGAGCCTACGAAGCTGCTATGAAAGAGGCCTCTGAAGGCATCGAGCGTCGGCTTGAAGAGCAGGCCGTCGTCGAAGATCGTGTCAGCGGGACGCAACGCCAGTTGCACGAGCCACAGGAACGGAAACAGCAGCACCAGCAGTAGCGCGACGACTACCGCGGCGCGTGCATGACGTTGCAACGCCGCGCCCAGCCGATACTTCCGCGTGCCCTTGCGGCGTCGGCGACCGACAGGTGACGTGTGTCCGTCTTTGCTCAGTCCAATTGCGCCGGGCAGATCGCGATTGATCGAAGTACTAGTCTGCGTCATGACTATTCCATCCGAGTTTGCCGACCAGCCAGCTCAGCAGGAAGACACCGACGAGGATGACCGTCGCGATCGCACTCCCGTAGCCCCAATAAGAGAAATTGAACGCCTCGATGAAGCTGTAGTAGTTGGTGACTTCTGTTACGGTGCCGGGACCGCCGTTGGTCAACACGTAGATCAATGGGAACGCCTTGAAGCTGTCGATGAGCCGGAACAATCCGCAGACCACCAGCACCGGACGCAGGTATGGCAGCATGATGTAGCGAAACAATTGCCAGCGCCCCGCGCCATCGAGGCTCGCCGCTTCGAGCGGATCGTCGGGAATCGTCTGCAATGTGGCCAGCACCATTAGCATCGTGAACGGGAACCATTGCCACGTGTCGGCGGCGGCGACTGCCCATAGCGCGGTCGACGGATTCGCGATCAACGAACTCACTGGATAACCGGCCGACTCCAGCGCACGATGCAGCGGGCTGATATCCGGCGAATAAAGGATCTTCCAGATCAGCGCGGCGACAATCGGCGGCAACACCATTGGAATCAGAAAGACGGTACGCACACCCCTGAGCAACGCCGACTTACCGTCGAGCAGCAGCGCAAGCCCGAGGCCGATGGCCAGCTGTGACGTTACGCTCGCCAGCGACAGCTTGAGCTGCGTGCGCACCGAATCCAGAAAACGCGTGTCGTGCAGCAGTTGCCGATAGTTCACGAGCGGATCGTCGAAGCGAAAACTCGCAACCGGGTTCGTGAGGCTCAGCGGAGTCAGACTGACGACGACGAGCACCACGGTTGGCACGAGCGTAACGGCCGCCAACGCGATCAACGACGGTGTCAGCCCCATCAGGAATGCGCGCCGCTGTTGCGACGCCCAGCTCGCCGAGGGATGTAATGGCGTGGACATGTCGTAGCCGTCAGATCTTGATGCCGGCCCGTCTCAGTTCCGCAATCGACGCCGCTTGCGCCTGCTGCATCGCCTGGCGTGCCGACAGCTGCTTCGTCGCGATGCGCGCGATCGCCGCGTTGAGCTGCTGATCGACCTGCGGATAGACCGCGACCGTGCGGTACTTCATATGACCGGATTTCGCCGCGAGATCGATGGATTGAAGTGAGAGCTCCGCAAGATCGTGACCATTGATCAGCTGCCGCGTGCGGAATTCCTTCGAGTCGATGTCCGAACGCCGCGCGGGCGATCCGTAACCGGCTGCGACGGTTCGCCGTGTGATCTGCTTCGACAGCGCCCACTGAATGAATGACCACGCCGCTTCCTTGTTCTTCGAGCCGGCGGGAATGCCCAGGCCATGCACCGCGACACCGGGAAAGCGTCCGGCCGGTCCCTTCGGCACGAGCCCGAAGCTCGCCGTCTTCACGGTCCTGCTCGCCGCGGGGTCGCCGAGTTGGGCGAGGTAGATCTGACCGGCATCCGCAAAATTCGTGCGGCCGAGCATCAGGGCCTGCGTGACCTGATCGGGCGTGTAGGTCACGCCACCGTCCGGGCCGAACTCGCTGATCAGGTTCGCGTAATACTCGGCGGCGGCGATCGCCTCAGGTGTGTCGAGCGTGGGAAACAGGTCGTCCGGCGGCGAGCGGAACACATTGCCACCGAATGCCTGCAGATACGGCACGAAGGTCCAGCCGTAGTGGCTGTCCGCGACGTAACCCGCGACGCGTTCTTTCTTGTTGACGGCCCTCAGCACCTTGACGAGATCGTCGGTCGTGTCGGGATACGCGTAGCCCGCTGCCTTCACGAGATCGAAGCGCGAAGAGCCGGACAACAGTGCTTCGGCATTCCAGGGGATGCCATATAGCTTGCCATCCTTGCCGGTTTCAGACGCAAGCGCGCCCGGCAGGAAATCCTTGACGTCCCAGTCCGTCGCGGTGAGCGCTGGATTCTTGATGAAGTCGTCGAGCGGGGTCAGCCAGCCCGAATTGATCCAGCGGCTGCTGTAGATGAACGTGACGTTCAGCACGTCATATGCGGAACCCCGCGTGGACAACTCGAGATCGGCGCGCTGGTTGTAGACCGGAAACGAAGGTGTGTCGAAGTTGACCTTCGCGCCGCTCGCTGCTTCGAATTCCGGCAACCATTGCTGAAGCAGTTTCGTGTATGCGGTGCTGAACACCGATACGTTGAGCGTCACACCGGCGTACTTCTTTGCGCCGGATTGCGCGCGAACCAGGCCCGGCAGCATCGCCGTTGCGCCGAGTACGGCGGCGGCCTGAAGCAGGCGTCGTCGTTGTGTCATGTGCGGAGAGTCTAGTATTGGTTATTGTCGAACCCGCTCAGGCGGCGGAAGCGGCCGGCTCGCGCGTGGTCTGCGGCGAGTCCACTTGCGTTGTACGTTCCGGCCGCCGCAGCGTGCGGCTATGACGCCCGTCGACGGAAACCGCGCGCTCACCCGCCACCGTCACGCGACGCACGAGGCGCTCCTGGGTGCCGTAATCGTTCACCGCGTAGTGTTGCGTTGCGCGGTTGTCCCAGATCGCCACATCGTTCTGACGCCACTGCCAGCGCACGGTGTTTTCGAGGCGGATCACGCGGTTTTGCAGGATCTCGAAGATTCGCGCGGACTCCGAACTCGACAACCCCACGATGCGTTTGATGAAGTGGCCCAACAGCAACGCCCTTTCGCCCGACACTGGATGCACGTGCACGATCGGATGCTCAGCCTCGTACACGGACGAAACGAACACGTTCTGGTGATGCGCGAGACGCGCCGCGGCGGACTGCGTGTCGGTTCCCGCGATACGCTCTGCACCGTAGTCGTAGTCGTTGGTGTGCACGGCCCACAGGGAGTCGGCGAGCCGTTTCAGATCGTCCGGCAGACGTTCGTAGGCGACGGCCGTGTTGGCCCACACCGTATCGCCGCCGTAAGCCGGAATCTTCACGCCGCGCAGAATGGAAATCTTCGGGAACGCATCGACGAAAGTGACGTCCGTGTGCCAGGAATCTGCACGGCCGCCACCTTTGGACGCATCCAGCTCGAACAGCGCCGTGCCTTCCGGCGACGGCACGGTCGGATGCGCGACGGTTTCGCCGAATCGGGCGCCGAACGCCTGGTGCGACACGTCGTCCAGATGCCCCTGATCGCGAAAGAACAGCACCTTGTACTTCACCAGCGCGCGATGGAGCGTGTCGATCACGGACTCGTCGAGCGCTGGGGAGAGCTTGAAATCCTGAACTTCTCCGCCAATCAATCCCGCCACACGCCGGATGCGCAGATTTTCAAATGAGGTGTCCAGATTCGATTGGGCAGAGGAACTCACGGATGGCACTCCTGTATGAACAGGCGACAAGTGTAAAAATCGGTATGCCACGCACAAAACAATAAATAGGAATATTCATTCCGTACTTGGCCTGATAAGCATTCGGCGGAACGAAAATGCCATGTTCGCGATACCTTCTGCGGCGAATGACATTTACAGTCAGTTTGGTCGAGCATGCAGGAGCTTGACCGGCTTTCATCCTCCTGCACAGCAATGGATGGCGGAGCGGGCCGTCCAGTGAGACATCCAGGCACGCATCGCCGAAGCGCCGGTTCGCAATTGCGCCAGGGTCCCGGCCAACCGCCGCAGGCCGCTTCATGCGGCTCAGATAACAAGCGCCGCCAGAGCGATCGCCCGACGCTCTGCGCTGCCAGACCTCGATATCACCGTGAAACCTGTTCAAGTACAAATCGTCGAACTGCCCTTCCGTCCGCCTGACACGCTCGCGAGTTCTGCCCAGTGCCGGGCGATCCTCCCGGCGCAGGTCGGGGATTTACCTATTTCCGTCCTTGGCCCGCAGGTGCAACATCGCAACCATATTGCATAACATTAATGTATATCAAATAGCCGTCTAAATACGCATATCAAAATGAAGACCGTGATTAGTCGGTGCGCACACCTGAAAATAGGTTGGATCGTGCGTTGATTGCAATTGCGAAAGTACAGATACCTGCGCTACCGCCTCTCTTCTTTAATCACTGAAAGTGGACGTTGCGGATGACATCAAGGCGGACGCACCGTTCACCGGCCCGGTCTGCCGGTGTCAAGTTATGACTCTGAAGATACAAGAACAATGGTTGACGCTAGTCCGTTTCAGGAAACTAAATGACCAAACTAAATCGCAGATCATTTATCCATACCTCAATTGCATCGGTCGGCGGGTTGATGCTGGCTCCCGCGTCCGCTTATGCTGATGCGACGGCGGCACAGAAGCCTCCAGCAAAAAGCCCCGCTGGTCCGGATGACATCGTTGCCCTTGCGGACTATTGTTTGCAGACCACCTATGACAACCTACCGAGCGCGGTAATTGCCATAACCAAGAATCAGATTCTGGACACAGTGGGTGCGGCTTTAGGGGGCACCAATGAGCCGGGAGCCAAAGAGATACGCGAGTTCACCATCGAGATGGCCGGTAAGCGCGAAGCCGCAATCTGGGGCACCGGTATTCAGGTTCCCGCCCAGGATGCTGCTCGCGTCAATGCAATCATGGCTGACGCTCTCGACTATGACGATACCTATGAGCGGTCTTTCATGCACCCCTCGGTCATCACGATTCCGGCCGCATTAGCCGTAACCGACATGCTCGGCAATGTCAGCGGCAGGGATCTAATTACGGCTACGGCATTGGGCGTGGACCTTGCCTGTCGATTGGCCAATTCGGCACAGCCTGGCGTCGACGCGTTCATTGTGGGCTGGCACAACACCAGTCTTTATGGTTATTTTGCTTCGACTTTTGTCGCAGGCAAGCTGATGGGGTTGACGCGTGATCAGCTGGTATCTGCACTGGGTATTGCATTTCATCAAGCTTCGGGTAATTCCCAAGCACATCTGGATGGTGCATTGACGAAGCGTATGGGCGCTGGCTTCGCTTCCTATGCCGGCGTAATGGCGGCGCGTCTATCTCAGCAGGGCGTCCAAGGAGCCAGGAATATTCTGGAAGGTCCCCGTGGCTTTTATTATCAGTTTCACGGGAATAAGTATTCGCGCGATCTCCTCTTCGAGGGACTGGGAAGTACTTTTGCCGCAACCGAGGTCTCGTTCAAACCATGGCCGTCGTGCCGTGGCAGTCATACGGCGGTGGATGCTGCGCTGACTATGTTTGCAGAGAACAAAATTGAAGCGCCTGATGTGGAAAGCATCACCATCTACAATGGCCCGGGCGAATATCTTCTTCTCGATTTTCCGCTTGGCAAAAAGCAGAATCTAACATCTGTCGTGGACGCCCAATTCAGCAATCCTTGGGTTGTGGCGTGCGCGTTGGTGGACCATAAGGTCGGATTCGAACATTTCACTACGGCGGCGATCAGCCGCCCTGATCTGCTGGCAATGGTCAAACGCATCAACACGGCGGAAGACAAAAGCCTGGCACGTCCGGGTGGCGGACCGGGTGCTACACGCCTTGACGTTTCTCTGAAAGATGGCCGCACGTTTACCAAAACGGTTGCATTTGCCAAAGGCGAACCGAAGAATCCAATGTCGCCCATCGAGTTCCGTCAAAAATTTCTCGATTGCACGAAAAAGGCGGGAATGAGTGGTGCGCAAGCCCAAGGGTTGATGGCCGATATTCAACAACTGGAGACCCTGCCAAAGGCCAAGATCTTGACCGCAGCTATGGCCTTGTAGCCGCGATCATCGAAGGATTATATGGGCGGATTTACTTGTCCGCCCACGCCGTGCCGGGATAGGAAGCCTACCGCTGCACCAAGGCAAGCTTGACCCCGACTCCGACGAACGCGGCTGCAAAGCTCCGGCGCATCCACTTGAGAACATCGGGGCGCGAAAGAATGCGGTCGCGGACCCTCGCCGCGAAGACGCCGTACGCCATGAACACGACGAACGTCATCGCCATGAAGACGAGTGATAGTTCCAGCATGCGAAGCGCAGGCTGGTTTTCGCCGCGATCGATGAATTGCGGCAGGAATGCGAAGAAGAAGATCGAGAGTTTAGGGTTGAGGATATTCACGAGGATCGCGTGCAAGATCACATCCCGGTCGGTGCGTGCGGGGCTGTCGAGCGTGATCTTCAACGGTCCTTTTTCCTCGAGTGTTTTCCATGCAATGAAGAGCAGATAGGCGACGCCCGCATATTTGATCGCTGAGAACGCGACAGCGCTCGCATGCAGGAGCGCCGCCAGACCGGTGATCGCCGCCAGCATGTGCGGCAGGATGCCGAACGTACAGCCCAATGCTGCGACGATTGCTGCACGCGCCCCGCGCGACAAACCAGCGCCCACTGTGACGAGTGCGCCGGTTCCGGGCGAAGCTACGACGATCAGCGACGTGACCAGAAATTCGATGCTCATGGCCTCTCCGTCGTGGATACGCAAAACCAGAGCATGCGTGCGACGCGCATTGGAATGTCGCGTTGAAAACAGCGGAAAAGGAAAAATAGCAAGATCGTGCCTCACACCGGAGAAAGAGATTGAGCCTCGATTCTCCGCGTCGGCAGTCCGACGGTCTTGAACAAAATTGCAGGCGTAGGCGGTCAGCCGACTCCGGCGGCGTACGCACCCGGTGTCATGCCGAAACTACGGACGAACAGCCGCGTCATATGGCTTTGATCGGAGAAACCGCTTTGCGCGGCAGCTTCGGCGAGCCGCGCGCCATGACGGATCAACTGGCGTGCGTGATGAATGCGGCGCTGCAGGATGTAGGCGTGGGGCGTGAGGCCGGTCGCTTTCGCGAAAGCGCGCAGGAACTGATAGCGGCTCAGCCCGGCTTCGTCCGCGAGTGCCGTGAGCGTCACCATAGCTAGGGGATCGTCATCGATCAAGGCGCGGGCCGAAGCGATTCCGGCTGGAATGCACCGGTGTGTGGCGGATGCGGGCTGGAGCAAGCCAGCTAGCACGAGCAGCAAGGTCTCGTCTGCCCTCAGTCCGTGCGTGTCTGCAATGTTGCCGGTCATTGCCCGAAAAAGTTGGGCGAATTGCGCTGCGATTCTTCGGTCACTGACTTTTGGTTGGCTGAACTCGCAAGTCGCTCCTTTGCGGCCTTCCGTAATGTCCGTGGCCAACTCGGCAACGATCGCGGGGTCGAGATACAGCATTCGCCATGAGCGCCCGCCGTCGCCGATCGGTGCCCCGTCATGCACTTCGCCAGGGTTGACAGTGATTACGTCACCCGCACTGGCTTCGACGAGACCACGGCCGCTCGTCGATTTCTGTGCGCCGCGCTCGATCAGACCCACACCAAACTGCTCATGGGTGTGCCGGCCGAAGACGAGCGTGGTGTCCGCTTCTACAGCTTCGATGCCACTTCTTTGGCAAATCAGCAGCCGAAATCTGGTGCGTTTCATTTCCCTCATGACCTCCGGGTCGCGTCGCACACACCCACGTTGCCAGTGCGAGAGTTGTACCTGCGACTATGTACACAAATAATGACGTCGCGACGGAGCGCACCTGTATACTTACAGAAAACCTGCATCCGCGGGAGTCGTCGATTTCTTCGCAGCACCGATGGATAACAAAGAAAAAAATGTTTTGTGGGACGGTGGCGATCGCGTCCTGTGGCGAGAAAAGTCCTCGGCAGCAGCCGGCCAGAATGTGCTGTTCGCGCGGCTTGCCGCTGAACAACCCATGCCCGCCAGTCTCGATCGGCTTGCCCACGAGTTGGCGCTAAAGGACGAGCTTGACAGTGCGTGGGCGGTGCGCCCGCTGAGGCTTGTGCGTGAGAACGGACAGGTCTCGTTGGCATTCGAAGATCCAGGTGGTGAACCACTCGTGCGTCTGCTCGGCACACCACTCGAGATCGGGTACTTCCTCGAAATCGCTTGCGGCATTGCGGCTGCGCTAGGCAAGCTTCATCAACGCGGCCTGGTCCATAAGGATCTGAAGCCCGCGCATATCCTCGTGCATTGCACCGATGGACAGCCGCGACTGACCGGCTTCGGCCTGGCCTCGCGCCTGCCACGCGAGCGCCAGGCGCCCGAGCCACCCGAAACCATCGCCGGAACACTTGCCTACATGGCGCCCGAGCAGACCGGCCGGATGAACCGCTCGATCGATTCGCGCAGCGATCTGTATGCGCTCGGCGTCACGTTCTATCAGATGCTGACAGGCGTCCTGCCGTTTGCCGCCACGGACGCGATGGAATGGGTGCACTGCCATATCGCCAGAACGCCATTGGCACCCAACGCGCGGATGGAAGCCATCCCCGCCGTCATCTCCCGCATCGTCATGAAGCTGCTCGCCAAGACCGCCGAGGAGCGTTATCAGACTGCCGCCGGTGTCGAGCATGATCTGCGGCGTTGCCTCGCGGACTGGCAGCGTCAAGGTCGCATCGACGACTTTCCGCTGGACGAGCACGGCACCCCCGACCGGCTGATGATCCCCGAGAAGCTTTACGGACGTGAGCGGGAAGTCGATACCCTGGTCACCACGTTCGACCGGATTCTCGGCAATGGCGTGCCCGAACTCGTGCTGGTTTCCGGTTATTCGGGCATCGGCAAATCGTCGGTGGTCAATGAACTGCACAAGATCCTCGTGCCGCCACGGGGATTGTTTGCGTCCGGCAAGTTCGACCAGTACAAGCGCGATATTCCGTATGCAACGCTGATCCAGGCATTTCAAAGCCTGGTGCGCATGCTTCTGGGCAAGTCCGAAACGGAGCTGGCGGGCTGGCGTGCCGCATTGCTGGACGCGCTCTCGCCCAATGCGGCGCTGGTGAGCGAACTGATCCCCGAACTGAAGCTGATCATCGGCGAGCCGCCCGCGGTCCCGGAGCTCGAACCACAACAGGCGAAACAGCGCTTCCTGCAGGTGTTCCGGCGTTTCATCGGCGTATTCGCTCAGGCCGACCATCCGCTCGCACTGTTCCTCGACGACCTGCAGTGGCTCGACGCAGCGACCCTGGACCTGCTCGTGGACCTGCTGATCCAGCCGGAACTGCGCTACCTGATGGTCATCGGTGCGTATCGCGACAACGAGGTGGATGCCGCTCATCCGCTGACAGCCCGGCTTGAAGCGATCCGCAGCGCGGGCGCGAAGATCGGGGAAATCCGGCTCGCGCCGCTGACCGGTGCGCATGTCGGCCATCTGATCGCGGACGCGCTGCACTGTGCGCCTGAAAAACTTGCGCCCCTGGCGCGCCTCGTGACCGACAGGACGGGAGGCAATCCGTTCTTCGTGATCCAGTTCCTGCACGCGCTGGCCGAAGGCGATCTGCTGGCATTCGATCACGATGCGCGGCAGTGGCGCTGGGATACAGAACGCATCCAGGCCAGCGGCTACACCGACAACGTCGTGGACCTGATGGCCGGCAAGCTGACGCGCCTGCCGCCCGCGACACAGCACGCGCTTCAGCAGCTTGCCTGTCTCGGGAACACCGCGGACCTCGCGACCCTGTCGGCCGTGCTCGGCATGCCGGAGGCGGGGATTCACGCCGTGGTCTGGGAGGCGGTTCGCCAGGAACTCGTCGTGCGGCTCGAAGGCGCCTACGCGTTCGTTCACGACCGGGTTCATCAGGCCGCCTATTCCCTGATTCCTGAATCATCGCGCGCCGACGCGCATCTGCGGATCGGCCGCCTGCTCATCGCGCAGACCCCGGCGGAAAAACGCGAGGAAGCGATCTTCGAAATCGTCGGGCAGCTCAATCGCGGCGCCGCGCTGATCACCGAACGGGACGAACGCGAGCAACTGGCCGCGCTCAATCTGCTCGCCGGTCAGCGCGCCAAGGCGTCGACGGCCCACGCCTCGGCGCTCGCCTATTTCACCTCCGGCGCAGAGCTGTTGAGCGACGATTGCTGGCAGCGTCGGCATGACCTGCTCTTCGCGCTGGCCCTGAACCGGGCCGAATGCGAATTCCTGACGGGACAACTGCTCGCCGCCGAGACGCGACTTGCGGCGCTATCGAAGCGTGCGACGACCACGCTCGAACGCGCTCAGGTCACATGCTGGCAGATGGATGCCTACCTGATTCTCGACCAGAGCGAAAACGCGATCGCCGTCGGCCTCGCCTTCCTTCGGCATGTGGGCATCGAGTGGTCACCCCACCCGGATGACGCGACGGTGCGCCGCGAATACGAGCGCATCTGGTCACTGCTTGGCGACCGGAGCATCGACGAACTCATCGATTTGCCGCCGATGGGGAATCCCATCGCGCTAGCAACCGTCGAGGTTCTGACCAAGCTTTTCGGGCCGGCCTTGTTCACCGATGGGAACCTCAATTGCCTGACGATCTGCAAGGCAATCAGTCTCAGCCTCGAACAAGGCAATGCCGATGCGTCGTGTGTGGCCTATGCCCAATTCCCCTGGTTCGCCGGACGGCTTTTCGGCGACTACCAGCCCGGATTCGAATTCGGCCGGCTCGGCTGCAAGCTCGTAGAACGACGCGGCCTCGTACGCTTCGAAGCCCGCACGCATCTCGCGTTCTTTGTTTATGTCGCCCGCTGGGTGCAACCTGCGCGGCAAAGTTGCGGTGACCACTTTCGCCAAATTTTCGACGCTTTGGACCGCACCGGCGATCTTCCATTCGGCGCGTTCGCGTCCAGCCACCTGGTCTCGAACCTGCTTTTCATCGGCGAGCCACTGGTTGAGGTGCAACGAGAGGGTGAAACCGGCCTGGCGTATGCCACAAAATTGCAATTCGCGCTGGCGATTCACTTTATCGAAGACCAGCTTGCGGTCATCCGGACGCTGCGCGGCTTGACGCCGGTATTCGGCTGCCTCGACGACGCGCAGTTCAACGAAGCTCGCACCGAACAGCAATATCGGGCAAAGCCGTCCCTGTCGGCCGCTGCATGCTGGTACTGGATCCGGAAACTCCAGGTGCGCTATCTCGCCGGCGACCACGAGGCGGCCATGGCCGCCGCGTCAGAGGCGCAGCGGCTTCTGTGGACCTCGCACTCGTTCCTCGACGAGGCCGAATATCACTTCTATGCGGCGCTGGCGCGGGCTGCGCTGTGCGACTCCGTCGCCGCCGGCGACCCCCAGGAGCACCTCGAAGCGCTGATTGCCCGCCACAACCAGCTGCGCATCTGGACGGATCTCTGCGCAGAGAACTTCGCAAGTCATACCGCACTGGTCGGCGCCGAGATCGCGCGCATCGAAGGCCGAGTGGTCGAGGCCGAGATGCTCTACGAGCAGGCCATCGATTCGGCGCAGGATAGCGGATTCGTCCACGTCGAGGCGCTGGCCAGCGAACTCGCGTCCCGCTTTTATGCGGCTCGCGGCCTCCGAAGAATTGCGCGTACCTATATGCAGGACGCCCGCTATGGCTATCTGCGTTGGGGCGCCATCGGCAAGGTGCGTCAACTCGAGGAACAGTACCCATACCTGAGAACCGAAGAGACGGTGCCCGGACCAACCAATACGATGGCAGCGCCCATCGAGCACCTCGAGCTGGCAACCGTGATCAAGGTGTCGCAGGCGGCGTCAGGCGAGATCCACCTTGAGAAGCTGATCGGGATGGTCATGCGCACGGCCATCGAACAGGCGGGCGCCGAACGGGGCCTGCTGATCCTGTCGGATGCGGGCGACCTGCGGATCGCCGCGAGAGCCACCACCGCCGGCGACGGGCTCCACGTGCAGCTATCCGACACACCGCTCAATGGCGCAATGTTGCCGGAGTCGGTCCTCAACCAGGTCTTGCGTACGCGCGAGAACATTTTCCTCGACGACGCCGCAACGGACCCGATGGCCGACACGGATCCCTACGTCCGTCAGCATCGCGCACGTTCCATTCTGTGCCTGCCGCTGATGAATGGCGCGAAGCTCATGAGCGTGCTCTACCTCGAGAACAATCTCGCCGCGCGCGTGTTCAGCCCCTCGCGGATCGCCGTGCTGAAGCTGGTGGCCTCGCAGGCTGCAATTTCGCTCGAAAATGCCCGTTTATATCGCGACGTCGCGCAACGCGAAGCAAGAATCCGACGCCTCGTCGACGCCAATCTCATTGGGATCGTCATCTGGGGCGTGGATGGACGACTCATCGACGCCAACGATTCATTCCTTCACATGCTCCAGTACGAGCGTGAGGATTTGAAGGCCGGGCTTCGATGGTATGACATGATGCCTCCCGAATGGCAAGAACGCGTCCCGCGCGAGTTGGAAGAGCTCGAGGCGACCGGCGCCATGCAAGCCAGCGAAAAGGAGTTCCTCAGGAAAGACGGCAGCCGGATACCTGTCCTGATCGGCGGCGCGGCATTCGAAGATCAGCCGAGCCAGGGCGTGGCTTACATTCTCGATCTGACCGAGCAGAAGCAGGCGGAAAAGAAAATCCGTGACAGCGAAGAGCGCTATCGCGACGTGCAGGCCGAACTGGCGCATGCGAATCGCGTCGCGACCATGGGGCAGCTCGCCGCGTCGATTGCTCATGAACTCAGTCAGCCCATCGCTTCGACGGTCATCGACGCTCGGGCCGCGTTGCGGTGGCTCGACCGCGAGCCCGCCAATGTCGACGAGGCCAGCCGTGCGCTCGGCAGTATCGTCAGCGGCGCGAATCGCGCCGCTGACGTGCTCGACCGAATCCGGCAACTGGTCAGGAAGGCGCCACGGAGAAGGGAACCGGTGGACCTCAACGAAGCCATCCGCGAGATTGCCGAACTGGTCCAGGGCGAAGCGAAAAAGAGCGACGCCCGGCTGGAGATGCAACTCGCGGAAGCTTTGCCGCTTATTGAAGGCGATCGGGTGGAAATGCAGCAGGTACTGCTCAATCTGATCATCAATGCGCTGGAGGCACTGAGCGGCATCGATGGAGTACGACAGGTGTGTCTCAGCACAGCGGAAGACGAAGGAGGCTGCGTGCTCGTGACCGTGCGCGACTCAGGGCCGGGCTTCGGCCCGAACGGTACCGAACCGGCATTCACCGCGTTCTACACCACGAAGGCGACCGGCCTGGGGATGGGTCTTTCGATCTGCCGTTCGATCATCGACGCCCATGGCGGACAGTTGTGGGCGACTGACTCGCCGCCGCGCGGCGCGGTCGTTCAGTTTACGGTGCCTAAGCATGCTGCTGTTTCTTCTTGATGGTCGCGATTGCGCGACGGAGGGTGCTCTCGGGCAAACATATTCACCGCGCAACCAAAGGAAGAATTGAAAAAACCGAGCGCGCAGGTGCGCCGCCAAGGTTGGGCGATCGTCGACCAGGAGCTCGAAGGCGGCTCGTTTCCGCTGTCTGAGCGTGGGCGGCAACCCATTCAGCTAGTCGAACGCATTACTTCGGCCATCGCCATGACGGCTCGGACAGATGCTCCGCAAAATAATCGGACAGCGCAGCCACCTTCGCAGGACGCGCGCGCGCCGACGGCGTGACAAAGTAAAGACCACCCTTCGTCAGCGACCAGTCGGTGAGGATCGCTTCGAGCCGGCCATCGGCCAGATATTCGCCAGCGATGAATTCGGGCAACTCGGCAATTGCGAGCCCGTCGAGCAGCGTGGGCAGCAGCGCATCGGAATTCGTCACGCGCAGCGGGCCGATCGGCATGACCGGCTCCTCCTCGCCAGCGGCGTTCGTGAAGCGCCACACATCGCTGCGCGCCCGGTACGCGTATGAGAGGCATGGCCGCTCCACCAGTTCGCGCGGATGCGCGGGCCGCCCTTCGCGCTTCAGATACGCTGGCGACGCGACCACGAACTGTGTGACCGCGCACAGCCGCCGGGCGACCAGCGACGAATCCGGCAGCGCGGCGATACGCAGAGCGGCGTCGAAACCATCGGCGACCAGATCGATCGACGCATCCGAAAGATGCAGGTCGATCGACACCTCCGGGTACGCGCGAAAGAAGCCGGGCAGCAGTGGCGCGACCCAGCGCAGCCCGAACGACATCGGCACGGCCAGGCGTACCAGTCCGCGCGGCTGCACTGACATCTCGCGCGCGGCGCTTTCTGCCTCTTCGGCCTGACGGTAGATCTCCGCGGCCTTTTCGCAGATCGTCCGGCCGAACTCGGTAAGCGACAGCTGGCGCGATGTACGGTTGAAAAGCCGTGCGCCCAGCCGGTCTTCCAGACGAGCGACGCCACGCGAGACCGTAGCGACCGATACCCCCATCGCGCGCGCGGCGGCCGCGAACGATCCTTCCTCGGCGACCTTCGCGAACATCGCGAGTCCTTCGAAATCAGGCAGCTTCGCCATTTCCCCTCATCTTTTCATTTTTGCAACGTTAGATTGCAATCAATTCTATTTCGGAAAGGGCGAGGCGTCGATATTCTCCTCACATCGCAGCACGCAACACCGAACCTCAACCTCCACTGAACGACACCAAAGGAGCAACACCATGGCACGCAAACTCGACAACAAGATCGCACTCGTCACCGGCGCAACCAGCGGCATCGGCCTTGCCACCGCCCAGCGCTTCGCAGCCGAAGGCGCGCACGTCTACCTCACGGGCCGCCGTCAGGCCGAACTCGATGCCGCCGTGAAGAGCATCCGCGACGCGGGCGGCAAGGCAACCGGCGCCCGCGTCGACTCCACCAGGCTTGCCGAACTCGACGCGCTGTATGCGCAGATCAAGGAAGAACAGGGGCGCCTCGACGTACTGTTCGCGAATGCTGGTGGCGGTTCGATGCTGCCGTTTGGCAACATCACCGAAGAGCACTTCGACGACACCTTCAATCGCAACGTGAAGGGCGTGCTGTTCACGGTGCAAAAGGCGCTGCCGCTGCTGGCCAAGGGAGCGTCGGTGATTCTCACGGGTTCGACCGCAGGTAGCGCGGGCACGGCGGCATTCAGCGTGTATTCGGCTTCGAAGGCTGCGGTGCGCTCTTTCGCACGCAACTGGATTCTGGACCTCAAGGATCGCCAGATCCGCGTGAATACGATCAGCCCGGGCGCAACGCGCACGCCTGGCCTGCTCGATCTGGCCGGTGACGACGCCGCTCAGCGCGAGGGTCTTGCCAATTACCTGGCCGCGCAGATCCCGATGGGACGTCTGGGAGAGCCCGGCGAAATCGCGAGCGCCGCGCTGTTCCTTGCCTCGGACGACGCGAGCTTCGTGAACGGCATCGAGTTGTTCGTCGATGGCGGCCAACAGCAGATCTAGGCGTAGTTCGAGCGTGCAGGGCGCAGCGGAGGCGGTCTTCGGAAATCGCACCCGCGCCCGGCGCGTAAGGCATTCGAGCGCAGGCACATCATGATCGAACATCGTCTTGACCTTGCGTGTGGCGCAGTCAGGCGCGACTGGCTCAACACGCGAGCGCATTTCCGGGTCGGCCAAGGCGGACGAACCGGCCATGCGCCGCTCGGCGCGCTCTACGTGTGGAACGACGATGAGTTCGCGCCGCGCTCGGGCTTCGACCTGCATGCTCACCGCGACGTCGAGATCGTGACATGGGTGCGCTCGGGCGCGATCACGTACGAGGACGACGCGGGCAATCGCGCGCGACTGGTCGCCGATTCCGTACAGGCGATGAGTGCGGGCACCGCGCTCCACCATGCCGAGCGGAACGAAGAAGATGTGCCTGCGCGGCTATTCCAGATCTGGCTGCATCCACGCACGCCGGGCGGCACGCCCCGTTGGGCGACGCGTATCTGTTCGCGTGGATGTCGCGAAGGCCGCTTCGTCACGCTGGCGAGCGGCGATCCCGACGATGTGTGCGCCGGCGCGCTGCCCATCCATGCGGACGCGCGCGTGCGTATCGCGACGTTACGCGAAGGCACGACGCTGCACCACGTGCTGCCGACGTCGCGCCGGGCGTATCTGGTTGCCGATCATGGTCGCCTTGATGTCGGCGAAGTCCGGCTCGCGCCACGCGATGGAGTTGCCGTACGCGACGAATCGCAGCTTACGTTGGTGGCGCGAGACGACACTGATGTCGTGATAGTCGAGCTTTTGCGGTAGGAAAAGTGTGCCGTTGGGCTCGGGCGCGATGACATCCCTCGCTGGTTTTCGCATTTGGCACAAGACACGCTTTGGTAGCTTTAATCGGCTGTTTTGCGATAAGGAAACCGTGGGTCCTCAGTCGAACGTGATCAAGTCCTTGAAGATCAGTCGTCCCCAGTTAATTCCCCGCGCGTGCACAAGCAGTCCACCCTCCGACAGCCCGCCAAGTTTGATTGGCGCGAAACCGAGTTTTTCCGCAAGCGCACCGATCTCCGCTGCGGCGCCGTCATCATCGCTCGCGAGGAACACGACTCTCCTGCCACCCTGTACGGCCGGGTCCTGGCCGAGGACGGCCGCGGCCAGATGATTGAAGCCTTTCACCAGCCTGGCTCCGGTGAACGCATTCGCGACGAAAGCTGAGGACGGCAGGCCGTCCAGTTCCGCAGGCGGGGCGAACGTGTTCATCACGTCGACGATGGTCTTTCCCTTCCAGTTGGGTAGCACCTTCGCGACCTCCGCGTACGACTCGAAACGGACAGCCAAAAAGATGACGTCCGCCTTGACGGCTTCCGCCAGGGTTTTGGGAATGATCGTAGGTCCGACCGCTGCTGCATCGGACGCAAAGCTTGCCGGGTCGCGCGAAGTCGCAACGGATACTTCGATGCCGTTGCGCGCGAACGCCCTGGCAAGTGCGTGGCCGATCTTGCCGAAGCCAATGATTGCGTAGCTCATATGTTTCTCCTTGGTTTCCCGGCGCGCTCAGAGCTTGTAACCGCCGCTCGCTTCAATCGTTTGGCCGGTCACCCAATGGCCGTCATCGGAGGCCAGGAACGCCACCACGGCCGCGATTTCTGAAGGCTCGCCAAAGCGGCCCAGCGCGATTTGGGCCTCGACCGCCTTGACGAGTGCGGGATTCTCCCGAAAATCGGCGTTCGCATCCGTTCGCGTGAAACCAGGCGCTACGGCGTTCGCTGTGATGCCACGCGGCCCGAGCTCGATTGCCAGCGTATGAGTCAGGGTGTTGATGGCCGCTTTCGCCATCGAGTAGACGGGCGCAGCCGTCACGGGCTTGGTGGCGGCCGCGGATGAAATGTTGATGATGCGTCCACCATCGGCGAGACGGTCGAGAGCGGCCTGAATGATGAAGAAGGGCGCGCGGGCGTAGACCGCCATCAGGGTGTCCCAACTCTCCGGCGTCGCGTCCTTGAAGCCAACCCAGCCGGAATTGCCAGCGTTGTTGACCAGAATGTCGAGGGCCTTGCTTCCGTTCCGCTTGGTGAACTCGTCGTCGAGTCTCTCGAACAAGGCCGGCACGGTCGCCGGATCGACGAGATCCGCATGGATCGCGAACGCGCTGCCTTGCGCTTTCTCGATGGCCGCGATCGCCTCGTCCGCGCTGGATTTGCTGGCGTTGTAGGTTAGCGCGACTGTCGCACCATCCTGAGCAAGCCGTTCGGCGATGGCGCGGCCAATGCCTCGTGATGCCCCGGTGACCAGAGCTGTTTTGCCCTTTAGAGATCGTGTCATCTGATTTTTCTCCTCAGAGTTGTGCCAAGCCACCGTCGACGGCGACCTCGCTGGCGGTCATGAAGCTGCTGTCCGACGACGCAAGAAAGGCGGCGACCGCCCCGATCTCCACCGGATCGGCCATACGCTGGAGCGGCGTCATCGAACCGTAGGCCTTCTGCCCCTCTTCGCCTAGCGCCTCCTTCGCTAGTTCGGTCGCCGTCGCCCCGGGCGACAGCACGTTGACCCGGATGCCGCTGCCCTTCAGGTCCTCCGCCCAAGTCCGGGCGAGGTTGCGAACCGCTGCCTTGCTCGCGCTGTAGGCCGTGAACCCTGGGGCTCCTGTGGTGCCGGCGCTCGATCCGGTCAGGATGATCGAACCGCCTGAGCCCATCAGCGGCAGCGCCTTCTGGACCGTAAAGATCGTCCCCTTCACATTGGTGTCGAAGGTCTCGTCAATGTGCTGGCCGGTGATCTGTCCGAGCGGAAGCGGGCTTCCCGTCCCGGCATTGGCGAAGACGATGTCCAGGGTTCCGCGCTCGGCCTTCACCGCCGCGTAGAGCCGGTCGAGGTCGGCCAGATCGGAGACCGAGCCCTTCACCGCGCGTGCATTGGGCCCGAGGGCGGCCACAGCGGCCTCGAGCGCTTCCTGCCGGCGGCCGAAGACGAAAACGAACGCGCCCTCCTCGATGAAGCGCTGAGCCGCAGCGCGGCCGATACCGGTAGCGCCGCCGGTGATCACGGCGGTCTTGCCATTCAGTCTGTTCATGTCATGCATCCTTGGAAACGAAAGCGACAAACAGGATTCTCCGGCTCTTGATTCATGAAGCCAATTGACTAAACATGCATACTTTTCATCTAGTTTTTAGATAGCCATGCTCGACAACGTCACGATCAATCAACTTCGGGCCTTCGTCGCCGTGTGTGATCAGGGAAGCTTTTCCGGGGCCGCACGCGAGCTGAGGCGTGCGCAGTCGGCGATCAGTCACGCGATCAACGCGCTCGAAAGCGCCTTCGATGTGGTGCTGTTCGAGCGCAACACGCGCAAAGCGACGCTGACGGCTGCTGGTCGCAGCCTCCTGCCTGATGCTCGCGGTGTGATCTCGCGCACAGAGGAAATGAAGATGCGCGCGGTTGCCATTGCTGAAGCTGGGGTCCCACAGGTCTCGGTCGCCGTGGATACCTACTTTCCGCGTGCGCATTTGATCGAATGCCTGCGCACCTTGCAGGCGGACTTTCCAACGGTTGCAATCAATCTGCGCATGACGACCATGCAGGACGGCGAGCGTTTGGTTCGCGAAGGCATGTGCGCGTTGGCGGTGACGATCACGGACGTGCCGGAGCTGAGCCCCGGCACCATAGAAAGGCAGCATCTATGTGATGCGCAAATGGTGACCGTCTGTGCGCCATCCCATCCACTGGCCTCAATCGCGGGGCCGATCCCGCGGGAGGAATTTGGCCGGCACATCCAGCTCGTCGTAACCGACAATCAGCCCGATGCGGACAAGACCCAACAGGGGGTCGCCAGCGAACGCCAGTGGCGGGTGAATGACCTCGGCGCGAAGCACGATCTGCTCAGGGGAAGCTTGTGCTGGGGGCACATGCCGCGCCATCTGGTCGAGGAAGACCTCGTGAAGGGAACACTTGTCGAACTCCAACGGCGCGCATGGCACATGCGCCCCCTCACGTTCATGGTCTCGCAGCGGCGCGGGTACTCGTTTTCCGAATGCGAGACACGGCTGGTCGAGCTTCTCGGCAATCGTCATCCTTCGCAAACGCTGGGAAGACCCAGGCCAGCGTAACGCACGGTCGCTGATGGCTTTGCTGGGAGACGCTGTCCGCACCGGGGCATGTGCACCGCCCTCTGAGCGCGGTCGCGACGACGCTCAGTGTCGCGACCGGGTCCAGCGACACCAGTCGTGGTGATCAAGGTTGCGCAGCAGATCGGCGCGGCGCCGTTCGCGGCGGTAGTGCGAAATCACGCCACACGCGGCCATCACCAGCACGATCAGGCCCACAGCCATACCCAACCACGATTGGTCCACGTCAACCTCCTCTGACACACCCGGATTGCCACCCGCCAGCGAAGACGGCTCGATCAACGAATATAGTTCGTCTCGACAGGATGTCTGTGCACCAGTCAACGTAGCCGTGCAAAACGAACACAGCACGAAGTCGCCACGTGGCGTCGCGCGAGGAAACAGAAAGCGCGGCCCAGCAAACCTATGCAAAGAGAGCCAAAGGTGCCCCGGGGCACACCATTCATTGCGCGGTGACTTGCCAGCGCAGAACCGGTTGCGTGGCCCCGCGCGGCATCACCCACGGGCCGTTCCGGCTGAAGTCCCAGCCCACGAAGCTGGCTGGATTGCTCATCTGTGCGGATGTGAGCCCGTTTGCTGCGGGCAAATGAAAGTTGGACAGTGGCTGCTACCGTGCCGCGGTCAACAGCGGCACAAGAAAGGCGCGCACAATAATGGGTCGCTTACCTGGCCCCAGAGGAGACAGTCATGTCGCTCGATCGCTATACCCTGCTCGGTCGTTCCGGCCTGCGCGTGAGCCCGATGTCGCTCGGCACGATGACGTTCGGCACTGAATGGGGCTGGGGCACCGACGAAGCAACGGCGCAGCGGCTCTTCGATCTATACGTCGACGCAGGCGGCAACTTCATCGATACGGCTGATCTCTACACGGAAGGCACGAGCGAGCAATGGGTCGGCCGCTTCACAGCGGCGCGCGCGATGCGCGAGCGGCTCGTGATCGCGACGAAGTACTCGTACAACGCGCAGCCCGGCAACCCGAATGCGGGCGGCAACCATCGGAAGAACCTGCTTCGGGCACTCGAAGGCTCGCTCAGGCGGCTCGGCACAGACTACATCGATCTCTATTACCTGCACACGTGGGACCGCATGACGCCCGCCGACGAAGTGATGCGCGCCATGGACGACGCCGTCAGCGCTGGCAAGATCCGTTACGTCGGCCTCTCGGACGTGCCAGCGTGGTATGCCGGTCGGGCGCAGACGCTCGCGGACTGGCGCGGTTTCGAACCGGTCGCTGCAATGCAGTTGGAATACTCGATGATAGAACGCAACGCGGAACACGAGTTCACCGACCTCGCCACACACCTCGGCATGGGGCTCGTGGCGTGGAGCCCGCTTGGCATGGGCGTGCTGTCGGGCAAATACCGTCCGTCGCAAGACGCCCAGAATCAGACCGCTGTAACGGGCAGCGGTCGCCTGCAGACGCTAGGTACCGCGCCGCCGCCCGGATTCGACAAGCTATCCGCGCGCAACTTTTCGATCGTCGCCGAGCTGGAGGCAGTCGCGCACGCTGCGAATCGGCCGATGGCTCAGGTCGGCCTGAACTGGCTGTATCAGAAACGGGGGGTTGCGAGCATCGTCGTCGGCGCGACGAAGGCGGCGCAGCTCGAACAATCGCTCGGCGCACTCGACTTCGTGCTGGCGCCCGAGTTGATTGCCAGGCTCGACGCGGCTTCGGAGCCGCCCCACCCGTTCCCGTACTACATGTTCGCGGATGGTCATCAGGCGCGCATTCACGGACAGGTCGATGTGGCCGCACAACCGCCGAATCATGCCGACTTTCAGCGAGTGCCCGCGCCGCCGCCCGCCGCCAAGTGAGCAGCACACCGCGCGACAGGAAGCTAGACGGCGTGGGGCATCCGTTTCACCGGCGCCAACGCGCACTTACCGTCGCAACAACCACAAGAGCACTGACACCACGACCGAAATCACGATGCACGTGACGATCGGAAAATGGAAATCGATACCGCCGCGAACGATATGTATGTCGCCAGGCAGCCGGCCGAACGGGATGCGCGCGAACCAATGCCGTCCGAGGCCGGCAAGCAGGCACAGCACGCCCAAAATAACGAGGAAGCGGTTCATGGTGCCCGGTCACTCACGAAAAAAACCAATCATGTCGAAGTCCCCTATCAAGCATGGCTCAAGCGACCGCGTCCATTCTTCCCGGATCGCCTGCTGACAGCCGCGCCATCGACGCGCTCAAAGGAATGCGCCGCAGCCATCCCATGAGCACGCAGCACCTCGGCCAGCGAATCGCGCAAGAGTGCGATCGGCCGCACGAGCCGTCCCGGTAGCGGGTGGTGGACGAGCCAGACCTCGACGCCTGATTCGAAATCCGTGACATCGATCACCTGCAACACGTCGCGAAACGGGCTGCGCGCAAGCACTTCCGGCGAGACGATCCCGATTCCGAGTTGCCGCGCGACAAGCGATAGCTGTAAGTCGGAGCCGAAAGCCTCGACGGCGACGTTGAACGGCAACCCCGCCCGCGCGAGCGCGCGCGACAGCGCCGAGCGCATGCCGCAGCCGTCCTGGTTGAGCACCCACGGATGCTGCGCGAGGTATTGCAGCGTGACGGGCGCTTTCGGCAGCCCAAGCGAACGCGCCGCGACGACGGCAGTCGGCATGAAAGCGAGCCGCGTACCAACCAACGCCTCGGGCAGCGCGATATCACCGGGCATCAACACGACAGCGGCATCGACCTGCGCCAGTTCGACCGATTGCAGCAGACGCGGCGACCAGCCCGCCGTCACACGCAGCGTCAGCTTGGCGTAGGTGCCGCGCAAGCGGTCGAGCGGCTGTTCGAGCGCGAGGTCGGAGAGGAACGGCGGCACGCCGATGCGCAGTTCGCCTTCCGGCTCGCTGTCGGGGGAAGCGACGGCCAGCAGTTCGTCGACGGCGCCGAGCACGTTACGCGCAAGCAGGTAGACCTCCCGCCCGGCAGCGGTCGGCTTGAGCGGCTTTGCCTGACGGTCGAGCAGCGCAAGAGCCAGCGTGCTTTCGAGGCTCTGGATGCGGCGCGTCAGGCCGGGCTGGGTTAGATGGAGCCGTTCGGCTGCACCGACGATCGACCCACATTCAACGACGGCCACGAACGCCTGGAGATCACGCGTATTCAAAACAATCTCGCATAATCATTATCAAGATGTTTCAATTGTCGCATAACGAAGCAGCTTCTAGCATAGACCACAAGTCCTTCAACCGGAGCGTCGTCATGGACCGCCCCGCAGATCTTTCATCCTGCAGCGTCGGCCAGCCGCACGCTGAACGCGCCGACGAGCGCCAGGCCGGCCAGCTCACCACGCCGATGACGGTTTTTTTCGGCACTGTAGTCGGTCTCATCATCATCAACCTGTTCGCCGCGCAGCCGCTCACCGGCCCGATTGCCGCCACGCTGAATCTTCCCCATGCGCTCGGCGGCCTCGTGTCGATGCTGCCGCAGCTCGGCTACGCCACTGGGCTCGTGCTTCTCGTTCCGTTGGTCGATCTGATCGAGAACCGCCGCCTGATCGTGCGGACGCTGCTCTGCTGCGCATTGCTCCTCGCTGTGCCGATGTTCGCGCGTTCGGCGTGGGTGTGCCTTGCCGCGCTATTCCTCGCGGGCGCGACATCGACCGTGATCCAGATGCTCGTGCCGATGGCCGCGTCGATGGCGCCCGAGGCCCAGCGCGGCCGCGCCGTGGGCAACGTGATGAGCGGCTTGATGATCGGGATCCTGCTGTCGCGGCCGCTCGCCAGTGTCATCGCGGCTTGGGCCGGTTGGCGCGCGTTCTACGGCACGAGCGCGCTAATCAATGCGTTGCTCGCGGGTGTGCTCATGCGGCGCCTGCCCTACCGCGCGCCGCCGGTAATCACGCGCTACGCTGCCTTGCTGCGATCGCTCTGGACCCTTCTCGCGCGTGAACGCATCCTGCAGCGGCGCGCGATCTCCGCCGCTTTGGCGATGGCGGCGTTTAGCGCGTTCTGGGCGTCGGTCGGACTACTGCTCGCGCAGCCACCGTTCGAATTCGGCCTGCACGGGATCGCGCTTTTCGCGCTCGCGGGTGCGAGCGGCGCAGTCGTCACGCCGCTCGCCGGCCAGGCGGGCGACCGCGGGCACGGTCGCAGTGCGCTGCTGTTCGCGCACCTGTTGATCATCGCGGCCCTTGTGCTCATCGCCGTGGCGGGATCGGGCGGATTGGGCTTCGCTCCGCAGGCCCACCCCCGGCTCGCGATCGCGGCGCTCGTCATCGGTGGTGCGGCGATCGACACAGGCGTCGTCATCGATCAGACGCTTGGCCGCCGCGCCGTCAATCTCATGAATCCCGCCGCACGCGGGCGGCTGAACGGACTGTTCGTCGGTGCGTTCATGGTCGGCGGCGCGCTCGGGGCGGCGCTCTCGGGCGCCGGATGGGCTCTCGCGGGGTGGCGCGGGGTCTGTGGCGTGGGTGTTGCATTCGCGGGAGCAGCCTTTGCCTATGGTGTCGCGGGCCGCTCCAACCGGGTGGGAACCTGAGATCTGCAACGCGGTTGAACGCGCGTGGCCGGGCGCGAGCAATGCTTGTCTGCTCGCAAGAGGGTAGTGCTATGGGTGCATCATTTGGCCGCTATTGGGCCGCACTGCGTCCAACGATCGAGCGAGACCGTCATCTCGTATCGTGCTTGATGCAACAGGTATAGGCCGACCCTGAGCAGCCTTCGGTTCTCTCAAGAGTAGTCGCTCAGAGATGTTTCGATACTTGACGCGACGTTCTACTCGACTAAAGGTACTTGAATTTTATGATCTGCACTTTGCTAGTGAATCGGGCAACTTTGAACTGAACACAACGCCATGCAAAGACACTCTCGATCTCCATCCTGAATGGAACGTGTTTCATAGTGGCCGATCCACCCAACCAGATCTTCAGGCCGGGCGCATTCCCGCCGCTAACCACGGAACCGTTCAGCCCGAAACGGACGCGCATCCGCACAGGTCGGTGCCCCGGTCATCATCTCCGCCAGCAGTCGACCGGTGACGGGCCCCAGGGTCAAGCCATGGTGGTTATGACCGAATGCAAACCACAACCCGCGATGACGCGGCGCGCGCCCAATGACGGGGCGCATATCGGGTGTGCAAGGACGCAGGCCGAGCCACGGACTCGCGTCGAGTCGCTCACCGAGACCGAAGCTCGGCCTGGCAATGCGCTCCGCGCGTTCGAGCTGGATGCCCGTCGGCCTCGCGTCACGCCGCGCGATCTCGACCCCCGTGGTCAGCCGCAACCGCCCTTCCATCGGCGCCACCACGTAGCCCTGCTCCGCGTCGACGAATGGCATCGACAGCATCTGGCGGGTAGGACGGTAGTGCATGTGATAACCGCGCTTCGCGCGCAAAGGAATGCGGTAACCAAGCGGCGCGAAAACGCGGTCAGACCATGAACCGAGCGCCACCACGACTTCTTTAGCGCTGATCCGGCCCGACGATGTTTGAACGCTCCACGCGCCCGCTTGCGCCGTTAGCGTGGCGGCGTCGCCGGTGAGCACCGTTCCGCCGCCCGCTTCGAAAAGACTCGCATAACCTGTAGTCAGTGCCCCGGGATTGACGATGCTTTTCGGGTCCTGCCAATGCAACGCGCCACAAAAGCCGTCCGCGAGGCCCGGCTCGCGCGCGGCCAGCGCCGCCGAATCCAGCACCGCGACCCGCAAGCCATAGGTCCTGACAGTCAATGCGGCGGCCGCCGCCTGCCGCGAAAATTCCGCTGGGGTGCGATAGGCGTCGATCCAGCCGCTGTCGCGAATGAGATGGCCGAGTTGCGCGCGCTCGATGAGCCGATCGTGTTCAGCTACGCTTTGCTGGATCAACGGCAACATGTCGCGCGCGGCGGCCATCAATCGCTCGGGCGACGATTCCCACCAGAAGCGCGCGAGCCAGCTCGCAAAGTGCGGCAACGCCCGATAGTCCCAGTACAGGTCGGTCGAACGATTCTTCGCATAGCGCAGCAAGGTGCCGAAATCGCGCGGAAAACCGTAGGGAACGACCGACGAGCTTTCAATCAGCCCCGCGTTGCCGAAGCTGGTCTCTTCGCCCGGAGCGCGCCGATCAACCAGTGCCACCCGGCGGCCGCGATCCTGCAACTGCAGCGCGGACGATACGCCGACAATCCCAGCGCCCAGCACTATCACATCGAAATCCATAAACTCGCTTCGCTTTTTCTATCAGGACTGGACGCCGGGCTGCCGCATTTTGCGCAGCGAGCCGGCGAGAAACCTCTGGCGCCGGCTCGTGGACTCGTTACTTCGCGATGATGTCGTTGTTGAAATACTTCTGCGAAAGACTGCTCAACGTGCCGTCTTTCTTCAGCGCGTCGAGCGCGGCATTGACTTTCGCGACCAGCGCCTTGTCGGCCTTGCGCAAGCCCCAGCCGGTGCCTTCGCCGAGCGTTGCCGGATCGCTGAGCGGCTTGCCGACGACCGCATACTCGTGGCCCTCGGGCTTGCCGAGGAAACCGTCCTGCGCAGTTTGCGCTTCCTGAACGGCAGCGTCGAGGCGCCCGCCAAGCAGGTCCGCGTAGACCTGATCCTGGTCCTGGTACGACACGACCGTGACGCCGGCATTCGCCCAATGAGCTTTGAGGAAATCCTCCTGCGACGACCCCTGCAACACGCCGACCCGTTTGCCTTGCAGACTTTTCACGTCGGGCAACAGGCCGGAGCCACGTCGGGCCACCATCACGATCGGCACGATATAGATCGGCTTCGTGAATTCAATCGATTGCTTGCGCTTGTCCGTGATGTTCATCGCGGAATTGATCACGTCGAATTTACGGGCTTCCAACGCGGGAATCAGTCCATCGAACGCATTTTCGACCCACACGCACTTCACGCCCAGCTTCGTGCAGACCGCATTGCCGACGTCGACGTCGAAGCCCTGCAGTTGCCCGCTCGGCGACTTGCTTTCGAACGGCGGGTAGGCTGCCTCGATGCCGAAGCGCAAAGTGTCCTGAGCCTGCGCGCCGACGGTCCCTAGCGAGCCCGCCAATGCAGCAGCGACGATAAGTGAAAGTTGAAGCTTCCGAAACATAAGAGGTCCCCTGGATATTTGGGCGACGACAATTGAGGGCATGCGCGACGGTTGACCGGCCCGCTCCGAGACATCGCATGAGGCAGATGACGCGCCGGCCTTACACGTGCTCTGGATTGACAGTCTATTCTGGACAGATATAAAAGCAAGCAATTTTCAAAATAAATGTCCAGACTGGACAGTTTGACTTAGAATCATCTGACCGCCGGAGCACCGGCACCGTTGTGGAGCGCAGTTCAATGATCCAGTCAGAAAACGCAATGCCCCTGATCGTCGACCAGCAAACCGTTCGCGAGGCGCTTCCTCACCTCGACGTGCGCAGCGTGCTGGCGCAGATGTTTCGCGCGCTCGGAAGCCACATGGCAGTGCAGCCTCCGCAGACGCTGACTCTTTTCCCGCAGAACGCTGGCGACTTCATCACATATCTGGGCGTGATGGCGGACGCGAAGGTGTTCGGCGCGAAGCTGTCGCCATACATCGTCACGCAGGCGAAGCCGATCATTACCGCGTGGACGGCATTGATGTCGATGGAAACGGGGCAACCGCTGATGTTGTGTGATTCGGGTCTGCTGACGATCGAGCGCACCGCCGGAGCGACCGCACTCGCGGTGCAGCAACTCGCCGCCGATCATGCGCGCCGGCTCGCGATTGTCGGCGCGGGGGCGGTCGGACAGGCTCATTTGCGCCATCTCGCGTCGACGCGGCCGTGGCAGTCGATCCGGGTGTTTTCGCCCGGGCTTGCGAACGACACCGAAAAACGTGTGCAGCTCGCAGCGCTCGATGAAAGAGTCTCCATCTGTACAAGGATCGAAGACTGTGTCGCCGACGCCGACGTCGTTGCGCTGTGTACCTCGTCCGGCACCCCGGTGCTGCACGAAAACATGCTCGACAAGCCAGCGCTCATCACGTCTATCAGCACCAACGTGGCGAACGCTCATGAGATTCCGCCCGCATGGCTCGCCGACATGGACGTCTATTGCGACTACCGCCGCACCACCCCAGCCAGCGCGGGCGAGATGAAGCTCGCTTCCGAATACCATGGCTGGCGTCCCGAAGCCGTGCTGGGCGATCTCGCCGAACTCATGTGCGGCGAAGCGATCAAACCGTCCTATCGAAAGCACGTGTTTTTCCGCTCGATCGGGCTGGGTCTTGAAGACGTCGCGATTGCCTATGAACTGTTCAAATATCTGACTGCTCGCGCGGGCACGTAAGTAACCCCCACGATCTTGCCGACGCGCCAGATCGCGCCATGCCGCCGGAGCAATGGCAAAGGGTCTTCGCCGACATGCGGGTCGTCGTGCCATCGAGCAGAAGTACCGCATCGCTCGTGGCAAAATGCCGAACGTTTTCGGACCTTCCATACCGACGCCCACCCAAGTGGACCTTCAGAAAGCTGCAAGCATCTCTCCCTATGCGAAAGCCCAAGACAACGGCCGCACGTCGGCTACTTCTGGACCGCTACAGCCGCGTCGCCGATGGCATTGCGCTGTTGTTTTTCCCGTACGTCGAAATCGTCATTCATGACCTGCAAAGTCAAACGATCGCCTACATCGCCAATAATCTGTCGAAACGCGAACTCGGCGACGACTCCGCGTTGGAAGAGATCGACCATTCCGCGGAGTCCGGTACCGTCGGGCCGTATGAAAAAATCAATTGGGATGGGAGGAGGATGCGGTGCGTCAGCACGGTGTTGTTCGACGATGCCGGCAGCGCTGTCGGCGTGATGTGCGTGAACTACAACATCGCCGTCTTCGAAGACATCAAACATGTGATCGATCGTGTGATCTCCGGCGCCGGCGTGGTGAAGCAGCCCGAAGAGCTGTTCAAGGACGACTGGCAGGAACGCATCAACACGTTCCTTCACACGTGGCTCCAGGAACGTCAGTTGGCGCTGAATTCGCTGACTCGCGACCATCGTCGCGAGATCGTCGAAGCGCTGTGGGCCGAAGGGGCGTTCAAGGGGAAGAGCGCTGCCAACTACGTCGCGAATGTGTTGGGGATGGGACGTGCCACCGTCTATCAGCATATTAGAGATTTGCGAGGCGCGGCGAGCTGATACGGGGCAGACAACACCGAAATCCACACGATGGCGAACGGCCATCCGCGCGGTCTCCCCGCCGTGCTGAAGCTGCCGTCGCGGCACCGAGTCGCGACACGTAACGACCATGCTCGGGTTAATCGAAGCGGGGCTCGGCGTCGCCGCCGTGCCGTCGATGGCCATGCCCGGACATGACCACCCGATCCTCACGAGTGTGCCGCTCGTCGAACCGGTGGTGAAACGACGCGTGGGAATCGTAAGACGGCGCGGACGGCCGCTCACACCGGCCGCACAGGAGTTTCATCGGACGATCATCGAGATGAAGCGCGCCGGAGCCGCAAGCGGTGATGCCGTGAGCAATAACGTAACGGCGACAGTCAAGACAGGAAGGAAGACCGCATCGTGACGTTTCAGACAAGCCTTCCCGTGGTTCCGCCTCAATGCGCCAGGACGGAATCGAGCCCGGTCGATTTCACTTCTGCCTGTACACCGGGTGAAGCAAGATAGTCGAGAAGCGCCTTCGCTTCCTTCGGATGCAGCGCACCGACGGGAATGCCGGCGGCGAAACGCGTGACGGACTGCAGAGACTCGGGAATCTTGCCGACGAACGTGGCGCCCTGGACGGGCAGCAATTCGCTCACCTGCTGGAAGCCGATTTCGTAGTCCCCGCTTGCCACCACCGACGCCACCGGAATCCGCGGGATCATCTTCGCCTTCGACCGGACCTGGTCCTCGATGCCCAGCTTCTTGAACAGCTCTCGCTCGATATAGACGCCGCTCGCACTGTCCGAGTAGGCGATCGACTTCGCCTGCAACAGGGTCTGCCTGAGACCCTCGGGGGAGCCGATGTCGGGCTTCGCCGCCCCTTCGCGCACGACCATGCCGATGCGCGAATCGGCCAGCTCTACCCGCGATCCGGGGATGACCTTGCCTTGCTTGATCAGCTCGTCGAGTGCGTAGCCGACCATGATGACGGCGTCCGCGGGCTCGCCGCGCTCGAGCCTGTTGGGGATCGCTTCGGGCGATTTGCCCATCGAGGGTCCGAGCGCGGTGTCGAGCGTGTTGCCCGTCTCGGACGCGAACCTCGGGCCGAGCACCTTGTACGCGGCGGTAAAGCCGCCGGAACTCATGACGTGCAGGTCGGCGGCCTGCACGTTCGCCGCAGCGGCCGAGCTTGCGACGAGCGCCGCCGCGCAAAGTTTCAGAAGCAGATTTCTCATGGTTAAGGTCGTGTGCGGTTGCGATGGATGCGGGGGAAGCGCATCAGTGCGCCGGCGTCAGCGACACTGCGCGGCGGCGATAGAGCGCGAACGTCGCCAGAAGCGCGCACGCTGCGGCGAGGCTCATCCAGTATCCGGGCGCGGCCTTGTCGCCAGTCATATGAATAAGCGCCGTCGAGATCGCGGGCGTGAAGCCTCCGAACACGGCCGTCGCGAGACTGTAGGCGAGCGAGAAGCCGGCAACGCGCACCTGCACCGGCATCACTTCCGTGAGCGCGACGACCATCGCGCCGTTATAGATGCCGTACATGAACGAGAGCCAAAGGAGGACGAGCAGCATGTTGACGAAGCTAGGCGCGTGAGCGAGCAGCGACAGTGCCGGGTAGGCGGTCGCGATCGCGAGCACCGTCATGGCGACGAGGAGCGGCCGGCGGCCGAGCTTGTCGGAGAGCGCAGCGCCGACCGGCAGCCACACGAAGTTCGATACGCCCACACACAGCGTCACGAGCAGGCTGTCGGCGGTGCTCAGGTGCAGGACCGTCTTGCCGAAGGTCGGCGCGTAGACCGTGATGAGGTAAAAGCTCGTGGTGGTCATCGCCACCAGCATCATGCCTGCGACGACGACGGCCCAGTTCTGGACCAGCGTGCCGAATACTTCCTTCATGGTCGGACGATGCTGGCGCGCCTTGAACTCCTGCGTTTCCTCCAGATTGCGACGCAGCATGAAGATGAACGGCACGATCATGCAGCCCACCAGGAACGGCACGCGCCAACCCCAGGCTGCGATGGCCGATGCGCTCAGCCACTGATTGAGCGCGAAGCCGAGGCCCGCGGCGACGACGATCGCCACCTGTTGGCTCGCGGACTGCCAGCTCGTGAAAAACCCTTTGCGGCCGGGCGTGGCCATCTCGGCAAGATACACCGACACACCGCCCAGCTCCGCGCCCGCCGAGAAGCCCTGCAGCAGCCGTCCGAGCAGCACGAGCGCGGGCGCCAGGAGTCCGATCGTCGCGTAGCCCGGTACGAACGCGATCAGGATCGTGCCGCTCGCCATGATGGAAAGCGTGACGATGAGGCCCTTGCGGCGGCCGACGTCGTCGATGTAGGCGCCGAGCACGATCGCGCCCAGCGGCCGCATCAGGAAGCCGGCCCCGAACACGGCGAACGTCATCATCAACGAGGCGAACTCGCTGTGGGCGGGAAAGAAAACCTTGGCGATCTGCGTGGCGTAGAAGCCGAACAGGAAGAAGTCGAACTGCTCCAGGAAATTTCCGGCCGTTACACGGAAAACTGCGGCGGCCTTCGAACGTCCGGTCGAAAGGTTAGTCGAGGGGTGCATCAAGGTGTCTCCTGAAATCTTGAAAAGACGCGGTGGTCCGGCCGATTGTGGTTCTGGCAATATTCGCCCGGAGGCGGCAAAACGATAAGTGCAATTTTCGGAACGATTGATGTTATACCGTTATCAATCTCGGCCCCTGCCGTCGCCACCGAGCCGCGCAACGCGAGCACGGCGGCGACCGTCAGAGGCTTATCACTGCGTCGACATTGACGCACCTGTCCGCCTTTGCCAGGCGCCGTGCCGAACACGACGTTCGTGCCCGAAAACGCATGGCTCACCGGCGTCACCTCCGACGATTCGCCGCCCAGAATCTTGAGCACGCTCTCCTTATGCCACGCGCGCTTGCGGGTGCGCCTCGCGCGCGCCGATACGCGCCGCGACCTGCGCGTCCGCCCGATTGCATCCACGCATCGGCCTTGAGTGCGCACTGGATCACTTCGCGCTGTGCTTTTGAACCGTTTTCTCGGGCTTCTGATGACGCATAGTTGCGCAAGAAGACCAAGAGTAGAAGTGCGATTTCTGGAATCATTGATGCATGGACGTTATCAATGCCCATGCATCGACCGGTTGAATCGCCAACGCATAGCGGCCTTTGGCACTCGGCCAATGACCGTAATGGCCGAGCTGCTGCCTCTGATCCGCCCTCATGAATGACCGGACCACCTCGTTATTTGTGGCTGAATTCCCAACGTCGCGACCGGCGGCAATGCTACGAAGACAAGTTATAGCGACAACTGGGCAGTGCTCCCATTTTTGATGGGCGGTTTTCATCGATAGAAATGTGCCGGTGCCTAGTTGCGTGCGCCGTGACCGCCGCTGTGGCCCCCGCCCTGCTCGAACTGAGTGCTGCGACCGTGGAACCCATGGTGAAAGCCGTCGCCATGGTCAAAGTCGTGGAAGCGGCGGACACCGCCGCCAAGGAATACGCATGGCTGGCCGCGAGACGGACAGCCGGCATAGAACTCACACGGATAAGCCGGATACGCCGCGCACGTGTTGTAATAACCTGGATCCGCGGCGCAATCTATCGCGCCGAGCAGCAGCACGGCAAAGAGAAACTTGGCCTTCATGAGGCAAACCTGCCATACCCCGTTCTCTCAATACTCGCCACCGCTATTCACAGCCGTTGGCATGGTGGCGTCGTCACCCGATGGCATATATTGCGTGACAGGTGGCGCGTTTTGCGTGTCGGTGCCGCTGTTATGGTCCTGGATGGCCTATCCGCAGCGGCTGCATCGATGCAATGAATAAAGTGTAGACCATTCGATCCAGTGGATTGCCTTCGGGCACCACGGATCAATAACAGCCGGTCGCGTCTGGTGAGTCCCGCGACCGGCTGAGATGAGGTCCTTCGTCTCGAACTTGAATATCGTCAATGGTCAGCGACTCGCTCCCTGGAGCCTCTTACCGGAGCGATGATCCCGAAAAGTCCATTGGTCTCCTTGTTAGGACCGGCCGAGAAGTACAGCGTGTCCGGGCTCGAATTGCGGCCGCCACCGAGTGTCAGAGTCCACAGACCGTCGATTGCCAGTGGATTGCCGAACTCATTCTCCAACTGATCGACGAAAGCGCCGTCATTGCCGAAGACATTGATTCGACCATCGCCGAAGTTGCCAATGAGAATCTTGCCGCTGAAGCGGCCGAACGCAAACGATGCACGGGCGATCCCCCATGGCGAGTCGAGCGTCCCTCGGCTTGCAAAGCGACGCAGCAGGTGGCCGTCGGTATCGAATACGTCGACGAATCCACGACCGCGTCCTGCATCGTCGTCGTGCTTCTCTTTGTTCTGCTTTGCGTAGGTGACGAAAAGATCCCCATCGATATTCGCGATACCGAACGGGGCATAGCCGGCAGGGATGTTCGGGTCGACGAAGCCGCCGTCGGTCGTCGCAGCCGTGAACTGGCCGTCTGAACCGTTCGGCCCAAATACATCGATCCGACCCGAACGGAAGTTCGTCGCAAACAGGAATCCGCCTTGCGCATTGACTCCGAAGACGAGCCCCTTGTAGACAGCCCCGCTGTCCGCGGAGGGATTGGAAGAGTTATCGACCGCGATCACGGCGTTATTCGGCGGATTCAACCCACCGGCCCAAGCGGAAATCGTGCCATCTTCAGTTGCGAAGATGAACACGGCCGGGATCTTGGTGCCTGGCACGAGAAACGCAGACGAGGGATTCCACACAATCCCGGTTGGCGCCGCGGGCGTGGGATTCGGTGGCGACTTGGGAAGGACGGGATGACAGGCGCCGCCCGGTATGACGTTGCCTGGCAGCGGGATCGCGACCTGCAGCGTCGTCACCTTGGTCCCCGCGCCGTCATATAGCGTGGAGCAGCCGGTGGCATTGTCGTTGATCCAGAATGGACTTCCTGCCGGACTAAAGGCAATACCCCAGGCGTTCTGCAGGACACCGTCGACTTTCGGGGCTGCGCCTGCCACGTTGGACACGAGCGGTGTGACGACATAGGCGTCATCAGCAGCGGCATACCCGATTGTGAAACCGGCGGCGAGCGCGATCGCAGCCGCCGCTTTGAGACCACGCGAGATCTGAGACATAGCTACCCTCCTCGTCACTGGCGAGACATCGCCGCAAGCTAAACGACCGCAGGAGTTCGAATATTCCCGCTCTACACGAAGAATTCCGAGCGGTGCGAAAGTCCGCACTGGATGCGCCACACTCACGCGACGCATGCGCCGGGAGGCGGCACGGAACTGAGCATCGTGCTGGACAACCTGCGGCACCCTTCAGCGTCGACAACGACGATCTATCTGCATAGCGATGAAGTGAAGCGGGCACGACAAATGAGCGAGTTCGGCAGGTGGCTAAAGTGCCTTGCTAAAACCCCCATCGTGCACTAAAAAACATCTACCTAGCTCGTATGTCTACTGGCCGCCCAGCCAATGCAGTGGGCGCCTCCACCCCAGCGAACGCGACAGTCTATGAGTCTTCTTGAGCTCAGAGGCGTTTCCAGACATTTCGGCGCCATTCAGGCCCTGATCGACGTGACGCTCAGCCTGGAGCCGGGCGAGGTGGTCGGCCTCATGGGCGATAACGGGGCCGGCAAATCGACATTGGTGAAGGTGGTCGCCGGTAACTTTCCGCCTTCGCACGGTGAAATGCTCATCGATGGAAAGCCCGTGCATTTCACCAAACCGATCGACGCCCGCGCGCGCGGCATCGAGGTCGTCTATCAGGACCTCGCGCTTTGCGACAATCTGACCGCAGCCGCCAACGTCTTTCTTGGCCGCGAACTGCGGATCGGGTTCGGACCTGTCCGCGTGCTCGATCACGCGACCATGTATCGGCGTGCGGGTGATCTGTTCAAGCAACTGAAGTCCGAGACGCGCCCGCGCGACCTCGTCAGGCAAATGTCGGGCGGGCAGCGGCAAGCGGTGGCCATCGCCCGCACACGCCTCTCTGAAGCGAGGCTCGTCCTCATGGACGAGCCGACCGCCGCGATCAGCGTCCGCCAGGTCGCCGAGGTGCTCGATCTCATCAAACGCCTGTCCGAACACGGCATCGCCGTCATCCTCATCAGCCACCGCATGCCCGACGTATTCGCCGTCGCCCACCGGGTGGTTGTCATGCGGCGCGGGCGCAAGGTCGCGGACAAGAAAACCGAGGAGTCCTCCCCGGAAGAGGTGACTGGTCTCATCACCGGCGCCATCGCCGCTGCCTGAAACTGCCTTGCATCGGAGCCCCACTTTGAACGACGCGTCGCGAAGGCCCCCCACAATGCCGCCATTGCTCGATGATCCACAGTCCGCGAGGACGCATACTCGCTGGTCGGGACTACTCGCAAGCCAGGTGTTCTGGGTCGTGCTGGCAACGATCGTCGCCTGTATCGCCCTGTCGATTGCGACCTCGACCTTCGCGACTTCCGAGAATCTGTTCAACGTTACGCGAAACTTCGCCTTCGTCGCCATCGTGGCGCTAGGAATGATGGCGGTGATCGTCACGGGCGGCATCGACATTTCGGTCGGCTCGACCATCGGCATCAGCGGTATCGTGCTCTCGGTCGTCATGAACGCGGGCTACCCGATCTGGGCCGGCATCGGCATGGGACTGTTGACCGCCGGGCTGGTCGGCCTCGTCAACGGCCTGCTCATCGCCTATCTCGGCATGCAGCCTTTCGTCGTGACGCTCGCGATGCTGAGCGTCGGCCGCAGCCTCGCACTCGTGATTTCCCGCAGCCGGACCATTTTCGATTTCGGCCCCGACGGCAGCAAACTCCTCACGCTCGGCGGCGGCGCGACGCTCGGCGTCGCCAATCCGGTGTGGTTCCTGATCCTGCTTGGGCTGTTGTTCTGGTTCGCGTTCGGCTGGACGCGCTGGGGCCGCTACGTCTTCGCGATCGGCGGCAACCGTCATGCGGCGACTCTCACCGGCGTACCGGTGCGCCGCATCGTTTGTAGCGTCTACGTGCTCTGTGGCCTCATGGCGGGCGTCGCGGCGATTCTCGAAGTCGGCTGGCTAGGCGCAGTCACGACCGGCCTCGGTACCGGCGACGAGCTGCGCGTGATCGCGGCCACCGTGGTCGGTGGCACCAATCTGATCGGCGGGGTTGGCAGCGCTTTCGGCACGATCGTCGGCGCGGCGCTCATCGAGGTCATCCGCAACAGCCTGATCCTGCTCGGCGTCGACGCGTTCTGGCAGGGCACTGTCGTCGGCAGCTTCATTGTCGTCGCGGTGCTCTTCAACCGGCTCGGTGGCGAGCGGCAAGGGGATTGAAATGTCTGTGGACGCACCGGCCGCTTCCGGACCGGTGCCGCGGGAGGCGGGACGCGTTACGAAGACTGTGTAAGCCGACATGGGTACCGCAGAGCCGGCGCCCAACAGGAGGAAGCCATGAAAAAACTGTTGATGTGTCTTGCTGCGGCTGGAGGACTCGCGATGCTGGCGTCCCCGGGCTTTGCGGCCGATAAGACCCTTGCGCTGGTCGTGAAGGGTCTCGACAACCCGTACTTCGACCTGATGCATCAGGGATGCGAACGGGCGAACAAGGAACTCAACAAGCAAGGCTACAACTGTTATTACACCGGTCCCGCGACCGCGGCCGACGAGAGCGCGCAAGTGCAGATCATCGACGACCTGCTGACCAAGGGCGTCGCGAGCATGGCGATCTCGCCCGCGAACGCGCCGGCCGTGGCGGAGGTGCTGCGCCGCCGCGGCGGATCGGTCCCGGTCATCACCGCGGATGCCGACTTGCTGCCGAAGGATGCGTCACTGCGCAAAAGCTATGTCGGCACCGACAACTACGAGCTGGGCGCCAAGCTCGGCGAGCAGCTGAAGATGCTGATGCCGAAAGGCGGCAATGTCTGCCTCGTGATGGGCAATCCGGCTGCGGAGAACATCAACCAGCGGGCCCAGGGCGCGCGCGATGTGCTCTCCGGGAAGAAGGGCATCGCGAAGCTCGCTGGCGAGAACGGGTGGCATGAGATCAGTGGCTGTCCGCTCTACGTGAACGACGACGCCGCGAAGGCGAATCAGATGATGCAGGACACGCTGACCGCCAACCCCACGGGTCTCGACGCCTTTCTACTGGCGGGCGGCTGGCCGCTCTTTGCTCCGCAGGCCTTTTCGCAGGTCGTCGCCCCAATCATGGACAAGATCAAGAACGGCAAATTCGTGATCGTCTCGGCTGACACGCTCGGGCCCGAACTGCAGGCGCTCAAGGACCGCAAGGTGAATGTGCTCGTCGGTCAGCGGCCCGAGGAAATGGGCTACCGCGCCGCGATGGTCATGCGCGACCTCGCGCAAGGGAAGTCCGTGCCTCCGGTCATTCACACCGGACTCGACGTCTGCACGTGGAAGAACGCCGACACTTGCCTGAAGCATTGAAAGCCGGCGACCACGGCGACGACGAAGCGGCTGAAAATGTGGGATTGCGCAGCCAGTTCGTCTGGATAGCAAGTAGTAAGCCCCGATCGTGCCTTGATTGTAAGTTGCGCCGTTGACGCCAGATCCTATCGGCGCACGGAGCATACTTCGCGAGTCCCGGATGAAATGGCCATCGAAATGGATGAGCGCGCTCCTGGCAGTCATCGTGGTCGCTGCACTGCTTGCCGTCCCGTTGCCTGGGTCGGTCAATCTTACGACGAGGATTGCCACCGTGACCTCGATCGAGCGACCGGATGCGGTGGTTTTCGACTACGTAACGACACCTGCTCACTGGCCCAGCTGGCACCCGTCTTCGCTATCGGTAAGAGGGGCGGTCGACCACTCGTTAAACGTCGGTGAACAGGTTGCTGAAGAATTCCGCGTGGCGGGTCGCCGGGGAAGCGTCCTGTGGACCGTTTCCGTACGGGACCGTCCGCACAAATGGGCCATTGTCGGCACGATAGACGGGAAGCCTGCAGGCACAGTGAGCTACGCGTTGACGCCCGTAGCGTCAGGAACACGATTCGTGCGCGAGTTCGTGTACCGCGCGCCGACACTATGGTTTGCGGTGTTGAATGTCCTGTTCGTTCGAACGCGAATCCAGCAGGAGTCCGACGAGGCAGTCGCGCGACTTAAGAAAGCGTTGGAAACAATGCCGTAGCCCGGATTTTTCCGAATCTTTTTGTTCGCACACATTCCACTACAGAACCTGGAAGGCGGCGAATGCGCCGCCCGCGAACACTTGCTGGGAGAAGATCTGCCAGATGCCGCCCACTCGCACGCCAATCATGCACATGTATTGGAGTGGATTCGCGCCAGCGCCGGGCACCGGGTAGCCGTTTGGAAAGCCGGGGATGTTGCTGTGCCCTGCGCCATACACCATGAAAGGAGCGGCACCTGCATGATTCGCGAAATCGCCGGCGCCAACGTTAGCATTCATTCCGCAGAGCTGCTGGGCCATGGTCGGGCCGACATGCGGGTTCGGATGTCCCGGGATGCTGGGCGAAATATGAGCGCCATAGATCACCCCTCCCACGTCCTTCATGCAAAAACTGCAGCCGGTAAACTGCGTCGTGACCATCACGTCGGAGCCATCGAGACGTGTACCGTCGATGGCGCCAAAGCTGGCAGCACCCGGCGGTGGCCCCGGATTTACCACGATTCCTCTACCGGGGACGGCAGTCCAGTGCACGGCGCGCACGCTTGCTGCGGAATAGCCATACGCGCCTGCAGGAACCGGAAAGCCCGCGACGGGCACGAACATGTAGCGATCCTGGGCCGCGTCGTAGGTGAAGTAAAAGTTCACGAGATTGCGGTCTAGCGCATCCGGCGCATAGGCCGTCGAACCACGAACCATGATCTTGTTGTCCGTGAGAAACTGCAGCGGCGCAGCCGGGATAACCGTCGTCAGCAGATTTCTGCTGCCGTGGTCGCGCGCATGATGTGCATCCTCTACTATCCTGGCCTTCTGCAACAGACGGCGATACTCAGCTGCCAACAATCCGGCACCGAGCGTCGTGGCCCGATTTGCAAGCGCGTTGTTTCCAATGGCATGCCACAGGAGATAAATGGCGCGTCGCATTTCGCGCTGGGTCTCGTTACCCGCGTTGTGCACATTCTTCATCGACATCCCGTTTGAGAAATTCACGTAGCCGGGTTGATGTGCGTTGGCCGGGGGATAATGATTCTGAATATAGGAAGTGGCCAGAGCGTGCGCGCAGGCGTTCTCGGCGAAGGTTCCGATTGCCGAGGTTTGAATGAATCCAAGCGTGTCGTTGATCCTCACAGTCACGTCTTTCATGGCTATTCCCAAAGTGTCGTGTGCCGCAGCAATGGTCTCGCACCGATCCGTCCGCCCTCATGCATCGCCACGGTGATTCAAACCACGTGAACGAAATCCAGGTACTTGTCCAGGATGTGAAGATGATCGCTCGGCGTCTGGATATCTTCTGTCACGGCGATCATCATCCCGTCCCTACCCTCGCGCTTGAGGTTTTCGCTAACGGCGTCATGATCACTGCCGGTAATGGTCACCTTCGACGACCGCTTGATCCCGATGGTGGGATTCCGCTTGCCGGTATGAAACGCAAACGTGCAGAGATCGGAGGTTGGGCTAGGGGTGAAGACTTTCCCCTTTCGCGCCTGGAAGGCCTGCTGATTGACCAGATCCCCGCTGTGTTTGTTTTTGACGATGACATCGGCGTTGTGGTAGTCGAGCACATAGGTCGCCACGTCCGCGCATCCCACTGCATTCTGAATCTGGCTGATGTTGTGATATTCCTTGCTGCCCACGTTCCAGCCGGCGATGTAAAGCTCGTAGACCCTGTCACCGCCGATCAACGTGACGGCGCGCGCGAACAAAGTGTTTGTGCTGCCGCGCCAGCCCTGGGTTTTATGAACGCCCACGAGCCGGTCGGCGAGTACGCAGATAATCGCAGAACAGGTCGACATCGTGGGAAATGCGAGCGCAGTACCCTCCCCCGTCTGATCATCGTGAATCGACATCACGGTCCTGGTAACCGGCATGACGTTCTCCTCGATTCCCCCTGAATCTTCATCGCCGCGGGGCGGCTCGCTGCGTCAATCAGACTTCTCTTCCGCCTCGATCCAGGCTTTGGTGGGTCTGGTCCGGTTATCCGTCGCCACGACCCCCACGCATTCGAACTTGCTGTTCTCCTGTTCGAGGCAATTCTGCAGATTCTCGGCGTCCGTCGTCTTTGCATCGACCAGCATGCCGGGCGGGATAAAGCCATTCAGATTCTCAACCACCGGTTTCAGGGCTTCATAGACGAGGCTGTAGCGGTTTCCCTTTTTCAAGGCCAGGAAATTTTGCGGACCCAATAGAAAGTTCTTCGCCTGCTGTGATTGCAAGGACATGTTGTGCAGCGCGGCGTGCAGGCAGGCCGCCTGAAAACAGTATGTGACGAACTGCGAGCAGCTGATTCCCTTGCGACTCGAAAGCTTCACGCCCGTGATCCCGCGGTGCCAGGCGCGCACCGCGCGGACCAAAGAGTCGGCAGTCCAGGCTTCATCGGTCTGGTATTGATCTCCACGCCGTCCGAAGGGAACGGTCGCTTTCACGACCTGATTTTTCGTTTCTGCATATTTCACCATCGCAACCACCATGGGATCGTCACTGCGCGTGGCCCATCTTGCGGCGAACCACGCTGCCGCCTGCGCCACGGCGGAACTCTCGTAACGATAGACGAGGTACTTGAAGTCGTCGTCGGTGACTGCCAGCGCACCGACGGACTGCTGCACGACGCCCTGCAGGTTCCCCACGTCCTTGCTGTGGATGACGGTTTTTCCCCCGGCGTCAGCCACCCAGATCAGCGCATGCTTCGCTTCGTCGGCACTGTCGTCGTACTCGATAATGATGTCGCCGGCGGAAAAGTCCATATCTCGATCGGCTGATCAGAGCGGCCGTTGCTGTTGCGGAAATGTGTGCCTGAAATGGGTGCCTGAATTGCAGCGGCACCGTCATCGTATGCAGAGGTCGGCCTTGATCAGAATCGCCGGCTTGATCCCGCCACGCTGGACGATCTGAACCACGGTTGCACGCCCCTGCCCCGCCTCCGACGAATATTCAACGGGTTCCTCCACGACGACACCTTCGCTAGCATCGATACTGTGACGAAAGCGCACCGCCTTGCCTTCCTTGGTGGTGGTCACTTTGAATTTACCGTCACCGATGTCTGTCACGGAATGGGTAATCTGAAATCCTGAGCACGGCGCAGCCGTCCACGGTTTCGTGCCATAGACGAAGACCTGGTATAGAACCATTTCACCCGGGCCGGTTAGGGCGATCTCGGCAGGAAAGCCGTGCTCATCGTTGCTTTTTCCCAAGTATGTCTCCACCTTGCTGGAAACATGAAAACCTCGATTGGCGAAACAACCTGTGGCTTTTAACGGCGCGGATATGAGCTCGTTGCTGTACACCCCCGCGAGATGCATAAGATTGCCATCGGCAGATTCCCAAAGCATCTGCACATCCATTCCACATTTATCCTTCATCACCGTAAGCGGCACGAAGTGGTCAAAACTGTAGTTGCAGGGATAACTGAAGACTGTCTTTGGGATGGTGATGGTCAGCCCAAGTTTGTTGGGTGTAGACATGTCCGCCCCTTCCGCTGAGTACCACACGGCCCGCACTTAAGCCCGGATAAAAGGATAGGTAAACTGCTCCGCCCAATCAACAAGATCAGACGTTTGGGCGTCGGCGGCTGCGAAGGCGGCCAGAAATGCATTTTTCGCCTTCGCAGGCGGCATACGTTCCGCATAACTTATGCTTGTGCCGCCGGAACGAACGACAAGCGTGCGCGTATGCCGGGTCGGAAAAATGTTGCCAGTGCCCCCAAGGCAGCGACGCGTCGCGTTGCGCAAGCGGTATGCGCCGATCCGCCCGAGTCTTTTAGCCCTCGCGCCCCACCACGTCTTTCGGGCTGATCGTGTAGCGCAGCATCCTTTCGCGCGATGCTTCGAGCAGACGCGTCATCGCGGCGGACGCGGCCTCCGGTTCGCGCGCAACGATCCGGCGACGCACCGCGTCATGCAGCTCGATATCTTCGCTCGGCCGCGCCGCCTGCCGCAGCAGCATCTCGGACGACACCCGCAACGCCGCCTTGATCGCACTGCCGATCGTGATGAACATGCCGTTCTGTGACATCGCGATGATCGCCATATGAAATTCGAGCACCGCTTCGCTCACCGCGCGCACATCCGAATGCGCCGACGGCGAAGCATAGGCGCTCGCCAGCTCGCGGTAGCGGCGCTCGATCAGCTGAAGGTCGTCGTCGCTGCCGTGCCGCGCCGCGAGAAAGCTCGCGCGCGGCTCGAAACAGATGCGCATCTCGAAGATGTCCTCGACGATCTTCGAGTCGAATTGCGCATTGAGCCGCCACGCGAGCACATCACGGTCGAGCAGATTCCAGTCCGAGAACGGCAACACGCGCGTGCCGATCTTCGGCGTCACTTCGATCAGGCGCTTGCCGGTGAGCTGTTTGATCGCTTCGCGCACGGTCGTGCGACTCACACGGTACTCGGTGCACAACTCGCTTTCGACAGGGAGCAGATCGCCAGGGCCGAATTCGCCCGAGACGATCCTCATGCCGACGATCCGCGCAACCTGCGCGGTCATCGTCCCTACGACGGGCTCACGCTCGAACATCACCCCTCCTTCGTAGACTTCTCGTGCGAACCACCTAGCCGCGCTTTGCCGCGGTCGTGACGATCACGTTCCACGAGCCCGGCTTCAGGCGCGCCGTCAGTTTTTCGCCATCGACCGAGATCTTTTCGTTGGTCGCAGGCACGACCGTCAACGGCGCTTCGCGCGTATTCACCGCCTTCATGTTCGGGTGGTGAAGTTCGAGCGCGTGATCGAGCGTGCGCTCCACGCCGAGGCCGCGCAATTCGATGCTGAGGTCCATCTCGTCGGTCAGGTGCCGGTTCAACGCGAAGATCGTCGTGGTGCCGCTCGCGCGGTCGTCGACCACGGCGGCGCACAGGTAGGCGATCTCGGGAAAGCTCTCGGCCGCGTAGGCGGGCGATTCGATCACCGGCTTGAGCACGCGGCCGTGACCGAACTTCGACGCCTGCGAGAACGGATAAAAGATCGTCTGCCGCCACGCGGCTCCGCCCGGCTCGGTCATGATCGGTCCGATCACGTTGACGAGTTGCGCAAGGCACGCCGTTTTGACGCGATCCGCGTTGTTCATCATCGTGATCAGTGCGCCGCCGACCACCAGCGCGTCCTCGGCGTTATAGACCTCCTCGATCAGGCGCGGCGCGCTTGGCCAGCCCGGCTTGCGCAGATCGTTGATCGAGCGCGCCTTGTACCAGACATTCCATTCATCGAACGACAGCATGATGCGTTTGCTCGAATGCTTGCGCGCCGCCACGCTGTCCGCAACGGCAACGATCTCCTTGATGAACAGATCCATCACGTCGATGTTGCCGAAGAATTCCGCGGTCGAGTCGTGACGGTTCTCGAAGTACGTGTGCAAGGAGATGAAGTCGACCTGATCGAAGCAGTGTTCGAGCACGCGATCTTCCCACGCTCCATAGGTCGCCATGTCGTGAGTCGACGAGCCGCACGCCGCGAGTTGAATGGTGGGATCGACCGCGCGCATCAGCTTGGCGGTTTCGAGCGCGACGCGACCGTACTCGTCGGCGGTCTTGCGGCCGATTTGCCAGGGGCCGTCCATCTCGTTGCCGAGACACCAGAACTTGATGTCGTGCGGCTTCGCGTAACCATGTTCGTGGCGCAAGTCCGACAGCGCGGTGCCGCCGGGATGATTGCAGTACTCGACGAAATGGCGGGCTTCGTCCGGTCCACGCGTGCCGAGATTGACCCCGTACATGGGCTCGATATCGAGCTCGCGGCACCAGTCGATGAATTCGTTGGTGCCGAACTGATTGGTCTCGACCGAATACCATGCGAGATCGAGCCGCTTGGGCCGCTGCGCCTTCGGGCCGACACCGTCTTCCCAGTTATAGCCCGACAGGAAGTTGCCGCCGGGATAACGGACGATCGTCGGCCCGAGTTCGCGCGTGAGCGCCATCACGTCTTTTCGATAGCCACGCTCATCCGCGTCGGGGTGATCCGGCTCATAGATGCCGGTATAGACGCAGCGGCCCATATGTTCGACGAAAGTACCGAACACGCGCCGGTCAAGGTCAGCGACGACGAAATCCCGGTCGACGACAAGGCGGGAGGTAATCATTGTGATAGGTCCTGTGGTGAGGTCGCCTGCGCGTGCCGCCTGATGCGGCACGCCGGCTTGTGAGCTCGAATGGGTTCGGCGAGGTTCCGTTGAGTTCGGGACAGGCGTGCGGCCACTACCTGGACAGCAGCTTGTTGACGCGGTCTTGCGCATCCTGTTCGACGGCGGCGATCGGCTTGCCTGAGGTCAACATGTTGCTGACCTCGCTGCCGACGATCTCCTGAATCGCGAACTGACGCGGCACCGTGTTCGGCAGCGCATAGCCGATGGACGAGATCTCCTTGATGTCCGCGCGATGCGGCAACGCGTTGAACGCCGCGCTATCGATGACCGACTGCCGCGCCGGCAGATGCCCCGTGCGGGCCCAGTCGGCGTCGTGGTCGTAGAGGAACTTGAGGAACACGAACGCGGCGTGGCGGCTCTTGTCATCCTTCGCGCCGCCCTTGAGCATCACCCATGAGTGGCCATCGGCCCACACCGCTTTCTTCTGGAACAGGTTCGGGAACGGCACGACCTCATAGCCGTTGTTGGCGAGCGGCGAATCGGTTTTCTTCGACAGGTTGGTCAAGTCCTCGATCACCCATGTGCCGCAGATCAGCACACCCGCTTTGCCGTTCATGAACGCCTGATTCGCTGCACCGTAGTCGAGGTTCGGGGTGATGTCGCCCGCCTTCATCAGCCCATCCAGCAATTGCAGTGCGTTGGTCACGGGCTTGACGCGCGGATCGATTTTTGTCGGGCCCGACGGAAAGAGCGTGCCGTTCTGCTGATAGACCATCGTGTACAACGAACGCGTCTGCGCGGCGCTCTCGTTGGCGATCGGCATTGTGATGTACGGCAGACCGGTCTTGTCCTTGAACTGTTTCGCCTGCTTGAGCAGTTCGTCGGGCGTGGTCGGCAGGATCGGCTTGCCGCTCGCGTCGACGAGACCCGCCTTCCTGAACAGATTGATGTTGATATGCCAGAGCCACGAATGCGTGTCGAACGGCAACGCGTAGGTCTTGTCGTCGAACGTGACGCCGCGGCGCGCGTGATCCGTGAAGTCCTTCGTATCAATCCCCACCGACTTGAACCCGACGTCGAGCGGTTCGACGAGCTTGCGCTTCACATAGTCGCCGAGCACGGCTTCGTGCATGACCGAGATCGTCGGTACGTCGTGACTCAGAATGCGCGCGTCGATCTGCGTATAGTAAGGAGACCATTCGATGATCTGCGGCTTGACGACGATATCTTCCTTGTTCGTCGCATTGAACTCATTGACCAGCGTCGTGATGATTCCGCACTCACCCGCGGCCTTGCTCACGTCGTTCACATTGCCGTATTCAGCGTCGCAGGCGCCGAAAAAGCGCGACAGCGTAATTTCGGTTTTGGCCTGAGCGGGAGCCGCGAGGCCCGCCGTCAGGCTCAGCAAGGCAAGCAAAAGCGCACCGCGTACGAGCGATCTCTTCATGGTTGTCTCCTGTCGAATACTCGATGAGCCGCGTATTTCCGATCGACAGCGCGCGGCCGCTATGGATTACCGGCGTGACCGGTTCTTTTCAAGCAAGGCGCCGATGCCGGGAAACATCGGTGTGCCAGCGGTTCAGCGCACCGTGGTGCCCGCCACGGCGGCCACGATGTACTTCTGGAAAAACAGGTACAGCACGAAGATCGGCAGGCCGGCGAACACGGCTTGCGCCATCAGATAGCCAATGCCCTCGGACTGCGCGAAATTGCCTTGCGTCGACGCGAGGCCGATCGTCAACGTATACATCTCCGGCTTCGATGCCGACACGAGCGGCCACAGGTAGTCGTTCCACGCGCTGAGGAAGGTGAAGATCGCAAGCGTCGCCTGTGCCGGAATCGACAGCGGCAGCACGATGCGCCAGAACACCTTGAAGCGCGACGCGTTGTCGAGCAGCGCGGCTTCCTCGATTTCGACGGGGACGGCCTTGAAGTACTGGGTCATCAGGTACACGCCGAACGGTGACGCGAGCCTCGGCATGATCAGTGCGCCATAGGTGTTGTGCCAGTCGAGCGACGCGAACAGGCTATGCAGCGGAATCACGAGCGCCTGCTCGGGAACCGCGAGCCCGGCGAGGCAGATCACGTATACCCAGCGCTTGCCTGGGAACGTCGTGCGCGCGAAGCCGTAGCCGGCCAGCGACGCGATGACGAGCGTCAGCAGCGTCTGGCCCAGCGCGACGATCGCGCTGTTGATCAACCAGCCGCCGACGGCTGACGTACCGATGATGCTGGCGTAGTTCTGCAGCGTGAACGGTGGCGAGAACAGCACATCGGTATGCTGCTCCAGGAAGGCGTTCGGCTTGAACGACAGCGCGAACACCCAGACCAGCGGCGCGATCCAGACGAGCGCGAGCAGCACCACGGCGCCGAGCATCACGCGTTCGCCGAGACGGCCGGCCAACGACCCGCGCGAACGTTCGGGCCCAGCTGGATTCGAAGCGGACTGCATTGCGGCGGTACTCATGCGGGGTCCTTTCTGCGTACGATCCATGACTGCACGGCGATACCCAGCAGCATCAGTGCGAACAGCACCTGGGCCGCGGCAGCCGAATAGCCGAACAACCATTGGCGGAAGCCGGATTCGTAAATGAACTGGACGAGTGGTCGCGATGCATTGTTCGGTCCGCCGCCGGTCAGCAATTGCGCCTGACCGAACAGCTGGAACTGGAACACTGCTTCGATCACCGCAACCAGCGCAACGGTGCGCCGGATCGACGGCAGCGTGATCGCTACGAAGGTGCGCCAACGGCTCGCGTTATCGAGCGCAGCCGCTTCGTATAGCTCCTGTGGGATCTGCTGGAGCGCGGCAAGAAACAGCATCACCGGCAGGCCCACGATCCACCATACGGTGACGATCGCGATCATCGGCAGCGCCGTGGCTTCATGGACGAGCGGCACGTACTCGGGGATGTTGAGCGCGCGGCTGACATCGGCGAGCAGCCCATGGCCCGGCATCAATACCAGCTTCCAGACGAGCGTGACGATCGTCACCGACAGCACCGACGACCCGAAGAATATCGCACGCAGCGCGGCGCAAAATCGGCCCGGCCGATTGAGCACGAGCGCGAGCGCAAGACCGAGCGCGACGAACATCGGCACGGTCATGAACACGAAGTAGAACGTGTTGCGCACGGCGCCGCGAAAGATCGGATCGGACGCGAGGTCGAGATAGTTCTTCAGGCCGATGAACTCGGACGTGTCGCCGAGCAGATCGACGTTCTGCAAGCTCAGCCACCAGCCGTACACGAGCGGCACCACCAGCAACAGCACGTAGACGATCACGAACGGCAACACGAACAGCCCGTTCGACCAGGACGCGAGGGGATAGTTGAAACGGCGCCGCCGCGCTTTCGGCAGACCGGCCGTCAGCGGGCGATCAGCCGCCATGATGCGCGCTCCCGCTGGCGTCGAACAGGTGCAGATGGGCAGTATCGAGACTCATACGAAGCGGGTCGCCGGGCTGCAATTCGTACTCGCGCGGAATCTCGATGACGATCAGCTGATTGCTCGCCAGACTCACGTGCGCGAGCGAACGGTCGCCGAGCCGCTCGATGAATTCGGCGCGCCCATTGAGCGCGCCGGCGGCGTCGATCACCACATGCTCGGCGCGGATGCCGAGCGTGAGTTGGCCCGGCGGCAATCTGCCGGCGGCGATCGTGGTCGGCAGCACGACGTTGTCGACCGGCAGGCGCACGCACAAACGGCCGCCGTTTTCGCCGGCCGGTTCGACATCGATGAAGTTCATTGCTGGTGCGCCGATGAAGCCGGCCACGAAGCGCGTCGCCGGACGCCGGTAGATATCGAGCGGCGCGCCGATCTGCTCGATGCGGCCGCGGTTCATCACGACGATGCGTGTGGCGAGCGTCATCGCTTCGATCTGATCGTGTGTGACGAAGACCATCGTCGAGCTGAGGCGCCGATGGATCCGCGCCAGTTCGACCCGGGTACGCGTGCGCAACGCCGCATCGAGGTTCGACAACGGCTCATCGAACAGGAACGCTTCCGGTTCCTTGACCACCGCGCGACCAATCGCGACCCGCTGACGCTGACCACCCGACAGTTGCGCGGGGCGGCGCTTGAGCAGCGCATCGAGTTCGAGCATGCGGGCGGCCTCGGTAATGCGCCGGTTGATCTCGCTCGCGACGACGCCCGAGTTGCGCAAGCCGAACGCCATGTTGTCGTAGACCGTCATGTGCGGATAGAGCGCGTAGTGCTGAAACACCATCGCGACGTCGCGCCTGGCCGGCGGCAGGTGCGTGACCTCGCGGCCACCGATGCTGATCTGGCCTTCGCTGACGGCCTCCAGCCCGGCGATCATGCGCAGCAGCGTCGACTTGCCGCAACCGGACGGGCCGAGAAAGACGAGGAATTCGCCTTCATGGATGTTCAGGTCGAGACCGGTGATCACTTCCGTCTCGCCATACCGCTTTGTCACGCCGTTGAGCTGAATGCCCGTCACCGTGCCTCCTTGGGTTATGTCCCGGAACTGCCGTCTCTTTCTGTATTTGTCTGCTTTGATATTATGAAAATATAGTAATTTCGAACGGTTTGATTCGTCCAATCCCTATTTCGATATTGATCTGTTCGGATTTGGTATCGGGATATGCTTATTGAATTGCCCATGCAATACGCAATTCGAAAGGAGAACTTGCCGTCCATGCGGCCGCGCTACCTACGCCAAAAAGAAGCACGAGGATCGTAAATGATGATCTGAATGCGTTTTGCGAAGTCGTTGGAGAGATAACTGTCCGCGACGCCGTCCCGAGGCCTAACGGAGTTCTATGTCCCAGATCGACTGGCTCAGCCACCTGCTGCAAATGATCACCGTCACCGGCCGGCTGGAGGTTCGCTGCGTCTACGGTGCGCCATGGCGCGTGGCCTGGGACCAGTCCGCGGCGCATGAGATTCCTTACCACGTCGTGCTCAAAGGCCGGGCAGTGATCGAGGATCCTGAGACACAGACGGCCACGGAGCTGGTAGCCGGCGATATCGTGCTGCTGCCTCACGGGTCGGCGCATGTGCTGCACGATGGCAGCGGACACACGCCCGGGCCTACTTGCGAACGCCATGATTCCGCCGGTTTGATGTTCAGCGAGAACAACGGCCAGGGCGAGCATCTGGACATGCTGTGCGGGCGTTTTCTCATCGGGCCGCCTCATGATCGGCTGATACGCAATTACCTGCCGACGAATCTGGTGGTACGGACCATGGAAAGTCATGGTGAAACGCGTATCGGGTCTGCTTCGAACCACCTGGCCAATTTCGTGGCACTGATGCGCGAAGAGTCCACGGGCGACAAGGTCGGTGGCTACGCGGTCCTCAACGCCCTTTCCTCGGCGCTTTTCACACTGGTATTGCGCGAGGCGAGCGAATCCGAACACGCGCCGGCCGGCCTGTTGGCGCTGGCCGGCCATCCACGATTGGCGCCAGCCATTTCAGCCATGTTCGCCGATCCGGCGCGGCCCTGGAACCTGCCTGAGCTAGCCGACTTATGCAGCATGTCACGCGCCACCTTCATGCGGCACTTTCAGGACACGCTGGGGCGCTCGGCCCTCGAGCTGCTGACCGAGATCCGGATGAGTCTGGCTGCCAACGAATTGAAGAAGCCGATGATGACCACGGAGGCCGTGGCCGAGTCGGTGGGGTATCAATCCGTATCGTCATTCCGCCGTGTGTTCACCGAGAGGATGGGCATGACGCCGGGTCAATGGCGCCGTATCGCCCGCAACGGTCAGTAACGGCAAGTCGCGGCCACGAATCGTCGCTTCGCGTTCTGTGTGCGACCCGATGAGGCGTTAGACGGGTCGGCGCCGCCGCTCATTCGCGCGAGCGACCCTCGACGCGTCCGTCCATACCTGCAGCCCGCAAACCTCGATCTCGACGAGACGAGATGCGCCGTGTCGACTTGATCCTTTTGGACATTTTATTGAGTAAATCCAGTCTCGAAAGCGGCATCGAGCAGGCCTAAAGTGAAGGCTCCCAAACCAAATGTATCAACGGCACCGACGTCGACTTCCCGCCGCTCGAGTAAGCCGCCTTGCCGCGCGCAAGGCTATCGGCTCGCCAGCAAGTTGGAATTACCGGATGGCTGGGCATAGAGCGAAAGCATCCGTGTACCTGAATCTATCCATCTACACACAGGACTTCTCATGAAAAACGAAATCACCATGACCAATCCCGTCATCGAATGCATCCTGAGCCGCAGCGCGGCCAAGTATTACGACCCCGCCGCGACCCTGAGCGACGACCAGATCCGCGAACTGGTACGAATCGGCACCAGTGCGCCGACATCTTTTCACTTGCAGAACTGGCGCTTCATCGCCGTACGCACGCCCGAAGCCAAGGCCCGGCTGAGTCCAATTGCGTGGAACCAGCCCGCGATCAAAGATGCAGCGGTTACTTTCATCGTCTGCGGCCAGCTGGTCGAAACCAGTGTGATACCCGAGCGTCTGGCACCACTGGTGGAAGCGGGCGTGATGCCGGCAACCATGGTGCCGGAGTGGGAAATCCCGGCGCGCAATCTGTACATGGCGTACCCGCAGCGACGGCGAGACGAAGCTGTACGCACCGCCACTTTCGGCGCGGCGGCGATGATCTATGCGGCCCGCTCGATGGGCCTGGGTTCGACGCCGATGATCGGCTTCGATGACGAAGCCGTGCACCGCGAGTTCGGACTGGCCGAGGACGAAGTGCCGGTCCTGCTGTTGTCCGTAGGAGCGGAGCGTCAGGGAAACTGGGCGCAAAAGCCGCGTCGTCCTGTGGCCGACGTATTGGATCTGGTATAGGCGCGGACCGAGCCGCCTCGAGTACAAACAGGGACCACGGCGCGAAGCAAATCAATGAGCGGTCCTCGCACGGACCTTTGCCGATCAGTAAAACCAGCAACTTGATAAGGACGACTACGATGCCAAGAACTACTGCTCTAACGCCGCAACAGGTACCTGCGGATTCCAGGCCGACGCTCGACGCGTTCACCAGAAACATCGGCTTCACCCCGAACATGATGGCGAGCTTCGCGCAAAGCCCGATCGCATTCAACGCATGGGCCACCCTGCTCGGTTCGCTGAGCAAGGCGCTCGACGTGAAGACGCGTGACAGCATCGGCCTCGCGGTCTCTGAAGTGAACGGCTGCAACTACTGCCTGACGGTTCACAGCTTTACGGCCGAACACATGGCAAAGCTGTCGGCCGATGAAATCATTCTCGCCCGCAGGGGCCACGCCGCGGATCCGAAGCGCGACGCCGCTGTCCAGTTTGCGCGCAAGGTCATCGAGGCCCGCGGCAAGGTCAGCGACGCCGATCTGCAAGCCGTCCGCGATGCCGGCTACACGGACGCGAACGTGATGGAGATCGTCGCGCTGGTGGCCATGTACTCGCTGACGAACTTCTTCAACAACGTGTTCGATCCCGAGAAGGACTTTCCCTCGGTTACGCCGGCCGGTTCGATCTGAACGCTAATCCCCCGTTTGCCAGCGCATTCGAACATGACGATAGACCACTCACAAGGAGATGGACGATGAAGGCGATCATTGTGACGGACCAGGCCGCGGGAACGGCCGGGATGCAGCTGATGGACCGGCCTGAGCCGGAGGCAGCGATAAACGACGTCGTCGTTCGGGTTCATGCTTCCGGATTCACCGGGGATGAGCTGACGTGGCCCTCGACCTGGACCGATCGCGGCGGCCGTGACCGGACGCCGGTGATTCCCGGGCAAGAGCTGGCTGGAGTGGTCAGCGCGCTGGGCTATGGCACGACGGGGCTGTCGGTGGGACAGCGGGTGTTCGGCATCACGGACTCGCATCGCAGCGGCACGCTGGCCGAGTACGTGGCAGTCGAGGCACGCAATCTCGCGCCGCTGCCGGGCGACGTCGACTACACGGTAGGCGCGAGCGTGGCGATGCCGGGCCTGACCGCGTGGCAGGGGCTGTTCGATCACGGTCGCATCCAGGCGGGACAGAGCGTCCTCGTGCACGGTGCGGCAGGCGCTGTCGGCTCGATGGTCACCCAGCTCGCACGTGAGGCCGGCGCCTACGTCATCGGCACCGGACGCGCAGCCCACCGGCAGGCGGCGCTTGACTACGGCGCGCAGGAATTCGTCGACCTCGAGAACGACGTCCTCGAAGACGTCGGATCGATAGATCTGGTTTTCGATGTCTTCGGTGGCGATATCGCGAAGCGGTCGGCTGGCCTGATTCGAGCCCGCGGAACGCTAGTGACCATTGCTGGCCCGACCGATGCACGTCCCGCCGACGGTCTGGCGATCGACTTCGTCGTCGTGCCTGAGCGCGCCCAACTGACCGGGATCATCGATCGTGTGCGTGACGGACGGCTGCGCGCGAACATCGGCAACGTCTCGACTCTCGACGACGCCGTCGCCACCTTCAATGGACCCAGGCGGACCCACGGGAAGACGGTTATCCGCGTTCGCCCATGATGGGTCCACGAGAAATAGTAAGCCCCGACATCCGTACCGGCGCATCAGCATTCCACCGATGAAGCGAAAGAGGAAAGCAATATGAAGCAGGCCCCCCAGATCGGCGACAGGATCACCGACAAATCAGCACCACCCGATGAGCGCATTGTCCGGAACTGGATCGGGCCGGACGCGTTCGAGCATTGGTCCGAGTTGCAGAGCTGGATCGCGGCATCCTACCCGGGTGTTTTCACGCCGGATTGGCTCTATGGCGGCAAGAAACGCGGTTGGTCGCTGCGCTACAAGAACACCAGGGCGTCCTGCACGTTGCAGCCGGCATACGGGCTGTTTTCGGTTCAGGTGGTACTGGGGCGAGCAGAGCGAGAGAAGTTCGAGGAGCGGCGTTATCTCTGGAGCCCGCAGTTGGTCAAGCTCTACGATGAAGCCCGAGCATACCCCGACGGGAAATGGTTGACCGTTGCGATCTCATCCGCGGAGGTTCGCCATGAGGTGATCGAGCTTGTGAGTATGAAGCGCCCTCCACTATCAGGCGGTTCGATGTCGCGCAAGTTCTAAAACCCGCGCCCACACTTTCGGCCTCGATTGCATCGACGTTAAGTGGCCACGAGCCCAACGCATCGAGCCGGGCGAGCGCGGTCTCGAGTGAGCCAATGGCCAGGGGCAGGCGGGCCGATCTTAAAGGAGATAGTTCTCGTGAAGGCAATCACTGTGACGGATCAAGCGGCGGGAACGGCCGCGATGAAACTGTCCGAGCGGCCCGAACCGGCGGCGGCGATAAACGACGTTGTTGTTCGGGTTCACGCGTCGGGATTCGTCGGGACCGAGATGGCGTGGCCCTCGACTTGGACCGATCGCGGCGACCGTGATCGAACACCTTCGATCCCCGGCCACGAGCTGGCCGGAGTAGTCACCGCTCTCGGCTATGGCACGACCGGGTTGTCAGTCGGACAGCGAGTGTTCGGCCTCGCAGACTGGTATCGAGACGGCTCCCTCGCTGAATATGTGGCGATCGAGGCCCGCAACCTTGTGCCACTGCCGGGCGATGTCGACTTCACAGTCGGCGCGAGCCTGCCGATCTCGGGACTGACCGCATGGCAAGGTCTGTTCCAGCACGGGCGCCTTCAGGCGGGTCAGCGCGTTCTCGCGCACGGTGCGGCCGGCGCGGTCGGGACGATGGTGACTCAACTCGCGCGAGAGGCCGGCGCTTACGTCATCGGCACGGGACGCGCCGCTGACCGTCAGAAGGCGATCGAGTTCGGCGCGCAGGAGTTTGTCGACCTCGACCGCGGCAGGTTGGAAGATGTGGGCGGAGTCGATCTGGTGTTCGATGTCATCGGCGGCGACATCGGGAAACGGTCCGCGGGTCTGGTTCGAGCCGGCGGAACGCTCGTGTCCGTGGTCGGGCCAGCCGAGGCGCGACCGGCCAATGGTCTCGCGGTCGACTTCGTTGTCGAGTCCGATCGTGCGCAACTGAACGAGATCGTCCAGCGCATACGGGATGGACGACTGCGGACGAACATCGGCAAGATCGCGACTCTCGACGAAGCCGTCGCCGCTTTCAATCCGACTGAGCGGATCAGCGGGAAGACGATCATCCAGGTTCGTCCATGAGAAGTCGCGGAAGGTCGAGCGGCGCTGCTCTGCACCTTGCCCCGCCATTCGTGCGCGCGGAACAGGAAGGTTACCGGCGGGCTTCCGTTGCCATGCGGACTGCAAGGCCTGCTAGCACTGTGCCCATCAACCAGCGTTGAAGCGTAATCCACGTCGGGCGGCTCGCGAGAAATCCGGCAATCGAACCAGCCATGGTCGCAATGGCTGCATTCACGCAGACGCTGATCAGGATCTGCGTTGCACCCAGGGCGAGTGATTGATGAAATACGCTGCCGTGCGACGGATCAATGAATTGAGGCAATAGCGACAGGTAAAGCACGGCGATTTTGGGGTTCAGCAGATTGGTGGTGAACCCCATCAGGAACAGTTTGCGGCGGCTGTCCACGGGAAGATCGCGGACCTGAAATGGTGAGCGTCCGCCGGGCTTGACTGCTTGCCACGCAAGATAGAGCAGATACATCGCGCCGCCAAAGCGGAGGGCATCGTAGGCGTAAGGTATAGCGAGAACCAGAGCGGTGATGCCGAATGCCGCACACAGCATGTAGAACACGAAACCAAGGGCGACGCCAGCCAGGGAGATAAGTCCAGCTTGACGACCTTGGCAGATGGAGCGTGAAATCAGATAAACCATATTCGGTCCGGGTGTAAGCACCATGCCGAGTGCAACGAGACCGAATGAAAGGAAATGACTTAGATTGGGCATCGAAAACTCCAAAGTTACGCGTATCGAAGGCGGCGAATTTTCATCCGTGATTTTCCACTAGCTTTGCGGGTTTCCGCCAGCACATGTTTGGCAAGACTCAAGAGAACGGATGCAGCGCCAGTTCGAGACCCAAGACGATGAGAAATAGGAGAAAGCAACGGCGGAAAGTTTTTTGGACTGATTTTCTGCCGCACGATCGAGCCCAACCACATTCCAGCGAGAGCAGGAACGACAGCCAGCAGCGACAAGCCGAGCTGATCGATCCTGAACGCGCCGTGGGCGAAGAGCCCTGCTGCGAGAGCAACCGTGGAGAGGGTGAACGAAAGGCCAAGAGCCTGCACAAGCTCGTCTTTTTGAAGACCCAATGACTGCACATAAGGCACGGCGGGAATCGTGAAGACGCCGGTGGCGCCGGTCAGCAAGCCGGTAGTCATGCCGATGACGGGCGAAAGCCAGGACTCGCGCCGTTGCGGGACCGAAAGTGTCGGCAAGAACAGCGCATAGGCCGCGTAGGCGATCAGCGCACGTCCCAGCGCACGTCCCGACCAGACGGGGTCAACGAATACCAGCAGTCGCGTGCCTAGGACGGTACCGATCACGATGCAGAGCATCATGGCCCATAGGCGTCGCGTGAGGCGGAGTATGTCTCGTCCGACTAGGATCTGCCACACGTTGGTCACGAACGACGGAATGATCAGGATGGCCGCCGCCGTAAGCGGCGACATGATGGCTCCGAGCACGCCCATGGCAACTGTGGGCAGGCCCATTCCGGTCACGCCTTTAACCTATCCGCGCCGATGCAAAGCCTGCTGGCGCATCTCGGTGGCGGACCGCAGACCGTAGCTGGCGCAAGGCGGGCTCATCGGCTTCGCGCGTTCACTGAGAGCAAGCTGCGCAGCTTCATCGAGCAAATACACATCGCGAGGATCGATTCGCCGCGTGGTCACACGGCGGCAGACGACGCTCGGCGCGATGCCGCCTGAAAGCGTACGGCCCGCGCCCAGCGCCACCTCGTTGAGGGTGGCACAATCGTTCCCGCCAGCGCCGGCTCCCGCACGCAGCCGGCGATATTGAACGCGTCCACTGCAATCGACCACCGCTGCGGTGGCGCCCAGTTCCCAGGAGTTACCATGCCGCTCGCCACCGCCTCCGCACGGCTCGCCGCCGATGCCCCCAACTACCTCGTGGCCCTCAAAGCCGGCCGCCATGCGCTCGCTGGCGACGAGGGCCCGCACGAAGGCGGTCAGGATCGCGGGCCTGCCCCTTTCGAATTCGTGCTTGCGGGTCTCGCCGCGTGCACGTCGGCAACGCTGCGCATGTACATGCAGCGCAAAGGCTGGCCCGACGGCAGCATCGATGTGACCACGACTCTGCACGCCGATCAAGAGCGCAACCAGTACATCCGTCGCACCGTCGACGTTGATGCGCCGCTCGACGCCGCACAACGGGCCCGACTCGCGGAGATCTGCGAAAAGACGCCCGTCACGCTCTTCATCAAGCGCGGCACGCGCATTGACACCACGATGATCGAGCGGTGAAGAGTGGACGAACGGGTACTGCCGGTCAGTTCCCGTCATTGCTCTCATATGCTCGATGCGCTTCGGCAACTGACGTTTGCCTCTCAGTGTTGTCAGAACAGGGCGGCCGGCTGCGTACAGCCATCGGAGCTGCCACCATAGAGATGGACATACGCAACGGATTTCACCCTTCACGTTTTATCCAATCGTGCCGCGCATCGAACAAGATGAGAGCCGCATCGGCGACAATCAAAAAAGCGCGCGTCAATCAATGAGCGCTTGTCTGGGTCCATCAACGTTGGCTCATCAACTTCGCCGCGACATGCTCACCTTGCTTGTCGCGCCACACGATCGGGATTTCCCGTCGGATGGCCGCTATGACCTTCGTGCCGTGCACGAAGGAGCGGCCGAAAACGAGGCTGCGGATTACCTTGACCCGCCCGAGCCCGAACCGCCTCCGCCGTGACCGCCGCCGCCTGAACCGCCTGAGCCGTGACCGCCTCCACCCGGACCGCCTGAGCCGTGACCGCCCGCGCCCGAACTGCCTGCGCCAGACCCGCCTGCGCCCGAACTGCCTGCGCCCGAACTGCCTGCGCCGGGGCCGCCTGCGCCCGAGCCGCCTGCGCCGGAGCCGCCTGCGCCCGAACTACCTGCACCGTGACCGCCTGCGCCCGAACTGCCTGCGCCCGAGCCGCCTGAACCCGAACCACCTGCGCCTGCGCCCGAACTACCTGCACCCGAGCTGCCTGCACCGTGACCGCCTGCGCCCGAGCTGCCTGCACCCGAACTGCCTGCACCCGAACTACCTGCACCAGAGCCGCCTGTACCCGAACCGCCTGCTCCCGAACTGCCTGCACCCGAACTACCTGCACCGTGACCGCCTGCGCCCGAACTGCCTGCACCCGAACTACCTGCACCCGAACTACCTGCACCAGAGCCGCCTGTACCCGAACCGCCTGCTCCCGAACTGCCTGCGCCCGAGTTGCCTGCGCCCGAGCTGCCTGCGCCCGAACTGCCTGCGCCCGAGCTGCCTGCGCCCGAGCTGCCTGCACCCGAACTGCCCGCGCCCGAACCGCCCGCACCCGAACTGCCCGCACCCGAACCGCCAGCCCCTGAACTGCCAGCCCCTGAACTGCCTGCACTAGAACTGCCCGCACCGTGACCGCCCGCGCCCGAACCGCCCGCACTCGAACTGCCAGCACCCAAACCACCGGCACCAGAACCGGCCGCGCCTGGGCCCGAACTGCCTGCGCCCGAACCGGCTGCACCTGCACCCGAGCCGCCGGCACCGGCACCAGAACCGCGTGCGCCCGAACCGGACGCGCCTGCACCCGAGTTGCCGGCATTCGAACCGCCCGAACCCGAACCGGCTGTGCCTACCCCTGAACCGCCCGCGCCCAAACTACCTCCTGCGCGACTGCCTGCAGGCTGTCTTTGAACCAGTTGCAGTGAAGCAGAATTCCGAGAACCTGCGCCGCGAGTATTCGGAGAAGGCGCGCTGCGGTGATCGAGCGAAGCGGAAGACGCGCGTGGAGCGTGCTCAGCACTGGTAGTTGCAGATCCCCGCGCAGGAACTGACGATGATCGCGCGACATGATCGGACGAAGACGCTTGTGTCGTCGGCAATTTGGGTCCAGTGATCCCGCTCGCATGCCGCTCGATTGCTCTCACGTCCGGCGCCGAATGGTGGCGAGCTTGTGCAGCGGTATAGCTTGCCTGGTCGGGCTCTCGTGTGACCGACTGCGGCGCAGCAGGCTCCGGAGCAGTTCTAGCGCCATGATCGGACGGACCGGAAAACGCCGGCGGGGCGAGTTCAGCACCGCCAACCACGGTTGGGTGGGTGGGAGGCGACGGCGGTAGCGCGACATGCCCGAACCATGTCGTGTGTGGCGCTGGCGACGTGGTTTCGTTAATCCCGAGCGCCTGATCATCGTCGAACCGATCGATTTGCGCGACCACACCCATGACCGCGACAGCCAACGCGCTTGCCGACGCAGCCCAAAGCGCGAGATGTCGGCCACGCGAAGGCTGTGCGGCATTGATCTCTGCATCCGGGCTACCGGCACCCGAACCCGGATCGTTTCGCCTGGTCCTTCCATTCACTACGTTCATCTGCCGTCCCCTTTACGGAGTGCTCATCGAAATGAGCCGCGGTTCCGCCTGTTCGCCCACGGTTCCGTCACGGCAATGGGGAGCCGTGAACCCGCTTTTCTATCCTAAGCCTTTGAGCTATGGAAACGCCCGCCATCTTCGTGGCCGATCTTGACTGGCGGCTGGAAGCGCCGTCCGGCGCACCTCTGCGCGATCCCGGCACAGTTGGCGGCGACCCATGCAAGCGGAGCATTCGCTGTGCCTGTTCGGTCGCACCTCAATGAAGTTGTGAGATCGTCGCCATAGCATGGGCATACACGACTCAACCTCCGAGGCTTTCCCGGTATCCGAGCGGACTGAGCGAGCCGAGCGAGACCTTGTCCGCCTTGCGTCATGAGGCAGTTTGCATGCGCATCGCGCAGCGACGGTCACCTGAGCGTGACGGAGACAAACCGGCGAGCATTTTGACGCTGGATCAGCACCGATATCGCTTTCTTCGCCTTTTCTTCCACTGCACTCGCTTGCTCCCGGGATTCGATCAGCTCGCCATTGAACGACAGGACGATATCGCCAGCGCGTATGCCAGCGGTCGCCGCAGGTCCAGTCACCTGGTCCACCATCATCCCTTCCGGAAGATCATTCGCCCGCTTCTCGTCGTTGTTCAGCGGATGCATCGTCAAGCCAAGGCGATCCGGTGCGGCGCTTGCAGTTTGGGCCGGAGCGGGATTCGACGCTGCACCAGGGGCTTGCACGGCGCTCGGGGTTTCGCCGCGCGCGCCGACGATGATTTCAACCGTCATCGGCTTTTGGCTGCGGATCAGCGTGAGCGTCGTCTTCGTTCCGGGCTGCAGCCCGCCGGCATACTGGGCCAGCTCGGCCGAGCGAGCGATCGTCCTGTCGCCAATCTGTGTGATGACGTCGCCAGGCCTAAGGCCACTCGCGGCGGCGGGCGTACCAGGCGTGACGACGTTGACGAGCGCCCCGGCCGGCCGTTGCAGGCCAATGGCCACCGCCAGCCCAGGTCCGACGTCCTGAACCTCTACACCAGCAATGCCCGCCGGTCCGTTGCTCTGGGTTTGCAACTGCGCTCGCACCTTATTCGCCATGTTGATCGGAATCGCAAACGTCAGGCTCGGGTACCGCTCCGCGTCCGGATAAACCTGCACGTCGATGCCGATCACCTCGCCCACGCGGTCAAACAGAGGACCGCCCGAATTGTCGGGACTGGCGGCGACCTCGGTTTCGAAAAAGGGAAAATTGCTGCCGTCCGGCAACACTCGCGAAGTGGCGCTAACAATGCCAGTCGTAACGGTGTTCTGGTAACGGTCGGGCGATCCGATCGTCAGCACCTGTTCACCGACACGCACGCGCGACGAGTCACCGAGCTTGACGGCCGGCAGCGTCGCGGCATCGATCTGAATCACCGCAACGTCGCTATCTGTGTCGACGATCAGCACCTTGCCCTTGAACTCCCGCCGGTCCGTCAGACTGACCGTGACTTCGTCCGCCTGATCCACCACATGTGCGGTGGTCAGAATGAGGCCATCGGGGCTGACGATGAATCCGGAGCCGGTGCCCGTTGTCACGCGAGCAATATTGCGTTGCGGCTCCGGGGATTGCGGCGCGACGCCGCTGAAAAACGCGGCGATCGGATCGTGGGGCCCGATGTCCTCGGGGGGCGACGCGGAGGTTTGCTTCTCTGGCGCCGTTGCGCGGATATGGACTACGGCGGGCCCGTATCGCTCGACCATGGTGGGGAAGTCAGATGGCGTCGTGGCATTGGCCGGTGCAACCAACTTCGCGTCAGCAGGCTGGGGTGACGCGGTGCCGGCGGCGAGCGCAGCTGGCAAGAGGCACGGACAGCCGCCCAGAAGTCCAGCTGCCACCGCAGCATGGAGCAACGTGCGATTCAAGGTCCGGCGGAACACGGCGCCTCCGAGGCGGTCGTCATCGCAGCGTATCGAAGTCTGAAGCGACCAAGGGCCAACAGCGATGGCGAACAGAACAGACGCTGATGAATAATTTTATGCCGCTGGCGGCGCTCCGGTGTGACTCAGCTCACCAACGAAAGCAAGATCACCCAGTTCTAGCGCGCCAGAATATAGAGAATGACGTGAATGACCGAGACAGCTCGATACCACCCAAACCACCTACGAATTTCACGAGTCGCTTGACCGCGGACCGGTGCAATTTCGTACCTTCCTGACTAAAGCTTTTAGCCGTTGAGCGCTCCCGTCGCGCCGGGTTGTTTGCTCTTGCGGCGCAGTTCTTCCGTCGTTTCGCCTCCGCCGTCCGGCAGCCAGCCCGGCGGCTGGATCACGTGATTGATCGCGATCCACGGGCTCTTCGCGTTGACCATATCGCGAATTAGCGTGGCCCAGTGCTCGAACTCGACGACGAGCGGGTTGCGCGACGTGGTCGGCGTCACGAGACCGTAGCGGCACGGTTCGTCAGCGCGTTCTTCCACGTAGGTGCCGAACAGCCGGTCAAAGATGATCAGCACGCCACCGTAGTTCGCGTCCAGGTAATCGACGTTCGATGCATGGTGCACACGGTGGTGGGACGGCGTATTGAACACATATTCGAACCAGCCCAGCTTGGGTATGTACGTGGTATGCAACCAGCCCTGGTACATAAGATTGAGGAACAGCGTGAGCAGCACGACCTCGGGCTTGACCCCGAGCCATACCAGCGGCGCGAAGAACAGCGTCGAGCCGGTCAGTTTGCCGGTCAGGCCGAGACGGTAGGCCGTTGAAAGCGTCAACTGGTTCGGCGAATGGTGCACGGCATGCGTGGCCCAGAAGAAGCGCACACGATGCGACGCACGGTGATACCAGTAGTAGCAGAACTCCATTCCGATGAAGAGCGCAAACACCATGAGCGCGCTATTGACGTCGACCGTAAAGATACGATGGTCGTAGACGAAGCTGAAAACTGGCGTGGCGACCGAGATCGGCAGCAGTGATATCAGCCTGCGCGCGGCCAGGTCGAACAGCGAGATCCACACCTCGTGCCAGGCAAATGGTGAGGACGCACTCTTCCTGCGGCTCAGCACGACTGCTTCGATCAGTGAAACGACAACGACGACGCCGATGACGACGAGAAGAAGTTTTGTGAAGGATTCCATGACGATGCCATATCGGGTGGTGGCGGGATGTATCGTCTGCGGTGACGAGGGGTCAGTGCATCGCATCGATACGCGCACTTTAGACAGGGTTCTCGTGACTGGCTACGCAAAAGGTATTTCACCGCGTGTCATGGGATTGGGGAGGCTTCTGGCGGGGGCTTCGGGGGGATTCACCCCCTAAAGGAAGGTCCGCGAACAAGATTTTCCCCGTGACGATCGCAGATCGGCGTTGCCCTTTCCCGGCAAGGAAAGGGCTTTACCAGGCCTTCCGCGGCGGCGGGTTCTATTGCTATTCACGCCGCCGAAACTCGCATCAAGCCTTCCATTCGTACGGCTGCAAGAGTTCTTCGAGCGGCGGCTGGGTGACGCTCGCGGTGTAGTTCGTCATCGTCGAGGCAGCGACCACGAGCACGACATCAAGCACCAGCGCCTGATCGAAGCCCGCCTCGGTGAACGCGGCGATGTCGTGGTCGTCGATGCGACCGCGCTTTTCGATCAGCGTGCGTGCGAGGCGCGACAGCGCCGCAAGCCTGGCGTCCTGGGGGAACCGGCGTTCGCGGATCGCCTGCACGTCGGCCTCGCTCAGGCCTTCCTTGAGCCCGAGGAATGAGTGGAAAGCGACCGGCCAGGCGGAGCCATTGGTCACCGCATTGGTGAGCAGCAGTACCTGCATCTGCTGTTCGTCGAGGTTGCCGCCGTGCGCCTGATTGAACACACCCAAGAGGGCAGTGATCAGCCTCGGTGAGCCCGCCATTTTGGCAGGCATATTGGGCACCATACCGAAGATCTCGGCGAGGCTGTTCAGCGCGGGCTTCGATTGTTCGGGTGCGGATTCGAGCGTATAGGTGGGAAAGTTGGCCATGGTATTTCCTTGAGGGTCGTGGTGTGTCGCTGAGAACGTTCAGGCGACATGCGCAGACTAGTCAGAGGCGCGAGTCCAGCCAATTACATGGCAGGTAATAAAACGAACCACACTATCCACGGGTCGCGCCGAGTCAGGCGATGTTCCGCCGCTTCGCCCTCGCTGACTTCGGGAGCACCCTGACCGAATCATTTCAACAAACTTACATCGCTACTGCACGATTATCGGCACTACCACCTGCGTACCTGTCCCCTTCCCCGGCAATATAAGTTGCACCCTTTTTGAACTAGACTTGGAAAATACGAAAATCGGAAACGGGAGTGTTAGCCATGAGTGAACCGTGCATCATCTCCGTTGCGATCACTGGCTCAGTTCCGCGCAAGAAGGACAACCCGGCTGTGCCGATCACGATCTCCGAGCAGATCGAAAGCACGCAGGAAGCGTATGAAGCCGGGGCATCGCTGGTTCATCTGCACGTGCGCGACGAACAGGAGAACTCGAGTTCCGACCGCGCGAGTTTCGCCGCACTTCAGGAGGGCATCCGCAAGCATTGCCCCGACATCATCATTCAGTTTTCGACAGGCGGCCGTGGCCGTTCGTTCGAGCAACGCGGCGCGATGCTCGACCTGCGGCCGGATATGGCGTCGCTCGCAACGGGCTCCGTCAATTTCCCGACTACCGTCTATGAAAATCCGCCGGACTTCGTGCGCGCGCTTGCGCAAACGATGCTCGACTACGATGTCAAACCCGAAATCGAAGTCTTCGATCTGGCGATGTTGTACAGCACGGCAGATCTCGTCCAGCAAGGGTTGCTGAAGTCTCCTGTACACATTCAATTCGTCATGGGAGTAAAGAACGCGTTGCCTGCGCGTCGCGAGATTCTCGAGTTCGAGGTCCAGCAACTCAAGACGCTATTGCCGGATGCAACATGGACCGCCGCTGGTATCGGACGTCATCAGTTGGAGGTCAATCATTGGACTCTTGAAATGGGCGGGCACTGCCGCACCGGTCTCGAAGACAATGTGCGCTGGGACAAGGACACGCTGGCAAAGAGCAACGCGCAACTCGTTGCACGGGTGGCCGCTTTGTGTGACGAATATGGCCGGCCGGTGGCAAGTGCGGCCAAAGCGCGTGAAATGCTCGCTCTTCCTGCGAGGTAGGCCGACGGGACGGGCCACTCGCTCCCGTCTGGCGTCCGCGTAAGGGGACGCTCGCGTGCTGGCAACCTCAAGAAATTCAAGACCTGGTCGACGACGCCAGGACGCGAAAGCGCCGCACTGACGAAACGAGTGCCCGGTACCAGTCATTCGACTGGCTCCGAGCCGTAGATATTCGCTCAATGCTCCAGGTTTTGCAGCGCGCCCGCATAATCGCGCTACGATACGCGTCGCACTTTGTCGAATCTCATCCCCCTCATGCTCGAACGCTTTCATCTCACCCTGATCCGCGAAGTGGACCGGCAGGGGTCGCTCACCGCAGCAGCCGGTGCGCTGCATCTGACGCAATCAGCGTTGAGCCATACCGTCAGGAAGCTCGAGCAGCAGCTCGGCACGCCGGTCTGGGACCGTGACGGCCGCAACCTGCGCCTCACGCAGGCGGGCCAATATCTGCTGTCGCTCGCCGACCGGCTGCTGCCGCAGTTCGAGCACGCCGAAGCGCGCATGAAGCAATACGCGAACGGCGAGCGCGGCACACTGCGCATCGGCATGGAATGTCATCCGTGTTACCAGTGGCTGCTGAAGGTCGTGTCGCCGTACCTCGCGCGCTGGCCCGATGTCGATGTCGACGTCAAGCAGCGCTTCCAGTTCGGTGGCATCGGCGCGCTGTTCGGCTACGACATCGACGTTCTCGTCACGCCTGATCCGCTGAATCGGCCTGGCCTAAGCTTCGAGCCCGTGTTCGACTACGAGCAGGTGCTGGTGGTGGCCGACGGGCATCGGCTGGCCAACGCGCGTTACGTGGAGCCCGAACAGCTCGTCGATGAAACGCTGATCACCTATCCGGTCGACACCGATCGCCTCGACATCTACAACCTGTTCCTGCGCCCCGCCGACGTCGCCCCGCGCCGTCACAAGACGATCGAGACCACCGACATCATGCTGCAGATGGTCGCAAGCAAGCGCGGCGTGGCCGCGTTGCCGCGCTGGCTCGCCGAGGAATACGCGGACCGTATGCCGGTGGTTAGCGTAAAGCTCGGCAAGGCCGGCATCGCCAAGCAGATTTTTCTCGGCACACGCGACGCGGATGCGTCGCTCGACTATCTGGCTTCGTTCGTCGAGTTCGCACGCAAGTCGAACTGGAAGGGCTCGAAGCCGCGGCGCTAGAGGTTGCATATCGCGGGTCACGCCCGGACCCGCGTTCCGTCATAGCGCGCGACACGCTTCCGCGCCCCGGCGACACGCATCGCTGCAATCCTGGCAATGCTGCGCCGGATGACGCGCGCATTCGTCGGCGCAGACGTCGCACAGGCGCGCGCAGAAGTCGCAGAAATCTTGCATGAACTGCGTGTCGCGCGCGAGGGCCTCCGACGTCAAGCGGCACAGCGCCGCGCAATCCATGTCGAGCCGGATGCATTTTTCCATTTCATCGATATGCCGCTCCGCGATGCACGCGGAGTAACACCGGGTGCAGGCGCTCGCGCAATGGTCGAGCGCGTCGATACAGTCCTGGGGGGTCATTGCGGTTCCTTGGCAGCCTCGTAGCGCAGTAAAACAGCAAGCGCCATGCCGTCTCGAGATCACACCGTGCGACGCGTGAGCATCGTGCGTATTTCGCCGATCGCGCGCGCCGGATTGAGCCCCTTCGGGCACACGTCCACGCAGTTCATGATGGTGCGGCAAGGAAACAGCCGGTAGGCGTCTTCGAGATTCGTCAGTCGCGCGGCCGTGTCCTTGTCGCGCGAATCCGCGATGAACCGGAAGGCCTGCAACAGACCCGCGGGACCGACGAATTTGTCCGGGTTCCACCAGAAGCTCGGGCACGACGACGAACAGCACGCGCACAGAATGCATTCGTACAGCCCATCGAGCTGGTCGCGTTCCTCCGGTGACTGCGGGCGTTCGCGCTCGGGTGGCGGATCGTCGTTGACGAGCCACGGCTTGATCGAATGGTATTGATTGAAAAACGGCGTCATGTCGACGATCAGATCGCGGATCACCGGCAAGCCCGGCAATGGCCGCAGCACGATGTGCTTCGGCAGTTCCTGCATGTTGGTCAGACATGCTAGCCCGTTCTTGCCGTTGATGTTCATCGCGTCCGAGCCGCAGATGCCCTCGCGGCAAGAGCGGCGATAAGCCAGCGACTCGTCCATCACCTTGATCGCGCCGAGCACGTCGAGCAGCATGCGTTCGCCGTGCCCCAGTTCGTCCTCGTATTGCTGCAGCCGCGGACGTTCGTCGGCGTCGGGGTCGTACCGGTAGATATCGACAGTTCGAAGATCGTTCATGGTCACTCCGATGGCGGAGCGCACGGACGCCCCGTCGCACTGCGAGCAGGCGCTCCACGCCCGCTCGCTGCAGAGGATGAGATGTGGGTCGTGAGGCATGCGCCGCGGTAAAGGCCGCGGCTGCGCGCGTCAACCGTCCTCGCCCACTTCCTGCGGCTCGGGCAGATCGGGGAGGTCTTCGGTGGTTGGCGGCTCCGGTTCGCCCGGCATGTTCGGCAGGTCCGTGTCGTCGTCATTGGCGGGCGTCTGTTGCACGGAAGGCTGCGTTGCGCTCATGGTCTGCTCCTTCAGGTTTCGTTCGATATGCCTGTCAGTGAGCATGCCGCAGACCCGCGAGCACCGCATTCGGCCAGGGACGCCAATGCGGCGCATCTGCGTCATGGGATCGGCATCGGGCGATTGGTTGCCGCTCTGTCCCGAGCGCCGCTTTCGAGTGCCAGCAAGCGGCCTATGAGCTCGCCCTTGAGCTGATTTAGCAGCGACAGCTCCCGGCGAGTCGTGTCGAGCGCATCGCGCAGCAGGGGCTCGTCGCTCCGCGCGAGGCTTCCTTCCATTTTGGCCAGCGCGGATGTTCGCACCCTGATCTCGGTGCTTACGTTGATCATCTCCGCCAGCACATCTTCAATACGTTCTGTCATCGTCTCCCCCAACCTTCGGGTTGTTTACCTTCACATTCGACGCGTAAGCCTCCTTCGAGCGGTGCTCCGTGAAAAAAGGCGATCACCCGGCATTGCGGCGTGATCGCCATTAAGCGCTTCTAGAGAAACGCTGTCCCCGAATCCGTAGGGGACGTCGCAGTATACGAACAGTATGTCGCGCCGTGCTATGTCCTTAAGTATCGGGTAACGGACACCCGGTCGGCCCCACACCCGTCCGCAACTCATGAGTTATCAACACGCGGTGCGTCTGTCTGTGCGCCGCGGGCGCGACTATCATAAAGGTGGGCACGCGCTTATCATGCCCTTCACGCGCTGCCCGGGTGTAATTCAGCGGCCGGCACAGGTAACGATGCCGGCCTTTTTGTGTCAGCGCTGAATCATCGAGTGGCCGCCAGCACGCGCACCGGAATCGACTTCGCACCCGGCACCTTGCTCTCCTTCGCGTAGTGCCAAAGCGGCAGCAGCGGATTGCATTCCGGGTAATAGCCGCCGATGCATCCCTGCGGCACGTCGAACGGAACGACGCTCAGCCCCTCGACACGGCGCTCGACGCCATCGTCCGCGATCGTCTCGAGGCCGATGCGGTCGCCGTGGGCGAGCCCGCGCTTCTCCATGTCGGCGGGATTCATCAGGATCACCATGCGCGAACCCTTGATGCCTCTGAAGCGGTCGTCGAGGCCATAAATGGTCGTGTTGAACTGGCTGTCGCTGCGCAGGGTCATCAAGCGCAGCGAATCGGGCTCACGCTCGGGCATGTCCGGATCTTCGCCGATCGAAGTCGGCACCATGAATTCGGCCTTGCCGCTCCTGGTCTTCCACTTGCGCTCGCGCGCGGGCAGCGGCCGTATCACGCCGCCAGGTGTCCACATGCGCGCCTCGAAATCAGCGAACATCTCGGGCCACGTCTTCGCCATTTCCAGCCGTACGCGCGAATAGTCGTCGCGCCATGCATCCCAGTCGACGCTCGAGCGCTCGCCGAGCGTCGCCTTAGCGATGCCCGCGACGATGAACGGCTCCGAGCGGATCGTCGGCGCGGCCGGTTCGACCATGCCATGCGAGCCATGAAAGTGCGCCGTGCTGTCTTCCATCGACACCGCTTGCGCGCCGCCCGCCTGCCGGTCGATCTCGATGCGGCTCAGACACGGCAGCAGGTACGAGCGCTGGCCGTGCACCAGGTGGCTGCGATTGAGCTTGGTCGCCACATTGACCGTCAGCCCGAGCGCGGCCCACGCAGGTTCGGTGCGCACCCGGTCGGGCACCGAGCGCACGAGGTTGCCGCCGAGGTTGATCATCGCGTTGACCTTGCCATCGAGCATCGCCTCGAAGGCCTCGACGATGTTCATGCCTTTCTCGCGCGGCGGCGCGAACGAAAACTGTTTGGCGAGCTGATCGAGCGGCGCGAGTTCCGGCTTTTCGGTGATGCCGACCGTGCGCTGACCCTGCACGTTCGAATGACCGCGCACCGGCGACGGCCCCGCGCCGGGCTTGCCGACATTGCCGCGCAGCAGCAGCAGATTGCACAGCATGCGCACGTTCTGCACACCCATCCGATGCTGCGTGAGACCCATCCCATAGTGGATCATCACCGCGTTCGCCTTCATGTATTCGTCGGCGGCCGCTTCGAGCGCGGCGCGCGGCAGGCCGCTCACGCGCTCGATGTCGTCCCAGCTCGCCGCGCGCGCGTACTGCGCGAACCCCTCGTAGCCGTTCGTATGCTCGCGGATGAAATCGACGTCGACGACGCGCGCGCCGCCCGTACTGACCGCACGATCGTCCGCTTCGATCACAAGTTTGCAGATCCCGAGGATCGCGGCGGTATCGCCCCCCGTCTTCACCTGATGGTATTGGGTGCTGATCTGCGTATCGGCGGGTGTGAGCATGTCGACCGGCGACTGCGGATTTGCGAAATGCAGCAGCCCCGGCTCGCGCAAAGGATTGAAGGTGATGATCGGCACGCCGCGTTTGCGCGCGTCCTGCAACTGATGCAGCATGCGCGGGCTATTCGTACCGACGTTCTGGCCGAAGAAGAACATCAGGTCGGTCTTCTCGAAGTCGTCGAGCGAGACTGTGCCGACGCCCACGCCGATCGCTTCCTTGAGCCCGACGCTGGTGCTCTCGTGGCACATGTTCGAGCTGTCGGGCAGATTGTTGGTGCCGTACATGCGCGCGAAAAGCTGCAACATGTACGAGGTTTCCAGCGATGCGCGGCCCGACGTGTAGAACACCACGCTGGCCGGGTCGAGCGTGCGCAGCTCGGCGCCGATCTCCTCGAATGCCTGCTGCCACGACACCGGCACGTAGCGGTCGGTAGCCGGGTCGTAGCGCAGCGGCTCGGTCAGCCGCCCCGCTTCCTCGAGATCGTGGTCATGCCACTTCGCAAGCTCGCTGACAGTGTGGACCTCGAAGAAATCCGGCGTTACGCGTTTGGCCGTCAGATCCCACGCGGTGGCTTTCGCGCCGCTTTCACAGAACTCGAAGGTATGCGGATCGGCGGGCTTCGCCCACGAGCAGCTGACGCACATGAAACCGTCGGGCTTGTTCTGATGCATCAGAACCTGGCTATCTTTCAGCGGCGCTTTTTCCCGAAGCAGGATCGTCGCGACCGCCTTGACGGAACCCCATCCACCCGATGCGTAGGGATATGCAGCGCTTTTGGCTTCATTGCTCATGAGTCCACCCGTCTGGTCAAAAATGTCACGTCATGATGGGTTAGCACGTCACGTTCCCGGCTACTGCGTCGAGGGGTACGGTGATTGCTACCCGTTTGCGAGGACGGGGAGGTGGTGGGCATGCTGACTGATCGGGATATCGTGACGCGTGCGGTATCGCCAGGAGCGTCGCCCGAAGAAACGATAGAAGGGATCGTCAGTGGCGAACCGGGCTGCTGCTACAAAGACGACGACGTCCAGGCCGTCAAGGACAGGATGGCGGACGCGCAAGTCCGCCGGATTCCGGTCGTCGATCCTTGCCACGCGCTCCGACGACGAAATTTCTTCAACGCTGGGGGCGATTTCCACGCCTTGCGAACCGGAGCGCTAAAGCGGCTATACGTGCCGGGCATTCAACAGCCAGCCATTCGACGGGTGCCGGCGTCGGCTGATCTATCCCCGGCGTACGTAGTGATCGGATACAACGTGGCGCCCGTCGATCCATGCGATCGCGAGTTCCGTCGCCTGGACGTGAGCGTCGTTCGGCTCCGCGAAATCGCCGTCGACGCCCAGCGTCCGCGTTTCGCCTGTCTGGTCGGTCACGATGGCTGACGCCCGATAGCGATCGCTGGGCCCGGGAGTGACGACTGATCGGATCAGCAAACCGCGGTACTTGGTAACGTGATCGGTTTTCATAGAGTCTCCCGGGAGAAAGTCTCGTTCACGAAGCACTGTCGTCGTCGCGCGCGTCGCGCACCTGTAGCACACCAGCCTCGATGCGCACCGGAAACACCGCGACGTCTTCGTAGGCCGGCGGAGCCAGCACCTTGCCGGTCCTGATACAAAAACGGGCGCCATGGCGAGGACACACCACTTCGTCATCCTCGACGGCACCGCCAGTCAGGATGCCGCCGTCGTGCGGACAGCAATCTTCGATCGCGTAGCAGACGCCATCGAGATTGAACACCGCAACCTGTGTGCCATCCACGTCTACGCTGCGCACCGAACCAGGCGGGAAATCCGTCATCGCCGCGACATCGACCCAGTCTGCCATGTCAAAGCATCCCCAATTGCAGACGGGCGGCTTCCGACATCCGCTCTTTCGTCCACGGCGGTTCCCACACCAGCTCGACCCGTACCGTATTGACGCCTGCCACCGAATAGACGACATCTTCGATCGTCGCCGGAAAGCTCTGCGAGACCGGACAGCCCGGCGCCGTTAGCGTCATGCGAATGGACACGCTGCCCGTACCGCCGTCGACGTCCAGACCGTACACCAGCCCCAGATCGTAGATGTTCACCGGAATTTCCGGGTCGAACACCGTACGCAGCGCGTCGATCACGCGCGAGCGCAGGTCGGGGTCACTGGGCTCCGGCCCGTCTTCCCGTTTCAGCCAGTCGAATGCGCTCATCGTGTTCACCTCGTTTCCTCCAACACATCATTCCGTCGAGATGGTGCCGCACTCGTCATGCAGCGCCGCATGGAGCGTGTGCCATGCGAGCGTCGCGCACTTCACGCGCGCCGGGAATTCGCGTACACCCGAGAACACGGCGAGCTTGCCGAGTTGCGAAGACGCGCCCGCTGGCGGCGCCGTCATCATCATGTCGTGAAACGCCCCGAAGAGCGCCTCCATTTCCGATTCCGTGCGCCCCTTAAGCGCTTCGGTCATCAGCGAGGCCGAGGCAATAGCAATCGCACAACCTACCCCATCGAACCCAACGTCCGTCACGACGCCATCCTCGATGCGCAGATACAACGTGATGCGGTCTCCGCACAAGGGGTTATAGCCCTCCGCCTTGTGATTCGCATCCGGCAGCCGCCGACGGTTTCTCGGTCTCCGGTAGTGGTCGAAAATCACTTCCTGATACAGGTCGCGCAGACTGCTCATTGCCCAAATACCTCCTGCACGTGCGCCATTGCCTTGACGAGTGCCTCCACGTCGGCCCGCGTGTTGTACAACGCGAACGACGCGCGCACGGTTGCCGGCACGCCGAAGCGCTCCATGACGGGCATCGCGCAATGATGGCCGGCGCGCACCGCGACGCCGTGCTGATCGAGAATCGTACCGACGTCGTGTGCATGCACGTGGTCGAGCACGAACGACAGAATGGCTGCCTTTTCGGCTGCGGTGCCGATCAGCCGCAGATGTGGCACCGCACGCATTGCATCGGTCGCATACGCGAGCAGCCCGGCCTCATGTGCGCCGATCGTTTCGGTGCCGATTGCACTCACATAGTCGAGCGCCACCGCGAGCGCGATCGCACCGCAAATGTCCGGTGTGCCCGCCTCGAACTTCCAGGGAATGGCGTTGTAGATGGTCTTGTCGAACGTCACCGAGCGGATCATATCGCCACCGCCCTGCCACGGTCCCATCGCTTCCAGTCTGTCCGCCTTGGCGTATAGCACGCCGATTCCCGTCGGTCCATACGCCTTGTGCCCGGAGAACGCATAGAAATCGCAATCGAGCGCACGCACGTCGACACGCAGATGTGCAACCGCCTGCGCGCCGTCGATCAGCACGGGCACGTCGCGCGCGTGCGCGACCTCGATCATCCGCGCGACCGGGTTGATCGTACCGAGCGCGTTCGATACATGCGTGATCGCCACGATACGCGTACGCTCGCCGATCATCTGTCGGTAGGCATCGACATCGAGCGCGCCGCTGTCATCGATCGGCACGACCTTCAACACCGCGCCCGTCTGCTCGCATACGAGTTGCCACGGCACGATGTTCGAGTGATGTTCCATCGCGCTGATCAGGATCTCGTCGCCGGGCTTCGCGAGAGGACGCACATAACTCTGCGCAACCAGGTTGATCGCCTCCGTCGTGCCGCGCACGTAGACGATTTCCTCCGCGCGCGCCGCATTGATGAAGCGCGCAATCCGTTCGCGCGCAGCTTCGTACGCGTTCGTGGCGCGCTGCGACAACTCGTGCACGCCGCGATGTACGTTCGCATTCGTATGCTCGTAATAATCGCGCTGCGCGTCGATCACGGCCGAAGGCTTCTGGGTCGTCGCGCCGTTGTCGAGATACACCAGTGGGTTGCCGTGTATCAGCTCGCGAAGAATCGGGAAGTCGCTTCGCCAACGCGCCACCGTATCGTCGTCCGGGATCATCACAGGTTCGATCGGTTTCATACCAGTCCCCGAATGCGCTCGCCTTCCGGCGTGCGCGCGAGCAGCATTTGCGTCAGTTTGTGGCGCACCGCCTCGATGCTCACGTGCTCCACACTGCTGCGCGCAAACGCCCAGATCAGCAAAGCCCGCGCAACCCGTTCGTCGATGCCGCGTGAGCGCAGATAGAACAGCTGGTTCTCGTCAAGCTGGCCTACGGTTGCGCCATGCGTGCACTTGACGTCGTCGGCGTGGATCTCCAGTTGCGGCTTCGTGTCGATCTGCGCATCGCGCGACAACAGAAGATTGAAGTTCGACTGATGCGTGTCGGTCTGCTGCGCGTGACGATGCACGATCACGTTGCCGTTGAATACGCCATGTGACGCACCGTCGAGCACCCCGCGGTAGTGCTCTCGGCTCGATCCAGCCGGTTTCTCGTGATCGATGCGCGTGTGATGATCGACATGCTGCCTCGCGGTCGCGACATACAGCCCGTTCAGCTCGGCGCGGGCATCCACGGCCTGCAGCCGTGTGTCGATCTGCGTACGAGAGAGTGCGCCACCGAGTGCGAACGAGTGCGACGTGAAGCGGCTCGCACGCTGTTGCGAGGCATCGACGTGCGCAATATGGAACGCGCTGCGTGCTTCATGGTGGACGCGGCAATGCTGCACGTCGGCCTCGTCGCCTGCCGCAATCCTGGTGACGGAATTGACCAGATACGCGTCGTCGGAGAAACCGGCAAACTGCTCGACGATCGAGCACCGCGAGCGATCATCCGCCAGTACCGTGTTGAAAGGATGTACCGCGAGACCCGCCTCGTCGGTGAGGAACAGCATGACGAGCGGCCCATCGATCGCACAGTCCGGCGGCAACAGGACCACGTAACCGTCGCTCAGAAACGCTGTGTTCAGGGCCGCGAAGCCATCGTGCGGTGCCTGGTGCTCAATGACGGCCTTCAGGCGCTCCGGTATCTCCCGGATGGCCCGCGTGAGACTGCCGACAAATGCGCCGTGCGGCAAAGACGGCATGCGCGACAGCTTCGGCATATGGCGGCCGTTGACGAACACGAGCCGACCCGCCGTCCTGTAGGGCACGAGATCGTCGACGATGCGCTCGACGTCCAGGTCGTCGCTGGGCCGCGGCGTGAAATGCCATGACCGCTTAGCGATGGTCGCCACATTCGTGTACTTCCAGTCTTCGAGCCGAGTGGTGGGAAAGCCAAGCCCTTCGAACTTTTCGAACGCCTCGCGCCTCGCGCTGCGCAACCACGGAAGTTCCGCGCCGGGCAGCGTACTCGACAGGGTCTGGAAAGCCTGATGGAGGTACTCGAGCGTCGGTTCACTCATTTGACGTCTACTCCTCGCGATCTCACGTATGACCGCCTCGTGTCAGTACGGGTCGGGTGGGCCGGAATGCGGCCCGTTCGGCGCATCCTCACCGAGCCATCCATAACCCTTGCGCTCCAGTTCTAGTGCCAGCTCGCGCGTTCCGGATTTCGCAATACGCCCCTTTGAAAGCACGTGCACGCAATCAGGCACCACGTATTCGAGCAGCCGCTGGTAGTGCGTGACCAGGACGATTGCGCGGTCCGGGTGGCGCATCTGATTGACGCCTCGCGCAACCACTTGCAGCGCATCGATATCGAGGCCCGAATCGGTTTCGTCGAGAATCCCGAGGCGCGGCTCCAGCACCGCCATCTGCAGCACCTCGTTGCGCTTTTTCTCGCCCCCTGAAAACCCTTCGTTCACCGCGCGATGCAGCAGGCTTTCGTCCATCTGCATAAGCGCCATCTTCTCCTTCACCAGTTGCAGGAATTCCATTGCATCCAGTTCGGTTTCGCCGCGGTGCGTGCGCTGTGCATTCAACGCGGCCTTCAGCAGATACACGTTGCTGACACCCGGTATTTCCACGGGGTATTGAAACGCGAGAAAAAGCCCTTCGCGTGCACGCTCCTCCGGCGCGAGCGAGAGCAGGTCACGGCCCGCATACCGCACGCTGCCACCTGTTACGCGGTAATGCTGATGGCCCGCCAGCACGTTGGCAAGCGTGCTCTTGCCCGAACCGTTCGGCCCCATGATGGCGTGCACCTCGCCCGCGTTCACACGCAGATCGACCCCGCGCAGGATCGGCTTGCCTTCTACTTCAACGCTCAGTTTGCTGATTTCTAGCATGACCGTTGTCCCTGTCAGCCCGTGCTGCCTTCAAGACTCACGCCGAGCAGCTTTTGTGCTTCGACGGCGAACTCCATGGGCAGCTCCTTGAGGACCTCCCTGCAAAAGCCGTTGACGATCATCGACACCGCTTCTTCCTCCGAAAGGCCTCGCTGTCGGCAGTAGAAGAGCTGGTCCTCGTCGATGCGCGACGTCGATGCCTCGTGCTCGACCTTCGCGGTGGGGTTTTTCACCTCGATATACGGAACCGTGAGTGCACTGCATCGATCGCCGAGCAGCAGCGAATCGCACTGCGTGTAGTTACGCGCGTCCTCCGCCGAGCGGGCAATTTTCACTAGCCCACGATAGGCGTTCCTGCCGTGGCCGGCGGAAATGCCCTTCGACAGGATCGTGCTGCGCGTATTGCGACCCAGATGCGTCATCTTCGTGCCGGTGTCAGCCTGCTGATAATTGTTGGTGAGCGCCACCGAATAGAATTCGCCGACTGAGTTGTCGCCTTGCAGGATCACGCTCGGGTATTTCCACGTGATGGCGGAGCCTGTTTCGACCTGCGTCCACGAAATCTTCGAGTCTGCTTCACGGCAATCGCCACGCTTGGTCACGAAGTTATAGATGCCGCCGCGGCCGTGCGCATCGCCCGGATACCAGTTCTGCACCGTCGAGTAGCGGATTTGCGCACCCTCCAGCGCGACCAGTTCCACCACGGCAGCATGCAACTGGTTCTCGTCGCGCATCGGCGCGGTACAACCCTCCAGGTAACTGACGTAGGCTCCCTTGTCCGCGATGATCAGCGTTCGCTCGAACTGTCCCGTGTTTTGCGCGTTGATGCGGAAGTACGTGGAAAGTTCGATCGGGCAACGCACGCCCGGCGGGATATAGCAGAACGAGCCGTCGCTAAAGACCGCGGAGTTCAGCGCAGCGAAAAAGTTGTCGGTATGCGGCACCACTGAGCCGAGGTATTGCCGCACCAGTTCAGGATGAGTCTGCACCGCTTCCGAAAACGGACAGAACACGATGCCTAGCGCGCCAAGCTTTTCGCGAAACGTCGTCGCGACCGACACGCTATCGAACACCGCATCCACCGCGACGCCCGCGAGCATCTCGCGCTCTTCGAGCGGAACGCCGAGTTTCTCGTACGTGCGCAGCAGTTCCGGATCGACATCCTGCAGACTCTTCGGGCGATCCTTCGGACCAATCGGCGCCGAATAATACGCAATGTCCTGATAGTCGATAGGTGGGTGCTCAACCGATGCCCAATGAGGCTCGTTCATGGTCAGCCAGTGCCGGTATGCCGAGAGGCGCCAGGCGAGCATGAAGTCGGGTTCACTCTTCTTTGCTGAAATCAGGCGGATGACATCTTCAGACACGCCGCGCGGCAACGTGTCCGACTTTACATCGGTCACGAATCCGTGGCGGTATTCGCTCCGGATCAGCTCGTCGATTCTCGATACACTTGAACTCATGCAGACCTCCGCTTTCAGCGTTGCGGCGGCCGGATCGCGCGCTTGGGGCGATCCCGGAAGTGTGCTTAGCGGCTTGCCGGCTGTCCTGATCGCTGCAATCGCGTCAAACAGCGTGATCCGTCTGGCGACTGCCGTAGCCAATAGTGGATACGAGTGCTTCGGCGAGTCGGCCAGTACTCTGCACGGTGTCCGGATCGCGTGCCAGGGTGATCGCGGTCACCGTGACATGGTCGGCAAGCTTGCTCATGCGCAACATGATTGAGCCTCCGCGAACCGTACCTGTTTGGTCTGGTTTCATATCCAACCCTAGCACCCCGTCGCCGCTGATAAAAGAAAGACATCACTGCGGGTGTACGTTCTCGCTGCTGTCGCCAATTCGGCCTTGTCGCAGCTTGCGCCGAGGTATGAGGATTGCTGAGCTTGAACTCTCGCGAAGGTGTCATAGACTCAACGAGCTGTCCATCGGCTCGACCGCAGGCGGTGTGACACATCTGCGCCCAGCTGGAGGAGCAAACCACCCTTTCAAGGTCCACTTACAGGAGACGCAACCATGGCCCAGCTCGTCGCGCTTTACAAGAAACCAATCGATACCAAGGCGTTCGATGACTATTACGCGTCGACCCACGCGCCACTGGCGAAGACCTTGCCGGGCCTGAAAAGTTACGAGATCAGTGCGGGGCCGGTGGTGTTGGCGCAAGGCGACTCGCCTTACCATCTCGTCGCCATGCTTCGTTTCGACTCGGTCGACGCCATCAAGTCGGCCTTTGACTCGCCCGCAGGACAGGCGACTGCGGCAGATCTCGGCAACTTCGCGCAGGCAGGTGTAGATCTTCTGATCTTTGACACCAGAGAAGCGTAGTGCGCGCGACCCTGGCGTAGTCGAATGCCGGTGCCGGACCGGATCACGCGTCGAGGCGAATTACCGTGAACAACGTTCCAAAGCAGCTACTGCTCTCTGGGTCGCTTCGACGATTTCCACGCACTCTGCGTGATAACGGGTGTGCTCGATCGTCGAACACTCACCGGCGCGGTTCACTTGCGCAAGATCGGCGCGAGCTTTTTCCAGCGCTGCCGACGGTGACCCATTGTCCGCAATCAGCTTCGCCAGATCGAAGACGGTGCCGGAAGACAGTTCCACGTATGCCGGGCAAGCCGCGCTGGCGGCGCCGCTGTACATCGAGAACCCGGCAATAGCGGATACGACGAGTCGTGCGACGCTTTTAGCCAAATTACTCATGGCAACATCCTGTTTGCCCCCTACCCGGGCCCAAGCCGATTCGTGTGTTGTTTGTATAACTCCAGCGTCCACGAAACGGCCCGCAAAAATAGCCCTGTCAGTGCCGAATTTCCCCGCAAGCTTGCGCCTCACTTCCATCCTGGCGCTGCGTGCCTGCCGCATCCTGCATTCCCGCTCCAAGTCTATGAGATGGAAGACAGGGCGCGAACGCATCGCAAACCCCCTATCAACGGACTAAAGCTTACTCGGACACAGGGTCGTGCAGGGGAATCGGGTCGCTGGAATGTTGCGATGACGCCCGACGTTCACGGCGTCTTCGGCTGCTTCGTCCCAGATGGCGACGGGAAAGCAGTCGAAACTTGCGTCGCGATGCTGGTAGGCGGTCGCGGACCCGGCAACGCGGGCAATCGCTCCCCGCAGCTGTAACGCCAGCGGCGATGACAGCGAAGGCGGACGCGACCGGCCAGTTCACTTTTTCGCTAGCAGCCAATTCCGCGCCTCCGAACCCTGGGGAATCTACCGAATACTTCGCGCTTGCGTTGTCAGGGTGCCTGATATCAAATACGGAACTATCACGACGGACGGAAGGGCGCGTCTTTCAGGACGCGCTTAATTTTGACCATAGTATCAGCCTACCTGATATTGGTTGCCGCGTTCATGCCGCTGCGCCGGCCCGAGCGAAAGACTGAGTCGTACCCAAGATCCACAACCGCAGTTCAACACAAAAAACAAACAACAGGTCCGGAGATATCACCATGCAATTGAAGTCGACTCACGTCCTCATGTTCGGTGCGCTCTGCGCGATGAGCGCAGGAGCCCTGGCGCAATCGAGCGTCACGTTGTACGGCATCGTTGACACAGGGATCGAGTATGTCTCGCACGCCAACGCGAACGGCGACAGTGTCGTTCGCATGCCGTCCGTTACCGGAGAGTTCCCGTCGCGCTGGGGGCTGCGTGGCAACGAAGATCTAGGCGGCGGCTACAGCGCTGTCTTCACACTCGAAAGCGGCTTCAACATGCGCGATGGCAGTTCTGGACAGGGCGGCCGTCTGTTTGGACGCCAGGCGTTCATCGGCGTGAAGAGCCCGTATGGGACGCTCGCGTTCGGCCGTCAGTACACGATGACCTATCTCGCGATTCAGGGCGCCGACATCATCGGTCCGGACATTTACGGCATGGGCTCGCTGGATGCCTATGTGCCCAACGCGCGCACCGACAACTCGATCACCTATCTCGGCTCGTACAAAGGCTTTACGTTGGGCGTGGGTTATTCATTCGGACGGGACGCGGCGGGTACCGGCAACTCGCCAGGACAAGGAACCTGTACCGGCTCCGTTCCAGGCCACGCCACGGAATGCCGCGACTGGTCCGCAATGCTCAAGTACGACTCGCAATATTTCGGCGCTGCCGCGTCGTACGAGGAGCAACGCGGCGGCGCGACCGCAGCCGCCAACTTCTTCGACGGTGTCCCGCCGACACCTCTGATCAACGCCGCGGACAAGGACGCCCGTACGCAACTGAGCGCCTATGCGCAATACGCAGGCGCGAAGATCGGCGCAGGCTGGATTGGACGCCGCGTAGTGACCCAGTCGCCGGCCGTACCCAATATCCGTTCGGACCTGTTCTTCCTCGGCGCTTCGTACATGGTCACGCCTGCATTCCTGCTCGATGGCGAAGTGTTTCGCATCATCAATAGCGACCACGATACTCGCGCCACGATGGGAACGTTACGCACCACCTATCTGCTGAGCAAGCGTTCGTCGGTCTACGCGCAGGCTGCGTATCTGGCGAATAGTGCGAAGGCGCGCTATTCGGTCAGTGGCGGCGGTAGCGGGACCACGCCGGGCGCGGGCATGGGTCAAACGGGCGTGATGGTCGGCATCAAACACATGTTCTGATACGGGTCGAAAATGAAACGAACTTCAATTGCTGTGTGCGTATCGGCCGTGTCCGCGATGCTGACGGCTTGCGGCGGCGGTTCCGACTCTCTATCCACCAGTGCGACGCAATTGCCTCGGCTCTCCGCCGCACAACCCGCGACGCTGTCGGGAGACTGCGCCGCGCTCGCCGCCAGGTTGACGTTTGCCAACGCGACCTTCACCTCCGTCGCCGACGTGCCGGCCGGAACGCTCGCGGTGGCGGGAAAGTCCGTCCCCGAACATTGCGTGATCGAAGGGAAAATGAATCAACGCACGAGCGCCGTTGACGGCCAGACTTATGCGATAGGTTTTGAAATGCGGCTGCCAATCGCGTGGAATGGACGCTTTTTCTATCAGGCCAACGGTGGTCTCGACGGCAATGTGACACCGGCGACGGGGGTGCTCAGTGGCGGGGGCCCGCTGAACAACGCGCTGAACATGGGCTTCGCCGTGATCAGTTCGGATGCAGGTCATTCCGGGTCGCAAAACCCGTTGTTCGGTCTCGATCCCCAGGCGCGTCTCGACTATGGCTATAACGCCGTCGCTACGCTCACGCCGATGGCCAAGCAGGTAATCAGGTTGGCCTATGGCAAGGGCCCCGACCGCAGCTACTTCGAAGGCTGCTCGAACGGCGGCCGACATGCGATGGTGGCCGCAGCCAGGTCTTTCGCGGATTACGACGGCATCATTGCCGGTGACCCCGGCTTTCATTTGCCCAAGGCGGCGATCGGAGAGTTGTGGAGCGCGCAACAGCTCGCTACCGTCGCGACCGCGACGACCTCGTCGGGCATTGCCGATATCACCACCGGCTTGACGACCACTGAAAGGCAACTGATCGCATCGAAGATCATCGCGAAGTGTGATGCGCTCGATGGCGTGGCGGACGGAATGGTCCAGGACATCAAAGCGTGCCAGGCGAATTTCAATCTGCTCACTGACGTACCGACGTGTTCGGGCAATGCGCGCGACGGCACCTGTCTTACGGCGGCTCAAAAGCAGGCCGTTGGAAATATTTTCTCTGGGGCGAAAAACAGCGCCGGGACGGCGCTCTATGCGAGCTTTCCGTACGACGTAGGTATCAACGGATCAGGCTGGGCCGCGTGGAAGCAAGGCAATTCCATCAGCCTCGATCCGGCCGCGGCAGCCTTCGTGTTTACGTCGCCGCCGCAAAGCGCTTCGGTCCTGGGTTCGATGGGCACCTACGGTCTGAACTTCAGCATGGACAGTGATGCGCCGAAGATCTTCGCCACGAGCGGGGTCTATTCCGAGTCTTCGTGGTCATTCATGACCCCGCCGAACGAGACCGATCTGAGCGGTCTGCGTAGCCGGGGCGCGAAATTGATCGTCTATCATGGAACGAGCGATCCGGTGTTCTCGTCGAACGATACGACCGACTGGTATCAGCGCCTCTCGACGGCTAGTGGCGGAGACGCAAGCAATTTCGCGCGGCTCTTTACGGTAGCAGGGATGAACCACTGCAGCGGCGGTCCGACGGCCGATCAGTTCGACATGCTGACGCCCATGGTGGCATGGGTCGAGCAAGGGCAAGCCCCGAACCGGGTCATCGCGACGGCTCGCGACACCAGCAACGCGATTCCGAATGCCGAAGTGCCAGCTAGCTGGGGTGCCGGGCGCACGCGTCCGCTCTGCGCGTATCCGAAGGTGGCCCGATACACCAGCGGCGACGTGAACTCGGCAAGCAGTTTCACTTGCAGCTAGGGCACTGACCGTGCGAGGGGAACCGGCGCACTCGGCTCCGGCCGATGCGTCGTCCCGTCCGTGCGGAACGCGCCATGCTGCTCCTCGCACATACCTCTGTCCGCGATCATCGGGCGTGCGTTTGCGCGCCCGCACCGGAGCGCTGCCATGAAAACGCGCGAGTACAAGATCGGTTCGCCGTGGTATCAGGCCATCGGCGCGACGCTACGCCGGGCCGTCCCATCGGGGCTGCTGTCCGGCTGTCTGTCGGCGGCGACGGCCTCGGCGGCATCCACGGACGCATCGGGCAGCCCGCTCGCACCGATCAATGCGGTCACCCACTGCATGTGGCCGCAACGCGCGCTGCGCGAACGCGGCTTCAGCATCCGCCATACGGTGACCGGCTTCGCGATCCATCAGGCGGCCGCCATCTTCTGGGCAATGCTGTTCGAGCAACTCGTTGACCGGATGGCCGGCCCTGTGCCGTCACGACGGCCGGGCGCCGCCGCGCTAGCCGCCGCCGCCACCGTGGCAAGCGCGTATGTGGTCGACTACAAGGTGGTGCCCAACCGGCTCACGCCTGGATTCGAGGCGCACCTGTCGCGTCGCTCGCTCGGCAACGTCTACCTGGTGCTCGGCGCCGGCCTGCTCGCGGCCGCGCTGCTGCGGCGACCGGATCGATGAAGACTGCGCGCGCAAAAAAAGCGACCAGCCTTTGACCGGCATGGTCGCTGCAAGCGCATTTGAGAACGCTGTCCCCACGAGTCCAAGCGGAGGACAAATCCAGTATAGGAAACACGTCCGACCCGCAGGCTGTCCGTAAGCCCTGCGCCGCGGACAGTCGTCTCCGCGAGACGCGTCTCGCACTATCGTCACGCCATCTGCTCCGCCGGCACCGCCACCGAACGGCCCGCGAGCCGCTCGAATTCGTCGACGTCGTGGCTGCAAAAAATCTTCAACGCGGGACTCGCGCGCTTCGCCAGATCGCGCAGTCGGCGCTGGTTGTACAGCCGTGCCGCGCGGTCCTTTTCGAGCATCCACTGATAGAAGCGTAAGCCGGGCGCGCAATGCGGACGCACCGGGTCGAGCTCGGCGTTGTCGAAATAGGCGTCGCCCGCGAGCAGCAACTAGCCGCCGTCGCCGTTCACCGCGACGCCCGCGTGACCATAGGTATGGCCTCGCAACGGCACGAGTGCGATCTCGCTCGCGAGCTCCTCGATCGGATGCACCTTCGCGAAGCCTTCCCAGCGCTCCGTGTACTGCGGCGAATGCACGCGCCACATGTTCTGATACGACCACTGCTGCGGCCTGAAGCGCTGCCGGTCGAGCCAGGTCTTTTGCTGCGCCGCGTACTGACGCTCGCTCGCGAGCATGTGCACCGTTGCGTGCGGAAAGTCGTCGAGACCGCCTGCGTGGTCGAAATCGAGGTGCGTCATCACGATGTGCCGCACGTCGGCCGGGTCGAAACCGAGCCGCTCGATCTGCCTGATCGCCGTCATTTCATTCCGGAACTCGGGCTTCAGCAGCCTCAGAAAGAATTTGCCGAGGCGCGAATACGGATCGGCGACATCGCGCAGACCGAAACCGGTATCGACGAGCACGAGCCCCGCCGGACTTTCGACGAGCAGACAATGGCAGGCCAGATGCCCGCGGCGGATCAACGATTCGGGTTGCCCGTTGAACAGCATGCCGCACAACGGGCAGGTCGAAATGCAGTTCAGATGGTGCACTTTCATGCCGCACTCCCCGTCTCGGTGACTGCATTCCTGCTTGTCGTTTCCGTGGCAGCCGTCGCGCGGCACTTTCGGTATGCGTCATTCAGCGAACAGATCTGGTCCGAATACCTCGTAGTGAATTTTCGACTCGTGAATGTCCAGGTTTTTCAATGCGTCGTGCTGCAGCCGCATGAAAGGAACCGGACCGCAGATGTAGTAGTCGGCGTCGGGCAACAGGATCTCGTCGCGCAGCTTGCTCAGGTCGATGAAACCGGCGTTGTCGTAGTCGCGGCCCTGCACGTCGGTATCGAGCGGCGCGTCGTAGAACACGATCGCGCGGAAGTTCGGCTGGGTGGCGGCGGTCTGCTGCAGACGGTCGCGCATCGCGTGCACCGCGCCGTTGCGTGCACCATGAATGAACACCACGCGCCGCTGCGGGTCCTGAATCGCGCGCTTCAACATGCTGACCATCGGCGTCAGACCGACGCCGCCGCTGATCAGTACGATCGGCGTCTTCGCATGGACATCGATGTAGAACGTACCGTACGGCGCCGCCAGCTTCACCTCGTCGCCGACGTTCACGTGATCGTGCAGCAGCGACGACACATAGCCCGCCGGCCGCCCGGCCTCGCCGCTCTCGCGCTTGACCGAGATCCGATAGCTATGGCCGTTCGGCACGTCGGACAGGCTGTATTGCCGGATCTGCTGCAGGCCGAGCGCGGGCACGTCGACCGCGATACCGATGTACTGTCCCGGCTCGAAGTTGGCGACCGGCTGTCCATCCTTCGGTTCGAGGATGAACGACGTGATCACGCTGCTCTCGGGCCGCTTCTCCTTGACGACGAAGGTGCGCCATCCGGTCCAGCCGCCTAGCTGCGCCGCGCGGGTTTCGCGCAATTCGGACTCCATGCCCATCAGCACGTCCGCGAGATTGCCGTATGCCTGCGCCCACGCGGAGATGATGTCGTCGGTCGCGGCGTCGCCGAGCACGTCCTTGATCGCGCCGAGCAGATGTTCGCCGACGATCGGATAGTGCTGCGCTTTCACGTCGAGGCTCGCGTGCTTGTTGGCGATATTGCGCAGCACCGCGGCGAGACTGCTGGGGTCCTCGATGTTCTCGGCATACGCGTACACCGCGCGCGCAAGCGCTTCCTGCTGCTGCCCCTTCTCCTGATGCGCCATGTTGAAAACGTTTTTCAGTTCGGGATGCGCTTCGAAGAGCCGTCTATAGAAACGTTGAATGATCGTATAGCCGTGCGCGGCCAGAACCGGGGCCGTCGCTTTTACGATGTCCCTGGTTTTCTGCGTCAGCATTTCTTTCCTCCTGCAGTAGGACGACTGGTTACCTCGCTCCTGCGCGCAGCTCGAAAAAGTGTCGATGCCGCAGCGCGCGTATAGGAGTCGAGTGCCTCGCTCACATGCAAGTTCCAGGGGCATTCGCCCGCTGCTTCAAGCCCATCCAGGCGACCATGCTGCTCCAACCGATGCCGGCTGTCCATATGCCGAAGGCCACGGACATGCCGATGACGATCAGCGCGCGGCATGAGATAGGCGCCATCGGCCACCGCGCACGCCATCGCGGGCCGGCCAACGACGCGCTGCGAGCCGGCCAGGAATGCGGCATGCGAGGCGATCCACGCGCCGCTCGCGACGAACGGCGCTCCGCATGCGTGGCACGGCGGATGGAAGACCCAAGTACCAACTCCAATGGAGGTCACGATGTTCATGCACAACAAACGCCTGCAATACACGGTTCGCGTCGGCACGACCAATCCCGGGCTCGCGAATCTGATGCTGGAGCAGTTCGGCGGTCCGCAAGGCGAACTGGCCGCCGCGATGCGCTACTTCACCCAGGCCGTTGCGGAAGAAGACCCCGGGCGCAAGGACATGCTGTTCGATATCGCCACCGAAGAGCTGAGCCATCTCGAGATCATCGGCTCGATCGTCGCGATGTTGAATCGCGGCGCGAAAGGGGAACTCGCCGAAGCGGTCGAGCAGCAAGCCGAGCTTTATCGCAAGCTCAACGGCGCGGGCAACGACAGTCACCTGACCCAGGTGCTATACGGCGGCGGACCGCCGCTGACGAACTCCGGCGGCGTCCCGTGGAGTGCCGCGTACATCGACACGATCGGCGAGCCGACCGCGGACCTGCGCTCGAACATCGCGGCCGAAGCGCGCGCGAAGATCATCTATGAACGGCTGATCAACGTCACCGACGATGCCGGCGTGCGCGAGGCGCTCGGCTTTCTGATGACCCGCGAAGTCGCGCATCAGAAGTCGTTCGAGAAGGCGCTGTATGCGATCACGCCGAGTTTCCCGCCGGGCAAGCTGCCGCCGAGACAGGAATTCGCGAGCGTCTACTACAAGATGTCGCACGACGGAGCGGTGATCAACACACCGTGGAACAGCGGCACCGGTCTCACGATACAGACCGGTGAACCCGCGGTGGATGGCGGCGACGGCAGTGCGTCGGTGGGCCTCGAAGCGCAACAGGAAACCGCGGTTACCGCGATGGCCAAGCGTCTGCGCTCCGACCCGTCGAGCGATCCGACGACCGGTGCCGAAATAGGCAGCGAAGTCCCGCGCAACCAATGAGGTCGTCTGATCGCTGGAAGGCGCTGCCGCGTGTTTCGTCGATGCGCGCGGCGCCGCGTCGCGGTTGGGATCGCGCCTCGCGGAGTTTTCCCGCGGCCGCGCATCGACGGCGCGAGGGCAGGCTCGTCGGACGTCAGGCATTTCGAACCGTCATTCACATTGAATAACGCCACGCGGAGTCGGTCGCGAACGGGCGCATTCGAATTCGCGCGAAGGCGCTAGCGCACCTCGCGGCGCGGCTGTCCGCAACGTCAGCGTTTCGGACACGCGCCTCGATGCACTTTTTTACGGACGCCAGCGTATGCTGTTTCCGGCGTTTTCCGACACGTCGACAGACCGGTACGACTTACCGCCGACAACGTCAAAACCGTCCGTTCCGTGAAAAATTGACCGCTCCAGGAAGGATCATGCTGAGCCCTCATGAATTTGCGGTGTTGATGCTGGTGAAGGCATCGCCGGAGTGCACCGATATAGAGCGCGAAGAATTCAACGCGGTGCTCGGGCGCCAACTGGTCGCTGATGCGAAAACGTTGAGGCGGTACAGGCCCCTGGAGCGAACGACGCGGTATGGTCGAAACGCTGACTCACGACAACGACTAACAACAAATCGGAGAGAACCTGTGCATGCCGCGCGCAACTATAACGACGCTGCCAACGAACTGAAGCACATCAGCACGATGGTGCAGCGCCTTGAACAACTCGTTCAACGCGACCGCGTCGACTGGCAGGGCACGGTAGTTGCGACGCCCGCTTACTGGCGCGCGCGCATCGAGGCCAATGCCGAACTGCCGCCGGCGCTGCAACCGCAAGCGCGCCTGCTGCTCGCGCGGCTCGCTACCCTCGAAGCACGCAGCGAGCGCCGTGGCCGTCGCGCATGATCGTCGCGCACCGGCGCGATCACACACTTACGCGACGAAGGACATGATGATGATGCGGACCTACGAATACCACGGGTTCACGATCGAGGTGACCGTCGAGGCGGATTTCACGTTGCGCCCCGCCGGGCGCGCGGCGGTACGCACGCGCTATGCGGCGGTGGTTCACATCTATCAGGCGGGTGCCGCGGTTGCCACGTTCTCGCCGCTGCGCTTCGACATTGCCGGCGGACGGCCGTTCGACACCGAAGCCGATGCGTTGATGGGCGGATATAGCGCGGCGCGCCGAATCGTCGACGACCTGTTCGCCCGTGCGGCGGATGCCGCGGACTCCGCGTTGAGCGCGCTCTCGAACAGCAAAGAACTCCGCTAGCGAGGCGCCGGCATCCGATTGACCGATTGTCGGGCATCGGGAATGGCGCATGCGGTATCCGCGAGCACCCTTTCAGTGGAGAAACGCCATGTCCAATGACGCCTCATCGTTGTCGCCGTCGATTACGTCGATGATCCGCCTCGACCATATGCACGTGCTCGCCGCTTCGCACCGATACCACGCGTCCACGCCATGGTGGCGAAAACGCGCGATCGTCAACGGCGTATGCGATGCGCTTGAAATCCACGCGCAACTGGAGGAAGAAATTTTCTACCCGGCGCTAGACCGCGCGATGGGCAACGACGAGACATTGACGAAAAGTCGTTCCGAGCACGACGAGATGCGCGCGACGATCGCGAAGCTGCGCGCAATGGGCCCCGAAAACGCCGCCTACGACGGGCTGTTTCTTCAACTGATCCGCGAAGTCGCCCATCACGTCGCCGACGAGGAAACCATCCTGCTGCCCGACGCCGAGCGCGTGCTGAAAAACGAACTGCAGTCGCTCGGCGCCGCGATGACGCGCCGCCGGATGCAGTTGCTCGGAGAGCGTCCGATGAACATTGCGATGAATGCGGCGGGCACGTTTCCGATCGCCACGCTGCTGCTGGGATCGACCTTATTGCTCGCGTTGCGGCGCAGCCTGCCGAGGTCGCGTCGCGCGGCACGGACGCAGCGTCAATATGACTAGCGGATGCGCGAACGACTGGCGCAAGCGGGCATCAACGATTCGCGCCGGGCGCCGCCGGCGTCCGCGCGCCCCGCTGTTTCGTCCTGTCGAGCGTGCCCGGCTCGACGAGCGTGGCGGCGACGCGGCGCGCATTCTCGGCCGCGATGTCCTGCGCGTCGCCCCATGACACGTGGCCACACGTGCCGCGTCGCTCGAAGACCGTGCCATGTCCGCCGCCGCGCTCGGTCACGAGCACGATCCATTGAAAGGCACCTTCAGAATCCCTGATGACGGTCCAGCTTACGAGGAAGTCGGCCATCTCTATCGCCTGCACACGCATGTTCGGCTCCTTCGGTCCGTTGCAACGGCCCGCTTTGACCGGAGATGCGCATAGCGCGTGCCTGGCGGGCAATGCGCGCGGGGCGCGTTGCAATCCCCGCCTCACTGCCGCTGCTGCGGATCGGCGTCGGATTGACGCGGGTCGGGCTCGTCGCGACTTTGCGGCGAGCCGGTCAACACCGCGGGCAGCGACGGATTCTCCGGTTGGGTATAGCGCGCGTGGATCGCCGCGCGGATGCGCGCGAGGCTTTGCGCCGCATCGAGTGCGCTGTCCTGCTCGATGCCGCGCGCTTCGTCGGCCAGGTCCGCGTCGCCGATCTGCTGTTCGAACCAGCGCGAATAGTCGCCACGCTGGCGATGAAACTGCCATGTCGCCGCATCGACACCCTCGGCAATCTCGACGAACAGCACGAGGTTGTGCGCGCGCAGGTTCAGCGCGTTGTGCTCGCCCCGAAAGTAAAAGCTGCGCTCGGGAATCAGCAGCCCCTCCGCGTACTTGCGACGATGCCGGCGCTTTTCCTTGCGACCGGGCTCGAGCCGCACGGGTTGCGGCGGCGCGGCGGCGCTGACGCGCCATAACAGCGCGTCGCCTCTGGCGAGTTGCGCCCCATCACCGCTCGACGCTGGCGGCTCGCGTCCACTTGCCGCGGCAAAGCGCTGCAAGGCCGCATGCGCGCCGTCGCCCATCGCGAGCACGGTGCCGACCTGCCGCAGCAACACCGGCGATAACTGCTCCGGCGACACGGTGACCGCGAGCGCCGTTTCGAGCGCATCCGGAATCGCCTGGTTCGCGCCGGCCCATTGCGCGGGAAACACGTGATGCGCCTCTTCGAACACGAGCCAGTGCGGCCGCCCGGTGCGCGTGCGCAGACGCTGCACCTGCAGCAGCAGATTCGCGCAGAACACCGGCCGATCCGACGGCGGCACCCGCAGCAGATTGAGCGCGATAGCCGGCCGCGCCGGACGGCGCAGCAACTGCATCGCCTCCTCGATCGACGGTGCATTGCTCGCATCGCCGAGCACGAGGGTCGCGTCGTCGTTGTCATAGTCGCCTTCAGGATCGACGATGCACATCTGGCAGCCGGCGTCCGCGAGCCGTTCGAGCAGGCCCGCCGTCGCGGTCGACTTGCCGCAGCCCGAGTCACCGACGAGCAGCACGACGCTGCCGTACGCGGACAACGACAGCGGCTCGCTGTCCGGCGCATCACAGCGCGGGCCGAGCACGATGCGATTGCGCGGCGACGCGTCGGCGGTGCTGCGCAAATCGTCGGCGACGAGTGCGTCGATCAGTTCCGCGACGCCCGCGCCCGCGACGCCGTCCGTCACGATATCGGCGTGCTTCTTCAACTCCGGCAACGCGTTCGCGACGGCCGCCGCGAGGCCGCACGCGTCGAGCAGCGCATGGTCGTTTTCCGCGTCGCCGATCCCGACCACGTTCAGCGGCGACAGTTCGAGATCGGCGAGCGCCGCGCTCAGACCGCTCGCCTTCGACACGCCCGGCGCCACGATCATCACCGCGTCGCCGTTGAAGATGATCCGCAACTCGAGCCCGAGGTCGCGAATCACATCGAGCGCGACATGCTCATGGGGCTTCATCGTCGCGACCAACGTTTGGCTGACGCTGAAAGCGTTGGGTGCGCGCCGCCGTAACTCCGCGACGAAATTCTCCGGCGGTGCGGGTGCGAGCAGACGGCGCGTGCCATCGGCCGGGCAATACAGCACGCCGCCGTTTTCCGCGACCACGCGCGAAAACAGCTCGATGCGCGGGCAGATCGCGAGCAGGTCGTCGAGTTCGCGTCCGCTGACGAGGATCGCGTGACGGCCCGACTCGCGCAGGCGTTCGAGTGCGGCCCACGTCGAATCGGCGACCCGGCCGTCGGTGGCGAGCGTGTTGTCGTAGTCGGTTGCGAGCGCGAAAAATCGCATGGTGCACGACTCCTTCGATCGATTCATGCGTGCGCTCAGCAAGCGCTATACCCCGGAACCCGCGCCCAACGGTATGGGGCTTGCTGCGGGTCGTGTCGAAGCGGCGGAGCGCCGCCGCTAGCCTGCCCCGAGGAACCCTGATGTCCATTCCCATCGATGCCGTGACCCTCGCGCGAATGCAATTCGGCTTCACGATTGCTTTCCACATCATCTTTCCGGCGCTGTCGATTGGTCTCGCGAGCTACCTCGCCGTGCTCGAAGGCGCGTTGCTCGTCACCCACAAGCCCGTGTATCTTGCCGTCTACCGCTACTGGCTGACGATCTTCGCGGTCGTGTTCGGCATCGGCGTCGTATCGGGGCTCGTGATGTCGTATCAGTTCGGCACCACTGGGCGGGCTTCGCGTTTCGCGCGGGTCCGATCGTCGGGCCGCTGATGGGCTATGAAGTGTTGACCGCTTTCTTTCTCGAGTCGGGCTTTCTCGGCGTGATGCTGTTCGGCATGAAACGCGTCGGCCCGCGTCTGCACTTTCTCGCGACCGTGCTCGTCGCGACCGGCACGCTAATGAGCGCGTTCTGGATTCTCGCCGTCAATTCATGGATGCAGACGCCGCAGGGCTATGCGATCGTCGAAGGACGCTTCTTTCCGGCCGACTGGATGCGCATCATCTTCAATCCGTCATTTCCGTTCCGGCTCGTACACATGGTGCTGGCCGCGTATCTGAGCGTCGCGTTCGTCGTCGGCGCGGTCGGCGCCTGGCATCTGCTCGGCGATTCGCGCAACGTCTGCGCGCGCCTGATGGTGTCGATGGCGCTATGGATGGCCTGCATCGTCGCGCCGATCCAGATGGTGGTCGGCGACCAGCACGGTATCGACACACTCAAGCACCAGCCGGCGAAAATCGCCGCGCTCGAAGGCGACTGGCTCGCGCGTCCCGGTCAGCCGTTGATTCTGTTCGGGTTCCCGAACATGCGCACGGAGACGACCGACTATGCGCTCGAAATACCGCATCTCGGCGCGCTGATTCTGACGCACACCTGGGACGGCTCGATCGCAGGCCTCAAATCGTTCCCGCCGTCCGAGCGGCCGTTCTCGCCGGTCGTGTTCTGGGCGTTTCGCGTGATGGTCGGACTCGGCGTCCTGATGGCGCTGCTCGGACTGGGCAGTCTCGCGTTGCGCTACCGAAGGGCCCTGTACGAAGCGCGCTGGATGCATTGGATCATGGTCGCGATGGGGCCGGCTGGTCTGATCGCGTTGCTGTGCGGCTGGACCGTCACCGAAGTCGGCCGGCAGCCTTACACGGTGTACGGTCTGCTGCGTACCGCCGACAGCGTGTCACCGATCGCCGCGCCCGGCGTCGCGGTATCGCTCGCGAGCTTCGGCGTGGTGTACGCGATCGTATTCGGCGCGGCCGTGGTCTTTCTGTTCCGGCTGATGGCGGCGACGCCCACGCTCGACACGCCCGGCCCCGCAAAGGACAAGCCGCATCGCAGCGCCGGCATCACACCGGGCCCCGCGCAGGCACCGTCCGGCCCATCAACTCCGGGGAGTCACGCCGATGACGACAGGAACGTTTGATCTCGCTTTGGTATGGGCCGCGATCCTCGCGTTCGCGGTGCTCGCATACGTGCTGCTCGATGGCTTCGATCTCGGCGTCGGCATCCTGTTCGCGGTCGAGCACCAGCGCGACGACCGCGACGTAATGGTGAATTCGATCGCACCGGTGTGGGACGGCAACGAGACGTGGCTCGTGCTCGGCGGCGGCGGCTTGTTCGCGGTGTTTCCGCTTGCCTACGGGGTGATTCTGCCGGCGCTCTATCCGCCGATCATCGCGATGCTGCTCGCGCTGGTGTTCCGCGGCGTCGCTTTCGAATTCCGCTTTCGCGCGATAGGTCGCGGCCGCGCATGGTGGGACGCCGCGTTCTTCGGCGGCTCGGCGCTCGCGGCGCTGTGCCAGGGGCTCGTGCTCGGCGGCCTGCTGCAAGGTATCGAGGTCAAGGGGTTCTCGTATGTGGGCGGCTGGTGGGACTGGCTGACCGGCTTCACGATCCTGTGCGGTCTCGCGGTCATGGCCGGTTACACGCTGCTCGGCTCGTGCTGGCTGATCTGGCGCACCGAAGGTCCGTTGCACGAGCGTTGCCGGCGACACGCGCGCACGATGGCCGTCACCGTGCTCGCGCTGATCGTGGTGGTCACGCTATGGACGCCGATGCTGCCCAACTCGCTGACGGCGCGCTGGTTCCGCTGGCCGGACCTGCTGTTCACCGCCTGGGTACCGGTGCTGGTCGTTCTGCTGGCCTTCGGATTTTTCCGCAGCCTGTCTGCGCGCCGCCATCTGTTGCCGCTGCTGTTTGCGTACGGCATCTTCGTGCTGTGCTACGCGGGGCTCCTGATCAGTCTTTATCCGAACCTCGTGCCACCGTCGATTTCGTTCCGCGCGGCGGCAGCGCCGCATGCGAGCCTGCTGTTTCTGCTGGTCGGCGCCGCGATCACGGTGCCTATGATTCTCGGCTATACCGTGTATGCGTACTCGGTGTTCAAGGGCAAGATGCGCGCGGGCGAGGGGTACCACTGACATGTGGCGCCGCCTTGCGTGGTTCGCCGGCCTGTGGCTCGCCGGCGTCGTCGCGGTCGCGACGGTGGCGGGTGTGTTGAAGCTTTTGCTGCGCGCGGCCACGCATTGAGCGTGGCGCGCGCTTGCAGTGTGATTACCGCGGCGCGACTACGGCAACGTATAGGCGACCACGGAGTCGCCCTGCTTCGTGCCTAGCGAGCCATGTCCGCCCGCGACCACCAGCACATACTGCTTGCCGTTGCTGTCGGCATAGGTCATCGGCGTGGCCTGGCCGCCGGCCGGCAGACGCGCTTGCCACAGCCGTGCGCCGGTGCGCACGTCATAGGCGCGCAGGTAGTAGTCGAGCGTGCCGGACAGGAACGCGACGCCGCCACCGGTGGTGATCATGCCGCCGAGGCTCGGCACGCCGAGCGGCATCGGAATCGGCAGCGGCGCGCTATCGCGGATCGTGCCGTTCTTGTGCTCCCAGACGATATGCCCCTGGCGCAGATCGACGGCGGCCACGTAGCCCCAGGGCGGCGATTGACACGGAATGCCGAGCGGCGAAAGGAACGCGTTCAGTTCGAAGCCGAATGGCGTGCCGAGCGCGAGCTTGATGCCACTCGTTTCGCTGCCCTTCTGTTCGCCGCTGTTCGAACCGATCTGTGCGCGCGGAACCAGCTTCGACGTGAACGCCATATAGCTCGGATTGACGATCAGCACCTGCCGCACCGGATCGACCGCCACACCGCCCCAGTCGAACACGCCGAAGTTGCCGGGGAACACGAGCGAGCCCTGCTCCGATGGCGGCGTGAACATGCCGTCGTAGCGCAACGACTTGAACTTGATGCGGCACCACAGCTGATCGAACGGATTGGTGCCCCACATATCGTGCTCGTGCACCATCGGCGGCGCGAAGTTCAGCGCCGAATAGGGCTGCGTCGGCGACGTGTGGTCACCCGGCGCCGCGCCGCCCGGCACCGGACGTTCGGTGATCGGAATGATCGGCTTGCCGGTCTGGCGGTTCAGCACGTAGATGCTGCCCTGCTTGGTCGATGCGATGATCGCCGGTTGCACGCCGCTCGCGGTTTGCAGATCGACGAGCGACGGCTGGCCGCCGACGTCCATGTCCCACAGGTCGTGGTGCGTGAACTGGTAGTTCCACACCATCCGGCCGGTCGCGAGATCGAGCGCGACGATGCCCGCCGCGACCTTCTCGGACGCCGGTGTGCGCAGGCCGCCCCACTGGTCCGGCGTCTGATTGCCGAGAGGCAGATAGACCATGCCGAGCTTCTCGTCGACCGAGAACACCGACCACATGTTCGGCGAGTTGCGCACGTAGATCTGGCCTGATGCTATCGGCTGCGTCTTGTCCGGATTGCCCGCGTCCCAGTTCCACACCAGGTGGCCATCGTGCACGTCGAACGCGCGCGTGACGCCGGACGGCTCGTTGGTCGATTCGTTGTCGGTCACGTGGCCGCTGATGATCACGAGGTCGCGCGTGACGGCCGGCGGCGACGTCGAGTAGTAGCCACCGGGCGTGAACGGCCCGATGTGCGTGCGCAGGTCCACTGCGCCGTTGTTGCCGAAGTGCGGGCACAGCGCGCCCGTGTCGGCGTTCAGCGCGATCAGGCGCGCATCCGCGGTCGGCAGGAAGATGCGGCGCGGGCACTCGCTCGCAGCTGCGGTCCGGTCTTGCGGCGTGTTCGGCACCGGCGTCGGCACCGTGCCCTGGCCCGCCGCCGCCGCGGCGCTCGCCGGACTCGCGGTGGCTGCGGCCGCGCTGTTGCGCGTGGCTTCGGCCGCGGCCGGCAGCGGCGGATAGAGCGCGTCGTCGTGATACGACACGCCGCGACAAGTCATATGCTCCCAGTGCTTGAAGCTGCCGACCGGGCTCTGGATGTGCGGGTCGTAACGCCACAGTTGGTGGCCGGTCGCGGGATCGAGCGCGATCACGATGCTGTGCGGCGTGCACACGTACACCTTGTTGTCGACCTTGATCGGCGTGTCTTCGTAGGTGGTTTCGGTCGGGTCGCCCGGACCGGCTTTGTCGCCGGTCTCGATGCGCCATGCCTCCTTCAGCTTGCCCGCGTTCTCCGGTGTGATCTGCGCAAGCGGCGAGTAGCGCTGGCCGAGCGGCGAGCCGCCGTAGTCGCTCCAGTCCGCCGGCTTGCGATTCGAGTCGCCGGCAAGCGGCGCGTCGGCAGGCGCGGCCGACGTCACTTCGAGCTGGCCGGGGTGATCGTACGGATGATTGAACGCGGTGACGACGCCGAGCAGCACCGCGAGCACGACCGCTCCCGCGAGCGGCAGCACGCCTTCGCGCGATACGGCGGGCGGCCCGAGCGCAAGCCGCTTGCTCACCGGTGGCAGTAGCAGCCAGATCGCGAGCACGACCCACACCCAAAGACGCGGCAGCAATTGCCAGAAATCGAAGCGCGCCTCGACCACCGCCCAGATCGTCGATGCGAACAGCACGATCGCGAACACGAACAGCGCGGCACGCCGGCGCAGCCACAGCAGTACGCCGGTCGCCGCGATCGCGATGCCGGCGAGCAGGTAGTACCACGAGCCGCCGAGCATCGCGAGCCGGATACCGCCGATCGCGAGCAGCACGCCAATGACGAAGAAGACGACGCCCGGCACCGCGAGCGCGGCCGAAAGCCGCGTTCCACGCGGGGACCGGGCCGCCGGTGAGCCCTGACCTGGCGGCGGCGGCGATGGAGTTTGCGGGCTATTCATTGCCGACGCCCTTCGAGACTTCGGCGGGGCTCTGATACTGCTGGTCGGGCAGATCCTGGAGCCGTTGCAGCACCTCGTCGTCGGCGCCATTGGCTTTCGCGGTTTCGATGAGGCTGTCCTTGTCGGCGGGATAGGAAGCGCCCTTCAGCGCTTTCTGCACGTCGATGAACGGGTTCAGCGGGCGCTCGCCCGTGGTCGAACGGGAGTCGGTCATTTCGTTCCCCTGATGGGTTGCGTGGAAGGGTCAAGTGCTGGCCGGGGTGGCGCGTCGCGGCGCCGCCGAGCCCGGTGCTTGCACGTCCGGCGTGTCGCGTACCGGCTACTGCTCCGGCTGTACGTCCGTGCCGGGCATCGCTTCGGGCACGCGCGGATGCTCGTGCCTTCGCATCCGGCGTGCCTGTAGGGCGCCGGGCGGCGCCTGCGAGGCGCGCTGACGGTCTTCCCGACTCGTGCTCGCCGATCGCGATGCGCTCGGCCCGCTGCGCGCGTGCGCCCGGCGGCCGCATGACGCGTGGTCCGCTCGCATGCACCGTGGCCGTCAGTGCCGATGGCGTTGGTCAAGAATGGCGTGCCGTGTTAGAAAAACTCCACACTCGCGCAGGCGCCGTTGCTTCAACGCTTCAACGCTTCGATGCCAACAGCTTCCGGTAAACCTCGAGGTACTCGTCGGCCATGCGTGCCGCGGTGAAGCGCCGCTCGAATGCTGCGCGACAGCGCGCGCGGTCCAGTTCGCCGATACGGTTCACCGCATCGACGGCCTCGTCGACACTATCGACGATGAAGCCGGTCACGCCGTCGTCGATGATTTCGCGGACCGAGCCGCGGTCGAACGCGATCACCGGTGTGCCCGCCGCCAGCGCCTCGACCAGCACGAGCCCGAACGGCTCGGGCCAGTCGATCGGAAACAGCAGCGCTCGCGCGGCGCCGATGAAGCGATCCTTGTCACGACCACCGAGCTCGCCGCGATAGCACACATGCGGTTGCCGCATCAGCGAGGCGACCTCGTGCTCGTAGTAGACGCGATCGCCGTCGTCGATCTTGGCCGCGATTTCGAGCCGCGCGTTCGCACGGCGCGCGATCTCGATCGCGAGATCGGGTCGCTTGGTCGGCGCGATCCGGCCGACGAATGCCAGGTAGTCGGACGGCGTGCGGCTGAAGGTGTGAAGGTCGCGCGGCAGGCCGTGATGGACGGTGCGCTGCCACGCGAGTCGCGGCAGCGGCGCGCGCTGCGCGTCGGAGATCGATATCAGCGGTACGTCGCAAAACTCGCGGTACAGCGCATCCAGACCGGGGATGTCGAGCCGCCAGTGCAGCGTCGTCACGTGCGCGCAGCCCAGCCGCCGGCCGAACGGGAAGCTCGTGTAGTCGGTGTGGAAGTGCACGATGTCGAAGTCGGCCGAACGTTGCACGACCTGTTCGAGCATCGCGACATGAAACGCCTGCGGGTCGGCCGTGTTCTCGAGCTCACGCAGCGGCCGCGGATAGACCGACACGAGATGCGCGCGCGTCAACGAGTCGCCGCTCGCGAATAGCGTGACCTCATGGCCGAGTTCGACCAGCGCCTCGGTCAGCCACGACACGACGCGCTCGGTGCCGCCATAGGCGACGGGCGGCACGCGCTCGTAGAGCGTCGACACTTGCGCGATGCGCATGCGAGCCTCCGTCGTTCTTCCGCCGTGCAGACCTCCGTCGTCGAGCATCCATCATTCCAGACGCGCGGTGGACGATGGTATGGCGCTTGCGGGTTGTCGATCGAAGCGAGTCATCCGTCCCGCTTCGCTTCATCCCGTTCCACTTCGTAGAGGAGAAAAACATGAAGCGCGTTACCGCCATTGCCGCGATGTGCTGTGGGCTTGCCGCTATCCCTCAGATCGCCGGCGCGCAAACCGAGGCCGCCTCGACCACGAGCGCCAATCCGCTGCCCCAGGCCGACAAGGACTTCGTGCAGGCGGCGAGCATGTCGTCGTCGACCGAAATCGACGCGGCCAAGCTCGCGACGAAGAACTCCAGCGACAAGGATGTGAAGTCGTTCGCGCATCACATGATGCTCGATCACACGAAGCTCACGATGCAACTGAAGATGGCTGCGCCACACGGCGTCGCGGTGCCGAAGGACAATTCCGACACCACGGTGCTGGACTCGCTGAAGAGCCTGCATGGCAACGCATTCGATCAGGCCTATATCCAGAAGATCGGCTTGCAGGGACACGAGGACGCGCTGAGCGCATTCAAGAAAGAAATTTCGGATGGCCAGAACGCTGATCTGAAGAAGGCCGCGCAAAAAGCGCTGCCCACCATCGAGGAACACTACAAGATGGCGCAGGATCTCGCGACGAAGAAGGGGGTGACGAAGTAGCGTCGACGGCAGGTATCCGCGCCATTCGTGCGGTCCGGTAAGCAGGCCGCGCTAGAAACTCATCGCGAATCCGAACGACACGCCGTGCACGTTGCGACCGAACACGTAGCGCACCATCGCGCGCGTGCGGGTGACGATGATGGGATACCTGCTGCTATCGAGTTCGAGGCCGACTCCCAGCGACGTGAGGTCGTTGAAACCCAGCACCCCGGCGCTGTCGCCGAAATAGTGCGAGTAAGCGGCTTCGAGCACATAGCGGACTGGTCGGTCCAGCGCGTGCCAGCCGGTGGGCGCGCGCCAGCGTGTCCATAGGCTCACTTGCTGGGCCGTGGCCGAGCCCTGAACGGCCTGCGATGAACCGCCGAAACTGCGCAGGTAGATATCGGTCGCCCGCAATTCGGCGTCGATTTCGTAGTTTTCGCGGTAGTGCTCGTAGTCGAGCATCAGGGAGCCGCCATAGCCGTAGGCATTGAGCGAGCCGTTCTCGAGGAACTGCAGGTTGCTGTCGGTGACGTGATTGAACAGCGTCTGCCCCACCTTCAGGTCGCTCGACACGCGCCCGATCGTACCGTTCAGGATCGGGCGGAATGCCAACTCGTCGGTGATGCGGAAATCCCAGCCCAGGCCGACCGTGCCGCTGAAGGTGTTCCACTTGGTGGGCACCGCACGCTGCTGGGCGCCATCCGTGGCGATGAAAATCGGATCGTAGCGGCTGTAGGCGAGCGTGCCCTCCATGTACAACGGAAACGACCTGCTGAGCGTGAAGCCGCCGCCGAATTGCGTCTGCCCGAAGCCGGGATTACCGGTCAGGCCGTTATTGACCGACAGATTGCTGGTCGTGACGTCCGGGACCGTCGTGTAGCTCATGATCGCGAGCACAGCGTCCGCGTGCTGCTTTACATTGCCGCCGATCACGGTGTTGCTCGACAATTGCCCCGGCACGACCTGCGCGTGCGACGGGCCGGACAGCAAGCTCAAAGGCAGAGCGGCACCCGCGCCCAATGCGCGAAGTGACCAACGCTTCCGAAGTGCCGGCATAGTCAAACAACCTCGCCATTTGTCGACGACGAGATTGCAGGCTGACTTGCAGGCTCATTTGCACACTCACGCGCGGCGTATCCAACGAGCATCACGCACTCCTGTCAGTCGGCTAATTGTGTTCCTCTTCCGCGAAGTCGCGATTCCGCTGCACTGAAGCACGTGCACGCAGTCGATGCAACTCCGGCGGGCGTTGCGCCGCTCACAGCACCTGGAAGGTCTGCGCTAGTATGTATAGAAATACCCGAAGTGAAGTAGTACGGCAATACGGGCATATCTTCAGTCGCTTGCCTTGGCGCTCGGCTCGGGCACGGACACCACCCACTTCGCCACGGAGCATCGTTATGTCCACCCATTCGGTCCCGAACGACAAACCCGTCAAGATCCCCGGCCCGGACCACCCGATCACGATCGAGCAGCACCGCGCACGCGTGATCGTGATGGCTGGCGGCCAGGTGATCGCCGATACACACGACGCGTTGACGCTGCGCGAGGCCCGCTATCCGGCCGTGCTGTACATCCCGCGCAAGGACGTCGACATGACCCGGCTCGAACGCACGGCGCACGCGACCTATTGTCCATACAAAGGCGAATGCGCGTACTTCTCGATTCCATCGGCCGGCGAGCGCGGCACCAACGCGGTGTGGACTTACGAGCACCCGTACGACGCCGTCGCGTCGATCCGCGAACACCTCGCGTTCTACCCCGACCGCGTGGACTCCATCACGCAGGAGCCGGCCGCTCATTAGGCGGACTCCCTCGCGTTATTTGCCCGGCAACCCGCGCGGCGTGGCGGTCCTTTCCGCCCCGCCCTCGAGGTATTTGACCACCGACCGACGAAACGGCACGGACTGCGATAACCCGTGCCGTTTTTTTATGCTTGACGACTCGCACGGATCACGCGTGGAATCGAAGCCGATTCACAGCGCCTGCGCGTCGAACGGATCACGCCGACCTTAACAATGCCTTAAGACTTCAGTATCGCCAAATAAAAAACCCAAGTCACGCAGATGACTTTTTTTACGGTTCAAATTCGTCCCGCTTTACCCGAATTCGTTGTCAAACAAAAGGACGAGACATGAAACCGATCACGAAATGGAAGCGTAAGCAAACCGCAATGTGCGCCGCCGTCGCACTGCTCGCCGGGCTGTACTCGGCGGTCGCGACCGCCGGCGATGATCACGATCACGGCCGCGATCACGAGCGCGATCGCGCGTCGGTCAAGCATGTGTTGCTGATCAGCTTCGATGGTCTGCATGAGCAGGACGTCGCGCGTTGCATCGGCGCAAACACCTGCCCCAACCTGGCGCTGCTCGCGAAGTCAGGCACCACGTATACGAACGCGCATACACCGGGACTGTCGGATTCGTTTCCGGGCCTCGCCGCGCTCGTGACCGGCGGCTCGCCGAAGTCCGCGGGCCTGTTCTACGACGTCTCCTACGACCGCACGCTCTATGCGCCGTCCGATATCAATTGCACGGGCCCGACCGGCTGGAATGTGGTGTTCGATGAAACGACCGGCATCGACGGCGAGAACGGCGGCGCGCTGATCCATCTCGACGGCGGCGGCGCGTTCAACCCGCAGGCGATTCCGCATGCGCTCGTCAACGGCGTCTGCACGCCCGTTTATCCGCACAACTACCTGAAGACCAACACGGTCTTCGAAGTGATCAAGGGCAATGTGAACGGCGCGCGCACCGCGTGGGCCGATAAACACGCGTGGGGCTACGACTGGCTCAACGGGCCGTCCGGCACGGGCGTCGACGATCTTTCACGTACCGAAATAAATTCGATCGATCCGGACACCAATACCTACTACCTCGACACGTACACGCACACGGAGAAGTTCGACAACTACCATGTGCAATCGCTGATCCATGAAATCGATGGCAAGGATTCGACCGGTCAAAAGAACGTCGCGATTCCGACTGTGTTCGGCGCCAACTTCCAGACCTTGAGCGTCGCGCAGAAGGCCACGGTCGCGTCGGGCGGCGGCTATCTGGATGCGAGCTTCACGCCGGGTCCGCAAGTGGCCGGCGCGATCGCGTATCTCGACGACGCGTTGGGACGCATCGTATCCGAACTGAAGCAGCGCAATCTCTATTCGTCGACGGCGATCATCGTGACCGCGAAGCATGGCCAGTCGCCGACCGATCATTCGAAGCTGGTGAAGAACGGCGATACGCTGACCAAGCTGCTCGAAGCGAACAACTATCTGGATTCGGGCGGCGCTTTTGGGCAGAACGCTACGACGAGCGGCAACCTGAACGATGGCACCGGACTCGTCGGTACCGGCATGGTGCAGACCGACGACGTCGGCCTGATCTGGCTGCGCGACCAAAGCCAGGTGGCCTCGGTCGTGAAGACGCTGAAAGACAATTTGAGCTGCAATGCGCCGGGCATTTGCGCGGACGGTCCGCAGGCATACATCCTGTCCGGCCCGCAACTGGCGAACCGGTTCGGCGATCCGTCGCGCGGCCGCACGCCCGACATCATCGTTCAGCCGAACCCGGGCGTCATCTATACGTCGAGCACGTCGAAGGACGAGGAGCATGGCGGCAACGCGCCCGACGACAGCCATCTCGGTCTCGTGATGTACGTGCCTCATATGCATCACGCCGGGCACGTCAACGACGAGCGGGTGCTGACCACGCAGGTCGCGCCGACGATCTTGCGTCTGCTCGATCTGAAGCCCGGGCTGCTGCATTCGGTCGCGATTGAAGGAACGCGGCCGCTGCCGGAGTTCGATCGCGAAGACTGATGGTTTGCTGTAGTCGACGTATTCGAGTAGTGAGCTGCGCCGCGATCGGTGTTGGAACGATCGCGGCGCGGTCGTTTTTGCGGGGTCGTGACGCGGGGATCGCGCGTGCCGGCGCGTGCGAGAGCTTGCGTTCAGTGTTTCGTGCTACGCCACCGCCATAGCTTCATGATCGCCACATACGCCAGCACCGCCACGATCAGTTCGATAGTCACCCACACTACGTAATACAGGTCATCAGGGTCACGCACACCGAGCCAATCGGAAGCCGCCCAATACGCATTCGACTCGGTTTCCGTCCACTCGTAGGGATACGGGCGGACGTAAAGAACTGATAGAACAAACAGTCCCAGAAACAACGCGAACTTGAACAGTCTACGGGCAAGTGCTGCCATATGTGATGACCTCAATTGTTCCATAGGCGCGCAGACCCGAAGTGCCCGCGGGGATTTTCGCGGTGTGCAGCAACGCATTGCGGATTCTCATGAAATCACTATGGCCCGGCAGGGTAATGCAACCAAGCGATGCGCCGTGCCCGCCTGCTGGATGCAACCGGAACTGGCCACGCTTGACTCCATTGACCCACGTAAAGTCGTCAATGCTGCCGTCATCCCGATACAGGGCGAACCAGTCACCGTGATTCGACGGATGAGCGAAAACTGCATTCAATACGTCTTTTCCCAATGCATAAGCCCTTGAACGGATACCGCCAGTAGGCCGGTCAACGATCCAGTACGTACCCGCGGGAATCGGCCCCTTGCCAGGCACTGCCGTGCAGCCGCCCCGATTGCGGTATTGCCGGTCACCCGAATAAGCGTCGAAGGTACCGATGCCAAAAAATGGTGAGCGGTGATAGGGGCTCGTTATTCACGAGAAATTTGCCGTTATAGGCCAATGTGTCACGCCTCCTGCTTGCGCTGGCTGTAGGTCAGTCGCCACTCGCAGGAAGGAAGTCATGGCGAGTAGCGAGGGAGCTATGCTAGGTGTGTGCTTCGTATGCAAGCATCAGACGACTCCGAAAAGCCTTACGATCGAGCAGCCCTCCCGACTTCCATTCAGTCAGGCTCAGGATACGCAGTCGCTCTCCGCAGCTTCACTGTCTCCTGCGACGACCCCCCCAAAAAAAAGCCCCACGGTCACCCATGAGGCTTCAGAAAAGACCCACAGCCTGACACCGCGGGTCCAGGTCTTTCAAGCAACCACGCTTACTTCACATTCGGGAAAACCGGCCAGGACGAAGCCTGATCGCACAGCTGCAGCTTCGCATTCTGCGAGACGATCGTGCCCGCCGGGTCCGTGTCACCCGCGGCGCCAGCGTCGTCGCTGCCATTGACGGTCAGGTTCAACGTATTCGTCGGGGCCGCGTACTTGCCCGCGCCGCTCGACGTGTTCGTCAGAATGCCGCCGGAGCCATGAGCCATCGACGAGCCAATCAGACTGACGTTCGCGCCGAGGTTCAGCGTGGCGTTGGCCGCCTTCGATTGCGTCGAGCCATCGAGTGAGCCGATGTTCACGACAGGCTTGCTCAGGTTCGCAATCGACAACGCGACGTCCTTGTCCGCAACCACGTTGTCCAGGTTCAGCTGGATCACGCTCTGCGTATTGGCGTAAGCCGTATCGGCATGCAGACCACGGAACGTCAGACCGCCGCCGCCGTTCTTGCCCGCAGCCTTGTTGGCCGGGATGTTCATCATGCGGATGTTGCTCAGGTTGATGTCGTGGAAGCTCGGCACCAGCCAGCCCAACCCCGTGTACGTGATCGGATCGGCGCTCGGGCCCGTGTAGTACATGTCGAACACGAGGAAGTCCTTCACACCGCGCATACATGCGCCGTCGTAGTAGATGTTGCTGACGTCGCCGCCGCGTGCCTGACCGCTCTTGATACGCAGGCCCACGATGCCATTGTCCGTAGACGAGTTGGTGCCATCGTAGACATTGTCGAAGTAGTTGTCGTAGAAGTGAATGTTGCGCACACCTGCGTTCGTGGGGCTGCCGATCGACAGACCATGGCCGTTGTAGTTGTGGTTGTGCGCCACCGTGATGCCGTACGTGCGGTTCGACGAAACGTCGCGGTTGCCGTCGATGGCCCACAGCATGTTGGCCGGCGTCGTCGCGCCCTGTGCCGACGCCGGACGCGGGTCCTGCAGACCGCCCTTGAACGCGACGTTGTCGTCCGACGGGCTCAGGAAGTTGTACACGATCGCGACGTTCTTCACGTAGCCGTCGAAGTACACCTGGCCTGCGGACGTGGTCTTGCTGCCCGTGCCGAGCGCCGCGTGTTCCGGACCTGCGGCAACGCTCGGGTCGACACCGTCGGTGTTCTTCACGCCCGTCGAGCTGGCGTCGATCGTCGCGCCCGTATAGAGGTGCGAGTACGAACCGCTGACGCCGTCGAAGGCATCGTTGTTCATGCCGACGCTCGCCTGGTTCGCCGCATCCGGCAGCAACGGCGTGATGATCTTGATGCCCCACACGGTGAAGCCGTCCACGCCGTCGGCTTCGACTGTAAAGAACGTGCTGTTCCGGAACGTGATCTGATACAGCGACAGGTTCTTCGACTGCTGCATCCACAGCATGCCGGGGTTGCCCTGGAAGCTGTACGGACCGCCGCCGATGTCCTTGTTGCCGTGGTACGAAATATCCCACCAGCTTGCCGGCACCCAGCGTGCGCAACCGGCCGTGCCGGCGGTACAGCCGCCGCCGTTGACCGTGTAGCCGCTCGGAATGCTGGTTGCCTGGCGGTTCACCACATAGGTGACGGCAGGTGTGGTCAGCGTCGTCTTGCCCATCGCGGTGACCACGTCGCAAGCAGTGCCTTCCGGTGCGAGCGTGCCCGCGCGGTAAGCGGCGATCGTGTTCGTGCAGCTGAACTTCGGCGTCGTCACACCGGAGATGTTGTTGCCCGAATACGTGAACGCCTCGGTGACGCCGGTTGCCCAGCGGATCATCGGATATTGCGGCGACGAACTGATCAGCGGCATGTAGCCACGCGCATCGATCGAGCCCGTGCCCATGATCGACGCGTTGACCGTATGCGTGCCGCGAATCAGCGGATAGCAGTTCTGCATGCCGCTCGTGCCCGCGATGGTCGCCGCGCCCGCGTTGGCGGTGCCGGCCGGCGCGGGAAGCCCCGCCGGGTTGTTGATCGCGGCGCCGCAGGTGATCGCGTTGGGCCGATCCTGCGCGGTTTTGTCGTACACGACCACGTCGCGGCTTGCGAACAGCGTGACGCCGTCGTCGACCCACAGCGTGACGCCCGACGGCAGAACCAGCGGGCCGCTGAGGAACGCATTGCCGGCGCCGCTGCTGTTCTTGACGAGACGCACCGCGAACCTGGTGGCCTTGTAGGTCGGGTTCGACAGCGTTTCGCTCGATGCACCCGCGATGTTGACGTTCGGATTATTGGCCGCCTGTTGCGTAGCGGCTGCCTGCTGGTCGGCCTGCGTGATCTTCGCGCCGACTTCCGCGTCGACGGAGGCGCCGCACGCGTCGAGCGCGGCCTGGATGCGCGCCTGATCTGGGTTGTTCAGCGCCGTGGTCGCGCCGCCGTAGGCGGCCGGTGTCGGGTCGGCGCTGACCGGCAGCGAGCCGTCTGCGTTCTTCACCAGGTTGTTGCTTGCCTGAAGCGTCGAGCAAACCTGCGTGTCCGCCGGCAAGGACGGCGAATCCGGCAGGTTCGTATCGCCGGCGTAGCGGCCGGGCGTCCAGACCGGGGATGTCGGCGAGGTCGGGTTGGTGGGTGGCGTGGTCGAACTCGAACCTGAGATGTTGTTACCCTCACCGCAACCGGCGACGGTCAAAACAAACAGGCCGAGTACCGCAAGCTCTCGGACCGAGCGCATCTTCATAAGTCATCTCCTTGGGGTGGATCCAGTGCGTGTTCCTGACAGGCCGCCCCTTCTTTCGCAGAGGCGGCGGGAAAGCGTCAGCGCGCACGGAACATCAATTTGTTATAAGACATCGTACAAGACACAACATAAAAACCCGCAGTTTTCCACACGACGCGCGACGGCCGAAAGCCAGATATCGCGCAGCTTATGTCGAGACAACCACCTGGCTTGCGGACGGATCTCAAGAGCGCAGACCGACAGGAGAGCTTTGCCCAGCGCTGGACCGCGCCACGAAGGTTATTTTCCGGTTACGACCGGCCACGCCCTAGGCGCACAGCCAACCGACTCCGCGAGCTCGCGAATCGGCTTGTCGGGCAATAGTAATATTCGTCATACAACGTACGACAAATCATGCTGTAGGAGCGGACGCTCCTTCAATTACAGTAAACCCGACCTTCCAATATCAGGGACACGGTTAGCGGGCCGGAAGCGCGGAAGCCGCGCCGGTATGATGAAAACGTCGCGCGATCGCTCGAACCCACACCCAACCCACCACGAGAGATTCCTCTTGCAATCCGTCAACATCCTGCTTGCGCTTGCGGGCGTCCTGTTGCTCAGCGTCGCGAGCCCGGGGCCCAACTTTCTGATTGTCACGTCGACGGCCGTTGCGTCGCGCAGCGCCGGCATGATGACCGGACTCGGGCTCGCCGCCGCGTCCGGCACGTGGGCCTTGCTCGCGATCGCGGGGTTGAGCCTGATCCTCTCGCACGTCACGTGGCTCGGCGCCGTGCTGCGGACCGCAGGCGCGCTCTACCTGATCTGGCTCGGCATCAAGATGATCGTGACCGCGCGGCGGCCGTTGTCCGCGGGCGTCGGCAGCGCCGCGTCCGGCTGGGCCGCGACGAAGAAAGGCTATTTCGTCAGCATGACTAACCCGAAATCCATCGCGTTCTACGGCAGCATCTTCGCGTTGATGGTGCCCGCGCATGCGCCGTTGTGGCTCGATATCGCGGTCGTGGCGCTGTCGATCGGCATCTCGTGCGCGTGGTACTGCGCGATGGCGTTGCTTGCATCGCATCCGGCGGTTCGGCGCACGCTGGTTCGCCGCAAAGCCGTGCTCGATACCGCAGCGGGTGCGTTGTTGGTCGGGGTCGGCGGGCGGATGTTGGTGGGGCGTTGAGCGGCTATCGGCGCGCGAAGGGTTGCCGCGTTCGCACGATCAGGCGGAATCGGCTCGCGGCGCACCGCCGCCGCCGCGAATCACGAGTTCCATAAACCCTGTCTGCGGATCAGGCTCCCGCGCGAACGAATAGCCCGGAACCGACACGAGCAACAACTCGACGGTGGTGCGCACCGTGCACCCGCGCGCCACATGACCGCCGAACACCTGCCCGCGCGCATCCGCGATCGAGATGTGCAGGTGAGCGCCATCGGGCGAGACGGAGCCTGCGAGGGTCAATATTTCGAGGTCGCCGCGAATTTCCGTCGGCGCTTGCGCGCCAGCGAACCTCAATACCGCAGCGTGGAGACTGCCGATGCCCTGGACGACGAAGGCAGCTTGCAGTTCGCGTTGACGAAGCGCGTCTTCGATGGCGACGCGTAGGTCGTCGCCGGGCGAGAGCCGGAGGGGATGTGCTTGCATGCCTGGGCCGTTTGAAACGCGGTGGACGCAGCGACTATGCGTGGACGGGGAAGTATCTCATAGGCATTTGTTGCTGCTGAGTCCGTGCGGAGCAAGTGCAGCTATCGGCGCGAGAACAGGCCAGGCTCGCAGCCGCGGTGGGACTGCTGTGTGCGCGGCCGTTCGGTCTTTTGCATAGCGGCGACCTTCCGAAACGTATGCGAGCGGGCCGCCGCAATCAAAGGCCTGCAGCCTGTTCTTCGCGCCAACTCGTCATCGGGCGCCGGCTCACGCTTTTGCTTGTCCCTTTCAACACTTCGAATTCTGTGCTTCCATCGGTTCGCGTGAACCGGATATCGAATATCTGCGCGCCTACCTTCAGGTTTCGCAAAGTCAGCGTGTCGATCCAGGGAGGCAGCACCGGGTCGACGTACAGTTGACTGCGCGGCGCGTCGGGCTGAAGACCCAGGATCGCATACACGAGCGAAAAGATCGAACCCGCGGCCCATGCCTGCGGCACATTTGCGCCTATGTACTGCACCGGAAAGCTCGCCTCCGTGCGCTGCAGGCCTGCAAATAGCTCAGGCAACTGGTTCAGCGCGAAATAGCCGCCTGCATCGCAGATGTTTTTCGCGATCCGTCCTGCCTCGTCGGCAAAACCGTAACGCTTGAACCCTTCGGCGATGAGTCCGTTGTCATGCGGCCATACGGCGCCCTTCTGATAAGAATGCGGATTGAAGGCCGGATGCTTCGACGACAGTGTGCGCACGCCCCATCCGCTATACATGTCCGGCTTCATGAGTCTTTGCACCACGCGGCGCGCGCGCTCGGGCGGAACGATTCCCGACCATAGACAGTGGCCCGGATTGGAGGCGATGCTCATCACGCGTTGCTTGTCGCCATCCAGGCAGAGCGCATAGAAGCCGCTGCGTTCGTCCCAGAACGCGTCATTGAATCGCTCGTACATGTCGGCGGCTTTCGCGCGCAGCCTGCATGCACGGCGCTTCTCGCCGAGCACATCGTAGATCGCGGCCATACGAAGCCATGCGTCATACACGTAGCCTTGCAGCTCGCAGAGCGCCTTCGGTCCTTCGACGAGCGTGCCGTCCGGATACACCACGGCATCTCCGGCATCTTTCCAGCTCTGGTTTTTCAGGCCGTCCGTCGATCGCGTCTCGTACTCCTGAAACCCGTCGCCGTCACGATCGCCATAGTGGTCGATCCATTTCAGGCACCGCTCGGCGTTGGGCAAATGACGGATCAGCAATTCACGGTCGCCGGTGCAACACCATGCGGTATGGAGCACGATCAGGAATAGAGCCGTCGCGTCCGCGGTTCCGTAGTACGGCGTATGAGGAACGAGCCCGAGCTTTGCCAGTTCGCCCCGCCGCAGCTCGTGCATGATTTTGCCCGGCTCGGCGTCACGAAAGTCGTCACGCTTCGTGGCTTGCCGTGCGCCGAGCGCCGCAAGCGTGCCGCGCGCGAACCCCGAATAAATCAGCGCCGTCTGCAGCGAGGTAATCAGACTGTCACGTCCGAACAGCGCGACGAACCACGGCAAGCCCGCTGCGGGAATCATTAGACGCCTGCCATTCACGTGCTCCGGCACGCGCAGCGCCGCGACATCATCGGTCGCCTGACGAAACAGACGGTTGAATGTTTCGTCGCTGCACTCGAGCGACGGAATCGCGCGTTTCCATTGTGCGAGCCGCTTTCCTTCGGGCGACGGTTCGCCGGCCGCGCCACAGCGCTGCGGCGCGCGTACGGCGCGGCCGTCATCGTCTATGTCGTACTTCAGGCAACAATGCCAACGCGCGCCGGGTCGCAAGCTCACACCAAATGTGATGCGGCCGTTTGCATAAGCCCCTCGCGTGTGGCTATCGTGCACGCTCAGACTAATGCCGCGGCCAAAGTGCCCATTCTGGTAACTGGTCTTCAGATGTTGCGTGTGCTCATTCCAGGTGGTCACGACACGACCGCGACGAACCACATGTCCGGCCTTGACTTCGAAGATGTCCGCGAAATCGCTACGCACCGCGATCTCTAGATTGAACGACACCGTATGCAGGCCGTGATTGGTCATGTCGATGTCCTCGTGGACTCCACCACCTACATGACGGGTCAGTATCAGGCTGACCGTATGTTCCTCGATTCGGCCGTCCTCGCTGTCGAGCGGACGATTCGCGAGACATGCGCGCATCAAAAAGGACTGCAGCGCTCCCGAGCTGAGCAGATCCCAGGGCTCGCCATTGGCGAAGATCGTCCAGTTGCTGATAAGACGCGTGTCCTGGAAATACAGACCTTTGCGCGACCCGCTGATGATCTGCCCGTCCGGCTGCGTGAGCAGGACCGTATGTCCCTGATGGATGGCAATCTGCGGCGGGCCGATCCTTACCTCGAGCGACATGTCAGTGCCCCTCTAAACGACCAGGCGAAATAGCGCATTGCGCTCGGGTTTCCGTATGGATGTTTCGGAACCCTCCTGTGATGAGAGTCAGCAACACTCGCGCCGCCGTCGCTCAGGAAAGGTACGGGGTGCAACCGCGCCTGTTCGGGACCGCGTTATGCTACCGGCCTCGATTCAAGTCGGAGCGCTGTGGTTGCCTTGCTCACGCCAGCCCGCGACCCGGTATCCGTGCGAGACTCAAGGCGACGAGAACGCCGAACGGCAATACGATCGCCGCAACGCCGAAGCGCTGAACACCCGCCGCGCCCGCCAATGCCCCGAAGACAAAGAGCAGCAGTTGAAGTGACAACTGCCCGAACACGCGATCGGTCGGCTCATGCTTTCGAAACAGCAGCCGTTCGACCAGTGCCACGATCCAGCCGGTGTAGTTGCTCCGTCTTCGACGATCTGCAGTGGCTCGACGAATCATCGGCGGCGCTGCTGCACTTCGTGCTGCGGCGGCTGGACCGCGAACTGCCAGTTGTCTTTGTCGCCGCTGCCCGTCCCGCCGAAACGGACGAAACCGGTTTGCAAGGACATTGCTGCAATCATTGGGGCGCGACAGCAAGGTGACGCGCATTGAGCTACCGCCACTTTCTGCTGACCAGGTCGCCGTGCTTATCGACGCATCGGGAAGCGATGTCCGAGTCGAACAGGCGATCAAAAGCAGCGGCGGCAATCCGCTCTTCGTGCTCGAATTAACGCGCGCGAAGCTAGCTCATTCGGCGCCTCGACGCCCTCTGTCGAAGCATTGATCACGGATCGGCTCGCAGCGCTCGATGCGCGCACACGGGATCTGCTTTCGTTCGCTGCTTCTATCGGGCGCGGGTTTGCTCCCGAGCAGCTCGCGCAACTGCTCGATTGTCCGCTTCCTGAAGTACTTTCGGGTCTTTCCGAACTACAACGTCGGGAAGCTTTGCAGCCACGCAAACCGAGATGGATTTCGCCCACGACCTGGTACGTCAGACGGTCTATCGAATGCTCCCGCAGCCACACAGGCGCGCAATCCGCCATCAGATCGCGCGACAGCTGCTGGCTGCGAGCGCAAACGACCCGCGCCTGCACGGCAAAGTGGTTCATCACGCGACGTTGGCGGGAGACTCGCGCATGACGGCGATGGCATGCGTCAAAGCCAGCAATCACTGTCTGGCAGTCTTTGCGGGATCCGAGGCTCGCGCTGTGGCAGATCGCGGTCTGACTCATGCACGTTCACTACCGCAGGGAAGCGAGCGAGTCCGGCTTGAAATCCGACTGCTCACCGCGCGGCTCGTGGCTCTGGCGAGTTCGGGCGACGCGTGTCCGCCATCGATGGAACAGGAACTCGAGCAAGCCATTCAGGGCGGTCCTGGTTGAGGCGGCGCTCATCGCCGGCGAGATGAAACGCGCCATGTCCGTTCTATCTTCATTGCGTGAGTTGCTGGCACACAAGCCGATTACGCCCAGGGGCCAGGCCGCACTACAAAGGCTTGATGAGCGCCATCCCGTGACTAGAACGATCGTTCAAACGCAGACATAAATTGCGGCGAGTACAGGCGCTGCCGCAAAGGGACATCAGACATGTCGTACGTCGTCGTTGAAAGGAGTTTTCCGACGCCACAGTCGGATGCGGATTTGTCCGTAGTGGAAGACCGCCTTGCAGCGTGCAGCGATTTACACGGCATCGTCTGGAAACGCAGCGTGGTTTCAATCGATCGCATGCACATGATCTGCGAATATGAAGCGCCGGACGCTGAAACCGTCCGCAAGGTGCAGCGGGAAGGCAGCTCCGTCTTCGATCATATCTGGTCGGGCGACGTCATCGAAAGCTGACGCCACATGCGCTTTTGCATGGACCAGGGCAAGAACAGAGGAACGCGACGAAACTTGTGCTGCGGGTCGACGGCGACGACCGAGGTCCTTCGTCAGCCGTTCCGTCAGTGGAGCTCGGCGTTGTATCCGACGTTCAGGCCCATCCGGTACGCCTGCTCGAGCGCGCTGGCGATGTCCCGGACCCGGACCATACGGAGGTCGGCCGCGGTACGTCCGCGTTCTTCCAGAGAGTCGAGCGCCATCGTTTCCGCGGCGATCGCCTGAAGCGCCAGCCAGTGAGGATCATTCCGGGAGGTCGCACTCATGTTCGCCTCCTTGCGGTTCCTTACTCGCGCAGGTACGCAGCCACTCGGTGGCGGCAGCCCGCACGCCATCCAGCCCGTCACGACAGACCAGTTTGGACGGCAAGGCCTGTCCCTGCTCCATGCGACTCACCCGGTGGCCCATCAACAGGCCCAGGTCGTAAGCCCGCTCGAGCGCCTGCGCGAGGCTGGCGATTCGCACCAGATGGACGTCATTCGTGATCTTTCCCGACTGCACCAGCGAGGGTACGCCTAGTTCTTCACGGGCAATCGCCGCAAGCGGCTCCCAGTGTTCTTCGTTTCTTTCTTTCAGTTCCATGCCGAGGACCTCCTTCGCTGTTCAATCTTACTGACTGTAAGTTTATGATCTTGGAAGCAAGTGCCCGGATGGCATTCAGCCGCACCTGGAGTAGGCAGTCGCTTAACTCGCCGTCGCCTTCGCGATCAAGCGGCGGGCTTCGGTCGGCGGCGCACCGCGCGGAATGCGCGATCAGAAGCAGAGCAGCGTCGAGCGCTGGCTTCTAGCTCCGCGATGCATCAGGCGATGCGCGCGAGTGTGCAAGAAAGGAAGGCTTTGAAACCGGAGGTCACATAAGCTGGGTGCCCTTTATGGAGGCCACGAAGCCTCACTTCTCGGAAAAAAATCCATATCATCCGGAGCGCGACGATGGTCATTGTCTGGCTCCAGCGACGTCCACGCATATTGTCGGCACCCGACCATGCTATGGTCGCAAGGCGATCAGGTTGCCGTTGCAACAAGCATTGGACGCCCCCCTGCATGATCCACAATGATCCGTTCGAGCCATTCCCGCAAAAGCGGCGTCGCGCGTGGCCGCCGATTCTGCTGTGCGTCGTAGTCATCGCTTTGGCCGCGTTGGTGGTGGCAGCCGGGTTGACTCTGCGGGCGAGCCTGCCGCAACTCGACGGCACGCTCTACGCGCCGGTATCCGCAACGGTGACGATCGCGCGCGACGCGCTCGGCGTGCCGACGGTACAAGGCAGCACGCGTGACGACGTCGCGTATGCGACCGGTTTCGTTCACGCACAGGACCGCTTCTTCCAGATGGATTTGCTGCGCCGGGTCGCCGCCGGCGAGATGGCCGCGCTCATCGGTCCGGCTGCGCTGACACTGGACCGGCGCGACCGGCCCATGCGTTTTCGCGAACACGCGCGGGCGGCACTCGCCGCGTTGCCCGCAGACCAGCGGCAACTGATCGAACGCTATGCGGCGGGCGTCAACGACGGCCTGCGCTCGCTACGCGCCCGGCCGTTCGAATACTGGCTGCTGCGCACCGAACCGGTCCCGTGGCGCGCTGAGGATACGTTGCTCGCCGTCTATGCCATGTACATCGACCTGCAATACGGCCAGATCGCACACGTGCTGTCACGTGCGGCAGTGAGCGAGCGAGTGCCTGCCGACCTGCTTGCGTTTCTGCTGCCCGCAACGAGCCGCTGGGATGCTCCACTCGACGTGATGCGCGCATTCACGCCGTCGCCTACCACCCTGCCCGCTACACCACCGCCGTGGCTGCCCGCAACACGGTCCGCCGCGGACTTCGACACGGAGGCCATCGCGCTATTGAGCGGCGTGCCCGGATTCATCGACGATGTAGCCCCCGTCAGTTCGATGGTCGGCAGCAATGGATTCGCGGTCGACGGTGCGCACGGCGTGGACGGCCGCGCGCTGCTCGCGAGCGACATGCACCTCGGCTTGTCGCTGCCGAACATCTGGTACCGGTTGTCGCTGATCTATCCCGCGCCAGATGGCGGGGCGCGGCGCATTACGGGGGTGAGCCTGCCAGGTACGCCACTCGTCGTGGCCGGCAGCAACGGCCATATTGCCTGGGGATTCACGAACAGCTACGGGCGGTTCATCGATCTCGTCGAACTGCTGCGTGCCCCGGACGATCCGCTTCGCTATCGCGTACCCGACGGCGGCTGGCAGACGGCGCAGGTGATCCATGAGCGCCTCGACGTGAAAGGCGGCGCGAGCGTCGATCTTCCGGTCGTGCAAACCCGCTGGGGGCCCCAGATCGTTGTTGGACCTCATGCTTATGCCTTGCATTGGGTTGCGCAGGATCCGCAGGCGATCAACGTGAACCTCGTGCAGCTCGAAAGCGTGTCGAACGTCGCCGACGCGTTGCACGCTGCGCAGACCCTCGGCCTGCCAACGCAGAACTTCATGGCGGCCGATGCACAGGGCCGTATCGGCTGGACGCTTGCCGGTCCCCTACCGCGCTTTGCCGATGCGGATGTGGATGCCACCGCGCTCGCGAGCTTCCCGTTCCGCTCCGACACCTATAGCGGTTGGCAAGGGTATCTGCCGCCCGATGAGTACCCGTTGCGCATCGATCCGCCGGCGGGCCGCATCTGGACTGCGAACAACCGGACGTTGCCGCCGGACGAGGCAGCACGTATCGGCGATGCGGGCGCCGATCTCGGCGCACGTGCGACGCAGATTCGCAATGATCTGCTCGCGTTGCCGCATGCGACCGAGCGCGACATGCTGGCGGTGCAGACCGACGACCGGGCTTTCTGGATCGAACACTGGCGACGCACTGCGCTCGACGCGCTCGACGCGACCTCTCTCAACGGCCATCCCGAACGCGCGGCATTCCGCCGGCTCGTCGAAACCTGTGATGGCCGCGCGGATGTGACTGCGGTCGGCTACCGGCTGGTGCGCGCGTTCTACTACTCGCTGTACGACGCCTGGTTCGGTGCGCTCGACAAGCAAATGACCGCGATCGCACCCGAACTCAGCTATCGCGCTGCGAACTCGCGTTACGAGGCAACAATGGAGACGCTCGCCGGCCAGCACGCGTGGATACCCGAGGGTTTCGCGGACTGGCGCGCGTTCGTGCTGGATCGGATCGACCGCTCGATCGCGCAATTGCCGAAGGGCACGAGGCTTGAAGATGCACGCTGGGGCGAGCGCAACCGCTCGGCGATCGCGCATCCGTTCGCCCGGATCGTGCCGTCGTGGCTGCCGTGGGTGCGCAGCTGGCTCGGCACGCCGGCCGATCCGCTGCCGGGCGACATCAATATGCCGCGCGTGCAGTCACCCGTGTTCGGCGCATCCGAGCGTTTTGTGGTGTCGCCAGGGCATGAGCAGGACGGCATCTTCGAGATGCCCGGTGGACAGTCGGGCAATCCGCTGTCGCCGTATTTTCTCGCCGGACATGAAACGTGGGTGCACGGCGATGCGGCGCCGTTCCTGCCTGGCACAGCCGTGCATACGCTCAAGCTCAACGTGGCTGACACGCATCACGCCTCCGTTATGGGCGGGCCTTTGATCATTCAGAACCCTCGCTGACTCAAGGCACCTCGAAGACGCTGCAGACCCAGGCGCCCGGGAAGCCGTGGAACTTGCCGACGGCGATGACGCAAACATGCCGGCTGTGACAACCCTCGAGGCGGCAGGCATCCGGATGCGGGAGGATGTATTCTGCCGGGTGCAATTCGCGAACATTGCTCGTGCGGCACCGAGTCGATCTGGACATGGATCAATGCCGTCGGTCGTTCGGTCAACGATGAGCCGTCAACTGGATGCGCACGGCGCGCGATATCGGCTCCAGGCAGTGGCTCTATTCCCTCGGCCGCAAAATCGAGCGATTCCTGCAGGTCGCGACTCGTGCCCACTGACTGTTGCACCGGTATCATCCAGCGACTCGAGTTTCCCCAGTACCGGACCGTCCCAAGTGCAGGAGAACAAGGCCGCCAAAATCGCTCGAATCGCCGACGGACAGCGGAAACCGAATGGAAAGCGCCCAATGACCGCAACGGCCGACAATCAACACTTCCAAACGGCGAATTTAATGGCCGGTTCCTGAGCGGAACCGACGCTTGAATGTCGGAGCGGCGGTGCAAACGAATGACGCTTGATGGCCGCTCGCAGTCTTATCCTCGCCGCATCGATCGTGCTGCCGCCCATGGCGCGATAGGTCCCCGGCTGAGGCTCCGGCACCGGTTACGCAACTCCCGGTGCCGGGTGCGAAACAGGGGCGGTATAACGATTGCCCGGAGTACCAACCGTCAATCTTCGCTGACTTCGCCGTCTTGTTCGACGGCCGGTTCTACCGGATCGGCCGCCGGGTTCTCATCAGCGGGTGCGCCGGCATCCTCTGTCGAACTTTCAGCTACCTGCGCATCAACGGCGTCGCCTGACTCAACTTCCGCCAAACTTGCAACGTCGCTTGACTCGGCTTGCGGAATATCTGCAACGTCGCCAGACGGAGCTTCCACCAGATCCCCAATGTCGCCCGACTCAGTTACCGCCGCATCCGCAATGTCGGCTGACTCATCTACCGCCGCGTCCGCAACGTCGGCTGACTCATCTACCGCCGCATCCGCAACGTCGGCTGACTCATCTACCGCCGCATCCGCAACGTCGGCTGACTCATCTACCACCGCATCCGCAACGTCGGCTGACTCAGCTACAGCCAGATCCGCATCCTCCTCTGACGCATTGGGCTCCTGGATTGACTCATCGGTCGGCGTCGCAACGATCTCATCCGGCACGCCAGCCGTGCCGTCCACATTCAGTGTCATCGAAATCCTCATAAGGTCGAGTTATTGGTAAAAACCCCCAAAAGGATTCCCAATGAAATGCGCGTCGCCAACGGGCGACTTTTTTATCGCAGGCCGCTTGGCCAGCGTGGGAGAGCACATAGTCTCACATGGCCAGCCCGACAATGAATCACAGCATGGACGCATTCGATATTGATGTGTTCGCAAGCGAACACATCGCAGAACGCGCATAAAAGCCTAAGTGTTCCGCCGTATGTCCGCACGCGAGCCCTCTTGCAAAGGTCGGCCCGACAACTCCAAGATGTTGCGGGAAAACGAACACAACGGCCAGCGAGGAAACGTCTGCGCCGGGATGTGCTGCGACGGTCCATCGGAACGTCGCGCACTCCCTCGAAGCCTCGGCGGTCAGCGCGTTTCCAGCCGAAACTTGTCCTTTGCCCACGATGCGTAAGTACGCTCCGATGTCTCGCGCCGCATCCGGGCAGACTCTTTCGCATCCTCGACTACGACGTAACGCAACGGTTCGGTATCAGCCCTAGTCGCCTCTACAACTGCTTGCGCTGCGTCCTGTTCCGTTGCGAGCGTACTTTAGGAGCCTGCATATACAGTTACATCGTTCGATCCACGCGATGCCGAAGCCGAGGGAACCGGTATTTGCGCGGCCTGTACAGCGGTCCTATGTACAACCTGTTCGAGACCAATGTGTTTGGCGCGATGTTGGCGATGCAAGTCGTCATCCCCTGCTTCAGAGCAATCGGCGGCGGCAGGGTTATCAATATCAGCTCCGACTCACCACCTTGACGGAAGCGCGTGACTGCCGTTGGAGCCGCGACAATACTCGGAACAGGACCGGCCGGCTACCTTCCGCCCGGACGCCCGGTCATCAACTCAATGCTGCTCGATGGCCTATACGCAATTTTCGGCCATCGCAGACGTTCAGGGATTCCCACCGCAAGTCGGCTACTGACCGGCGATTCATACTTCGCCAGCCGCGAATGTCTGATTAGCTGCGAGCGGATGTGAAGCGGTCAGTCGGCGATTCCGCACTCCGGCCTTTGCGGCGCATGCAGCGAAATCTCATTGGCTACGGCTTGGCCGAGTTCTGACCAGTTCATCGGCAACCGCACAAACACGCTGTTATTGTTGTCCGACGAGATACAAAGCTTGATACGACTGACGTGATCGTTGGCACCGTATTGAACATGAAGGATTCGCGTGGTCGCCGATGGGTGCCATACCACCTTTCCGAGAAAGTACGAGCGGGCACTGCCCCGTTCGGAGGGATCAATGACCAGGTCGAAATAGGCGGTCAGGAACGTGTGAAGCGCTTCTTTAGTCATGTCAGAAGGTAATGGCTGCGTCCTTGAGTTCGATATGGACTGCCATGCTAGCAAAGAACCGATTTTCAGCGACCCAGCAGCCAAATGCCTGGCGGCCGACCGTCCGAGACGGGCCGAACTCGATATCAGCCCGAAGCGGGCGTCCTCCTGCATGCTGACGATCATTCCCTTGCAGGAGACGAATATTCCCGCAGGAGCATATCGTCTATGACCCGCTGACCCGCGCTACAGCCCGTCATGAGTGCAGTCGCTTCCGTTCCGAACGGCTTCTGGGTATCTTTCATCAGGCGGATCGGAGATCCCAGCGAAGCCGGCAACCCCTTCCCTTCGATAGACACGATTGCGACAAAGCCGGTCGGAGGCGACAGCACGGCGCTGCCTGACGACTCCCACACGAGCTCAAGGTCAACGGTTATTTCGAAGCCTTTGTAGGGGTAGGTCCTTTGCATATCGTGTGGTAGATCGTTCTTTGGCGCGCTGGCGTTCGGTGCGCGAAAATAACCGACCCGACTCCGATGGGAAACCCTTGATCGCGCGCTTCGCGATTTCGCTGAATCGACGGATTAACGGACGCTTGCCGAAGCGGAAGCGCGTGGTGTTGCCGGGAGAGCTGTCTTATCCGCCTATTCCTACGACTGCGCGCAAGATGACTGGCTGTCCACCCCGCAGCGAAACAGCACCAAGAACGGAACGAGAATGAACGCCGGCGGCCCCCAAAACTTCCACCAGGAGGTCGGATGCACCATCGAGAACCTGGGCGTGCCCTTTGAAGTCATCCGATGCATTGATGAATCCTTGGAGCTCGATGAATTGCCCTATACGGTTCAGCGAGCCTAGCTCTTCGCGCAAGACAAGAAGCAACTCCAGCGCAACCTCTCGGGCGATGCGTTTTCCCTCGTCCAAGGCGATGTCGACACCCAGCTTGCCGTCCACAACTCTCCGAGAAGATTTCCCAGATAGGAACAGCAAGTCGCCCCATCGAGTCACATTCCTATAGTTTGCTGCTGGGGCGCTAACACCGTCATAGCCTTCAGTCAACGCGTCAAGCTTCTCGTCAGCGCTCATTCGATTCAATCCCTTGGTCGGTTTGAGTCGCTCGATTGTCGCCCAATGTTGCGAGAATACTTATGGCAAATTTTCCTTTGCTAATGATCTAAACGTTGATGTTAAACGCTGCACCGACGAAAACGCGGCACTGCACCGAACGTCTCGTTCCTTCCGAGAGCACCGGTTTGGCGAGCTTACTCCCGAGCTGACGCAGAACTCTTCAATGGCCGCTTTCGGACGAAGGAGCCGAGTACGGACTTCCGGCCAATTTTCAGTCGTTCGCTCGCGCCCGCCGATGGTCACTCAAATGTCGGCTCGAGAGGCAGCAGCGGTCCCTCACATATCTAGCTGATACGAATCTGTTGATAGATCGGAATCTCGAGGCCGCGCAACGGAGGTTCTAGCGACTGAACGGTGTAGACACGGCGAAGTGTCGATGCGTCCGTCAGAAGACTGAGCCTCCTGATGCATTGCGACAACAACATGATTCGCGAGACCAGTAATCATTCGAGGAAGGGCTAATGACCCCCCTGTCACTATCGGAGGCATGATTCGCACCGGATTCCGAGCTCGCCCGCAAAGCGGCGGTCCTCGCCTGGCAGGGTCATTCGGGGCCGCTGCTCAATCATGTCCACAGCACATGGTGATTCGCGGAGTTCATCCGCAAGAAGCGGCAAATGAAGTACGATCGCGAACTGGTTTATATCGCATCGCTGCTTCACGGCCTGGGTCTGCCGGAGGATCATGCTGCGGACAAGCGCTCCGAAGTCGATGACGCCGACGCCGCGAGCAGGTTTCTGCATGCCCACGACTATCCGGAGACGACAATCGGCATCGTTTGGGACGCCATCGCCCTTCACTCAGCCGCTGATATAGCCCATCGCAGGGAGCCGGAAGTCGCGCTCGTCCACTTCGGCGCTCATGTCGACGTCATGGGGCTCAGGATGGACGAGATTTCTCCCCAACTCATCGACGATAAGCTCGCGCTCTATCCGCGACTCGGCTTTGGGTTCCGCTGTCGCTCGGTCGAGTTGACCACGCAAGGCTTTGCGATAGACTGCCTTGATCCTGGAGGGGTTTGTCGTGGCTGATCTTAAAACTATGCTGGTCCGTACCAACGCCGCTTGCGCCCTGGTTTGCATGTCGCTGCTGGCGCACGCCGGGACGTCGGCAGACTCTGCCGCTGTTCCCAATGCGACTGAGCCTGAAATTTCTGCCTCTGCAGATGTCCTGTCGACTCGCCCTTTCGTCGGCGACGACCCGGTTGCTATCAGGGACGCTTTGGCGGGCCAGAGCTTCAATACCAACTCGCCTTCGTTGAGCGATCGCATCAGGAACCTGATCCACGTCCCTGTCCATAAGGCGCCAGGCGGACTCGACTCGCCGAAAGCCAGTCTCGAGCGCGACCTGGCTTTCGTCGTACCGGCGCCCTACGGAATACGATATCAGTCAAAGACGCACCTGTTGACGGTGGACATAGATCTATCCGATGACAACAATCCGGGAGCGATCCTACTCAAGAAAACCGTCACTGGACAACGCGGTCGAGGGCTTGTGGTGGCGCCAGAGGCGAAGGCCAAGGGGTACATCCAACATATCGATGTGATTGAGCTCAAGTCGGGCGAACGGAGCAAAACCAGGGTTCACGGACGCGTGACACTGTCGCAGACGGCGTTCCACGAAGCGAATGGAGACTTCGCGATTGTGCTGATGTGTAGCATGACGCCACCGTACCTGACCGACCGACGCGAACATAGCGATCCCAGCAACGACGAGCCCACAGACATCACAAAAAGAACCTCGACCCTTTACACCAACATTCACGCCATCTGGCTGGTGAGCCCGCAGCGGGGTATCGTGCTATCGAAGAAGCTGCATCTGTCGAAGTGAAGAAGTAAAGAACTACGGATTGCTTTTCTACACAACCTCTCTCAAGGGTCGGGCCGGCCGCATGTCCGAAAGCGTGTGGCATTCATTGCCGTTCTCCCGCTACTTTTTGGGCGTGATCGCTTCGCTTGCTGAATTCCTCGCCGACGACACGCATGCTTTCCTCGACTGCGGGATATCCGCGATAGGGAAGGACGTTTAGCAGCGTTTCGACGATTTCCGCCTGCGTCGCGCCCGCCGTCAGCGCCGCATTCGCATGGACCCGCAGCGGCGTCTCCATCGCTTTGCTTCCCACCGCGGCGAGCGCCGAGCATGCGGCAAGCTCGCGCGTCTTCGCGTCGAGCCCGGCACGGCTAAAGATGTCGCCGTAGGAGTGCTCGACGATCGCGCGGCCGATATCCGGTGCCAGGTCGTTGAAGCTGTTGACCACGGCCTCGCCCGCCTGGGCAGAAGTGCTGGCGAGCGTCGCCAGTCCGCGTTCGCTGCGAGCCTTGCGAGTTTCGGAGACGATTGCATTCGCGCTTACCCGGCCGCCTGCCCCTTCCGTCTCTTTCTGCGCCGGCTTGGTGAAGACGGCGTCCGCAACCCCAAAGGCATTGAGAGCGCTCGGGAACCCGGCATACACGGCCAGTTGCATCAGGGCTTCGGTGATCTCGGTGCGCGACAGGCCCGACTCGAGCCCGGCTTCGATATGAAGGCGGAGCAGATCGCTGCGATTGCCGGCTGCTGCGAGCATCGAGATGCTCGCGATCTGTCTTGCCTTCGGATCGAGTCCTTCTCGAACGAAGATCTCACCGAACACGAACTCGACGGACCAGCGGGCGAGTTCGGGTGAAGTGCTTTCCAGCTTTTCCACGTACTCCTCCGGATTGGCCATCAAGCCGTCGAGTACCTCGAGACCCCGCTGATATCGCGCAGTGCCATCGTCGGACGCCGGGGCGATCGGATCGAAAGCCAGACCGCGCTCCCGAAAGATCTCGCGAACGATACCTACTGCGTTGATCGAGACCGGAAACCCTAGGATGGCAATCGCCAGGAACAGCATTTCGACCAGTTCCGCGGGCTCGCCGCCCGCATTGAGGAAGCCGGTCATGTGATATTTCAGTTGCGGTTGCACGCTGCCATGGGCCATCAGCGCGGCAACGGTGGCGATCTGGCGAAGGCACAAGTCCAGCCCCGGCCGCGACAGGATGTCTCCATAGGCAAATTCAACCGTGAATCGTGCCAAATCCGGGGCAACCTCCGCCAGACGGTTAACAGGGATATCGTAGCCCGCGCCACCGATCCTCTTCAGCACCTCGATACCCCGGGTAAAACGTTCTGCGCTGGTTTCGCCAGCGGACGCGCCCTGGAGGGCCGTCATGCCTGTCTGAGCCGTAGATCCATTCATCTGTGTTTTGCCATCGGCATCGGTGATTTGTCGCCCCGCTTTAATCGGCGCGAAAGCGGCTGCTGCCAGCTTTCTGGCTGCTGTGATCCTCTGCAGAGTGCCTCTGCGCTTGCACGTATCCATGTCTGATTTGCTCCTTCTCGAAGTCAGCGGAATGAAGCATACGGGCAGGAAGATGCAACAGGCCAAGACCAAATTCGTGATACCTTTTCTGCATGAGACTACGAATCGATCTACGCCAGCTGGAGTGCTTCGTCTCCGTGGCCGAGGAAGGCACGTTTCGCGCCGCGGCCGAACGACTCCACATGTCACAGCCGCCTCTAAGCCGCCAGATCAAACAGCTCGAGAGCGAACTTGGGGTGACGCTGCTCAATCGCGGTTCGGCGGGCGCGGAACTCACCACGGCGGGCCGCGCATTCCTGAAGGGGGCCAGGAAGACGCTCCTTCAAGCCTCAGAGGCGATCGAAACCGCACGACGGCATTCAAAGGAAGGGCCCCGGCAGCTCAGGGTCGGTTATACCAAGATCTTCGACCCGGAGGTCTTTCCTTCCCTCGAGCCCGCCTTCAGGAAAGCGGTTCCTGGCGGGTCGCTGGTCTTCGTTGCGGCCACTTCCGTCGAACTCATCCGGCGCCTGCGGCGTGGCGCGCTCGATGTCGCCTTGATCGGACTGCCCAGCGCAACAGGGGAACTGGTGGTGGAACCGCTGCACAAAGAGCCGCTGGTCGCGGTAATCCCTGCACGGCATCCGCTCGCGCGGCACAAAGTCCTGTCGATCCCGCAGTTGAATGACCAACCGGTGTTCTGGCCGCAGCGGCGAACAAATCCCGGATTTTTCGACTACTACGAAGAAGTGTTCGCGAAGCTCGGACATGCGCCGAGCCGAAGACTGACGGAACCCGCGGATCACCATCTTCTGCTGGCCGAAGTGGCAAACGGACAGGGCATCGGCTTCATACCTAAGTCGATGACGACGATGCGGCGCGCCGGTGCGACTTTCAGGCCACTCAAGGAAAGGGAATTCTGGATCGGATTTGGCCTCGCCTACAGGGATGCGCAACACGCATCAGAGTTGGATGCGTTGTTACGCATCGCGCGGCGCAAGACGGCGTTGGTGCCTCCGGGCATGCAGTCCTGCAGCAGCCCCTCAGGGCCGCCTAGCCCACCCCGCCCCGCCCGAGAAACCCTGCCACGCTTCCAAGTCAAATTGAAGTAAGCGCGCTCCCACCTTGGTCCTGACGCCAGGATCTGGCGCGCGCGGTGCAGACACAATGTCCGACGCGATGCGTATCACAGGCCATACTTGTCCGTACCGCCGCTTCGGATAGCAGGAGGGGATCATGGCACCCAAGCTCGTGAACTTTCTCGTCGTAGCGATGATGTTGGGCGGGGTGCTCGACACACTGACCGGCTGCGGGGGGAACGCGGTCGCGCCTGCGCCCTCCGCGAGCATGCCTCCGCCCGGGATGCCTGCCGGCGCGGCTTCCCCGGGATTCTTCAAGATCTGCAAGGGACAGACGTATGCACTCTGCGCGACCGCGAGTTGCACGGTGGTGAACCAGGTGGCCTATTGCCAATGCGACGTCAAAAAAGGCGACAGCATCAGCTTGCCCCTTCGGGTCGATGGCGAGGACGTCTGCTCGATAAACGCCAATGGCGCCGACAATGGGTACATGGTGAGCACGTTCAGCGTGCCGGAGTCTGTTGTCGCGCCGCAGGGCGATCAGGCGCTCTATAACTGTCCAGCGGGGTCCGACGGCGGCTACGCGCAATGCGACGGCGGCATGTGCTTCACCAGCAGCAAGGGCACCTCGTTCCCCGGGTTCAACGAGCCGCTCGACCGCGCGGACATCATCTGCGCATGTCCGATCAGTGTGACCCCGGGCTCCCCCGTCGGCTTCCAGATCGCCGGCCCATATCCTTGCGACAATTCGTACTTCCGCTTCTGCAAGAGCCAGGTCGCTAACAACAGAACCGGTTCGACGGTCAAGGTCGGCGCCCCGACCGGAACGGCCAGATTCCTTGCTCTGCGCCTCAACGGAAGTGCGCCGCCGTTGCACGAGTGTCTTCCTCCGTCCCAGTAGGCACGCAACCGAACACCACTCTCGCAGGTGGCGCATTAGTCAACGGATCATGTGGCGATATAAACATGAGGGATGTCAACGATCTTCATGTAGATGTTGAATGACGTTTCATGGCTGAACCTTACCATTGACCAAAGTTCGCGAGCGGTTTGTAGGCCGATCTGAGAGGTCGATTTTCCTGCGAGAGAATTGAAAAAGCCACGCAGCGACTTTTTCAACACAATCGGCCACGAACCGCCGTTCACCTGCGTTTTCGATCGGACATTCGTGCGTCGGCTCCGCCCCGTAACCGGCCTTCCGATCGATCAACACAACCGCTGGTTCGTCGCACGAAGTGACTGCTCCGTTTGTGCCTTCTTCGCATGATGATGGGTGACAACAGGAGGGCAGACACACCGAGCACCCGCAACACGCCTTCAACACCGCGAATAAGCCCCTTCGCTCAACCGACAAGGAGCGCCAGACCGATTGCCAGTTCGACGGCAATGATCGCAAGATTGGTTGGCAGGCGCGTTCGGGAAAGGAGCATGGCAACCGGCGCCTCCGTTGCGCGCCCTCCTTGCACCGGATACAGCAGCGCGGCGCGCTGGACGCTCACTGACGACGAGGATGCTCGAGAAAAAATCGCACCATCTCCGCACTGGCGTCGGGGCCGGATGGATCGGTATAGCTCCCGCTTGAAGAGCCTCCGGCCCACGCATGAGGCGCGCCGTGGATGATCCATAGTTCCGCATGTACCCCGGCTCGTGACGTCATGTGCCGGACCGTATGCTTGCGCGCCTGCCCATTAGCGCCCGACGGGCGAGCGGCTATCGGATCACTTGAGGAGAATCCGTGTACCAATCCGTCGGCGTTGGCAGGATGCACGGTCGCATCCGCGTCGCCGTGAAAAACGATGAGCGGGCATTGAGACGCCTGCGTGTCGTGAATGTCCACTCCGCCAGGTTTCCGCGCTTTGGACCGGGCTTTGCCGCCGCGCATCGCCGCGAGCGCGGACGGCAAGTCGTGCGCGCATCCGACGGGTAGGCCCGAATGAACGCCCGCAGCTGCGTACAGATCGGGATAGGCTTGCGCGACGATCGCCGCCATCGCGCCGCCGGCCGAAAGACCAGCAACGAAGACGCGTTTCGGATCGACGTCGTAATTCGCCATGACTTCGCGCGTGATGCCCGCGATCAGCGACGGCTCGCCGTGGTCGCGCAGCTGATCGGCAGGCCTAAACCAGTTCCAGCATTTCGAGGTATTTGCGCGTTGCGGCTGGGTCGGATAAGCGACGATAAAACCGTGCGTTTCGGCAAGGGCGTTCATCCGCGTGCCGGCTGCGAAATCGTCAGCGTCCTGCGTGCAACCGTGCAGCATGACGATGAGGGGCAGGGGATCACTGCCGTATTGACTGGGGACGTAGATCTTGTAATTACGCTGGCCCGCGGCGTTGACGTAGAGCCGCATGCTGAAGTGCCCGCAATCCTGCACGTCCGGTTCGGTTTGCGTCGTATGGGCGCGATGCCGGGGTTGCAGGCGGTCGGCGAAGCGCGTTGTCGTCGGTTTGTCATGCGGGTCAGCATGCACGGTTGCCACGTCCGTCGGCTCGCCGCGCATGGCGCGCTTGACAATCTCCGCGGCCGCAGCAGGGTCGTTGCTGCGAAAGAGTGCGAACGCCTCTTTCATCGAGTCCAGAAAGCCTTCGTTAAGTTTCATGTTTGTTCCGATAGCGGGGAGGAGTCAGGGATGTCAGCGAATCCGATCCGCTAGCGCGGCCTTGACCGCCGGTGAGGCATGGAGCGCGCCTCGAACCAGAATCGATTCGATCGCTGCCAGCGCAAGGTCGGGTGAGACGTCCGTGGCAATGCTCGCCAGTCCCAGCACCTGAATTCTGAGTCGCTGACTGGCCGCGCACGCTGCCTCGAGGTCTTGTTTCGAGAAATGCTGGAGACCCAGTACAAGCTCACGGCGCGTTACGGTTTCCTTGACGGCAGGAGCATGAATCGACAGCTGATTGCGGATGGCCGTACGGATCAGATCCGTGCGGTTCGAGTAAAAGCCCTCTTCGACGAGCAAATCGATTTGCCCCAGATCGACTGGACCAAGATTGATCGTAATTTTTTCGGTCTCGCTACCTCGTGAGCGATCCGGCACTTCTTTTGCCATATGCAGAAACCCTCCATTCATCATCCATGTGGATGGTTATAGGATGATTTCAAGAGGGCGTCAACGGCTAATCGCTGCGATTGGCCCGTGTGCGGTCTATCGGCCGAAAGACGCGGGCAGGGAGGTAACAGGCGATGTCGGTGTGCGTCGAGGCGACGCGAGGACGAGATGGATTGCGAGTCGTGTACTTCGTGTTCCAGTGCCACGGTCCCAGGGCCTTACGCCGATAATCAGCCAGCGCGGTGCCAGCAACCGGATTTCGGGCACACGGCGGCTGGTGCGCCGTTCATCCAGACTTGCTCCTCCTCTAATCGCTGCGACGACGGGCGGTCGATGTCGAAGATCACCTTGAGTGCTTGCCCGACATTGGCGTCTTCGATCGGAAGCTCCCACGTTAAGAAAATCTGGGTGAAGTCCTGGTCCGGCGCGAAGTCGGCCGCAGAGAAACTCTCGGCGCCACGCTGAATCACGCCATGGGGCTGGCCCGTATCGAAAATGACGGCTGTTCCGCGCTTGAGGGGAATGCATTGACCCGTAGAGGGAAACCGCAAGTCCAGGCCCTTGTCTTCACTCAGGAACAGATTGCAAAACGCGGCACTGCCATATTGCTCACCATCATGGTGATATCTCGCGCCACGACAGGCCATCAGCGCCATGTCACTATCGGCGAGCAGCGCGGGCAGTCCCAGGGCGCACGTCCAATCGGACATGGCTTGCACGCAGCGCTTGTAGGCCGGCCAGCGCACTTGCGTGCGCGCCAAAGGCATTGCCTCGACATCCCCAGGTTCCAGAGCGAGTCGCGTCGATATCTCTCTTTGCCAATCTGCCACGACGGGCGCAGGGGGTGACGGTACATCGAGCGTGGTCCATAAAACGATGTCACTTACGCGTCGACTGCGGATGGCGTCGCCGCTCCAGAAAAAGGAAGTCAGCATATTTCTCATTTCATGCTGTCGAAGGGAGTTCGTCGAGGCATTGTAGTGATTCAGCCTGGTCATCCCGGTAAAAATCGGCGATGAAGCGTTCATCACCTGGTCACATAGCCAAGTCATTCCAGCGTCGGCTGCCCCTTTGGAAACAGCCAGATGTCGCATCGCTTCGTCAGCAGCACGGCCCGCCTGCTGAAATGGTTACAAGATAAGTGTTGACTCTGACCCGCCTGGCGGGTACTGTGCCGTTCGAAGTTCAAGAAGTTCGATTGCTGTTCATCAATTGCTCGCTCCTCAGCGGTATTCGTTGTCCTCTCCCTCCTTGAAGCTTCAAGCGCTCTTTGACAGAGCAAGTATTCATTTTTTCTCAAGGATTCTTCATGGAAACCGGTACCGTTAAATGGTTTAACGACAGCAAAGGCTTTGGCTTCATTACCCCGGACAAGGGCGGCGACGACCTGTTCGCTCATTTCTCCGAGATCCGGGCCGACGGCTTCAAGACGCTGGCTGAAAATCAGAAGGTGAGCTTCGAAACGAAGCAAGGCCCCAAGGGTCCGCAAGCGGCTAACATCAAGCCGTTGTAAAGTTTGAAGGACCCGGCATTCGACGAACGCCGGGTTGCAGCGACACCCTCGCGGAGTTTTGTCTCCCAAAGTTAGCGCGATCGCCGTTAGCTGCATCTGCTGATTCGGCAGCTTAGCGAGCGCCATACGTCTTGTTGCGCCTCATTCTCTCCTCAGGCCTCAACGCCATCTTTCGCCTTTCGACTGCTTGATGAATCGGCTCGAGTGGCTTTGGGTCAACGCACCCGTGTCCTTTCGCACGGTACGCGCGCACTCCAATATCATTAAAATTAAAATGCAAAACAAACAAGTTCAACAATACAACGGCTATGCCGTCCAATCCTCGGCGCATCGTTTGCCCGACGGTAACTTCTCATCCAACCTGTTGCTAGAACGCCTCGATAACGTCCGAGCCGAATGCCGCTACTGGTTCTATTCACTCGACTACTTCACGAGTGAAGAGCAGGCGTTGCAGTACTCCAGCCAATGGGCGCGCAATTGGGTCGACACCCGCGGTTAAGGGCGACTCCACAGTTCGAAACATCCAGCGCATTCGAAGCGCCAGGGCGGTGCAACCAAAGGCGCTCGAACATCGCGCAGGTTTTAGAGCGGCACGTCGTCGGCACGCGCGGCTATCGGCCCACCGTCCTTCTGGGCCGCCGATAGTGGCCTGGAAGATGGCGGGGCTCGGCCCGTGAAGAAACCTACCACCGAACGCAAGCGCAAAAAGGCTGCGGCAGTGGCACGACTGCGCAAGTAGAGCAAACGGTCGTTGCCGCCAAAAAAGCGGTATTGCCTGGAATTTTCCGGGCAGGCATGCTAAGGCGCCGGGCATCCCGCTAACCTCCGTATGGGGCTTCCTTCTGATCCTGGCCGATTGGCCGGTTGGGTTCGCATACCGGCCACGCGATTTTCTGCGATCGATAGAGGGCTTCGGGTCGGTTTGGTGCATTCGCCGTCGGCCCGGATTCGGCCAGGAAGGGCGTGTGTAGTTGATCGCCAGCGAGCGTGGTGATGCGCGGCTCTCGTGGTTTTAGGCCACCCAGACTTTCACTAGTGAAATCGGTCCAGCTGACGGTGGACTGAAATAAACCGAAATCCGCTCCGTTGATAGTGTTGTCGGCGGCCATCGGCGCCCGGGTCGGGCCGTACCAGGACGACCCTACGGTCGGCCCGTCACGCGTTGCACCATCCCGTAGAGCACGGACATCTGCAAGCCGCTCTTGAGCGCGTAGTTCGGGTCGTATTGATTGGAGTAGCCCCACCAGTCGAAGCATGCGTTCGGGTTGGTCGGCCCCGGCGCAGACGACGCGAACGTGTCGGGATACACGACCACAAGCTTGTTCGTGTCGGCCCATTCGTTGATGCCGGCCTCGGTGACCCAGCGGTTGCCGATCAGTGATGCCTCCTGCAGACAGCCGTGCAGAGCGAGCACGAATCCACACGTTTCACCCTTCGCGCAGGCTTGCGGAACAAAAACGCTGCCTGTCGAACTCATCGAAACGTTTTCGGACGCCCCGAACTCCGTTTGATCGAATGAAGACAGCCTACCCTTCAGCGCTCCGTTTTCGCGCGGTTTCAATGGGCCGAGGAACGTCGTCAACCACGTCTTGACTGAATCGTAGACTTCGCCATTGGCCGAACAGCGCACCATGTAGGGACTCCCGAGAGTGCCGCACGCAAGTTCGCCGTCAGGCGATTCCCAGCCGTGCTCGGCGGGAAATGTATTGTCAAAATGAACATTCGCTCCGTAATGTGCGTATTCCGAGTCCAGGTCGGCCATCTCACGTGGATTGACGACCTCGTCCAGCGTGCCGGACCACAGATAGACCGGCTGTCCACGCAGATTCGTCGCCGGGTCGATGGTCCCGAGGGACGATTGCGCGTCAAGGTACGCTTCGGATGGCACCAGCGTGCTGTTATACGACGCCTGATTCGTCGGAAGAGTCTCGCCGCCACAGTTTGCCAAAGCTGTAGCGGCTCCTCCGGCGCCTGCACACCAATACACCCCGCCAGCGTACACAGCGGCTCCTTTGAAAGTAGACGAGTGGGCAACGTGCATCTGCACTGCCGCGAAACCGCCTGAGGAGATACCTGCAACGAAGACTTTCGCCGGATCAATATTGTAGCGCTGCAGCTTGACGATTGCGGAAGGGGCCGACGCACTGTCCGAGGTTAGAGCCGCGGAGCCGGCTACCGCCTTCTCCTGTGCCGATGTTCCGGCCGAATCGCCACTGCCGCCACACCCGGCAAGGCCGATCGCTAGTGCAAACGCCGGCGCTAACCGCCGGCCTAAAGCCTTCGTTGTCATTGTCGTCTCCTCGGCGGGGCAACTTACACAAGTGCATCACTCCGACTGTCGAACTGGGCGCGGTTTCGCCTTCCGCCAAAAGCTCGCTAACACTAGTGATCGACAAAGCACGCATGTTTGCCGCGTACGATGCGCCCGACGAGATCCAGCGCAGCAAAAAACGCTCCCGCAGCACGTCAATCTTGGAACGTCGGTTCTAACCGCACGCTCCATTAACGCAACCGGTTTCATTTGTCGAGGTGGGATTCAAGCTGCCACGCCGAGGACAGCGAAACGCCCGGGCGTTGATGGACATCTTCGGCGAGCATGCCATTCGACTTTAGTCGCGCGGGTGGCGGTCACTGCCATCGCATGGGGCCGCAGTCGGCCCAATTTCGGACGTTCGACGTTGATTCCGAGATTGCTGATAATCCCGGACGGTCCGACTCAAGCTCTGCACTAGCGTGCCGTTATCAACCTAAACCAATCAGCCTCCAAGATTCTCGGGGGCGGCTCTCTCTTCTGTTGTGACTCAACCGGCGCCGCCCGCGGTACCATCCTCAATCGCGGATACGAGTCACGATAAAAGGCAGCAGTGAAACGGAAAAATCAAAAATGTTTAAACGAGCTTGGAGGGGAGAAGAACCCTTGTGGAAAGTGTGGTGGCTGATCGGCGTGCCACTTAACCTGCTGCTGATCCCCCTGCTAGCTGTGCTTCTGACACCAAATGTTCCGACTCCGCTGTATTTCGGGGCACTCATCTTTTATCTGCTGGCGTTCTTTGCGTGGATACGAGCGGCCTGGTTGTGCGCACCGAACGTCGAGCGTCGTATCTGGATGGTTCTTGCACGAGCGGTGCTCGTACTACGCGTCTGCTCGCTGGCGAAACTCCTGTTGGTAACGAACTGATCCAACCATGCGTAAGAGCGGCCAGGAACGGGCGGTCGACGCGGGAGCCTGCATCGCCGACAATTGCGTGACAAGGCGAAATCAAAATAAGGGGAAACTAAATGCTGTGTCCGGCTTGCAACTCTCAAAACCTCGCTACTAGCGTAAAGTGTTTCCAATGTGGGACGACACTTATCTACGAAGCTACAGGCCACTCGGCTGCGTACATAAAAGGGGCTAGGAGGGTTGATTCATATATTTATGGGCTCGCGGGCGCCATTTCCGCCTTGGTACTCGCAGTAGTTTTGCTAAAAACGCTATTTTCTGACTGGGATCTAAACGCACCTCTCATTTGTTTCATTAGCTTTTCTTTCGGTGGATTGGCAGGCCGATTCATTGCATGGCTGAAGTGGCGTGATCTTTTGCGACTATCGAAATAGACCGGGAGCGATGAACAAACTCCAAATCCAATGTCCGCTATCGGACGCATTGGCCGACCGCTCTGGGTCGGTTGGACTGATATGACTTTCCGTGTCAATCGCGATCGGTTCTCGGTCTGGGTACATCTGAATTTCCTGAGGGCGACGTAGCAGTACGTCTCGACGGTGGGTCACACTGATATCCGCGGGTTGGTTACCGCATTACTGTGGTCCGCCCTATGAGCCTGCCGCTACCTAAAGTCGCAAGTCGCATAAGATGTGTTGCATAGTCCAATCGCGGGTTGCTCGGGTGCCGGGCTACGCCGCCTTCAGGAAACTCTCCGTGTCCTCGTTAAGATGAGATAGTGTCAGACCGGCCTGGCATCTTTCGGTATGGCGAGAGACATCGCCAGTCTGCCGATGTCCCAGATAAACCCTGAGAGCTCTCGCGCAACGGCAACCACGCCGGTGTTCACATTCTTGCCGCGCGCTGCGAGCTTGCGATATCGCCGGCATAGCCGCAGCTGGGCATCCCATGCGCGGTCAATGATCGGTTTCGGAATTCCTTCATGGCGGCGTTGGATGTCGGGGCTCACCCGAGCGGGGTATCTGTAACTCCACGCAGCCTCCACGAGCAGCTTTCTTGCATAACTGTTCCCGTTTTTTGTAATGCTGCCTTGACGGCGCCGCTCGCCTGACGAGTGTTCGGAGGGCGTCACCCCGAGCCAGGCCATCAGCTGTCGCGGATGCTCGAATCGCGACAGGTCACCCAGTTCGGCGAGCATGCCAACGGCCGTGGTGAACTGGATACCGCGCATGGTCTGCAGTCCCAGTACGGCCGGATAGAAGCGCCAGTTGACGACAGCCTCGCGTAGTGCCGCCTCGAGGCGGTCGCATTGGGCGAGTCTGTCTTCAATGGTGCGGCGGCACTCGTCAAAGGCCAGTTGTTGCCAGTGGTTGGGGAATACGAAGGTGCTGATCCACCGTCGATGTGCCGGCCCCCAGTTCGCGCTGCCGGTGTAACGAATACCATGAGAGAGCAGAAACGACTTGAGGCGCTGACGCGCGTGCTTGAGATCCGCTTTGGCGGCGGCCCACGCGCGGGCCAGGTCCCGGAATGCCTCATCTTCGACGCCTGGCACGTAGACTGACGAGAGATCACCTGCACGCAACGAGCGCACGAGTTTGAGTGCGTCGCGGCGGTCAGTCTTGACCCGCTCGCCTGGTTTCTTCGGAATCAGCGACGGGGCACATACCACGCAGTCGAATCCCTTCTGCACCAGTTGCCGGTAGAGGCCATAGCCGCATGGCCCTGCTTCGTAGACGATGCGAACGTGCGTCGCCTTGGACTGCATGCGCTGGCACAGGCGATCGATGTCTGTCTTCGAAGTGCCGATCTTGCCCAGCAATTCCACCTCGCCTATCCCGACGGCGTAGGCTGCCGTGATGGATTCCTTGTGGACATCCAGACCGACGTACACAGTGCTATCGTGTCCCATGCTGGCCTCCGTGCTGGAAATCGCCGGGTGTCGCCCTCGTGCACACCATGCGGCTCTGGCAGCAATGCTAACCCGCGTCTGGTTTCTCACGGCGGGCCAGCCACCACATCACGGAAAGTCATACTGCCTAAACCGCTCGCGCGGTAAGGGGCTGCGGCCGGCGGTAGTAGCAATGGAGAGGAAACCGACTCTGTTCTCATGTTGATGGGCGAGGTAATTCGCCTCGCCGTTCAACGGGAGCAGAGTCATGACTGATACCCTCCAGACTGTCAGCCCACTGCGCCAGCGCATGATCGACGACATGCGTATGCGCCATCTGGCGCCGAAGACGCAGGCCGGTTATCTGCGCATCGTACGCGAGTTCACCCGGTTTCTGGGGCGCCCGCCCGACACCGCCACCGTCGAGGATCTACGGCGTTACCAGCTGCATCTGGTCGACCACGGCACGTCGCCCGTGTCGCTCAATGCGGCGATCACCGGACTGAAGTTCTTCTTCGAGATCACGCTTCACGAACCCGAACGGATGGCCCGGATGCAGCCGGTGCGCGTGCCCCGCACGCTCCCGGTCGTGCTCAGTCCGGACGAAGTGGGACGCCTGATCGCTGCGACCGGCAACCTGAAGCACCAGACCGCACTGTCAGTCGCCTACGGCGCCGGCCTGCGTGCCAGTGAAGTGGTGGCGCTGAAGGTCGGCGACGTGGACGGCCAGCGCATGACGCTGCGCATCGAGCAGGGCAAGGGCCGCAAGGACCGTTACGCCATGCTCTCGCCGGTACTGCTTGAACGCCTGCGTGTCTGGTGGCGCGTGGCGCACGCGCAGGGCCGGATGCTGGAGGGCGGCTGGCTGTTTCCAGGCCTCGACCCGGTCGATCCGCTCAGCACACGGCAGCTCAACCGCGCCATCCACGCCGCCGCCGTCGCTGCAGACATCAACAAACGTGTCTCGATGCACACATTGCGACACAGCTTTGCGACCCACCTGCTGGAGCAGAAGGTTGATATCCGTGTCATCCAGGTCCTGCTGGGCCACAAGAAGCTGGAGACGACCGCGCTCTATGCCCAGGTCGCGACGGACCTGCTGCGCGAAGTGATCAGTCCGCTGGAGAAGCTGCACAACAACAGCTGAAACACGGCGCACTGCCGTGCCCGAAGTCGCGGACGTCTTCCGCGCGCATGGGCCCGCGTGGCGACAGACCGTACAGCTGAGCCTGGGACAGCTGAAGGTCATGTCGGCGATCGAACAGTGCCGCAGCGCGGCGCTGGGTGGGCACGTGTTGCGCTGTTGTGGCTGCGAACAGATCGAGGTGGCCTACAACTCCTGCCGTAACCGCCATTGTCCGAAGTGCCAAGGGAGCGCCGCGCACCGGTGGCTCGAGGCACGTCAGGCCGATCTGCTACCGGTCGGGTATTACCACGTGGTCTTCACGCTGCCTGCGGCGATCAGCGCGATCGCCTGGTACAACAAGTCGATCATCTACGGGCTGCTGTTCGACGTTGCCGCCGAAACCCTGCGTACCATCGCCGCCGATCCGAAGCATCTGGGCGCGCGGATTGGCGCCACGCTGGTGCTGCATACGTGGGGTTCGGCGCTGACGCACCATCCTCACGTACATGGCATCGTTCCCGGAGGAGGCCTCGCGCCTGACGGTGAACGGTGGGTCGCATGCCGGCCCGGCTTCTTCCTGCCAGTACGTGTGCTCTCGAGGCTGTTCCGGCGGCGCTTCCTGGAAGAACTCACCCATGCCTGTCGCCGGGGCCAGCTACGCTTCTTTGGCGAGTACGCTGCACTTGCCGATCCCGCGGTCTTTACCCGGTGGCTTGCGCCACTGCGCGCCTGCGAATGGGTGGTGTATGCGAAGCGCCCGTTCGCTGGTCCTGAGGCAGTACTCGCGTATCTGTCGCGCTATACGCATCGCGTGGCCATCTCCAACCAGCGCCTCGTCACGTTCGACGAGCGCGGCGTGACCTTCCGCTGGAAGGACTATCGGGCCAGCGGCCGCACACGCCACAAGACGATGACGCTTGCGCCCCAGGAATTCATGCGACGCTTCCTGCTGCATGTGCTGCCCGGGGGCTTCCACCGCATCCGCCATTACGGTCTGCTCGCCAACCCGGTGCGCCGGCAGAACCTGGCGACGATACGCGCGCTGTTGCACGCTCCGGCAACCATTGCCGCCAGTAAAGACGCGTCAGCCCAGACAACGGCACCGACATTTGTCTGCCGGCATTGCGGCGCACCGATGGTCATCGTCGATATCCTGCCGCGTAGCCACCCGATTCGCGCGCCACCTGGTTGCAGAGGTGATGCGTGAACCAGAATGACCAGGTATCTTCAGTCCGACTGTCGGCTCCTCGGCAACGAGCGCCAGCAGGAGACGTTTGTGTGCATCTCGCCAGGCAGAAGTTGCCGCCTGTCGGCAGTCGCGACCAATGCGCTGTGCGACGGCATCGCAACTTCATCGGCATCAGGCCAGCCTCGGCTTCGTCCGATCAACGCGTGATCAGCCGGGCCACGCGATCACTTCAATCCCCATAACCGCCTCGGTACACCCCGCGGTTTCCTCCCTCGAGCGTTGTCCAACGCCTGCCCGCATACGCCGTCGCTTACTCACGCGGCAGCAGACATGGGCAGGCGTCGAACAACGCTTAACGAGAAGCGACATCAGCGTCGGGCGGTGATCGGGCACGAAGCGCAATTCGCCGTTACTGACGTTCAGACGTTCAGGCGACGGTTGCGCGCCTGCGAACGGCCGTTCCATCCGGGCGAAGCGGCAAATAGCATGTCTTGTCCACCCGACCGTCCACACGCAGATGTAGCCCCGCGCGCATGAATGTCGCGCACCTTCAGGCGACGCAACTCGTCGTGCTGCCAGGATCCAGCAACAGCTCCTGACGCCGCAGTGGTCAAATCTTTCGGAGAATTTTCGGCATTTATTCGGCATACCGTCGTGCAATCCGATGCCGCCCTACCTATGCTGGTGTTGCCAACGAAGTCGCGTATTCCGCTATCAGGCGCGATTCGTTGCAACGGGCTTCACAACTGTTCGATTGTCGATATCGACGATCTGTGTGCCAGCCCAGCGTACGCTCCCGAGCGTCATGGCCGCCTCCTATCACATCCCTCCTAAATGGGAGTGCCGGACGCCCAGAATGTCCTGATTCATAGGAAGGTGATTTGCGGTATTAAATGTGCGCCCTCCTTTGCGCACCGGGCTAACCAGCCCCAGTGGTCTCTATGGCAATAGAAACCGTTCACGTATGACGGATCGGCAACACGCGCCCCGACCGGTGGGCCGGGCAGCCGAGCCGCGGCCGCCATACGGATCCGCTATCCCGGAGAAGTGAAATGAAGCAGACCAGAATCGCGGCGACCGTCGCCGCGGCCGTCGCCTTCGCGTTCGTCGGCGCGGCCGCTCACGCGCAAACCCAAAACCCGATCGATCCGCCACAGCCCGTCGACCAGAACGCGCTGCAGGCAGTCGGCGGATCTCTCGCGCCGCAGACCGCAACGGGTGCTCCCATCGGCAAAACCCGCGATCAGGTCTATCGCGAGCTCCTTGACTCGGAACGCAATGGCGAAGCTAAGCGCATCCGGGGCCTGTACGAAGGCGCCAAATGATGCTGGCCGCGCGGGCCGTAGACGCCAATCCGTTTTTCGAGGCTGCGGATCCGGCCTATCGACCGCCGGCATAGGAATCCCAAATTGGATGCGCGCCGGCCGGGTGCCGCGGATACCGGGATAGGCTATTCCAGTAGAGCTGGAGCGAACTTTCCCACGGCTCTCTCGCGGGGTAGCCGGCTTTCATTGAGAGGGTGACATCATGAATGTAAAAACGACTTTCAACTTTTCTCAGACCATCGTAGCCAATGCCATCGTCTGCGGCATGTGCGTCCCGACGCTCGTGAGCGCTCAGGGCATACCGAAACAAGGCAGCTTCGAAGCCACATACTACGGCGTTGGCTCGGTCACGAAGAGCATGCCCATGGAGGGCGACGACGCCGTCATGTTTTTCGAGGACACCATTCTCGTCCCAAGCAATCCTTCCGTGCCCCTGTTCCAGAGCGTTTCAGCCAAATGCATCACCGTCGGCTATTCCAAGGGCGCATCGAATGGCTACTGCATTTACACGGACAAGGACGGAGATAAGTTTGTCGAATCCATCGTCAAGCCGGGCCCTAGAGCGGCCGGCAAAGGAACCCTCGCGTCGGGCACCGGGAAGTACAAGGGACTAGAAGGACAGTTGGATTGGGAACTGGTCGCGTTCCTGCCCGCCGACAAAGGCAGCTATAACTACATCGGCAAGAAAACTGGCCACTATCGCATTCCGTGAATCTCGCCCTCGCAATTTATCAACTTCCGGATCGCGTGTATTCGCACGCCCGGCTCGCGAGAAGTTTGTCTCAGTCAGCATGCCTGTGACCGGCTTCTTTGGGCCCCAGAGAAAGCTCGAGCATGCGAAAGTTGCGCTAGGCTTCATGCAATTTGCACACATCGGAGCTGGGTTAAGCTGGAGGTGCGTCTGTCTGGGGTCACGCGTTGTATCAGGCATTTTTCCCCGTCAGCCAGATCGGGTTGAGTTCGCGGGGCATTATCGACGCTGCAAACATCTGCGGGTGGTCCAGTCGTTGTAGGACATACCGAGCTTGAAAGATTCATCATCTCCCCACGAGTCTCGCGGTGCGTTGAAGGCTGCACCGGCGATCATCGGTTCCGATCGGACAATCGGCCGACGAACTTCCATCCCTGATCGGCCAGCCAGACGTACGTGAAGCCCGTTGGACCATCGATGAAAACGGTTAAGGGCCGTTCGGATCCTGACACCTCCTGTTTTCCCTGCGTCGATGCGGAAGCGATTCGCGCTTCGCCCTGCTTCAATGGCGCGGCTTGATCTTCAAGCGACCAACCGTCCTCGCTAACGTACGTGAGCCGCGACGTACCGCCCGACGGGCTTCGTAGCGTGAGCGTAAGTGGCCGTCCGTCGACGTCCATTGGTCGGGTGCCACGGAAGTCCAGGTTCGCCGTCACCGATTCATCCGCAGCTGCGGCGACACGCTCCGTAGACGACGCAGCCACGCCTACGCGGCATGCCGCTTCAAGCGCGATGAACACCACGAAGGCAAACGCTCCGGGTTTGATCTGAGGCATTTTCATGTCGAGCACCTCCGCGCTGCCGAGCTGAAGGGGGCGCCGGCTCCGTTAGCGGAGCCGTTTCAGTGGCTGCTATTCGTTAAATCAGCATAGGGGCGGGGGAATCGGGTCGCACGAAGGTACGCCGAATAAACGCCGAAATTATGCCGAAATGAATGACCATGGCGACGGTACATGGCAGCAGGTCCCTGCATGACCAAGGCCGGGGCGAGTTTCGTCGCCGGTTGGAATACAAGAAGACGTGGCGCGGCGGCTTCTTCGTCGCCGTTTACCTAAGGAATACAAGTCTGACGTGTCCGTGTGGCGGCCACCAGTCGGCCGAGAGTCGCAAGACTCAAGCGTTGTTTGCCTGCGTTGAGTGCGGCCTCGCAGCGAACGCCAATCACGTCGGTGCGCTCAATGTTTGTAGCGGCGTGACACGCCGTAATTACCTGTGGAGGGATCCCGCAGTCGGGCCACCCGCCGAAGCATGAACTCACCGAAGGTGCTCGCGCACCCGTAAGAATCCTCATCCTCCAGGGCGCGAGAAGTATGTCAAACAGCAGCCGTTCGCGCCGTTCCCTTTCTTCATCGACGGAAAGCGCCTGGGCGCTTCACTGTCATCGCTGAAGAGCTGATACGCCCGCTCAATCTCTTCCCGAGCCCGTTCTTCGCGATTGAGATGCAACGCTTCCATTCGCGGCGTCCATTGTCGTAAAGGACGTCGACGACCTCGAAGCGCGCCGTATTGCGCTCACCGAAAACATCCAGCGCGACAAACTGTCTCCTGCCGAAGAAGCCGTCGATACAGCCGAGTTGCTGCTCGAACTGCACGGCGGCGACCGCGACGTGACTGCCAAGCTCCTCGGATGGTCACGCTCGACACTGGACAGCTGCGTTGCGCTGCTGAACTGTTCGAAGGCGGTGCTCGACGCGCTGAGCGAGCGGAAAATCAACATCGCTCGACGCTAAATTGCTGGCGGCACTCTCGAAAGAGAATCAGGACGAGGTCCTGCCAGTCGTTGTTTCGGAGAAGCGCTCGGTCGCCGACGTGATGAAACTGGTCGAACAGGCATCCTGCGCGCGTGGTTCTGCCATTTTCCCGCCGGGCTTGAACAGACGAAGGCCCGTCACGCTTGTGCACGCAACGGGAGAGCCGCCGAACCACAACGGCCACGATTGCACCGAAGGCGGAAAAGGCGCAAAAGGTAGAGATATCGGCATGCATCCGCGACGCCAGCAGCTATTCTTCAGACACAGCGACTAGCGCGGCTCCGGTCGGCCCCGCGGGTCGTTGGTGGCCCATTCCGCCCCCACGCGGAGAGGGGAAATGTATGTCACGTCCCAACTTGCCTCGGCCCGTGCGACCCGCACCGCATCGTTGGCCGTTGAGCAGGCGCATCTGGCTAGCTGTCGGTATCACGCTCACCGGACCGCCGTTTACCCATGCTGCGCTTGCCGCGGGTGTTCTTCCGCAAGGCGGCCAGTACGTCGCCGGGGCCGGCGCCATCTCAAGTCAGGGTAACGCGCTGCTGGTCACGCAGCCGGGTTCGACGCGCGGCGTGATCGACTGGGGCAGCTTCTCTGTCGGAGCCCAGAACCGCGTGAGCTTCGACAATGGCTCGGGCGCGACCTTGAACCGGGTCACGGGCGGCTCGCCGTCGACGATCCTCGGTAGACTCAGCGCAACGGGCAGCGTATATCTGGTCAATCCGCAGGGCATCGTCGTTGGCCCGTCGGGCGTCGTCACAACGGGTGGACGGTTCGTCGCGTCCACGCTCGATGTCTGCAACTGTGCTTTCATGAAAGGCGACCCACTCACGCTGTCGGGCGATTCAAATGCGCGCGTGATCAACCTCGGCAAAATCAGTTCCAGCGGCGCCGATGTCTTCCTGATCGCGCGAGGCGCGGTCATCAATATGGGCACGATCAAAGCGCCGAACGGCACGGTCGAACTGGCCGCCGGCGAACAGGTGCTGTTGCAGGACTCGACCAGCAGCAAACAGGTGTTCGTGCAGACGGGCAGCCAGGGGACGGTCGTCAACAGAGGGCGCGTCGTCGCCGCGCAGATCAGCCTGCAGGCCGCCGACGGCAATGTATATGCGCTCGCCGGCGCTGGCACGCGGGTCCGCGCGACGGGCACAGCGAATCGCGACGGCCATGTTTGGCTCGTCGCTGACAGCGGCCGTGTGGAGCAGTCGGGCGTGATCGCGGCCACCAACGCGGACGCCAGCGGCGGCACGGTCGACACTGACGCGGCGCAACTGGCGTTCGGCGCCAGGGCCTCCGTCCAGGCGGGCGAATGGAATCTCTCGACGCCCGCGTTCACGATCGACAAATCCGCTGCACGCGCACTGCGCCGCAGCCTGAATGCGGGCACCTCTGTCGGTGTGACCACGACAGGCGCGATGAACGCGACGGGCGACATCGACATCGCATCGAACCTGAACTGGCGCGGCCCCGCTTCGCTGACGCTCGACGCTTACCGCAACGTGTCGGTCGGGAGCAACGCGACGATCGCGAACAATGGCGCGGGCAATCTGAGCTTGCGCGCCGACGCAACCGGCATCAACAACGGCGGCGGCGTCGTCAACAACGGCACGCTCGACTGGTCGAAGAGTACCGGTGCGCTGAGCGCTTTCTACGACATGAACGGCACCTACGTTGCCGGTACCCAACTGAGCAACCCGGCATGGACGCCCGTCGCATTCAGCGGCCTTGTTACGCAGCTCACCGCGTACAGGCTGGTGAACTCGCTGACCGATCTGGCGAACGTCGCCAACGATCTCACCGGTAACTACGCGCTCGGCAGGAACATCGATGCGAGCGCGACGAGCAACAGCCCCTTCTTCTCAATTGGCAACGCCAATACGCCTTTCACTGGTCAATTTGACGGACAAGGCGATTCGATCAGCTCGCTTACGCTTGCGCCGTTGGGCGGCATGTTCGGAGAAATCGGCGCCCAGGGTGTCGTGCGCAACGTAAATATTTCTGGCACGGAGAGCGTTGCTATCGGATTCGTCGGGCCCATTGGCATCCTGGCAGGCATGAACAACGGCAGCGTAGTCGGAGTGAACACGTCCGGCACGGTGATCAGCAGCGGACCCGAGGCGGCTTCTTCGCCCGACTATTCGACAGCGGGTGGGCTTGTGGGCATCAACACGGGATCGATCCTGCGTTCTTCGAGCAGCGCCGCTGTGACCGCGGGTAATGTGCTCGGCGGTCTGGTGGGCGCGAATACGGGCCTGATCAATCAGTCGTTTGCTACGGGGCCCATCGTATCGCTGAGCTATATCAATCAAGGCGGCGGCGGCCTTGTCGGTGATAACAGCGGCACGATCAACCAGTCTTATGCAACCGGCTCGACAACGCTTCAGGGCTATTGCCGAGGCGCATCCGGTACGCCGTGCGGCGGCGCCGGACTCGTCGTCACGAACGAAGGAACGATCACCCAGTCATTCGCAACCGGCCTCGTGACGCAGCCGCTCTACGAACCCATCGGCATCGCGCGGACTAATACAGGCACGATCTCGAACGATGTGTATTGGGACGTCCACACCACGGCTGCTACGATCGGCGTCAAGTACGGCGAACAGATCCCCGCAGCAAACGGGTTGACCACGGCTCAGATGAGCACGGCCGCCTCGTTCGTGGGGTATGACTTCAGTGCGCCCGGCGTGTGGGCGATGCCTGCCGGCGCGACGCATCCGGTGCTGCGCTGGCAACTGGCGCAATGACATACGCGCAGCCAGTCAGTAGGGCTGTCAGCGAGCTTTCGACGCGGGACGATCTTGCCCACGAAGTTGCCAAGGCACGCGTCCAAAAAAGCTCGAACACGCCAACGTTTTCGCCTCACGAATGTCCGCTGTGCTTGGAAACGAGCCGCCCAGGTCGCACCCGGACCACTGGCTGAATTGGGTCGGGAAGACCGCTTCAATTTTCCAAAGGCCGACGTTGATCCGGCACCTGTTTGTGAATGTCGCCGACCAACGTTCACGGGATCGAAGTCAGATGAGAATGGGCGAAACCGCCGGGCGAGAATCGGCCTTAAGACCAGCCACCCGTCACCATGACATCCTCCGCCGTGATCATGCGGCTGTCGTCGGCCGCGAGGAAGAGCGCCATGCGCGCGAGATCGCCGGGCTCCATTTCCTCGTCGATACACTGGCCGCGCCGTATCTCTTCGCGGCCTTCGTCGGTGAGCCACAGGTTGCGTTGTTTCTCGGTCAACACCCAGCCCGGCACGAGCGTGTTCACGCGGATCCCATACGCGCCGAGGTCCTTGGCGAGCCCGCGCGTCAGGCCCTGTACGGCCGCCTTGCTCATTGCGTAAACCGGGAACTGGCTGCTCTTGAGCATCCAGCAATGCGAGCCGAGATTAATGATCGACCCCGCGCGTGCGGCCTTCATATCCTCGACCACGGCCTGCGCTGCGAACAACTGATGCCGCACATTGACTGCAACGCCTGCATCGAACGACTCGGGCGTAACGTCGGCGAGCGCGTGGCGGCGATCGTTCGCCGCGTTGTTCACGAGCACCTCGATCGGTCCGAATGCGGCCCGCACCTCGTCGATGGCCGCGTGCAACGCGGGAATGTCGGTGACGTCGCAAGCGACGAAGAGCGGTTTATGGCGCGCGTCACCGAGCGATTTGGCAAGAGCTGTTCCCGCGTTCATGTCGATGTCGAGAAAGCCCACACGTGCGCCTTGCGCAACGAAGTGCTCAACGAACGAAGCGCCAATGCCACTCGCGCCGCCCGTGATGAGCACAACCCGGTCGACCAGGCTGGGATAGCTCGCGTAACGTGCTTGTCCAGAAGATTTTTCGATAGAAGTTGCCATTCACTTTCCGTATTGATGAATCGCGTACACCGCGATTTTTTTAATCGATCGAGCAGCACCGCGAGCAGGATCACGCCGTGCACGAGGTACTGACAGAACGCCTCGATGTTAAGCAGATCAATCACGTGGTCTTCGATGCACCGCCGTGCGACGTCGCGCTCGATGGCACGGCGGCGTTCTTTTCTGCTGCCGATGATCTGGGCGACACTTCGGAGGCGCTGCCGAACGGGAAGTGGGCCACGCTTGACCAGTTCCGGGACGTGGCCGCAATGGCCTGGTGACGCTGGACTTGGTCGTCGAGGTCGCACATCCAGGGTTCTTGAGCTTCACGTTGGCATACCCATCGCCTGCCTTGCACCAATGCGTTGGGCTGAGGCGACTGCTTTTCGGCGTATTCGTCGCGCTCCATTAGCCAGTAGAACTTCTGGTTCCAGGCACCGGGTCGGCACCAGGCGGCGGCTTGGATTTTACGCCCAAATCAGGAAACGGGAAGATCGCGGTTTGGGGGAAGTACAACTCGACGGACGAATCACATGCGAACATGCTGTGCGACGACGAAACCGGCGGTGCGCCATGCAAGGTTTCTTATGGCAGCCCGGCCTACAGCTGCCTTTCGGACAGGCGCAAGTTCAATGACTGCTTCCCGGGTGCAACTGCCCGCCGTACCGTCAGGTTTGCGCGTGCATCATCACCGGTGGCCGACAGTTGAACGACTTCCCGATCAACCCAGCCGTGGGCATCGCATACGTGACCACATATCGCGAAACACGATCCGCTCTCCCGGGCCTGGAGCACGACGGTAATCGCGACGGCAGAACGGTGCTCGCGGGATAGCCTTTCACACCGGCAATTGCGGGTCCTTCAGCGAGCGCCTTGGGGCGTGCGCCGAGTGACTATGGATGCATCGCCGACATCACGGCCGATGGTGGAACTTCCGGACCGCCCGACAGCGTATTTCGTACCGCAAAGCAGCTGACGGGCCGAGTTGCTAAGGCTCGTGTAGGGTGGCAGCGGCGTCCGACTGGTTTTCATGAGAGCTGTTGCGAGACACTCGCGCACCACCGCGCCAGTCTCTCCATTGCCGCCTATTACCAAAGTGATACAGCGGCAGCGAGGCTCGGAAATCATACTGGCCCCGACCTGTCCGGTTTTTCGTCCGTAACGCCGCGCCGGGGCTTGTCCTCGTGGCACAGGTTGTTAAATTTTTTGGCATCGTCTGTCGTCTATCGCGTAGGGGCACCCGGATTGCCGCAGTGCCGGATAGACCACTATGAGGAGGTCATCATGAATTCGCCTAACCACGCAGTTGCGAAAACTGTCGCTTACCTTTTGGTCGCATGCTCAGCATCGCTGACCGCGCCTGCTTTCGCAGGGGCGTACGTACCTTGCCGCTCCGGCAGCGGAGCGACAGACGCGCAAAGCGGCCAATCGATGCCGTTGCACCACGCCAGCGTGGTTCACAAGAAGAATGGCGGCGTCAACGGCGGCGTGCCAACCCCGTCGCAGTCCGGCAAACGCGTTCCCGGCGGCGACTCCATCGATCCCATGTATCGAGGAGGTTGATGCGCCCGAGGCAGCACTCGAAGAAGGCTGGCACGCCGATCCGGTCTTTCCGAAGCACCCTGCGGCTGAGAGCGGTGATCGTGCTTTCGTGAGGAGGTCGTATGCGCAAGTTCAAACCTGTCGGTGCGGTCACATTCGTCGCGGTGATGCTGGGCGTCGGTCTGGCGAATTACATCGGTCCGGCACACGCCTGGCCGCCAGAGCCGATGTTCGTCATTAACGCCGAGCCGGGGCCTTTCGTGACAACGGACGTTCTTGATTTTCTGGACATCGTCTATGTGCACCCGTATCGCCGCGGTGCCCGATAGACAACTATGAGGAGGTGCATCATGAAGTCGCTTATCCAGGCAGTTGCACTTGCGGCCGCGATCGCTGCGCCGGGCATGTCTTTCGCACAATCGGAGCAGCCGGTCACGCGCGCGCAGGTCAAGGCGGAGATTCTGCAGCTTGAGCAGAATGGCTATAACCCGGCCAACGCGCTCGATGCCCAGTATCCCGCGGACATTCAGGCCGCCGAAGCGAAGATCGCTGCACAGGACAGCCAGCAGCCGGCCAACAGTGACATTGGCGTCGCAACGACCAACGCCGCTGCACAGGCAAGCCAGCAGGAGGGCAGCAATGACGTTGGCGGAACGACCGTTGGCACCTCAGCTTCCGGTAGCGTCCCGCAGGTGTCGAAGCCCTCGCCATCTTCGTGCGTTGGTCCCGCAAGTTATTGCAACCTTTTCTTCGGTAATTGACCGCTGACGGGCCGCCCGACACCGCGCCGACGATCCGGGTAACGTGCCTGGATCGTCGGCGCGTCATGGCTTCACGGAGTCCGACAGCGACCAGCTCGATTCGACCCTGAACGGTCCGCAAAAAGTGGACAGCCTCCGACGCGCAGATCGCCATTCAAGCGTCGGCTTCGCACTCGGCACCAGACCGTCGCGGTTGGGATCATCCCGACAACATGTCGGCATTCATGCGGATTTTTTCTCGTGTTGCTGACCCCACCGTCGACGCTATGAGCGACGCACGCCATGCCACCATCCAGCACGAGCGTCGCAAGGTGGTTACTGCCGCGCCGCTATCCGCACGCGCTCGCCCGCTTTGGTTCGCGCCGACGCGATGGACATGCCCAGGCCAAGCAACGCCAGGCAGACGACGGGCACGAGCATCGGAGCGCTTGCGTTGCCCGCGACCTTTCCTATGTAAGGCATCAGGTTCTGCGCGAAGAAGCCTCCGAGATTGCCAATCGAATTGATCGCCGCGATGCTGGCTGCAGCGCGGGCGCCCGTGAAGTATCGCGGGGGCAGCGACCAGAAGCATGGATAAAGCAGGGGAATGCATGCGCCGCCCAGCACGAGCGCGGCAAATTGCAGCGGCAGGCCCGGCAGCACGAGACTTAGCGCGAAGCCGATCACGCCGACGCCCGCAACCAACGCCATCGAGCGGAGCACCACACCCTCGCGTTTCAGCTTCGCGGGCAGCCACAGAAGAAGCAGCGCGGAGAGCATCCACGGAATCATGTTGAGCAGACCATTGAGCGACGAATGGGAGACGCCGCCGCTTTTCAGCAGCGTGGGCAACCAGTACGTCACGCCGTAGAGCGAGGTGGACATCAGCATGTAGCCGCACGCGAACATCAGCACGCGTTTGTCGACGAGCGCCCGCCACGGATGCCCGGCGGTCGCTTGCGCCGGCGCCTCGCGCCGCAGCGCCGCGATCATCAGGGCTTTTTCTTCGTTCGACAGGAACGGGGCGCGTTCGACGGACTCAGGCAGAAAGCGCAACGCAACGAGTGCGACGAGGACAGCAGGTATCCCGGTTGCCACGAACACCCACTGCCAGCCGGCGAGACCCAGGTTGCCGTCCAGCGACAACAGCAAGCCGCCCGCGAGTGAGCCGAGCATGTTGGCGAGCGCGCTGCCGAGCGTGAAGAAGCCGAGCATGCGTGTGCGATGACTCTGCGGAAACCAGAGCGTCAAATAGAAGATGACGCCCGGATAGAAGCCCGCTTCGGCGACACCCAGTGCGAACCGGAACACATAGAAGAGTCCCGTTGAATGTGTGAATGCCATCGCCACGGTAATGGCGCCCCAGGTTGCCATGATGCGTGCGAGCCAAAGGCGAGCGCCGAAACGATGCAGCGCAAGCGTGCTCGGCACCTCGAACAGCAGGTAGCCGATAAAGAAGAGCGACGCGCCCAGACCATATGACGCCTCCGACATTCCCAGTGCATGCACCATCTGCAGCTTGGCAAAGCCGACGTTCTGCCGGTCGATAAAGGCGATCAGGAACATCACGATCAACAGCGGCATGAGCCGCCAGGCGACCTTTTTCACGACAGCCTGCTCGGCAATCATGGTTTGGCTCACAATCAATCTCCGTTCAAATGATTCATATATATGTTTAGGCGAATCCGTTTTCTCGACAATGGGTAGAAACCCGTTCTGGCTAGATTTCATGGCACATTTAGGGTTATCACTGATCTGCGGTTAGCCTTGATCGTGAAATCATATAGATGAATTGAACGGAGACTACGATGCCTGCCGATGACCGGTTGCCCCGTTACCAGCGTTTGCGCGACGAAATGGTCGCTCTGATCGCGGCTCGCCATTGGCGGCCGGGTGAAGCGATCCCTACCGAGCAGGCGCTCGCCAAAAGCTACGACGTGGCGGTCGGGACGGTCCGTAAGGCTGTCGATCTGCTCGTCGCGGAAGGCCTGCTGGAACGCTTTCAGGGCAGAGGGACGTTCGTGCGCCGCGCGAGCTTCGACAGCTCCCTGTTTCGTTTCTTCCGTTTCCAGACACGGCAAGGCGAACGACGCATTCCGGAGAGCCGCATCTTGCGACGCGAGGTCGTCGATGCGCCGTCGGCTGTCGCCGCGATCTTGCAGATTTCGAGTACCGCGCGTGTGATCCAGATGACTCGCCTGCGGCTGATCGACGGCGTGCCGATGCTCGCTGAAGAAATCTGGCTGCCCTATGTCCGGTTTGCGGCGTTTGCGCAGATGGACCTGAATGAAGTCGGTGACTTGCTGTACCCCGTGTACGAGGCGCAATGCAATCAGGTCGTGGCGTCTGCCACGGAAACTCTGACAGTCGAAGCCATTGGCCCGTTGCATGCACGGCTGTTACGCATCGAGCCGGGCACGCCCGCCGTCGTCATCGAGCGTCTTGCATACGGCTACGACAGACAGCCGCTCGAATGGCGCCGCTCACGCGGGCCTGCCAGCGAATTCATCTATCAGGCCGAGATCCGCTAGCGATCGCGCGCCGTCACAAACAAGTTGTTCCCACCCAGGAACGACGACCTGGGAGACAGCAATGTTCAAGTGGTTCAGCCAGATTTCAGGCAATGAGCGTCGGACGTTCTGGGCGTGCTTCGGCGGATGGGCGCTTGATTCGCTCGATGTGCAGATGTTCAGCCTCGTGATTCCGGCGATCATCGCCGAGTGGTCGATCAGCCGCACGCAAGCGGGGCTCGTCAGCGGCGTCACGCTGGTGGCGTCGGCGCTGGGTGGCTGGATCGCGGGCATGATGTCGGACCGGCTGGGGCGCGTAAAGACGCTGCAATGGACCGTCGCGTGTTTTTCCGTGTTCACGTTCCTGTGCGCGTTCGCGCAGAACTATCCACAGTTCCTCGTGCTGAAGACACTGCAGGGGTTCGGCTTCGGCGGAGAATGGGCGGCGGGCGCCGTGCTGATGGCCGAGACCATCCGCAGTGAGCATCGCGGCAAGGCGATGGGCAGCGTGCAGAGCGCATGGGCGGTCGGCTGGGGTGCAGCGGTGCTGCTGTATGCACTGATGTTCTCGCTGCTGCCTGCGGATACCGCGTGGCGCGTGATGTTCGGGGTTGGCATCGTTCCGGCGCTTCTGATTCTGTACGTCCGACGCGGCGTGCAGGAGCCTGCCGCGCCGGCCCGCGCAACGCGCGATGCGCGCGCGCGTCAGCAGCCGACGCCTGGCCTTGTCGTCGGCATCTTTTCTCCGCAAGTGCTCCGCATGACGCTCATCGGCGCACTGCTCGGCGTTGGTGCGCATGGCGGCTACTACGCGCTGATGACCTGGCTGCCGACGTTTCTGAAAAGCGAGCGCCATCTGTCGGTCTTGAGTACGGGCGGCTACCTCGCCGTCGTGATCGTCGCGTTCTTTTGCGGGTGCCTCGTGAGTGCGCAGCTGCTGGATCGCATCGGACGCCGCAAGACCATACTCACGTTTGCGATCTGCTGCGTGATAACGGTGATCGCCTATCTGTTCCTACCGCTCGGCAATACCGCGATGCTGTTCTTCGGTTTTCCGCTAGGCTTTTTTGCAGCGGGCATTCCGGCAAGCATGGGCGCGCTGTTCAACGAGCTGTATCCGCGCGGGATGCGTGGCACTGGCGTCGGGTTTTGCTACAACTTCGGCCGCGTCGTGTCGGCGGGATTTCCGGTGCTCGTCGGGCACATGTCCGCGACCATGTCGCTTGGAACGGCGATCGGCATCGATGCGGGACTCGCATACGCACTGGTCGTTCTGTCCGTGCTGATGTTGCCCGAGACACGCGGCCGCATGCTGGACGAAGCCACGCTCGAGCCCGAACACACAGGCGCGCTTTCTCACGCGCAAAGGCATTGACGCGCGAGACACTCGCCGCAATCCAGCAAGAATGGTGATGAAGGAACGTCCATGATCGAGAAGTCGGGGATACAGGGGAGCCACCGGCAGACTGTGTATCGTCCAGCCCACATTGCATCTGTCGATACTCATGCTCACGTATTCGAGCGCGGCCTGCCGCTCGCCGAAAAGCGTCGCTACGTGCCCGACTACGACGCCACGCTCGACGCATACCTTGCCCAACTGGACACGCACGGCGTATCGCACGGCGTGCTTGTGCAGCCCAGCTTTCTCGGCACAGATTGCAGCTATATGCTCGATGCGTTGCGCCGCGCGCCGCAGCGGCTACGCGGTGTCGCCGTGATCGAGCGTGATTGTCGGATCGACACGCTGACGGAGATGGCGAATGCGGGCATTGCAGGGATTCGGCTGAACCTGATCGGACATGCCGATCAGCCGCTCGACAGATGGGTGAGCGCGCAAACGCTCGCCCATGTCCGCGATCTGAAATGGCATGTCGAAGTGCATGCGGAAGCTGCGCGGCTGCAGGGCATCGTCGAGCCGCTTCTGGACGCTGGCATGAATGTCGTTGTCGATCACTTCGGCAGGCCCGATCCGGATATCGGTGTAAGAGACGTAGGCTTTCGCCGTCTTCTTGAACTGGCTGACACGCAGCGTGTGTGGGTGAAGATCTCGGCCGCGTACCGGAATCGACGGCAGTTTCGACCGGATGACCATGATGCGCAGGAAGCATTTCATTTTCTGAAAGCGGCTTTTGGCGTGCATCGCCTTATGTGGGGCAGCGACTGGCCGCATACGCAGTTTGAAGCAGACGAGGATTTTACTCACGCGCTCGAACTTCTACGCGCGCTGCTCCCTGTTGAAGAAGAGCGCAGGGTTGTTCTGGCAGACACGCCTGCAAGACTTTACATGTTCGACATTGCGTGATTCACATGGCGCATTGCAAGGGCAGGACTGGCTAGACGGGTTGACGTCTCACCCGACAGGTTGAAACATTTTTGGCGCAAAGCACTGCGCAGACAACGCTCACTTCATACCTCGCTCGAGAGCAACCTATACCCCCCGCCCCTATATGAGGTAAGATAGCCCCCTACACTATTTTGGGGCTTGCCGTGAGCCATACGATTCGTGAAAAGCAGAAGCTGCTCAACCGGGTGCGCCGCATCAAGGGCCAGGTCGAGGCCATTGAGCGGGCACTTGAAGAAGAGCGCGGATGCATGGATGTGCTCCAACTCATTACCAGTGGCCGTGGCGCGATGAACGGGCTGCTCGCCGTCGTGCTTGAGGACCACATTCGCACCCATCTGGTCGATGCAGAACCGGCTGACGAACATGGCAGCGGGACCGAGCAATTGATCGAAGTAGTCCACAGCTACTTCAAGTGAGAGAAGCATGAGCAAGTTCGAAGACGCCGCCTTCGGGGCGGGACATGACCACATCTTCCTGGGCGCTGCCCACCAGGAAAACGAGCGCAGGACGTGGATGGTGATTGCGCTGTGCAGCGCGATGATGGTGGCTGAAATAGTCGGTGGGAGTCTGTTTGGCTCGCTGGCGCTCGTCGCCGACGGTCTGCACATGTCGACACACGCTGGCGCGATGCTCATCGCCGCTTTGGCTTATACCTACGCCCGCAAGCACGCTGGCGATAACCGCTTCGTATTTGGCACCGGCAAACTGGGAGATCTCGCGGGTTTTACCAGTGCGATTGTACTCGCGATGATCGCGCTGCTGATCGCGTACGAAGCTACTTCGCGCTTTCTCTCGCCCGTGCCGATCCAGTTTGGTCAGGCGATCCCCATCGCCGTGCTCGGACTGCTGGTCAATCTTGCGAGCGTCTGGCTGCTGAGCGGCGATCACCACGGCCACAGCCATGGGCATAGCCACGGACACCGTCATGGCCACGGTCACGAGGACGAACACAGTCACGAGGGAGAGGTGCATCGCATCTTCGGTAGCGCTGGCGTATTCGCCCTATCGGTCTTCGAAGACGGTGTTCCGCCCGTCTTCCGCATTACGCCCGAAGCGGCTTCCTCAAAACTGAACGCCAATGCTGTTTCGGTAACGACGATCCGCCCCGACGGCACGCACCAGACCTTCGCGTTTGCCGACCGCGGTGGCTATCTGGAGTCCAAGGAGGACATTCCCGAGCCGCATGCATTCAGGGCCGTTGTCCAGCTGCCCGATGGTGAACATCATGTCGAGTTCGAGGAACACGAGCACGATCATGAAGCTCAGTCAGCCGCGAACCGTGACCACAACATCCGCTCGGCCTACATTCACGTCATTGCCGACGCAGCGGTTTCCGTGCTGGCGATCATCGGCCTGCTGCTCGCGCGTGCGTTCGGCTGGGTCTGGATGGACCCGCTTGCAGGTGTAATCGGCGCACTGGTGATTGCGAACTGGTCGTGGGGCTTGATGCGCGACACGGGCGGTATCCTGCTCGACATGAATGTGGACAAGCGGATGACCGACAACGTCCGTCATGTCATCGAAGACAACGGCGACACCGTGCTTGACCTCCACGTCTGGCGCGTCGGTCCGGGGCATATGAGCGCGATCGTTTCGGTGGCCACCGATGAAGTGCGGCGCAACCCGGGCTTCTACCGCACAGCACTCAAGCGTTTCAAGGGACTGTCGCATGTGACCATCGAAGTGAACCCGACCGGCGTCGTAGTCTGAGCGATGGCAGTCAAATCGCCATGCATCGATGTCTGTGCGTTCGATGGCAAGACCGGTCTTTGCATCGGCTGCTTTCGGACGCTCGATGAAACCCGGGGCTGGAAGAAGATGACGGACCACCGGCGTCATCAGATACTCAATGAGAAGACCCGGCGACAGGAGAAGGTCGCACGCGAGGTGCAGGTCGCTAAGGTGACAAGCTGAAGGAATAGACCTGTTGCCCGGCACTGCCTGGGATGTCCGAAGTACACCGGCGGATTCAACCGGTCGATGCAATAGTTTGGTTAAACCGCTCGGCTGGCGTTTCGTAATTCAGTGTCTTCCTCGGACGTTCATTGAGCCGTCTCGCCACAGCATTGAGCCTAGTCTGTGAATACACCGACAGGTCGGTACCTTTCGGGAAGTATTGCCTCAACAGTCCATTCGTGTTCTCGTTCGACCCACGCTGCCAGGGATGTTGTGGGTCGCAGAAGTAGACGGCAATGTCCGTGGCAACAGTAAAGCGTTTGTGGCTGGCCATCTCAGTGCCGCGATCCCAGGTTAGCGATTTGTAGAGTTCCTGGGGCAATTTGCAGGCATGTTTGATGAGCGCATCGGCAACCACCTCGCTGTCCTTGCTGGCAATCTTCACCAGCATCACATAGCGTGTCTGGCGCTCGACGAGCGTCGCAATCTGGCTGCTCCCGCTGCCGCAAAGCAGATCACCCTCCCAATGTCCCGGCACTGCGCGGTCCTCGATCGTGGCTGGACGTTCGCTGATCGACACCGTGTCGCGGATCCTGCCGTGGTCGCCCGTCTTCTGCGTGTAATGGCGGGAACGCCGCATGACCCGGGTACGCCGCAAATGTTCGAGCAATTCCTTCTTCAAGACACCACGGGCCTGGATGAAGAGACTGCGGTAGATGGTCTCGTGTGACACGTGGTAATCCTCGTTGTCCGGGTACGCGCGCCTGAGCCATCCCGCGATCTGCTCGGGCGACCACTCCAGTTGAAGTTTGTCTGCCACGATGCGTGCCAACATCCGGTGTTCGACCAGCTTACAGACTTTGGGCCGCTGCGCCCGATCCCAGGCAAGCTGATCGGCGTGACTTGCCCGATAGCCATCCTGCCCACTGTTGCGTTTGATCTCGCGGCAGATGGTAGAGGGAGCCCGCGCAAGCCGACTGGCGATTGACTGGATCGAATCGCCAGCAACAAGCGCGCTCGATATCTCTTCCCGCTCGGCTAATGTTAGCGCCAGCCGCGAACGATGTCGCTTTGCCGGCGGGATTCCACCGGCTTCGCCGATGATCCGCTGCACGGACGAGTGGTGGCGATCGAAGAGCTGGGCGATATGCTCGAGAGACTCACCCTTTCGCCAGCGCTCCCACATCAGCGCTTTCTGCTTCTCGCTGTAGTAAATCCGGTGTCGCTGTTTCATTTGCAACACTCCCGCCGCTCATGCAGCGTTCATTGTGTTGCATCGACCGGTTGAATCCGCCACCAAATTCCGGCCGTTCGAGCGGGGAGTAAGTATAAAGGAAAAGAATCGCCGCCTGTATCGTGGTCCATAAGCGAACGCCTTTAGGCACATTGAGCCACGTTTCGACTCGTCTTTAGCTCGATAAGAAATACCGCAAGAACATACAAACTTCCATCCACCGGATCTCCTTAGGCGGCCAGCAAAATGTAAGCTATTGCCGATCGAGCGAACACGTGGGCGTCCTGCTCGCCACTTTCGTCAACCTCGGCATCCAGAGCTACCTCTCGAGCGCGGACGCGGCGGCCTATGGCTGGCGGATCGCGTTCCTGTTCGGCGGATTCTGTGGGCTCTTGTCCTACTGGATGCGCCGCAATCTGGACGAGTCCCCCGAGTTCAAGGAGATGCATGGCGCCGTCGCCAGGCAACCATTTCGCGAGACGCTGCGACATCATGGAAAAGCTGTCGCCGCGGGAGCGCTCACTATCGCTGTGATGGCCGGCGTCAACGGCATCCTCTACGGTCACATGCCGGCCTTTCTGGTTCAACAATTGCACTATGCGCCCCAGAAGGCGGCGATCGCCCAGAATGCCTATCTGGTCGTCAGCTCGTTCGGTCTGCTCGCTGCGGGCTGGCTGGGAGACAAGATTGCGCGCCGATACCTGCTGCGAACGTCAGCGGCGCTGCTGATTGTGCTGAGCTACCCGTTCTATTGGGCGCTTGTGAATCACACTGTCGATCCGGTCGTTTTATTCGTTCTCGCCGCGGTGGTCTTTTCACTGGCAAGCGGTACGTGGCCCTCTGTCCTCGCCGATCAGTTCCCCGTCCAGGTACGATTCAGCGGGATCGCCCTTGCGTACAACATTTCGGTGGTCGTATTCAGCGGCTTTGCACCGCTGCTCGCCACCATGCTGGTTCGCGCGACAGGATCATTGACAGCACCAGCCTACTACGTCGTAGGAACATGTGCGGTCGCTCTGCTGGCGAGCTTTGCATTGCCCCGGCACAGTCTGCGGCCCATTTCAGCGCGACATTGGCTGAGGGCGCGCGCAGCCGCCCCGGCTGTCTCGCGGGAGGACTCGCACGCGCGCACCGATTGACGTGCAACTTGTGAAGACTACTCGTGCGGCACCGTGCCGATCTGACATGGATCAATGCCTTCGTTCGTCTGGTCAACGATGAGCCGTCAACTGGACGCGCACGGCGCGCGATACCGGCACAAGGCAGTGGCTCATTCAAAGTTCCGTGAGTACGATCCGGCCGTCGACCTTGCCTTCGCGCAATGCGGTGAACACTTCGTTAATGTTCTCTAGCCGCTCATGGTGGATATGTGCGCGCACTTTTCCCTCGGCCGCGAAATCGAGCGATTCCTGCAGGTCGCGACGCGTGCCCACGATGGAACCGCGAACCGTGATGCCATTCAGTACCGTTGAAAAGATCGGCAGAGGAAAGTCGCCGGGCGGCAGGCCGTTGAGCGCGACGGTACCGCCGCGGCGCACCATGCCGAGCGCTTGCGCGAACGCGCCGCGCGAGACAGCGGTCACGAGAACGCCATGTGCGCCACCGATCTGTTTCTGGACCTCGCTCGCAGGATCGGACGTCGAGGCGTCGATGGTGATTTGCGCGCCGAGTTTGCGCGCAAGTTCCAGCTTGTCGGGCGCGACATCCACGGCAACGACATGCAGGCCCATCGCGACGGCGTACTGGACCGCGACATGACCGAGGCCGCCGATGCCCGAGATGGCGATCCACTGACCGGGCCGGGTGTCCGTGACCCGAATGCCTTTATATACGGTGACTCCGGCGCAGAGGATCGGCGCGATTTCGTCGAACGCGACCCCGTTCGGTAGATGACCTACGTAGTCCGGATCGGCGACCACGTATTCGGCGTAGCTGCCGTTCACGGAATAGCCGGTATTCTGCTGCTCGTGGCAAAGCGTCTCCCAGCCCGTCTGACAGTATTCGCAGCGACCGCATGCGGTATAGAGCCACGGCACCCCAACGCGGTCGCCTTCCTTCACGTGCGTGACTCCCGCGCCAATCGCCGCGACATGTCCGACACCCTCGTGACCAGGGATGAAAGGCAGGCGAGGCTTGACCGGCCAGTCACCATCGGCGGCATGAAGGTCGGTGTGGCAGACCCCGGAAGCCTTCACGTTGACGAGAATCTGACCCGCAGCGGGCGCAGGAACCGCCACTTCTTCTATCCGCAGCGGCTCGCCAAAGGCATGGACTACCGCAGCTTTCATGAATTGAGCCATCAGTCGCTCCTCAGTGAGTTTGTGATTCTCACGAGTATCCTCGCCAGGCCCGCTAGTGTTTTGCGATAGATCAACGTAAACGACCGTCCTAACGTATTGATCTAAGAGCGTAAGTGGAAGCGGACCGTTGCACCGACATCATCCAGCGACTCAAGTTTCTCCAGTACCGGACCTGACGAAGTGCAGGAAAACAAGGCCGCCAAAATGGCTCGAATCGAATCGTCCGTCATTCCTTCCGGATTGCACAGCCGGAAGAAACGCATGCCGTCGCAGAGGCTGAGGAGGGCCGCCGCGAGCGCTTCAGGTTGAGCAGGCCGGCCGCCGTCGCCTGGACGCACGCCTGCGCACAGACACGCGGCCAGCTTCGCCAGCTTCCTTTGCCGCAACCCGGTGACCCGCTCCCGAACCGTGCTATCGCGCGACGAGAGAAGGCCCGCTTCGACCCACAGCGGGAAGCAATCATTGTCGAATTCAGCGCAACTCAGACGCGCGAGTGCGCGACCCTTTTCCTGGTCCGGCGCGCCAGGCGATTTGATGATCGCCTGCCAGTCCGCGCACGTCTTTTCTACATCGCGTTGCAGCAATTCGAGTAGCAGTTCCTGCTGACTGCTGAAGTTTGAATAGAAGGCGCCGCGTGTGTAGCCGGCCGCCTCGGCGATGTGTTCCACACTCGTCGCGGCCAGGCCCCGCTCGATGAACGAACGGCGCGCTGCGTCGAGCAGGCGCTCTCGCGTCTGCTCTTTTTTGCATGCGCGTGTCAGGCGTACCGGCTTCATGGATGAATACAGACCGCCGGCATCAGTCCACCTCAACCGCGTTCGTCGACTGCACGAGGCCGATCTCGCCGACATACACGCTCTCGCCCAATACGCATTCGCGCAACGCATTGCCCAAGCCATGACGAATCTCGATCCGATAATGGCCGCTATCTTTGATGAGCCGCGAGAACCGGAAATCGCCGAACGCGTCGGTGACGGTTTCGGCCACCTTCCGATTGCACCAGTACAACGCAACGGCCGCATCAGCGACACACTCGACGACCTGCCCCACCTGCGCGCTGACGCTACCGCCGATAAAGCACGTCTCCCAACGATCGAGGCCGCTGTACCAGACGCGGGGACTGGTTTTTAACCTCGGTTCCAGAACTTTGAGTCCTTCCCGTCTGGCCTTCTCTGCCATCGCGGCGTCATCGAGCCTGACGGTTTCGAAAACGCCCGTTGGGCACGCCTGTTCGCATCGCGGGTGCGGCCAACCCTGATCCAGCAGATGGGCATCGAAGATCCATGTCTGCGGCAGTTGCAATGCCTCGTTCCATACGATCGCCTTGTATGGACAGGCCTTGACAAGGTCCTTTCTGCCCCGCGCCTTGTCCGGATCAATGATGACGATGCCGTCGGCGCGCTTGCGGATGGCATCGCCGCCTACACGCATGCAAGGTGCGTCGTCGCAGTGGTTGCACATCACCGGCAGGTACGTCGTCTCGACCATGTGCGAATCGCCTTGCACGCGGCGCATGATGCGAATGGCGCTTTCGGCATCCGCCGAAGCCGGTGCCGAGTAACCAGGAAACTCGTTGCCAACGTGCTCGTCGCGCGCGGCGATCACGCAGTTCTGGCAGTTCTCGCAGCGCCCGACCTTGATAACCAGATTCCACTTGCTCATGGCGTTTCTCCTCACGCTGCGCGACCGAGCAGGAACGCATCGGCGCCTTTCCATTTTTCGACCTGTACGAGGCATGAGTTCGGACTCATGCTGCTGGTGCCTGCCGTTTGCGACCGGTCGGGCGTGAGCATGTTCATGCAGCCGCCGATCTCGACACGTTCGCCGTCCACTTCGATCAACTGGAATTCCGCGCTTGCCTCATACGACTTGACGACGCCCGGGGTCAACAGAGCAGACACATCAGCCGCACAGATCACGGCGCCGCGGTCGTTGTAGACCTTGACGAGGTCGCGATGAGCAATGCCCCGCGCGGCCGCGTCTGCGAACCCAAGCCTCAGCAGCCAGAAGCGATGCCCGCCGATCAGCGCACGATGATCCTCGACGCTGTTGACTGACGAATTCTTGCCGTCGCAATGGGTATGAAAACTATAGCGGCTGTGAGTTGCTATCAGTTGCAGCGGATAGCGCCGGGCCAATTCACTGCGCAATCCCTCCCAGGACGGGATATACCGGTTCAGCGGGGGTCGCTCGGGGTTATCGGCGGTGTGCCGCTTAAGCAACTCCGGCACGAACTCGAGCTTGCCGCTCGGCGTCTGCAGGCCCATCCCGAACTTTTCGGCATACTGCGACGGCATCGGATGCGGTTCCTGCAAATCCTTACGCCGACCTTCGGCGAACCACCGCATGTCGACGGGATGGCGCAATTCGGGCTTTTCTGGCGGTACGACGAAATAGCCTTTGCGGCAGAATTCGCGCCACGTGACGTGATCCGGCAGATCCGACGACTCGAATACCCGCTTGACCCAGTCGAGTTCGCCGCAACCCTCGGTAAAGACACCGCCAAGACCAAGACGCGTCAGAATAGCGGCGAAGATATCGTAGTCCGAGCGGGATTCGCCTAGAGGCTCGATGCACTTGTGCTGCATCGTCACCATGCGATGATTGACGGTGTTGAAGCCATGATGCGCGTAGCCGCCCGAATTCGACCACTCGCCGATATCCCATCTCTCGAGCGACGTGCAAGCCGGCAGAATGATGTCGGCGAACTGCGCCTCCCCTTCCATCCAGATCGACTGGTTCACCACGAACTCGATGCTGGAATGTCGATAAGCATCCGCCCAGCATCCGGACTTCGTGACGGTGCTGAAAGCCGACCCGCCATAGCGATAGATCATGTGGATCGGTGAATAGCCCGGCATCGGGTAGCTGAACGGCGCGAACTGCGCTTCCTGAGACATACCGTCCCACAGGTATCCCGTCGCATGGCCGTTGATGATGGCATCGGGTAGCTGCTGCCGCGGGACCATCTGTTTGACGGGATTCATGGTCAGGATGTGCGGCATGCGCTGATAGTTGTTGACGGCATTGGCGGTCCACGCTAGGTCGCCGGACATCCCGCCGTCCGCGTAGCCCGGGAAATAGAAGTGGAGGTCGTGCGGAGCACCCAACTGCAGACACCCAAAATTGACGCCCGGCTTGCCCCACCCCTGCATCGCCATCATCATGATCACGCAGCGCGCCCATTGCGCCCCGGTCGCGCCGCGTCCTGCCCCGCCGAATCCCGCGCCTGTCATGCCGACAGAGAGATAGGCCTTCTTTTTCCCCCACAGGCGAGCGAGCGCCCGCACGTCCTTGGCGGGCACGCCGGTCTCGGACTGTTGCCATTCGGGCGTCTTCGGCACGCCGTCCGTATCGCCCAGCAGATAGGCGCGCCACTCGTCGAAGCCGGTCGTGCGGTTGGCAACGTAGTCCTCGTCGTATAAACCCTCCACGGCCCAAACGTACATGATCGCGGTCGCGAGAGCGGCATCGGTTTGCGGTCGCACGGGAATCCAACGCCCGCCCAGCAACTGCGCGGTCGGATTGCAGTGTGGGTCGATGTGAACGAACTCGATGCCCAGTTCTTTGGCCCACAGGCGCCGCGGCGTACCCTCGAATCCCGCATACGCGCCGTTAGTGCTTTCCGGATCGGAAGACCAGAAGACGATCATCTCGGCCTCCTTCAGGCAGTCTTCAATGCCGCCATAGCCTGACGGCACACCGACGCGCATCGAATTGCCGAAGTGATGCATCGCACCCCAGTACCAGCCTTCCCAACTGTCCGGATTCGCGGCAACCCGAGTGAAGCCAATCAGATTGGCAAAGCGGGTGAGCGCGCTGAGGTAGTAGCCGATGTTCCCCCACTGATGATGCGACGACATGGGGAACGTAATTGAGCCGGGACCGTGAACACGCTTCTGCCGGTTGATTTCTTTCGCGACGATGTCCAGCGCCTCGTCCCAGCTGATCCGCACGTAGCCCGACTTGCCGCGGTTCTGCGGATTGCGCTCGCCGTCTGCGTCGAAATCAACGCGCTTTAACGGATGAAGAATCCGTTTGTCGGAATAGACAAGCGACTTGATCGCCAATGCGTGCGGTGCAACGAGGCCTCGCCGTGGTGGGCTGAAACGTCGCCCGCGCGCCTCGATTTCCCAGCTGGCAGCGTCCTTGCCGTCCAGATCGATGGGCGTCACCCGAACGATGCGACCATCCTTCACGTACACGAACAATGGGCCACCGTTCGTGCAGGTCGTGTACCGGCGTGTGCCGTCCCGCATTGGCGTGCCCATCGGCAGTCCAATGGTTTGCATCATACTGAGCGTTTGCATGAACCACACCAGCAGTTCATCGTCGCCTTCCGTCACCACCTTGAAGTTCTTTGCCGCATGAATAATTTCAGCATGGTCCTGCCGTGGGGAAAGAAATTTCAGGGCCGTGGCGACATCCTTGAACAGGATGCTCACGTCGGCTTGCCCACGCGTGCAAGGGCGCGACCGGATGCGACCGTTCCTGATTTCGAGGACGCGGCCGACGCTCCGATCCATCAGCCCGATCCTGGCGGCAATGTCCCGCTCCTTGAGGCGCTGACGATAGGCGGGAAAACGGCGTGCCGTCAGGTCGAGTACTTTGGGCAGCGCGAACAGAATCGATTTGAGCACTTGTCGCTTCATGGTTTCACCCGAGATGAAACATTGAAGCAGGAGATAGCCAAACCGCTTGCACAACCATTACTCCCACGCGCGCGACGGAAAGCGTACGCCGTAGCGTTACGCCCATCGGGGCGTCATCAGCGTGTATCGAATGGTCGCATTTCCTCATTTTGTTGTGCATTTGAACCTCTAAACTGGTTGAACGTATTCCGCCGTGTCCGGCGCATGAAACGCTGTCCTTGTGGGCTAGAAGGTATAAGCGACATTCAGGAAGACATTTACGGGATTTATACGGATCGTCGATCTCGAAACGATTTGCGTCCCATTAGCCGTTGTCCCGTCTAGCGTAAGGTGAGTCTTTACAGGAACGTAACCGACACTCGCCCCCACGGACCAGTGATTCGTTATCGCGTAATAAGCCCCGATCTCGAATACCGGGTTCCAGGATGAACTGAGGGATCCGTGCGCCGACCCACCTGGACCGAGACTGTCAGTGACAAACTGACTGTTCGTCGTGCGCACCTGGGTGAACCAGGTATAGTTCACGCCTAGCCCAATGAAAGGACGGAACTTCGACTGGGCGGAAAGCAGGTGGTATCGAAAGACAAGCGCGGGCGGAATCGGCCGTGTCGAGCCCAGAGTGCCATACTTCGCGAGCGAGCCATCCCCGACCAGATCCACCGTGAGCGGGAGTCCGATGAGCGTCGCGATGCCGATGTGTTCGGTGACGTAATACTCGGTCGTGATCCCCATTGTGTCCGTGGACGTCGCATGCGCCCCAGTACCGGGCAGTTGCTGATTCACTGTCATCCCACCCACGCTTTCCACGGTCAGCGGCGTTGCACTGCTCTGTGGCGCGACGTGGAGCCACCCGGTCGCCACGGTGAAGCTCCCGGCCGTCTGCGCGAGCGCGTTACCAGCAAACGCGACCGCGCAGAAGCACACCGCGAAACCAGCGGCACGAACCGTTCTCCTGTCATTCATCACGTGTCTTCTCCTGTCTCATTGGCTGAATAGTTTTTTGTCGCCCTGCCGGTCACGGCGCTTCATGGGGCGCCCTTGACCGCGTGGTGTCGGCCTGACTTCGTTCGATTGCATCGAACGAAGTCAGGCGCGCTTCTTATGGAGTCGTACTAAATGAAATGACGCGCTTTCGCGCGTCTCTGATGACGCTTTTCACCGCTCTTCTTCTTCGCGCCCGCAGTAAAGGCGCCTGGCTACAGATCTATGCCTGGCGTGAGATTACGACGCGCTCTCGAGAACGGGATATGTCAGTGAGCCCGCATTGACGGGCGCGCAGCTTCCGGCGGGATCACGCGCCACGAACCATCGGAGTGCCGGAAGAAAAACAGGCCAACGCTTTCCCCTGGCAGAACCAGTTCGATGTGTACGTAGACTCCCTGATTCGACTGCGCGCGACCCCGTCGGGTAATCCGCAGCGGCGTTGCCGAAACGGAGCCGAGCCATTTTTCAACAAGCGATCGCAACGTCGCTTCCGGTGCAATACCCATCTTCGTCTCCATCCAAAAGCCACTGCTCTTGCTCGACAACCAATGCCACTGACGTTCAGGCGTGACCCGCGTTACCCCTCGAGATCGCCGGGACGGAAAGCGAAAAACCGAATGGAAAGCGCGCGAGCGTCGCGCGCGCCAGTTCTTCGAGCTCGACGCTGTTGAGCTCGACATGAGCCATCAGCCCGCGACCGGCGTCTTCGACGATGCTCACCGCTGCATCGCTGATGCCCGCCTCAACGAGCGCGGATCGCAACGCGTCCGCCATTTCTCGCCATTTCAGCGCCGGCTTGTAGATCTTGCCGACGCCTGTCAGCGGCATCGTATCGATGACGCGGATTGCCTTAGGAAGCGCAGCCCGCTCGCTAATGCAGGCGCGCAGGAATACGGCCAGTTCCGCTTCGGTTGTCGTGACGTCTGGTTTGAGCTGGACATAGGCGACCGGCAACTCCCCCGCATGCGCGTCGGGCCGGCCCACGGCGGCGGCAATCTGAACCGCGGGATGACGATGCAGGGCTTCTTCGATAGCCGCTGGGTCGATATTGTGACCGCCCCGAATGATCAGCTCCTTTTTCCGGCCCGTGAGCCAGAAGTATCCGTCGGCATCACGGCGCCCGAGATCGCCGGTATTGAGCCAACGTTCGCCGTCGCCGAGGTCCATCCAGATCCCACTGTTCTGCTCTGGCCTGGAATATCCAACGAACACATTCGGTCCGGAGATCACCAGTTGGCCGACTTCATCTGCCGCGCAATCTCGTGTATACCGGCCGGCCTCATCGGCCACTACGACCTTCATTGCCTGACCGGGAAGGCAAAGGCCAATCGAGCCCGCCCTGCGTTCACCAAGCGGCGGATTAACGCTGCTCACGCACGCTCCTTCAGTGAGTCCGTAGCCCTCGAGGATTCGAATCCCCGTGCGATGCTCGAAATTGCGAAGCAATTCGACTGGCATCGGCGCGGCGCCGCATAACCCATACTCGAGCGAACCAATATCGTGCTCGCCAATAGGAACCTCGAGCAGTGACCCATAGAGCGTTGGCACCCCGCTGAAGAAATTGATGCGGTAATGTTCAACAATTTCCCAGAAGCGCTTTACAACACCGTCGCCGCGATATCCTTGCGGTGTGCCGAGAACGACATGAGCGCCCCGCGAGAAGGCCAGCAGACCTGTCACCATCACGGCATTCACATGAAATAGCGGCAGTCCGCAAAATATCGTTTTGCCCGGACCGATGCTTTTGCCGAGAAACCGCCCCGTGTTCCACGCATTGGTAACCTCGTTGCGGTGCCGGCGCATCGCGATCTTCGGCAATCCCGTGGTGCCGCCCGTGCAAAAGCAGGACGAAATATCGTCGATCCTCGCCGAGGGCGAGTTGTCGAGCGAGATTCCGGACTCGTTCGCCATCGCGGTGCCAAAATCATGGATCCGGATCTGCGCAGGAACTGCGCTGCGCACGCCGCCTTTGCCATGCAGACTCGCGGTTTCGCCACGTTGTAGTATCCGGGCCGTCAATCCTTTTTCCCCCGGTATCCGGTCGGCCAGATTAACGAGCACGAGATCTTTTATGGCGGGGACATGATGCAACACCGCTTGCGTTTTTTGCCATAGTTCAGTGCCGGGGAACGGCGCGAGCGTTACGAGCACGCTGGCACCTGATGCCTTCAGCAATTCGCCGATGGCTTCGCTTTCAAGCAGTGGATTGATCGCGCAGACAATTCCGACCGCTTCGCCTCCCCAGATCACGAAGTGTGTCTCTGGAAGATTGGGCAGCATATAGGCGATGACAGTGTTCCTTTCCACGCCCAGCCGCGAAAACATGTTTGCGGTGCGCGTGATATCACGCAACAGGTCGCTGTATGTCCAGCACTCCGGGCTCGCATAGTCATCGGCTGTTCGAAAGAAGGAAAGCGCGGGCGCCGATGGATTGATGGCAGCGCCCCTGCAGATCATTTCGTAGGTGCTCGACGGAAGCTCCGGCACTTGTCCCAATGCTTCGATAGCGAGAACATCCTGTCCTTTTGCGGCGTCTTTCATACTGCCTCTTCAACGACGACGTTTTGCTGCACGCCCAGGTTGATTGAGCGGTCGAGGCTGACAATCCATGCCTCGACAACGTCTCCCACCTGAAGATACTGAGGCCTGTCCTCCTGCATCTTCAGGAAAAGCCGCCATTTATCCTCTTCGGACAACTGCGCCGCAGCGCGCAGCTTCTCTGGTGAAGGAATGCTCAGCGCACACCCAGATGGTGTACCGGTTGCAAGGAGGTCACCCGTGCGCAGGTCGTGCACACGGGAAAGCTCAGTCAGAGTCTCTGCCGGGCCATAGACAAGGCCAGCAGTAGTGTCGTTCTGGCGGACGGTTCCGTTGACCGTCAGCGTCAGCACGAGCTCTTTCAGCTTCGGAATGTCATGCTTCTCGAGCAGGCAAAGATAAGGGCCGACAGGGCCAAATGTCCGAAAGCTCTTGCCCTTGTAAAACTGCATCTGCGGAATCTGGATATCACGCGCTGAATAATCGTTGACGATCACAACGCCCGCGATGTACTCGTGCAGGTTTTCCTCGGTGACAGTCTCAGCCGAGGTGATATCGCGTTTGAGCACGAGACCGAGTTCGATCTCATAGTCAAGGAACCGCACCGCGCGTGGTTTCACGATGGCTGAGTCCGCCGCAACGATACAGCTCGGTGGCTTCGTGAAAATCATGTTGAACTTCTTGACGTCCGGGTCCATGCCGGACTCGATCATATGCTGGCGGTAATTCGCGCCCTGGCAGATGAACTGCTGGTCGGCGGTTATGGGCGACAGCCACTGCACCTCCGATTCGGGAATCGATGGACCGCTGAGTATCACGAGCCGCTCCACCGGATTGGCCTCGATGAACGCAGCGGTCGACTCGTACTCGCCTGGAATCGGCGTGATGGCGCCCTCCGCGACCACGCCCCACTGGGCACGGCCATGATGAAGATAATGCAGGACGTGAAGTGCCATTGTTCAATTCTCCGGATCAATAGGGATGCCTGGGTTCAGGCGAAAATCTTCGCCAGCGTTCGCAGCTTGCTCAAAGTCAGGTCAGGGCTGTAACGCAGGTTTCTGAAAAGCACCACAACGCTCGTCGGCGTGAATTTGGGCTTCGTGAAGCTGCGCGGCATGGTCGGCCCCCACTGAGCCATTGCCTCGCGACTCACGGCATGGATTCCCGTTGGCTCATCGGACGTGAACAGGTCGCCGTCGCAGTAGTGTTCGTGCTTGTCGCCCCACGGGTCTTGCCAGTAGTCGAAAATCTGGCTGCCCAGGATATGTCGGCCGATCCCCCACGCGTGCGACCAGCCACTGTCGCGCAAAACGCGCTGGCCCATACCGACCGCGTCCGCGTCGATGAGCTCGTAAGCGCTATGGCTGTAGGTCGCGGCGAATCCCTGAGCAAGCGCTAGCGTGTGATGATCGGCCGGCTTGCTGCCAAGATCGAGACGCATGAATGCGACCGCCGGCGAGCCGTCGGGAAGCACCTGTACGTCGCTCGGGATGAACCCGAAGTGCCGCGTGTACCAGGCACAGGTTTCCTGAAAGTCGGCGAGTTCGAGTACGACATGCCCTAGCCGGATGACCTCTGGAGCGCGCTCGGGCGGTCGCTGCGTATCGTTGACGCGAACGATGGCATCGACGGAATTGAATGGCAACGGCAGGCGGTGCGGCAACGCTGACGCGGGTGCCTGGCCCCATATCGCATCGATAGCGAAACCGGAAGGGTCTGTCAGCCGCACCACGTAGCCGCCGGCCGGTAGCGCGGAGTTTTCTACATCGGACGCGCCCGGCAGCTTCGCCAGCGCATCAAGCTCCTCGCGGCTGTCGACTTGCAGGCCGAACCCCACAAACCGCGCTTTCGGCGCCCTACGCACCACATGACAGAAATGCGAAGCCTCCGTGCCGCGCAGAAGAAGCAGCGCCTCGTCCCGCGATACCGTTTGAAGCCCAAAGTCGTTGAGAAAATGCTCCGCTTGTTCGAGGTCCGGTCGCTCGAATACCAGATAGGCCAATGCGGTCGCTTTTGCCGTCGGATGGGGATGACGAGCGGGCTGTGCAGTAGTCAGTTTCATGTCGGAACCTCACTCGGTCGCAACGGCCGATTCGACTTTGAAACCTGCCGCATTGGCGGCAGGATCGAACGGCAATAGATGCTTCGCCGACGCGCTATCGAAAGCGGGTACGGATGCCCGCATCGGCGCGCGGGCGGCGCAATGCCAACGCCGGGGGGCGGCACCGCTTCTGGCTGCTGTCTCCATGATCACTCCATCGGTTCTGGTCGAATCGGCTCGTCGAGGCCTTTGATGACATTAAACTCATCGCTGATGATTTTGTCAATATAGAGATTCGAATCTATACTGCGCGGTATGTGCAGATCAGGGATCACGATGACCAACACGACAAATCGCCGGGCAGGCAAGCGTTCCACCGTTGCCACGTCCGTCGCCCCCGTACCCGTTGCCGAAGAACGGGAGCCGCGCGGTGCACGTCGCAAGCGTGAGACGCGAACCCGTCTGCTCGACGCTGCTCTCAGGCTGATGGCCGAAAAAGGCATGGAGGGCGTGGCGATCAACGAAATCACGGAGGCCGCTGACGTCGGCTTCGGCTCGTTTTACAACCACTTTGAATCGAAGGAAGCGATCTATGCGACGCTTGTCGACAACGTGTTTGAAGAATTCGCGAACATGCTCGATCGCCTTACAGGCGGCGTTTCCGACCCTGCAGAAGTAGTCGCCGTCTCTGTGCGCCATACGGTCCTTCGGGCGCGGCATGATCCCGTGTGGGGACGTTTTCTGATACGTGAAGGGTTTTCTGCGCGCGCAATGAGCCGCGGACTCGGTCAGCGACTGCTGCGCGACATCGGCAACGGGATTGCGGCGAAGCGGTTCGTCGTGGCGGACCCCTTTATCGGATTTCTCGCAGTGGGCGGCACGGTGCTGTGTGCCATCGCCGCCGAGTTGAACTTCGTCGTGCCGGGCGCCAGCGCGGCGGGCGTGCTGACAGAATTGGGCTTTAGCGGCGAGCATTTTCCCGAGCGCACGGCAGCAATGTTGCTGCAAACGCTCGGACTGAAGCGCGCGGAGGCGGAAAAGATCGCTACCCGTCCATTGCCCACCGTCGAGGAAGCCGTCGATCAGGGCTGAGTTGATAGTGTCCCGGCCGTGGTTGTCGAGCGTCTCGCAGCGATACCTCGCTATTTCGCGAAGCGCTGAGCATATGAGCCGGATCGCATTCTGCGTCGACGGAAAAATCAGCGAGGCATCCTGCAGATAACGCAAAGGGATGGTTTCCCCGCCGTTCGCACCCACTCATTCCTCAAAGCACGTAACCGCCCTTTTCGCGCAGTGTGCAATTGCGGACAGGACAGTGCTGTCCTCCCCGCTCCGCGCAAGGCTTCCTCATATTTGAACCGATTGCTCGGCGCCGGTCCGGCCCGACTGTCCTCGCCACTGTCACGAACACCCGGTCATCGCGCCGCGGCTGCGCTCTGCGGGGTGGCGGGCAACTCGCCCATCGACTGAAACAGCGCCGCCGTATCGCTCATGCGCTGACCGGCTGCGCGCACGGCGGCAATCTGCGCGTTCAGGTAACGCGACTCGCTCGCCTGTCGTGCCGTCGAAGGCAGCGAGCCCATGCGGTGTCGCGACGCCGTGTCCTCGAATGCCGCGCGAGCGGCGTCCGCGGCTTCGTCCGACGAAGCGAGCATCTGCGCGTCGTTATCCAGCGCGGCCAGCGAATTCGCCACATCCTGGAAAGCGGACAGCACCGTCGCCTTATAGTGCAGCACGGCAGCGTCGTAGGCGTCGACCGACGCGCGACGCTGAGCGAACAGCGCGCCGCCATGGAAGATTGGCTGCGACAGGCCGGCGCCGATCGCCCACAGTGCGCCCGCGCCCGAGGTCACCGCCGGCCAGCTGAAGCCGCCTCGTCCCATCGAGCCCGTCAGTGACAGGCTCGGGAACATTTGCGCGGTCGCGGCGCCGACATCCGCGGCGGCGGCCTTCACGGCGGCGTCGGCTGCCTCGATGTCCGGGCGCGAGCGCAGCAGATCCGACGGCACGGCCACGGGCACGTGCTCCGGCAGCGACAGGCTATCGAGTTCCGGCACGCTCGGCGCGTTATCCGGCGTGCGCCCCATCAGCACGGCCAGCGCGTGGATAGAGGACGCGCGTTGCTGACGTAGCGACGGCAACGTCGCCGCGATGTCAGCAGCGCCCTGTTTCGACTCAAGCGCCTGTGCGCGTGAGACAGAGCCGAGCGTGTAGCGCTGCTGATCCTCATTTGCAGCATCGTTCGACACCGCAACGAGCCGTTCGGTAAGCGCGATCTGCCGATCGAGCGCCGCCAAATTGATCGCAGTACCGACGATGTTCGCGGCGAGCGCCCGACGCGACGCCTCCAGTTCGAACGCCTGCACGTTCACACGCGCCGCGCTCGCCGAATTCATGTAGCGCGTCTGGCCGAACAGGTCGAACGTGTAATGGGTGAAGATCTGCCCAGCAAAAAAGTTGTATTGCACCTGCTCGGGTCCAAGCCCCGGAACGATAGGCGTACGCGCGCGCTCGACCTGCGCGGCGCCGTCGATCGACGGCAGCGTCGATGCGCCGATCTGTGCGCGCAGTTGCTCGCGCGCTGACGCGAGCGTGCGCTGTGTCGCGGCGAGTGTCGGACTGTTGCGCAAGCCTTCGTCCACGAAGGCGTCGAGCGCATCTGAGCGGTAAAGCCGCCACCATTGCGGCATGGGAGCCGCGCCGACATCGAATGTCTGCGCAACGCCACCCGCAGCCACCGTTTTCGATGACTGCGCCTCAGCGCCATAGTGCGCGGGCGACGGCATGGCTGGCGGCTCGCCGCTCGGCCCGAACGAGCACGCGGACAGGGCGAGTGCCGCTGCCGCGGCCGCCACGGATGTCTTGCAGGTAAAGCTCATGATCAAACCTCCGTATGCTCGACGACGACTGGTTGCGCGTCGCGCTCGTCACGCCGGACCCTGAAGCAGGTCGCGTAGAGCGCCGGCAGGAAGAACACCGTCAGAACTGTGGCGATGGTGATGCCGCCCATCAGCGCGGTTGCCATCGGGCCAAAGAAGCCCGAGCGAAGCAGTGGAATCAGCGCGAGCACGGCAGCGGCGGCCGTCAGCATGATGGGCCGGAACCGCCGCACGGTCGCGCCGATGATCGCGTCGAAGCGCGGCTGCCCCGCTGCGATGTCCTGGTCGATCTGGTCCACCAGAATCACGGAGTTGCGCATGATGATGCCGAACATCGCGATCACGCCCAGCAACGCGACGAAGCCGAACGGCTTGCCGAACAGCAGCAGCGCGGCCACCACGCCGATCAAGCCAAGCGGCGCGGTCAGCACGACGATGAAGGTTCTTGCGAAGTTTTTCAGCTGGATCATCAGCAACGTCAGCACCGCGATGATCATCAACGGCATTTCCGCGTTGATCGATGTCTGGCCCTTGACGCTCTCTTCCACCGCGCCGCCTACCTCGATCCGGTAACCGACGGGTAATCTGGCGCGCGCAACGGTGAGTGCATGCTCGATGTCGCGCGTCACGTCGATGCCCTGCGCGTCGCCGCGCACGTCGGCCTGCACGGTAATGGTCGGCTGACGGTCGCGCTCCCAGATGACCCCGTATTCCAGCGTGTCGCGGACGTGTCCCAGCGAGCCGAGCGGCACTGGGCCGTTGGGCGTGGGGATCGCCAGGCTCGTGAGCTTTGCGGGATCGACCCGCTCGTTCTTCGGCGCGCGCAGGTCGACGTTGATCAGCTTGTCGCGTTCGCGGTACTGCGTGACCGTGTAGCCGGAAAGCGTCATCGCGAGGAAGCTGGAGACGTCCTGCGAGGTGACGCCAAGCTGGCGTGCCCGATTCTGATCGATCTCGAATGACATTGAACGCTCTGCTGGCTCGTCCCAGTCGAACTGGACGTTACGCGTGCGCGGGTCGGCACGGACCTGCTCCGCCACCGTATCCGCGATCGAGCGCACCGTCGCAATGTCGTCGCCGCTGACGCGGAACTTGATCGGGAAGCCCACGGGCGGACCGTTTTCGAGTCGCGCGACACGCGTACGTACGCCAGAGAAGTCTTTCTCGAGTTTCGCGTCGAGCCAGTGCATCAACTCCTCGCGCGTCTCGACGTCCTTCGCGGTGATGACGAACTGCGCGAAGTTGGGCTGTTGCAGCTGTTGATCGAGCGGCAGATAGAAGCGCGGCGCCCCCGTCCCCACGAAGTCGACGTAATGTTCGATCTCTGACTTGCTGTCCAGCACCTTTTCGAGCCGCTTCGCTTCACGCAGCGTCGCCTCGAACGAAGCGCCTTCCGGCAGCCTCAGGTCGACCAGCAGTTCGGGGCGCTCCGAGTTCGGAAAGAACTGCTGCGGCACGCGGGTGAACACCGCCATTGCGATCGCGAACAGCACGGCGGTGACGCCTAGCACCACCCAGCGCCGGTCGATACACCACGTGACCCAGCCCGACAGGCGCCGGTAGAAACCCGTGTTGTAGACATCGTGCTCGTGCGCGTGAGCCGCTCCCTCGTGACCTTTGCGTTCTGGCAGCATATGAAAGCCGAGCAGCGGCACCAGCACGACCGCCGCGAACCACGAGACGATCAGTGCGATCGCCGACACCTCGAAGATCGAGCGCGTGTACTCGCCCGTGCTCGATTTGGCGAGCGCGATTGGCAGAAAGCCAGCGACCGTCACTAGCGTTCCCGTCAACATCGGAAAGGCCGTGCTCGTATAGGCGAAGGCAGCAGCACGCATGCGGCTCCAGCCCTGTTCGAGCTTCACCGCCATCATTTCGACGGCGATGATCGCGTCGTCGACGAGCAGACCGAGCGCCAGCACGAGCGTGCCGAGCGACACCTTGTCCAGGCCAATGCCGAACAGATGCATGCACAGCGCGGTCATCGCCAGCACGATCGGAATCGTGATCACGACGACCATGCCGGTTCTCAGCCCCAGCGAAACGAGGCTGACGACAAGCACGATCGCCACCGCTTCACCGACCGAGCGCACGAACTCGTTGACCGAGTGCTTGACCGCATGGGGCATGCTCGAGACCGGCGCGAGCCTGAGACCCGCGGGAAGCGTCGCCTGCAGTTCGGCGGTCTTTGCGTCGAGCGCCTTGCCGAGGTCGATGACGTCACCGCCCTTTTGCATCGTCACGCCGATGCCGAGCACCGCCTGGCCGCCGGCACGCATTTGCGTGACAGGCGGATCATCGTAGCCACGTTTGATGGCCGCGATGTCGCCGAGGCGGAATGTGCGCTTGTTGACCGTTAGCAGCATGTCCGCGAGCGCCTGCTCGTCCTTGAACGCGCCGCTCGGGCGCACGAACACGCGGTCATCCGCCGTCGTGATGGTACCGACGGGGGCAACGGCATTCTGCGCGTCGATGGCCTGAGCCAATTGCTGCGGCGAAATCGACAGCCGCGTCAGTTGCGCGTTCGAGATCTCGACAAAGATGTGCTGATCGGGGTCGCCAAAGTAGTCGACCTTCGCGACGCCGGGTACGCGCAGCAGCACCGTGCGAAGTTTGTCCGCGTAGTCGTGCAGTTGCGCGGGAGAAAAGCCATCGCCTTCGAGCGCGTAGATGTTCGTGTAGACGTCGCCGAACTCGTCGTTGAAGAACGGGCCAATTGTTCCTTTCGGAAGCGTCGCCGCGATGTCGCCGATTTTTTTACGGACCTGATACCACGTCTCGGGCACATCCTTGACGGGCGCAGAATCTTTCATTGCGAAGAAGATCATCGACTCGCCGGGCCGCGAGTAGCTCTTGATGTTGTCGACATAGGGCGCAGCCTGCAATTGACGGCCGATGCGGTCAGTGATCTGCTCCTGCACTTCGCGCGCAGTCGCGCCCGGCCAGTAAGACTTGATGACCATGGTGCGGAACGTGAATGGCGGATCTTCCGACTGCGCGAGATGCGTATAGCCGATCACACCAAATAGCGTGGCGAGGCCGATCAGAAAGATCACGAGCTGCTGGTGCCGCAACGCCCAGGCTGAAAGATTGAAACCGGTTCCGCTCGCGCCTGTCTCGTTCGAGGCACTTACGGGCGCGCTGTCGCGCGCATTTTGCTGGTCACGCGCGTTCATGACGGAAAGTCCTCCGGATGTAGCGGAGGCACCATCTGCACGTGTTGGCCCGAACTCACCGCATGCACGCCTTGCAGTACGACGCGGTCGCCATCGTGCAGACCGGCAGCGATCGACACCGTGCGTTCGCCGTATTGCGCGATCGTTACCGGGCGCAGTTCGAGCGCGTCGCTACCGTTACGGACTACCCACACGGCAGGCTTTTCACCTTGGTGAAAAAGCGCTGTCACCGGCAGCGTAAAGGCCCTACCAGTGCCGCTCTCGCGTGCGTCCTGGAACGCAACGTTGGCCGTCATGCCCAGACGCACTTCGGCAGTGGGTGCGGTCAATGTCAGCTTGACCCGCCATGTGCGGCTTTCCGGATCTGCGGCGGCGGACACCTCGCGCACGGACGCATCGAATGACTTGCCGGGCAGCGCCGACAACGAGACGCTCGCCTTACTGCCGACTCTCAGCGCGTTCACCGTGTTTTCCGACGCGTCGCAGACGATGTCGACGTCGCCCGTCCAGGCGAGGTGGTACACGGCTTGGGTGGCCTGCACGTTCTGGCCAGTATCGGCATCTTCCGACGTGACGACCCCGTCGTGCTCGGCAGTGAGCGTTGCATAGCGGAGATGATCCGTCGCAAGTGCCATCTGTGCGAGAGCGGAATTGCGCTGTGCGAGCGCGGAAGCGTAGGCGTCCTGGGTCTGCTCCAGCTGCGCGGTTGCGATCAGGTTCGCACGGGCCTGCGCCTCGTCACGATCGAGCTGCTGCTTCGCGAACACGAGACGATGCTCGGCAGCGTCGAGTTGCGCGCGCGCGTTGACGAGATTGTTTTGCAGATCGGTCGGATCGAGGAGCGCAACGATTTGTCCCGCCTTCACGGTGTCGCCGATACGCACGCGCCGTTCAATCACTTTGCCGCCGACCCGAAACGACAGAGGCGTGGAATAGCGCGCCTGCACCTGCGCCGGCAACGATGCGTCCGCCGTTCGTCCATCGGGATGAACCACGCGCGCCACCACGGGCTTTGGCTGCGGCACGAGCGCTTCGCGCTGATGGCATGCGCTAAGGAAAAATGCGCTGCACACCATGATGACAACGGGTATCCGGTGCGTTGGCCGGAACAGGGAAGGAAACGAGGAGCGCGCCCGTTTCAGCGCGACAGGACCGGAATGTTTCACGATGTTTACAAGGCAGGTGATGAATCCAGGAAGAAAAGTGACTCGCGCCGACGGGAGCCGTGGTGTGCGTGAGAAGCACGCCTTGTCACCAGCGCAAAAGTCGGAATGCCATCCGATGCGTTACTGATCCGCTTACAACGCTACTGAACGTTGTTCCGAAGCGTTGCGGCGCGTCATCGCGACCGCCAGGCTGCACCTGGCAGCGGGACAGCAGCACCGGATAGTCGCGTCGGCTCATGCCCCCGCGCCCTATGTGCACGGGACCCTACGAATCGCGATCCCAGTGCCTGAAGCGCATCAAAGACGATTGCGCTGCGTCCCGCTGCTGCGACGCTAACCGCATGAGGTGACATTAAACCCATGTTTGATACTATTGTCAATCATGACACATAAATCTAAAATCTGATGCAACAGAGAATCGGGAGGCAACGTGCCAGATGTCCATAACAAGCGTGCAAGCGGTCGGTCGGCGGCGGTCGATGCGCAGATCGCAAGCCGTGAGCCGGTGCTTGGGCAATCGCCCCGTTTAGCCCGACGCAAGCACGAGACTCGAGTCCGGTTGCTGAACGCCACCTTCCGACTAGTGACGGAAAAAGGAATGGACAGCGTCACGATCGGCGAGATCACGAATGCCGCCGACGTGGGTTTCGGGTCTTTCTACAACTACTTCGAATCAAAGGAAGTCATCCTCGCAGCGCTCGTGGACTGGCTCTTCGAAGACTTCGCGAACAGGCTTGACGGAGTCACCACCGGATTGGCCGACCCGGCGGAAGTGATCGCCGTGTCAGTGCGCCATACGCTCCTGCGTGCCTGCCGCGAGCCGGTCTGGGGACAATTCTTGATACGCGAGGGGCTATCTACGCGTGCGTTAAGCACGGGTCTCGGTCAGCGGTTGCTGCGAGATGCGGCGATAGGAATTTCACGAAAGCGCTTCATGATCGCGGATGAGTTGATTTGCGTCGTTTCCGCAATTGGCACTGTGATCGCAGGAGTCGCTGCTGAGCTTGATATGTCAGCATCATCGATGCGGACGGTTCGCCCGCGGAAGGTGTTACGGTCCAGAGTTGACAGGTTTGCCGAACGTACAGCGGCCATCGTCCTGCAGGGGTTTGGCCTCAAACGGCTGGAGGCAGAAAAGATCGCCCGGCGTCCGCTGCCCGCGGCGCCAGAGGATGTAGCCGGCTGAAGTGGAATAGTGCTGCGCCCGGCCGCGAGCGGACAGATTGAGTACGGGCGTCGACCGCTAGGCGTTCCGTCTGCCTGCAGTGCGTATTAGATATCTCGATTCTGTCGGGAGGCGTCCATAGGGAGGCCGCTCGCGCACCCACACTCCGGTTGCCTTGCCGAAACGTGCCGTCCAAGGGCGCGTGGCCGCTACGTGGTCACGCCTGGTAAAACGCACTTGTCAGATAACGGCGACGCAGTTCCCGCAAAGCCGAAGCAAAGACGGCGCTCGCAGGTAGCGCAAGCAGAACACCGAAGAAACCGAAAAGCTTCCCAAAAGCCAATAACGAGAAAATGACCGCCAGCGGATGCAAACCGATACGCTCGCCGACGAGCCGCGGCGTAAGAATAGCGCTTTCGAGAATCTGCCCGACTCCATACACGATAATCACCGCACCGAGGCCATACAAGTCGTGAAATTGCAGCAATGCAGCCAGCAGCGCCATCGTCAGCGCCGTCGCGAATCCGACGTAGGGGATAAAAACGGCAAACGCCGTCAAAAGACCGATCGGCAGCGCGATGGCCAGTCCGGCGAGCGCCAGTGCAACGGGGTAAAACGCTGCGAGTATCGCGACGACAAGCAGTTGCCCCCGCAGATATTGCGACATCATGTGATCGATCTCTGCGACGAAGACGCGCGTCCTTCCTAGCCAGCGCCGCGGCACGAAGCTTTCCAGGCGGGCGAAAGCCTCATGCCTGTCGTAGAGCAAATAAAAGAGCACGAGTGGCACCAGCACTGCATTCCCCACGACAGTGATCATTACATTGCCGCTTGTACCAAGGTACCGCCAAAGGGTGAGAGCAGCGCCCTGCTCGCTTGCGATCAGATGTGCCGCAACCCAATCACGGACACTCGCCAGATCGAGCGAGTAGGTGATTCCCAACCATGCGAGCCGCGGTTTGAGAATGACCTCCAGCTTCGCCGCAAGCGATGGAACCTGTCTTGCGAATTCAGGCACTTCCTCCTGGATGACCAGGAATGCAAGCAAAGCGACCGACGTGATCACCAACGCGAATAGAGAAATCATCAGAAGCGCAGCAAGTCCTCTTGGCGTGCGATGACGTGCAAGCCATTCGACGCCTGGCTGCAGGATGTACGCGATCATTGCTCCGAGAAGAAACGGCGTCAGCACGGCGCGCAGGCTCCAGAGAAGAATGCCGGCCGATAAGGCGACGGCTCCCCAAATGAGCGATTGGCGATGGTAGTTGGTCATGGGTGCACCTTCGGCTGTTCATCACATGGTTGTTCCGATCGCAAGCAGCGGCCTCGGGGATGATGTCCGCGCATCATGGTGCACGGTACACGGCGGTGTGAACGATGCGCTCAATTGTCGGGAACAGTGAGACGGCAAGACGACAGGATGCCTGATCGAACCTAATTGATTCACGCTCGGGACGTCGCGTGATTCGCTTCGAACGACCACTTAACCGATGGTGCGGGCGTTGGACACCCGTAGTTGCGCAGCAACAGCGGCGATCCCCGCTGTTGCGAACGCGATCGTCGCTTCGATTGCGCCATCGATAACTTACCGTTTGCCGTTGTATCGGGCACATGGAGTGCCGGCTGGGCACTTCCAACGCAAAACAACCCGCATAGTTGATATTATGATCATTTATGGTAACTAAGTCAACTTCGAATCGCTTGCTGGCCGGTGACCCTATTAAGTCTGCGCTCCCAATCCGCAACTGTCATCCTGGCAGCAATTGTTTTTGGCTGGCGCGCCGGAACGACGAAGCTCAAGGAATATCGCCGACCGCGGCGCTGCTGATCCCTCGCATCATGGTCGACGAATGAACCGGCCCGGTCGGGCCGTGGCGACACGCTGACCATACTTGCGGAGCGATCGTCGCGTCGAACCTGCAATGCGCGAACGTGCGAGTCACCTTCAATGTCCTCAGAAAATGTTTCGCCGATGAGGGACCACCTGCCGCCCGGCACCACACGCGTCGGCCCGACGACATGGACGTCGAAATTTCCACGTCAGTCACCAGTTCGCGGTAAAGGAGGGGGGCGGCCGGGTCGCAATCGCGGGCGATGCCGCCCATATCCATTCGCCCGTCCGCGCGGGGGATGAACCTCGGCATCGAGGACACCAGGGGCTTCGCGCACTGCGCAGCCGACTTTCTGGCGAACCAGCCGGGGCGCCTCGAGGACCACGGGCGGCTTCGCCACGCCGTACATGAAAAGGTCGTGAGCCACATCAGGCTCCTGATGGAACTCGCGCGCGACCGGCCGAAGCTCGTCGGCCTCCTGCGCGACAACCTGATACCGGGGCTCACGAAGTTTGGTCCGTCGGCGCACGCCGTGGTGGCGTTGCTGACCGGGCTCGATCCCGACGTGCGCCTGCACTGAGCGGCGTGGAAATGGGAGAACTGGATGGCGAACCATAAGCGGACGCCTCTGTTCTCTCTCGAACAAGTCGCAGCCATGATCGAACGAGCCTTGCACGTGGCTGAGTTTGAATCACGGCAAACGAGGTATGACGGTGTCGGAAAACTCGCCCTGGTCACACAGGATTGCTGCCCGCGCTGAACGCAGCCCGAACTTCGTTCACCGTCTGTTCAGGCGCTTGCAGATGCGGAAAGTGGCCGAGTTCAGGGAGGACCGAAAGCTTCAGACCGCTACGGTCGGCGTACTCAACGCCCATTTCCTTCTTGATGTAGATATCCTGCTCGCCCCACACCACCTTAACGCGGACCTTCAGCTTGGCCATATTGGCTTCGAAGTAGTCCTGGTCGCGGGTGAAGCAGGAGTAGTAATGGAAGAAGGCGTCTGCCGACGTGACATCACCGTCCCACCCTTTCGCCATATCGTCCCTGAACTCCTCGGGCAACGCGTAGCGCTCCTCCGCTGACATGCCGCGGAAGAATGTGTTTGCCAGGATTTCGTCACGGTTCCTGTTCATCGCGGCACGCACGGCGTCGGACGAAGGCTTTGACTTCAGGCCCTGCAGGCTTTCGTACATGTACTGGGGGCGGTTGAACGGGGCAAAGTCGCCCACAATGATCTCCCTGGCGATATCGGGTTGCTCCAATGCCGCCAGCAGCGCAGGCAGGGCCCCGATATCGGTTGCATAGATCACCAGCTTCGAACTGTCGATGCCGGACGCCCGGATATAGTCAGCCAGCACACGCGCATAATCCTTCGGCGCGTAGCCGAAGCGATCAGCGCCGGGACGCGAAGACTGCCCGTAGCCAGGCCAGTCGAACGCATGCACCTCGTAGTCGCTGGACAGGGATTCGGCAATCGGTTTCCACGCATACATCGTCTCCGGGAAGCCGTGCAGGAACAGCACCGTACCTTTTGGATGCGCAGGCCGATAGACCATATGACGCAGCCTGATGTCGGGATTGATCTGCAACTCGCCGACTTCAACTTTCGGCGCCGACGAGGGTGATGCCGGCACAACCTGGCATGCGGAAACGCCGACAGCTACTGCGGGGAAGACCGTCGCCTTCGTTACTAGTTTGAACATGATCGTCACTCTCGTTTAGTGCGAAATTGCGCCAGCCAAAGGCGCTTCGTTGCTTCGGAATTCCTCGGGGCGCCCCAAGGCGGCGGCGCAGCAGCCCTGTACGCTCCAGCGCTTTCTACTGGGGCGAAGGCGGATTCAAAAGCTTGCCCAATGGCTTTAATGGGCCTATTGGGAACAGCGAGAATGTCATCAAGTGCGCTTTCCCCAATGGAAGTGCCTCGAGCATTTCATCCGCTTGACTCACGTCGGTAACGTTCAAAATGAACGCCACCCCAGCCCGGTCTTGCAGTGAATACCACTGATCAATCCTGCCCTCCAGGTAGAGTTGCGCCGTCTCGCGAGCTTCGGACGGAAGAATGTGTTGGACAAGCTGCATGTCCGTGCCCGGCGGAAAGGTGCCAATCGCCAGTATCTTCGTGGTCGGCGTGGATGGCATCGGAGTGGTGTGCGCCATGGAAACTCCAGCGGAAGCGATCAGCACAGTGGCTGTCGTCGAATTAAGAAGAAGCCGTTTCATCGCACGGCAGCGAACACCGTCTATGAATGCGGTTTTCAGCCGCTCGATCAGACCGGTCGTGCGATAGCGTTCGCGTACGTCATCATGAGCATCTGTCATCGAGAAGTGGCTCCAGTGCAACCGTCCTCGTGTGAGGCCGGGCTCGATACCGTATTCAGTGCCGCCGCTTCAGGTCCGCTCAGATAGCGATCCCGGAAGCGCTCGTCGACCCGCTCCCACATCAGTTTCGAAAACAGCAGCACCGCATTGAGCGGGCGATGACTAATGACCACGGACTCCGTCTCGCCTTGCTCGTTCATGTGGGCGACGACCACCGTCTCGATCGGCACGCCCTGGATCTGCGAGCGATAGGACTCCATATACAAACCATCGCCAATCGCGCCCTTGTAGCTGTGTTGCTGGAATTCGTAGAGCGAGACCGCGTGTTTGATCACGGAGAGAATATCGGCCCGTCCTTCGATCGGACGCTTCAGCACGGAGGCCTCAAGCGTCGCGTTTTCAGCGAGGTTCGTCAGCCAGAGCGGCGGACCGCCTGCGGGTGCCATAACGGGGGCTGTGTCGTTGAATTTCATGCTGGGCGCTCCAGGGATGATTTGCTCGCGATGCCTGCGCTGGCGGCATCGAGCGCGGCTTCGAGCGTGATGCGCGCTTTTTCGAGGCGGCGTCGCGCAAGCCGTGCAACGCCTGCGCCGCGCTCCGACTCGCCCGCCAGCAGCGCATGAATATCGGGCAGCATCCAGATCGCACCGCGCGTGCCCCAGGCGCCATCGGGTATCTCGGTTGGGAAGACCCAGACGCGCGGCGCGACGTCGTCGAACGGCCGGTTCTCCGCGCGCGCCACCGCTTCCGTGACCTGCCTGACGAGGAAGCGCCGCGATTCGTCGGTGTATTGCCCCTCGGGTGCGGACGGGATGATCCGGTAGCGGATCGTGTTCGTGCGTTCACCTCCGACGTAGATCGCAGCAGGCCGATGAAGATGGAATACAGTGACACGCTGTGCGATCTCACTGGCGGGATCGTACCCTTCGGCCCTGATGAGGATATCGGTCAGTTCCTTGACGAGGCGGGCTTCGGCCTCGGGCGTCAAGGCGTCCTCGGGCCACAGTGCGTCGATCATCGGCATGGTGCTGCTCCTGCGTTCAGTTAATTGGATGTGGCCATGATCAGGGTTTACTCGCGTGGCCAGAAGTGGCAGGATCGCCATTATTCGTGGAGTTTCGGACACGTTTATGGCTATCATCCGCATCTGGGTCTATGACGGAATCCTCGCGTCCGGCGTCGCGGGGCCTGTTGACGTCTTCAGCGCCGCTAATCAGTTCCATGCACGCGGGGCTGCAGCGGGCACAACGTCCACACCCATGTTCGTGTGGCGCGTGGAATCGCTCGACGGGCGTCCCGTTACGGCTGCATCGGGTCAAACCATTCAGGTCGACGGAAAGATCGACCCGCGCAAACGGGCAGACGCCGTCTTGCTGACGGCACCGTTTTTCTCGAACATCGACGAGTTCATCGGGCGCCGCGAGCAGTTGAACGAACTGTCTGCCGCGCTGCGGCGCCAACGCAAGGCAGGCGCTGTTCTGGCGGCTTATTGCACGGCGAATTACCTGCTCGCCGAGGCCGGCCTGCTGGATGGCCGCGCCGCAACGACGCACTGGGCGAGAGCGTCGGACTTCGCGCGCCACTATCCGCGCGTCGAAGTTCGCGCAAACGAACTGCTGATCGCGCAAGACGGCATCATCTCGGGGGGCTCCGTGACCTCGTATCTGAATCTCGCTGTGCGCCTCGTCGAAACATTCGCCGGCGAAGAACTCGCTTCGATGACCGCGAAGGCGCTATTGATCGACATGAACCGGACGTCGCAGGCTTCCTTCGCAACGCTTCTCGACGAACATGGACATACCGACACGCTCGTCGCGCGCGCCCAGCAGCAGATGGAAGCTACACTGCAGCAAGGATTCCGGTTGAGCGATCTGGCGGCATCGCTTGCTGTCAGCGAACGCACGCTCAATCGCCGTTTCAAGGAAGCCGTCGGGCTGGCTCCGTTGACGTATTTGCAAAACCTGCGTATCGAGGTCGCGAAACGCCTACTGGAAACGCGCCCAATTGGACTCGAGGCGGTAAGCCAACGTGTCGGCTATGGCGATATCAGCACATTTCGACAACTGTTCAAGCGCAAGACCGGATTGTCTCCAGGCGAATATCGAATGCGGTCTTCGCGTGGCGCGAAGAATAGGGAAGCCGATCCGGATAGCAAAGGCGGCTGACCCGTCATCACGTCACGCCACCCAGGTGGTCACTCCCCCTCTCGCCCCCATCCCGTTTGGTATCCGAATGTATCTGCAAACAGACTGGATACGCGCCCTTACACGCATCTAACTTTCAGACACAAACGGGATACCTTCATCCGGTCAAATACGCGATCGCGAACCGGACGCCGGGTCGCAAGCCTACGAGCACGCATCACTTCGTGAAGCTGCACGTCGAACACTTCACGCGCAGCGCGACACTCAATTCAAGGCAGGAGATCGATTCCATGTCACAAGACACCCCCCAATCCTCATCGCGTCGACAGTTCGTGGGCATGGCCGCCGCGGCGCTCGCCGCGGGCTCGCTGAGCCGCCTCGCCTTCGCAGATAGGAACCCGGAAGTCGGCAAAATCGTGGAACCCGCGAACGGCGACAAGACCGCGATTCGCCCGTTCCATGTTCATGTCCCCGACTCGCAGCTCGCCGACATGCGGCGTCGCATCAAGGCCACGCGCTGGCCGGATCGTGAGACGGTATCCGACGAATCGCAGGGTATTCAGCTCGCCACCATTCAGGGGCTCGCGCAATACTGGGCGACCGGGTATGACTGGCGCAAATGCGAAGCGCGCCTGAATTCGTATCCGCAGTTTGTCACCGAGATCGACGGACTCGATATCCATTTCATCCATGTGCGCTCGAAGCACGACAACGCGATGCCGTTGATCGTGACGCACGGCTGGCCCGGCTCGGTGATCGAACAGTTCAAGATCATCGATCCGCTCGTCAATCCGACTGCGTATGGCGCGCCGGCTTCGGATGCGTTTCATCTCGTGATTCCATCATTGCCCGGTTATGGTTTTTCAGCGAGACCTACCACAACGGGCTGGGGTCCGGAGCGCACCGCCCGTGCGTGGGTCACGTTGATGAAGCGGCTGGGCTATCAGCGTTTTGCATCGCAGGGAGGCGATCTCGGCGGCATCGTGACGAACATCATGGCCAAACAGGCGCCGCCTGAATTGATGGGCATTCACGTGAACTTCCCTGCTTCGGTTCCCGCAGAGGTTCTGAAGTCGCTTGCCGCGGGCGACGCCATGCCTGCCGGCTTATCGGACGAAGAGCAGCACGCGTATGAACAGTTGAGCGCGAACTTCAAGAAGAAGCGCGGCTACGCGTTCGAAATGGGCACACGCCCGCAGACGCTGTACGGCCTCGCCGACTCGCCGGTCGCGCTGGCGTCCTGGCTGCTCGATCACGGCGATGGTTACGGCCAGCCTGCCGCGGCGTTGAGCGCTGCCGTGCTCGGTCATCCCGTCAACGGTCATTCCGCAGGCGCGCTCACTCGCGATGACGTGCTCGACGACATCACACTCTATTGGCTCACCAATACCGGGGTTTCGGCGGCGCGCTTCTATTGGGAATCGCACGCGAACTTCTTTCTCGCGGCCGACGTCAGTGTGCCTGCCGCTGTGAGCGCGTTTCCCGGAGAAAATTACCAGGCGCCGAAGAGCTGGACAGAAAAGGCGTATCACAACCTGATTTACTTCAACAAGCCCGAAACGGGCGGGCACTTCGCGGCGTGGGAAGAACCGATGATCTTCGCGCATGAAGTGCGCGCCGGGTTAAGGCCTTTGCGCGCGTAAAGTGCGAAACGCTCTGACGCATGCGCCGGAGGCACAGCGGTCGCCAGCAGCATCGCTGCCAATAGCCGGCTGGCCCTGCGGATGAAACCGTCGCGCCGGCAGTGCGCGGCGATTCCAGATTGTGGTACCCAGCGTACCGCAAGCAGAACACCGTCAGAAAGGCCACCATCCGATACCGCCGCTGCGATCGTCATCGCTGTCCGGCCTGCCATGCTCATGAGCGTGATCGCGGGATTCCCGCTTGAAGTCGAACAGATCGAACAGGTCACCGATCGCAGGCGCGTTCACCGGCACGTATGGGTTATTGCTGCGTTGGATCGGATTTGGCAGGTTGTCACGACTACGACCGGTGATCGGCGGCAACCCCCAGTTGCGCTCAATGAATTTGACCACTGATGCGTGATCGGAGTAGCTGTGGGAAATGCGTCCTCCGGTCGAGTACTTCGATACTGCGATCATCGGGATGCGCGAACCATCGCCAAAATAGTCAATGGGTTGAACATAGCCTGAATCGTAGTAGCCGCCGCCCTCGTCCGTGGTGATCAGGATCGCCGTCGTGGCCCATAGCTTCGGGTCACTCTTCACCGCATCGACCAGTTTCCTCACGAACGCCTCGTAAAGTCCAAACTTCGACGATGTCGGATGTCCATCAAGCAAGCCGCCCGGCTTTACAAACGATACAGCTGGCAGATTGCCCGCGCCGATGTCCGCATACAGGTCCGGCAAATCTGCAAGATGCGTGTCCCGCACCTGCTGGTTCGTCATGATCGACGTCTCGTACAGGAACGGATTGCAGATATTGCAGTAAACGCTTTTGGTCGGATCCTTGATGAAGCTCTGCCAGCCTTCCCCGTAATACTTCCAGGGGATGTTGCGATCGAGCAACGTGTCCCCGATGGTGCGCACCGGTGACGGCGGGATCGTGAAAGGCGACTTTGCCCTGTCGAGTACCGTGCCGTCGCCGTTATAACCAGGGTTGTAGTTGTTCAGCAGGTAATAGTGCTTTGGCGCGCAGTTCGCCTTGGGGTCATAGGGCAACGATTCGAGGTATTGAAGGATCGGCCCGACACCCGGCTGGCTCGGGTCCGAACAGTTGCTATAGCTGCCGCCCGAGTAGCCATCCTGGGTGTACCAGTTGTTGGTGCCGGCCAACGGATCGGGATTTTCAATCTGATCCGAAGGTGGCGTTGCCGCGTTGCCGTTGCCGTCGGTGTAGTAGTACGCATCAGCGGCGCCGATCATGATGCTGTTGGCGCCCGTACCGCCCATCACCGGTTGGTGATAGTTGTCGCTCATCGCGTATTGCCGCGCCAGTTGCGTGAAGTACGGCATGTCGCCATTGTTCACGTTGTAAAAGCCGAGCGCATTCGAGCCTTCACCGGTGGTCTGATCGCTAAAAGGCGTCGGTTGCGGCTTACCGTTGCTGCCCGCGCCGATGGTGGTCTCGACCCACGCAAACAGGTCGCCCAGACAGCCACTTGGATTCTCGCGGCTCGCATGCTCGACGGCACAGTCCGCCTGCTGCCAGGCCTGATAGAAGCGGTGCACCGGACCGCCCATGTACGCATCATAGAGCGGAGGCTGCAACAGATACGGACCGCTCAGCAACGCATTGTAGTTGGCCACCCGAGAATCCTCTGCATCCGCCGGCAGCCCTGTCGCGCCGGTCAATAGTTGATCGATGTCGGACGCTTCGAGCGCCGCCCCTTCGGCCTGCGCGGCCGCATCGTGAGTCGCGAATGGTGGCGGGCTCGCATCGCTCGCGGCAGTCGGTGCCCCGCCTGTGTTGGGCGCCGGCAGCGACCCGTACGGCGTTTTATTCGACGGGGCCAGCGCGAATTTGGCCGGTCCAATCAGTTGCGCCTGATATTGCTGCGCCTTGACGAAGTTTGGCCCAGGGGAGCCATCCGCATTGACGATGCCGCGCGACAGCAGGTTCCACACTGATTGGCCTTGCGCGGGTTGATAGGTGCCGAAAACGTGGTCAAACGTTCGGTTTTCGCCGACAACAATGATCACATGCTTGATCGGCGTCAGTGTTCGGGTCGTTCGATCGTTGCCTGCCGCAGACACGCCGGCGGGCAACGTAGCGAACGCTAAAGCGGCCACTCCCGCGAAAGCTGCGATCGAAAGTCGTACGCATGCGTTGTTGCATCGTTGTGACAGTTGGGACCTCACCATTTGCCGTCTCCTTACCGTTGACTACAACGGTAAGACCTTAGAGCCGTTCCATGAAGCTGGAGAGTCGCTGGCATTACAGAGGGCTGTCGTCGGGTGCGCCAACCCGTTGGACAAAGGTTCAGACGCCGGCTCCGTATTGCAACCGTTCCTTGGCTTTTCGACACGGACGCCGCTATCGTCTATCTCAATCAGCTGTCCACGATATGTGTCGAGGGGGACGGGGACAACCCAGTCGCGTCCCGTAGCAGTTTCACGATGCCCAGATTCGCCGGCTACCCGTGTCAGACCAGCAAAAGCATGTCGTAGGCCTCAGCCTGATCGCGCTCGGGGACCTTGCAACATCCGCGGAGGGCGGAGTCTCTTCGACGCTTTCCGCCGTTTCCACGCCTTCGACGCGCGCCCCCTGACGCGTCACTGAAAGACGGCGAGCAATCCGGCGATGATCGACATCGCCGCAATCATTTGACCTTCCTCTCCTGCAATACTCGCGACTTCGAATTGCTACTCGCTAGCCTGGAACATTCCCGCTCGCGATCCTGGCTAACCCTTTCATGCCGGAGCTCAGTTTCGCCCTCCCTGGACTTCCAATGCGCGACATCCGTGCGCATCCACGGAAGACGACACGGCGTCGCGCGTGCCGGGGCATCGCAGACTGAGCAATGATCCTCTTACTGCCTTCTGCGGGCGGCTCGTGCTCTCAGTTGATGCAACTACTCTTCAGGTTCCGACCAAGCTATGAAACAACATCGCCTTTACGGCCAAGGCCGTGAGAATGTTGGGACGAGCGCGTCGATCAAAGCGCGATGAGACACGCAAATTCCGGGGCGACTGCGCCCCTGAAGAAGTCGCTCATTCGCTGGAATGGACAAGCGTTGTTAGTCTGTTCTCATTGACTCGAGCTCGCCCTGCCAGCGGAGCTTGCCGAGAAACTGAACGATCTCTCTCTGGCACTTGAGTTGGAGAATGATCTTCACCAGTTCCACCGCTTCACGCCTGGTTTTCAAGCCAGTTGCAGCGAGCGGGTCGGCCATGAGGCGATCGTCAATACCGTTCCTGACGATTGACCGGCCGGCGCGGCAGGCGGCGTACCGCTTTACGGCTGCAACTGCCCCGCATGTACACGAGCGCGAGCTTTGCCCGCTTGCGTTCGTCGTCCCTGCAGCACGCTGATCGAAACGGACACGACCTGGGTTCTGCTCGATGCAGGGCTGGTGAACCTATCCGAGCGTTTTCCGGCTGGAAGTCTCGATGCGATCGTACTCACGCACTTCCATCCTGATCATGTGCAGGGATTGTTCCATCTGCGCTGGGGCGTCGGGAAATCCATCCCGACCTGGGCCCCGCCAGACAGCAACGGTTGCGCCGATCTGTATCGCAACCCGGGCCTGCTCGCATTTAATCAGGCCGAGAAATCCGGCACGTTCTATGTCGGTGACCTGCGTTTCACGGCGCTGCCGCTGATCTATTCCAAACCAACGTTCGGCTATGCGATCGAAGGGCCTGGCGGAGAACGCTTCGCCTATCTGACCGACACGATCGGCTTGCCGCCTTCCACGCCGGAGTGGCTGCAGGGATGGGGGGCGTTTTCGCTGGCTCTCGACTGTTCGTTCCCGCCAAAGGCCCAGCCGGCCCACAACGACTGGAATACCGCTTGTGCGCTGGTCAAGCAGCTTCGGCCAGTGCGTGCATGGATGACTCATGCATCCCATACGCTCGACGCGTGGTTATTGGAGCAATCAGAGAACGTCATGCCAGAAGGCGTTTTGATCGCGCAGGACTGGCCCAGCACGACGGGCACACCTTCCGCACCGTTGCTCGTGCTGCTGGCGCTCGCACTGCCCGGTCCGGTTGCCGCCGCGCTCTGGTGGGTCAAGGGACGCGAAACGCGGAATATTTCGCTGGAGGAAGGTAGCGATGATGCGTTGACGGAAGCCACACCGCAGCAAAATTTCCGAACGCGCGAAGCGTAGACGCCTGAAAGTCAAAGGGCTGCAGAGAAATCTCTGCAGTCTTTTTTTCATTTTGGTTTCGGAGTGGCCGCTGTCGCTTCGCGCAACAACGTTGTGGTTCTGGTGTACGGATTGATACGTCCACGGAACGCTGCATTGCAAAGGCCCCGCAATCGTGCACTGTGAGATCGGAGGCTCAATTCGACTCCACGGTCGCCGGTCGCGCGGTCGTATCCTCTAATCCACGTTTTCGCGGAGACAGCAGTTCGGCCAAAGCCGACGCTCGCCAGTCACACGCTGTGTGGCTGCTGCATGTCCCTTTGCTGTCGTTGACGATCAGGTGCAGGTGCATGTCGGCCTCGGCGAAATGCAAATGGGTCTTCACGACCCCGGAGCCGCCGTTGGGCGTACTCAAAGTCACATGACCGCTTGGGAGCGCCCAGCCGCCATCGAGCGCGCGCGGTGTGGCCTGTGTTCACCCATGGCCGCCATGGATGATGTTGCACCGAGCTCTAAAACGCCAGGCGTAACGAGTCTTAGGAAGCCATCAGGCGCAACGGGTCTAAATGCGTTGCCACATCCGGTCCATTCTGCGCCGCTGAAACTGGAACTGAAGGCTCTGTGCGTATTTCATCAATAAGGGCAAACGGTGTGCCGCTCCGGTGACGGATGCGCTGCGGACATTTGCTGCTCCACCAGCGATGCGGTTCGCTGCTTCGGGACCGTAACGCGCTAGCGTAGATCGGTAGTCATGCTTTCCCACTATCCCCGGCTCCGGAGCCATGCTTCGCAGGCATGCGGGTAAGCCTGGAAAGTCTTTTTCCGTTGCGAGCTGAAACGTTACTCTGCATGCACGAGTTAGAGCATTTCACACACGCCGCACGACGTCACCGTCGCGTAACTCACGTCCAGTGACGGGAGCTGCATATTAAGCAATAGGTATTGCGCGCTCCCCTGGAATCGAAGCTCTCTCTGCGTTGCGTTTGACATCAACTTACCTAACTGGAGCCGCAAAATGAACCAACCCGTCGTTCTGATCACCGGCGCCCTCACGGGCATCGGCCGCGCAACCGCTTTTGCATTCGCCCGCGTGGGCGCACGCCTCGTCGTGTCGGGCCGCCGCGCCACGGAAGGTTCGGCGCTTGAAGCCGAATTGCGCGAAGCAGGCGCACAAGCTTTCTTCGTGCAGGCTGACGTACGCCGCGACGAAGACGTCCGTCACCTCGTCGACGAAACCGTTGCTCGCTTCGGCCGGCTCGACGTTGCAGTCAACAATGCGGGCACGGAAGGCAAACCGGGACCTGTGGTCGATCAGACTGCCGAGAGCTACGCTGATACCTTCGACACCAACGTGCTCGGCACGTTGCTGAGTCTCAAGCACGAACTGCGCGTGATGACCGCACAGCAAGCTGGCAGCATCATCAACATATCCTCGACTTATGGTCATGAGGGTGCGGCCTTCGCTTCGGTGTATGCGGGCAGCAAGCAAGCGGTTTCATTGTGCAATTTTGGCTGAAGTCAGCCAAAGCCCCGTTCCACAAGGCTTTGTGCGATCTGGCGCGATGCCATTCTAGTCCATCCGGCAGCTAGTGACGTCAAAACGCGCTCTTTCGGTCGCTCACCGTCGACCTTCCAAGCTTACAACCCAATCACCGCTGCGCGCCGTCGCGCGCCTACACTCTCAACAGCGCACAGCCCGATCTCGTCGGGAACCCGTCGTGCTCGACCACTGTGCGAACCCTGGTGGGAGGACGCCATGTGCTATCAGAAACCCGTTGAACTGCTGGACAATCTCCTCGAAGCGGTGCCGCTGGCGCCGAACGATCGCGGCTTTACTGCGATGGACGACTCTCTCGTACTGCGTGCGGAACGCGTCTGGCCAATGCCTCATGCCGACCCGTTTCTGCTGTTCGAATCGCTAGGGGGCAGCGGCTGGTATCAGAAGTTGAACAGTCGCTCGGCACGGCTACTCACGGGTAACAACTCAGCCACTGTCGCCATTCGGTCCTCGACGCTCTATAGTGTTGTCCACAACCAAGCAAAGGCGAGCACGGGGATCAAAATGAGAAAGCTAGTTGTATGCTGCGCGGCAGTGCTGGCCTTGCAGGGGTGTGCCACCTACGACCTATCGTTGATGCCGCGCGGAGCGGGGCCGATGGCACATGGCACGGCCAAGCAGATAGACAAGTCTGTTTCAGTCACCTTGGACGGCGAAACCTACTTCGGCCACTATGTTTATGTGCAGGGCGGCGCTTTCTCCCTCGGGACGGCCTTTGGAAGCGGGCAGGTGGCGACCGGTAGTGCCATCGGCGTGAGCGTTGTTGGTAACGGCAACGTCCTCGCACAGTCCGCTGACGGCCAGCACAACCTGCGATGCGTATTTAATTTCAGCGGGTGGACGCAACAGGGCACAGGCGCGTGCCTAACCGATAACGGCAGTACGTACGATTTGCAAATAACGCGGTAGGCGACGTCTTCGGGGGCGGCCATGCGGTTCATGGAAATCGTTTCGCGCATCACCGGGTTCAGCGTGCCGGTGTTTGGCATCCAGTGGAATCCCAGCGAGGCCGAGCGAGCGGTAGCTCGCCGCGTCCTGACATTCCTGGAAGATCGGCGCGTGTTGTACTCGCCATCGCAAATGGAAGTGCCATCGCACTGTGTGGAATCGGTGCTGCGTATTCGAGAGTCTCTGACTTCCGAACTGGGTAAGCTCGACGCCGCCTCGGACATTGCCGCTAGTCTCCGGGCGATGCGCGCCGCGTGCCGGAAGTTCCTAACGACAGTTGATGCCGACGATCGCGCACCTATCATCTATGGCGCGCAACGCGGACACTACGCCAGTTGGATATTTAATGGCGCGGTGGGCGAGCTACGCGGGGTTTTCGGCGTCCACATTGCGCTGCTTGCCACCAAGCACGGTCTGGACGTTGAGGACGAACTGGCGACGATCATTCCTTCCGCCGCAGAGGATGACTGACGGGCGAGCGACCAGGACGACCATATTGGGCGAAAGCATGCGCAAGGCGACTCCGGTTGGCCGAGTCCTGTCCAATGCGTTTGTCACAAGTCGACCCTCAAGGGACAGTCGAGTCGCTCGAAAGCGGACGCTCAGTGAAATTTCTTCTTCGGTTCTCCGCCATAGCTAGCTGTAGCTGCTTGCATTTGAATCAAGCCGTGCTTGCAATCGACGCGGGGCGTGCGCCAAACGTAAAAGCCCCGCAATCAGTGGGCCGGCCCGGTTCATTCTGCAACGGCAATCGGCGGCCGAACGATTTCAACCGCTTGTCCCCCAAGTAATCAAAGAGAATCTGAACCGATGCTTCGAGCGGCAACTTATCTCCCTTGTGTTCAACGGCCGGATCAATGGCACGCAGCCGCTTCATGACGTCCGCTCGCTGCTTCGGAGAAAGGACGATCCCATCGACACGGTCAGAACTATCGTAGTGCGGTGAGGCTTGGCTCGATGACACCACGCCAACCATTAGCATCTGCCACGCATTGTCGACTTGCACATTGATATCCGACAACGCCTGAGCTTGCTCGCCTTCCTTCATCTGCTGACCATTCAGGGACGCCTCTAGCATTTTTGCCATTCGATCTTGCTCTCCCTGCAATACCGAAACGCTGTTTATTACTCCGGTCGCCGAGAGTGTTATGGCCTTGTTGGACGACTTATCGTAGCCATTGAGGTACAGACGAGCGCATTCATAGTCGCCCTCTGCATACTTCATCCCTGTCAGCAGCTCGGTCGCATTGAAATGCTGTTGAACCTTCAAGCCCGCGGCCTTTGCTTCGTCGCGCGCGGATTTCACCGACTGCAGCGCGTTCGCGAGCGCGACGTAGTACCCGTATACATCGTCCACGTCTGCCGGCGTCGTTGCCAAACACATTGCTGAAGCGTGGGCAGTCGCTGCCGCGAACACACCCATCACCATCACTTTTGCGAGCATTTCAACCCCCGAGGTCGTCGATTTTTGGAGGACACTACCACGTTTCCCTCGCACATGGGCCATCAATGCTGATGGACGACTCAGCCAGAGGACAACATCGGACTCATTGCGACGCGCCGCTCGTGTGCCTCTCGCGCGTCGTCAGTGCGCTTGATTATGTCGTTCAATTCCTGATCACGATGCCATTCGCCAGGCTTCGGTTCTGCGACCGGCGGTAGCTTCGCGTACGCACGCAGGCGTTTCGCAAGGGCTGTCACATGGAGCGAAAGTTCGGCATAGTCGCGTTGCCGGACCCAGAAGAATTCGGTATGGAAGGGGAAGTCCTCGTTGTACTCATCGATGCCCCACAGCCTGCTCTCGATCTGCGCCTGCTCGTCTGGCAATCGCAATATCGCATACATGAGATCTTGCGGGAGCACCCTCCGGACCGGTTACGCCTGTTGCATCGCGCCCGCGCCCGACACGATCGTCGCGCCCGGTCGTCGGGCGCTGGTCGGCCAGAAGCGGTCGCTAGATCCCGGTGCGCAGTCTCTGAGAAGAATTCCCTTCGCAGATATTGAAATCATGTTAGCGCGACAATTTTGTCAGTTACGTAACCAGTCGGAGATTGTCGACGATGCACGGTGCCGTGTCGACTGGCCGTTCCTGGCCGGGTCCGGAAGTTGAGGTTTGCGGTGTCCCTTCGCGCAGTCGCCATTGAAAGGCAACACCGCAGAAGGTGCCTATTTAAGTATGATGGCTACCGGTGCCTGGTGAAAAAGAGCGGCGAGACGGTCGAACTCGTCAGCCGCAACGGAAAGGCACTGAACGACTCGTTCCCGGACGTCGCGGATGCAGTACGGCAGGTGCCCGGCGACTTCGTTTGGGATTCCGAGTTGACCGTCGACGATCGCGCAGGGCATTCCGACTTCGAACGATTGCAACAGCGCGCCCGCACCCGTATCCCTTTGAGAGTGCACGCCGCGGCGCGCGAGAGTCCTGCCCGCCTGTACGTGTTCGACATGCTCGCGCGCGCTGAGCGCGATATGCGGGCGCCTCCCCTCGAAGTCCGCAAACAGCGGCTGCGCGACTCTTTCGAAAATTCCGCCGTGCTCGTGTACGCCAGTGGCATCGTCGGCGCGGGCGAGTGGGTCTGGGAGCAGGTTATCTCGCACGCGTTCGAGGGAATGGTGGCCAAGCGCCTCGCTTCACCATATGAAGGACGTCGCTCCCCTGACTGGCTGAAGATCAAGAACCCGGATTACGGACGCCCTGCGGCCCTGAGCTGGGCTCGTCGATATGCACGCCTCGATCGATCTCCTGCATGCCAGCAATGCTCCCTTGGGAGCATTCCATACCCCGTACAGATCGTTACACACTCTTTATTGCGTTGAACGCGTGACCGTGCGCAGTCGTTTTGCGCCTCCAGATTGTGGGAAAGAGGCGGCATTTTCTATGCGCTACGAATTGGGTGTTAAACGTTTGCCGTGCTTGGTGTAAACACCTATTAATTCCCGTAAACCCCTGATCAATAGGCTTTTTAAGACTCACTTAATATCGACAAAGTACATTCCGGCGCGAAATGAACCTTGCGTTATGGCTCCGCAAAACTTACCTTACCTTTCGCGCGACACAAAAGAAGATCTGATGCTCTTACAAGAGTATAGAAGGCACCGAAAAGAGCACGGAACGCGACAAGGTTGAAGGACCGGGGGTCTTATGAACGTAATGGAGCAACACAGATGCCCTATGGACTTGATTACACCGACGTGCGGTACGAGACAGACCACGACGGCAACCGTCTGAAGGCGACCATCCCCTACACGATGTTTTCGGCTCTCACTGAGTTCTGGATCGCAGCGCGACGCGCACAGACTGCGAAGATCGAAGCGGGAGCGCGCCCCGGTCAGTACAAGGGTTCATTGCAGGCGGCGCAGTTGCCCGACGAACAGCCTGCGGAGACGGCCGAAACCAAATCTGCTGCAAGCCGCCACTTCCCGCATGACCAGCACTGGCAGAACCTTGTCGCGCGTCTGCCTGTCGACGTCGAGCCCGCTGCGCCATCCACACCGGAAGCAGTGGCCGCGCCGATACCTGAACCGGCAGACGAGCCCGCACCCCAGCGGCCAGTCGTCGAGCCATCCAAAAAGCAGAAAGTCGGCCGCGTGTTCTATCGCGAGTTCATGGCGAAGCCGCCCGCTGAGGTCATTGCACTCATCAACAAGGGCACGTACTTCATTCGCGCATGGCGCATGTATCGCGGGCTGACTCTCGCGGATGCCGCCGAACTCTGCGGCGTCGACCTGACCACCATCATCTGGCACGAGAACGGACGCGGCGCGCCGAAAATCAGGACGCTGGAAAAGTTCGCCCAGGCGTACGACGTGCCCATTCTCCAGATCACCCCGAAGCCCGGCGCTGACGATTCGCCATTCGAGAGCAAACAGAAACAGAAACGCGCCGGCGCGACGACCGCGCACACACGGGCAAAGTCTGATGATCGGCCTGCGGACCCCGCGCCGAAGAAACACGCGATCGCTGCGCCGCTGGCTCCTGCGGGCACGACTTACCCCGATGGCGTACTCGACAGCCTGCTGGCGGGCAAATCACCGCTTCTGGCGTGGCGTCTGTATCGCGGTCTCTCACTCAATCAGCTTGCCGAGCAGTACGGCGGTCGACCGGGCAACCTGAAGGCGATGGAAGAAAAAAACTCCCTGCGCGCAGCGACGATCGAGAAGCTGTGCAAGGTCTTTCACTGCAAGCCCGAACAGTTGCTGCGACCAGTTGACCTGGAGGCCCGTCGCGAAGGCGCCAGCGCATCCAGTACCGCATCCGTAGCTTCCACTGCGCCGGCAGTCGTCCCTGCGGCACCATCTGGCGCCTCGTCGACGCGGCGAGCCGCCCCCGTCGCTCAGCCGCAATCGGTCATCGCCGCGGCGTTCGAGCACGCACAAACGATCGATCCACAAGCCCGCGAAGCCCGGCAGCATGGCCGGGGCAAGGTCGACCGGCTCGCGAGAATGCAGAGGGAACTCTCTCGCCTCTGATCCCTTTTTCAACTAGAAACAAGTACCGTAAAGGCGGCTTTTATTTCTCTATAGCGCCTGAAATGCGTACGACATCCCCACAATGGAGTATTCCATGACGCTTATGATTCAAAGCGACCCGGGACATTGGTATAGTTCCGAGTCGTCAACAGATCGAGGTTTAGATGACCACAAAGAAAGCTGCCGACGAGTCGAAGGCGCGGGAGAACGGCAATCCGCACATCGAGGAGGAGGAAGGTCCACGCGTGAAGATCAGCATCACGGTACCAGCGGACTTTCTGGAACGTCTCGACGCGTATCGCAAACGGCGCGGTGGTCTCAACCGGTCCGCGTTGCTCGCGCTCGCGACGGACTGGTTTATGGACGAGCATCCGCTGAAGAATCACTGAGCGTTACGCTATGCGCGACGCATCGCGAGGCGTCCCTGCCGCCAGGCACGGGGGTACGCCATGGCTAAGGCCACACCACCCGACGTCGAACTGATCGTTCACATCGACGCGGGACTGAACGCGCGCCTGCTGAAGTACGCGCACGAGCACGGTGTAACACCCGAATCGGTCATGATTGAAGGCGTCTGCGCTTTCATGAGCACTTTTCCGCTGCGCGAAAACCGCGTGCCTCGCAAACGGCGCGGCGGCAGCGAGCAGTAAGCGCGCGGCCATGAAAGCCATCAGGATGCCCGATCCGCACGCCGCCAGGATCGGGACGGCTATCGAGTATTCCCCGCCTGCCGTAGGCGATCTCCGCGACTTCTTTCCGCACGGCAAAACCTGAAATAAGGGGCAACCGATGAAAGCAAAAAAGACTGCTGCGAAAAAGGCGGCGGCCACGCGCTCGCCTGCGCTCGCACCATCGGCACGCAAAACGGCAAGTAACACGAGGACAACGTATATGAAGCTGCTGAACGAACTGAAGGCGCAACTCGCTGAGCTGAACGCGGAGATCGAAACCGCGCGCGCCGCCGAAGTCGAGCAGGCCATTGCGGATTGTCGCGCGCTGATCGACCTGTACCAACTGACCGCATCCGACCTCGGATTCGTGAAAACGCAGACCGTGCCTGTGAATCGTGGTACGCGTACGTTCCGCGCGAAGGCTCCTCGCGCTGCGATTCCCCCTAAATACCGCGACCCGAAAACCGGCGCAACGTGGAGTGGACGCGGGCGCGTTCCGCGCTGGATGGACGGACAGGACCGCGCAGATTTCCTCATCAACGGATAGCACACCGAGGAGGTCGCATGAACGACGAATTCGGGAAAAACGGGCTCGAAGCAATCGCCCTGAATTCCGAAACGCTGCTGCGCATCATGCAGATCGTGCGCGAGCGCGGAGAACTCGAAGGCAGGCGCGAGGCGTACCTCGATATTTGCGCGGAGATCGACAAGTCGCTCGCTGAAGCCCAAGAGAAGCTTACGCGCCCGTCCGAGCAGCAGATCGTTAGGGGGCTACGTGGCAAACGCAAAATAAATAGTGCGCGAACGTGCGGAATCCCGGGAATTTTCCCGATGGCAGACTCGAGGGCGGGCAGTGGTAAGGGTTGATGCGACCCGCATCAGCGCGTCAGAGTGCGGCGCGGTTACACTGTTGCCTTTCGCCGGACAAGCCTTTGTATCCCGTTAACGAGGGAGAGAACGATACCATGCGCTCTGTTTACAAAGTCAAGTGGAGGATGGTGCGCTCGGGCAGTGTGCCCGTGCGCTTCGTGTGCGTGACGGATCTCAATCTCGGCCGGAGTGTCACGAACAACATCGAAGGCGTGATCGACGACCTGATCCGGGCCGGCTGGCTCGACTATGGCGACCGGATGATCTATTCCGATGCACATGGCATTTGGGACGAGGTAGTGCTGGGCGAGGACTGCCGCTTCCTCGGCTTCCGGTCGCTGAACATGCGTACGTGCGACGAGGCGATCACGCTCGGGCTCCTGTCGTCGCGCTACCCGGAGGGCATCTAGTATGCTGTTGCCATTAGAAATACTCCGGCGATTCCTCACGCCCGCCTTCAAGGGCGAGCCCGATGATGCCGCGCTCGCGCGCATGGGCTACTCGCGGCCCTTACGCTATCTGCCCGATGGCCGCGTGGTCGCGCTGATGGAGATCAACACGTGGGAGTGGGCACTCGTGACGGGCGTTCGTCCGTGCGGGCGCACCGACACGTTCTACTTTCACTCATTAGAGGCGGCGCGCACCGCGCTCGATGCGTGGGACGGCTCGAGCGAGCCGCAGGGCTGGCTCCGGCATCCGCAGTCCGGGTCGCCCTCGACCTGATGGCGACGCATCGCGCGAGTACGTCCAGCCATGACCAGGACCGCCTACCTGATCGATCCCTGGACGCGCACCGTGGAAGCGGTAGAGCGCACGGCAGTCGACGCCCCCACTGTCCTGCGGGAAATCCGTTCCTTCATGCACTGCGACTATATCCAGGCTGTGCGTCTGCATGATGCGGGCCCGGACGTCATGTATCTGGACGAGGACGGCTACCAGAAGGACCCGCAGGCGTTCTTTCACTGTCGACTGTGGCCGAATCAAACGGTCGCGGGTCGTGCGCTGTGGGTCGGAAAGACAGTGGACGGCGACGACGCCAGTCCCACGATGCCGCTCGATTATGTGCGAGGACATATCGCGTGGGCTTATTGATGAGTTGCGGAGGTTTGCGAAAAATGAAAGCCCGATGCCGCATTGCACTCGTGCTGTCGTCGCTGCTCGTGACAGCGTGCCAGACGATGCCGGACAGCTACACCGCGCAGTTCCAGAGGGAAGGCGAGCCGCCCGCCTACATCGACGGGCACGCTGATGGATGCCGTAGTGGACTGAGCGCAGCAGGCAACCCGTACGTCCAGGCGACCAAAGACCCGACCCGCTTCGCGCGAGACTCGATGTACGCGCAGGGCTGGAATGACGGATTCTCGACATGCAAGGAATGGTACAAGCCCTTCTGACTACATCGCTGATGTGAGGACATACAGATCGCACGGGCGTGCGTCCGCCGATCAGCACGCCGCTGGAGAGCAGCTATGCAAATCGATGCGTTTATGCGAGGCGCAGCATCGAGATTCACCGAACCGTCGACCTTTCGTGGCGCCATCTCGAAGATAACATTTGATCATGGAGCGGCCCTTCGAGCGGCAGAGTGGTAGTGACCTCTTTTAACGTTGTGGGCTTGATCCGGCAGACGAAGTCTGGCTGGCTCAGTTCGGCCATGAGCAGGCCCCTCGATTCCACCGCCCGGTTGGGGCGCAGCAGCCCCGTCCCAAGTTGGAAGGAGCCAAAACGTGCAAGTCAAACGGGTAGTTGCCAACTTCAAGGCGCTCGATCTTGATCGGGCTCGGGCGTTCTATCGAGATATCCTCGGCCTCGAGCTTTTAATGGACCACGGGTGGGTCCAGACCTATGGTTCTCAGACCGAGATGACCATTCAGGTGAGCTTCGCCGCAGAGGGAGGTTCCGGCACGCCAGTACCGGACCTATCGATTGAAGTAGACGATGTGGACGCAGCACTTGAGCGCATGAAGGCTGCGGGCTTTGCCATCGAATATGGTCCGGTCGACGAACCTTGGGGCGTCCGTCGGTTCTTCGTTCGCGACCCATTCGAGAAACTGGTCAATATCCTTGCGCACACCTGAGCGCCGTCCACGGGTTGTGCGGAATCGAAGAGGAATTGAACGTCCGCTTCGGAGCGCCGCGAATTTCCGCTTCGGGTCGCTCTATGCCGCTTGCATGAAAAGCCGCGCCCGCGGCGATCGCCAGGCTTGGTCGTCGGGCGCTAGCCGGCCAGAAGCCGCCGGCAGTTCCATCTTCGAAGCTGACGCTCAAACGACTGCTCCCCTCAGAAATCTGACGGCAGGTCTCTTTTCGGACCTCGGCCTTAGCAGTCAATGGCCCATTAAAAAGAAATGGCCGGTTCTGCATCCAGACCGGCCATTTGCTATTTGACTCTGAGAACGCCTGGCAGGGGGCACGTCAGCACGACCATACCGTCGTGATGCTCATGGACCTGCGACGGGCAGGTGTTGGCGCTGTGGCGAATTGTCCTATAGCCCGCCGGTCTACATTTGTGATCACAACATCAATATTTTTCGCCGTTATGATGCCTCAATTCCTATTTTTGTGATCATATCGAAAGTGATTATGAATGACGCTTTGAGCAACTTCCTGACCCAGCACCGCATCCGTGAGGTGGAGTGTGTCATCCCCGACATGACGGGCATCGCGCGCGGCAAGATCCTTCCGCGCGATCTGTTCACGGCGTCGGGCGAGATGCGCATCCCCAAGAGCGTGCTGCTCAACACCGTGAACGGGCAACAGCCCGACAACGGCCCCTTCGTGGGCGATACCGACCCCGACATGGTCTGCAAGCCCGACGCCGCCACCGTGCGCATCGTGCCCTGGGCAGCCGAACCGGTGGCCGTGGTCATCCACGACTGCCTGGAGTGGGACGACCAGCCGGTGCAAATCTCGCCCCGCGCGGTACTACGCCGCGTGCTGGCGCTGTACGAAGCACGCGGCTGGCAGCCCATCGTGGCGCCCGAAATGGAGTTCTATCTGGTGGCGCGCAATCAGAACCCGCACGAGCCTCTGCAGCCGCCGCTGGGGCGCACTGGAAAGCCCGAAGTGGGGCGGCAGAGCTACTCCATCGACGCGGTGAACGACTTCGATCCCTTCTTCATGGAACTCTCCGCCTTCTGCGACCAGCACCAGCTAGGCGTGGAAACGCTGATCCACGAGGCTGGCCCGGGGCAGATGGAGATCAATTTCAGCCACGGCGAACCGCTTGACCTGGCTGACCGCGTTTTCCTGTTCAAGCGCACTGTGCGCGAGACGGCGCTGCGCCACGGCGTATTTGCCACTTTCATGGCCAAACCCATGGAGGGCGAACCCGGCAGCGCCATGCACATCCATCAGAGCATCAACGACGGCGAAGGCCGCAACATCTTCAGCCACACCGACGGCACAGCCAGCGAACACTTCCACCACTTCATCGGCGGACTGCAAACCTATATCCCGCAGGTGATGCCCATGCTGGCGCCCTACGTCAATTCATACCGGCGGCTGGCGCCATACATGTCGGCACCCATCAATGTGCGCTGGGGCCAGGACAACCGCACCTGCGGTATCCGCGTCCCCAAGTCCGGCCCCGGCGCCCGCCGGGTTGAAAACCGGGTGCCCGGCGTTGACGCCAATCCCTATCTGGCAATGGCCGCCACGCTGGCCTGCGGCTACATCGGCATGCGCGACCGACTGCATCCCAGCGAGCCCACCGACGGCAGCGCCTGGAACGTCGCTCACGAACTGCCGCGCCATCTCGAAATCGCTATCGAGGCCATGCGCGCCTGCGATGCCATGAAGGAGGTACTGGGCGAAACCTTCGTCGACGCCTTCTGCGCCGTGAAGGAACTGGAATTTTCCACCTACAACCGGGTAATCAGCTCGTGGGAACGAGAGCACCTGTTACTGCTGGTATGAGAAGCCCGCAATGAACCACACCATTCAACATACCGGCATTGAGCGCGACCGCGTACAGGCCTTGCTCGCACGCGAACGCGCCGAGTACGCGCAACGCAACCCGAAGTCGCAAGTGATGTCCACACGCGCCGCGCCGCAGCTGATGTTCGGCGTGCCGCTGCACTGGATGAACGACTGGTCCACGCCTTTCGCGCTGCACGTGGCCCAGGCCCAAGGGGCACAGCTCACCGACGTGGACGGCCACACGCTGGCCGATTTCTGCCTGGGTGACACCGGCGCCATGTTCGGCCATTCGCCCGCCGTCGTTGCCGAGGCATTGGCGACCCAGGCACGTCACGGCCTGACCACCATGCTGCCCAACGAAGACGCATCCGTCGTGGGTGAATTGCTGGCTGAGCATTTCGGACTGCCGAAATGGCAGTTCGCCATGACCGCCAGTGACGCCAACCGTTTCTTGCTGCGCTGGGTACGGGCCGCCACTGGGCGGCGTACCTTGCTGGTGTTCAACGGCTGCTACCACGGCACGGTCGATGACGTCTTCGTCGATCTGGTGGACGGCCAACCCACGCAACGCGCCAGCCTGCTGGGCCAGGTGCACGATCTCACCGCCACCACGCGCGTAGTGGAATTCAACGACCTGGCCGCGCTGGAAGCCGCGCTGGCCCTGGGTGACGTGGCCTGCGTTCTGGCCGAGCCGGTGATGACCAACATCGGCATGGTACTGCCCGAACCGGGCTACTGGGCACAGGCGCAAGACATCATCCGCCGCCACGGCAGCCTGCTGGTACTGGACGAGACCCATACGCTCAGCAGCGGCCCCGGCGGCTATGCGCGCGCTCACGGCCTGCAGCCCGATGCCGTGGTAGTGGGCAAGGCACTGGGCGGCGGCATGCCGTGCGCGGCCTATGGCTTCAGCGCCGCGCTGGCCGAGCGCGCCGAGGCCGCCAAGCGCGCGGCACCGTCGGGCCACTCGGGCATCGGCACCACGCTTACCGCCAACTCGCTGGCCACGGTGGCGATGCGCGCCACCCTCACCCACCTGATGACGCCTCAGGTCTTCGCCCCCATGCACGCCCTCGCCGAGCAACTGGCCGCCGGGCTGCGCACGATCATCGCCCGCCACAGCCTGCCCTGGTGCGTCACCCAGGTGGGCGCCCGGGTGGAGTTCCAGTTCTGTCCGCAGCCGCCGCGCAACGGCAGCCAGGCCGAGGCGGTCATGGATGCCGAGCTGGAGCACGCCCTGCATCTGGCCTTGCTGAACCGCGGCGTGCTGATCACTCCTTTTCACAATATGATGCTCGTTTGCCCTGACACTACCCAGATGCACGTGCAGCGCCTGCTCACAGCATTCGACGCTGTGCTGACTGCGCTCACCGCCACTACCGATTCATGAGTAACGACATCGAATCCACCACCACTCAGCAAGACACTACCTACGCCGCGTTGCGGCAATGGGTGACCGTAGGCCGCTTCCTTCCCGGCGAGCGATTGAAGATCCGCAACGTGGCAGCCGAGATGGGGGTAGGTCAGATGCCGGTGCGCGCCGCGCTGCAGCGTCTGGCTGCTGAAGGTGGGCTGGTGAACGTGCCCAACGCCGGAATGATCGTCCCCAAGCTTACGCTGCCCGAGTTCGACGATCTGTTGCAAATGCGCATGCTGCTCGAAGGCGAGGCCGCCGAGCGCGGCTGCCTGAGGTTGGAGCCGGCCGAACTCGCCACGCTGCGCAAGCTTTGCCAGCGCATGGCGAAGGCGTTGAAAACCCCAACGGATCACCCGCCTCGCGCCAGGACGCCCGAGGGAGGCAAACAAACGCTGAAGCAGCCCGCCGTTTCTTTGAAGGCCGACCAAGCCACCGATTACCTGGCCGCCAACGAAGACTTCCATGTCCTGCTCTACAAGGCGGCCGGCTCGCCCTTGCTGTTCGACCTGATCGATACGCTGTGGCTGAAGGCCGGCCCAATCTCGAACCGCCTCTTCGACACGTCCGAAGCATCGGCCGTGTTGAACGACGCCCACGAAGACCTGATGGATGCGCTGGACAGGCGGGATGCCGCCGCGGCGCGGCGAGCAGTGGAGCGCGACATCTTCGTGGCGGGACAGTTTCTGAGGGCAACCCTAAAACGCGATTGACCGCGGACGCGACGGCCGGCATGGTCGGCGCAAATGTCGTCTTACGGGGGAGACCGCTATACGCTGCTCAGCGGTCGTTCGCGGGTATGCGGTTCACCGACGCGTTGTCTGTGGACCATCGCTTCGAGGGACAGCTCAACTCTGGAAGCTGCCATTGGAATTCCTGATCCCCCTCCGGCTGCATTGGGTCGAGGGACTGATATGACTTTCCGTGTCAATCGCGATCGGTTCTCGGTCTGGGTACATCTGAATTTCCTGAGGGCGACGTAGCAGTACGTCTCGACGGTGGGTCACACTGATATCCGCGGGTTGGTTACCGCATTACTGTGGTCCGCCCTATGAGCCTGCCGCTACCTAAAGTCGCAAGTCGCATAAGATGTGTTGCATAGTCCAATCGCGGGTTGCTCGGGTGCCGGGCTACGCCGCCTTCAGGAAACTCTCCGTGTCCTCGTTAAGATGAGATAGTGTCAGACCGGCCTGGCATCTTTCGGTATGGCGAGAGACATCGCCAGTCTGCCGATGTCCCAGATAAACCCTGAGAGCTCTCGCGCAACGGCAACCACGCCGGTGTTCACATTCTTGCCGCGCGCTGCGAGCTTGCGATATCGCCGGCATAGCCGCAGCTGGGCATCCCATGCGCGGTCAATGATCGGTTTCGGAATTCCTTCATGGCGGCGTTGGATGTCGGGGCTCACCCGAGCGGGGTATCTGTAACTCCACGCAGCCTCCACGAGCAGCTTTCTTGCATAACTGTTCCCGTTTTTTGTAATGCTGCCTTGACGGCGCCGCTCGCCTGACGAGTGTTCGGAGGGCGTCACCCCGAGCCAGGCCATCAGCTGTCGCGGATGCTCGAATCGCGACAGGTCACCCAGTTCGGCGAGCATGCCAACGGCCGTGGTGAACTGGATACCGCGCATGGTCTGCAGTCCCAGTACGGCCGGATAGAAGCGCCAGTTGACGACAGCCTCGCGTAGTGCCGCCTCGAGGCGGTCGCATTGGGCGAGTCTGTCTTCAATGGTGCGGCGGCACTCGTCAAAGGCCAGTTGTTGCCAGTGGTTGGGGAATACGAAGGTGCTGATCCACCGTCGATGTGCCGGCCCCCAGTTCGCGCTGCCGGTGTAACGAATACCATGAGAGAGCAGAAACGACTTGAGGCGCTGACGCGCGTGCTTGAGATCCGCTTTGGCGGCGGCCCACGCGCGGGCCAGGTCCCGGAATGCCTCATCTTCGACGCCTGGCACGTAGACTGACGAGAGATCACCTGCACGCAACGAGCGCACGAGTTTGAGTGCGTCGCGGCGGTCAGTCTTGACCCGCTCGCCTGGTTTCTTCGGAATCAGCGACGGGGCACATACCACGCAGTCGAATCCCTTCTGCACCAGTTGCCGGTAGAGGCCATAGCCGCATGGCCCTGCTTCGTAGACGATGCGAACGTGCGTCGCCTTGGACTGCATGCGCTGGCACAGGCGATCGATGTCTGTCTTCGAAGTGCCGATCTTGCCCAGCAATTCCACCTCGCCTATCCCGACGGCGTAGGCTGCCGTGATGGATTCCTTGTGGACATCCAGACCGACGTACACAGTGCTATCGTGTCCCATGCTGGCCTCCGTGCTGGAAATCGCCGGGTGTCGCCCTCGTGCACACCATGCGGCTCTGGCAGCAATGCTAACCCGCGTCTGGTTTCTCACGGCGGGCCAGCCACCACATCACGGAAAGTCATACTGCCTAAACCGCTCGCGCGGTAAGGGGCTGCGGCCGGCGGTAGTAGCAATGGAGAGGAAACCGACTCTGTTCTCATGTTGATGGGCGAGGTAATTCGCCTCGCCGTTCAACGGGAGCAGAGTCATGACTGATACCCTCCAGACTGTCAGCCCACTGCGCCAGCGCATGATCGACGACATGCGTATGCGCCATCTGGCGCCGAAGACGCAGGCCGGTTATCTGCGCATCGTACGCGAGTTCACCCGGTTTCTGGGGCGCCCGCCCGACACCGCCACCGTCGAGGATCTACGGCGTTACCAGCTGCATCTGGTCGACCACGGCACGTCGCCCGTGTCGCTCAATGCGGCGATCACCGGACTGAAGTTCTTCTTCGAGATCACGCTTCACGAACCCGAACGGATGGCCCGGATGCAGCCGGTGCGCGTGCCCCGCACGCTCCCGGTCGTGCTCAGTCCGGACGAAGTGGGACGCCTGATCGCTGCGACCGGCAACCTGAAGCACCAGACCGCACTGTCAGTCGCCTACGGCGCCGGCCTGCGTGCCAGTGAAGTGGTGGCGCTGAAGGTCGGCGACGTGGACGGCCAGCGCATGACGCTGCGCATCGAGCAGGGCAAGGGCCGCAAGGACCGTTACGCCATGCTCTCGCCGGTACTGCTTGAACGCCTGCGTGTCTGGTGGCGCGTGGCGCACGCGCAGGGCCGGATGCTGGAGGGCGGCTGGCTGTTTCCAGGCCTCGACCCGGTCGATCCGCTCAGCACACGGCAGCTCAACCGCGCCATCCACGCCGCCGCCGTCGCTGCAGACATCAACAAACGTGTCTCGATGCACACATTGCGACACAGCTTTGCGACCCACCTGCTGGAGCAGAAGGTTGATATCCGTGTCATCCAGGTCCTGCTGGGCCACAAGAAGCTGGAGACGACCGCGCTCTATGCCCAGGTCGCGACGGACCTGCTGCGCGAAGTGATCAGTCCGCTGGAGAAGCTGCACAACAACAGCTGAAACACGGCGCACTGCCGTGCCCGAAGTCGCGGACGTCTTCCGCGCGCATGGGCCCGCGTGGCGACAGACCGTACAGCTGAGCCTGGGACAGCTGAAGGTCATGTCGGCGATCGAACAGTGCCGCAGCGCGGCGCTGGGTGGGCACGTGTTGCGCTGTTGTGGCTGCGAACAGATCGAGGTGGCCTACAACTCCTGCCGTAACCGCCATTGTCCGAAGTGCCAAGGGAGCGCCGCGCACCGGTGGCTCGAGGCACGTCAGGCCGATCTGCTACCGGTCGGGTATTACCACGTGGTCTTCACGCTGCCTGCGGCGATCAGCGCGATCGCCTGGTACAACAAGTCGATCATCTACGGGCTGCTGTTCGACGTTGCCGCCGAAACCCTGCGTACCATCGCCGCCGATCCGAAGCATCTGGGCGCGCGGATTGGCGCCACGCTGGTGCTGCATACGTGGGGTTCGGCGCTGACGCACCATCCTCACGTACATGGCATCGTTCCCGGAGGAGGCCTCGCGCCTGACGGTGAACGGTGGGTCGCATGCCGGCCCGGCTTCTTCCTGCCAGTACGTGTGCTCTCGAGGCTGTTCCGGCGGCGCTTCCTGGAAGAACTCACCCATGCCTGTCGCCGGGGCCAGCTACGCTTCTTTGGCGAGTACGCTGCACTTGCCGATCCCGCGGTCTTTACCCGGTGGCTTGCGCCACTGCGCGCCTGCGAATGGGTGGTGTATGCGAAGCGCCCGTTCGCTGGTCCTGAGGCAGTACTCGCGTATCTGTCGCGCTATACGCATCGCGTGGCCATCTCCAACCAGCGCCTCGTCACGTTCGACGAGCGCGGCGTGACCTTCCGCTGGAAGGACTATCGGGCCAGCGGCCGCACACGCCACAAGACGATGACGCTTGCGCCCCAGGAATTCATGCGACGCTTCCTGCTGCATGTGCTGCCCGGGGGCTTCCACCGCATCCGCCATTACGGTCTGCTCGCCAACCCGGTGCGCCGGCAGAACCTGGCGACGATACGCGCGCTGTTGCACGCTCCGGCAACCATTGCCGCCAGTAAAGACGCGTCAGCCCAGACAACGGCACCGACATTTGTCTGCCGGCATTGCGGCGCACCGATGGTCATCGTCGATATCCTGCCGCGTAGCCACCCGATTCGCGCGCCACCTGGTTGCAGAGGTGATGCGTGAACCAGAATGACCAGGTATCTTCAGTCCGACTGTCGGCTCCTCGGCAACGAGCGCCAGCAGGAGACGTTTGTGTGCATCTCGCCAGGCAGAAGTTGCCGCCTGTCGGCAGTCGCGACCAATGCGCTGTGCGACGGCATCGCAACTTCATCGGCATCAGGCCAGCCTCGGCTTCGTCCGATCAACGCGTGATCAGCCGGGCCACGCGATCACTTCAATCCCCATAACCGCCTCGGTACACCCCGCGGTTTCCTCCCTCGAGCGTTGTCCAACGCCTGCCCGCATACGCCGTCGCTTACTCACGCGGCAGCAGACATGGGCAGGCGTCGAACAACGCTTAACGATATGAGGCGTCGGCTCGACGTCCCGAGCATAAGGTCCGATGCTTCGATCGGACGAATCATGCTCACCCTACCGAGGCGGTCGTTTTTGCATCGATATCGGCGAGCTTGACGATGCGAATGGCTGTGGCCCGAGCATTCCTCAGAGCAGCCCGTATAGGCGCAGAAGTGGCCGAAGTCGACCATCGCAGCAAAGCCACGATCATTCGGTACGAGCGGCGTGGCTTCGAGCAGGTTCTGCAAAAGCTGGACGGGTTTCTGATAGCACATGATGACCTCCGGGCGAAGAATCTGCCAGAGCAAGGCAGATTCCCGATCGCACTTGTCGTCGGCTTCCGTCTCCATCCGTAACCGCCAAACTCTAGCGTCTGGCTGGCGCAGTGTCCCTGGTCAGCCATAGAATTGATTTGTCCGCATCCACGAGTGGACAGTTAGATCGGCCCGTCGTTCGCGGCGGGCTTTTTTTCGCGCTGAGCTTCTACGGTCTTGCCGATAGCGGCTCCGCGTAGTCCCGCAGTAACGGGCGTGCCTCTCGTGGCTGCGGGACCATGCTGGTGTCGCCGCCGATGTCGGTCAGCGTGTTGCCGTTGCCCGCGATGCGCACGCACGTACAGCCGAGCGCGCAGACGATCGCCACGACGCCGGCGAACACGATCACGCACAGCAGCGCGGAGCGCAGCGCGCGCACGAGATCGGGTTTCATGACTGAGGCAACTGCGGCCAGTCGATGTCGAGCGGGAACCCGGCCTGCTGCGGTATGTCGCGCAATGCCTGACGATACGCGAGGATGGCTTGATATTCCGTCTCAGGGATCGGTGGCGGCTTTACTTCGCTCTGACGCGTCGTGATCCAGTCCGTCTCGTGCAGCAGCACGTCACGTTGCGCCCGCACGGATATCGCGAGTTGTTCATCAGTCGGCCGAAGCTGATCGAGCAGTACTGCGCCGCCGCTTTCGTCGACGCTCATACGCTTGCCGTTGCTCTGTCCATCGAGCAACATCGTGTACGTGTCGTCGGTGATCGCGACGGCATCACCGGGAACGTTCTCGCCGTGAATGTCCTCGTCGTAGAAGCCGATTACGATGCGGTCGGCGTCGAGGTGCGCGTGCTTTTGGCCCATGTTCAATTCCCCATTGCGATATAGTTGGTGCCGGTGCCGGCGATGCTTGTCCCGGAAAGGTTGAACAGCGCAAACGGAAAGCTGGAGGTGTTCTGATTTGTGGTGGGAATGACGGGAATAATTGCTGCACCGATTGTCGGCGCGGCAAGCGCGACCATAAATAGACTGTGCGGAAACGTCGTGGGAAAAGTCACATTGCTGCCGCCCACTACTGACGCGCCGGTATATCCCCATTGCACCATCAAGCCGCTTGCCAATGTTTGATACCCACTGGAAACCAGAGATTTCTTTCCGACGCCTTCAATCGCAACGAACCATTGGGTCGAGCTGATCGCGACGAGACGGAATGAGATGCCCGGCGGCGGCGTATAGGTCGACGCGTTTGGAGTGCTGTCATTGAAATAAAAGTTGTCACTCCCGGAACAGTTGAAAACTGCCGTGCCCGTACCGACCGAGAAAGATAGGGCAGAGCCCAGCGGGACGGAATTAGCGGGTGGCACGGTTACGGTCGCATTCGAATAGATATCCCAGAATCCGCCCACCTGTGCGGAAGTGATATTGATCGTTCCGCCTGCCGTCACCACGCCTGACTGATAGTTCCCGAGCGCGCGTTGCACGAATTGCGTGGTGGCCGTTTTCGTCGTGTTATCGAATTGCGGTGGCGTCACTCCCGGATTTTTCGCGATGGTCTGCATCGCGGTCCAGAGCTGATTGAACGCGGCCTTATTCAAGGTCTGCCCCGAGCCCGTCACCGCGTTGACGAGTTCCATCATCACGGAGTTCAGCCACTCGGCGGGGACAATAGTCGCCGCGAGATTCGAGGCTGGATTGCCATCGGTAAAGAACCCCGCCGCGCCTGCCGGTGTCGAAGGTGGCTGCGCACTGACAGCAGTCGAATTGTCGATCTGGAACATACGCCAGTCCCCTATGAATAATGGACTTGCAGAATCGTGTGTGCAGGCTTGAGCGCGTTCATCTCGCACTCAAGGACCGCGTTACCCCACGTCGCGAGCGGATCGCCCGCTGCTGATTGACCCGCCGCGAAGTGAGTAACTGAGTTCTGCGGCGCGTTGATCGACCACGTAAAGAACCAGTCCTGAGTGCCTAGCTGCTGCCCACAGCGGCTCTGTCCCGCACGAAACGGTGCGTAGTTGCTCGTCGTGATCTGATAGCCGAGCGCCGCGGCGTACTCGATGTAGAAAGCGGCGTTCTGTCCGCCCTCATTGGTGAGGCGCGCGACGACCTGCGCGCGGCGCTGCTGCGTCGAAGGGTTCGCGCCCGTGCATGGGTCCGGTAGTCCTAACGTCGCTTCCCATTCGGGCAGGAAGTCCGTTACGGTCCCCGCGAATGCGGCGGCTATCAGCGTTAGCGCTGCGCCGTCCAGTGCCTCTGCGGTAAAGCCGAGCGCGTCGAGTACTGCGGCCTGCGTGCCATCGCCCTCACGAGTCCATACGCGCCCGCGAGGCTGGAGCTTGCGCAGCACGTCGCCATAGTCGGCGGCGCTATTACGCGGAGCGGTCATCTCGTCCTAGCTCCACGTGATCGCGCCGAGCGTCGGCAGAGCGCCAGTTGACAGTTGAATGTCCTGCGTCGGCGAGAGAATCACGAAGTCGTTCACGCCCGGGACGGACGAGACCGCGCTCCAGAGATGCGAGACGAGCACCTTGCCGCCTGGCTGACCGTCTGCGAGTAGCTGAGCCTGTAGCGCGGCAATAACCGCAGCCTGATACTGCACGGCGACGCCCTTGATGCTCATGGGAATAGCCTGCGCAGTCGGCGCGACGCCATACACGAGCGCCGTTACCGGTTGCTGCGGATAGATCGCATTCGCGACCGTCAACTGATCGCCGGTCGCAGTCGTCCCGCGTGTCTCCGCCGTCGCACAGCCATTGGTGCCTTGCGGAAAGCCGCCTTCTGCGGCATTCGCGTTATCGAGCATGACGTACACGACGACCGTGCCGGCGCCGTAGCCGTTCGGCGTGCACCAGGCGCGCGTGACACCTGGAACGGCGAGCGCCCATTCGATGTAGTCGGATGCCGAACCACCCTGCGGCGGGTTCTGATACTGGTAAAGGACGCGCTCGCGGTAGTCGTCATCGCTCTCGATATCCGCGCCGCCCGTGAAAGCCGTTGCCGCTGTCCCGGTCGAGTCGATGCCTGCGATCGCATTGGCGAGCGTGAACTGCGTACCGTCTGCGCAGTCGCCATTCGCACCTGTCAATCCCTGCGGGTCCGGGTTCGCGCTCGCGGTGACTGTCACCGAGCCGTTAGTGACCTGAGCAGCAGAGGTCGTCGTGTACGGGACGTTATCGCTGCGCGTGACGATCGAGCCAATCGGCAACATCACGCCATTCGTGCCCGTGAACGTCAGTTGGCCGAACGCCTGTGCGCATGGCTTGCGCGTCACGCCTTTAAGTGCGCCCCACGCTTCGAGGTATTCGTCCGTCGCCGTGAATGGCGTGGCCTGTAGTGCAATCCAGTCGAGATAGCCGTAGAGCATGCAGGCGAGGCCTGCATCGATATCGGCAATCACGCGCAGATTCGAGAAGCGCAGCAGCGCGTCTGCCCCTGGCAGTTCCGCATTCAGTTGCTGCGCGCTCGCGTTGCGCAACTGCGTAAGCGTTGGGCGCGAGAAAGGCATGATGGGGAGGACCGCTTTAGCGCGTCCAGACCTGCGGGAAGTTCATCGCGACGGTCCTGCCGTCTGCGCGATTCGCGATAACGGTGAGGTCAAGACGATTGGGGCTGATCCACTGCGCCGAGATATCGAAGGTGGCGACCACGCCGTCATCGATCATCCATTGCAGGGCTTCCTGCGCGTAGTCCTGCGCACGCTGCGGTACGTCGAGCGGGCCCTTAACGCGATCGAGCAGCCAGAGGCGCGAGCCGATCGGATAGAGCGGATCGTCGCCCCACCAGCCGCGCCGGTCGCCGTCCGGTGTCTCGTCGGACGGCAGCGCGAGGCGATCGGAAAAAAGCGAGATCAGCACCGCCGTCTTGAGGTCGTCGCCCGATTGCAGGGACGCGCCAGCCATCACCCAATCGCCGCGCATGTCGGGAATGACCCAGACTGTCGAGACGTCGGCCATGTATTTGCTCAGGCGTCCGGATCGTTGATGTTCGGGTCGTTCGCCGCATCGAGTTGCGGCTGGTTCGGAGGATTGCTTGTAACGGTGCTGCCACCGCTCTGTACGTTTGCGACCGGGTGCGTATGGCTGTTGTAGGTCGAGCGCATACCCGACATGGACTTGTTGCCGTGATCGGATATCTCTTTCTGGCCGGTGATATTCCCATCCACATTCAGATTGCCGGTGCAATGCACGGTCGGCGAGTCGAGCGTGATCGTTGGCGTATCGGTGACGAGTACCGGATTGCCGCCACCGTTGACCACGATGCCCGACGCCGTGAGATAGACCGACTGCCCGATGTTGTCGCTGAGCGCGACTTCGCCCGACTTCAGGCCGCGCATACGGTATTGCTGGCTACCGCACGCGATGACAATTCCGTTGGAGCGCTTACCCGCGAGAAAGACCGCGACCGCATCGCTACCTGCGGGCGGATTCGACTGGAAACCGTATTCAGCGAGGCGCGGTGTTGAGTCCCGTGTCTCGTTCTCCGATAGCTGCATCTGCACGAGCTGCACCACGCCGCTATCGTCGATGCGCGTCAGCCGTCCGCGCGAGAGCGAGCGCACGATGCTCCAGAAAAGCGAGTCCATCCCTATTGGCCGATCGCTGCGCCTACGTCCTGCGCGAGTGGCAGATAATTGATCGGTTCGGGCTGGAATGCCTGAGGCGGCATCAGAATGAGGTCGCACGAGGTCCCGCCCATATCTCGCCTGTACGTCACCTCACTAATGGTGAACTTCTGCCCCTCGATGAGCTTTAGCTGCGGCATCGAGAGCGCGGCGAGCGTGTTCGGCGCGTAGAGCGTGCCCGCGCTATCGCGCCATGACGAAGTAGTCACGGTGACGATATTGCCGCGCCCGATACGCCGATTGCACTCCCAAAGCGCGTGCTGGTTCGATACTGTTGCGCCCGCGTCGTTCGTCTCCGCAATAAATGCCTTCGGCCGATAGCGCGGCATCATCGTGTCGCGCACCGTGTATTCAATGAACGACTGGTTGCCCGCGTCGACCGTCGACGAGACACCGACGAGGTACACGCGGTACTCGCTGAAGCGCTGCGAGAGATCGCGCAGATAGCCCGCGCGCTTGCAGTTCACGCCGAGCGCGAAGCCGCCCGCCGCTTCGTCAGTCGAGAGCGGCGCTATCACGAGATCGCCGTCCGTGTTTTCGTAGCACAGCAACTGCGAGAGCTTGCAGACGGTATCGATGACGCTATACGGCGTATCGCCTACATTCATGATGTACTGCCTGATTTGCAGGCCGCCCGCTGCTGCCTTCACGCTGATACCGAACGGCTTCGCGAGTACGGTCGCAATTTCGGCGGCGGTCGCATTCATGAACTGGAACGAGTCGAACTGCGCCGAGCAGTCGATCAGGTCCTCGCACTTGCCGCGCCCCGATATCGCGAGCAGATGATTGTGCGCGTCGTACTGGTCATTCACGCGATCGACATAGCCCGTAATGACGGAATCGCCACCGATCGAGAGCACGCACGGATCGCCCTCATTCACGACCACATCGGCCTCGCCCGGGTAACGCTCCGTGAGTGCAATATCGAAGTCGGCCGGAATGCGCTCCATACCGCGCGTCACACGCACGGCGGTCCATCCGGATATCGTCGAGCCGCCCATCGTGAGTGAAACATCGTCAGCCATCGTTGACGCGTCTCAGGCAGTGCGCGAGCCAGACGTCGACGAAAGGAGCGCGGCGCGGAACGAGACCGGCGAAAACGCCGGATTGACCGGATCGACCTGTTGCACGAGCGCGTCATACTCCGCGACGTCCTGATAGAGGCGGTACGCGAGGACGAGCATCGGCATCGATTGCGCGAGATCGACTTCCTGCGTGGTCGCGAGCGAGTTACCGCGCGTCGTGAGGTCTTGCACGACCGCTGTCTGTAGCGCCTGGAGTGCCTGATACGTCGCATCGCAACCGCTGTCCGACGCGGCCACGATCTCCGTATCGAGCGCGTCGCAGACCGTCTCGCGCAGTGCCTGCGCATCGTCGTAAGAGGCGAGCCCATAGTCGGCGGTGCTGTCCGCGAGCGCGATCACCGCGCTGCGCCGGTGAAGATCGGTGCTCGATCCACTTGCGGTGGCGAGGACCGCATTCGCGCGCGGCTCCGCTATCGTGGCCTGCTGCAGGGCGAGCAGCGATTGCACCGCCCGGTGCGGATCAGGGTTCGCGCTCTGTACCGCGCCGACAAGCGACTGCGCGGCGCTGCTCATTCCGCCGTAGTTGGCGACTGCTGCGGCACTCGTCAGCGCGTGGCCGGACTCGACCACGGACTCATGCGCCTTTGCGACCTGTCCGGAGAGCTGCGCCATCGTCGTGTAAGGATTCTTTATGCTCGCGGTGAACTGCCCGACATAGCGCCCGAAGTTGCCCGGCAGCGTCGCGACCATCGAGACGAGATTGGTCGCGCGCGCCGTGATCGAGAGCGCGTTATTGACGAAGGCCTGCGCAGTGCGTTCGAGTTCGCCGATGACTGGCGGCGTCGTGAGTAGCGCTGACATCTGATTGGCGAAGTCCTGCGCAGCAGCAGCGAATGCGGCAAGCGCCGAGAGGCCGGTCTGCGCCTGCGTCGCAATGAGGAGCGTCGGAAACTGCTGCCTGCCCGCTGTAATGAAGGTAAAGCGGACCTCGAACGCGCGGCCCTGATCGGCGCTTTCCTCGCATTCGAAGTCGAGCAGCGAAACGGTCAGCCGCCCCAGCGACGGATGCACGAGTTCGCCGTCGCCCTCGTCGGGCATCTCGCACGCGGCGATCATCGACGCGCGCTGCGCGATTACGTCGCCGCCACCATACGCGGCGTCCTGCACGAGAAACCCCGTGATCGAGATACGCCGCCCGGCGCGGCCCAGATCCTCGACCCAGACGTCATCGCGGAACGGGTATTCGTGCACCGCGACGCGCCGCCCGACCTTCAGCGTTCCGCGTCGCGTGGCGAACGGCACGCCTCGCCACGACGCGCGCTGCAATTCGCCAAAGTATGGCGAGGAGGCAATCAGCGTGCTCATGTTCTTACGCCGCCTCAGGCTGCATCGAGCGCTCGATCTTCAGACCCGATGGGGTCTGCGTACGGATCGTCGCCTGGCCGTTGGTCGCAACGTGGAATGAATTCGTGACGTTCACGACCGGAGCGGGGACGATGACGTTCTGCGGCGGCGCGACGTTGAGCGACGGCAGCGCGGGCGCCTGCTGTTCGCCGCCCATGCGCGCGAGTATCTGAGGCGCGTAGTTCTTCGACTCGGCGGGCGCATTCGCAGCGCCCTTGCGGTCGACGTTACCCTCGCCCCAGTTGTACGCCATGAGCGCCGTAGTTATGTTGCCGTGATAGTGCTGGAGCAGTCCCGAGAGCTTTTTCGCCGCGGCGCTTGCCGATTGCGCCGGATCGAGCGCGTTGATACCGTATTCGCGCGCCGTCGCCGGCATGAACTGAAAGAGCCCCTGAGCGCCCCGGGGCGAGACTGCCGCTGCGTTCCCCTGCGACTCCTGCTGCGCGACCGATGCAAGCAGTCCTGCGGGCAGGCCGTACTGTTTTTCGAGCCCGGCGAAGTTGAGTTTCTTCGACCACTCCGCAACGGTCGCGGTCAGCGCGCCGGCCGGTGGCGCAGCGGCGGCGACCGGCGCGCCCGCTGCCATCGGCGCAGCGGCAGCGATCGCGGGCGCGCCTGCACCCGCAGGCGCACCCGGCGCAGGAGCCGCCTGGGGCGCGACAGGCTCACCCATACCGAGCCAGCCCCGTACGCGCGCGGGCAGACCGGTGAAGAAGGCCGGAATCTCCTTGAAAATGCGCTTGAGATCATCGAAGTGCGTGACGATCTCATAGATGGCGAGCAAGATCGCGCCGAGCGCGGCGAGGACCGGATTCGCCCACATCAGCGCGCCGAGCGCGCGCAGTACGGTGCTGATCGTCCTGATGCTCGACACGACGCTCGTCAGGAACGAGCCCGCCATATAGACGGCGACGGCCGTCGCGATGGTCTTGAATCCGCCTAGCGCGTTGACGGCCTTAACGACCTCGGTCGCGAATACCGCCATGCCCTTGATCGACTCGCCAAGCTGTTTGAGAAAGGTCGGCCAGTCGATACCCTGCACGAGCTTGGCGACGGCGTCCGCGACGTTCGAGATCATCGCGCCGATGTTCTGCGCGATCATGTCGCGGTTCGCCGCGATCCACTCGGTGATGCGCGCAATCACGGGTCCGAGTACTGGCGCGAGCCGATCGCTGATCGAGGCCTTCAGGCCGTCGAGCGCGAGGCCCATGCTGGAGATCGATTGCGTGAACGCGAGCGCGCGATCGGCCATATCGGGCGTGAAGTCGCCGCGCAGACGTCGCGCTTCGGCTTCGTAGCGCTGGATTGCCTGTCGGCCCTGCACGAGCATGGGCAGAAGCTGCTCGACGCCGAGATTGCGCGCGAGGTTGCGCGCCGCTGCCGGGTCGCGCTTCTGGATGCGCTGAAATACGTCCGCGAGGTCGTACATTGCGGCCTGCGTGTCGATCGTTCCGGCCTTCGTCTGTTTGAGCTTCACACCCAACGCGGTCAGCGTCGCGAACGCGGCCTGATTGCGACCCCAGCGCGCGTCCTGCAAGGTGTCCTGCAATGACTGGAAGCCCGCCGTTACCGACTCCGACGAGACGCCCATCAGGTTCGCGGCTCCGCGCATCTGCGTAAGATCTCCCGCAGTAATGCCGAGCAGACGCGCAGTGCGTTCCGTCTGCGCGCCCATGCGCTCCCACTGCGTGACCATCTCCGAGAGACCGGCGATTGTCCCGCCGCCGACGATCGCGAGCAGCGGCGCGCCCATTTTCATGATGCTGCCCGCCGCCTTTTCCGCATTCTTTGCAACATTCGCGAGGTCTTTCGAAACGCGATCGAGGCCCGACGCCTTGGAGAAACGCTGCGCACTGCGCGCGAGGTTCTCATACGGGCGCGTCATCTTCGCGATGGTGCGATTCACGCGATCAACGGTCGCCGTCGCCTTGTCGACTGCCGTAATGGTGAACGAGATGGATTTAGCGGCCACGGTCTAGCCCCGCTGCGTCTGCATGTTTGCGATGCGTTGCGCCTGCTCGAACCACTCGCGCAGCTCGGTCCACGTCAGCGCGCCCGCGTCGCGCGGTCCCCAGTGATAGAACCATGTCACTTCGGCTACCACGTCGCGAAGGTTCGGCGGGACTACTCGAAAAAAGCAGAAAGATACTTGTTGCACGCATTGAAGTCGCGCGCGCCCATACGACCGACGACCGAGACGTCAACGCCTGCCATGACCGCGATCAGGTTTTTCATGGCGCGGACTGCGCCGAACTTTTTTTCGTCGTCGGTGACTTTGGCGATCTCGTCGACGGTCGGCTCGCGCAAGGCAATTTCAGTAATGCCGTCGACGGGCGCGAGGAGCGTGATTTTTTCAGTCATGCGTGCCCCCTTACTGCTCAGTGACCGAACCACTGAAGCCCTCGAACTTCACTTCGAAGGTCGCTTCAGGGGTCTTGACTTCCTGCGCCTCGACGGTCCACATATTTCGACCAATCACGGTTTTGCCGTTCGCGAGTTCGCACGTGACTGTTACATTGGTCATCGCATTAAAGTCCGCGACTGTCAGCGTGCCCGCATCGCGGAAGCTTCCCGAAATGAATGGCGCGCGCGGCTTTTCCGCGTAACCGTGTACCGTGTCCTGTCCGATCAGTGACTCTCGCTCGACGACACCCGGCGAGTAGGACAGTTCGGCCGCGAGCATGTAGCTCTGGCCGTTCACGGCGATATACGCGATCCCGGCAAGGCGGTTCGTGTTGTCTGCCATCGCACACCTCCAATTAGGATGCGGTCAGGCGGAACTGAGCGAGCAGCGCGAAAATCCGCAACTGATCGATCAGGATGCCGGGCCAGAGAACATCGAGACGGTTCGGGCTGGTCGCATTGCGCTCGACGATCAGCGACTTCGCGAATACAGAGCTGTCCTGCACGAGCCCGTTGTATTCGTCCTCCTGATACGCCGCGATCAGGTCAGCACGGACGATGTTTGGCGTGACGATGTTCGAGCCGGCCGCGAAGCGTGTCCCGTCGTCCGCGAGCTTTACGCGCCCGTAACGGCTCGTGACGATGATTCGCAGGTGCCGCAGCAGCGCTGCGAGCGTGAACAGCGTTTCGACTTCGAGGTAGCTGTCGTCGGGCTGGCCGTATGCGTTTTCCTGATAGGTGGTAATCAGGTTTTCAATCGCGACCGTTCCGTCATCGGCCACCATGAAAGTGGCGATACCGTCATAGAGGAGCGAATTGCGCTCCGAGAGCGTGAAGCGGGACTCCACGGGCGGCGGTAGCACGCCGATAAGTGGCAGCGTCTGTAGGGGCGTCGCCGGATCAGCGCGCAGGCTGACCGCTGACGATGCTGCGAGCGCCGTCGCCCAGAGCCATGACGGTGTAGGGCTATCGTTAAAGCCCATGATCGACGCGTGCGGATCGTTGCGCGCGGTACCGATCGCGACGAGTCCGCCGAGCGTGCCGCGCGCTGACGCGAACACGTGCCCGTAGAGCATCTGTTGCCACGACCAGCGCCCGTTCACGTCATCCATGAAGGTCTTGAGCGCATCGAGCGAGATCGGATCGCTGTACGGGCTGATGATGAAGTCGTACGGTTCATCGCCGAGCGCGTCGAGTGCCGTGCTCAGGTCGGGCGCGGTCGCGCCGCCCGACATCGGCATGATCGAGACCGTCAGGCCGGTCGGCAGGACTTCACCGGCCGGCGTGCCCCGGTAGTTCACGCGCAGGTCGATATCGTTCCCGCACGGTCCCTTGTTGATCGCAGTCAGCGAGACGATGCCGCCCGTTCCAGCCGCCGCCTTGGCCGGTAGCCCCGGCGTGACGCCGATCGTCGCGACGAGCGCCGCCGCGATATCCGCAACGGTCTGGGTCGGCTGTACCGGCTGCGCGATGCGGACCCCGGCGATGTAGAGATAGAGCGTGCCGGCAGCAGTGGGAGCCGCCGTGATATCGACCTGGCCGGTTGCGGCGAGTGCGCCCGGAGCGTCCTTGAGCGGGAGATACCAGACCTCGCCGAAGGCATCGTTGAGGCGATACATCGCGAGCATCATCGCGAGCATCGAGCCCTGTCCGCCTGCGGCGATGGCGTCGTCGCTGCCCTGGCTGATGGCCGGCACGTTCGGCGTCGCAGTACCTTGCGCCGTAATTTGCGCAATCACGAGCGCGCGCTGCGTCGTCTGCGCCGTATTCGCATAGCTATTATCGACCTCCGCGTAAAAGAGCGGGACGCGGATATTCGCGGGAAGGTGCTTGAACGGGATCATTGCGGGTCTCCCTCAGTCGTGCGCTTCGTACTCGCGGCGGCTTTCGCGGCACTGCCTGCGTGCGCGGGTGCCCCTGCGGCCTGCGAGGCGGCTACAGGTGCCGATGGCGGGGACTCGTCGAGCGAGACGTCGCCGTCACGGATGCGGCGACGCCAGAAACTCGTCGCGACGACCTTGCGAGGCTCGGTAATGAGGTCGTGCAACGCGGGATCGCGCACGACGCGGCCCGCAACCGGGCGGATGCGTAGCGTTTGCATGGCGGGAGTCCTTCCGGCTATCGACGGGCCGGGTCTTGCGGGTTGATGACGAGCGTTCCCTCGTCGCGTCCGTCCGGTCCCTGCGTGCGTGGCGCGGGCGTAACGGCGTCGGGAAATGGCGGATTTGGATACGTGCCCGTCTTGTCGGCGGGCGCGATCGTGTCGACGTGAGTGGCGACCTGATCGAGTGGTGCTGGCGGCGGCGGGTCGACCGGCCACGCCCCAGGCGCGGGCACGGCCTCAGTCGGATCGAACGATTCGAAGCACTCGCAGCGGAATGACGCGGCAATCCCCGCGAGGTGCCGCGCACCGTCCGCGCGAATCTCCAGAGCGCTTTCGACGGCCTCGAACTGCTGGAGCATTCCGACGAGCGAATAGTCGGTGAATAGCGCCTGCTCGACGCTGAACCACAGCGCCTCGATCGCGTCCTGTGCCTCCTGCGCGGTCGACGCCTCAACGGTCGCTTTCACTTCGAGCGTGCAAGTCGTCGTGAAGCGGGGCATGCCGCGCCCCTCCGACTCCTTGCCCTCGTGCGAGGTCCGCACGATAACGACCGGCAGCACAGCCGCGGGCACCGCCCAATCGCCCGGCGACTGCACCGTGACGGGCGTACCGCGATCGATGAGCGCTGCGCCGTTGAGCGCGCCGAGAGCTGCGAGACGCAGCCGCCTGCGCACGAGCATGGGCAGCACGACGATCGCCGTGCGCTTCGCTTTCATGACGGGGAGACAGACAGAACGCGTCGAACGTCAGGGCGCGAGATTGAGCAGGAGCAGACACCAGCCGTGCCCGTCGACGCGTACCTCGCGCACGACATAGGTGGTATCAGCGAGCGGCGCGCCGGGTGCTGCGGGAATCAACAGGGTGTCGCCCTGCTGCGCGGTTACGGGGAGTTGCGAGACGCGAAAGCCGTAGCAGGGGCGCTTCGTTGTTACGGGTACGCCGTCCATCACGTCGACGTCTGTTACTGCCTCGTCGAATACGCCATTAAGCAAGGCCGCATAGTGACCGTCAGCGCTGTAGTAATTCGCGCTCTGCCCGAAAACGCTCTCGACCGGCGCGAGCAGCAGCGAGTCCCAATCGATCACGGTTATGCCTTGCCGTGAGTGGACTCGCCGCCCTTGTCGGCCTTATCGTCGCCCCTGTCGGCGCTGCCTTTCTCGATATTCGCGAGATTGGCGTCTCGCGCCTCCTCACCCGCAGCAGCGGACGCGAGCGCGGTCCCCTGAAACAGGACCTCAGGCCGTGTGCAGATAAAGAGCGGATAGGCGTACGTCTCCATCTTCCACCACATGCGGCGCAGAAGATCGAAGATCGGCAGCACGTACACGGGACGTCCCGGCGTATTGACCCAATCGACCGTTTCGCCCGGTGCCATTGCTTCGCGGAAAACGCCAGGCGCGCCGACCGGGAAGAACTGCACATTGTTGTCCGGAACCTTGATCGTCGTGTTGTCGTCCGAGCCGCGATAGTTGAACCACGTGATACCCGCAAAATCGAACGCCTCGAACGCCGCGCCCTGCGAGTTATCGCGCAGCGCGCGCGCATCGGACCAGTTGACGAAGGTGCGGATGACGTCAGGGTGGTTGACGAACGCGTCATAGAACGCATCGCCGCACAGCCCGTACACGCGCGTCGTCGCCGTGAATGCGCCTTGCGCCTTGCGCGCCATCGAGCGCACCAGTCCGTTACAGATCGGACGTAGCGTGTTGGCGGTCCCTGCCGCGAGATTGAACGGAATCACGGCAGGCTGCGCGATGCCGAACTGCGTGAACCAGTTGTAATACACACTCCCATCTTTCGGATTGAGCACGAGCCCCTGCAGTGCCGCGAGGCGCAAGTACTCTTTCGTGTACTCGACACTCGCGAGTAGCCCGGTGGGACCGGACAGACGCCGCGCGACTTCGGTCTCTACCTGCATGAGCACACTTTCGGTACCGAACTCGCGGATACCTTCGACTTCCTCCGCATATACGGTGTCGTCGTGCATGAGGCGAGGTACGTCGAAGTAGCGCATCTGGCGCTTTTCGGTAGTGCGCTGCGTGCCTTCTGCGCCGCGCTCAGAGAACGGGATCAGCACGAGCTTGCCCTGACGTTGCTCGACAGCGAGCGCCTTCGTGCGGATCGGGTTCGGTTCGAAAACATTGAGGGCACCAAGTCCGACCGGCTGGAACGGATTGCGCTGCACGGCATCCGTGAGCGCGATGGCCGTAAACGGGTCCTGGTGGAATACGTCGAGAATTTCGCCAGCCATGATCGGGCTCCCCGAAAAAAGAAAGGCCGCGCCGGAATGAACCGGAGCGGCCTTCGTGAAGTGGCAAGCAGTGAATAAAGCGCTCGTTGCGCGAGCAACTAGCGGAGGATGATGCCGACTGCCAGAAGCTGTTGCGTAGCGGTCGTAATCTGCGCGGGCGTGGCACCCGATGGCCAGATCAGTTCCGAAGCGTTGACTTCCGCGTTGCGGTCAATCACCGTCGCCTGCCGGTCGCCTTGCGTCGCGTCGCGCGTGCCGTGGAGGATCGCCGCCGCAGTCTGCGAGCCATCAGAGCCGGCCGGATTGAGCGGCGCGAGCGAGCCCGACGTCGTGACCTTGCCGAGTACCGTACCGGCGAGCACGAGCACGCCGCCGGTCAGCGTCACCTGATCGCGTGACTGGTGGCCGTTCGCTTCGGAAACGATAAAGCCGCCGTCGTGCCATTGCTCATTGAGCGGCGGTACAGTTGGAGCGCCCATGTTCGTATCTCCTTGAGGGGGTGAGGGAATCAGGCTTGACGGGCACGCATCGGATTCGCCTTCGCAAAGGCGCGGTCCCAGCTCGTCGCGATTGCCTGGTGGTGCGTCAGTTCGGCACTACCCCCAGGGCCAATACTCGGATTGCGCGCGACGCGATTTGGCGCGCCCGACGCGGCCGGCGCGGGCGCGGCTTCGAGCATCGCGATTGCCTCGCCACGCGGCAGACGCGTTTTGAAAGCGAGTTGCGCTGCGAGGACCGGGTTACGCGCCGCGGCGCGCGTCGCGAAGATCGCAGCGCAGCGCGCCTGTTCGCGTCGACGGGCCAGCGCGAGCGCCGACTGCCCGCGCATCTCCTTGTCGTCGTCCTCCTCCTCGTCGTCGGCTTCCTCGTCCTCGCCGGTATCCTGAGCGCGGGCACTCTTTGCCTTGCGGCCACGCTTGCCCTTGCCGCTATCGTCGTCGGGGTCCGCGTCGTCGTCGCCGTCGTCGCTTTCCTCGTCGTCCTCGTCGCCCTGAGCGCGCGCGCCTTCGTCGTCCTCATCCTGCGCGCGCGACTTCGCCTTGCGACTCTTGCGGGTACCCGTGTTGTTGTCCTCGCGGTCGCGCTCGCCTGGGTCCTTTTCGTCGTCCTCGGCTCGCGCGTCCTCGTCCCTGATTTCCTCTTTCTCGTCATCCTGCGCACTGGCGCGAGCACCAATGCCCGACAGATGCGCGAACGAGAGCGCCTTTTGCATGCCCATCTGCACGCCTTTCATTGCGATACCCATTTCGAACCTCCCGACTTTTGCTGCAACGTTGACCAGAGCGCCAAGAGCGCTTCATCCGGGGCTTGCACTGCGTCGGCAAAGCCGATATCGACACCCGCCGAACCGAGAAACGTCCCGGCCTGCGTCGCGCCGACCTTCGCGACGGAGAGGCCGCGATTGCGCGCGACTGTCGAGATGAACAGGTCCGCGACGCTATCGACGTCCGCCTGAATGCGCGCGCGAACCTTATCCGCAAGCGGTTCGAACTCGTTTCCGTCTGCCTTGCGCGCGCCTGAGGTAATGAGCGTGACGGTGATGCCCGCGTCCGCGAGCGCCCGTGAAAAATCGACGTGCGCGACGACGACGCCGACGCTGCCGGTCCCGCCAGTGCGCGGAACGGTAATCACGTCGCACGCTGAGGCGAGCGCGTAGGCAGCAGAGAAAGCGCACTCACTCAGAATTGCCCAGATGGGCTTCGTCCCGCGCGCGGCGTGGATCGCGTCGGCAAGATCGAAACATCCGGCCACCTCGCCGCCGGGGCTGTCGATATCGAGCGCGATAGCGCGCACCTCGTCATCGGCGAGCGCCATCGAGAAGTTCGCGCGGATACCGTCATAACCGGTCATTCCGGAATATGGGTGCAACGTGCCGAGCTTCGCGACGAGCGTGCCCTGCACGGGGATAACTGCGATACCTTCGACGATTGCGTACGGGCGCGCTTCGGCGGGCTCTCCTGCGGCGAACTCGTCATCGCCCAGCATGACGAGCGAGCCATCGGCGCGGAACAGGCGCGCGAGGCCGAAGCGGTCCGCGATCGCCGCCATCACAATCTCGATCTTGCTCGGCGTGATGGCGAGCGGGACATTAAAAAGCCGCTGCGCCAGATGCGGATAATCGGGTTTCATGGCGCACCCCCTCATTGCGGTTGCGGCGCTTCAGGAACCCGGGCCGCCTCGGCGGCGGCGACGTCTCCAGCCCAGTCGGGCAGCGTCAGCCCCAGTTCATTCATGAGGCGGATTTCCGTCGCGCGCTGATGCAGTACTTCCTCGTAATCCAGACCCTGTTCGGCGCATTCCCGTTTGAGCGTCGAGAGTGCCGCGTCCATACCCATGACTGCGCCGGCTTTTTCCTTGGTCGGATCGATCCACCCGCGCGCGACACCCATCCACGAGCAGCGCGAATAGGCCGATCGCGCCTCGATGAATGGCGGCGCGCCATCAGGTAATGGAAGTTCGCCCCGGTCCATTGCTTCCCACAACCACGATGTGTAAAACGGCGTGGCAAAGTTCAGGCAGAACTCGTCGCGTCGCCGCTGCAATGTTTTCCACGCTTCGAGGAGCGCTGCGCGCGCGCTGCTGTAATTCGTCTTGCTCCAGTCCTGCGTAACCTGTTCAGCAGAGAGGCCGAGCGTTGCAGCGAATACGCGCTGCATCTCGTGCGTGAACATCTCGAAATTGCTATGCGGATGCGTGGCCGAGACGTTTTCGAGTGATTCACCCGGCGCGAGCGTCGGAATACGCGCGCCGTTCAGATACGCGGGCCGCTCGTTTGCCCACTGCGCACGCAGCGACTGGTAAAGCGGAAGCTCCTCGCCTTCGCCTGCGCCGAGCGCGTCCTGCACGAGCGCCGGATCGTACGGGCTCGTGACGTAGGTACCGAAGATCGAGCCGATGGCAGCGGCCTGCAATTCGACCTCGTAGTAACGCGCGAGCATCTTCGCGTGCGCGAGCACCGGCATGAATACGCCGAGGCCGCGATGCTGTCCCGCGCGATCGCGGTCGAAGTCATGAATGACGCGTTGCCAGCCGTCCTCGTCGTACCGCTCGATGCGCTCCCACGTGTTAGCGTCGATCGCGAGATACCAGTCGTTCGGCTCGGCGCGGCGGATGTGATACGCAACGGGCGCGCCGTTGTCGTCGATCTCGACGCCGCCGCGCAGGTTGCTCGAATCGATCATCTGGTACGGATTGCACAGACGATCGGGGTCGACGAGCAGAAGCGCGGTCGCGTAGTCGGCTGCGCCATATCCGACCTGATCGGGGAGCCAGTAGGTGAGGCCGAGTCCTTCGCCGTCGATCAGCTTGTGACGCATCGCGAGGCGGAACTGCTGCCCGATCGTCAGTTGTCGCGCTACGTCATTGAAGCGCCCCGCGTTCTCCGCGTAGCCACGCCAGAGTGCTTCTGCAGTGCGGCGGAAGTCGTCGGCCCAATTCGCATCGAATGCGGCGATGCCGAACCGGAGCGCGAGCGCGCGGTAATCGGGATTGGCGGAGAGTTGGAGATTCGTGCCGATCGTATTGTCGAGAATCCGGTTGACCGCACCGTTGATCCATCCGTCATTGCGCGAGAGGTCGCGCGCTCGCGCGACCATGCGGTCGCGAAAAAGGTTGATCTCTGAATCGGGCGAACGTATCCACGGCAGCCAGTTTCCGAACGCCTGGCTCATCCAGTCCGCAGCCTGATACGGGAACTGGTACTGCGTGCCGACCGAGAGCGCTGAATAGGACGGCCAGCCGGGACCACCTTCCTGCGCGCGTGCGCGTCCACCGTTACCGCGCGCCGGCACGAGCGCGCCCGTATCGAGCGGCTTGCCGCTCTCGTCGACGATCAGACCCATGACAGGAACTCAGAAGAATGGCGCGATCGGTGGGCGACGGTTGCAGCAGTAGCCGCTCAGCGCGGCGATCTGCTTTTGCACGGCGAGAATGCCCTGCACGAGATCGGGAATCGACGCGCGCGTGAAGGTAATCGAGCGGCTTCCATCGGCCTGCGTATAGGAGGCGCCTTCGGGTTTCGTTCCCGTAATCAGCGCGAGATACGCCGCCAGCATCGAGGCGAGTTGCGCTTGCAACGCGGCGAGCGGCACACCGTCGAGAATGCTCGTGCAATCACAGGTAGCCATGAGTTACGCCAGTCGGTTGATGAACGATCGGGGCGGCGCGGGTCGCGCTGCCGGTACGTTTGCAATAGCGGGTAGTTCTGCGAGTTCAACGGGCGCGATCGGCGCGCTTACCGCGTCAGCACGACGGTTCAGTTGCAGGCCAAAGTGCAGCAGCCCGCACAGCGCGCCATAGGCATAGACGCGACAGTCAAGCGCTTCATTCGCGCGGCCGCGTGGCAACTCCCAGACGCGGTAGCGCTTGCCACTCATCTCTTTCACGACGATCCGCTCGGCGGTCAGTTGCGCGTAATAACCGATGTCGCGATCAGCGGGAAAGTGCATGTAACCCGGCCCCGGTGCTTCGAGCAGCAGCCGGAGTCGAATCGTGTCCTTCGCGGCATTCACGCCGAGAATCACGGGTCGATACGTCTTTTTCGAGCGCGAGGTCGGGCGCTTCGCGGGCCAGACGGGGTTACGCTCGCCACCGCGCGCGCTCTCGCCCTTGATCGCCCAGATGCGCCGGCCAATGCGGGCCTTCGAGAACTCATAGACGCTTTGTGTGTGGTGCCCGCCTGAGTCGATACACGCGGCCATGATCTCGAATGGTCGACCATCAGCGCGCGACCACGTGCGCCGCAAGTACTCGTCGACTGTCGCCTGGGTCGTCGCGTCAGAGAACTCGCCTTCGATGACCTGATACTCGATCGACCACGATTCCTCATTCCGCCCCCAGCCGACGACTTCGAGCTCAACGCGGTAGTCCTGCACGTCAACGCCAACCGTGAGCACGGCGACGCCATCGGGGACTTCTGCGGCCCATACCTCGCCACGCGCGGCCAGTAATTCGTTCTGCACGCGCCGGCCGGTATGCGCCCGATAGGGGAGCCCCATCTGCGTATTCCACCAGGCTTGCAGCTTTTCCTCGTCGCCCTGCGCGGCGATCCACTTCTCAGCGATCGCGGGCGGACGGTCGCGCGTCCACGGGCTGAAAAGCTTCGACGCCTGAAAGCCGGCGTGACGGTTATCGACGCGCCACTCGCCGCACTTCGGGCACTTCGCGCGCCATACCGCATAGCGCCGGTTTGCGACGTCCTCCCACCAGTCCCACACCGTCTCGACTGCGCCCGCGCCGTCGTGCTCGCGCCACGCGCGTTCGTAGTCGTCGAGCGGGACATGCCGCCCGCCGCAGCAGACGAACGGCCTTGTCTGGTGCCAGCGTACGGATTGGAGCGCTTTCAACCGGTCCGCTTCGGACCACGCCGCGCCGCACGCTTCGCAGTACAGGCGCGCGGTATCGGTCTCGTGCGCCGAGATCGCGCCCGTCTCGCTGCGCGTCTTGTCCCACTCGACATGTTTAAAAAAGTCCGGAAACATGCGGTGCCCGCAGTGCGGACACTCGACCGACGCGCGCCGCTGATCGGACGCGAGGTAGCTGTCCTCGATGCGGCTTTCCTCCGAGATCGTCGGCGAGCACGCGCGCACGCTCAGCCACTCGGCAAACGTCGCCGTGCGCTCCTCCGCGAGCGTGATCGGATCGCCCTCGCGCGTGACCGGGTATTTGTCGATCTCGTCCGAGAGCACGACGCGGATCGGTCGCCGCGCGAGGTTATCGGGACTACCCGCACCCGCGAGCGCGAGAAACCCGCCCGGGAATGCCTTGTAGAGCAGCGTGTCGCTCGCGATGCGGGTGCGCATCGGTCCGATCAGTTCGCGCAGTACCGGCGTCGCCCGAATGAGCGGCGAGAGTCTTTCCTTGCTGAACTGCTCGGCCGCTTCGTCCTTCGGCTGGAGGAGCAGGATCGGGCACGGGTCAAGCTGCGCGAGATAGCCGAAGATGTTTTCGAGCAGCGCGGTTTTCAGAAGCTGCGTGCAGACCATCACCGTGATCGTATGGACCCCGGGCTCGGTAACGGCCAGCATCGGCCCGCGCGCGATCTCGACGGTGGTCGTACGCCACTGTCCCGTCAGACTGCCAGCGGCCCGCGCGAGCTTTCGATAACGATCGGCCCAATCGGGCAGCGACAGACGCGGCGGCGGCGTCCAGCCGCGGCGACCGGCCTGCGCGATCTGTTCATAGCTGTTCGCCGTCGAAGTGCGCGTGGGGCTCTCCGAGATCGGCAAGCTGATTGTGGACATGGGCAGCCAGGGAAGCGGTCAGCCGTTCGAGGTCTGCGATACCGAACTCAACCGCGAGGAACGGCGCAACCTTCGGCGGGAATGCGAGCCACGCGTCGCGCTGCTCGCGGCACAGATCGAACACGACGCGCTGCGCGGTCGCGACCTCGACGAGTGAGCCCGCCTTGTGCTCGTATTCGAGTCGGCGCAGCAGCGCGAGCCAGTTCTCTTTCAGGCGCAGCGCCTCGCCATAGGGCACGCCACGCACCACGCCACCGTCCGCCGCGAGCTGACCGTCATTCTTTGCAGACTCTGCAAAGCGCTTTGCGCCCGAATCCTCCTTGTGCCAGCCGGAGCCGACGAGCGCGGGATTCATCCGCCCGTCTGGCGCGCGCGAAAGTTTTCCCTTCCTGAGCGCCTGGTGTACGAGCGTGTCCGACACTCCCTCACGTCGCGCGAACTCGCGGATCGATATCGTGTCGTCGGGCATGACGTCTCCACAGCAGGAACTGCACAGACCTTTCAGACGTTGGAGCTAGAGAAAAAACGCGACGCGCAATTGCCCACGTTTTTTCGAAGGTTACCTAGGACCCAAAGCTGCAAGCCCAGCGAAGGCACAGATTGCGGACACGCAAGGGGGACCTTGGTCAACATCGACAATCCCGTTACCATAAATAGAGCGCGGATTGACTGGCGCAGTTTGCGTGGGTGGGACTTGGCAGGTTGCCGCGGTGGCACTAGCCTAGGGGTGGACGCTTAGCGGTATCGCACCGTAGGCCATGCCTCGCTAGGTCGTCCCCCTAACAGATGTCCATCAATGTATTATGCAAACAGTGAACGTTTCTATTTACAGCTTACACGACCTTTCCGACTAAAAACATGATAGAAGAAGGTGTCCTCATTCCTGCCACTCTGCGGCCCATCGGTCAGGGCATTTCGGGCGCCCAGCGGGGTCAGGTGAAGATCGCAGGGGTGTCGCAGAAGTGCGTGGTGAAACCCGAGACGTTGTCGGGCATAGCCGCTGAATGTTTTGCGGCGGCAGTCGGTAACCATCTAGGTCTACCGACACTTCAACCGGTGATTGTCCGCCATCCTGGTCAGCAGAGTTTGTGGTTCGGTGCAAGAGATAAAGCACATCCAAGCCTGTTGACTGCGTTAAACATCAATGCCCAGAACCAAGCTCATAGCGTCCGAAGCGCGGTGATGCTGTTAGCAACGTGGGCACAGTTCGGATCTACTATTGCGTTCGATGAGCTAATCGGCAATCCCGATCGCAATCTTGGCAATCTGCTCTGGGACGGGGCAGACTTTTGGCTGATCGACCATGCCGCATCGATGGATAACAAGCCATTCGCGCAGAACAAATTGGCAGATATCGTAACCGGCATGTTGGACCCTAAGTCGATTGACAGTGTAAAAGCGTCCTCGATCGCGCAAGCGGTGGTTCACCAAATCAAGTGTGAGGGTAAGGCGCGAATGTGGACCGACTTGCAGTCCGCATTTCAAGCACTAACAGTGATCCAGAAAAATCAGCCGACTTGGATTCAAGCCGCAACAGCGTGTCAGCAATTCATACTTGGCCGGCTTCCTGCGCTCGCTAACGACACGGCGAATCGTTTTAGCCCTTTACTAAATCATCATGCGCCCGCAAAAAACAATCCTTGATCCCGAAGATTCAGACTACCTCACAACGAATGCGAGGTGGTCGATACTGAAATGGGAACCCATGGCCGATTCGGGTGAGGTGCTGAACGTCGGTGCAATCCTCGAGTTGGACAGTAACGTCTCGGGCCACGTATTGATTCGTCAAGACGTTTTGCGATGCATGTACGGGGCTGCAGCAGACTCGGCGTTTCGGTTGATTAACTACGCTCTCAATACGGCAACCGAACTGGCAAAAATTGAGGGATTGGATTTCGCAAGCCGGCATCCCGCGATAGGAAACTGCCGCTTTGGTGTGGTCAATGCGACCAGTGCAGATGATGCGCAAGACGCGATAAGGCAAATCATTTCCGAGTGCTGCAGCCTAGGTGTTCTTTCGAGCGAACCGGATGAAGAGGCAGACACCGAACCGTCGGAAGACAGGGACGTGCAGCGCCAATGGACGACAAAGATACGAAATGTCATTCAAGTGGAGCGTCCTGATCTAATCCGGTATTTCGGTGGTCAAGCGATGATCGTCGATCACGGCGAGCCAGTGAAGTTCGGTTTTCTTACTCCGCAATTTGCGGCTCACTTCGGGTTGCTAAAGCCGAACGAACAGCGACGAGGAATGAAAGACGCCCGGTCGAAAATGTGGGAGCTCGCGTTGGCGAAGGAGCGGAATCCTTCACTAGCGACAGCGCTAGTTCTTGGCGCACCTCGACCCGATGATATTCTTCTTACGGACCGTACGCTTGCTCAAATCCAGACGAATCTTAGGGAACTGCTCTCCGAGGCGCAGCAGCGGGATCTAGCCCTAATGCCGGTCCACTCCGAGCACGAAGGTGCAGAAGCCATCATTAATTTCGCGTAAGGTACGTTTCGCCCGAAATGGAAGGACGTGAGGGACAAACCCTGGCTTTTGATTCGTCGTTTACCGTGCTGCCGCGATCGCTTTCGCCAGTTCGCGGCCAAACACGTGGTTAACATTCGCCAGTACGAGCGCCTCGGCACGCTCGCCGAACCTGAGCCGGTTCTTCGTCTCGACCGGCGCATGGAAGGCGATCAGCAGCTTGAGCCTGCCTGTCGTGTTCGGCGCGAGTCCGTTCGGCGCGCGGCGTCCCTTTTTCGGCTGCGCCGTCGCGGCACGTTGCCACACGCCGTACAGGTCGCCGCTTTTCGTGCGCACCGTGCCAATAAAAACGTCGGGGCGGTTGAGGTACCGCCGGATCAGTCCACGCGGCAGATTGCCGTACTGGTTGACCGCTGCGCCGACAGGCACCAGGTCAGCCGGTTTCTTGCCGAGAAACTGGACACCGCCGTACTCATACGGCGCGAGATATTCCGCCGTCTTGTCGCGCACATAAACACGCGCGATCGGCAGACCCTTCCTCGCTGCCTGCACAGCCACCGAATTGACGGTGAACGGCGTAGGGTTCGGGAACACTTCGGGAATCGCCTTGCGTTCCGCCTGCGCGGCGAGCTTCGCGAGTTCCGTCACGGTGCGCGACTCCGCGAAGGGAAGTTGCCGATAGGCGAGATCGTCCAACTGGCGCGCGACCGCATCGACGTTCGAGCGTAGCGAGATATCGAGCAGCGCGTCGCTCATTCCGGCACCCAGGCATGGCCGAATGCGTTACCCGCCGCGCGCTCGCCGATGCGTCGCGGCATGCCGGAGCGATCAGTCAGGCGGTCGATCTCTTCAGGCTCCATACCGAGCCTGCGCCCGGCTTCGTCGGTGCTCACACCGGCCTCGATGATCGTTCGCACGATATCGGCCATCGGAATGACGGCGTGCGTGCCACGCGCGCGGTTATGGCGGATCGTCGACATCATTCGATGGACCGGATCGGCTTCGATCGTCACCACGGGCACGAACCCACCATAACGCGCGACAAGGCGCGGCTCGTTCGAGACATGCCAGCGATGAAAGCCGTCGACGACCACGAATTCACCCGGCTCGTCATCGACGCTCGCGCGAACCACGAGCGGTTGCGTAAAACCGTCCTCGAGGATCGAGAGAATCAGCAGTTCGAGTTCGGGCGGTGCAACGCGATTCGGGTTGTACGTGTTCGCGGTGATGCGGTCGCGATGAATCCACTGCACCCGCGAGACTGGCGCGCGATCGATCGCTGCCTGTATCTCGTCGGGTGTCGGTACCGTCGCTTTCGCCTTAGTAGCGCGTGCCGTCATTGTCCTGCTCCAGTGCGATGACTTCATCGAGCGTGAGGCCTAACCGATCCTGCGTTTTGTGCGCCTGCTGCACGAGCGAGCCAATCTTGCGGTTCTTGAAGTCGCCCTTGAGCGCCATCTGCGCGAGTACGCGCCAGCAGACGCCGCTCAACGGGTCCGGTTCAGATTCCGAGATCGGGCGCATCGTCTTGCGCTGGTGCTCGCCTATGGCGGTGCGCAGCGACAGCGCGACGCGCGAGCGCCACGGCTCGCCATAGAGATCGAGCACGCGCCATGTCCACGCGCGCCACGTGAGCCCATCGGGCGGCGCTTTCAGATGGTGGCCGTAGAGGTCCGTCAGTGCATAGCGCGCAGCGGTTGCCGCGCCGGGTACGCGCGCGATCATGCGGTGCCAGAGTTCGGGGTAGCAGATCGCCCACGTGTGGAGCAGTCCCAGCGGCTCCTCGCCAAAGGGCGGGCAGACGCGCTGCTGCATGTGGTTAAGCCCCATTGCTTCGAAGCGGTCATATTGCCGGTTGTAGTCCCAGCCAAAGCGCGACGGCGCGACCCATACATCCTCGAAAGTCCAGTCATAGATCGGATCGCACAGCCAGAGGTTGCGCGAGTTCGGACTTTGATGAATGTAGTTATCGACCTGCGTCATGGTCGTCATGCGCAGACGTCGCAGCGATTCCTGCGTACGGATACCGCGCAGCATGGCGACGGTCTGCGCGCTACCGAGAAACGGCAGTTGCGAGCAGTCGGGAATCATCATTCCCTTTACGAAACCAGGCATCGAGACGACGCCGGCAGCGGGCAGCGGACGGACCCACATTTCGCGCTCGTCGGGATTCCAGCAGTACCAGTAAGGCTGCTGACGCGAGCACGCATTGCGATGCTTGATCGGCACGCACCACCACGTGAGCGCGATATCGGGCCACGCGCAAACGCGCTCGGCATAGGCCTCGGTGTCGGGCGAAATGCACTCCTCGTCGTAGAAATGCGCTTCGAGTGGCAGACGGCCAAGCTCGCGCGCAACGTCGAGCGCGAGCTGAAGGACAACGGTCGAATCCTTCCCGCCAGAAAACGAAACCACCACGCGATCAAAACGCGCGTACAGGTGGCGCATACGTTCGAGCGCCGCGTCATAAACGCTCTCGTCGACAAAGCGGCGGTCGCGTGTCTTGCGGGGCTTCGCTTTCATGAGCTTTCCAGCGTTGCATCGTCGCGCGTGCGGATTGAGGCGAGGTTGCGCGCTGATACGCCGTCGACGATGGTCCGGTTAATCATCGCGTGGTCGTCGTCGGTCGGTCCGCAGTCCGAGTCCGGGTGATACGCGAGTACACGCAGTTCATCGCCGCGATCGGTCGAGAAGTAATGCCGGCCTTCGGCGTGAATGCAGAAGATCATCCCGGGTTCGAGCGCGATGCGCTCGTCGTCGTCGCCATTGCGGGCGATGCACGTCCCGTGTCCCGAGAGCACCAGGCCGAGGCGATCCGATGGATGCGTGTGCGCGGTCTGTACGACGCCGGGCGGAAAGTACAGCAGGTTCAGACAGGGATCGCCACGCCGTACCGGCTGGATCAGCGTCGTATCGCTGCACCGGTCGATATAACGGAGTCGCCCCTTCTGCTCGACCGGGCCGCCGATCATGAACAGTCCACGCCAGCCTGCGTGCTCCATGAGTACGCCGCGGCTGTTACGCGCGCGCAGTGCGAAGCGGCCAGGCACGCAGAAGTACTGCCCTGCGTGAACGGTCCACGCGCGTCCATCGCTTTCGAGACGTACTGCACCGTCATGCACATAGCCGAAATGCGTTGTACCGGGTGCGCCTGCCGACACGTCATCGGTCCACGCGCTGAACGCATCCGAGAGTGCGCCATGCTGCCATGCGTAGGCGGAGAACGCATTCACGGGCGCGTGCGATTCGCCGGATTCACTCATTTTTCTGGTCCTCACAACAGGGAATGAAACTCGGGACGAGTTACCGCCGTCCAGTGTTCGTCGGGGCGGACACTGCACCAGTACACGCCCGAAACGTCCTCCAGCATGTAGAGGCTTTGCCCGCGCGCGGCGAGTAACACACCGCTTGCGGCCTGATATGCCGCGAGCGCGTAGTGCTCGCCGAGATCGACGCGCGAGAGTGCGCGCGCGAGACGATCGGGGAGCGCGCCAGACTCAGCGGCGAGACACGCGGCGAGCAGTTCGCTATCGCATCCGGTCGTGACGTTCGCCGCTTCGGGCAGTTCCCGCGAGTTCCAGACGCTGCCGTTATGCGCGAGCACGATATCGGCGCATTGAATCGGCTGACCGTGTTCGGGCCGCTTCGTGCCGAGTACGGTCGCGAGTCGTGCGTGGCCGAGCATTACGGCCGCGCCAAGGTCGACCATCTCGAACGAGGCGCGGCCCGCGCCACGCCAGAGCGCGCCATCGCACCAGACACCGAATGCGTCGGGACCGCGCCGGCTCGCGAGCTTCAGAATCTCGCGAATCACGTCTGCGCGCGCTTCGTTCCTGCGCCCGACGTAGCCCCACAGACCGCACATCAGAGACTCGCCATAAACCGGCGCGCGCCCGTCAGGCGCTGCGCTGCCCACGGCGCGATGTCGGGATCGATCGCGTGAACCTCGCGCCAGCCGTGCGCTTCGTTCTCGCACCACTGGCGCGCCGGCCAGCAATGCGTACCGGTCCGAAAGCCGCGCGGCCAGCCATAGAACGGCGGCAACGGGAGGCTGTAGCGGTCGATAACGGCGAATACGTCCTCGTGCGACCAGCCCGCCAGCGGCGCGATGTACGTCACGCCGCGCTTTTCGTAGGTGATGCCGCCCGCGCGTCCCGTGAAATTCCCATCCTCGCGGCGACGGCCGAGCAGTAGCGCGTCGACGTCGCGCTCGCGGCAGAAGTCCTGCTGCGCACGGTGCTGGATGCGGTGAAACCAGCCTGAGGCTGTTGTCGCGTCCTGCGGAAACAGCATCGATTCGTGCGCCGCGAGCCAGTCGAGATCGAGCCCGGTGTTGATGACGTGAAGGCGTTCCGGCATGTGGTCCGTCACCCAGCGCAGGAACGCCGGGAATTCGAGATCGCAGATACCGAGCACGCAGTCGACCACACCCGCGCGCTCCGCGACGAAGCGCAGCGCCTGCGAGTCCTTCCCGCCCGACCACGCGTAAGCCGCCTGGTGGCCCCGGCACGCGTCGCGAATCACGTCGATTGCCTGGGCGATCTTCAGTTCGAGCGCGGCCTGCGGGATCGACTGCGCGGCGGCGCGAAGCTTCAGAAAATCTTCGTGGCTCAGGCTCTGCTTGCGCATCTCAGTCCGCCTGCAACCACTCGCGAGCGATCAGCACGAGCGCCGCGCCAGTGTCGGTCGCTCCGCGCGATTTGGCGCGGTTGATGGCGTCGAGCAGCGCCGGGCGATCCGCGATCGTCACCATGCACGAAAACACCGCCAGCAATGCGCCGGGCGAGGCCGTCGCGTTCACCGCTTCGGCCTGCGCCTCTGCAGCGGCATGCACCGTCGCGCCTTCGGGATACACGGGCGATATGCCGTTAGCTGCTACCGGTGCGCTCGCACCGTTCATGGGCGACGAGTTCCGCCAGTCGGTCGGATCGGACTGGCTCGCGGACTGCGCCGCATGTTCGAGCGCGAGGCGGTCCGTATCGTCGAGCAGACGCGCCATGTCCGTATCGGAAAAGCCGAGTACCTCGATCGGGAACGAGTCGTTGGCGAGCGCTGCGAGTTCCTCGCTCAGTAGCGCGGAGTCCCAGCCACCGTTGAGCGCGAGCTTGTTGTCGAGAATGCGATAGGCGCGAATCTTCGCCTCGCTCCAGCCACGCGCGACCATCACGCGCGTGTCAGTGAAGCCGAGCAGCAGCGCGGCGCGATAGCGGCCGTGCCCGGCGATCAGCTCGCCCGACTCGTCGACGAGTACGGGGAACGTCCAGCCGAAGCGGCGCATCGACTCCGCGATCTGCTCGATCTGCTCGTCGGAGTGCGTGCGCGGATTGCGCGACGATTCGCGGATGCGTCCGATCGGCCAGGCGGCGTCGTCAGGCCAGGCTATCTCGCCGCTCGCGGCGCGTTCGATGGTCGTGGACATGGCGGGTACCGGTAGAGCGTCAGGCGACGCGGGCAGCGGCTTCGTTTTCGGGCTCGATGACGATTCCAGCCTCGCGCAGCAGCGCGTCGATGCGCCCAAACGCTGCGTCGAGTTCTCCGGCGCGCTGCCGGTTGCCCATGAGTGCCGCTTCGAGGATCGCGGCGTGCTCCGCGACCGTCTGGCGATGAACGCCGCAGCGCTGCGCGACGCTGACGGCCGTCTCGTGCGTACGCGTTAGCAGGTTCGCCACCAGCACGGTACGCAGGCGGATGTTCGACGCGTGGCCGGCGAGGAGTGGCGCGCTATGCGCGAGTACCACGTCGAGCGCTTCGCGCCATTCGGGATTCGGATAGCGCCCCGCGCAGCACGGCGCGCGGCAGTTGCAGGCGAGATCGCGGGGCGCATGGGCGACGACGATCAGGGCGCGGGGAACGGGAGGCAGGCGGTCAAGCTGGCGGCGGATACGGCCGGCCTGCGCTGTCGCTTCGTCGCCCGTCAGGATGGCGGCACCGGGTACACCCTGATGCAGCACGCCAAGCGAGCACACTCCGCCACGATCGACAGCATGGCGCAGCGCATCCCGCAGGGCCGCAGCGGTGCCCGCGTAGAAGTCGCGCATGGTGAGGAAATCCGGGAGAGGTCGGGAATGAAAAAGCCCGCGTTGCGCGGGCCTCGGAATCTCAGGGACAGCAAGCGAGCGTCCTGATTAACGGGGATAGTAGGCAACATTTGTCGAATGTCAAAATTTCTTTCAATGGGTGCCGTTAGTCCTGTCGGTCGTTGGCGAATTCGTGCGCCCAACGCAGCGCCGCGCGGTGCGCGCGCAGGTAACTCGCAGAGGGGTGAATGTCGCAATCCATGCCTTGCCGGTATGCGCGACCGATCCACGCGCGGAGGTTCGGCGGTAGCGTGCGCCAGTGCGGTTTGCATCCCCAGAGATCGTCGCCGACGATGCACGTGCATCCGGGCCAGCGGCAACGGTGGCTCATGTGCGCGCGTCCTCCACGTGCCGGGCCGGCGCGTCCCCGCTGTGCTCGCCAGTCGCGAGCGACGGATTCGGCGGGACGTGCGTCGTGACGAGCGCAAGGCGTGCGATGCGGGCGATATCGCCGAGCGACATCGCGCTCGTCGTGTTCTCGCTCATCTCGACGATAAGGCGCAGCGCTTCACGCAGGCGATCGTTCTCGTGCTGGAGGTGATGACGCATGGCCATGCTCTGGCGGTTAAGCTGTTGCGCGTTCATGCACATTCCGAAAGTGGGTCATAGTCCGGTTCGAGCGCGAGCGCAATCTGTTGCGCCTGCAACGTCTCGACGATGATCTCTGCGCGAGGATTCGCGCGGTCGATGCCGTGAAAAATGAATTTCTGCCGTACCTGCCGGTCGTTCGCGAATACGCCTTTGCGCACGCACTCGCGAACGTCGCGCCCTTTGCGCCGCACGGTCCGATAGCGCGATTGCAGAGCGTCGAGGATTACGCTTTCGTCGAGGTCGGGCCGTTCGGTCGCGTAGAAAATCCGCATCGTCACGCGCACGGGTCCGGTGAGTTCGACGCGCGCGGCGGGCGGCACCTGTAGCAGCGCGACGCGCTCGTAGGCGCGCGCCTTGTCGGACTTGATCGACATCGGGCGGGTCTTGATACCGCCCCACGCATCCCGCATCTTGCGCGAGACGATCTCGCGCGAGTTGGCCTTGCTCGCTGGCTCGCCATGAATCACGAATTCGATGCGCATGTCATGCCTCACTGGTTATCGGATTCCGCGCTCGCGTAGTGGTGCGCCGGCTCAGTCGTGGGACCGATGACTCCACCCCGTGCGCCGCGAGTGGGTTTGAGCGCGTACTGCTGGCCGACTTCATGCGTACGCTCGATAAGCGCGTCCTCAGTCGAGCGGACCGCGAGGTAGTCCGCATACGAGCGGCGCGCGAGCAGCGCTGCGTCGACGAGCAGCTTCTGCCGGTGAAGCACGGCGGTAATCGCATCGAAGGCAGCGGCGGGCTCGTGCCAGTGGCAGCAGCACCAGTACCGCCCCGCGACGCCGATCGCCGCGAGCATCGGACAGCCGTGCGCGGCGCATAGCTCGCCTTGCGCCGGTTCGCTCATTGCGGCTCTCCCTGCATGGGCTCGTCGTCGTCTCCCGGTTCGCGCGCCCGATGCGTAGCGGCGTAACGTTCGGCCTGCTGCGCGATCTCGCGCTTGCGCTCGTTCGTCGCATCGGTCGCGCGCGCGGCGGCATCTTCGCGCTCCTGCGCGCGCATCTCGTGCGCGGCGGCGATATTGCCGATCAGGTCGCGCAGTTGCGCGCGGTGGCGTAGCGTCTCAGCACTCGGCGCAGAGTCGGCCGCATCGGGTGCAGGCAGCGCGGGTACTGCGACGCGGGCATCAGCGAGCGAGAGACGGCCCGCGCGCACGGCCGCGTCGACGACCTCGACGCGTCGCTCGTGATCGTGCCCGAGCGATACTCGCCAACGCGCCGGAACGCTGCGCGCCTCGGCATCGTCAACGAGGCGCGTGTACGCAGCCCGAAACGCCAGGCGTGCGCCGATTTCGTCGGAGACAACGAGATCGCGTACGGCGTGCCATGCCCGCGCGATTTCGTCCGTCCAGACGACCGTTTCGCTCTCGTCGCGCGCTTCCAGTGCTATCGCCCACGCTTCATCGGCGAGCGGTCTGCCGTCCTTCTCGCGCGGCAGGCGGCGAAGGATCGAAGCCGGAGCCGGTGCGTGCTCGCTTTCGTCCAGGTGCCTCGAAAACGCGTTTGCTACGGCGTCGAGCGGGAACGGCGCGAGCTTCGTCCACCAGACGTCGAGCACTTCTGCATCTGGCATGGGAGTACGGGTCGTACGGAGGGCGCGCGCGAGGATCGCGGCGAATTGCGGACGGTCGGCAGGCGTCATCGCTTACGGCTCCATGTCGATGGCATTCGGGTCGCCGGTAGCGTCGCTCTCAGCGGCCTGGCCGTGCATTGCGAGCCATGCCTTACCGTTCGCCTCGCTAAGCTCGCGCCTGCGGTCCTCGGCGCTTAACGTGCGCGACCCGTGCTGCGGCGGGTTCGCATCGTTCGCGATAAAGCGGTCGACATGGGCCGCGTCGCGCAGTATCAGCGTGAGGTCGTTGAACTTCTCGCCCCGGTCGTTATCGCCCATGTTGTGCGGCGTCAGGCTGCACCCACGGATAGCCGTGCACACTTCGCGCGCGGTATAGCCATTCGTGAGCGCGATCGAGATCGCCTTCGTACGCTTCGCGTCGAGCTTTGAACGTGGCGAGTTCATCGTCTTTTGCCAGTACGCGAAGATTTCCGCGATCACTTTCGCGTCGACGTTCGTCGTCTTTTCGGACGAACTCGACAAGCGCCGAAGGCGCAACCGGCCGGGGCCGGAAATCCCGGAAGTACCAGAAGTACCAGAAGGAATAGAAGTACCAGAGGTATTAGAAGGCTTAGAAGAAACAGAAGTATTAGAAGTACGTGCCCGGTCGGTTCGCATCTGGGTAAGAACGGGGTCATTACCGGGTACGAACTCGCCCGCGCCCATAAGTTGCGCCCTTGACTGGCGGGCCTTTGCGGGCGACTCGGGCGGCGCGGGCAGCTTGCTTTCCGTTTCCTTCGGGTGCGGGTGCTGATGTGTGCGCCACTTCGTGATGAAGATCAGCGGTTGCTCATCGACAACGTAGCGGCGGATCAGGTCGCGCAGATTGAGCATATCCAGCATCTCGTCGACGTCCTGTTCGGTGATGTCCTGATCGTAAGGAAACGCCTCGTCCCGAATTTTCCACGGCAAATCTTCGAGGCGTCCTTCACGATCGGCCTGCGTCCAGAGCGAGATAAAAAGCAGGCGGCACGCGACCGGCGTGTGCTGGATATCGGGCGAGCGAAAGAACCCGCCTTTAACGGTCCGTGAGCGTGGCATTGCGTTCACCTTCGTGCGTTAATCGCTGTAGTCGCACGGCAGCGCGCGAACCGTCATCAGGTTGCGCGAGCGCATTTCGTGCTCGTCGTCGTACGCGTCACACGCAGCGGTTACGAGCTGCGCAGTCTCGCCGCGTGCGCCGACATGGACATGACTCGCAAACGTCTCCATCGCTTTCCTGAGCGCTTGCGTGTCGAGCGTCACGCACAGGGTCATCGGTTCATTCATGGTCGCCTCCATCGGAGCGGAACCAGCGGGACCAGCGGACGCGCGCCTTTTTCTCCTCCGTGTCGTCAACCGGGAAGTCAAGCGGGCCACTGATGCAAACAATGTTGTCGAGCGGCAACTGCTGCTGCCTGTGCTCCTGCTCTGCAAGCGCAGCGGCGATCTCGACCTTGTGCACGTCGCGCGGCTTCCGCACGATCCGCTCGCGCGTCGCACGGTCCTCGACCTTCGCGAGATCGAAGGCGTTTTTTGCAGAGATGCGGTCGTCGAATACCGCGTGCTGCAAGCGCTCGTAGCGGATGCCCGCGGCGCGCTGGAAGGTGCGCAGCTTGACCCCGAGCGCGGCGAGGATGCGGTCGCGCGCGCCCGGCTCCTGGAGGAAAAGGCGGTCGTAGTGTTCGAGCCAGGCGGGTTTGCGCTCGGCGAGACCGGCGAGCCACGCGGCGACGATCGGAGCTTGCGCGATGCTCAGCCGGTGCCGGTTCTGACGCGCGACAAACAGCGTCAGCGGTCCGTCCGTGTGCGGGTCGAAGTGGCGCGCGGGACACGCCTTGCCCAGGCGCACGGCCTCGTCCCTGCGAGCGCGTCCGTCGATGATGCGCCAGTGATCGTCCACGACGATCGGGGTCAGGATCTCGTCGCGAACCGAGACGGTCTGCGTAGAGGGGCAGAATGCGCCGATCGGATGCGGCTGAAGCGCAGACAATTCGGGCTCCTCGACGACGAAAATTCTCTTGGTCACTTCTCGTCCTCTTTAACCGTAGTGGGAATACTGAGGAGAAAACCCCTCTATTTCCCTGTTTGAGAAACTCGTGATACCTTTTGCTCGTCCTCTTTACCCGATTCAACACTTCGGGAAAGACTGAGGCGCTGGAGTTAGCTCCTCCGGCGCCTTTTTTTCGGGACGAAAGAATGCAAAAGGGCCCCGAGCGTCCAAACGCTAGGCCCAAAATGACTTCAACTGACTCCTATCGGTGTCTCTATACACGTCCTAATGCGACGGTGAGGCCGATACTGTGGCAGAGCTTAGGCCGTCTCGCGTATTGGCTCCTCCGAGTTCAGCAATTCTTTAAGCATCCTCCAGCCTTTGCTGTACTCAGGACAAAGCTCAAATACTGAGACTGCCCCGTCAACCGCTGCCGAAATGAACGGTGCGATCTCCACCGGGACGGGGCTTTTTCTGTGGAACCACATATCGAGGCGACCCGCCGTACAAGGCACGTGGCGGGCGATCCGGCGCGCCAGTTCCCGCCGCGATCCAGCAAGCTCGATCGCGGTCTGGAGCGCCGCCAGTTGCGGCGGCACCGGGTTAGTCATCTGGATGCGGCGATCCATATTGCCTCTCAGGTCGCCATGCAAACGTTGGCGACTCCAGCAAATCATAGACCCGCCATTCTCGTTTTGCCAACGGTGATTTCGCATTAAAGCACGAATGCCCAGGTGATTTCCCGCTTAGGGTTTGCACCGGTTTTGGCGCGTACGGGGCGCGAGTGGGGCGCGCGCGGGGCGCGTAAAGGGTAGTTTTCGTTGTTTCCAAAGACTTTTCCATTTTGCCGATTATGTTGTCGTATCTCTTGTTAATACGATCCTTAAAACGCTCGTGAAGTGCCGCCCCTCACTTGCGAAAGAAAATGAATTGGCTACGCTGAAGTTCCATCAGCCATTCAATCGGTAACTTCAAAAGAAAATGGAATCTCAATTGAATAAATCGATTTATACCGGCGTGGCCGTCGAATTCGATCACGACGAGCACGGCGCGCGTCGCGCGACAGTGACGGGCGTGCAATTCGACGCGGTGAACGACTGGGCGCTCGACCTGAAAAACTCGTTGCCGGTCGAGGTCTGTCCCGAAGTCGAAGGGCCGTTCCTCGATATCGAGACAGGCAGTTACCGGGCGACAGTACGTGTGCGCAAGGAGCAGTCATGACCGACCTGCATGAACTCGCGAACATCAGTCAGAATCTGCGCGTGGCGAATCGCCTCGGCGCGTCCGGCATCTGTCGGCTCGAGAAATTGTGCGCGCGCAGCGCAAAGGACTTGTTGCAGCTTCCCGGCTTCGGTCCCCGCTCGCTCGTCGAAGTGCGTGACGCGCTCGCGCAGGCTGGCCGCACGCTGCGCGCAGACGGGCCGGAGGTCGCATGAAACCGCATTCATGTCTGATGCCCGGCGCGTTTGTTGGCGTGCGGGTGATCGTCCGCCATAGCGTCGACGGACGCATGCTGCGCGAGGTACGCGGCTTTGATCCCGTTCAGGTACTGGCACGCGCACTTGACGTATCGGACAGCATCAGCCTCGACGCGCATCCGCTCGTCTCCAGGCTGGAGCGTCTCCGCTTGAACGAGCACGGCTATGTGATCGCCTCCGGCGAAGGTGGGCGCTTCAAATGACCTGCTATCGATTCACGAGTCGCGCGCCGATGAGCTATCGCCGCGTACTGCGCACGGTCCCGAAGGCGCTGCGTCGCGCGTGGTGGCGACAGCGTTACCAGTACGACGAGCCGCGCACGGCCATTGGCAACGGTCCGCTCTGTTACCTCTCGCGTGCCTCGCACCGCGAGCCGGTGCAGCAGGTATAGCAGGCGAGGTAAGGCAGGCAAATTTATCAGGAGTCCAACAATGAACGGTCCACGGGATGCGTGGCTGCTGGAGCGGCGAAAAGGCCTTGGCGGCAGCGATTGCGCCGCAGCGCTCGGCGAGTCGCGATATAAGACGGCACACCAGCTATTTTTGGAAAAGCTCGATCTCATCCCGGGAGACGCGCTTGTCTCCCCGGATGCGGCAGAGCGTATGCGCTTCGGTCAACTGATCGAGGACGTCATCGCGACCGCTTACGCTGAGCGCTACTCGGTCAAATTGCGTCGGCATAACAAGCTCGCGAAGCATCCGCGTTACCCGTGGATGATCGGCTCTTACGATCGCACGATCGATGGCCAGCGCGTCGGCTTCGAAGCAAAAAACGTTGATGCACTCACCTACCGTAATGACGAATGGGGCGAGGAGTTCAGCGAACAAGTACCGCGCGAATACTGGCTGCAATGCACGCACTATTTGGCCGTTAGCGGCTACGACGCATGGGTGCTCGCGGCATGTATCGGCGGCAACGCGTTGCGGACTTACCGCATCGAGCGCGACGAGGAAATGATCGGCATCCTCGAACAGAGCGAAGCAGAGTTCTGGGAACACGTCAGAAACGAGGACCCGCCACCGCTCGACTATCGCCACAAAAGCGCTATTACGCTGCTCAAGCGGCTGTATCCCGGCACGAGTGGCGAGACGATCTCCCTTCCTGCTGAAGCTGAGGCGCTTCATTACTGCCGTCTCGATTTCGAGGAACAGGCCGAGTTGATGGAGCAAGGCGCGAAGGCCGCTAAAGCCCGCATTCTGCATCTGATGGGCGAGGCTTCGGTCGGCCTGCTGCCGAACGGCGGCGGCTATACGCGCAAGATCGTCAAGCGCAACGGGTACGCCGTCGAGCCTACCAGCTATGTTGACTTTCGGTTCAGTGCACGCAAAGGAGCCGGTCAATGAATGAGCTTGTGGAATCGCCATTCGCGGGACGCTCGAACGCGCCTGCGGAGACTGCGGGCGCGCGCCAGAATCAGGCGCGCGAACTCGCGGACCTTCAGGTTGCGTACACGATGGCGCGGCACTTTCCGCGCGACCCCGTGCGCGCAATGGATTCGATCCTCCTCGCCTTTACGAGTGCACGACTCGCTGAGGTCGCGCAGTACCAGTTTGCGCGCGGTGGTACTGACATTCGCGGTCCAAGTATTCACGCGCTCGAAGCAATCGCCACAGCGTGGGGAAACATTGATATGGCGTGGCGCGTGGTCTCGCGAGGCTTCGATGCTCGCGGCGTCGGCTACTCCGAGGTCGAATCGCGCGCGATCGATATGCAGACCGGCGCACGCAAGACGATCTGCTTTCCGGTTTCGCACTGGCGCGATACGCGTCAGGGCGGGTACGAACTGAAGGACGAGCGCGACATTTACGAGCTGACCGCGAACATGGCACAGCGCCGGCTTCGCAAATGTCTGGAGGGCGTGATCCCGCGCGATGTCGTCGACTCCGCGATGGATCAGGCAGACGTCACGCTCAAGGCGAAAGCGGACACCAGTCCCGAAGCAATGGCGAAGATGGTCGACGCTTTCGCCGCGTTCGGCGTGACGAAAGAGCAGATCGAGCAGCGCATTCAGCGGCGGCTCGGTGCCATTACGCCGGCGCAGGTCGTCAGCCTGAAGCGCATCTATGCGTCATTGCGCGACGGTATGAGCGAGCCCGGCGAATGGTTCGATAAGGGCGACGCAAACGCCGATGACGCGAGCGGCGAGCACGGCGAGAGCGCGCCAAAAGGTTCGGGCACCGCTGCGCTCAAGTCGCGCATGAAAGCGGGCGCGAAAAAGAAAGCCACCGCCACGCGTGCGGGCGCGACCGGCAATCCGCCCGTCGTGTCCTACGCCGAGATCGCGGACGCACTTCAGGCCGCGAAAACGATCGAAGCTCTGAACGATGCGGCGGACCTCATCAAGAATCTCGACGCGCAGGAGCAGCGCGCGGAACTGGAGGCGCTTTATCGCGAGCGCGCTGCCGAGTTCGAAGTCGACTCCGGAGAGCCGTCGTGAAAGCGGCAATGAGAAGGCTCTGCGAAAAACTGCTTCTGGGGCGCCGTGCTGGTCGCGGTGCTGGTCGTGTTGTTCAGCATGGGGAGTTATCAATGATTGCGCTGGCGAAACACAAGGTAAAGATTCTGCACCTGAACGTGCGCAGCGAGCAGCACGGCGACGAGGAAAAAACAGCGGTCGATATCAAGATTGGATTCGACCTGCCGAACTCGTCACTGGATTCGCTCGCTGTCGGTCTGCGCGATGCACTGTACGAAGCGCCGAACGATCCCGACCTTCTCGGTGCTGATGCCCAGCCTTTTACGCGCGTGCGCTTCCCGCAACTCGGCACGCTGAAATGGCTTGGCGAATGGACATCGGTCGGTCTGCATCTGCACTCTGGAAATGGACGCGGCAAAGGCGATCTTATCTTTCCCGAGTCGGTATTCAGCAAGCTCACCGTGTCGCGCAAGGAAGGCGGCACGTGTGCCTGTGTCGCGCGCATACAGGTTCTGCCTACGCCTGACGAAACGGCGAAGCTCGTCGCCCTGCTAAAGCACCAGGTGCCCGCCACGACCGATCTGACGAACGCCATCGATAGTGCCGCTGAAGACAAGGAGAAATGAGTCATGAGACTGACGACCGCTTACCTGTTGACGCTCGACGCTCAGGACGTTTTCGATATCGTCGCCTGGCATCTGCTCCGGCAGAACGCGCAGGCGACGTTGCCGGGCACCGCGAAGTGCATGTACCGCGCGCCCGATGGCAAGCGCTGCGCGATCGGCTGGCTGCTGCCCGATGAGGTCTATTCTCCGAGCCTCGAATTCTTTGGCGTGCGCGATCTCGTCGCTATGCTTTACGAGACGCCACATGGCGGGCAGTTCGCGCAGTTCCTGTTCGAGCACATGCCGCTGCTGCGCGACCTGCAGGGTACGCACGACGCGCGCGCGCCGCACGAATGGCCCGGCGCGCTGCGGATGATCGCGCAGCAGCACAGCCTGCGGGAAACCGTCATCGACAAGGCATTCTGCGACGACCGGGTTTCCACGCCGCCCGTGCCATACAGCCAGCGTCGCGCGCCGTCGCCCGCGTATCTGCTCGATCTCTCGCAAGTGCTCGCGTTCAAACCTGCGAGCGCTATCGTGGTCCCGCTCGAACCTGAGGAACTGGCATGGTAACGCGCTATCCGACCGTCGACGAGCTTGCGCGCATGGATACGCAGGCCGTGTTCGATCATATCGCGCAGCATCTGCTCGCGCAGGGCGCGCGCAGCACGCACAGGCTCACGGGCGACTGCCTCTACCGTAGCGCGAAGGGCCGCGCGTGCGCCGTTGGCAGCATCATCCCCGATGCCGTCTATAGCGCGGCGTTCGAACATAATCGCATCACCCGTCTGTTCTGGCTGCTCGGCAGACCGGAATTCCGGACCGCGCACCACGAGTTCTTTTGCGACTTCCTGCTCGCCAATTCCACGTTGCTGACGCAGCTGATGGTGATCCACGACTGCGGCTCGCCGGGGCTCTGGTCTCTCGCGTTGCGCGATTGCGCCGATATGTTCGGGCTGAGCGCCGCTGTCATCGATCGGTACGAGGGGATCGTCGAGCCCGAAGCACGAGACGGTCAAGGAGTGTTTGAGCCGTCCGCAGGTATCGTCGAGCACGAGGCGAGCGATGTCCTCGCGTAGTCGCAAGGCGCGCGAGAAGCTGCGCCCGGTCGAGCCCGCGCCCGTCGACAATTCGTTGCTGGTCGATGCCTGGGTGCCCGACTACGGGCGACAGTGCGAAGTCTGCGGACAGTCGCCGTGCGTCACTGGCGTGCGCGCCGGCAAGGTCGTCTATCACGGTTCAATGTGCGGCGTTTGCACGTGGGGCGATTCCGCGTGCATCGATCCGGCGAACTGGTAGGACAGGGAGACGAGCGATGAGAGAAGATCAGATTAAACACGACCCGGAAAGCGGGCCGATACTGAAGCACTCGATTGTCAGCGCGCGCGCGTGGGACCGCTACGCGTTTCTGACTGAGCGCGGCGAGCCTGCGACGCTCGCGATCATCGATAAGGACGGGAACATACTGGACAGCGGTCCGGAGGTCGCGCGCGAGATTTGGGACATTGCCATACTCGCGTACCGCCGCTATCTGAAGGGGGAGCCGTTCCGGACGATCATCTCGTCGCCCGACGGGCTGTATCAGAAGACTGGCCGATAAGGGTTCGAAGTCGAAACTCAATATGACAGTCATAGGCAGACGTTCAGAGTTGACCGTTGATCGCGCTTTGCGCATACAATTTTCGGATGATCAATCAAAATCACTCGAATATATGCTCAAACGTCGCCTCCCTCGGACACTTAAAAAAATTGGGTTCACGATAGTAAGCGCCGATCGGCGGACGTTTTTCGAGCGAGCGGACCCCATCGTCAGGCATCCGATTCTCTTGACGTTCATTGCTTTTATATTGACTGGAGTGGTTGGAACATGGCTTTCTGACCGTTATCAACGAGAGCAACATGAACAGGAAGCGATGCGGAAAACCATGGATGAGGTTCGTCTGTCAATCGATACCACGAATCAGGCATTCGACGATTATCTAAATGCAGCGGCCGTAGTGGATGGTGACCTTACTTCGAACGCAGACAGTAAGCGGCTAGATGAGGACAGAGAGATTTTTTGGAAGGCCAGGCGCGATCTTGACAGCAAGCTCGCGATAGAGACCCCTCGCATACGACAGGCCATGCCTTTTGGTCTAGGTGGCGCGTTTCAGGTCAGTGCGAGTCTTATGCGCGTCGGCGCGTGGAGAATTTCTGACTGCCTTGATTCGGGCAAAGTGGTCGATGCTCCGAATGCAGGATTGCAGCGGAAAAAAATTGAATGCCCGAACAATCAAACATTTTCCATCAAATACGCGGATGAGCAGATCTCTAAGGTTCAGATCTGCGTTGCGGAGTTTTTTTTTGCTATTCGGCCAAGTCCTTTCGATGATCTCGATCCAAAGAAAATCGCTTCTAATGTTGGTCATGCTATAAATAATTTCACCGCGGTTTGTAATGGCGTGACAATGTTAGGTTTGTCTTATGATGCAACATACGGGAAATACAAAGCACCCAATAATGGGCCAGCTAATTGACGGAGCAGGCGGTAAGTTATGAAATCACTTTCGGAGGCGACAGTCGGGCCTTGGCCGAACTGAGCCGGACGAACAGACATCATCTGCCGACTATGTCCGGTCTTTTAGAGTTAAGGGCCGCCGCAGCTCACTGTCCGGCGCGGGTACGAGGCGCACGCGCCGGTTTCTGCTTCGCTTCGATCTCCGTGATTGCAAAGCGCTGTTCGTCGATACGTTCGCCCGTAACGTGGTCGATCTCGATCTCCTGCGTCTGTCCGCTTTTCGAGAGCAGATGCAGGCGCACGATCCTCGGCTGGTCAAAGTTCAGGCCCTTCATATAGACTTCGATCCGCTCGAACGTATCCGCGACCAGTTGGCGGGCCTTCATGCGCGCGTCAGGGTCGAGCAGTCTTACATCCTCCATCAACGCCGCCCAGGCATCTGCAGTGGATTGCTTGGTGCGCTGCACCACCGATAGCTCACGTTCAAGCGCTGAAACCTTGTCGCGCTGCTCGCGCTGCTCGTTCTCCAGTTTCTCCGCCGCCTTTGAAAGCGTGGCGATGCTGCCCGTGCCGCTCTCCATCGCCTCCTGAATCTCAGCGAGCCGCGCGTCGATTTTCTCCAGTTGTGCGCGCTGCTTCGCGAGCGTGGCGGTGCGTGGATCAGGCTTGCCCGTAGTGGCGAGCAGACGGTCGAGGTTCATCTGGTCCGAGCAGTACGTCATAAGCGCGTGCTCGACCGGTTGCACCGAGCAGGATTCGCCACCGCTGCACCGCTGCCCGAGTCTGTAATAGCTGCCGCAGCGAAGCCGGCGCGCGCCGAGCCGATAGGTGCCGTCAGGCAGCTTGTTTGATTCCTTGAGTTGACTGTGCGAAACCATCAGCGAACCGCAATGGCCGCAGTACGTGAGGTTCAAACCAGTGAGTAGTCCGGGCACCTGGCTTTTTACCCGACGCTTCCCGCGAAGCGAAACGACGTGCCGTAGCTGTTCGAATTTTTCCGCTGTAATCAGCGCAGCGTCGCCATAGTAGCCTTCGAGCGTGAACGTCTGCCCCTTGGAGACGATGACCTTATCGCCCATGAGTCCACGATTCGCGGCGACACGGCTGACGCGATTCGTTGGAAAGCGCCCGCCAAACTCATAACCCTCATCGCGCATCTTGCGGGCGATCGCCATTGCGCCGTATCCCTCGCAGTAAAGATCGACCATGCGGCGCGTTGCCTCTGCCTTGTCGGGCACGAGTTCGAAGCGCATCAAGTCATAGTTGAACGTCACCCATTCCGGATCGGTATGCGGAGCGCCGACCAGTCCTTTTAGTTCCTTGTCGCCGTGACGAGCGCCCCGTTTCCACGCCTGGCATTTCTTCACATACGCGTCCTGAATCAGACCGCTCTTGCGCTTGCTTTCGCCATACGCGCGAGCCATATCGATGAGGACTTCCAGCAACGAAAACTCGTTCTCCGCGATGATTTCAGGCGTCCAGATTTTGCCGTTGACTGAGGTAACGACGCGAATGCCACGGTCGATAATATCGCCGAGCAAAGCCAGAGCCTGAAGCGGAGTCTGACGCGAAAAGCGATCCCACGCCTCGACGATTAACGTTGAACCGGGCCGGACGCTGCCGCCGTCCTTTATCTGTTCCATGAACAGCCCGAGCGCGCCCTTCAGATGGTCGCCCTTGAACGCGCTTCTGGCCGCGTCGAACAGGTGCAGCGAGGCATCGAGCACGAGATTGTTGTCCGCTGCCCACTTGGCGGCGTAGTCTTCCTGCCGCTGCTTGCTGGTACCGGCCGCCTGCGGTTTCGAGCTGAACCGGACGTACGAGTAGACTGGTCCATCGTAGACGATGGGGGCTGGATTCCGGGATCGGGTGACGCGCCTAAGCATCTGGTTTTCCTCAGTTGTTTCGACTGAAAACCAGTATAGACAATGGGACCGCATCCAAGCATGCCGTCGAAGGCCTCACGAAGTCCGCTGCATTGGAAGCCGCTGCCTCCGGCGTGCGCGTGAATGCCGTCGCGCCCGGCCCCATCGATACGGAGATGCTCACCCGGCTGACCGGCTCCAGCGAACGCAAGGCCGCCATGCTGTCGAGCGTTCCGCTCAAACGCGCCGGAACGCCCGAGGAAATCGCCGAGGCCATCGCTTTCGTCGGTTCGGGCAAGGCCAGCTATATGACCGGCGAAGTCCTGCGCGTCAACGGCGGCAGGACCGCATGAACCCGTCAGATGAGATGACAACACCATGTCCGCAAACCATACGCCCCAATTTGACGATCTACCCCCGGTCATGAAGGAAGTCCGGACGCGGCCGCTGTTCGTGGTCCGTCTTGGCGTCAAGCCAATCGTGACGGTCGGTCAGACACCGGGCGCCTTGCGCCGCGTCGGCATCGTTGAGTCCGGCACATTCGGGGGCGACCGGCTCACCGGTACCGTGCTCGACGGCAGTAACGACTGGCAGACCGTGCGCGGCGATACCGGCTCGATGCACGATGTGCGCCTCACGCTGCGCACCGACGACGGCGTCAACCTGCTGATGTCATACCACGGCGTCCGGCATGGTCCGGCCGACGTGATCCAACGCCTGGAACATGGAGAAGTCGTCGACCCCGCAAGTTACTACTTCCGCATCAACCCCATGTTCGAGGCGCCAGCCGGGCGCTACGAATGGCTTAACGGCATTCAGGCCATCGGCCTCGGCCACCGTTTCGCCTACGGCCCCGTGTACAGCGTATTTGAAGTGCTCTGATTCTCACTGGAGAACAACATGACCACAACCACCCCCGCACAGAACAAGGCACTGCTCCTCGAAGCCTTCGATACGCTCTTCAACCAGCGCGACTACGCTGTCGCCGAGCGTTTCTGGTCGGATTCCTATATCCAGCACAGCGCGCACATCGCGCCTGGACGTGAAGGACTGTTCGACCTGATCCGTACCCTGCCTGCCACCTTGCGTTACGAGAACCAGCTCGTGGTGGCGGAAGGGGATTACGTGATTGCGCATGGCCGGTTTTCCGGGAATGGCAGGCCAACCGCGTGGATTGCCGCCGATATCGTGCGTTTCGAGAATGGCAGGCTGGCCGAACACTGGGACGTGCTCCAGGACGAGGCTAGTGCGACGCAATCGGTCAGCGGCCTGCCCATGTTCGGGGAACGTTTTCCGTCCTGATTTGCGCAGGCAACCGGCAGCCATGCGCGCCCCATACCCGTCAGGCATGGCCGCGTGCCTACAAAGTCTTTTTCCTCTTGCCAGCCACTGCATAAATTACCCATCAGCAGGCACCGCCCGACGAGATTTCCAGGCGCGTGACCGGATTTCAAAAGCGGCACCCCATGCATTTCAAACATACCGGAAAACAACTGCTGAACTTACCTCTGAAAGGATCGCAATCATGAGCCGCCAGACGCACCAGACCGCACCGACGCAGTACGTCGACGCAAACGGTATCCGCTTCGCCTATCGCCGCTTCGGCAATCGCGCGGGGGTTCCGCTCGTCATGAACATCCACTTCACCGGCACCATGGATCACTGGGACCCCGCCGTAACTGACGGCCTGGCCGTCGGACGTGAGGTCATCCTGTTCAACAACGCCGGCATTTCGAGTAGTTCGGGCAGCGTTCCCGAATCGATCGAGGAAATGGCGGCCGACGCTGCCGCATTCATCCGTGCGCTCGGTCTCGAACAGGTCGATGTACTGGGATTCTCGATGGGTGGCCTGATTGCGCAGACGCTCGCCATTGCGGAGCCCACGCTGGTTCGCCGCCTGATCCTCGTCGGCACGGGCCCGCGCAGCGGAGAAGGTATGGCCTCGCTGACGCCCGAAGCGCAGGAAATCTTCGGCGCGAGCTATGCCGAACCGGACCATCTCTGGCTGCGTGTCCATTTCTCGCCGACCGGAACCAGCCAGACGGCCGGACGTGCGTTCCTCGAACGCTTCCGCCTTCGCACGGCGAACCGTGATCCAGCGGCCAACGAAGCCGTGGCACCGGCTCAGCTCGCGGCACTCGCGAAATGGGGCGCGCCGCAAGACAAACCATATGCCTACCTGTCTGCACTCAGCCAGCCAACTCTGGTCGTCAATGGTGACAACGACGTGATCATCTACACGGTCAATTCGCTGATTCTGCGCCAGCACATCCCGAATGCCCAACTGATCATCTACCCGGACGCCAATCACGGCTCGCTCTATCAATACCCCGAGCGTTTCGTGGAAGACGTTTCCAGGTTCCTTTCCTGAGTCGCCAGTTACACCGACATTTCATCCCGAATTCAACAGGAGTTAATCGTGGCTACTAATCTTCGCGGCAAAACTGCACTCGTCACGGGCGCTTCGCGCGGCATCGGCCGCGCAACCGCTCAGGCTCTGGCAGCAGCAGGCGCGCGCGTGATCGTGCACTTCGGCAGCGACGAGAAGGCGGCGAATTCCGTCGTCGAGGCGATCCGTGCGTCGGGTGGTTCTGCCGACAAGGTCGCGGCAGACCTGAGCGCGGCGAACGGCCCTCACGAACTGGCCCGTCAGGTACGCGGGCTGATTGGCGAGCGTCTCAACATTCTCGTTGCGAATGCCGGCATCTCGAAAGCCTCGTCAATCGCGGAAACGACTGTAGAGGACTTCGACCGGTTGTTCGCCGTCAATGTGCGCGCCCCATACTTCCTCGTCCAGCAACTGCTGCCCGTGCTGGGCGAGGGCAGTAGCGTAGTCCTGCTGTCCTCACTTGCAGCCCGCGCTTCGGTTGGCAATCTGTCAGCCTACGCCGCGAGTAAGGGAGCAATCGACACCCTGGTCAAGCATTTCGCCGCAGCGCTCGGCGAGCGCGGCATTCGCGTGAACGCCATCGCGCCGGGCGTTGTTGAAACTGACATGTCGAACTTCGCCAAAACCGATGCCGGGCGGGACTTCACCCTCGGCATGCAGGCCCTCAAGCGCGTGGCGCAACCCGACGACATCGCAGGCGCAGCCCTGTTCCTCGCATCCGATGCGGCACGCTGGGTGACGGGTGACACGCTGCGTGTCGATGGCGGCTCCAAGCTCTGATACCGGGGGAGACGGCCATGACCCATACAGCCTGCCCGACTGCCCCCGCGATAGACAGCGGGAGCACCCGTCGATGCACGCATGCCGCACTTGGCCACCGGGCCAGTTTCCGGGTCTCGGCTGGCGTGGTCGCTCATACCCTCTGGACCAGCGCGGCACCCGCCATGACGTACCGGCTCTACGCAAGCGAATGGCATCTCACCCCGACGACCACAGCCGAAATCTTCCTGTCTACCCGATCGCGGTTGTCAGCGTGCTCATCCTGTTCGGCGGCCTGTCGGACCAGATCGGCCGACGGGCGACGATGCTGCTCGGTCTGAATGCCTCTTTCCTCGGCGCACTGATCCTCGCGCTCGCGCACGATATCTCATGGCTTTTCCTGGCCCGGGCATTCATGGGTGTCGGCGTCGGCCTGACCGCCGGACCGTCGACGGCGGCGATGGTCGAATTCAACGAGGGTGGTGCGCCCCGGCGAGCCTCTGTGGTTGCCACAGCTGCCCAGGCCGCCGGCTTCGCAGCCGCGCTCATCGTCGGAGGCGCACTCACTTAATACGCGCCCTGGCCCTTGCACCTGGCTTTCTGGCTGTTGGCTCTCCTCATCGCGGCCTTGTTCACTGTCACGTGGTTCCTGCCCCTGCCGGCAGAGCGCGGTGCCGCAGGCGGCTGGACGCCCAGTTTGCCGTCCGCCTCTCGCGCGGGACACTGCGTCCGACAATGGTGACGGTGAACACGATCTGTTGTCCGGCACGGACGCGTTTGCTCGCGATGTTCTCGAAGGTCTGTCGCGTCCGGTCAAATCGCTGCCTTTCAAGTATTTCTACGATGCGCAAGGGTCGGCGCTGTTCGAAGCGATCTGCGCGACCCCCGAGTATTACCCGACGCGCACGGAAACGGCATGCTCAAGGACATTGCAGCGCAGCTCGCCTCAGAGATTCCTGACCACGCCACCCTGGTCGAATTCGGCAGCGGTGCGAGCACAAAAACCCGGATCATCCTCGATGCCGCCCGGCAGATCGGCACCTACGTGCCGATCGATATCAGTACAGCGGCACTGAAACAGGCTCGGCAACGCATCGCCGACGCCTACCCGGCGCTGGACGTCCGCCCAGTCGCAGGCGACCTCACTCGGGACATGGCACTGCCCGACATGCACGGGGACGAAACCATGATCGGCTTCTTCCCTGGATCGACAATAGGCAATTTCGAGCCCGACGACGCAATCGCCTTTCTGCGCTCGGTGAAGAAACTCCTGGGCAGTCAGGCAAAGCTCATTGTCGGCGTCGACATGGTCAAGGACACGCCGGCGCTCCTGTCTGCCTACAACGATGAAGGCGAGGTCACGGCACGTTTCAATCGGAACCTCCTGCTCCGCATCAATCGCGAGCTGGAAGGAAATTTCGAACTGGGCGCGTTTGCTCATTCAGCCATCTGGAACGATGATCTGAAGCGGATCGAGATGCATCTAGTCAGCCAGGCAAAACAGACGGTTCGCGTGTTGAATCATGATATTCATTTCGAGGCTGGCGAAAGCATGCACACCGAGACCTCGCACAAGTACACCACCGATTCGTTCGAAGACCTCGCGAGATCTGCTGGATGGGAAGTGACGCAATCCTGGGTGAGTACCGCGCCTCAGTTTGGCGTTTTTCTGCTCGAAGCCGTCGCCCGCTGGTGAGCGCAGCAATTTCAGTTCAGCCGGTTCGACGGCAAGCGCAATTGCGATGGTGTTAGCCGATCGAACGGCCGCTTTCACGCGGCGACCGGCCGGTCGAATGTGGGAGCAAGAGCGACGACGAACGACGGCTCTTGGCCGACTGGACTCATTCACAGATGCCGGCCGAAAGCGGCCGTCGACGATTTCGACGACCGCTTTACGGGACCTTCAGCGAACTGGTGGTCTCGGCCAAATCCGGCCGATCGTCGATTCCGCAGACTGGCGAGTTGAAAGACTGCTTTGCAGCTCAGACCTGACACCGGACACAGATCATACTTTCACCCAAAAGGAGAAAACGAAAAGTCGCGAATAATTCAACGACATTTAAGTCGCTACATCCCGACGGCGCGCCGGCGCACGCCCAACAATCCGTCATTCGTCGCCACTGGATTGTTGGGCGCTAATGGCTCATCGCGGCTGTAACGATCCGGGCTTCAAAGTCCCAACTCGCTCAGTCCCGGATGATCGTCCGGCCGACGGCCCAAGGGCCAGTGATACTTGCGCTCCGATTCCTTGATCGGCATGTCGTTGATGCACGCGTAGCGACGTTGCATGAGACCATCCTCGCCGAACTCCCAGTTCTCGTTGCCGTAGGAGCGGAACCAGTTGCCCGAGTCGTCGTGCCACTCGTAGGCGTAGCGCACGGCAATGCGATTGCCGCCGAACGTCCACAGTTCCTTGATCAGACGATACTCGTGTTCCTTCTTCCATTTGCGCTCGAGGAACGCCTGCGCTTCCGCGCGATTGTTCGCGAACTCTGCGCGATTGCGCCATTTCGTGTCGAGCGAATAGGCGAGCGCGACCTTGGCGGCGTCGCGCGAATTCCAACCGTCTTCCGCGAGACGGACTTTCTCGATAGCCGTCTCCAGCGTGAACGGGGGAAGCGGCGGGCGAATTGCTGCGGGTGAAGTCATTTCGGATCTCCTTGTGGGGTACAGCGCGTTGCTGGTGCTCGACGTGGAGCGCGGCCTCGTCATCGTGCAACCCGAGAGGGCAAGGCCGCCCGAAGCAAGCGCGGCACCGGTGCTCAGTAAGAATTTTCGTCTTTGCATCATTGGGTTCAGAACGGCTTGGTCGGCAGATACTTGCCGTTGAGCGTGATGACGGCACGCTCGCCGCCTTCCGGGTCCGGCACCTTCTGGATATCGAGTTTGAAGTTGATCGCGCTGATGATGCCGTCGCCGAATTTCTCGTGAACCAGCGCCTTCAACGTCGAGCCGTACACCTGCACCATTTCGTAGAAGCGGTAGACGGTGGGATCGGTCGGCACGCCACCCGGAATGCTGCCGCGCACGGGAATGGTTTGCAGCAGGCGAACGGCGGCGTCGTCGAGCCCGAGGCGTTCGGCGACGAGCTTCGCCGCATTCTCCGGCAGCGCATGCTGACCGAGTAGCGCGGCTGTCGTGTATGCGAGGCTCAAGCCCGTGCCTTCGTTGATGGCTTCGAAGGTGAGGTTCTTGCGCACCTTCGCGTCGATGATCGTTTCCGTCAATGCTTCGCGTGCGTTCGGTGTGACTTGCGATTGGGTCATGATGTTGCTCCTTGGGTAAAAATCAACCTGGTGAGATCGACAGTCGGTGCGACAAGCCGGGAATCAGAGCGCAGCCACGCACTCGGCGGGCGTCGCGGTGACATCGGGATGCGCAGCGAGCGGCACGAACTGGCGGGTCGCGGCGTCGAGCGCGTCGATCGAGCCGGATTCGATGTCGTAGACCCATCCGTGCAAATTCAGGCGGCCTTGCGCGAGTCCCAGTGCAACTGAGGGGTGGGTCTTGAGGTTGTCGAGCTGGGCGATGACGTTCTCGCGCACCATCGAGTCGACGCGCTCGCGCTCGCCCGCATGTTCACGCGCCTCGTTGACGAGCCTCGCCGAGTCGGCGTAGCGCAACCAGTTCGCGACAGCGGGCATATGGTCGAGGCACTTGCACGTCGCGACGGCCGTCATCGCGCCGCAGTCCGAGTGGCCGCATATCACCACATCCGTCACGCCGAGCGCAGCCACCGCATATTCGACCGTTGCCGACACACCGCCGGGCTCAGGACCGAACGAAGGCACGATGTTGCCGGCATTGCGGATCACGAACAGATCGCCCGGTTCGCGCTGCGTGACCAGTTCGGGAACCATGCGACTATCGGAACAGGAAATGAACAGTGTGCGCGGCGTCTGACTGGTGGCCAGCTTGCGGAACAACTCCCTGCGCGCGGGCATGATGTCCCGCTGAAACTTCAGAAAACCGTCGATGATCTCTTGCATGGTCTGCTCCATTCAATCTGGCGTTCGTTGCCGTGTCGCTCAGTGCGATGCGTTGAACAGAGAATGAACCTGTTCCGTCATAGTGTCCAAGACGGGTTTATGATGCTCACCATAGGCAACACCAATAGTTATTCGAGGACGAGGAATTCGCCATGCTGTTGCGTCATATCCGTTATTTCCTGGCTGTCGCGGAACACCGCAATTTCACGCGCGCCGCCGAGGCGCTGCACGTTTCGCAGCCCACGCTGTCGCAGCAGATACGGCAACTGGAAGAGACGCTGCGCACGCAGCTGCTAGACCGTTCGGGGCGGAACGTGCAACTTACGGATGCGGGCGCGGCGTGGTTGCGCTATGCGAAGCTCGCGCTACAGGATCTGGATGCGGGCGTGCGGGCGATACATGACGTCGGCGAACTGAGCCGCGGCAATCTGCGCCTTGCCGTGACGCCGACCTTCACGGCGTATCTCGTGGGGCCCGTGATCGATCGTTTTTATGGCCTGCATCCCGGCATCGCGATCGACATTCAGGAAATCACGCAGGATCAGATCGAAGCGCAGCTCGCCGATGACAGGCTCGACGCCGGCATCGCGTTCGAGCCCGTCCACACTGCGGAAATCGAAAGCGAGCCGTTGTTTCGCGAGACGCTGAGCCTCGTCGTCGGCGGCGGCCATGCGCGCGCGACGCGCCGCAAGCCGCTGTCCGCGCAGGACTTCGCCAACGAACGGCTGGTGCTGCTTAACAAGGCGTTCGCGACGCGGCGTTACATCGACGAATACTGCACGCAGAACCGGATTCTCCCGGAGGTTGCCATCGAGGTCAGTTCGATCAGTGCGATCGTCGAGATCGTGCGGCGTGGGCAGCTCGCAACCGTACTGCCCGACGGCATCGCGCGCGAGCATACCGAGCTGCACCCCGTGCTGCTCGACCCGCCGCTGCCGACGCGCACGGCCGTGCTGCTGCAACGCAAGGACGCGTATCGGACGGCAGCGAGCAAGGCCTTCGTCCAGGTGTTGATGGAATTGACGGAGAACTTCCGTCGCTAATGGAGATCGCGGCGCGCGACGCGCGAAGCGAAGAGATCGACACGTAACGCGCTCTCCGTTAGCTCCGACACCTACGCCGCTTCGCACAACTCGCGCCGGTGGTGTCGGCATCGCAAAGCTTCAGCTGAAGAGCATGACCGTACGGTGAGACGGTGAGGAGTGGGCGCTCGACTTCGGCCAGGAACTGGATTGTGATTTACGCGGCGTTGAAGACAGCCGGGGTTGGCACTAAGCAGCTCGAGCACCGGGCCTAGATTCGGCAATCGCGGGACGGAAGCTAGCAACGGCGCATTCCGAGAAGTCTGCAGTCTGGTCAGAAAACGGGCTTCTCAATCCATCACCAGAACTATTAGCTTCTCCTATAGAGAACATAGGATATCGGTCTTAGACCCTATAGCCGGATTGATGCATTCTTGCTCCGTCGTCACTGTTTCTTTGGAGAGAATCATGAAATCTCGCTTCCTTGCGGTACTCGTTATCGCTGCATCTGTCACCAGCCCCGTTTTCGCAGGCACTGACACATCCGGATTGACTCGCGCCCAGGTTCGCGCGGAACTCGCGCAACTGCGTGCTGTGGGCTACGACCAGTCTCGTGGAGAAGACCCCAACTACCCCGCCGAGATTCAGGCGGCCGAAGCACGCCTGGCCGCGCAACGCGGGGATGCGAGCTATGGCGGTGTCGCCGAGGCAGGCTCGTCGTCAGCGGGTGTTCCCAAGACTGCTCGTCACGTCGACAACGACGGCATGCAGCCAATCTATTTCGGCCAATAGCCGTCCAACGGCAGCGCGAATACTAGACGCCACGCGATCTGAAGTATCGCGCAAGTCCTGGCACGTCCGCGTGCTTCATTCTCGCCACATTCAGTCGTCACGATTCGCTCGCTAGTTTGCCTGGCGAACGAACCGAATCCGGGCAATCGCGTCGCCCATCGGATACAGACCGGTCTACATCATATGAAGGTCGGTACTTCACGGAGACTGTCATGAGCCACTCACATTACGAAGTCGCTGTCCTTCATCAAGCTCTGCAGTCGGACGAGTCAAACTTAGCCACATGGCGCTGGTACAGCGATCTGGTCGACCACCAACGACTCGCGCTACGCCTCAAAGAAGACCAGTGGGTCGTCGCGATTGACGGCAGCGACTTTGCGTGCGCCGAGGGCCTGTACGCGGCCGTGCGTTGGGCGCACATCATGACGCACTCTGGCGGTTACATCACCTTTGCGGCGTAAGCGAGCGAAGTCCGCCATGTACACGGGCTAATCGCCAGACCGAGCGATCAAGGACTCGCAGCACTGCTCTTATCCAACCTTCGGCCCGGTCTCGGGTCTTCATCCACCAACCACTGAGGTAATACCATGTCGACCAATACTGAAATCCGTCCGCCGCTCCCTCCTTTCACACGCGAATCCGCCGTCGAGAAAGTGCGCCTGGCCGAGGATGGCTGGAACACCCGCGACGCTGCCAAAGTGTCCCTCGCATATAGCCTGGACACTCGCTGGCGCAACCGTGCTGAATTCGCAAACGGCCGCAATGAAGCCCGAGGGTTCCTTGAGCGCAAATGGTCGAAGGAGCACGAGTATCGTCTCATCAAGGAGCTGTGGGCGTTCACTGGTAACAGGATCGCCGTGCGTTACGCCTACGAATGGCGTGACGACTCTGGTAACTGGTTCCGGTCCTATGGCAACGAGAACTGGGAGTTCCGCGAGGACGGTCTGATGGTGAATCGCTACGCTTGCATCAACGATTTGCCAATCAAGGAAGAAGAGCGGAAGTTCCATTGGCCGCTGGGCCGCCGTCCGGATGATCATCCCGGCTTGTCAGATCTCGGCCTCTAATAGCCAGGCTGATCGTATCGCTTCGATTGGATGCACTCGGGGAAGCAAAGGCAAAGGTGAGACAGCTTCTGCGACGGCCTCCCGAAGCTCGCAATGAGGGAGCAACCCTGCCCCCGCTTGGGGGTTCCTGGTCGTCTCGCTGTCCTTCTCACCTAGTCCGCCCTCAAACGATTGCTGCCCTTGCTTCTGGAATCCTCTGGGCGTCCTCTGGATACCGGCACGGGCCGAACGGCGTCCTGTTTGCATTGGAAACAGAGATTCCTGATGCGATGAGCTTCCGCAAGAACTAGTCTTCGGCAGCGGCATGCCTTGTTGGCGCAGGCCGTGCGAGTGGTTATCAGGCCGGATGACCGCTCATAGACCCAATTCGCTCTCTCAACTCGAATCCAGGGGATGACCGAGAAGGGGTCGAACAGCGACATCCGCATTCGACAGTGATCGGCCCAACAAGGGACCTTCGATCACGCTTGCACGGGGACGTTCGAGCGTCGGCTATACCCCGGGTAACGAGCGTTAACGTTGGATGATGAGCATCAACGGAAGGCAGCAATAGGGCCGACTTTTGGGCCGCCCTATTGGCTACCTTCAGAGCGCACGATACGGTTTGAACGCCTCTCGCAACTCAGGAAACATCCCGTCAGGTCGAGTTCAACGGTCGTCGCTATCGCGACCCGTAGACGCCGGCCGAGGTGGGTTGACGGTGTTGGCGGCACCCGTCAACACCCAGGCTCGCTGACTAGGCGCGAACCGAGGTGCCAGCAAACCGTCGTTGATTTCGCGCGTCACGGCAAAGCGACGGAACGAAGTCGCTGGTAAGAACAGGCGGGAATTGTCCGAGAACCCATCGCTGGCAGTATCGACGTCTCCCTCGCTTGCGGATATGACGCCGTCGCCATTGGTATCGACCCGTCTGACTTCGGCCACATAGGCGTCATACAGGCGCTGCGGGAACGGCGTGCCATGCTCGAACGATGCCAATCGCACATAGGTGTCCAGGTAGATTTCGTGAGCCAGCCCGCTCGGGATGAAGCGTTGGCGGTATTCCCGCTGGTTATCGACATCCGCATCGAAGCGGTCGGGGTCGCGCGGACCCGCACCACCGAGCGGAGCCGCATTGTTCGGATCGTCACCGTAGTCGATCGGACTGTTCTTCACGCCTGCGGGTCCCGAGCCCGGAATCAATGAGGACAGCGCGCCAAGTTTGCCCGCCTCAAAGGTACCGGGGATACCGCCGGTAAAAGGCAACTCGTAGGGTGGATGGGTCCAGTTGGTGGTGTAGTTGAATTCCCAGTAGCCGTGACAATCAGACTGCTGCATGCAGTTGACCGCCCCCATGCTTAGCTGGATCGGCACGATATTGGTCTGGCGGTCAGGGAAGTGGTCGTAAGCGTCGGGCAAGTGCGGTGCCTTGCCATCCATTGTGAACAGCCGGCCTGGGAGGTTGTTGTGGGTACCCATCGCCTGCAAGGCGGCCGCGTCCGCGCTTGTCATCGTGCCGAACTGGGCGTGTCCGTCGGGTCGGGGCGGTGCGATATCCGGCACGCGCAAATCGTGGATCATCCAGCCCTCGTACCAACCGCTTTCGTTGTTGATCACAAACAGATACGAGAGGTCGGTAAAGACATCGATGAAGGCGCGAACGTTGTTCGGATCAGTGGGCAGCCCAGGTTTCGGTTCAACCACGAGACGCACCGCACCGATGGTTGGCAAACCGCAGTCAGCGCCAGTTGCCGTCAGCATCGCCTTGTCGTTGATGCCCGGGAATCGTGCGGTGAACGGATTTGGTTCGAATCCTGTCGTGGACAGCAGGTAATACTGGAATAGCTGGCTCGGTTTGTCGGCCTCGGCGAAGGCCTGAATGGGCAAGTAGGAATGGGGCCGCTCGGCCATCCTTTCGAGAATGTCCTGCAGCGGATCCGGCAGGTTCGCGATGTCGCCGCGCTGGCGCACCAGCGCACCGTCGGCGGCGGCGTTCGGATTCGGGTGGCAAGGTGCCGGCGGCTGTTCCGCGCACGCCTCGCCTGCGGCCAACGCGGCGATGAACGCGGCAACGGACAGGCTGGCAGCACGAGAACCCAGTGGCCTGAAGCTGCGGGGCTTGAATAACGATTTCATGATTCCTCCTCGGGTTGACCCGCTTAGACGGACAGATCTGCAGTTAGCTAATGATGTGTGGCTTGACCTCCATTGAAAGTGACTGGCAGTGTGGCGATCGTCGGGGCAGCGGGTCGCCCGTCACGGAGCGTGACGCTGCCTCGCGGTAGGCAAGCCGCGATGCGATGTGGCTGGGTGAAATCGGCAAATCGGATGCCGAGAGATACGTGTGGAATAAACGGGTTGGAGGAAGAGATATTCCGGGCGCTGCTAAGAATGCGGCAACTGCGTCGTCATCGCATCCGGACTATTTGGCTATGTATGGGCGCGCTCCATGACCGAGCAAACTTATGAAGCAAGCGCATATGAAGCGCTTGGCCTATTAGCCGCAACATCCGGCAATGGCCGTTCGTGTCGCTGAACGCGGGATGTCGGATCATCGCTGTTCGAGAGGAAGCTGTCGTTGAGGCGACGGAGCTTCGACCGACGGTAGTGGCTCAATCTGAGCCGATCGAATCGGGCAGAATTCGACCAGCATGCGACGCTCACCACATGGATCGATGGGCATTCAAGTGGCGCAGGCTTCTCTATAACGGCCATCCAGTCGATTTGCCCAATTTTCATACTGGACTTCCGTAAAGCCGAAATGGCGTTGGCGCGTGCTGCGAGTACCCCATCACCATGACATCCAGCGCCCAACAGCGATCGCCTAGGGAGCCGGCCGTTGCAGATGCCAAACCGGGCAATGGCAGCGGCCCTGATTTAGCGAATCGAAAAGGCGCCGCAAAAGCGGAGGATGACTTTTCATATGCATTTTTATTGGTTTCCCTACTCTAAACCTACCTATAGATTGGGCGCTCATACGCTTTTAAAAAACTAACACACGCTCAATATGTTCAATAGACGTCTAATAGCGCTTACCGTACTCCCATTCATCCTGGATGCGTGCGGAGGAGGAGTCAGTACGAATAGTGCGGACAGCCAAAACCCGTTGGCGACACCGGACCAACTGGCAGCAGAGACCCTCGCGATCACTGCGGTTGCGGACCCTTCCGTCATTGCGGCAAAAGCCACCTTGAAAGCCAATTGGCTGGCAGCAGCTCGTGCAACCGGCGGGGTATCGAGTGAGGCGTTGACGAATATTGATCAGGCCGTGGATGAGGATGTTTTCTCTTTGGCGCTAGCGATTGCCGCGGGCGATGCCAGCGCCCCGAAGGTGATATCAATTCTGGCGGCCCCGCACAATTGGTACGGAATGAACGTGCCAGGATCGCGGACCACATTTGATAACCCGGACACCATATATCGCCGCATTCCGATTGACCCTGCGTCGAGCTACGTCTTGACGGGAAAGGTCCACGAGCAAAAGCCAGTCGATTTCAATTTCAGCGTCTACAGCGGCGCAAACGCAACGCTGTCCAATTTGCCGGGCGACCAGCTCGCCACCAACGCGGACGGCAGCTACGTCATTAACGCCAGCACGACCTCAACGGGGAATGGGAATGCCATCCCGCTCGTTTCGGGAGCCGCGTCGATCTTCATTCGAGATACGATCACCGAATGGGGCGTGCAACAGTTCAACAGCCTGGCGATACAACGGGTCCCGTCCGTCTCGGCGCAACCGCTATCCGCTCAAGCGATCGCTCAGACCCTTGCCGCGACGCTGCGGACTCCGGCTGCCGCCGTGTCCTTCGCTTCCTTCAATGCGCTGGGATATGCCCAGCCTGTCAACACGCTTCCAGCGCCATCACTTGGCGGCACGGGCGGACGCCTCGCAAACCAGGCGGCGACCTACTCCACTTTTCAGCTTGCCGATGATGAAGCACTGGTCGTGAACGTCAACCTCGGCGGGGCCAAATACTTCATCACCCCGGCTTATGGACGGTGGCAGATCACGACCGACTATATCAATCACACCCAGACGTTGAACAACGCGCAAGCGGTGGCGAACCCGGATGGCACCTACACGTTCGTGGTATCCCCGACAGACCCGGGCGTTAACAACTGGGTCGATACGGTAGGTCTGCATCAGGGCTTTCTCAACCTGCGCTGGCAAGGATTGCCGGCGACACCCACGCCACAGGGGCCTTCGGCGACAGCCCAGCTCGTGAAGATCAGCGACCTCCGGACCGTTCTCCCCGCGACAACGAAGTACGTCACGGCGGCAGAACGACAAGCTCAGTTGGCCGCGCGCGCCGCGAGTTATGCATCGCGATACGCACCTTGATGGCTTCGCGTTGGCGCCAGTGAGCCCTTGGCCGCAACGCGAAACGATGTACGGTGCCCCTTCTGTGGTAATGGCTGTTGCCATTATGTGCAGCAGCGAACAAAGATCCCTTTTTCCATCTCAGTTCCCTTCCAATTCTGTTCGTCGTTACGTTCTGGCCTCACCATACATGCCCTCGGGGCGAAGCTGTCTTACGCGACATGTCTTCGCGGAACCAGACCTGGTGCAACAGACCGCTCTCGGTATAGCTGCCGATCCGAGCACGCATGAGGACCTCCAAGGCAGGACTGTGATTAGGGAGCTTCTGGCTCGAGTCAGAAAACTCTGTGTCGCGCAGTAAGGGTTTTCCGCTTCTTGTGCTATGGCTTGTCGAGTCGATAGCACCCTGAAGATTGCTGCAGCGCACACTGAATTTCTCAAATGCAGCAGACCTTGTTGTCTCCGAACAGCGTTTTCGCCGATGCCGCAGACTTTGTTGCGCGCACCGATAGTGGGACCCACGAGGCTTCCCCACTCTCCTTGACATGCAAGCAATCTCTTGCCTATAGTAAATGCAACAGATCACTTGCCTATAGCCGTTCATGGCCGAGCTTCCCGACGACACAGACCTGCTGTTCAAAGCCCTCGCCGATCCGAGCCGGCGCAAGCTGCTGGACGTGCTGCACGCGCACGACGGCCAGACCCTGAACGACCTGTGCGAGCACCTCGACATGACGCGGCAAGGCGTCACGCAGCATCTGGGCCTGCTGGAAGCGGCGAACCTCGTCGTGACGGTACGCAGCGGGCGCGAAAAATTGCACTTCCTCAATCCGGTGCCGCTGCAGCAAATCTACGAGCGCTGGATTGCCAAGTTCGAAAAGCCGCGCCTGAAGGCGCTCTCTACCCTGAAACGACGCCTGGAGAAAGGCAATGACTAGATCCACATTCGTCTACGTGACCTATATCCGCACCACGCCGGAACAGTTGTGGTCGGCACTCACCGACGCGGAGTTCATCAAGCAGTACTGGTTCGGCATGCACTGCGATAGCGAATGGACGGCGGGCTCGTCGTGGAAACTCGTGTCGAGCGCGGGGGAGACTTTCGACGCGGGCGAGATCATCGAGGCTGTGCCGCCGCGGCGCCTCGTGATTCGCTGGCGGCATCAGAAGCGGCCCGAGTTGCAAGCCGAAGGCGATTCACGCTGCACTATGGAACTCGAACCGAGCGGAACGGCGGTCAAGCTGACGCTCACGCATACGATCGAGCGCGATCAGTCGAAGTTCATCGAAGCGGTGTCGGGCGGCTGGCCGAAGATCATGTCCAACCTCAAATCGCTGCTGGAAACCGGCTCCATCGCGTTGCAGGAGGCATATCCGGCCAATGGCGGCAGTCATGCCGGGAAGGCATGAAGCGGAGGGTACACTGAAGAGCAGCAGGTGTCGCGTGCTCACAGGTTCGATAGCCGACCGTCCGCGAAATCACGCTGATAGAATCGTCTGCCTACCCTCGCCCGTCTCAGGGAATCAGCATGGAAATCCAACCCTATCTGTTCTTCAATGGCCGTTGTGAGGAAGCCATTGCGTTCTATCGTTCGGCGCTCGGCGCGCAGGAGTTGCTGAAGCTGCGCGCGAAAGACGCGCCGCCCGATCCCGCTCGCCCGGTCGCGCCCGAACACGCCGACAAGATCATGCACGCGACGCTCGTCATCGGTAACACGCACGTGCTGATGTCGGATGGCGATTGCCGCGGCGGCGATACCGTGCACGCGGGCTTCAGCCTGTCGCTCACCGCCGACGACCAGGCATCCGGCGAGAAATATTTCAACGCGCTGGCGGACGGCGGACAGATCACGATGCCGTTCCAGCAGACCTTCTGGACCAGTGGCTTCGGCACGTTGATCGACCGCTTCGGCGTGCCGTGGATGGTCAACGTGCGGCACGAGGAGCCCGCGGCATAGCCTTTGGAGCGGGCCTCCACTGAGCCGCCTGCTGCGCGCGGTTCCGCGTCCCGTTCTATTGAGCGCACGAGCCCCGAGCGCATGGAACGGCGCATGCTGCTCCGAAAGCGAACCAGCCAGGAGAACCGTCGATGCAGGAAGTTCATCTCCACCGCGGCTTCACCATCACCGTGCTCGTCGAGGACGACCTGGCCGGCGGTTCGTCGATCACCACGCGAATCGATCGCACCGATACCGACGCTCGCGACCTCGAAGCCTGGACCGCTCCGCGTCATGCGCGCTCCGCGCTGCGCGGCAAACCCGCGATCGGCGAGGCCGTCGACAATGCCCAGCGCGCGATCGACTCAGCATTGGGCGACCCCGATCCGTTGGACGAATAGTTAGGCCATGCGCCCCGTCCGAGCGACGCTTACTGCGTCGCGGACGCCCCGCTCGCCGGCGTGCTGTGGACCGCCGCGGCGGCGCTCGCGGCGGGCGACGCGCTCGCTGCCGCGCCCGCCTCGCCGTTCGCGCGATTCGCCGCGTCGCTATCGCCCGGTGTGCCACGCGGGCTCGCCGAATTGCTCATGACACCGCTGCTCATCTGGCCCGTCGAGATGCGGCCGTTCTCGGCCGAGCGCTTGCAGCCGGATGCGCCCGCCATCAACGCAATGGCCGACAGCGCGATCAGCATGTTTGTCGCAACTTGTCGCATGATTCGCTCTCCCTGGGGATGACTCCAGTAGCGAAGCATTCGACATGCCCATCACAGCCCTGTGCGGCTGCATGCCCGCGCGCGTACGCGGACCAGGTCGAGAAAACGAGGTTCGGGACCTGCCATCGGGGCCGGCCGTTCAAGCCCCGTCGTCCTCTCCGACGACGCCGAACTCGGCCGTCGTTTTGACGTAGAACAGATGCAAACGCTCAGCGCGCAGACGATCGAACAGCCGATCGGCTTCGTCGCTCGTCACCGCCATCACGACGGACAACGGTTGATCGGCAAGCTCGAAGAAGTGCGCGGAGTGAATGCGATGATGATGGCCGATGCCTTCGCAAGCCGGAATCACGGTCGCGCCGCGCAGGCCGAGTTCGCTCGCGAGACGCACGAGCCAGTCGGCAAGCGGCTTGCCATGGTGGCTGCGCCCCTGCTGGGTGAAGAACGTGATCTGAAAGCCCTGCATGTCAGTGCCTCCCCAATGCGGGTCGGGCCGGATGAAGCGGCGCTTGCAGCTGATTCGGGCATACCGGCTCGCCACATCACGGCTCAGGAAGGTCATGACACCAGTTTAGATGTCGGGCCGCGCGAGTGCCAGGTCCAGGCTGGCCACTTGCAGCGCGGTCCCGGCTCACTGACCGTACACGTCGAAGTCGAAATACTTTTTCGCAATGCGGTTGTAAGTGCCATCCGCGCGGATATCGGCAATGGCTTTGTCGATCTTTTCCTGCAGATCGGTATCTTCTTTACGCAAACCAATCGCCGCGCCGCTGCCGAGCGTTTTCGCGTCGTAAAGCGGATTGCCGGCAAATCCGAAGTCCTTACCGCGCGGGGTGCGCAGAAAGCCGATATCGGCTTGCACCGCGTTCTGCAATGACGCGTCGATACGGCCGGCAAGCAAATCCGAATACACCAGATCCTGATCCTGATACGGCACGATCACCGCGCCGGCCGGCTCCCAATACGTCTTCGCGTAGGTTTCCTGAATCGAGCCCTGCTCGACGCCGATGCGCTTGCCCTTCAGCGCTTCCGGCGTCGGCACGATCGGCGAGCCCTTCTTCGCGACGAGACGCGTCGGAATGCGGAACACCTTCGACGAGAACCCGATCTGCGCCTGACGCGCGGGCGTCATCGACATCGTCGACAACACGCCGTCGAATTTGCGGCCTTTCAGCGCGGGAATCATGCCGTCGAACGAATTCTCGACCCACACGCATTTCGCGTTGAGCCGGCGGCAAATCTCATTGCCAAGATCGATATCGAAGCCGACGAGCTTGCCGTCGGCGGCTTTCGATTCGAACGGCGGATAGCTCGCGTCGACCCCGAACCGCACGGTCGACCATTCCTTGGCGATTGCGCTTCCGGACGATACGGCCAGCAGTGCAATCGTCAGGGTGGCCAGCATGGCTTTCATTGTTGCTCCTTATCGGTTTTTTGATGAATTCAAACAGGCGGCACACCGTTATACGCGGGCCGCGAGAAACCCGACATTCGACCGTGTTCCGGCGATCCGCACAAATTCATTAAAAAATCAATTCATGCGGGCGGCGCATAGCTTTGGATCGGGCTTCGGCGGGCAAACAGCCCTATCGTGGTCCTTTTTCAATAAACGAGCGTCGATCGGCATCGGGTTTGATTTGCCATAAATTGTCACTTAGAATTTTCCGCACGGCCTCCTTAGGAACCGATGACATGGCTTCGAACAACGGAAAACCGGTGTCGTCGTTCGTTCCTCGGGAAATGGCCGGCCTCTGGGTCGTCCTGTTCGTCATCTGGATGGTCGCGAATGCATCGCTCGCGATCGAACCCGCTCTCGTCGGTCTCGTCATTACCTTCGTCATCGCGCGTGTCTTCGTTTCGTCGAGCGAAGCATGGCAGCGCCTACGTCTAACGCCAGCGGCGCCGTATCACTTCGCCGCGTATAGCGTGACCTTCATCGTCGAGCTCGTACGCGCCAATCTGAATGTGATGGCGCTGGTGTACTCGCCGCGTATCGACATCAAGCCCGGCATCGTCAAGGTTCGCACTCGCCTCCAAACACCGCTCGGCCGTCTCGCGCTCGCCAATTCGATTGCGCTCACGCCGGGCTCGCTCGTGATGGACATTCGCGACGACATACTTTTCATTCACTGGCTCGACGTGAAGACGACTGATATCGACGAAGCGACCAGGACACTCGTCGCACCGTTCGAAAAGCATCTGGAGAAAGTCTTTGGCTGAGATCATGCTCCGGATCGCCGGCGTGCTGATCTTGTTCGCGATCCTGTTCGGCGTGATCCGTCTCGTGATCGGCAAGACACTCGTCGACCGCATCGTCGCGATCGACGTGCTGACGGTCATCTCGCTGTCGCTGATCGCGCTGTATGCGCAGTTCTCCGGTCGTTTCGTCTATATCGACGTGGCACTCGTGTATGCACTGCTGAGCTTTCTGGCGGTGCTGGCGATTGCGCGCTTTCTCGAAAGGGGGCTGTGAACGATGCTCGAACTGCTCCTGCTGCTGATGTGCGCGAGCATCCTCGTGAGCGGAGTGCTGGCCGTCTGCCTGAAGAATCTGCTCGCCGCGATGGTGAGCTCGGGACTCGCGAGCCTGTTCGCGGCGGTCGCCTTCCTGCTGCTCGCCGCGCCGGACGTCGCGATGGCCGAAGCCGCGATCGGCTCGGGACTCACGACCTTCGTCTTTCTGTACGCGATCCGCAAGACCGGCTATCAGAAGGGCTAGCGCATGTTCGAATTGACCGGCAGCGTGTTCATCTTGTTGGGCGCCGTCTTTCTGTTCTCTGCCGGCCTCGGGCTGCTGCGCATGCCGGATGCGTATACGCGCATTCAGGCCGGCACCAAGGCGTCGACGCTCGGCAACATGCTCGTGCTCATCGGCCTCGCGTTCTACCACCCGAGTTGGACCTTCCGCCTGATTCTGCTGATCTACTTCGTGCTCGTGACCAACCCGGTGTCCTCGCATGCGCTATCGCGCGCCGCCTGGCTGATCCGCACGCCGATGACCCCATCCACGATCACCGACGCGCTCGCCGACGAAGACGCACGCACCGCCGGGAAGGCCGAATCATGATGCGTCGCGTGTTCGCGCTGCTGACGGTGCTGCTGTTCGCGGTCGTGTTCTGGCGGATCGTCGGCGGCTATGCGGAGTTGCAGGGGCTGCGCCCGCTCGCGTGGTACCACGTCGTCAGAGGGCCGCTCGAACTCGGCGCGCCGAACATCGTGACCGGCATCCTGATCACGTTTCGCGGCTTCGACACGCTCGGCGAAGTCGCGGTGCTGTTCATGGTCGCGGCGAGCGTCGGCATGCTGCTGAAAGAGGAAAGCGCAACACCCACCGCTGCGCCGGACGAAGCTGCGCTTGCGCGCCGGCCCGCCGGCGAGATCGTACATACCGGCAAACAGGTGCTGCTGCCGATGATCTTCACCTTCGGCGGCTACGTGATCGTCAACGGCCATCTGTCGGCGGGCGGCGGCTTCCAGGGCGGCGCGATCGTCGCATCCGCGGTGATGCTGATGCTGCTCGCGCGGCCCCGCTCGACGCTGAACGTGGCGCTGCTGAGCGTCGTCGAGTCGCTCGCGGGCGTGCTCTACGTTTGCATCGGCATTCTGGGCCTCGTGCTCGCGGGCGGTTTTCTCGACGCGCGCTTTCTGCCGCGTGGCCAGTTCGGCGCGTTCTTCAGCGCCGGCGCGATCCCGCTGATTTCCACGCTGCTCGGTGTCAAGGTCGGCGCGGAGCTTAGCGTCATCATCGACCGGTTCAGAAGCTGAACGAAAAGGAGAGCGCATGAGCACCGGCATCCCGGTTTCGAAGATCCTGCTGATCACGGGTTTCTGCCTTTCCTTGATCGGCCTGTGGGGCATGCTGACCCACCGCAATATCCTGCGCATCATCATCGGCTTCGCGGTGATCGACACGGGCCTGCACATCGTGATGGTCGCGACCGGCTACATCACGGGCGGCACTGCGCCGATCATCGATGCGGCGCTCAGCAAATCCGCGGCCGCGCACCGCGCGATCGATCCCGTTCCATCGGCGCTCGTCGTCACAGCAATCGTGATCGGGCTATCGGTCACCGCCATCATGCTGTCGTTCGCAATCCGTCTCTACGCGGCCAAGAAGACGCTCGCCATCGACGCCTTCACCGAGTCGAAATGGTAGCCGCGCTGTTCCATCCGTTGCAGATCTTCATTCTCGGGCTCGGCGGCGGCTTCGTCATTCCGCTGCTGTATCGGCTCGGCAAGCCGTGGCTCACGCTCGGCTTCTTCATCGCGCTGTGCGGAATCGTGCTGGTCTCCGGGGTGTCGTTCTACGGCCTGCTCGACGGCGGCGATACGATCGAAGTGCTGACCGCGGGTGCGCTGCCGCCGGTGTCGATCAATCTGCGCTTCGGCTTGTGGGAAGGCTTCTTCACGTTCAGCGTCAACGTGGTCGCGCTGCTCGGCGCCTTGCATCTGTGGGACCGACTGCGCGGCAACTACGCGGCGTTGCTGCTGTACCTGATTCTGGTGATGGGCATCGACGGCATGGTGATGACCCGCGACCTGTTCAACCTGTTCGTGTTTCTCGAGATCGTGTCGATCGCGACATACGGCCTGTTCGGGCTCGAGCGCACGCCCGCCGCGCTCGCCGCCGCGTTCAAGTACATCCTCGCGACCGTGATCGCGTCGACCCTGTTCCTGCTCGGCGCGGTGCTGCTCTACCATGTAAGCGGCACGCTGAACATCGACGAATTGCTGTCGCTGCGCGAGCAGATCGGCGGCCCGATCGGCACGGCCGCGATTCTGCTCGTGTTCGCGAGTCTCGTGATCGAGCTGAAGCCGTTTCCCGCCAACGGCTGGGGGCTCGACGTCTACGAGACCGCGCCGAGCGGCGTCGCCGCGATGGTATCGGTCGGCGTGTCGGCGGGCGTGTTCTTCGCGCTGCTGAAACTGCTGCCGCTTTTCGACGGCCAGCTGACGCTTCTCGCCGTGTCGGGCGGCGTCACGTTTCTGTTCTCGAACCTGCTCGCGATCAAGCAGACGAAGCCGCAACGCGTGCTCGGCTATTCGTCGATCGGGCAAATGGCGCTATTGATGCTTTCGCTCGCGTTGCTGCGCCAGGTCGGCGCGGACGCATCGATCCCGCTCGTCGTCGGCGGCCTCTTCATCAACCATCTGTTCGCGAAGGCGGGGCTGTTCTGGCTGAACGGCGTGCTGCGGCGGCATGGCGACGACGCACGCGCGATCCTGTCGCGCAGCCCGTTGCTGATCGGCCTGCTCGGCCTCTTCCTGGTGGCGATCGCGGGACTGCCGCCGTTCCCCGGCTTCTGGGCGAAGTGGGAACTCGTAATGCGCCTGACCGCCGCCGGCAAGCCGTACTGGATCGTGCTGATCCTGAGCGGCTCGCTGCTCGAAGCGGGTTACATGTTCCACTGGTTCGTGCGCGCGCTGGCGCCGTCCGGTGTCGAGGCCAAAGCGCGCCCGAACCTCGCCGCGCTGCTGCCGCTGTTCGGCGTCGCCGTGCTGCTGATCGCGGCGGCCTATATGGCGGCCGTGTTCTCGGGCGTCGCGTCGGCGTGGATCTTCTCGCCGCTCGCGGCGGGCGCGCTGTTCTATGCGGCCGATCGTCTGCCAGGGCGCGTGAAAGGCGTGCTCGCGGTGATCGCGATTGGATTGATCGGCAGTCTGCTTTGCGAGGGCGCGGGCCGTATCGCCGGGCTGTTCGCCTGGCTGCTGCTCGCGGGCAGCCTCGTGATCGCCGCGGCGAGTCTCTATCGCGACGATGCGCGCCCCGGCTTCTATCCGATGCTCGTCGTGCTGTCGCTGTCGATTCCAGCGCTGCTGCGCTCGTCGACGTCGCTCGAATTCTTCTATAGCTGGGAAATCATCACGCTGTCGTCGTGTTTCCTGATCGCGAAGTGCCGGCGCGCGGGCCCGCACGTGCTGACCTTCCTGCTGTTTTCGCTGCTGGCGGCGTTCTTCCTGCTGGCGGGCTTCGCCAACGTCGCGGTGATCGACGACACCATCGCGCTATCGGCGCTGATCCATTCGGGACCGGAAGCGAACCACGCGTTCGTGCTGCTCGCGGCCGGCTTCCTGATCAAGGCGGGCGCGATCGGCGTGCACGTATGGCTGCCGGGCGCCTACACCGAAGCGGAAGACGACATGACCGCGATGCTCTCGGCGGTGGTCAGCAAGGTCGCGATGTTCGGCCTGCTGATCGGCACCTATCTGACGATACGCTCGGAGGTCGGCCTCGAACTCGCGCACGTGATGACTTGGATCGGCATGCTGACGACGCTATTCGGCGCGCTGATGGCATTGCGGCAGAACGACTTCAAACGCATGCTCGCGCTGTCGAGCATGAGCCAGACCGGCTATATCGTCACCGCGATCGGCCTGATGAGCCATCTCGGCTGGGTCACCGCGCTGTACCTGGTCGCCAATCACATGTTCGTGAAGGGCATCCTGTTCCTCGCGCTGGCGGGTGTGATCTTGCGCACCGGCACGCGCAACTTCGCCGATGTGGGCGGTCTCGCGCGCGAGATGCCGCTGACGTTCGCGATGGTCGTGATCGCGCTCGTGTCGATGTCGGGCCTGCCGCCGCTGATGGGCTTCGGCGGCAAATGGCTGTTGTTGAGCGCGATGATCGACAAGGGCTGGTTCGGGCTCGCCGTGTGCGGGCTGCTCGCGACCTGCGCCGGCTTTCTGTACATGCTGCGACTGTTGAACGGCGTTTTCCTGAAGCCGCGCCCGCCGCAGCGGCCACAGGTGCGCGAAGCGCCGGTGATGCTGCTGGTGCCGCAGTTCCTGTTCGTGGTCGGAATCGCGATCCTGTCGTTCTTTCCAAAGGTGTTGCTCGAACCGGTATCCGCCGCGATCGATCCGCAGTTCGCCGCGACACTGGTATGGGGCGGCATGTCGCTCGAAAGCATCTACGGGTTCTGGAATCCGACGCCGGTCGTGATCGTCGTGCTGATCGTCACCGCGATCGTGTTCGGACTCGGTGCGCTGTACTACCGCAGCCGCCGCGGCAACGCGCGCAACGCTCCGGACTTTTACCACTTCTATCGGCCCATGCTGAGCCGCACGGTGCCGCCGGTCGCGCAGATTTTCTGGCGCGGCCTATCGCATTTCGCGCTCGCGGCGGCGGCACGGATACGGCGCGTCTATACCGGCAACGGGCAGACCTACGCGCTCTACGTGCTGCTGTATTTTCTCGTGATCTATTTTGCTAGCACGGGATTGAGTTCAGCGGGGACGCCATAGCGGTGCGGGTGGTCCCGGCGCGGCGGCATGGGAGCCGCCGCGCATGAGGTTCCGCGCGATCCGGTCGTGCGCACCCCGTTGGCAACTCAACGATCAGCGAACGAAATATTCTTCCGCTACCCAGCCGTCCTTGGTCAGGCGCACGCCCTCGCGCAGCTGCATGGTGCCGGCGCCTTCGATCACACGCGCCACCATCGGGAACACTCGCTGGAACTCGGATGTCCTGGCAAAAGGCGCCGGGTCGATCTTATAGGTGTAGAGCACCGAGGTCCTGGTCTCGCCGTCGCGGGTCACGGGCGGCTCCCAGCCCACCACCTTGTCCAAAGACAGCGTAGCCACGCATAGATCGGCGTCGTGCGTGAGGGTCTTCCCGGGTGTCGCCACCACCACCGGATTGTGCAGGTAGAACTTCCTGCCTTCGTCGGTCAGCACATACTCGCGTCCCGGAGCCTCGATCCTGGCTCCGTCCTCGCCAGTGCGCTCGACCATCATCGCGGTGCTCTTGACGAGGCCCAGCTTTTCCATCACCGGCAATTGCACCGCATCGCGGGAATGCGTGACCACGGCGTCCTGATCGGCCACGTGGATGGGCCAATCGTATTTCGCCACGCACAGGTGGCCGCGGTCGGCGAGGTAGTGCGTGATGGTGTTGGTGAAGTTCTCCGCGGAAGGTTCGGTCTTGTTCTGGCAACCACCCAACAAGAACGCCGCCGTCAGGGAACACGCAATGGCAGTGCCGCGCACCGCATTCGAAAAATGCATCATCGTGGATAGTTCAAGTATTCAGAAGGATCAATTCACGCAGCTACCGCTCGTGGGCTGCGTTGCGGGAGCGTGGTAGCCATCGCTCAAGGTATTCAGGAAACAGATCACGTCCTGCACGTCCTGATCCGACAGTTGCGGCGCCGAATGGACAGCACGCGGCTGCGCACCGTTCAACGCGGTGGTGCCGCCCGCGTCGGTCTGGCCCTGCCCCAGCGGCAGTTCCTCGTCGATATTGCCCTGGTAGGCGGCCGGCAGATCGTTGAACATATTCACCGTCGCGCCCGCTGCATAGGTGGGTTGCAGCGCATAGCTGGGGTTGCTGGTCAGTTTGGTCGAATCGCCACCCGTGGACGGATACCAGTACTCAGGGTTGGTGTCGCGTGTGTTGTAGAAGCGAACCACCTGCTCGAGCGAGTGGAACACGCCGTTGTGGAAGAACGCGTTGCGCGCGGCGACGTTGCGCAGCGTCGGCACCTTGAAGCGGCCGCAATACGGATCCGGGTTGTTCACGCCCGTAAAGGGGTCCGGGCCGGCGCCGCTGGTGGCCGAAAGCGGTGTGTGGCTGTCATAGCTGCCGTTATTGATCGGGCCGCACAGTCCCATGTCGTAGTAGCTCGCGTTCAGGTTGGCCGCGATGGGGTTCGGATTGTCCGGGATCGACGCGTCGTTGCGCGGCGCGCCGATCGCCTGATAGGTGAAGTCGGTCCCCAGCGCGTTCGAGCCGTTGAAGTTCGCGCCCATGAAATGACAGGCCACGCAGCCGGCTCCGTGATCGGTATCGTTGAACAGGTTCATTCCGCGAATTTCGGCTGGCGTCAATGTTCCGCCGATCTTGTTGTTCGCATACAGGTCGAATTTGCTGGAATACGGCGCAAAGCTCGGGTCCTCATTTTGGAAGGCCTGCAGCGCGAGTCCGATGTCCTGGAACGCCGTGTCCGTATCGCCGAACACGGCCGGGCCATACACCGCCGTGAACTTTGCGGCATATGCGGAGTTCTTCACCGCCTGCACCACCGCGTCCTTGGAGGCGTTGTTCATCTCGATGGGATTGAGGAGGGGCAGCGCTACCTGATCGGCCAGCGTCTTGCCGCGGCCGTCCCACATGAACCCGCCGCCCGGCGCGTTCGCCGTGATGCCGTCCGGGTTCGAAGCATTGTCGTCGTAGGCCGGCGTCATAGCCTTGTAGCGTAGCGAAGGAACCGCGCGCTGGCCTTCCGATACGCCATCGGAACCGAGCTGCACAGCCAGGCTGTTGGGCGGGCCGTAGGCGAACGCCGGATCGTGGCAGGACGCGCATGCCTGGTTCTTGCCGCCAGACAGGTTCTTGTCGAAGAACATTTGCTCACCGATCTGGGCCGCCGCGCTCAGTGTGCTCGTAGGCGCCGACCCCGGGGACCCCGTCGAGCCCGTGCCGGCGTCAGTCGAGGACGACTGCGACGAGCCCCCGCCCCCGCAAGCGGCCAATGTTGACAAGATGACATACAGCGCCCCCGCATAAACCTTGCGCATCGCTACTCCCCGGCTTTGTTCGATAAAACGGCCGGCGGGGGAGCGGCCGAACCATTCCCCCGCGCAGGCTACTGCTTGATGAATGGCACGCTTGCGCGTGCTTGCCCTTTAGTACTTTTTATTACTTCGCTGCCCACAGGTTCTTCTGGGTCGCGTCGGGACCGACTTGCGCCGGATCGTTGACGTCACCCGTCTGGAACCTCTGCGTGTAACCGGCCGGAATCACATAGGCGTGGTTCATCGGACGAACCGCGTCGTAGTGCGTATCGGCGCTGCCAGCGTATTCAGGCAGGTTGGCGATGTTCTGCGCAATGTACGATTCCGTGTACTTCGAACGGTTGGCATACGAAGTCGGAACACCTGGGTCGGCCAGCTGGAACATGTCCTGCAGCGTGCGCACGAACGAGAAGTGGCTATACGTATCGCTGTCGGCGACGCCCTTCGGCGCGGTGCCGACGTCTTGCTGGTTGGTCATCAGCACAAAGATCGAGTTGCCGTGACCCTTGTTGCCGTTGCCGTACTTCGCCTGGACCGGAGTCCAGGTGCCGTCCGCGTTCTGCATCTGCGTAGCCTTGCCACCCACGTCCCAGCCGCAGCACGAGCTGCCGGCGCCGTTGGACGCGCCATTGCCTTCGTCGAACATGACCACGATGGCAACGTTGCGCTGCTTGTTCTGCCACAGCGGCGAAGCCTTGATCTTCTGCACCACCGCGTTGGTGTAGAAGTCGGCGCGGGTCAACAGCGAGTGAGCCGGAACGGTACCCGAGGCGGTCGTGCTGTCCTTACAGGTGCCGTCGCTGCCGGTGCCGTGCAAGTCATCACACTGGTCGGGCATGATGAAGTTCAGCGTACCGACGTCGCCCTTGGCCAGGTCGGTGCTGAACTGGTCGACGTTGTAGCCGGTCGGAACCTTGTAGAGCGTCGTGCTGGTCAGGTCGGCCGCGTTGGTGTAGTACTGGGTACCGAAGATCGTGCGGTTGTTCGCGTAGAACTCCGGCTGGTTACGCACGTTCTGATAGGCCATGCCCGGATGGTGCTTGGTCTTGTAGAGCGAGCCGGGCATGGCGAACGGCGTGCCCGTCACGGTGATGCCGCCGTCGGTCTGGTTATAGGCCTGCGATATACCCGTGTCACCGAGGCTGTCGGCGCGCGGATCCTGACCCGGGTTCATGGATTCGCTGTAGGTACGCCACGTCAGGCCCGCGTTCGAAATCTGCGTGAACAGGTTCGGCGCGTTCATGATGTTGTGGTTGGCAACGGAGCCGGTGCCATCCGTCGAGCACGCCTGGTTGGCGGCTGCCGTGTAATTGGACAGCAGCGATCCAACGGCCACGGTGGCGCCGCCGGCGGTAGTACCGATGATCGGGTCGTTCGGCGTCAGCGCAACGTGGGCCGGCAGCGGTTGGCCGTCGGAAGCGGTGCCGCCGGCGAAAGGCTTGTCCGTCGGGGCGGTGGTGCCGGTGGCGGCGCAACCCCACCAGTTGTCGTCGCCGATACCGAAGTCGTCGGCGCCGCCCAAGGCGGTGTAGTTCGGCTCGGACGGGCTGCCGGTCGCGAAGTAGGTCGAGAAGTAGTTGCCGTTGGTGATCATCGAGTTGACCGCCGGCATGTACGCCGAACCCTTGACGCGGTTCGTGCTGCTGTTCTCCAGCATGATCACGAAGATGTTGTCGTAACGCGGAATCGCTTCGACGTTGAACGCAGCCTGCTGGGCTTGTGCGAAGGTGATCGCCTTACGCGCATCCGTCGGGATGGTCTCGCCAGCGGTGATGCCCGAAACGCTTGCCAAGGTGGGATCGCCTCCGGCAACGGCCAGCGCGTCAGGGTACTTGTCGCCACGATCGAGCTTCGTGGTCGCGTACGTGTAGCGGTTGATCAGTGCATTTTGTTCGAACAGCACGGCATACTGCTCGGCGCCGGACAGAGTGTTGACGTCGGCCAGGACGTCGGCGGCAGGAACCGTCACCGACGCGTTGTTGAACGCCGGGCCCGACAGACGAGTCGACAGATTGGCCTTCTCCGCCGCGTACTTGGTGCCGTTGGCTTCGACGAGCCGCTGCACTTCGCTCGACAACGGGCTGATCACCACCTTGCCGGCGCCCTGGTCGGCGATCTGGTCGGCCGAAGCGCGCAGGATCAGGTGGCTCGCGACCTTCGCGCCCGATGCCGTGTTGGTGGCCGAGGTCGTGATGTCAGCGACGAGCGGACCCGAGGCGGTCGTGGTCAACGAGAAATGGCCGTTGGCGTCGGTTTTCGCCGAGGCTTCGCCGTTGTCGAGCACACCGTTGCCATTGGCATCGACGAACACGGTGGCACCGGAGTAGTAGCCGGCCTTCAGGTTCGGGTTACCGGTCGCGCTGCCCGGTACGAAGGCAGCTGCGGCGACCACGCCCGAGTAGGTCGTGCTGGCGTTGTTGTTGGGAGCGGGGCTGTCCGAATTTCCGCCGCAAGCTGCGAGCACGCAGGCAGCGGCAACGGACGTTAGACAAAGCGCTGGACGCATTTTGTGATGCGATGACATTTGGAGGACCCTGTGTGAGTTGTTTCGGCAACCGCTTCTTTTATGGGGGGCAACACTTAGTAAAACGAGCGAATAATATGAAGGGATTGTGTAAAAAGTATGTCTGCCCACGATAAGGATTAGCGTGACAACCCGACTTGGTTCAGTTCGCGACGTCTTGCGAAAAGCCGCAATGCACGGGCAAGCGGTAAAAATGTTCCCGACTCCGCGCTACTGTTGATAAACACTCGAATGCTTCGCGTGCGTGGTGCAGCATCGTGTGTGTGGCAGGCTGGGCTTAGGGTTCGGCCGCGGCGCGGATGGCATCATCCGCCTCGCGTGAGCCGAACCAATGCACAAAGGTTTGAAAAAAACGATGCCTTTTCAGGCAAAGACGCCCTCGCAGGAAGACGGACGACCAGCGCGATAAGAGTAACGAAAAGAAATATTTCGCTTTTCTTACTATCGATGAATTACGTTATCGACGAGTACAAATAAGCCAAATACCAGCGCCAATAACGACGCCGGGCGATTCAAGTAATGACTCACTCGCTCGTAGAATCGACCGTCAATTGCGAACCGCTATCTCGCGCCGGACGCTGCACGACACGAACGAGCCCGCTGCCACCGCCGCCGCAGAAGAACAGATCCGCGCCGTTCGATTCGAGTCCGGAGATTCCAGCGCCGGCCGGCATCTCGACGCTCTCGAGCACCTCGCCGCTGCGTGGATCGATATGCCGCAGTTCGCTCTCGTCACCTTCCCACGTGCCATGCCATAGCTCGCCGTCGACCCACGTAATGCCGGTCACGAAGCGATTCGATTCGATCGTGCGCAACACCGCGCCAGTATCCGGATCGACCTGATAGATTTTCCGCTCGGGATACTGACCGACCCACAGCGAACCCTCGGCCCAAGTCAGGCCGGAGTGGCCGCCGTCGCCGGGCGCCGCGATCGTCGACAGCACACGGCCGCTCTGCGGATCGATCTTCTGGATGCGGCCATTCGCGATCTGGAACAGGTGCTTGCCGTCGAAGGCCGTGCCCGCGTCGGCGGCAACCATGATCGAGCGCAGCGTCTCGCCGCTCGCCGGATCGATCGCGTCGAGCCGTTCGCCGGTCGCGATCCACACCAGCCGGCCATCGTAAGTGACCCCGTGCACTTTATCGACGCCCGTAAAGGGCCCATATTCGCGGACGATTCTGGCGGCAGAGTGGTTCATGATGACCATCCTAATCACGAAGGGAACGGGGAAGGGAGTAACAAAGCCGTCGCGAATCCGGCGAGCGGCGGCGTCATCCATCGGCGCGCGCGCCCCTCGCCCACCGGCTGCACTTTGCCGGCCGCGGCTAACGTGTCGAGCGAGCGCTGCACGGTGCGCTGACTCGCGCCGAGCACGAGCGCAAGCGCGGAACTCGACCAGGATTCGCCATCCGAGAGAAACGCGAGCAGCGCCGCATGCTCGCCTTCGACTGGCGGCGCCAGCACGACGACCTCGCGCGCTTGCCGCGGCGCGAGCGCGAAGCCGCGCGTCGTCGCGCTGACGCTCGCGAGCGTGCCGAGCGCCGCACGCAGCCGGCCGATCTCGACGCGCAACCGCGCGCGATGTGATTCGTCGGCGCGTTTGGCGCGAAACGCGCGTGCGACGAGCGCGTCGCGCGGCACGTCGTCGGGCCATGCCTCGCCTAGCATGCGAGCAAGCGCGAACAACACAGGTCGGCTCGCGAGCGCAACCGCCGCGTTGGCGTCGCGGATCGCGTAGCGGCAAGCGTCGACGATGAGCGGACCACCATCCTGGTTCGAGGTCAGCAGCTTTTCGATCTCATCGAGGAGGATCGGTTCTTCTTCGCCCCTCGCGATCATGCGCGCCGCCGGCTTGCTCAGTGCAGCCGAAGCGTTTTCGACTTCCGCGATCAACGCCGGAATGCCGGCCTCGTGTGCCGCGCGTGCTGCCCGCGCCAGCGCGGCACGAGCGGCGCCGCTGCGCAAACGCCGCAGCGCGACTCCCGCGACCACCAGCTCATGCGCGGCCCGCAACGCGGGCGGAAACGGCCGGGGATCGAGCACGGCAAGCTTGCGCTCCGCTTCGTCGAGACGGCCGATCAGCAGCAGACGCCGCGCCGCCAGATACCGCGCATGCGCGGCATTCACGCGATCGCCGTGCGCGTCGAGCGTGGCGGTCGCGGCGTCGAGTGTTCTGGCGGGCCATGCGAGATCGCGCGACGCGAACGCGATCTCCGCTTCGGCGACCACGCAGCGGGCACGCGACACCGCATGCTGCGCGCCGAATGCGCGCGCGGCGGCGCGCACCAGCGCCTTTGCGCGCGCGAAATCGCCGAGCTGCGCCATCGCGATGCCGCGCAGCGCGAGCGCCGGCGCGTCGTCGCGCAACGCGACGCGGTCGAGCGCGCCGAGCGGATCGCCGGCCGCGAGCGCGCGCGCCGCCGCCGCAATCAGCGCGTCCACGGCGTGCGAGTCCGCGCGTAGCACGTCAATGCATCAAGCGAATCCCGCCACACTTGTCACTCCCACCCGATCGATGCCCGGTCCTAATCTAGCACGACCATCAACCGTCACCGACGCCTTCGGGCAAGAGCTCGCACGGCGCGGCACGACCCACGGAGGAACCCACGATGACCACGCATCCGATCGGAACCCGCGAACAGTGGCTCGACGCGCGACGCGCGCTGCTCGACGCGGAAAAAGCCCACACGCGACACGGCGACGAACTCGCGCGGCAACGTCAGGCGCTGCCGTGGGTGAAGGTCGATAAGGCCTACCGCTTCGATACCGACGAAGGCACCGCATCGCTCGCCGAGCTGTTCAGAGGACGTTCGCAGCTGCTCGTCTACCACTTCATGTTCGGGCCCGACTACAAGGCGGGCTGCCCATCGTGCTCGTCGATCGCGGACGGTTTCGGCGGCTTCGCTGTGCATCTCGCGCATCACGACGTGATGCTGATGGCGGTGTCGCGCGCGCCGCTCGAGAAGTTGCAGGCATACAAGCGACGCATGGGTTGGACGTTTCCCTGGGCATCGTCGGCAAGCGGCGATTTCAATTTCGACTTCAATGTCTCGTTCACCGAGGCACAGCAGCGCGCCGGCGATATCGAGTACAACTACGCACGCAACTCTCACGCGATGGACGTGAGTCCCGCGCCCGAACCCGTCGCGCAATTCGCGGCGACCTGCGGCACTGACGCGGCCACCTATTCGCGCGACCGGCCCGGCATGAGCGCGTTCGTGCTCGAAGACGGCGTCGTCTATCACACGTATTCAACCTACGCGCGCGGCGTCGATGCGCTGTGGGGCATGTACCAGTGGCTCGATCGCGCGCCGAAGGGACGCAACGAGACAGGCATCTGGTGGCGCCGTCACGACGAGTACGAGCGGTGATGGGCCCGCTCGTACGCGCTGCCTGCACGAACGGGCAGCACTTCACCACGTGGCGCGCGATGCGCTCATCGCAGCGGGTGTTCGTCGGCGTCTGCGCGTTGGTGTTCATCGCGAGCGTCGCGGCGACACTGGCGCACAACGCGTCGATGTCGGCGATGGGCGCGCTGCCGATGCCAGGCGGCTGGTCGATGTCGACGCTGTGGATGCCGACCTGCGGGCGCACGTGGGCCCGCACCGCGGCATCGTTCATCGGCATGTGGATCGTGATGATGGCGGCGATGATGCTGCCGTCGTTGATGCCGATGCTGCTGCGCTATCGCGAAGCGGTCGGCGCGCGGGCGAGCGCGGGGCGACTGGCGCTGCTGACGGTGCTGGTGAGCGGCGCGTACGCGGTCGTATGGACTGCGCTCGGCATGGCCGTGTTTGCGGTCGGTGCGTCGCTCGCGGCGCTCGAGTTGCGGTGGCTAGCGCTCGCGCGGTCCGTGCCGTTAGCGGCCGGCGTGGTGGTCCTGCTCGCCGGCGCATTGCAGTTCAGCACGTGGAAAGCCCGCCGCCTCGCCTGCTGTCGCGCGACACCGAGCCTCGCCGCCGACGCGGCAAGCGCCTGGCGCTACGGGCTGCGCATCGGGGTGGACTGTGCCGGTTCCTGCGCGGGATTGACGGCGATTCTGCTGGTCGCCGGCATGACGGATTTGCGCCTGATGGCCGCCGTGACGGCCGCCATCACCGCCGAGCGGGTCGCACCGGACGGCGCGCGCGTCGCACGGACGATCGGCGCCATAGCCATCGGCGTCGCTGGCTGGCTGCTTGTCCAAGCCGCTTCAGGCGGCTAATAGACGCGCCTATCCATCGTCGATCGCTTCGCAAATCGATGATCGACAGCCTTGCTGCCCCAATATTGTTTTAGTTACCGAAACAGTGAGTTCAGGAATTAGGTATTTACCCTAGTTCCGGCTCCCCCTAGACTGTCATCACTGCTGCAAACAAACGGTTTCGCAGCCTAACAAGACAAAACCTGGAGGTAGTAAAAATGAAATCACTCGTTCAAGCTGTCGTTATCGCCGCTACTCTCGCTGCTCCGGTTGCCGTTTTCGCTCAATCGAACCAGCCGCTGACCCGCGCGCAAGTTCGTGAAGAGCTGGTTCAGATCGAGAAGGCCGGTTACAACCCGGCGCGTTCGAACCCGAACGAATATCCGTCGAACATTCAGGCTGCCGAAGCTCGCGTCGCGGCGCAAAACAGCGCGGTCGGCGGCGTGACCAGCGGTTCGTCGCAACAGGGCCGCGCAGCGCAGTAAGCCGCGTTCCCGTTAGAAAGTTGCTGTTGATGTAGCTGTACCTGCCGGAGCGCTTTGCCATAGCTCTTGCAGCTTCCCCTGCTGGCCCGCCATCGCGATCGAATGCGATGGTGGGCCAGTTCCGTTTTAGCGGAGCCCGGCTAGTGTCGCGTCAGACCGCGCCCGGGTTGATATACGCGGTCTTCACCGACGTATAGAACTCGCGGGCGTAGGCGCCCTGCTCGCGCGGACCATAGCTCGATCCCTTCCTGCCGCCGAACGGCACGTGATAATCGACCCCCGCCGTCGCGGTGTTGACCATCACCATGCCCGCCTGCACATGGCGGCGGAAATGACTCGCGTACTTCAGCGAGGTCGTGCAGATGCCGGCCGACAGACCGAACTCGGTGTCGTTAGCGACCGCGAGCGCTTCCTGGTAGTCCTTGACCTTGATCACCGACGCGACCGGCCCGAACACCTCTTCGCGGTTGATGCGCATCGCCGCGGTCGTCTCCGTGACCAGCGCCGGCGCGAGGAAGTTGCCCGGCGTCGCGCCCTTGACGCGCTCGCCGCCGAACACCGTGCCGCCCTCCTCGCGCGCGATCGCCAGATAGCGCTCGTCCTGCTCGAGCTGCTTGTCGTCGACGACCGGGCCGATCTGCGTGCCGTCCGCGAGCGCATCGCCGACCTTCAGCGCGCGCATGCGCGCCTTCATGCCGTCGATGAAGCGGTCATAGATCCCCTCGGTCACGATCAGCCGGCTCGATGCCGTGCAACGCTGGCCCGTCGAGTAGAACGCGCCGTTGATGCAGGCTTCGACCGCGACGTCGAGATCGGCGTCGTCGAGCACGACCATCGGGTTCTTGCCGCCCATTTCGAGCTGGAATTTCTTGCCCGACTCGAAGCACTTCGCGCCGATCGCGCGACCCGTCGAGACGGAACCGGTAAAGCTGATCGCATCCACGTGCGGCGACGACACCAGCGCCTCGCCGACCACCGAGCCGCGGCCCATCACGAGGTTGATCACGCCCGCCGGCGCGCCCGCCTCGGCGATGATCTTGACCAGCTCCCACGTGCTGCCGGGCACCAGATCGGCCGGCTTGATGACGACCGTGTTGCCGTACGCGAGCGCCGGTGCGATTTTCCACGCCGGAATCGCGATCGGAAAATTCCACGGCGTAATCAGGCCCACCACGCCGACCGGTTCGCGCGTCATTTCGACTGTCATGCCCGGCCGCACCGACGGCACGATTTCGCCGCCGACACGCAGCGCTTCGCCCGCGAAGAACTTGAAGATCTGGCCGGCGCGGCCCACTTCGCCGATCGCCTCGGGCAGCGTCTTGCCCTCTTCACGCGCGAGCAGCTTGCCGAGCTCCGCCTTGCGCGCGAGGATCGCGCTGCCCGCCTGGTCGAGCACGTCGAAGCGCTGCTGCGGCGTGGACAGCGACCACGTCGCGAAGGCCTTGCGCGCGGCGCTGATCGCGCGGTGCGTCTGCTCGGCGTCGGCTTGCGCGAATTCGCCGATCACGTCGTCCAGATTCGACGGATTGACATTGCGCGACACGCTCGCGCCGTCGACCCACTGTCCGTCGATGTAGTTTGCAAATTGACTCATGTCCTGATTCTCCTTTCGAAAATTGCAGCGACAATCCGGTTATTCAGCAACCAGCAGGCCGCGAACCGCAAGGTTGCGATACAGAGCGCGCACGCCGAACGTCCACGGTTCGATTTCGGTGGACAGACGCACCGTGTTGGTCAGCGCGCCGAGCTGCGGCGTCGAAATCGTCACACGGTCGCCGAGGTGATGCGTGAAACCGGCGCCGGGCGCGTCGCGGTCCTTGATCGGCGAGAACATCGTGCCGAGGAACAGCATGAAGCCGTCCGGGTACTGGTGATGACGGCCACAGGTCTGCGCGACGAGGTCGGCCGGGTCGCGGCTGATCTCGCTCATGTGGCTTACGCCGTCGAGCACGAAGTCGTCGTCGGTGCCTTCGACGCGCAGCGACACGCTCGCGCTGCGCACCGAGTCGAGCGAGAAGGTGTCGTCGAACAGCCGCACGAACGGGCCGATTGCGCACGAGCCGTTGTTGTCCTTGCACTTGCCGAGCAACAGCGCCGAGCGCCCTTCGATGTCGCGCAGGTTCACGTCGTTGCCGAGCGTCGCGCCGACGACACCGCCGCGGCTATTCACCGCGAGCACGATCTCCGGCTCCGGGTTGTTCCACACCGACGCGGCGAGCAGACCGACGTCCGCGCCGAAGCCGACCGCCGACATCGGCTGCGATTTCGAAAATACCTCCGCGTCCGGACCGATGCCGACTTCCATGTATTGCGACCACGCATCGCGGCGCTCGAGCTCGGCCTTCAGCTTCATCGCGGCTTCCGAGCCCGGCTTGATCTTCGACAGGTCGGTGCCGATCGTCGATGCGATCGTCTCGCGCACTTCCTTCGCCTTCGCCGGATCGCCGCCGGCCTGCTCCTCGATCACGCGCTCGATCAGGCTCACCGCGAACGTGACGCCGCAGGCCTTGATCGCCTGCACGTCGCACGGCGCGAGCAGGCGCACGGCGGGGGCGCCCGCGCCCGGCAGGTTTGCGTCGATCAGTTGCGCAACCGGCCCGAGCGGCACGCCCGGCGCGCTGCGCGCAAATTGCGCGGCATCGTCGCGCTCGAACAGATCGGCGGTGGTCGGCACGCTCGCGGTGATGTCGAACACCTCGCCGCCGCGCACGACGACCACGCACGGTCCTTCATGCTGCTCGGACTTGCGCCACACGCGGCCGATCAGCAGCGCGTCGTTCAGATCGCCGGGAAGAAAGCTGGAAGAGGAAGTTGCGGACATGGGATGGGCTCTTTCGGGTAAGTGGAGAAACGGGCAAGGCCGGGCGTCGCGTTGTATGCGAAGCCCGGCCTTGTCACCTGCAGGTCAATGCGAATGCCGTGGATTGCCGCGCTCGGCAATCACCTTCAGATAAAGCGTCGCCGGTTCCAGGCAGCCGCCGGTCGAAAGCTGGCCGACCGTCTTGCGGTACAGCTCCTGCCACGGCGTTTGCGCGGCCGGAATCTCGAACTGCACGGTTTCGCGGCGTCGCGCGAGTTCCGCTTCGTCGACCAGAACGTTGACGCTGCGCGAATTCAGATCGACACGGATGCGGTCATTCGTGCGCAACAGCGCGAGGCCGCCGCCCACCGCCGCTTCCGGCGACATGTTCAGAATCGACGGGCTCGCGGACGTGCCGCTCTGCCGGCCGTCGCCCAGCGTGGGCAGCGACGTGATGCCCTGGCGCACCAGCGCAGCCGGCGGCGCCATGTTGACGACCTCGGCACTGCCCGGATAGCCGACCGTGCCCGTGCCGCGAATCACGAGGATGCAATGCTCGTCGATTTCGAGGGCCGGGTCGTTGATGCGCGCGTGATAGTCCTCCGGGCCGTCGAACACGATCGCGCGTGCTTCGAAGGTGTTTTCCGCACCTGGCTCGCTCAGATAGGTCTTGCGGAACGCATCGCCGACTACCGACATCTTCATGATCGCGCTGTCGAAGAAGTTGCCCGACAGCACCATGAAGCCCGCGCCGTGCTTCAGCGGATCGTCGGTCGTCTTGATGACCTCGCGATCCGGCGCCGGCGCGGCGGCCGCGATTTCGCCCATCGTGCGGCCCGACACCGTCAGACATTCCTCGTGCACGAGGCCGGCTTTCGCGAGCTCGTGCATCACGGCCGGCACGCCGCCCGCGCGATGGAAGCTCTCGCCGAGATACTCACCCGCGGGCATGCAGTTGACGATCAGCGGCACCTGCTCGCCGACGCGCTGCCAGTCGTCGAGACTCAGCTCGACGCCCATGTGCCGCGCGATCGCGATCAGATGCGGCGGGCAGTTGGTCGACGCGCCGAGCGCCGATGCGACGACGATCGCGTTTTCGAACGCTTCTTTCGTCATGATCTTCGACGGCCGCACGTCGTCGCGCACGAGATCGACGATGCGCTTGCCGGTCGCGTAGGCCATCTGGCCGCGCTCGCGGTAAGCGGCCGGAATGCTCGCGCAGCCGGGCAGCGACATGCCGAGCGCTTCGGCGAGGCTGTTCATCGACAGCGCGGTGCCCATCGTGTTGCAGTGACCGATCGACGGCGACGATGCGGTGGTCAGCTCCATGAAGCCTTCATAGTCGATCTCGCCGGCCGCGAGCAGATTGCGCGCATGCCAGATCACGGTGCCCGAGCCGACGCGCTTGCCGTCGTGCCAGCCGTCGAGCATCGGACCGCCGGACAGCACGATCGCCGGCATGTCGACGGTGGCCGCGGCCATCAGGCACGCGGGCGTGGTCTTGTCGCAGCCGGTGGTCAGCACGACGCCGTCGAGCGGAAAGCCGTGCAGGATTTCGACGAGCCCCAGATACGCGAGGTTGCGGTCCAGCGCGGCGGTCGGCCGGCGGCTCTGCTCGGCGAGCGGATGCACCGGAAACTCCATCGGAATGCCACCCGCGTCGCGAATGCCGGCTTTCGTGCGCGCCGCGAGTTCGATGTGATGGCGATTGCACGGCGCGAGATCACTGCCCGTCTGCGCGATGCCGATGATCGGCCGGCCCGACTGCAGCTCTTCGCGCGTCAGACCGTAGTTCATGAAACGCTCGACGTACAGTGCCGTCATATCCGCATGCGAGGGATCGTCGAACCATTCCTGGCTGCGCAGCCGGCGCGGGGTGGATGCTGACATGATGCGTATCTCTCTGTCTGGGTGAGGGTTGCTTATCGTGCTTACGCGTGCTCTGCGTGTTTCTGCGCCCGCGCCGTCTCGCGGCCCGGCACGCTGTCTTCATTCGACGTGGCCCGCGTCAGCATCGTGCGCGGCACGAGCAGGATCAGCACGCAGCTGACCAGCAGACACGCACCGAGTGCGTAGGTGCCGTTGTTGATGTCGCCGGTCAGGTTTTTGGCCACGGCGGTGATCATCGAACCGGTAAAGCCGGACAGATTGCCGATCGCGTTGATCATCGCGATGCCGGCCGCCGCCGCGGCGCCCGACAGCAGCTGTCCCGGGAACGTCCAGTAAATCGGCATCAATGCGAGGATGCCGGCGGTCGCGATCGTCAGAAACGTGATCGCCCACACCACATGATGCGCCAAAGCCGCGCTCATGATCAGACCGAGTCCGCCGATCAGCGCCGGAATCGCCGCATGCAGACGCCGCTCGCCGGTTTTCTTCGAATGCGCGGCGTTCGCGAGCGTCGCGATGATCGCCACGCCATACGGGATCGCGGTCAACAGGCCGATGTGCAGCGGGTCCTGCACGCCGGTCGCCTTGATGATCGACGGCAGCCAGAACGCGAGGCCGTAGAAGCCGGTATTGAACGTGAGCAAAATCGCGACCAGCAGCCAGACACGCGGATCGCGCACCGCCGAGCCGAAGCGCGCGGTCTTGTGCGCGCTCTCGCGCTGCAGATTCGCCGCGAGCAGGCTCTTTTCCTGCGGCGTGAGCCAGCGCGCGCGCTCGATGCCGTCGTCGAGCGAAAAGTACACGACGAACGCGGTCAGCAGCGACGGCACGCCCTCGATCAGCAGCATCCATTGCCAGCCCTGATAGCCGAGCAGGCCCGCCGTATGGTCCATCAGCCAGCCCGACACGACGCCGCCGAGCATCAGGCTGACCGGCATCGCGATCAGAAAGCCCGACATCACGCGGCTTTGACGCTGTGCCGGAAACCAGAAGTTCAGGTACAGAATCACGCCGGGGAAGAAGCCGGCCTCGCAGAGCCCGAGCAGGAAGCGCAGGATGTAGAACATCGTCGCGGTTTCGACGTGCGCGAGCTGCGCGAGCGGCTGGACGAACGCGAGCGCCATCGACACGAGCCCCCACGTGAACATGATCCGCGCGATCCAGAAACGCGCGCCGTAGCGATGCAGGAACACATTGCTGGGCACTTCGAAGATGAAATAGCCCCAGAAAAACACGCTCGCGCCGATCGCGTACATCGTGTCGGACAGGCCGAGATCGTCGAGCATCTGCAGCTTCGCGAAGCCGACGTTTACGCGATCGAGATACGCAACCACATAGCACAGCAACAGTATCGGCAGCAGCCGGCGCACGACCTTGCGATAGGTCCTTTCCTCGAACTCGTCGACGCGCGCGGCAGGCGCGGCGATGGCGGACGGTACAGCGGTCATTCGTTTCTCCATCAGCGTGTTTTTGTGGGGAAATGCGGTTGCCGGTAAAGTTACCGGTAACATTTCTGGCTGTGGATGTTACGCCCGGCTTACCGTCCGGACAACCAAGGGATATCCCTGATCTGTCTGGTTAAGGGTAGTTGGGCGCGTTCGCGTCATGCGAATTCAGCGACGCGCCCTTTTACGCGCTATCGCGCGAAATCACCGTGAAATCGATCTTCACCGCCTTCCTGCGATGCACGTCGCCCGCTTCGCGATCGGCGAGCGCCGCGAGCAGCGTCTCGCCGGCGCGCAGGCCGATGCCGTAAGCATCGACCGATACCGTCGTGATGCTCGGCTGACAGCACCACGACACCTCGAAATTGCCGAAGCCGGCAACCGCGATGTCGCCCGGCACCGACAGCCCGCGCCGATGGCACTCCATGATCGCGCCGAACGCCGACATGTCGCTCACGCACATCACGGCTTCGGTATCGGGCCAAGTGTCCAGCAAGGCGCTGATCGCCGGCGCGCCGTGGCTCATCGTGATCGGCGAATCGCCGAGCCGGATCACGCGCGGCTCGCCGAGGCCCAGCGCCTTGACTTCGGCGACGTAGCCGCGCATCCGGTCGTGCCCGCGCCGGTCGCGCTCGCTGGCGCCCGCGATAAAGCCGATCCGGCGATAACCGCGCTCGTGCAGATGCCGAACCATCGCGCGCGCCGCCGCCGAGTTCGAAAAGCCGACGACCGTATCGATCGGATCGCTGGGCAAATCCCACATTTCGACGACCGGAATGCCGGCGCGCTGCAACAGCATGCGCGTCGCGTCGGTGTGCCGGCCGCCCGTCAATGCGACGCAGCGCGGCTGGTGGCGCAGCATCGAGCGCACCAGCAGTTCTTCCTGTTCCAGCAGGTAGTCCGTATCGCCGAGCAGCAGCTGCAGACCATGCGGATTCAGTGCGGCATTCAGGCCGCGCACGGTGTCGGAGAAGTTCGAGCTCGACAGCGACGGCACCAGCACCGCGACGAACTCCGAGCGGCCCGACGACAGCGCGCCCGCTGCCGCATCGGCGACGTAACCGAGTTCGTCGATGACTTTCTGCACGCGTTCGCGGGTCGCTTGCGACACGTTGCGGCCTGCGAGCACGCGCGACACGGTCATCTTCGAGACGCCCGCGCGTTCGGCAACATCGGACATGCGGGGCGGGACTGGCGGCCTGGACGTCATGATAGGAATCGGGGCGGATGCGCGGAAGTCATGGAACGCACATGATAACGGGCCACTCCTTGCGGAGCGACCAGGCAACGTCAGGGTTGCGTATTGCGGCTCGTCCTGTCGCTGTGTTTTGTCGCTTTAACGCTCGAATCCCACCGAGCAGCGAGCCTGAACCTGCCCCGCCACCGGTGCGCGGAAAGAGAACAGCCCGCCCGCCTGCGGCTGATGCTGCCGCTCGACGGCAGTCAGCCCCTTCCATGCGGTCGACACATAGACGGTTTGCAGATCCTCGCCACCGAACGCGAGTTTCGTCACGTTCGCGCACGGCAACGGCACCTGATCGACCAGTTCGCCCGCCGGCGAGTAACGCTCGATCCGCCAGCCGCCGAACAGCGCGATCCACACGAAGCCGTCGGCATCGACCGCCATGCCGTCGGGATGACCGTCGCCCGAGATCGCGGCGAAGATGCGCTTGCCCGACAGCGTGCCGTCCGCGGCGACGTCGAACGCATAGACCACGCGGCGCACCGTGTCGTTGTGATACAGCGTGCGGCCGTCCGGGCTCATCGCCGGGCCGTTCGTGATCACGTAGTCGTCGTCCTGCGCGATCGCCGCGCCTCGCTCGTTCACGCGATACAGCGTGCCGCTCGGCGCCTCTTCGGCGTCGTCCATCGAGCCGAACCACAAGCGCCCTTGGGCATCGACGAAACCGTCGTTCAGGCGGTTGCCCGGCAGATGCGGTTCGACGTCGACGAGCTTGCTGAACTCCCCGCTCGCCGGATCGAAGCGATGCAGGCCGCCCGGCAGCCCGCATACGAACGTGCCGTCAGCGAGCGGCGCCAGAAAACCGGGCTGATCGGGCGCCTGCCACGTTCGCTGCTCGCCGCTCGCGACGCACAGCCGATGAATCCGGCGCCCCTTGATATCGACGAAATACACGGCGTTCTCGGCGGCCTGCCACAGCGGCCCTTCGGCCAGCTCGGCGCCGACCGCCCATACGCACACAGGTACCGGCATGCTCATTCTCCGTACCACCCTGCGTCGACGAAGTAATCGCGGCCGGAGCACCGCGACGCGTCGTCGGACGCGAGGAACAGCGCCATGCGCGCGACGTGCTCGGGCTCGATGCGCAGTTGCAGACACTGACTCGCGACGACCTTCGCTTCGCTCTCCGCCGATTGCCACAGCTGCATTTGCCGGGGAGTCTTCACCGCACCCGGGATGATGCAGTTCACGCGGATGCCCGCGCCGCCGAGATCGCGCGCGAGACCCCGTGTGAGCCCTTCGATGCCGGCTTTCGCGGTCATATAGATCGCGAGGTTCGGCAACGCGAGATGCCACGACACCGAGCCCAGATTCAGGATCACGCCGCGCCCCGCGCGACGCATGCCGTTCGCGGCGGCCTGCGCGCAGAAGAACTGGTGGCGCAGATTCACCGCGATACGGTCGTCCCAGTAGCTCGCGGTGAGCTCGCCGATTTCGTGCCGGTCGTCATTGCCGGCGTTGTTGACTAGCACGTCGATCGGCCCCGCCTCTTCGACGATTGCCGCAAACGTGCTTTCGATTGCGTCGACATTTTTCAGGTCGCAGCGGCGGAACAGCGGCGGATGCTTCGCGTGGCGAAGCGTTTCCTGCAACGCGAGCGAATCGTGCTCGGCGACGTCGAGGAAGAACACGCGCGCGCCTTGCTGCGCGAAAGCCTCGACGATCGCGGCGCCGATCCCGCTGCCGCCGCCGGTGACGACGATGGTTTTGTCCGCCAGGCTTGGATAGGTTGCGTACGACATCAGATTTTCCACTTGTAACGAGTAGGACCACACACGGGGCGGCACTCGCCGTCCCGACCCGCCGCTTAGGCCACGATCTCGACTTCGCTCAGCATGCGCCAGTTGCGCTCGAGCGTTCTCGTCGCGGAGCCCGCGACCGCGACCGTGCCGCTCAGATGAATGTCGCGGCTCGAACTGCCGACGAGCAGATCGAAATCACCGGGCTCGACGATACGCTCGCCGCGCGCGTCGGTGAAGTTCAGCATGTCGACCGGCAGCTTCACGCGCACACGCGCCGAGGCACCGGCCGCGAGCGGCACGCGCGCGAACGCCTTCAGTTCGCGCACCGGCCGCGCGACCGACGCGTGGCGGTCCCGCACGTAGATCTGCACGATCTCGGTGCCGTCGCGGGCACCGATGTTGTCGAGCGTGAAGCTCAGCTCGATCGTACCGTCTTCGATCGGCACCTCGCTGTGCGCGAGCGCGAGATCGCCGTAACGGAACTGCGTATAGCCGAGACCGAAACCGAACGGATAGCGGCATCCGAAATGGTAGGCAATCGGCGTTCCAGCGCTCTTCAGACGATGGTTATATACGTACGGCACGGCGCCCGCGCTCTTCGGCACCGACAGCGGCAGACGGCCGCTGAAATTGGCGCGGCCCACCAGCAGATCGGCCAGCGCTTCGGCGCCGCGCTCGCCCGGCGCGAACGCCATGATCTGCGCGGCGATGCGCTCTTCGAGGCCGCCGAGATTGTACGGACGGCCGCCCGTCATCACGACGACGGTTGGCGTGCCGCTGTCGACCACCGCCTGCAGCAACGCCTGCTGCACGCCCGGCAGGTCGAGGCTGTCGGTATCGGAGCCTTCGCCGACCGTGCCGGACTGGAACAGGCCCGCCAGATCGCCGACGAACACCAGCGCGACGCCCGCTTGCCGCGCGGCTTCGACCGCCGCCGCGATGCCGTCGGTGTCCTTGCTGATCAGCTCGTCGCAATGCGCGTCGCCGGTCAGATCGAGCGACACGTCGCCCGGGAACACCGGCGCGCCCGCGCGGCGTTCCTTGATGATGTCGCAGCCCTGCGCGTGAATCACGCGCTCGTTGCCGAGCAACGCGCGCAGCGAGCGCAGCGGCGTCGCGATCGACGCAGTGGACTGCTCGCCGCTGTTGATCAGATGCACCGGGAAGCTGTAGCCGGCGAGGAGCGCGAGCGGATCGTCGGCGGTCGGGCCGATCACCGCGATTTTGTCGGCGCCGTTCGGGGCGAGCGGCAGCACGTCGCCCTGATTGCGCAGCAGCACCGCCGATTCGAGCGCGACCTGATACGCGGTATCGCCCGCTGTGGCGCTCTTCACGTCGACGCGTTCGGGATCGACATATGGATTCTCGAACAGGCCAAGCTGGAATTTCACGCGCAGCACGCGCGAGACGGCAGTGTCGATCGTCGCTTCGGTGATCTCGTCGCGCTCGAGCGCTTCCTTCAGATGCACCGCGCACTCATGGCCCGGCAGCTCGACGTCGAGGCCGGAGTTGAATGCGAGGGCCGCGGCCGACGCGCTGTCGCGCGCCACCGCATGGTGGCTGTAAAGCAGGTCCACGCCCGCGTAATCCGCGACGACGAGACCGTCGAAGCCCCACTTCTCGCGCAGCGTGTCGTGCAGCAGCGCGCGATCGCCATGGCAGGGCACGCCGTCGACGTCGTGATACGCGGGCATCACCGAGCCCGCGTTCGCGAGCTTCACGGCCATTTCGAACGGCAGCATGAACACGTCGTTGAGCTCACGCGGACCGACATGCACCGGCGCATGATTACGGCCGCCTTCGCTCGCCGAATGACCGACGAAATGCTTGAGCGTCGCGAGCAGATCGCGCTGTTCGCCTTGCAGGCCCTTCACGTAGTGGCATGCGAGCACGCCGACCAGATACGGGTCTTCGCCGAGCGTCTCCTCGGTGCGGCCCCAGCGCGGATCGCGCGACACGTCGAGCACCGGCGCGAGCCCCTGGTGACAACCGATCGAACGCGCCTGCTCGCCGATGATCGTGCCCACTTCGCCGACCAGCCGCGGATTCCACGTCGCCGCATAGTTCAACGGCGACGGGAACAGCGTCGCGTCCTTGATCATCAGGCCGACGAGGCACTCCTCGTGCGCCATCACCGGAATGCCGAGACGCGTGTCTTCGACCATCTTGCGCTGCAGTTCGTTGAGCGCTCGCACGCCCTCCTTCGGATCGACCGTATGCGTGCCGAGCGGACGCGTGATCTGGCCGAGGCCGTACTGCAGGATCTCGTCGACCGTGATCTGGTTGGCACTCTGCGCGAAATCGATGCTACGCGCCTTGTGATGGCCATCGGCCGACAGCACCAGCCAAGCGGCATGAAGCTGCGCGATCTTTTCGTCGAGTGTCATGCGCGCGAGCAGATCGGCCACGCGCTCTTCCACGGCTGCGGCGGGATTGCGGTAGAGCGGCACCTCACTTTGGCGAAGCAACATCGAAAACTCCTTTTATTTATCCTGGTGTACGAAGCGCAAGAAGCGCCGACAAATCCGTTGTTTCTGACAAGCGTGCGGCAGGGCGTTGCTTCGGCCGGGAGCCATCCCGTTCCATTTCAGATATCTTTCCGTACTTCGCAGTCCTGCTAATCAATCAAACGCGGCCGCGACTCGAAATTCGCGGTGTTTGATCGGCTGCGGGTCGTTCGTTGCGTCTAGCGATGCGGTGCTGTGCGCCCGCGCTTGCCGGCGTCGTGCAAGCAAGCGCGGTCACAAGCGGATCAGTGCAGACGCGGCAGCGCGAAATCGTTGTCGTCGAATACGTGGCATGCATGCGGTGCGAACGCCAGCTCGACGCGTTCGTCGTGATTGACGCCACCGTCGCCGGGTAGTTTGGCGATCATCGTGTTGCCCTCGCGCACGCCACCGTCCACGTGCACGTAGCTGTGCTCGCCCATCCGTTCGACCAGACGCACGGCGCAGCGAATCGTCTGCACGCCGGGCTGCGCCGACGGCAAGGCGAGGTGCTCCGGCCGGACGCCGAGCGTGACCTGCGAGCCGACGCGCTGCCTGCGGCCGTCGACCTCGGCGCGCACGCGCTCGCCCGTGGTCAGCTCGACCTGAATGCCCTTTTCGTCGACCGCGAGGACCGTGGCCGGCATGAAGTTCATCTTCGGCGAACCGATGAAGCCCGCGACGAAGCGGCTCTTCGGCCGGTGATACAGATCGAGCGGCGCGCCGATCTGCGCGATGCTGCCGTGTTTTTCCATGTCTGCGCCGGCGTGCAGCAGCACGATCTTGTCGGCGAGCGCCATCGCTTCGATCTGGTCGTGCGTGACATACACCGCGCTCGCGCGGTTGAACTCGCGATGCAAACGGGCGATTTCGGTCCGCGTCTGCACCCGCAGCGCGGCATCGAGATTCGACAGCGGCTCGTCGAACAGGAACACGCCCGGCTCGCGCACGATCGCGCGGCCGATCGCGACGCGCTGGCGCTGACCGCCGGACAGCGCAGCGGGGCGGCGCTCGAGGTAGCTGTCGAGTTGCAGCGCGGCAGCGGCGCTGCGCACCTTCTTGTCGATGATGGCCTTATCGACTTTCGCCTGACGCAGACCGAATGCCATGTTCTCGTACACGCTCATATGCGGATACAGCGCGTAGTTCTGGAACACCATCGCAACCTGGCGCTTCGCGGGTTCGACGTTGTTCATGAGTTCACCGTCGATGCGCAGTTCGCCGTCGGTGATCGATTCGAGGCCGGCAATCATGCGCAGCAGCGTGGACTTGCCGCAGCCCGACGGCCCGAGGAACACGCAGAATTCATCCTTGCCGACTTCGAGGTTGGCGTCGCGGATCACCGAGTTACCGCTCGTATAGGACTTCTGTACGTTAGTGAGAGAGATGCTTGCCATGTCGTCTTTGCGAAGTTCGGTGTGCGAGCCACTGCGGCCCACACGATTCGAGGTTGTGTGCGATGCGGATCAGCCCTTGAGCGAGCCAGCCATCATCCCCTTGATCACGCGCTCCTGACCGAACGCATAGGCAACGATCAGCGGCAGCGAAGTGAGTACGAGGACGGACAACATCGACGGAATGTTCGACGCGTATTGCCCCATGAAGTCCCAAATCGCGAGCGGCAGCGTACGGTGCTCGGCTGTCGAGGTGAGCATGTACGCGAAGATGAACTCGTTCCACAGACCAATGCCGTTGAAGATCGTCACAGTGGCGAGCCCCGGTGCCGAAAGCGGGAAGAAAATCCGCCAGAAGATGCGGAACGGACTGCAGCCGTCGAGCTGCGCCGCTTCTTCGAGCTCGCGCGGAATCTGGCGCATGAACTCGGTCAGGATGAAGATCGACACCGGCAGACTGAGCGCCACATACGGGCCGAGCAGCGCGAACGCGGTGTCGTAGAGACCGAGGTTGCGCGTGAGCAGATAGATCGGCACGAGCGTCGCATGCAGCGGCACGATCATGCCGGCGACCACCAGACCGAACAGCGTCTTGTTCAGTGAGAAGCGCAAGCGCGCAAACACGTAGGCCGCCATAGCACTGATGATGACGATCAGCAGCACCGACACGCCCACAGTGAACACGCTGTTACGGAAATAAGTGAAGAACGGCCCCTGCAGCACAGCCGCGTAATTGCCCCAATACAGGTGGCTCGGCGGCGCCCACACGGACGTCGCGAAAGTCTCCTCCTGGCTCTTCAGGCTCGACGCGACCATGAAGAGAAACGGAATCGTCGTGACGGCCAGCCAGATCAGTGCCAGCAAAGGAATCCCGACGCGGGGGAAGCGTAGTTTCTTGTTCATGGTTCAGACCTCGGTTGCATAACGGCGGGTGAAGTACATCGACACCGCCGCCACCGTGATGACGATAAGGAACATCGCCGAGCCGATGGTGCTGCCGTAGCCGAGTTGGAACGAACTAAACACCGTGCGATACATGTAGGTGGCCATCACCTCGGACGAACCTTCGGGGCCGCCTCCGGTCATGACGAAGACGAGATCGAAGTAACGCAGCGAGCCGAGCACGGACAGCAGCACCGCCGTGCGCACCGTGCCTTGCAGATGCGGCAGCTTGATGCGCCAGAAAATGGTCCACTCGGATGCGCCGTCGAGCAGCGCAGCCTCGTTGACCTCGGCCGGCATCGACGAGAGCCCGGCGAGGAACAGAATCATGTAGAAAGGCGCGTTCTGCCAGATGATCACGGCAATCGTCGCACCCAGCGAAAAATGCGGGTCGCCCAGCCAGTCCTTCGCGAGGCCATCGAGCCCGAATGCCTGCAGCGCGACGTTGACCGGACCGAAATTCGGATCGTAGATCTGCTTGAACAGCACGCCGATCGCCACGCTCGACATCAGCAGCGGCAGGAAATACAGAACCTTCAGCAAGCGCGAGCCGCGGCCGGCCTTTTCCAGCAGCACGGCTAGCGCGAGCGCGATCGGAAGCTGGATGACGATCGAGGCGACAGCAAGAATCACGTTGTTCCGCAGCGATTGCCAGAACACCATGTCGTGCGCGAGCCGCTCCCAGTTCGCGAGTCCGATATAACGGGCAGTGTTGCCGAGGCCGTTCCAGTCGAGCAGCGACAGCCGCAGGCTGGAGACGAGCGGATAAAGCAGGAACACGGCCAGCAGCAGCAGCGACGGCGCAAGAAACACCACCGTGACGAGCGTTTGCGATGAGAATCTCAACCGGCGTTCGGGAGTAGCGGTAATTGCAATATTCACGGGCTTGTATGCCGACCGGCACCTCGCGGTGCCGGCCGGACTTTTCTTTAAGACTGGAGATGATTAACCGCCCTTCTTCGAAGCGGCTTCCATTTGCTGCGCAGCAGCTTCAGGCGTCAGCGACAGGCCGAACAGTGCCTGCGTCGTGTCCTTGTGCAGCTCACCGAGGGCCGGCGGCAGTGCCTGGTCGTACCAGAGCTGCACGCTCGGAGCCGCGGCAAGCAGTTTCTGCAGACGCTGCGTGAACGGATCGTCAATCTTGACGTTATTGACCGGCGGGAGCTTGTGGTCATCCGACGCGCGAGCCTGCATCGCCTGTTCGTCGGTCAATGCCTGGATCAGCTTGAACGCTGCGTCCGGCGACTTGCACTCGGCTGAGATGCTGAGGAAGCCATCGCCGACCGTGCCGATCAGGTCACGCGGATCGCCCTTGCCACCCGGCACGCTCGGGAACGGGAAGAAGTCGAGATCCTTCGAGAACGCCGGATTTTCGTTGGCGATCGTCGAAGCTTCCCAGGCACCCATCAGCTCCATGGCAGCCTTGCCCGTGTACAGCAGACGGCGCGAAGCGCCCGAGTCGTAATCAAGACCGTTGATGCCCGGTGCGAACGCGCCAGCCTTCACCAGTTCCTGAATGCGCTTGCCGGCTTCGACGAAGGCCGGATCTTCGAAGCCCTTGCCCTTGCCTTCGATCGCGTCCTTCACGACTTGCGGACCGCCGATACGGTCGACGAGGTACATGTAGTACATCGATCCGGTCCACTTGTTCTTGTTCGCGAGCGAGAACGCCGCGACGTTGTGCGACTTCAGCACCTCGACGACGTGCATCAGTTCATCCCACGTCTTCGGCGGCGTGATGCCGTACTTCTTCAAGACTTCCTTGTTGTAGAAGATCACCGCGGCCGCCGCGTTTTCAGCAGCGACACCGTAGGTCTTGCCGTCGAACGTCGTGACATCCCACGACGATTGCATGAAACGGTTGCGATACGACGGATCCTTGCTCAGGTACGGCGTCAGGTCGGCGATCTGGCCGGACTTCACGTACTCGTGCAGGCCGCCGCCGCCCCAGTTCTCGAACACGCACGGCGGCTGATTCGCGCCGAAAGCGACCTTCAGCTTCGTCTTGTACGCTTCGTTCAGCACGTGCGAATTCTCGACCTTGTAGCCCGGAACCGCCTTTTCGAATCGATCCGACGCGTCGCGAATGATCTTGCTCGACGACGCATTGGTCTGCTGGTCCCATACCGTGATCGTCTTGGAGTCCGCCGCTACGGCGTTCGAAACAACTGCAGACAACGAAAACAGCAGCGCCGTCGCGCCGATGATGGACCGCGCTTTAAACAACGCCGGGTACGCCATGTGTGTGTCCCCTCTTCTGGATTTTTAAGAAACCGCTGAAACGTTAACGTTAGCCTTAACGTTAGTGAATGTTAGGTCGATGCGGTAAGTAAGGCTATGCGGGATTTTACCTGGTCTCGGTCGGGCTGCGACGCAAACACCTGTATAAGATTGATTGATTGTGGGAAAGCGGAAATAAAAAGGGTTCTGCTAGAATAGCGACTACATAAACGGTATCGCTAACGCGATTAGCGAGTCGACCCATCCAATGACCTCTCGCACAGCTCCGACCCGCATGGCAAGACAAACCCCCACGCTTGAGCACGTCGCCAAGCTTGCCGGGGTGTCCCAGATGACCGCATCGCGCGCTCTGAACGGCCGTCCTGGCGTGTCGCGCGAAACCCGTGACGAAGTACTGAGAATCGCGTCGGACATCGGTTACGTCGTCAACCGCACCGCGCAGAAACTGTCGGGGGGCCGCAATGGCATCATCGGCATCATCACGCCGACGCTCGACACGCAATTCTCCAGCGAACTGATTCTCGGCGCGGGCCGCGCGGCGCGTGGCGCCGGCTGCGAGATGCTGGTCTACACGGTGTTCGACGAAGATCGTCATACGCATCACGACCTGCTCGGGCTGATCCAGCAATTCTCCGACGGCATCCTCGCGATTCTTCCGCGCGAGTCGCTGTGCCTCGAGGCGCTCGCCACCGCGAAGGTGCCGGTCGTCGTCGTCGATCAGCGCGGCACGCTGACGGGCTTCCCGTCGGTGTCGGTCGACAACTACGGCGGCGCCTGTCTCGCGGTCGAACACCTAGCGGAGCTCGGTCACAAGCGCATCGCGTTTCTGGCCGGCGACGAAACGATCGAAGGTGTGCGCGACCGGCAACGCGGTTATCACGACACGCTGGCTCGCCTCGGCCTGCCGCGTGAAGACTCGCTGGTCGCCGCGGGCGACCTGTCGCAAATGATGGCGTTCGACGTCACGTTCGACCTGCTGAACCTCGCCGAGCCCCCCACCGCGATCTTCACGGCCAACGACCAGAGCGCGTTCGGCGTAATCGCCGCAATTCGCGAAGCCGGCCTGCGCGTGCCGGACGACATCTCGGTGATCGGCTTCGACGACATCCCGATGTCCGAGCAGTTTCACCCCGCGCTCACCACGATCCGTCAACCGTTCCAGCAAATGGCGCGCTCGGCGGTCAACACGCTGCTCGCGCAAATCGCCGGGATCGACGCCGCTTCGCAGCGCATCACGCTGCCGGCGGAACTGGTGGTGCGCGATTCCACCGGCCCTGTGCGCACCAAGCAGCGCCGCGGCCGTCACCAGATCGTTTCGACGTAAGTCGAAGCGCGCACCTTCGCATCCGAAGTCACGAGCGCGCCGCCATGCGTGCGCGCGGTCGCGACGATCAGGCGTTGATGCAAGCTGAGCGATGGCGGCAGCGTGGCCGCGCGAAACGCGATTTCCGTGTCGACCGGAATCATCCGCACGCCGTCTAGCGACAGAAACGTCGACATCCAGCTGCGCGCGTCCATCGACAGCCCGAGACTGCCGACCTTCACGAACTCCGCGATTTCGAACGCGCTGATCGCCGAGATCAGGATCTCGCCGCCGGCGAGCTCCCGATCGATCGCATCGTGCGCGGCCTGGCTCAGCGCTTTCTGCCTGCCGAGCCAGCACACGAGCGCAAGCGTGTCGAGCGTGATCATTACTCTTCCTGGTCGGCCGTGACAGGCTGCAACGCGTGCTTCAGATTGAAGTGCGTAATCGACGCGCGCAGCAGCTCGAGCGGATTTTCCTGCTTGCTGCGATACGGCCGAATTTCGATGGTGGGTTGCCCGCGGTCGGTGACGACCACGGTTTCGCCCAATGCCTCGACCTGGCGGAACAGCTCGCAGGCCCGGGACTTGAAGATGGCTTTAGATACTCGTTTTTCCATGACGCTCTCCACCCAGCAAAATTCCAACGGTTATTTTTTGCGCCGGGCCGGCGCGCCCGCATGCGAACGCGCGCGATGCGTGGCCCGACATTCTTTTTCAACCTTGCTCTCAGGCACTACTTTCCAACCTACTGCCAGGAGCTCCCTCGAACTCCCGTCCAACCCGCGGCGACGATTACCGTGACCGCGACACCGCCCGCACCGGTCGCGCCAATCCGTGCGCGCAACCGCTGCGCTTTCAGCTAATCAATACGTTTTAAGCAGACCGTTTCGGCCACACAAGGGTCGTGCCGGATAGCACCGCGGCGCGTCTCGGGTTTCAATGTCTGCTCCGTGTTTTAGCTCTTCGAATAGATGCAAACGTCTTGAACGTTACCCTTAACGTTAGCGGATGTTAATGGCACACATTCGCCGCCGCCATGCGGAGTTAACCTAAGCTCCGAACCACTATCCGGGACCACCCGACCCGACCCTCAAAGCCACGCCCAGCAAGGAGGAAGCTCCGCGCAAGGCATAGACAGCAAATCGTAATATTTGATGCGAACCGACTAACGAGATCCCTGCTTGCGTCTCACTCTTCGTCATCCGATGCCGGGGGCCTCGATGAAGGCTCCGCATCGAAATGTACGATCCACGAATGCAGCGATTCGCGCGGCTTCTTCAACCTTTCTCGCTGCTGCGGTCCTCGTTCGATAGCCGATTGCCCCCGGTCCGCGGCAGCCGCCGTTTCACCGGGCGTCTGCGCATACCGCTGCCCGGACGAGCCGCTAGCCGCGGCCTCGCCATCGTCCTTCGCTACATTTTTCTCCATCGCGCTATCCGCCATCGGTGTGCTAGTGCTCGCTCGCCGGCATCGGCCTGTCAAACGACCGCGCCTACGTCCTCGCCGACTTTGGGTCGCGACAGGCTCACCGCGGCGCCGTTCGCATCGAACAGCGTGACCGACGACGACGCCACCTTGATCCCGACGCGCGCGCCGACCGCATGCTGCGCGTCCTTCTTGTCGAGCTTCAGCGTGATCGCGTGCGCGATGCCATCGAGTCGCGCATGCAGCAGCGATACATCGCCGAGATGCTCGACCAGTTCGACTCGCGCGGCGAGACCTTCGTCGAGCGAGCCGATGCCCAGATGCTCGGCACGCACCCCGAGCGTCAGCTCGCCGCTCAGCGACTGCGACGACCGGCCGGGCAGCACGATGCGCTGGCTCGCGCCCGCGAGCGCCACGACGGTTTGGGTATCGCTTTGCGACACCAGCGTCGCGGCCAGCATGTTCATCTGCGGCGAGCCGATGAAGCCGCCGACGAAGCGGTTCGCCGGTCGCTCATACAGTTCGAGCGGCGCGCCGGTCTGCTCGATGTGGCCTTTGTTGAACACGACGATCTGCTGGCCGAGCGTCATCGCCTCGACCTGATCGTGCGTGACGTAAATCATCGTCGTGCCGAGTTCGCGATGCAGCTTCGCGAGTTCGATACGCATCTGCACGCGCAGCGCCGCATCGAGATTCGACAGCGGCTCGTCGAACAGGAACACGCGCGGCTTGCGCACGATCGCCCGTCCGATCGCGACGCGCTGGCGCTGGCCGCCCGACAGTGCCTTCGGTTTGCGCTCGAGCAGATGCGTGATCTGCAGGATCTCGGCGGCACGGCCCACCGCCTCGCGCACTTCATTCTTCGACTTGCCCGACAGCTTCAGCGAAAAGCCCATGTTTTCCGCGACCGTCATGTGCGGGTAGAGCGCGTAGCTCTGGAACACCATCGAGATGCCGCGGTCCGTAGGCTGCAGATCGTTGACGCGTACGCCGTCGATCAGAATGTCGCCGCCCGTTATCGACTCTAACCCCGCGATCATGCGCAGCATCGTCGACTTGCCGCAGCCCGACGGTCCCACGAAAACCGTGAACTGCCCGTCCGGGATGTGCAGATCGATGCCCTGGATCACCTGCGGTCCTTCGCCATACGTCTTCGAGACGTTGCGCAATACGAGTTCGCCCATTTGATGCCTCCTCCTCCTCAGTCCTTGTACTTGCAGACCCCGCGTGACGCTATCCCACTGCCCCACTACTGTCGCGCCACGCGAGGTTCGGTGCGCCCGCCGCCGGGCGTGCGCGTCAGCGCACGGCTGCGACGCCGGCGTGTTGCGCGATCACGTCGCGATACCACAACGCGCTGTCCTTCAGCGTGCGCTCCTGGCTCGCATAGTCGACGTAGACCATGCCGAAGCGCTTGTCGTAACCCGACGCCCATTCGAAGTTGTCCATCAGGCTCCACGCGAAATAGCCGGCCACGTCGACGCCCTTTTTCACCGCGTCCGACAACGCGGCCAGATGCAGGTCGTAGAAGCGCACGCGCTCGGCGTCATGCACGCGTCCGTTAGCCAGCACGTCCTTCGCCGCGCAGCCGTTCTCGGTGATGTAGATCGGCGGCAGCTTGTAGTCGGCGTTGATGCGCGTCAGCAATTCGGTGAGGCCTTGCGGATAGACTTCCCAATCCATGTCCGTGAAGCCGAGCACGCCCGGCGGACGCTTCTCGCCCGATGCGCTCGCGAAGATGCGGGTGTAATAGTTGATGCCGAGGAAGTCCATCGGCGTGCCGATCACGTCGAAATCGCCGCTCAGAATTGCCTCTTGCGGACCGTTCGCGCCGTACCATTCCAGCGCCTCGGCCGGATACTCGCCCTTGAACAGCGGGTCCATGTACCAGCGCACGAACTTCGCGTATTCGAGCGACGCGGCGGCCTGGTCTTCAGGCGAATCCGTCGCGCCATGCGCCGGCGACTGGTTCAGCACGATGCCGAGCGGCGCCTTTACGCCATCGGCACGCAACGCCTGCAACGCGAGACCGTGCGACAGCAGCAGATGGTGCGCGACGTGCGCGGCTTTCTTCAGATCGGCGTTGCCCGGCGCGAAATAGCCAGTCGCGTTGCCGAGCCATGCGGTGCACCACGGCTCGTTGTGCGTCGCGATCGATGCAACGCGATCGCCGAGCACGCTGCCGATCTTGCGTGCGTAGTCCGCGAAACGATAGGCGGTGTCGCGGCTTTCCCAGCCGTTTTGCGTGTGCTGCAGCGACGACGGCAGGTCCCAGTGATAAAGCGTCGCGAACGGCTGGATATCGCGCTCGAGCAAACCGTCGACGAGGCGCTCGTAGAACGCTAGACCCTTTTCGTTGAATGCGCCGCGGCCAGTCGGCTGCACGCGCGGCCACGCGATCGAAAAGCGGTAAGCATTGACGCCGAGTTCAGCCAGCAGATCGAGGTCTTCCTCGAGCAGGTGATAGTGATCGCATGCGACATCGCCGCTCTCGCCGTTCACGACCTTGCCCGGCACTTTGCAGAACTCGTCCCAGATCGACGGGCCACGGCCGTCCTCATGCGCTGCGCCTTCGATCTGGTAGGAACTGGTGGCCACGCCCCAGACGAAGTCTTCGTTGAATCGATACGTCGGCATAAATGTTTTTGTCCCGAATGGTCATGCCCGCCAGGGCGTGAAGATGAAAGGAAAAATCTCAGGCCTTGACCGCGCCGGTCGTCAGACCGTCGATCAAACGCCGCGAGGTGAACGCGAACAGCACCAGCAACGGCAGCACCGCGACCGCGGAGCCCGCCATCACTGCGCCCCAATCCGAATTGGTCGGGCTTTGCAGAATGCGCAGCGCGAGCGGCAGCGTGTACATCGACGGCGAGCGCAGCACGACGAGCGCCGACAGAAAGTTGTTCCACGCCTGAATGAAGCTGATCAGGCCAAGGGTGCCCAGCGCCGGTCCCAGCAGCGGCATCACGATGCTCCAGTAGATGCGGAATTCGCCGCAGCCATCGATGCGCGCCGCCTCGATCAGCTCGGACGGAATCGCCGATGCAACGTACTGGCGCATCAGGAACACGCCGAGCGCGGCGGCCGCGCCTGGCACGTACAGCGCGCGCGGCTGATCGATCCAGCCGAGCAGGTTCATCGTCATGAAGGTCGGAATCATGCTGAGGAACGGCGGCACCAGCATCGCGGTCAGCGCGATTGCGAACAGCGTCTTCTTGAAGCGAAACTCGTACATCGCGAACGCGTAGCCGGCCATCGATGTCACGAGCAGCGTCAGCACGGTTTGCATCGCGGCCGTATAGAAGCTCCAGCCGAGATTGCGCCAGAACGGAATGTGCCGCATCAGCGAGGCCATGTTGTCGAGAAACGCGCTGCCGAACCACAGCGGGGGCGGCATCGAGAAAATCTCGGAGCTCGTGTGCGTCGCGAACACGAACATGAAGTAGAACGGCGAGAACATCAGCAGCCCGCCGGCAACCACGATCGCATAGCCGATATAGCGGCCCTTGTTGTTCGACGATTTCATCGCTGATTCTCCTCGTTCATGCCGCTGCGGTGAAAGATCCGCGTGTTCAACCACATCAACGCGCCGATCGAGATGAACAGCAGCCATGCGATCGAACTCGCGGTGCCGAAATCGCCGTCGTGGAATGCGGTGCGATACATATAGACGGCCGTCGTCAGGCCGGACTGGCTGGTACCCATACCTTCGTTCGGCAGCAAGATGAACGGCTCTTCGAACAGTTGCAGGCCGCCGATGATCGACAGCGTGACCGCGAAGAAAATCATCGGCTTGATCAGCGGAATCGTGATGCGGGTGAACTGTTGCCAGCCATTCGCGCCGTCGATGCGTGCGGCCTCGTACAGGTCTTTCGGAATGGTTTGCAGCGCCGACAGATACAGCACCGTGTTCCAGCCGACATAGCGCCAGAAGATCACCACCGACACCGCCGGCTTGACGTTCTTCGGGTTATATAGCCACTCGATCGGATGCGCGGGAACGATCCAGTGCAGGCCGGGCAGTTTGCCGAGCTCGGCGATCGCGAGGTTGATCATGCCGAAGTCGGTCGAATACAGCGACGAGAAAATCAGCGCGATAGCGACGCTGGACGTGATGAACGGCAGGAAGTACAGGCCGACCATCAGGTTGCGCCAGCGGCGAAACGCGGTTTGCAGAAAGAACGCCAGCGGCAGCGCCACCAGATGCTGCGGCACGCCGGACATGATCGCCATCGACGCAGTGTTGTACAGCGACTTCCAGTACCACGGGTCGGTCAGCGTGAACGTGAAGTTCGACAGACCCACCCACTTCATGCTCGCGAGCCCTGCCGTCGCGTCCCAGCTCTGGAACGACAGGTACAGCGAAAACAGCAGCGGGAACGCCATGAACAGCGCGAACAACAGGAAAAACGGGCCGAGAAACAGGTAGGGTGCGACCTTCACCGGATCGAGCCGCGAAGTTTTTCGCGGCGCGGCGAACGGCGTGGGCGAGCTCAGCACATCGCTCACGCGTGCATCGCGGGCGACCTCTTCGGTCGTGGGCAGCGGAGTGTTCATCAATAGTTCCGTCCAGTCGGGCGTGGGTTGGGTCTTCGATGACCGGCCACGCTGTTTGCAGCAGACTTGCAGCGCACTGCGAGACACTTCGGTCGCGGCATGCAGCGTGCCGCGACCTTGCATCAATACCGCTTAACGGCGGACCCGATGGGCGATCTGGTCCTGCGCTTCCTGCAGCGCGGTATGCACGTCTGCGCCATCGTCGACGACCTTGTCGAGCGCCGAGTGCACCGCTTCCTCGGCGACCTGGTCGAACTTGCTGCGCTGAATCGCCGGGATGTGCGATGCCGCATCACGCCAGATCAGGCGCGCCTTCTCGTCGCCGAGGAATGACACCGGCTCGGCGAAGAACGAATCGGTCTGCGCGGAGAGCAGCGACGGGAATGCGTCGATCGAACGGAACGAAGCGAGCTGCGTGTCCTTGCGCGTCGTCAGGAACTTGATGAATTCCCACGACATCGGCTTTTGCGTCGCTTTCGCCGGAATCGACCAGAACGTCCCGCCGAACGATGCGTACGCGTTGTTCGGCAGATTGGCCGCGCGCCACAGACCCTTCGTGTCCGGTGCGATCCACGACGACAGGTGGCCACCGAGCCATGCGCCCATCATTTGCGTCGCGACGGTGCCGCGCTTGAAGCTCTCGGCCCATTCGTTCGACCACGGCGTGATCTTCGCGTCGAGACCGAGGTCGCGCGCTTTCTTCGCGAGCTCGAACGCCTTCACGAAACGCGGCGACGTGACGATCGGATTGCCGGCCTTGTCGAAGTACACCCCATCGCCTTCCTTCAGGTCGGCGCGAATGTAGATGTCCTCGATATCACGCGACGATGCCATCAGGTACGCACCCGTCGCCTTCTTGATCTTCACGCCGGACGCCAGATACGAGTCCCACGACTTGGTCAGATCGGCTTCGGTCACGCCCGCCTTTTCGAGAATGTCCTTGCGATAGAACAGCGTGCCCGGACCGATATCGGCCGGCATGCCGACGATCGCGCCGTCCTGCGTGGTCGCCTGCGCGAACGTGTAGTTGATGAACTGGCTCTTGTACTGGCCCGCGCTATACGGGGCCTTCGACAGATCTTCAAGACCGCCGCCCGCCGCAAAGCGGCCGATGAAGCCGACCTCGACCGCCATCACGTCGGGCAGATTCGAGCTCGTCGCGAGCGCGGTGGTCATTGCGTTGTGGTGATCGGCGATCTGGAGCGACGACACCTTGACGTCGACGTCCGGATGCAGCTTCTTCCACGCCGGCAGCGCGTCCTTGATTTCCTGATCCAGCTTCGGAAAAACCGCGACGTTCAACGTGGTGTTGGCGTGCGCGCCGACTGCTGCCAGGCTGAGCAGAACGGCGGCGGCAGAGCCTGAAAAGCGGAATTTCATTACTCGTCTCCTAAAGAACCCTGTTTGAACTGCATTTGATGAATACCCGGTTGCTGCGACCTACTTCCCCTGTTGTCTTTGTTGCTGCTTTGCTTGGTGCTGCTTTGCTTGGTGCTGAATGGGCTGCGAATCTCTGCTTGACTGCCGATATCTGAAAGCGCTTTCACGTCTCGACGAAAAAAAGCCGCTACGCATGCGTATCCCCCTGCTCTACCGGCGGCGTGATTCGACGCGTGGTTTCACGCGTCACGAGCGTGAGCGGAATCGGGCTGAGCGCGATCGACTGCTTGCGGATCATCTGCACGATGCCCTGCGCGGCGAGTCGGCCGATTTCATAAGTCGGCTGGCGAACCGTCGTCAACGGCGGCGTCATGTACGACGAGGTCGGCAGGTCGTCGAAGCCGACCAGCGACACGTCGTCCGGCACCCGCACGCCGCGGCGGAACATCGCGAGGCGCGCGCCGTACGCGGTCTGATCGTTTGCGCAGAATACGGCGCTGAACGATGGATGGCGCGCCATCAGCCGCTCCATCGCGGCGACGCCGCCCGTTTCGAGGTAATCGCCCTGCTCGACGAGGTCGGCATCGAAGCCGATGCCCGCTTCCTCGAGCGCGGTCCGGTAGCCGACGAGACGCTCGATCGCATCCTCGTGACTGGCCGGCCCGGCGATGAAGGCGATCTCGCGATGGCCTTGCTCGATCAGATGGTGGGTCGCGTCGCGAGCGCCCTGCATGTTGTCGATCGGCAGGCCCGCGAGCGTCGCGCTGTTCTGCACCGAGCGGCCCAATACGAGCATCGGTGCGTGCCGCGAGTAGTCGGTCAACGTCGACTCATCGAGTTGCGCGTGCAGCAGGATGATTCCGTCGACACGCCGGGCGATGAACTGCTCGAGGCGCGCCTTTTCGTCGGCGATGTTCCATCGGCTGCTCACGAAGATCGGCGTAAAGCCCGGCTCGGACAGCGACTCTTCGATACCTCGTAGCCACTCGGCGTAAAACGGACTCGACACCGCCTGTGTCAATACGCCGATCGTTTCGGTCCGGCCGCTCGCGAGACTGCGCGCGAGCACGTTCGGCCGGTAATTGAAACGCGCGATCGCCTCCTCCACCGCCTGCTGCTTGGCGGGAAGCACGCGCGCAGAACCGTTCAGGATCCGCGATACGGTGCTCGGAGAAACACCGGCCGCGCGCGCGATGGCCTCGAGCGTCACGTTGGGTACCTTGGGCGCGCCGGGGTTGTCGTTTGAGCCGTCGTGGGTCATGAGTTCTGCCTGAATCCTGTGATGAAAGCGCTTTCAGATAGGAAGAAACGCAGTCCGTCCGATGATGAAATCGAATAAAGAGAAAAAGCAGCCGATGCGACGAGGGTGGAGGAGGCGTCGCACCGGCCTCTCTATGAAAGAGAAATAAACAGTCCTTGAAACAAAGAGATCACTACGATTGCTGGTCAGGCAACCTCAACTCAGAACGAATGCATGATCCCGGCGAAGACGCCAGTCTGGCTATGACCATAGTTCGGGTTGCTGTTCGACGACGTGCCCGTCACCGGATTGAAGTTGTTGTTGCCGTACGGCCCGTTGCCGAGGTTCAGGTTCGACGTCGAGCTGTTGTGCACATAGCCGGCTTCCGTGTACAGGAACGTGCGCTTCGACAACGCGTAGGTGCCGGCGAGCGTGAACAGCGTCGCGTTGCCATTGCCGTTGTTCGCGTTCGCGTGGTAGACCGCTGCCGTCAAGAGCGTGGGTGCCGTGACCTGCCATGCGGCGCCGAACCATTCGTGGTTCACGCTGGTCGGTGCGCTCACGCCGAGCGGCTGCGACGCATCGGTCACGCCGACGCTCGCGTTGGTTGCGTCAGGCGCGCTCAGGTGCTGATAGCCCGCGTACAGCTTGACCGGACCGATCACGTAGCTACCGCCGACGAGAATGTCGCGCGAAGCGGAGTACACGTTGTTGAACGAGCCGTTGGCGCCGCGCACTTCGTCGTAGATCACCCGGAAGTCGCCCGAGCCCCACGTATAGACGCCCTCAACCGCGTTCGTACGACCCTGGCCGGTCGGCACACCCGCCGCGTTGACCGGTGCCGAGTTCCAGCTCGTGTTGTTGGTCAGCGAATACTGGCCCTTCAGCACGAGGCCGCCGAACAGCACCGGCGAGTTGTACTCCGCGCCGTTGCTGGTGCTCGTCCAGTTACGGCCGCGCACCAGGGTCGAGATCGCGTAGCGCTGCATCACCTGCGGGTCGGTGCCCCAGCTGTCTTGCGCCAGTTCGCCGGCGCCGAGGTTACCGATCTTGAACAGACCCCAGCTGTCGTTCGTCAAGCCCACCGTTGCGTGGCGGCCGAACAGATTGCCCGCCGATGCACCGGTCATCGTATTGAGTTGCCCCTCCAGCTGGAAGATCGTCTTCGTGCCACCGCCGAGATCTTCGGAGCCGATGAGGCCGAACCACGAGCAACCCCAGTCACCGCTTTGGGCTGACCATGCGTGGCCGCCCGGAAGGCCGGTTTCAAACTGGATGCCGTTGTCGATACGGCCATACAGGGTGACGCTGCTCTGCGCATGAGCCACCGTCGTCGCGGCTGCCATCACAGCCACAGCAATAAGCTTCTTCTTCATTTAGATATCCTATATATATTTTGGCGTCTCCAAGCCGCACAGGACGCACGCGTTCTCACACGTTTCCCCTCTTGCCGAAATGTTCGCTTCGTATTCGCATCACATTTCGAGGCGATTATAGGGATGACCTTGCGCCGCGCATCGAACTAACGGCTCAGGGAAAACGCTGTTATCGATAACAGTTGCGCGCCGCCCAATCCCGAAGTAGCACCCAGCTTTGTGACCATTAGGTGATGGTCACAAGCGTCGGAAATCCGTTTGAATTCACGAACCGTAACGATGCGTGAATCCGTCTCGCGCGTCGCTCAGCGCTCGCTTAACAAGGAGAACGCGCTCGAATGCAAGAAGAATCTCGCGTTCGTTGTTGCGAAGATGCAACGACCCGGCGCGCTTGCATTGACGGTTTGCGCTTGACGAACTGGCCTTGGAGCAGTCAGCAGCGACGGACATTACCGACTATCATCAATGCATACGATGCCGGGCAACGAGCCGGGCTCAGCCGCATAGCAGGCTGAGTGCGGGATTGTCAGCGCATCCGTCTGGCTCTCGCGCTCCGTCACGAACGCTCCAACCAGCTCCCATCCCTCGGCTCTCGCTGTTCCCCGCCACGCCGCCCCTGCGACGTCGCGCTCGAACACGCTGCCCTTGCGAACTTTTCTGCGGGCGACGGCTTGACCGCCCAACGCCCCGACTGGCCAAACCTCGACGCGCAACCGCGATAACCGCGACGCAAGCAGTGAAAGAGGGGGTTTTGTCCAATGCACTTCCGAGGCCTCGCATGGAGTCGGACCGGAAGATTTGCCGACGGATTTTGCCGGCACACCTTGGCATTTAATAAGGAGGTATCGTGAAAACAACCCTTGCTTCTACGCTCGCGTTGCTGATTTCAGGCGCAATCGCGCCGATCGCCCATGCTCAGGATTCGCAAGCCACCGACCAACAACTCGCTCATAGCGTGCGGGTTGCGGAGGCGCACAGCGGCGTCGGGATGTCACATGTGTTTGTCTTTGCCCACTCGGGGCAAATCATGCTGCTCGGATTTGTGCCCGAGCGGGAGCATGTCGCGCGTGCCGAACGGGCTGCGATGTCGGTGCCCGGTGTCACCTCGGTGGACAACCGGCTCACGCCCGACGGTGGTTCGTTGAACGGGCATTGAGATCGAACTGAATCGCGGCGCGCGGACGTCGATTGAAGCAGACCCCGCGCGTTAGGGGGATTCCGTTTTCCCGTTGCGCCAGTCGGATTGAGTGACTGGCGTCCTGTTTCGCACGGTCAGGCGCGCGGGCGGTTCGTGCACCCCTATCTGAAAGCGCTTTCATCGGCCGCCGGGTCGAACCGGTCGACTCCACGCTGATCCACCTTCCGTCATTTCGTTGATCTGTCGGGTAAATCCCTCATAGCGGGGACGCGGGGCGCCGCTTAGCATCGTCATTGTTACCGATAACGTTACATGTGGTTAGAAAAGCAGCCGAACCGGCATTTCCTCACAGGAGACCAGGAGTGCGTCGTTTACGGACCTCGATGCGCATGCTGTGCGCAGCCGTCAGCATTTGTACGCTCGCATGCACCGCAGGCTGCGCGCTCAACCAGGCGGCCGTCGCTCATGATGGCCCGCCGCTCGCCGCGGCGCCCGCTGACGCGCTGCCGCCGCTGCGCAGTGTGATGGCCGCCCACTTCAAGGTCGGCGCGGCGATCGAACCCGATTCGATCGACAGTCCGGCCGACGCGACGCTGATCGCGGCTCAGTTCTCGAGCCTGACCGCCGAGAACAAGATGAAGCCGGGCACGATCGGCGTCGCGCAAGGCAAGTACAACTTCGTGCCGGCCGACAGAATCGTCGCGTTCGCTGAGGCGCACGGCATTGCAGTGCGCGGCCATACGCTCGTGTGGCACTTCAAGGCCGGCGACTGGACCGAGGCGCCGGACTGGTTCTTCGCCGGCGATCCGAAAGATCCGCACTACCACGACATCGTCGCGAAGCGGCTTTATCGATATATAACCGACGTCGTCACACACTTCCGAGGCAAGGTCTATGCGTGGGACGTGGTCAACGAAGTGATCAGCGACGATCCACATCAGGTGTATCGCGAAGACAGTCCGTGGTATCGCGCTCTCGGCAAGGACTACATCGCAATCGCGTTCCGCGCGGCGCGCGCGGCGGACCCGGACGTGAAGCTCTATATCAACGAGTACACCACCGACGATCCGCGCAAGCGCGCAAAGCTGCTCGCCGTGATCCGCGATTTGCGCGCGCAGGGCGTGCCGATCGACGGTGTCGGGCATCAGATGCACATCAGCGTGAACTGGCCGCCGCTGCCGAACATCAAGCAGGCATTCGACGACGTCGCCGCGCTAGGCCTAGAAAACCAGGTGACCGAACTCGACGTGAGCCTCTATACCGATCCGGGAGAATGCTGGAGCAATCCGCACGCATGTCTGCCGGACCTCGGCCATCCGGTTCCGAACGACATCATGCGTGCGCAGGCCGAGCGTTATCGCGCGGTGTTCGCTCTATTCGAGCAGGAGCCAAGCATCAAGGCGGTGACGTTCTGGGGCTACTCCGACAAGCACACGTGGCTGACGTCGACGCCGGTGCCCCGCAACAACCTGCCGCTGCCGTTCGATGCGAACCTGAAGCCAAAAGCGGCGCTGTGGACGATCGTCGATTCGTCGTATCAGCCGTAACGTCGCTCTTCGCGCGAAAAAGCAGACGGCGATCCACACCTCAAGGTTCGTCCGAGTCTACCTCCCCCAGCGCGTTCAGGTCCGCCGCGAAATCGTCGGGTGGACCGCCCGCCGTTTCGTGCGTGCGCGGCGGTGACTTGACCACCGGCGGCGGCATCTTGCCGATGCCTTCGTCGATCCGCTGCAGCAGATACGGGAAGAACGGATTCGACGCGATGCGGAACATCGAATCGAGCGTCAGAATCAGCGTGCCGCGTTCGCCGCGCGGCGCGAGCGTACCGAGGTTCTCGTTGAAGTTCTCCGAATCGTCCGGCGCGATGCCGTACAGCGCGTCGGTGATCGGGAAAGGAATCGCGACGTGCGACAACGAGAAAATATCCTGCGGATAATCGATGTCCAGCGGCTTGACGCGCGTTTGCACTTCTCCCGCATAAACGCTGCGCTCGACAGTATGCGCCGAATCCGGCGACACGTTGGCGATCACCGTGGTGCGATAGTTCTGCGGACCGATGCGCAACAGTCGCGAGAGCGCCGTGTACGACGCGTTGCGTAGGAAGGTCCTGAAGCGCACGCTGCGGTTAACGTCGAACAGCACGACTTCGCTTCCGTTCTCAGGCAGCTTGTCGTAGAGCAACGACATCACCGCGGGCGTGCTGACCGTGAAATCCGTCACCGACTGGAACGTCAGAATTGGCGGCAACGAATCGAGCCGGTTCTCGCGCTCGAGCCGCGCAATCTGTTCCTGAATAACACTCGTGAGGAGATAGGACTGCCGCGCGCCATTCACTGGAAACGAGTTGTACTTGAACGGGTTGAACTCCGGCACGATACCGAGCCACGCGGCGCGCGCAAAGGCCGGCAGCACCGCGGGCAATCCGGCGAGACCGGCAAAGCGCGCGTAGCGTGTAACGCCGATCATCGGCGAGATCAGCACGACGCGCGTCGGACGCGCGAGCGCGGGATTCTCGATCGCGTCGAGCGCATATTGCAGCGCAAGCGCGCCGCCGTTCGAAAACCCGACCAGCTCGATCGGCTTGTCCGGCCCCACGCGACGTCGCGCTTCGCGTACCGCGAGCCGCGTGGCTGCGGTCCAGTCCTTCCAGTGCACGTCGGTGAGCCCCGCCGGCACCGTGCCATGTCCCGGCAAGCGGATGCCGATCGCGACGAAACCGCGATCGCGATATCGACGCGCGATATGCCGCATGCTGTACGGCGCATCCGTCATGCCGTGCAGCAGCACGACCGCGCCGACGGGAGGCCCCGACGGTTCGAGAATGTACGAGCGATTCCAGTTTTCGGCGAAATGCCACGGAAAAATCGGCGAGCCCTCGTAATAACGGTTCGCCGAAATGCGCTCCGACGGCCGGATCTTATCGACGACATTGGCGCGCACGTCCTCGAAAATCCGGTTTTCCGCCTTGACGTACGCGTTCCAGTCGGCGGTGTCCATTTCCTCGACGGTCATTTCGCGCGGCACATAGGTATGCCATACCGACAGTTCCGGCCCGCGCTGCGAATACCACGCGCGTAGCCCCAATGCGAGCACCGCCAGCAGCACCAGAACCCATGCACTTATCTTTATTACCTTCAGCGACGTGCGCAGCATTCGTGTTCTCTTGATGAGATGAAGGTTGCACCGCGCGCAGGCTGCTCTCTGCGTGGTGTGCGCATGCCGTCATCGGGACGGCTTCGGTGTGGATATCCTAAGGGCTTTTAATCAGCGGTTCAAACTTTGTCGTCCGAGCGCGCGGCGCGGCATCGACGAAGCGGCGTGCTGGGGAGGCAAGAGATGCCAGACGCGGATGATCGCAAGAAGAGTCGTTCAGCGACGCTTCCGAAGTCGCTTCGCCCGACGCCTACGGGCTGCCCATCACGGCCAAATCATCGGGCCGTTCGCTTCAATAACGAAAAGCCGGGACGCGACCCGCGTCGCGCCCCGGCCCTGCCTGCTCGCTGGCAATGACTAACGGCCGCGGATATTGCCGGCCACGCCGCCCGCCGCACCGCCGATGATCGCGCCGGTCCACGCGTCGCCGCCGGAGATCGCCGCGATACCCGCACCGGCGCCCGCGCCGAGTGCCGCGCCGCCTATCGTTCCCTGCGTCCGCGGGCTCATGTCCGTGCAACCGATCATCGCAGCCAGCGCGCCAATACTAACGATCCACCCAAGTCGTTTCATGATCGTTCTCCTTATTGATTTTTCTTCAGGCCGGGCACGACCATCTGGAACCAGAGAGTCTCGATCACCGGGTGCTGGATCATCGTGGGATTGGCCGCGTAGTAGCTATCGAGGCCTTGACGCACGCTGTCGAGCGTCTGGCCTTGCATGCCCTTGCCGAAGCGCTGCGCGATGTCATTGCTGTTCGCCGTGTTGCCAGCATAGGCGCGCTCGATGTCAATCACATTCGAGATACCGACCAGATACGCTTTCTTCTGCTCATCGGTCGACTGCATCCATTGCTGGCCCGTGACGATTGGAATGTTTTCCGCACGCGCGACGTTGCCCATCATTGCCAGCGACAGAAAAGTCACAGATAACAGCGTTCGCCATTGTGGTTTGCTTGCCATCACATACTCCAGGGAAGTTATGTTCTCCAGCGGCCGGCCAGCGACCGCATCCGGCGGTGTCGATCGCGTTATTTGAAAGAGTGGTCTGTGGGTATCGTCGATTCTCCTTTCAGGTTCATCGGTCGGCGTGGTTCGCCGGTTCAGGGTCTATTAGCGTTGAGTCTTATCAGCGAATAGACACCTTGATGGCAGAAAATCTCGTGACGGATTGGAGTGATTTGCACACATGCTGTGTGCGCGCAACGATTGAAACGGCGTTGACATCGCCGCGTAACACACGCTATAGAGTCTACAGCCTTTTCTGCAATTTCCAAGCTCATTTCCGCTCGATGCACGCCGCGTGAAATTTGTGTCAAATCTCATTCTACGAGCGAAGGGCGCGATGCAATTCGCGTCAACATTCATCGGTTATCCTTCGCTCGATCGAGCGCGGTGATATTGCTGGCGATTTTTTATCGATGTCCATTCAGTGTTCTTTCCACGCAATCCGAACACAGTTTCTTCTTCCTGTCGTGAATATTCGGCTTCCTGATTAGATCGCGTTAATTGAAAACGATGTGAATCTGTCGATTTACGTTCGAGACGCTTGTTCTGGCATTACGTTCGTTTTTTATTGATGCGTTTGTCCATCATCTTATCGGTGACCCAGCGGATTTCACGCCGTCGTCTGTCGGCTAACGAGCTCCGGTCGATCACACTTTCCTTGCGGCGGTTGGCTGCGCAGCAGCGAAGTGGGTGGTGGTGCGCGGTTGACCGTTAGTTGCGTGATGACCAGCGAGAGAGGACAGCGTTTCAAATATCTCCGTGCCCACCATTAACAGTCTTTAGCTTGTATTTACGAAATACAGGGTATAGACTGTATCCGCAATTTACAGGTTGTGGCCTGTTACGCCGCCGCAGCCGAACCGGAGATCCACCGTGGACTACGCCATCAAGACACTGAGCCAGCTCAGACCGATCCTGCAGGGCTTCAGGAAGGCCGCCGGGCTCACTCAAACTGCGATGGCCGCCCATCTCGGCGTCACGCAACAGACCTACGCGCAACTCGAAGCAAATCCGGCGGCCGTCAGCGTCGAACGGCTCTTCAGGGTGTTACGGGTCTTGCAGGTCGATCTGAAGCTCACGCAGAGCGGATCTTCGCAAAGCGCGCCCTGGGAAGTCGCCGCGCCGGCCGCGGCAAAAGGCAACGCCAAACGCGCCACACGCGCGCAAGGTGGGGCGCGGCGCGCGGCGACGACATCGGCCGGTGATGCCAGCGACCGCGCCGCAGCCCAGGCATCGAGCAGCGGCGCCAAAGCGGCCAAACCCGCCAGCACCTCCCAAAAGCCCAAAGCGGTCAAGCCTGCCAAGGCAACCAAAGCTGCCGGCGCCAGCAAGAAACGGGAGGACTGGTAAGCATGGCGCGCAACACACCGAACCGTCTGAACCTATGGATGAACGGCCTGCGGGTCGGCACATGGGAAACGACACGCAGCGGCGAACGCCTGACCTATGCCGACGAATGGATCGGCGATCCACAAGGACGCCCGCTATCGCTGTCGCTGCCGTTCACCCCGGGCAATCAGCCGTATCGCGGCCAGATCGTCGCCGACTATTTCGACAACCTGCTGCCCGACAGCGAACCGATCCGGCGCCGCATCGCCGCGCGCTACCGGACCGGCAGCACCGCGCCGTTTGCGTTGCTCACCACGCTCGGGCGCGACTGCGTCGGTGCCTTGCAACTGCTGCCGCCGGACGAAGAGCCGAGTGACCTGACGAGCATCCACGGCCGCGAACTCAGCGACAGCGACATCGCGGCGCTGCTGCGCGGCACGACGTCGGCGGCGCCGCTCGGGCAGCACGATCCGCTCGAAGACCTGCGTCTGTCGATCGCCGGTGCGCAGGAAAAAACCGCGCTGCTCCGTTATCGCAACCGCTGGCTGCTGCCCGAAGGCAGCACGCCGACCACGCATATATTCAAGCTGCCGCTCGGGCTCGTCGGCAACATGCGCGCCGATATGCGCACGTCGGTGGAAAACGAATGGCTGTGCTCGCAGATCGTCGCGGCCTATGGGCTCCCCGTCGCGCGTTGCGAAATCGCGCGATTCGACGAGCAGAAGGTATTGATCGTCGAGCGCTTCGATCGGCGTCTGTCGAGCGACGCCACGTGGATCGTGCGTCTGCCGCAAGAGGACATGTGTCAGGCCACTGGCACGTCGGCGCTGCACAAGTACGAGTCCGACGGCGGACCGGGCATCGAGGCGATCATGGAGATACTGGCGGGCTCCGCACGTGCAACGACGGACCGCCGCAACTTCTTCGCGACGCAGCTGGTTTTCTGGCTGCTCGCCGCGACCGATGGCCACGCGAAGAATTTCAGCATCGCGCATCTGCCCGGCAATCGCTACGAAGCCACGCCGCTTTACGACGTGCTGTCCGCGCATCCGATCATCGGAAGCGGTGCGGGACGTCTCGCGGCGCAAAAAGTGAAACTGGCGATGGCGGTCCGCGGCAAGAACGTCCACTACCTGCTCAATCAGATCCAGCGCCGGCATTGGGTGGCCGAAGGACAACGCGTGGGCTTTTCCGCCACCGATGTCGATGCGCTGATCGATCAGTTGAGCGCGCAAACGGAGACGGTGATCGACACCGTCTCGTCGCAACTGCCCGCCGACTTTCCACTGGACGTGGCCGATGCGGTTTTCGACGGCATGCGCCGGTTGAACCGGAAGCTTGCGCAGTAAAGCTCCGCCATCGCATGACCGACGCGCGGCACCACGGCAAGCTCACGCACGCCGCACCGCCGCTGCATCGGTCTTCGCCGACGCACGCCACTGCACGCTCAGCAGATGCTCGCGCATGCATTGCGCGGCCGCGTCCGAATCGCGCGCTTTCAGCGCATTGACGATCGCCTGATGCTGTTGCGCGAAAAACTGCCGCGTCTCCTGCGCGGAAGTTTTCTCACGAACCTCCGGCTTCACCCGCATGCCGTTGATCACCTCCATCAAAGCGATCAACGCGGGATTACGCGTGGCATGTCCGATCAGCAAATGAAAACGATGATCCCATTGCTGCCACTCTTCGTCGTTTTTCGCGGCGGCATTTTTGCGTGCGCACTTCTCCAGCTCCTGCAGATCGTCACCACTCGCTTTCGTAGCGGCCAGCGCCGCCAACGCCGGCTCGAACAGCAGCCGCATTTCGGCGATATCCGCGGGACTGGTACCTGCGCGCAAGCCGCGCAGCGTCGGCGCAAACTTCAGCGGCCGCGCGCCCAGATAGGTACCGCGGCCGACGCCGCGCCACACGCGCCCCGACGCCTCGAGTGAAGCGAGCGCCGCGCGCAACTCGCGGCGGCTCACGTCCAGTTCTTCGGCGAGCTTTCGTTCGGGCGGCAGCGCGTCACCGTCCTTCAACTGATGGCCCGCGATGTAGTCGAGCAGCGCAGCCAGTACCAATTTTTCCATGTCGTTCAATGAACCAATGTGCATTGGTCTCAACGATACCAGAATAGCAACGACTTGACACGGCAGCACCCAGTGATTTTTGATCCGCTATACTGGCTCGCAACTCAAGGGTTAACACCGGGTGCAACCCGGCTTCGTTAGACTTACGCTTTCATTTTCTCCAGTCGAACCATTAAGCGTTGGTTCAATCATTAGGACCCGTCGTCGCCAAGGAGTTGCGCATGTCGTTTACAACCCGTCCAGAACTGATCGGCACCTTCGGCATGGTGGCCTCGACGCACTGGCTCGCGAGCGCATCGGCGATGGCGGTCCTCGAAAAAGGCGGCAATGCGTTCGACGCCGCCGCCGCGGCCGGCTTCGTCCTGCAGATCGTCGAGCCGCATCTGAACGGTCCGGGTGGCGAACTGCCGGTGGTGTTCTACAGTGCGCGCGAAGAACGCGTGCGCGTGCTGTGCGGACAGGGCGTGACGCCCGCGCGCATGACCATCGAGCGGATGCGCAAGATGGGGCTCGACGTGGTGCCGGGCACGGGCCTGCTGCCCGCGGTCGTGCCGGGCGCGTTCGGCGCGTGGATGGCGCTGCTGCGCGACTATGGCCAGTTGCCGCTCGAAGACGTGCTGAGCTATGCGATCGGCTACGCGGAAAACGGCTATCCAGTGCTGCCGCGCATGGCATCGTCGATTCTCGCGATTCAGGACTTCTTTCGCACCGAATGGACGACCTCCGCCGAACAATGGCTGCGCAACGGCGAGGCGCCGATGCCGAACCAGTTGTTCGCGAATCCGGCGATCGCCGAAACCTACAAGCGCATCCTGCGTGAGGCGAACACGCGCAGCGATCGCGCCGAGCAGTGCGAACGCGCGCGCGATGCCTTCTATCGCGGCTTCGTCGCCGACGCGATCGACCAGTACTTCCGTTCGACCGCCGTACTCGACACCTCGGGCCTGCGCAATAGCGGCCTGCTCGATGCTGGCGATCTCGCGCGCTGGGAGCCGACCTACGAAGACCCGGTGTCGTACGACTACGCGGGCCTGCGCGTGCACAAAACCGGCCCGTGGGGCCAGGGCCCGATGTTCCTGCAACAGCTCGCGCTGCTGAAGGGCTTCGATCTCGGCGCGATGGACCCCCTCGGACCCGATTTCGTGCACACGGTGATCGAGTGCTCGAAACTCGCATTCGCCGATCGCGAAGTGTTCTACGGCGACCCGGCGTTTTCCCATGTGCCGATGGACATGCTGCTCAGCGACGCATACAACGACGAGCGGCGCCGCCTCATCGATCCGCGCCGCGCGTCGCTCGAATTCCGCCCCGGGCTGCTCGGCGACAGCGAGCAACGCGCCGCGCGCATCGTCGCGAACGCCGGGCGCGAGCAGGCCGGCGGCTTCGGTCAGGGTGAGCCGACCTTCGCGCCGCTGCCCGAATTGCGCGGCGACACCGTGCATCTCGACGTGGTCGACCGCTGGGGCAACATGGTGTCGGCTACGCCGTCGGGCGGCTGGTTGCAGGCATCGCCGGCGGTGCCGGGTCTCGGCTTCAACGTGACCACGCGCGCGCAGATGTTCTGGATGGAAGAAGGCCTGCCTTCGTCACTCGGCCCGGGCCGCCGCCCGCGCACCACGCTGTCGCCGACGCTCGTCACGCGCGACGGCAAGCCGTACGCCGCCTTCGGCACGCCGGGCGGCGACCAGCAGGATCAGTGGTCGCTGCAACTGTTCCTCAAGCACGTCCATGGCGGCATGAACTTCCAGGCCGCCGCCGATGCGCCGTCGTTCCAGACCGCGCACTTCCCCGGCTCGTTCTATCCCCGCGCGATGCAGCTCGGCAAGATGTCCGCCGAGTCGCGCTTTCCGGACAGTACGCTCGCCGAACTGCGCGCGCGCGGCCACGATCTCACCGTTGCGGAGCCGTGGGCGCTCGGCCGGGTCTGCGCGGTCGCGATCCGCAACGGTTTGATGCGAGGCGCGGCCACGCCGCGTCAGATGCAGGCCTACGCGATCGGCCGATAAGCGGCCCGAAGCAGCCATCAGCACAGAACGCGCGGCCTCGTCGCGCCATTTCCTCAGGAGAAGTTGCCGTGTCCGCCGTCGCCGCCCGTCTGGAAAGACTTCCCATATCGAGCTTTCACCGCAGACTGCTGCTGATCGGCGGGCTCGGGTACATGTTCGACGGACTCGATTCGTCGTCGCTCGCGTTTCTGCTGCCGGTCGTCAGCAAGCTGTGGCAATTGACGAGCGCGCAGACCGGGCTGGTCGCGAGCAGCACCTATATCGGCTACTTTTTCGGCGCATTCCTGTCGGGTGTGCTCGCCGACGTGATCGGCCGACGCCGCATCATGATGAGCGCGCTCGCCATCTATTGCGTCGCGTCGCTCGCGAGCGCGACCGCGCAAGACTGGCACACGTTCTTCGCCTTGCGCGTCGTCGCGGGCTTCGGTTCAGGCGCGGAGACCGTGGTGATCGCGCCGTTTCTCGCCGAGTTCGTGCCGCGCCGCTATCGCGGCATTTTCTGCGGCGCGCTGGTCGGGTTCATGTCGTTCGGCTATCTAACCTCGTCGATTCTCGGTTTCGCGGTGGTGCGCAACTTCGCCGACGGCTGGCGCTATCTGGCGGTGATCACGTCGCTGCCAGTCGTGATGCTGTTGTGGTGGCGCCGGACGCTGCCCGAATCGCCGCGCTGGCTCGAAAGCCAGGGTCGTGCGGACGAGGCGAACGGCATTGTCGGCCGCATCGAAGCAGCGTTCGTCGAGCGCGGCATCGCGCTTGCTCCGGTGAGCGCAAGCTACGCGCTTCACGCGGTGCCCACGCCGGTCTCGACGCCGGCGCGCGGCAACGCATGGCGCAACGTGGTGACGCTGTGGTCGCCGCGACTCGCGCGCACGACCGCGGTCAGCTGGCTGATGTGGTTCTCGGTTGCGTTCGCGTACTACTCGTTCTTCTCGTGGATCCCGAGCCTGCTCGTCAAGGAAGGACTGACGATGACGAAGAGCTTCGGCTATTCGATCGCGATCTATGGCGCGCAGATTCCCGGCTACTTCTCGGCCGCTTGGCTCAACGAGAAGATCGGGCGCAAGGCGGTGGTCGCTTCCTACATGCTGCTCGGCGGTATCGCCGCGATCACGCTAGCGTTTTCTCACACCGGCATACAGATCATGACCGCGGGCATTGCGCTGTCGTTCTTCATGAACGGCGCATTCGCCGGCGTCTACGCTTATACGCCGGAGGTGTTTCCGACCGCGGTGCGCACCACGGGCACGGGTTCGTCGTCATCGTTCGGCCGCATCGGCTCGGTCAGCGCGCCGATTCTCGTCGGCCTCGTTTATCCGCTGTTCGGCTTCCTCGGTGTGTTCGCGATGACCACGACAGTGCTCGTGATCGGCGCATGCGTGGTGTTCTTCCTCGGCATCGAAACGCGCAATCGCTCGCTTGAAGATATCGAAGCGAGCGAACTCGAACCGGCCCGCGACGCGCGAGGCCAGCTGAACTCCACCCGCATGCACGGCTGAACCGCACTGCGACTTTTCACATTTCCCGATCCAAACGCGATGCAAACGATGCAAGGCAACCTGACCGGATCAGCACCGCACGATACCCAGATGCTGGATATCGCGGACCTCGAACGCCTCGCGCTGGCGATGCGCGCGAAAGACCAACCGCTCGAGCTGTTCCGCGCGGTTCACGCCGTGGCGGCAAAGGCGATAGGCCTGAGCCTGATCACGATCATGTCCTACGACGCGCGGCGTCACGAGGTCGAACGGGTCTACACGAACATGCCGGACGTCTATCCACTGGGCGGCCGCAAGCGGAAGCAAGGCACCGCGTGGGCGCGGCAGATACTCCAGGAACTGAAGCCGTTTCGCGCCGCAACGTCGCAAGGCATTCGCGAGGCCTTCGACGATCATGCAGTGATGACAGGGATGGGCCTCGGCTCGATCCTGAACATCCCGATCGCCTATGACGGCGTGTGCATCGGTACGATGAACCTGACGCACGAGGAAGGCTGGTACACCGGCCGTCATGAAAGCATGGGCCTGCTGATCGGCGCCTTCCTTGCCCCCGCTCTCATCAAACACAGTACGCAATCCCCCGCTTGCGCCGCGCATTCATGAAAACACCATCCGATCTGCAACGCTATCGAGCCGTGCCCCATCCGGCCGTCTCGCAAGGCCGCTGGGTGCTGGTCTTCGTGCTCGGCTACCTCGCGCTGATCGCCGATGGCGCCGACGTGATGATGTACGGCCTGACCCTGTCGCGCATCAAGGACGACTTCGGGTTGACCAACGTCGAAGCGGGCGCGCTCGGTAGTCTGACCTTGCTCGGCATGGCGATCGGCGGCATTGCCGGCGGTTGGGCGAGCGATCGTCTGGGGCGCGTGCGCGTCATCGCTTGGGCGCTCGCGCTGTTCTCGCTCGGCGCGGGGATGCTCGGGTTCACGCACAGCTTCGTCGAATTCGCGGCGGTGCGCTTCATCAGTTCGCTCGGCATTGGCTGCATGGTGCTAGTCACCACCCTGGTCGCCGAATACGTGCCGACCGAGCGGCGCTCGCTGGTACTCGGTATGCTGCAAACCGGCATTTCGGCCGGCTATATCGTCGTGATCGCGCTCAGCAACTGGATCCTGCCGCAATACGGCTGGCGCACGCTGTACTACGTGTCGGCCGTGCCGGTGCTGCTCGCGTTCGCGATCAAGTTCGCGGTTCCCGAACCGGCCGCATGGCTCGCGAGCCGTGCCGCCGACCGTGCAAGCAAGACGCGGCTCGTCGACAATCGCTACGCGCAGATTTTCCGCGACCGCCAGGCACGCACGATGTTCATCCTGTGGACCTTCGCGTCGATCTTCGTGCTGTCCGGCTTTTACGGTCTGAACAACTGGCTGCCGACATATCTCGAGAAAGAACTGCACATCAAGTTCAGTTCGCTGACCGGCTATATGATCGGCACGTACGTGGTCGCCTTCATCGGTAAGATCTTCGCGGGCTGGCTCGGTGATCGCTGGAGCCGGCGCGGCGTGTACGTGCTCGGCTGCATCGGTGCGGCGCTGTTTCTGCCCGTGATCATTTTCTGGCACACGCGCGACAACATTTCCACGCTGATGCTTTTCTTCGGCTTTCTGTATGGCGTGCCGCTCGGCACGATCGGCACGTTCATGTCGGAGAGTTTCGCGACGTCGGTGCGCGGCACCGCGGTGGGCGGCTCGTATAACCTCGGGCGCTTCTGTTCGGGGGCGGCGCCGATCGTCATTGGTTTTATCGCGACGCAGTTCTCGATCGGACTCGGCTTTCTCGTGGTCGGCGCGGTGTTCTTTTTGAGCGGCGTGACCGCATTGTTCGTTCCTGACCGTCTATACGATACGCAGCAGTAAACCTATAGCGACCATGACGAGATCATGTCGTGCAAAGTAGTACCCAGGGGCCGGCGCTAGATCTGGTCGCCGGATTACCTGGGCACCACGATCAAGCATTACTCGTTTCCGGCGACGATGTTGGAAATGGTCCAGTTGTTCGTCGATACGAGCACATAATCGCCATTGACGCCCAGCCATTTATGGCCGCGCGGCGGCGCATTGAGGCCGTGTCCGCGCCAGTCGTCCATTATGAAATTGTAATTACGGTATTCGGTCGGCACACGTTGGCCTTTGTGCCAGTCACGATGCGGAATCGACGGCATCACCTGCTGACGGCCAGTACCGGCCATCTGGCCGCCCTCGTCTTGCGGCTGCGGTCCAGCCGCAATCGCGAACGCCGACACACCGGCAAACGACAACGCGACGAGTTGCGCAACAAAGCGATTATTCATGTTCGAACCTCCGTGCGGTGGAAGAAAGCTCCGGGCATTCACGTGATTGACGTGAAAAATAATCGTCCAGCTACTCGCAGATTCATTAATTCGAACTTCATTGCAGCGATCGCTGGTCTATCGAATGTAATCTTTGCAAATTGCGAGATGTCAAATTCGATATTTCAGGCCTGACCGTAAGTCGTTAAAAAGTATAGTAAAAGGAAGTTCGACTTCAAGCCGGACCGCCTGGCGACGGCACACGCGCGCGCGGCACTTCGCCACTCATCCGTCAGATCGGTCCGCCTGGCTGATCAATAGTCGACCGCATCGCGAATGATCGGGCAGGTCATGCAGTGACCGCCGCCTCGTCCACGGCCCAGTTCGGCACCGACGATCGTAATCACCTCGATGCCCTGCTTACGCAAAAGCGTGTTCGTGTACGTGTTGCGGTCGTATGCATAGACGACGCCCGGCGCCGCGCACACGAGGTTCGCACCGCTATCCCACTGCGTGCGCTCGCGCTGATAGTCGCTGCCGCCCGCCTCGACCACGCGTAAATGCTTCAGCCCCAACGCCTCGGCGACGACATCGGTGAACGGCTTGTTCTCCGCGTGCAATTCGACGCCGCTCGGATGGCTGCTCGGCCGATACGAATAGGTGCGCGTCTTCGCCATGAAGTCCGGGGCCACCAGCACGCAATCGCGATCGGCGAACGTGAACACGGTATCGAGGTGCATCGCCGCGCGAATCTTCGGCATCGCCGCGACGATCACGCGCTCGGCCGCGCCCTTCTTGAACAGCGTTGCCGCCAGTTGACTGATGGCCTGACGCGAGGTGCGCTCGCTCATGCCGATCAGCACGACGCCCTTGCCGATCGGCATCACGTCGCCGCCTTCCAGCGTGGCGAGACCGTGATCCTGGGTCGGATCGCCCCACCACACGTTGACCTTGCCGGCGAAGTCGGGGTGGAACTTGTAGATCGCCGTGGTCAGGATCGTCTCTTCGTGGCGGGCCGGCCAGTACAGCGCATTCAGCGTGACGCCGCCATAGATCCAGCAGGTCGTGTCGCGCGTGTACAGCGTGTTCGGCAACGGCGGCAGCAGATATTCGGTGCCGCCCGCCGCTTCCTTCGCAACCTCCAGCGCCTTGCCGCCGTGCGCTTCCGGGAAGTCGTGCGTGGATAGCCCGCCAATCAGCGTTTCGGCCAGCTTGCGATTGTCGAGCCCTTCCAGATAGCTTCTCAATTCATCGATAAAGCCGAGGCCGACCTGGTTCGGAACCACCTGGTTGTCCAGAATCCACTTCTTGCCTTCTTGCACTGCAACCGTTTCGGAGAGCAGATTGTGCATCTCCACCACTTCGACACCGCGGTCGCGCATCTTCGTGACGAAGTCGAAGTGGTCGCGCTTCGCGTTCTCGACCCACAGTACGTCGTCGAACAGCAGTTCATCGCAGTTGCTCGGGGTAAGACGCTGATGCGCGAGCCCCGGTGCGCAGACCATCACTTTGCGCAGCTGCCCGACTTCCGAGTAGACACCCAATTCACCCGCTTTCGCGTCCGTGTTCGCCATGATGACCTCCTGAATATCAGTGGTGACCCGCTCTGTTCAATCTGCTGTCGTTAGATTGTGATCCTTCCGGTTACGAGGGCGTAGACGCCGATGATCGCGCCAATGACGATGACGGTAAAGATGAACCAATCGGACGTGATGAAAACGTTCTTGCTCTGCTCTCGCCGCGCCCAAAGGTAGAGCGCTGTGCCGGGCGCGTACAGCACCGCGGCAAGCAGAATGAATTTCAGGCCGCCCGCGAAGATCATGAATGCGGTATAGATCACGGCGATTGCGGCCATGATCAGGTCGCGCCGGCGCTCGTCGGCGCGCAGGTCGTAACCGTCGCCGCGATTCGCGTTCATGCATCCGAACACCGCGACGAACAGGTACGGAATCAACGACATCGCGCTCGTCAGGTTCAACATCAGCGCGAATGCATCGCGCGAGAAGTACGTGCTGATGACGAGCAACTGCACCACGATGTTGGTCAACCACAATGCATTGGCCGGCGTCTTGTTGACGTTTTCCTTGCCGAAGATCGCGGGCATGTCTTCGGTCCTCGCCGCCGAGAACAACACTTCGGCGCAGATCAACGACCAGGCCAGATAAGCGCCGAGCACCGAAATCAGCAGACCTATGCTGACGAAGACCGCGCCCCAGTGACCGACCACCGCTTCGAGAACCGCAGCCATCGACGGCTGCCGCATCCCCGCGATGTCCGCGCGCTCGAGCACCGCGTAGGGCAGCATCGTCACGAGCACCATCAGAGAGGTGACGACGACGAAGCCGAGTATCGTCGAATGCCCGACGTCGGAGCGCTTCTTTGCATAGCGGGAATAAACGCTTGCCCCTTCGATGCCGATGAACACGAACACCGTGACCAGCATCGTGGCCCGCACCTGCTCGAAAATATTGCCTTCGAGACCGCCGCCGTAGAGGTTGGCCTGGAACAGGTCCATTCGAAAGCCGAACAACAGGATCAGGATGAACACCAGAATCGGGATGATCTTGGCGACCGTGACGATACTGTTGATGAAGGCCGCCTGCTGCACGCCCTTCAGGATCATGTAATGAAAAAGCCAGATGCCGATCGAAGCAACGACGATCGCGACGACCGTATTACCGTCGCCGAACACCGGAAAAAATGCGCCGAGTGTCGACTTGATCAGCACCCAGTAAGAAACATTGCCGATACAACTGCTGATCCAGTAGCCAAATGCGGAAAGAAAGCCCGGATAGTCGCCAAAGCCCGCTTTCGCATACGCAAACACGCCGGCGTCCAATTCGGGCTTTCGTTCGGCAAGCGTTTGAAATACGCGCGCCAGCATATACATGCCCGTGCCCGCAATCAGCCACGCAATCAGGGCGCCCAGCGGACCGGTGGCATCGGCGAATGTACGCGGTAGGGAAAATATTCCGGCTCCGACCATGCCGCCCACGACCATCCCGGTGAGTTGCATTTTTGACAGCTTTTGTGGAGTGGACGCCATTCGGATTCCTTTTTAGTGACCTTTTTAACAAGGATCTGTAATCAGATTCGAACGAAACGTGTCTCTCGGCCAATCTTGCTGTCGATCAGCCGCGTTACTCTGCAACCACCACACGAAAAGAATGGTCTGTCCGTTGACGTTTGTCAATTTATCGCCGCGAGCATCGATAAGTCGCATTGAATATCGATGATTTAACAATGATGCGACGTATCGCATCATCAACGCGGTTTTCTCAAATGATGGGGTATCGCTGAAGCGAGCTGAAAATATGGTCGCTCAGAACTACTGATAAGCAGCTGAGCGACAGCTCGAGATGACGCGCGAAAGTCATCGATGGTCCAAGCCTGACGATGATTTCGTAGTGGCGGGCTGTGGGTCCAACTATGACTCGCGCAACTTCCTCAACGTCAGCCGCGCTTCGAGACCGCCGCCAACCCGGTTGTGCAGCGTGAGCGTCGCGTCCATCGCGAGCGCGAGTTGCCGCGCGATCGCGAGCCCCAGCCCGGTGCCGCCCGTTTGACGATTGCGCGAACCTTCGAGTCGCACGAACGGCTCGAACACCGTCTCGAGCGACTCGGCCGGAATGCCGGGACCACGATCGAGCACCGACACGGTCGCCTCGCCATCGTGCAACGCGCCGATATCGATCTGCGCGGCGCCGGCGTACCTCAGCGCGTTATCGACCAGATTGCCGACGATGCGCTTCAACGCCTGTGGACGCAACGTCAGCGACTGGCCGAACTGGCCGTGCAGCGACACTTGCTGACCGGCGTCCACGTAATCGCAGACGAGGCTATCGAACAGCGCATCGGGATCGATGCGGCGCGGCACCTCGGTCGTGCCGTGCATCGTACGCGCATAAGTGACCCCTTCCTTGACCAGCGCCTCCATTTCCTTCAGATCCTGGCGCAGCTTCGCGGCCTCGCTGTCGTCGTCCATCGTGTCGACGCGTAGACGCATGCGCGTGATCGGCGTCTGCAGATCGTGCGAAATCGCCGCGAGAATCTGCATGCGCTCGGTCATGTACGTGGCGATCCGATCCTGCATCGCGTTGAACGCGCGCGCGGCGCGCGCCACTTCGGACGGACCGGCTTCGGGCAGACGCTCGGCCTTCAGGTCGGGGCCGAGCGTGTCGGCCGCGACTGCGAGCTGATTGAGCGGGCGCGTCGCGAGGCGCACCGCCAGCCAGCAGCAGGCGCCGAGCACGAGCAGCTGCAGCGTCAGCACGAGCGGCAGCCAGCGCGACAACGGAGCGCCGGACATCGGCCGCAGGTCGATGGTGAGCGGCGTGCCGTCGCTCAGTTTCAGGTGCACCTGCAGACGCTCGCGATCGCCGGGCACCGCGTTGACGGTCAACGGATAACGCGTGCCGATGCCGTCGCCGATCGATTGCGCGACGCGCGCCGACAGGCTTGCGTCGACCGGTGCGCCGGGAACGCCTGGGCCGAGCACGAACTCGTAGCTGCGCCGCGCAAGGCGCGGCAGCCACTGGGCGCGCTCGTCGGGCGGCAGATGGTCGAGCAGCGCGACCGAGCTCGCCACCTCGCGCTCGATGTAGCCCATCATGATGCCGGTCATCGTCTGGTCTCGCTCGGTCATCGTGAGCCAGAACGACAGCGCCTGCGCGAGCGCGAGCCCGACGAACAGAATCACCGCGAGCCGCGCGAACAGGGTGCGCGGCCAACGAGGCCAGCGCAGCGACGACGGTGATGCAGAAACGTTCATTGCGGATCTCCGATCGCAGTCACCGCCGCCGAAAACACGTAGCCCTCGCTGCGCAGCGTCTTGATGTAGCGCGGCTCGCGCGCGCCGTCGCGCAGGCGTTGGCGCAGGCGGCTCACCATTAGATCGATCGAGCGGTCGAACGGATCGGCCTGGCGTCCCTGGGTCAGGTTCAGCAGCTGGTCGCGCGTGAGCACGCGCTGCGGGTGATCGAGAAACACGCGCAACAGACGGTACTCCGCCCCGCTCAACGCCACTTCGGTGCCGTCCGCATCGAGCAGATGGCGCGCGGTCGTGTCGAGCCGCCAGTCGCCGAAGCACAGCATCGGCGCCGACTCCGTCACCTCCATGCCGGGCGGCAGCATGCGCGCGCGGCGCAGCACCGAGCGAATTCGCGCGAGCAGCTCGCGTGCGGCGAACGGTTTGGTCAGGTAATCGTCGGCGCCCATTTCGAGGCCGACGATCCGGTCCGCTTCCTCGCTGCGCGCCGTCAGCATCAGGATTGGCACCGTGCGGAACTTGCCCGCGCGCAGCTCGCGGCACAGCACGAGGCCGTCTTCGCCGGGCAGCATCAGGTCGAGCACGATCAGGTCGGGTGCGCCGTTCTCGAGCGCGGCGCGCATCTGGCGGCCATTGGCCGCGAGCGAGACGCGCACGCCGTTTTTCTCGAGGTAACCCGCGAGCAGTTCGCGGATTCCGCGATCGTCGTCGACGATCAATACGTGGTCGGAGGTTTCCATCGACGGATTATCTGCCGCGGCGTTTGAGTTGCACGCCGCTCGATTGGATCAATGAACACTGCAACGGATGCGCGAGCTCGGCCGCGAAGCCGCCCACGACGAACACCGCGATGGCAAACAGGCGTTTCATGCGTCCTCCAGCACGGAAAGACTCGCGCCGTCGGCCACGCTGGCTTCGAGCGCATAAGGGTCGACCCCGTCGAGGCAGCCGATATTGACGCGCCATTGCTGCGGGTCCTTGCGCGTCTGATGAAAAGGATAGATGCCGCAATGCTTGCAGAAGTAGTGTTTCGCGACCTTCGTGTTGAACTGGTACAGCGTCAGCGAATCCTCGCCGCTCAGAATCTTCAGTTGACTGGCGGGAAAGAGCGGCGTCATCAGCGCGCCCTTGCGGCGGCACAGGCTGCAGTTACAGCGGCCGGCCGGAACGATTTCGGTGCGAACTTCGAACTTGACGGCCCCGCAGTGACAAGACCCTTGCAGCAACTCGGCGCTCATGGTGATCTCCGTGATTTGACGATGCCTGCTTTATAGCCTGGTTCATCAGTCGAATTATGTCGTAATGTATCCGGTCGCCGAGACGATACATTACATTGCAATAAGCTATGGCAATTAGCGCAGGGCGAAACAACGAAGATTAAGCGCGTGAATTGGCATTCAAGCGGCATGCGCAAACGGATGACACGGGTTGCTTCCTTGCCGCCGCAATGTCGTGCTCGCCGGTGCAAAGATACGCCGCTTATCCATGATTATGTCAGCGGCGCGGCGGGGCGCGCCAGCCGGCTTGCTTACACGCTGTTTTTGACCTCGGCATGACCAACCGGCTCTCTATGTTCCGCTTGACTGGCCGGTATTGCCAGGCACAATCGCGCGAGGCCTTGAATACGCTTGACTTTTAATCAGTAGCCACTTCCAATACCAATGGTGCAGTGCGATGCTTCACCTCTGAAACACGCCTCACGTCATTCGGTAATTCAAAGCATTGGCCAGCAGTTCATTCGTCCGCCGCGCATGCGGCGTCAGCTCGAAATGGAGCACTCCTCATCACGGGAGTCGTCTTGGCTGCAAGAAAAAACCAACCCGCTCGCAGCGAACCCGCCCTTATCGATCTCGCATTGCAGGGTGGCGGTTCGCACGGTGCTTTTACATGGGGTGTCCTCGACCGTTTGCTCGAAGAGTCGTGGCTGCAGATCGAAGGGATATCGGGTACGTCGGCTGGCGCGATGAACGCCGCGGTGCTGGTGAGCGGCTATCAGGTGGGCGGCGCGGCCGGCGCGCGCGCCGCGCTCGAAGCGTTCTGGCGGCGAGTATTCGAAGCATCGGTGTACAGCCCGTTTCGCCGCAGCCCGTTCGACGTGTTGATGGGCCGCTGGACGCTCGACTACTCGCCGCTCTTCATCGCGATGGACCTCGCGGCGCGCGTGTTTTCTCCATACGACCTGAACCCGCGCGGCGTACATCCGCTGGCGAAGATTCTGCAGGACTCGATCGATTTCGAGCATCTGCGCGACGCGCCGATCAAGCTGTTCATCACTGCGACGCGCGTGCGCACGGGCCAGGCGCGCGTGTTTCGCAATGGCGACCTGACGCCCGACGTGCTGCTCGCCTCCGGCTGCCTGCCCACGCTGTTCCAGGCCGTGCAGATCGACGGTGAAGACTACTGGGACGGCGGCTACGCCGGGAATCCCACCATCACGCCGCTGGTGCGCGAATGCACGTCGAGCGATACGCTGCTGATCCAGGTCAATCCCGTCGAGCGGGATGAAACACCGCGCACCGCGCGCGACATCATCAGCCGCCTGAACGAAGTCGCCTTCAATGCGCCGCTGCTGAAAGAGCTGCGCATGATCGCGCTGCTGCGACGCGCCGCGGACGCCGGTAGCGACGAAGGCCGCCATTGGGCGGCGATGCGTATCCATCGGATTTCGAGCGAACTGATGACCGAACTCGGCTACTCGTCGAAGCTGAACGCCGAGTGGAGCTTTCTGACGATGCTGCGCGACGAAGGCCGGCGTGCCGGGGACGCGTTCCTCACCGGGCATGCCGATTCGATCGGCGTGCGCTCCTCGCTGGATCTCGACGCGTTGCTCGACGGAGTCTGACCATGGAAGTCATCACCCTGTCCCCGCTCGCGATCGGTCTCGGACTCTTTGGGATGCTCGCGAGTCTCGCGCTGCTGATCGCCTTCGCGTACCGCGGCTGGACCGTGCTGTTGCTCGCGCCGTTCGCCGCGATGCTGGCCGCCGCGATTTCGGGCGAACCGATTCTCGCGCACTGGACCCAGACTTTCATGCTCAGCGCCGCGCGCTTTCTCGCGCAGTTCTTTCCGTTGTTTCTGCTCGGCGCGCTGTTCGGCAAGCTGATGGAAGACAGCGGCTCCGTCAAGGCGATCGCCAGTTACATGACGGAGAAGCTTGGCGCGCATCGGGCGATTCTCGCGGTCGTGATCGGTGGCGCGCTCGTCACCTACGGCGGCGTCAGCCTGTTCGTCGCGTTCTTCGTGCTCGCGCCGATGGCCACCGCCCTGTTCCAGGCCGCCAATATCCCGCGCCGTCTGATGCCGGCCGCGATCGCGCTCGGCACGCAGACGTTCACGATGTCCGCGCTGCCCGGCACACCGGCGATCCAGAACGCGATCCCGATGCCGTTCTTTGGTACGACGCCGTTTGCGGCGCCCGGGCTTGGCATCGTCGCGAGTGTCGTGATGGTGGCGTTCGGGCTGTGGTGGTTGTCCTTGCAGCAATCGCGCGCGAAGGCGGCCAACGAAGGATTCGACGGACTCAACGCGGCGATGAAATCCACCACGGCGCCGGCCAGCGACAACCTCGTGCGCGAACGCGCGAGCGTCTCGCAGAGTTTCGATCCTGAGGAAGCGAAGCGCGGGCACGTCAGCGCGGATCTGCCGTCGTTCGGCGTCGCGCTCGCGCCGCTCGTGCTCGTGGTGCTAACGAACTTCGTGATGAACGTGATCGTGCTGCCGCGCATCGACGCGGACTATCTGGCCGAGGTCCGTTGGGGTGAGACGTCGCTTTCGGCAGTCGCCGGAGTGTGGGGCGTGTGCGTGGCCCTCGTCGTCGCGATCGTGGTACTCCTGCTGCTCAATCGGCGCCGCCTTCCGGCGCTGCGCGAGACGATCGACGCGGGCGCGAATGCATCGGTGCTGCCTGTGCTCAACGTCGGCAGTCTGGTCGGCTATGGCGCGGTCATTGCCGCGCTGCCCGCGTTCGCGCTCGTGCGCGAATGGGTGCTCGGCGTCGGCGGTGGTCCGCTCGTATCGCTCGCGGTCGCGACCAATCTGCTCGCGGGCTTGACCGGCTCGGCTTCAGGCGGTCTCACCATCGCGCTCGACGCGCTCGGCGGCACCTATCTACAACTGGCCGCGCAACACGGCATCGACCCGGCGCTGTTGCATCGGGTCGCCGTGATGTCCTCCGGGACACTCGACAGCCTGCCGCATAACGGCGCGGTCGTGACGCTGCTCGCGGTGTGCGGCTCGAACCATCGCGAAAGCTATCGCGACATCGTGATGGTGGCGATTCTCGGCGCGTTGCTCGCGCTGGTCGTGGTGATCGTGCTGGGCTCGCTGGTCGGTACCTTCTGAGAGTTTTGTGCCGGCTAAAGTATCAAGGGGTCTCGCTCTGACGTCGCTGTTCGTCAGTGCGAGACCCCTTTCCTGTTGCTGTTCGGCCGAGTCTGGATTGCTTGCCTGCTGATTACCGGCTCACTTCACGCGGCCGCGCGCGCCGCATTCATCCGGCCGAACACGAACTGCCCCAGATACCAGACCAGCTCCGTATTCGCGAGGATCGCATCTTCGGTGACCGTCGACGGTTCGAGCTTCATCCTGCGCAGCATCAGCTTGCCTTCGCGCGAGGTTGTCCACGCATGCATCAGTTCCTTGCGCGTCTTCGGATCGGCGGCATTGAAATGATCGCGGCCCTTGCGCGAATCCTCGTTCATGCGCGCGCGCACTTCTTCTTCACGCGTCGCGATGCTGGTCGCCAGGGTCTTTCTCGTTTCGGTCTTGGCCGCCTGTTCCTGCGCTTCGTCGGCGAGCAGTTTGGCTTGCACGTCGACCATCGTGCGCTCGGCGTCGGAGATCTTCCAGTTGTCGCGTAGCGCGCGCATCAGATAGCCCGCGGGACTCTTCTTGACCTGGCCGCGCTTGATTCTGAAGCGCGTGTATTCGACGGCCTGCTGAATACGCTCGTCGGTCCACAGTTCGCGGTTCTCCGAAATCTCGCTGAACTGCTTGGTCGACAGCCCGAATTCGTCGGTAAGAATCTTGTAGAGATGGCTCGCGTCGGCGAGGCTCGCGAGTACCGCGTCGGCTGTGTCCTTGCGCTTGAGGAGGAAGCGGATGCGGTCGATTTTCTTCGACGTCGTGGATGCAGTGCGCGTCTCGTAAGAGATCTCGACGTCCGACACTTCGTTGATCTCGCGCACCGCCGGCTCGAGCCAATCGCGCTTGAAGTATTTGAAGATGGCGGCGTTCGCGCCCATTTTGCCGGGCCAGTTACGCATTTCCTCGAGCTGGATCCAGTCGGTGCGTCCTGCGGGCACGTTGGGCAAAACCTTGTCGTAGATAGCGCGCGCGAGACTGCGCGTGAACGCGGTGGAAATGCGCAAGCTCAGCCAGTGCGATTTCTGCGGATCGCGGATATGCGGCACGAGCCGTGGATGGACGTCGAAACGCATACGTCCGCGATGAAAGCCGACCATACCGATCAGTTGGACCTGCACCCACAGGTCGTCTTCACTGGGATCGCGGTCCGCAGGCGTATTCGTTACGCGGACTTTCGCGTTCTGAGCTTCGTCGGCGATCGTGCGCAAATGCTTCAGGTTGCGGCTGTCGTAACGCATCAGCCACTTGAAGTAGTTGAGTTCGACGTCGTACTGATCGCGTTGCTCGGGCTCCTGCGCGACGATGAAGTAAGCGGCATCGAGAAACCGCCGCGCCGGCAGTCCCATGTTGACGATCTCGGTGAAGAAATCGTTGCGCTGATAACCGATCTCGCGATTGGCCTCGTTGATGCGCAATCCTTGATCGAACATGTCTTCGAACAGCGCGAGCGCCATCTGGCGTGATGTCGCTTTCGACTTGCCCTCTTCCGGATTGTCCGCAGCCATGTTCTTCATCCACTTTTTAGCTCCCGGGGACTGTAAGCATGCGGTGGTGAGCTGTCAACACACAGAACCTCACCATCAGAACGGCCGAGGCGGCGGCCGCTTCGTCGTTCATTCCGCGATCTGGCACACAGAACCTCACCATCTACACAAGGAACCTCACCTTGCCAGACGGCTTTCGCACGGCGAAGCCTTATGGGACGGCCCATCCGAGCTTCATTTCCTGCAGATGCACAACCCACCTCACCTTCCAGATTCGACGCACAGGCAAACACATGGAACCGCACCTTGGCGGGGAATTGGTCTCACCTTGCTGCACAACGAACCGCACCTCTCAGCACAGCGAACCTCACCTTCGACACAACGTACCTCACCTTTTGGAACCTAAGTGGCTGAATGAATTGAATATCGTCTGCCTGTGTGAGTTTGTCGGTTTGTTCTCGGTTTAAAAAAAACCTACCAACTTGGGTCACACAGTAAGTTGACGTGAAGATTGCGCAATGCAGCATGGTGAAGTTAATTGTGCGATGCCGGAGCTGATGAACGGCTGCGTAACGAAGGTGAGGTTGGTTGTGCTTCCACGGTGACCAGCAAGGATTGGTGACACTGGGGCCCGGGCTGGACCGCCTGCCGCCGGCGGAAATCAACGGCGGTAGGTGAGGTTGATTGTGCATTTGCGCTCCAAGCGGCCGGAGCGGTCGCCGGAAGGTGGCGAAAACGCGATTATGGTGAGGTCCGTTGTGCTGGAGATCGCCGGATCGCACGTCGTAGATGTGAGGAAGTGCACAAATGACCTCACCTTCCTTCGTGACAGGGCCAGCGTAACCGGCACACTCGCCTAAAACTTAGGCATTTGGTGAGGTCATTTGTGCACTCGCATAGGCGGGGTTTCGGGACTCGTTTCGTTTCCACGACAGTTCCGCCACCGAAAACGCTGTGAAAATATAGAAATTTTCAGAAAATCCGCATTAAAACAGTAATTTAAAAAGCTATTTTCAAGTATTTCCTGTATTCTGAGGTTTCTGGAATTTTATGGATAAACCTCAGAATGGTCAGAACGAGCCAACTTCCTGCCGTAGACCGAACCGTTCACTTTGAGCAGATCAGTGAGTTCGCAGAAAAGGTCACCATTTTTACTAATGAGCTGCGTGACACGATTCTGGCTCCACGTCCTCGAAAAACGGCTCCCGTCTTCAAGACCGGCGAGATTGCCGAGATGTGCAACGTCTCTCACTCGCAGGTTCAGTATCTCGCGACAAAAGGCGACGGAGAACTGCCTTCGGGCACGGCAGCCGGCACGGGCCGCACCCGGACCTTCACGCTAGAAGAAGCGCGGATCTGGGTGCAAAAGATTTCCGACATTTACCAGACTCCACTGGTCACTCGTCTGAAGGAACCGGACGGGAAGATCATTATCACCGCGCAGCTCAAAGGTGGTTCCGCCAAGACGACTACGACGATGTGCCTTGCCCAAGGGCTGTCGCTACGGGGACGCAAAGTGCTGGTGGTCGATCTCGATCCGCAGGCATCACTCTCGGAACTGTGCGGACTGTACGCGGAAAAAGACGTGTCGCCTGAGGATACGGTGTTGCCGTATGTCTACGACCAAGACATCGAGGGCGGCCTCGAGGGACGGATTCAGTCGACGTACTGGGATGGCATCGACGTGATTCCTGCGCATACGGAATTGATCGGTGCAGAGTTCCATCTGCCGGCGATGCAAAAGATTCGGCCAGGTTTTCGTTTCTGGACCGTGCTTCGTGAAGGGCTCGAGCCGCTGCGCAAGAAGTACGACTACATTCTGATGGATACGTCGCCGTCTCTGTCGTACCTCAATCTGAACGCGCTGATGGCCGCGGACGCCATGGTGATGCCGATGGTGCCGGAAAACCTGGACTTCATCAGCTCACTCTCGTTCTGGCGACTCTTCTCTGACGTGTCCAAAAGCTTCATCAAATTCGAGAAGGAAAAGAAATACGACTTTGTATCGCTGGTGTTATCGCGGGTCGATTATGGGCGGAACTCGTCGGCGCCGATCGTGCGTGCGTGGGCGCAAAGCGCATACGAAAACTGGCTGCATTCGATCGAGGTGCCGGCGAGTTCGGTAATGAGCACAGGGGCGTTGGCATTCTCTACCGTCTTCGACATCAGCAGCAATCACAGCGCGGCCAAGTCGCTGCAACGCGTGCGGCAGCCTCTCGTCGATTACTGTCGTTGGATCGACGAGATCTATTCGGAAAAATGGAGGAACGCGCAATGAGCAATATGCGAGAACAGTTGCTGGCCAAGACGTCCGGCATTCGCAAAACTTCGTCGATTAATGAAGACGAGGTTAAGCGCAGCAACCGCACGCAAACGGCGCCCGGCCTTGCCGGCGCGCTGGCCGTTGCGCAGCTTCGCGTGCAGGAATTGGAATCGACCGGAGTCGCATCGCAACTGCCGGTTGCGGGGATCTTGCCGAACCCGTGGCAGCCGCGCCGCGTGTTCAACGAAGCAAAGTTGGCCGAGCTTGCGGAGTCGATCCGGGAAGTTGGGTTGATGCAGCCGATCGTCGTCCGGCGTGTCGCCGACGACTATCAGATAGTCGCTGGTGAACGGCGCTGGCGTGCGCACAAGATGCTGGGGCATGACACGATCAAGGCAGTCGTCGCGGATTGCTCCGACTCGGATATGGCCGTCCTGGCGATGGTCGAAAACATCAGCCGCGACGACCTTGCTGACTATGAAATCGGAGTTGCGATCCGTCGATCGGAAGCGGAGTTTCCGAATCGCAAGCGACTGGCGGAAGCGATGGGATTGTCGAGGGCGGGTCTGTACCAGTTCTTGTCGTTCGATAATTTGCCGGACTTCATCAAAAAAGATCTCGATATTCAACCGCGACTATTGGGCGGAACTGCGGCGCAAGCAATCGGGGCGGCTATCAAAAAGCACGGCGAGGATGGGGTTAAAGCGGCTCGCGAAATTTGGCCGCTGTTGGTGAGAGGCGAAATGGATCAAGGCAAGGTCGCGGCGGCAATCACTGCGTTGGCGACGCGGCAGACGACGTCGGCTGGTACCGGCGGACGCAGCATCGAGAAGTTTTTTGCAGGACGAGAGCACGCCGGAAGCATCACGAAGGATGTCAGCAACTTCACGATCAAGATCAAGACCGGGGTGATTACCGAGGCGCAAGAAGTTCAGATACGACAGTTGATCGGACAGATGTTCCAATCGCAGCCGAAAACGAGCTGATTCGATGTTTGGTTTTTTAGTGTAGAGAGAGGCCCGCCAAGTGCGGGCTTTTTTTCGGCCAGCCAAAATGGTTTGGGCTGAGAGAGTGTCTAGAGTCTAGACAGTCTCCGTAGATGCCATCAGGGTTCGTCGCAGTGTCTAGACTCTAGACACTCTTTCCGACGAAAGCCAACGTCGATAGAAGAGTCCCCTGTCGTGCGGACGCAGATTCTTTGCGTCTTGTCCGGTCCGCGGGGAGATCGCGTAGCAGTAGGTTCGCCGGACCAATCTTGCAGGTGCAGGACATAATCGAGGCCGCCACCCGCTCGGAATTTGTGAGGAAGTCTGTGAACTGGCTTCCGCCAACTCGCCGACCGGTCATATCGTCGAGGGCGCCGCCGAACGTGTTCGATGATCACATGACGGCAGAAATGGCGGGCCGGTTACTGTCCTTTGAGACGGAATGTCCCCCGGCAGGCCATCGCCGGTCATTCTCGACCCTCGCCACGTTCGGGTTATTCGTCCTCGTACCGCGGCGCGGCACTCGACGGCCGACTCCCGCAATGAGAAAAATCGTTGCTCCTGACGTCGAGGCGTCCCGCACCAAATGGATGTCAGGTGAAAAATCGCGGGAAGGGTTGACGATGATTTTCCATCAAGCCCTGAGTTCATGACGGCGCTGTCGGGTGCAGCAGTTTAGTGAATATCGTCAACGTCATTCACGGCTGCTCCAACTCAGGAAGTTCCTGAGGCCAGATGGGCGCGGTGCGCATGCCTATGCTCATTGACCATACGGTCAGCGGTTTTCTGCCAGAAATCCGTCCCATACGATTACCGGCGGAAACCGGATCGACGGAACGACGCGCGCGGGAAGGCCTTGAATTTGGCTTGTCTCAGCGAACACACCACATACGTAAAGGTGTGGCGGGAGCCCGCCATTAGGCGAGTGTCGCGTTAAGCGATGCCGACCTTGATAGCGCGATCCCTCTCGACCGATCCAGACCAGGCCCATCGCAAGCGGTGCATCCTTGCTTTCGAGAGTCGCAAGCATGCCTTCGAATCACATCCCGTTGCACGGTGCAGATCCGACCTCTGGGCCGGCAGCCAGAAAGTGAAGAAGGAACCCCTGCCGACCGCTGCCCATTTGGCGGTACGTGTGTCGACCCCCCACCGTGGTCAGCAAGAAAATACTCTCGGTTAGTTGGCCACGCTCGAAAGGTCGTCCGGTCGACTTGCCCGCATCATGAGATGCGCGGGTCCTCGTATTCGAAGGCATGCATCGTGACCGCTGCAATCATCGCTTGGGCAACTCGCGAGTCATGAACTTCCACCTGCTCGCTACTGGATGAGTTTGCACTTGACCATCTGGTCAGCGCGACATCAACATCGATACTCCCGCCGCATCGGCAATCTACGCGCGGGGCGATCATTGCCAGGGGAGGGGAGGGCCAAATGCGCGAATCACCGCCGACAATGCGTCGTCGTCCGGCTCGCTCTCGTTGCATCAATTAGCGAGACGATCGTCCACCGCTTGATCCGCAACGCGAGCCACTGCCAATCGCCGAGCGCGTCGCAAGGGGGAGCTTCGGCTATACAGTAGTCGGCCATCGGCAGTTTTCCGAACTAAATATCGAAAAACCAGCGGGTATTAGCCGATCCGAGCGCGAACCCAAGATTCTTCGGTTGATCTCGCTAACCGCAGCCGCGTGAAACATTGAGAAATGTCTCTTGGATCTCGTAACCATTTGTTTTTAAAGACCTTTTTCACTTGTCCGACGCATTGTTTCACGCGGATCCGCCAAATTGGTGCACGATACCCCGGCACACCCATCACGAGAGGAGCACACGCAGGATTGCGCAAACACGCTCCAGCGATACGTAGCATTTAATACGTAATTTGTAGCGAATTATTTTAAAGGACGGACGTGGCTGCAAAGCCTACGCTGTCGCGAAAAACACCTGGCCCCTCCGCCGTCACGTCTCCATTTCAGCCTCCTCGCAAACCAGCCCGCGCCGATCGATCTGCCCGATATCCTGAATCGAAATCCGTCGGATCTCGAAGATCGCCTCCGCGTCTCCCGCACGCTGTCCCGCAACAATCACATTCTCCGATAGCGCGCCCGCGAGATGCGCGCTGCGATAAGAGACGACCCCATCATCGGAATCTTCGAGCGGCCCGCTTTCGCGCCGAGGTTGACCGCCCAGCGAGACAGCCGTTGCTCGCGAACCGAGTGCCTTGATGGGGGGCGCCATAAACATGGCGCGCTCGCGTTTCGGCATCGGCGTGAAGTTCAGCAGCCGATTGAGCGCTCGTCATCACGAGCGACGTCGGAGCCTTCGGGCACGTATTTATCCTCGAACGTTGCCCAAAGCGCGTCGCCGGAAGCCGGCACCCGCAGCCGTGCGTGAATTGCCGCCCATGCTGTGAGCGATCAGACCATCACCATGCGACGCGGGCGCCGTGCGGTCCGGATCGAACTACGCGAGCGTCTGTTGCGTGGCGTGCCGCATGCGCACGAGGTTGACCAGCATCGGCACGTTGGTCGGGTAGTAGCCCTGCCACACCTGAAAATATTGGCGAAGCACTTCATCGCCCGGAATATCGTTGTCGACATTGATCTATGCCTCCGGGCCCGTCGCGAGGGCCATGCAACATCAGAATGATCCGTCGACTGCGATCGAACAGTTGCTTATGCGCGGCGCATCGATACCGCGTGCGTCTAAACAGCGTGCGCAACGTTGGCACGGCTTGGCCATCTCACTCGACACTGGCTTCGCGATACGGATCTTAGACGGACAGCACGACATCACATGAGGCAAGCAGTTGCCCGAGCTTGCCCCGGCTGAACCGGATCAACGTGATAACGGTTGTGGACGGCATCTCACTGAAATAGCGCGACGCCGAACTCGTCAGTCCCGCGGCCCGTGACGACACGCCGGTGTCAGCGCCGCATTGCTGCTCCCATCGCCATCGGTATCGCCACTCGCATCGGCATCGTCTTCGACTGGCCGCCGCAATTTCACCCCCGCAACGATCGCGACGCCCAAGTCATCGCGCCGATAAATGTTAAGTATCCCGGCGAACGCCAGCCGGGCCATCTGCAACGACAGTTCAACGAGGCTCGACAATCGCCAGTCGGTATTAATTCCGCCGACGGCCGATATCGCATCGATGCAATCCAGCGGCTCGCGTTGGCAGGTGCAATCGCGAACTGCGCAACGTTGAGCGTCTCGGGCGACCGGCCATACGCGCATTCGCCGATGCGCGTATGGCCGCCGCCACTGCGAGGCTTTCATTCGAGCACTGCCGCAACACGCGACGCACCTAATGGCATTGAGCGGTCCGAATGGCAGAAAGGATCGGCTGGCCTCTACCGCCCAGCAAGTCACTGGTACAACCCATGCCGTCCGCCATGATGCGCATTGGCTTCAATGAGAAAGAACCCCCGATTCAACAATCGCGGCTGTTCCATCGGCGAAAGCATTCCCTGATATCAATAGCAGTCTTTCCCATCGCCCTTCATCACTAGTACGACAGCATAGCCATGCTTATCTTTCGTCAACGGACGTGGAAGAAACCATGGAATAAATCCGTATGCCCGCAGTAAGTCGCGAATCGATTGACGGCTGGCGCATTGATCGGCCATGATGCCTCTCACGAACTATGAAAGGGGACAATGGCGCACGCATGACACGGGCAGACCACCAGTTCCTTAGCCTTTCTTCGGCGTGGCGAAGCAGATTGGCAATTAGGCAACATGCCCGACAAACGAAGCCTGAATGACGACACAACGTTGCCGGTCCGACCGACGCGATGCCACCGTTCATCGAGTCTGACCTGGCCGTGGAAATCGCAGCGAAAATGCACTGATCGGTCCACTGCTATGGACCCCTATGAATTCATGAGCAACCCGTAGAGCACCGTATTCGCCGGTCCGCGAACAAGGTTGCCGCAGGGTGTACGACATGGGTTGCGCCAGCAGTCAGCCGAGGACGTCATGACCGCAAACCGTTCCGATGCACCGCGGCCTCACCGATCAGCCAGCGTCGCACTGACCGGCGTATTGTCGTGCGTGTTGGCCAGTGCGCTCGTCGTTTCACTGTCGGGCTGCCAACGGCCAACCGAAACACCGAGCGGCGATACGAGGCCAGCCGTGCAGCTCACCAGGGTCGAAGCGGCCGACGCGTCCGCCATTCGCATCTTTACCGGGCGGGTCGAGCAGACCAGCATCTCGCCGCTCGCCTTCGAAGTATCGGGCCGCGTCGTGCAGATCGCGGTGCTCGAAGGTGCATCCGTGAAACGCGGGCAGCTGATCGCGCGTATCGATGAAGAACCCTACAAGCTGCAACTGCAACGCGCGAACGCGCAGTATCAGCAGCTGAGCGACAACCTGAAGCGCCAGGCGGTGCTGCGCAAGGACGGAATTCTGTCACAGGCTGCTTATGAGCAGCTGTCGGCTGCCACGGACGCCGCACGCGCGGCACGCGACATGGCGAGCCGCGACCTGCGCAATACCCGGCTAGTCGCGCCATTCGACGGCCGGATCGCTCGCCGCAACATCGAGATTCAGCAGGTCGTGCAGGCTGGCGCACCCGCGTTCAATCTGGAAAACATCGGCCGTGTCGATGTCGGCGTCGATCTGCCTCAGAGCATTGCCGAACGTCTATTCGTCGACAAGACGCTGCGAGCCGAAGCGTGGCTGCCCGAGCGGCCGCAGAACCGCTTCCCGCTAGTGTTCCGCGAACGGACCACGCAGACCTCGCCGACTTCGGCGGCCTACCGGCTCGTGTTCTCGATCGAAGGACCGCAAAGCGCCATGCTGTTACCCGGCATGGCGCTGCGGGTACAGATTTCCGACACGGCCCGGCAAGTCGCGCAAAACGACAATCAAGGCTACTTCGCGATTCCGATCGCGGCGGTGTCGATCGGCGCGGACGGTCAGCGCAGTCTGTGGCGCTACGATGCGGCGTCCGGCCGTGTGCATGCGGTGCCGGTCAGCGTGCGCGAAATTCGCAATGACGATGCGGTCGTCGCGGGTGCGGTGGCGGAAGGCGACCGCGTGGTGGCGGGCGGCTCGCAGTTCATGAAAGAGGGAATGGCGGTCCGTCCAATGGATGCTCCTCAATGAACCTCGCGCGCCCCCTGATCGAAAAGCCGCTGATCGCATGGGTCCTGACGCTGATCTCGCTGTTTGGCGGCCTGTTTGCGTACTACAACATCGGGCGGCTCGAAGACCCGAAGTTCACGATCAAGACTTCGGTCGTGGTGACGCTGTATCCGGGCGCGAGTGCGCACGAGGTCGAGCAGGAGGTGACGGACCGGCTCGAAAGCGCGATCCAGCAGATGCCGCAGGTCGAGAAGCTGACCTCGCGTTCGATGCCGGGCTACTCCGAAATCCGCGTCCAGATTCGCGACCAGTACACGTCGGCGCAATTGCCGCAAGTGTGGGACGAATTGCGCAATTCCGTGTCGGATGCACAGGTACGGCTGCCGCCCGGTGCGGGCCCGACACTCGTGCTCGACCGTTTCGGCGACGTCTACGGCATGTTCTACGCGCTGACTGGCGAGGGCTACACGCAGGCGCAACTGTATGCGTACGCGCGTGAACTGCGCCGCCAACTGCTGACGCTCGACGACGTGTCCGACATCGTGATCGCTGGTCAGCAGCAGGAGCAGGTCTCGGTCGACGTCGACCAGTCGCAACTGATCGCCAACAATCTGTCCACCGACGATCTCGCGCAGACACTGTTCCTGCAAAACGAGGTTCGGCCCGCGGGCCGCGAACGCGTCGGCGATCTGTCGTTGCGGATTGCGCCGACCGGCTCGCTCGACTCGCTGCAGGCCATCCGATCGCTGCCTGTCAACAATACGCCCGGCCCGCTTCTGCTCGGCGACATCGCTCGCGTGAGCCATGGCTACGCGACGATTCCGAACCAGGTCATTCACTACAACGCTCAGCCCGCGATCACGATCGGTATCAGCGCGCGACCGCGCGTTAACGTCGTGAGGGTCGGCGAGCGGATCAAGGCGAAGCTCGCCGAACTCGAGCGCGACCGCCCGATCGGCATCAAGCTGTACTCGCTTTACGATCAGCCGCGGGTCGTCGATGAGAGCGTGCGCGGTTTCATCTTCGACGTGTTCCTGTCCGTGTCGATCGTCGGTGTCGCGCTCGGCATCGGGCTTGGCTGGCGTGCGGGTGTGGTGCTCGGCGTCGAGCTGTTCCTGTCGATTCTCGGCACGCTGCTCGTCATGTACGCGGCGGGGATCGAGCTGCAGCGCATTTCCCTGGGCGCGCTGATCATCGTGATGGGCATGCTGACCGATAACAGCATCGTGGTGGTCGAGGGCATGCTCGTGAGGGTGCAACGAGGCAAGTCGCATCTCGAGGCGGCGACCGAAATTCTCAAACAAAGCCAATGGATTCTGCTCGCGTCGACCATCGTGGGGATTCTGGCTTTTTCGGGCATCGGCCTGTCGCCGGATGCGGTCGGCGAATTCTGCGCGTCCCTGTTCGCCGTCGCTGCGATTTCGCTGCTGTTTAGCTGGGTGATCGCCATCGCGCTGACGCCGCTGTTCGGCACATATCTTTTCAAGCCCGCGGACATCATCGATGAAGATCCGTTCAAGGCAAAGCTGTACAAGCGTTACGGCGAGTTGTTGTCATGGGTCACCCGACGGCGCGTGCTCGTGGTCATCGGCCTCGTCGCGCTGACGGTACTCGCCGGCTGGGCGTTCCGTTTCGTCGAGCAGAGTTTCTTCCCCGCGTCGACCACGCCGATCTTCTATGTCGATATGCGTTTGCCGCGCGGCGCCGACATTCGCGCGGTCGTCGAAAAGAGTCGCGAAGTCGAGAAGGTGCTGCTCGAGCATGCGGATGTCAGCAACGTGCAGACCTATATCGGCTCGGGCGCGACGCGCTTCTTCCTCGTCTACGATCCGGAGACGCGCGATCCGTCGTATGCGCAGTTCATCGTCGGTGCGAAGGACCAGCGCCTGATCGACGTGATGCTTCCGGACATCGAAGCGGATCTGAAGAAGCGCTTCCCCGAACAGCACTGGACTGTGACACGGCCTAATTTCGGGCCGGGCGGAGGCGCGGCGATTCAGGCGCGCTTCTCCGGTCCCGATCCAGTCGTGCTGCGTCGCTTGTCGCAGGAAGCGCAGAACGTGCTGAAGGGCGACGGCCGCATCATCGCGATCCGCGACGACTGGGAAAATCCGATCAGCATCGTGCGGCCGGAATTCGACGAGTCGCGCGCGCGCTCGCTCGGTGTGACGCGCCGGCAGGTCACCGACACGATGGCCTATGCAACCGAGGGCCTGCGCGCGGGCATCTATCGCGAAGGCGATCAGTTGCTGCCGATCGTGCTGCGCTCGCCCGACTACACGCGCGGCGTCGCGGGCCTGCAAGACCTGCAGGTGTTCAGCGCCGGTCTGCGCCGTTACGTGCCGCTCGGCGACGTGGTCAACGGCTTTACGGTTGGGACCGAGGAAGGTCAGATCGCGCGCGAGGACCGGATTCGCACGATCACGGTATCGGCGAACCCCATCTACGGACAGAACAGTGTCGACGCCTTCAATCGCATACGCCCGGGCATCGAGAACATCAAGCTGCCTTCGGGCTACCGCTTCGAATGGGGCGGCGAGCACGAATCCTCGACGCGCGCGCAGCAGAGCCTGTTCCGGCAACTGCCGCTCGGCTTCATCGCGATGGCGCTGCTGGTGCTGATGATGTTCGGACGCCTGAAGCCCGCGCTCGTCGTGCTGCTCGTCGTGCCGATGTCGATCTGCGGCGTGACGATCGGTCTGCTGCTGTTCCGCGGCGCGTTCGGCTTCATGGCGTTGCTCGGTCTATTGAGCCTGATCGGCATGCTGATCAAGAACGGCGTCGTGCTCGTCGAAGAGATGGATGCGCAGGTCGCCGCCGGCGTGCCGCGCATGCAGGCGGTGACCCACGGTGCGATGAGCCGCTTGCGTCCGGTGATGCTGTCGGCCGGCACGACGGCGCTCGGCATGGCGCCCCTGTTGTGGGACCCGTTCTTCAAGGACATGGCGATCACGATCATGTCGGGCCTTGCTTTCGCCACCGTACTGACGATGGTCGCCGTGCCGGCGCTGTACTCGATGCTGTTCTCGATCAAGCAGGCGGAATGGGAGCCGGGCCGACACCCGGAAGCAAAATGATCCGCGCGCGCCACTGTCTTCTCACCATCGCGGCGCTGCTGCTCGAAGCAGGTTGTGCGGGTTCATTGCAGCTGCAAAAGCCCGCCGCGTTTCCGCCGCAGTATTCGGAGGCGCAACAGGGCGCGGCCACCCCGATGTCCGCGCAGGATCTCGCGGCGTGGTGGACCCAGTACGGCGATCCCGCGCTGAACAAACTGATCGAGCTCGCGCTCGCGCACAACTTCGACATCGCCACCGCTTACGCACGCGTCGATCAGGTGCAGGCCGGAATCCGGCTGGCTCGCTCGCAACTGCTGCCGTCGGTCGGTGCGGGCGTGAGCGGCGCAAAGTTTCACGGCGGCGAGACGCAACTCGAGTTCGCGCAGTTCCTCGGCATCACCAATACCGATGCGCAGTTCTGGCGAGTCGGTCTGCAGGCGCAATGGGAGATCGATCTGTTCGGCCAGGGACGCTCGCGGCTCTCGGCGGCACGTGAGCAGGTACGCGCGGCCGCGGGCGATGCGGAAGCGGTGCGCCTGAGCGTAGTGTCGGGCGTCGCGGATCTGTACGTCACGTATCGCGGGCTGCTGCGTCAGCGCACGATCCTGCTGCAAAGCCGCGCGATCGCGGACGACTTCGTCGACATCGCCGAAAAGAGCTTTACTGCGGGCCTCGTGATGAGTACGGACATCGAAGCGGCGCGCGCTGGCCGTGCGCAGGTCGATGCGCGTTTGCAGGACGTGGAGAACGGCATCGCTCAGGCGCGGCTGAATTTGCAGAATCTGTGCGGCGTGCAGCCAGCGGACTTCGCCGGAATCCTCGATGAAAGCGACACGCTGATGACCGCACTGCCGCATATCGAGCCCGGCCAACCCGTCGACCTGCTGATGCGGCGCCCGGATCTGATCGCGGCGCAGGCCCGCGTGAATGCGGCGGTCAGACAGTCGGATGTGGCGCGGCTCAACTACTGGCCGACCCTATCGCTAAGCGGGATGCTCGCGCGCAATGGTTGGGAGTTCGCGGGTCAAAACCTCGGGGCTAGCACGTTCTGGCTGTTCGGCGCGGCGATGGCGATGCCGCTGATCGACTTTGGCGCGCGGCGCTCGCAGGTCGAGTCGTCGGATGCGCAGGCGCAACAGGCGATGTTCAATTACGAAAAGACCGCGCTCGGCGCGTTCTATGACGTCGACCGTGCGCTGGCGCGTTTGAACCGGCAGGACGAGTTGTTCAACGCGCGCAATGAAGAAGTCGCGCGACGTACCACGCAGCTGAACCAGGTGCGACGTCGCTACGAGCTCGGCGATACCGGCCGCGTCGATATCGATCAGGTGCGGGTTGCGCTGCTCGAAAGCCAGTCGTCGCAGGCGAGGGAAGAGGTCGGCAAACTGCAGGCACAGTTCGCGCTGTTCAGGGCGATGGGGGGCGGCTGGTTGGCCAATCCGCCCGTGGCTGCGAATCCACAAGCGCCGACGGGGCCCGCGCCCGCCGCCGGGAACGCACCGGCGCCGGCTTCACAGTAAGCGAAGGATCGGGTAAAAGCCGTTGGCTTCAGTCGGGAGGACTAACAGGAGATGCGCAACGTACGCGTACCTGCTTCGCGTAAGTCCCTTTCTGGAAGAAATCAGCTTCTCTGAAGGGTGAACGATGACAACCCAGGTCGAGACGAAACTGTCGTTACCCGCACTGACCGCGATGGTCGTCGGTTCGATGGTGGGCGCAGGGATTTTCTCGCTGCCGCGCAATTTCGCGCGCGCGACCGGACCGTTCGGCGCCGTCATTGCATGGTGCGTGGCGGGCATCGGCATGTATGCGCTGGCGCGCGTGTTCCAGGCGCTCGCACAGCGCCGGCCCGAGCTCGATGCCGGCGTGTTCGCCTATGCGCGAGCGGGCTTCGGCGATTATGCGGGCTTTCTGTCCGCATTCGGCTACTGGATGGCCGGCTGCTTCGGCAACGTGTCGTACTGGGTGCTGATCAAATCGACGCTCGGCGCTTTCTTCCCCGTCTTCGGCGAGGGCAATACGGCGACGGCGATCATCGTGTCGTCGGTAGGCATCTGGCTGTTTCATCTGGTGATGCTGCGCGGCGTCCAGCAGGCAACGATGATCAACACGATCGTGACGGTCGCGAAGGTGATTCCGATCGTGCTGTTCATCGTGATCCTCATCGCGCTGTTTCGCGCCGACATGTTTCACGCAAATCTGCGGGAGGGCAACGATCAGCTCGGCAACGGCCTGTTCTCGCAGGTTCGCGCGACGATGCTCGTCACCGTCTTCGTGTTCGTCGGTATCGAAGGTGCAAGCGTGTACTCGCGCTACGCGAAAAAGCGCTCGGACGTGGGCGCCGCGACGATCACCGGCTTCGTCGCAGTGCTGTGTCTGCTAGTACTGGTGACGCTGCTGCCTTACGCGAGCTTGCCGCGCGCCGATCTCGCGGTGATGCGCCAGCCGTCGATGGCCGCGGTACTCGGCGCGTTGCTCGGCCCCTTCGGCGTCGTGTTTATCAGCGCCGGTCTGATCGTTTCGATCCTCGGCGCGTACCTCGCGTGGTCGCTGATCTGTGCCGAGGTGCTGTTCGCCGCCGCGCGCCTCGAGACGATGCCGCGTATCTTCGCGCGACAAAACGAACGCAAGCTGCCGGTCGCCGCGATCTGGCTCACGAGTACCGTGGTGCAGTGTTTCGTCATCAGCACGTACTGGTCGACCGATGCGTTTGCGCTGATGCTCAATCTGACGAGCTCGATGGCGCTGATTCCTTATTTCCTCGTGGCCGCATACGGAATCAAGGCCGCGCGTTACGATAGTCGCCACAATGGCGGCAGCTTGAGCGGCGCGGTGCGCACCGAGTATTTCGTCGCGATGTTCGCGACGTTCTATACGGCCTTTCTGCTGTTCGCGGGCGGCCTGAAGTTCCTGATGCTATCGGCGCTGCTTTATGCGCCCGGTACGGTGCTGTATGTGTTGGCCAAACGCGAGCGCGGCATGGGGGTGTTTTCGAACCTCGAATGGATCATCTTTGCCGTCGCAGTCTGCGGCGCGATTGCCGCGCTGATCGGCCTCGCGAGCGGCACGATCGTCATCTGAGCGGTCGATCATCGTAGTCGCGCGCGCGGCTCGATCGGAACGTGTTCGCGGGAGAGCGATCGCAGCATGGACAAGCGCGTCAGACTGTCAGCGCCGGGCCTGATGGCGATGGTGATCGGCTCGATGGTCGGGGTGGGCGTCTTTTCGTTGCCGCAGGCGCTCGGCAAATATACCGGCGTCGTCGGTTCGCTGATCAGCTGGACCATCACCGGCTCCGGCATGCTGATACTCGCGCTGATCTTTCAACGGCTCGCATGGCGCAAGCCGGAACTCGATGTCGGCGTCTACACGTATGCGCGCGTCGGGTTCGGACGCTATACGGGATTTCTGTCGGCGTTCGGCTACTGGTGCGCCAGCTGTCTCGGCAACGTGGCCTATCTCGTGCTGATCAAGTCCGCGCTCGCGATCGTCGTGCCCTCGTTCGGCGCCGGCAATACGTTCAGCGCGATCGTCAGTTCCTCGCTGATGATCTGGGTGTTTCACTTTCTGATTCTGCGCGGCGTGAAGGGCTCGTCGATTGCGAATGCGTCGATGACGGTCGCCAAGTTGCTCGCGCTCGGACTGTTCGCGGTGCTTGTGCTATCGAGCGTCGAGTGGCGGGTGTTCGTCGCGAATCTGTGGACCCGTGCCGAGCCGTCGGCGACCGGTCTTTTCGATGAGGTGCGCAAGACGATGTTGGGGACGGTCTTCGTGTTTCTCGGCGTGGAAGGCGCGAGCGTTTATTCACGGCATGCGCGCGAACGGCGCGACGTCGGCGTCGCGACCGTGCTCGGCTTTCTATGCGTGCTTGCGTTGATGGTCATGGTCACGTTGTTGTCGTATGGCGTGTTGCCGCTCGAGCAGTTGGGCACGCTAAAAAATCCGTCGATGGCTGGCGTGCTGAGCGCCGCGGTCGGCGCGTGGGGCGCGGTCGTGGTCAAGCTCGGCCTGCTGATATCGGTACTCGGCTCCTATCTCGCATGGACGCTGCTCGCCGCGGAAATTCTGCACGCGGCGGGCAAGAGCCGTACGATGCCCGCGTTTCTCGGCCGAGAAAACCGCAACCATGTACCGGTCGCTGCGCTATGGATGACGAGCCTTGTGATCCAGGCGTTTCTGATCGTGACGCTGTTTTCGAAAGAGGCGTTCACGCTGGCCAAGGAGTTCACGACGTCGATGAGCCTGATCCCGTATCTGTTCGTCGCCGGCTATGGGTTGAAGCTCGCGGCGAGCGGCGAATCGTATGCGGGGCAGCCCTGGTCACGGCGCGTCGATTTCATGCTCGCGCTGATGGGCTGCGTCTATGCCCTCTTTCTCGTGTACGCGGGCGGCCTGCATTATCTGTTGATGTCCACCGTGCTTTATACGGCGGCGACCGCGTGGTTCTACATCGCCGAGCGCCGCAAGGGGAAACGGCCTGTGTTTACGCTGCTGGAACGCTGGCTGTTCATCGTGGTTCTGCTTACCGCGCTGGTCGCGTTCGCCGATCTCGTGCGCAATCATTTCGGGGCTTGAGGTTCCGTTAGAGGCACACGGGGCAGCAACTAGCGAGATATTGCCATCGGTCCGGCTGGGCAAGATGTTCCGTCGAAGCACGACGCTGCAATACTCTGTGACGCTCTGCTCCCGTCTATGCAGCCGTAACGCTAGCGATTGACGCTCCATGTGGAACGGTCGACGTGCTGCTCGTAAGCGTGCGTTGAGAGCACCATGACAAAAGCACTGCTTGTACCTATGACGCATATAGGAATCTGCTGACTTTTTTCTTGTTGGTGCCGAGTACAATCCGCGTAAGTGCAAGGCGGGAATCTATTAATTCATCGCCGCCGAGTGAGCACGTCGCGCTTCCCGTCTTCATGATGGTCCATGCCTGGTTGCATGCAAAAAATTGCTTTGTCTCTGCCAAAAGCGCACCGACCTGCTCAGCGATTTCAACTGACTTAAATAAATAGTGGTTCAAGAACTTCCGACGAGTGGCATGGGCGAGATGTCCTGTGCTTTTCTTGTCATGTAACGGCGTGAAATGACATCGTACTTTGGCAACAAAGCATGCAGGTGTGTCGGCGCGAGAAAAGTATTCACCAGCGTGGTATGGAGTGCGAGTGAACAAAATCAGAGTGGCTGTTGCCGACGATCATCCATTCATTCTTCTCGGCGTCGAGCATCTTCTTCAGCGTCGTCCGGACGTCAAGGTCTGCTTCAAAAGCGAAACAATTGGCCAGCTTCTCCAACTGTTGGGTGAAGTGCCGGTCGACGTGCTCGTGTGCGACTACGAATTCGAAGGCGATCCGTATGCGGACGGTCTCAATCTTCTTGACCGCATCCGGCGCGTCGCTCCAGCCGTGCGCGTAGTTTTCCTGAGCGCGCACTCTTCCACGCACATCATTTCGGCTGCGCTCAATGCGGGGGCGGCCGGCTTTGTCGGGAAGGGACCGGAGGGCTTTGCCAGCCTAACCGCCGCCATTCGTGCCGCCAAAAACAAGAGCGTGTTTCTGCCTGATTCCATTGCGAACAAGATGTTGCGCGCAACGGCGCGCGCAGCGGAGGGCGGATCCTCTCTCAATTTGCTATCCAAAAATGAATCGACGGTCGTGCGAATGATCTGCGACGGCATGTCGATCGGCACCATTGCCGAGCGGCTCAATCGCAGTCCCAAGACCGTCAGCAATCAGAAGAACGCTGGCATGAAGAAGCTGGGTGCCAGAAACGACGTAGAACTCGTCACGATCGTGCGCGAGTGGTCTTGCTCATAGCTATTGCCGCGATTCTCAGCCGGATTCTGTAGTTCTCGTAGCGCCTTTCCCTATCGTATGGCGGACCTGGCATCGATTGAATTCGAGGAATCGACACGCCGGTTGTCGGCTGTCCTATGTGGTATTTCATTTTGGGTATCGGCCCATTAACACCGATCTTCTTCAATGACATCATTGCTCTGCCTTGACGATCGCTGGGAGCTCCGGCTTCACAAGGGTTTGTAGTTTCGAAATAGCAACAAAGAGGAATCTCATGAAAAAACAAGTGACGCAACTCATGATCGCGGTGGCCGGCCTGTCCGTCGCGCCGATGGTTTTCGCTCAAGCCGTACCGGGCACAGGTCAGGTAACGTTCAACGGCGAACTGATCGACGACACCTGCCTGATTAACGCCGGTGACGAGGACAAGACGGTCACGCTGCCTACCCTGTCCACCCAGTCGTTGGTTGCAGCCGGCCAAACCGCCGGCTCCAGGATGTTCGAAATTTCGGTGTCACAGTGCCCGGCAACGCTGACCAATGTCGCGGCGCATTTCGAGACCACGAACATGGACCCGGCTACGCGTAATGCCATCAATCAGGCAAGCACTTCGCCGGCTACGAATGTCGAAGTGCAACTGCTTGACCGCGATGGCAAGACGCCAATTCTGCTGGGTAGCACGGGTTCGTTCGTTCCTGTCGCAAGCGACGGCACCGCAACGATGAGCTACGGCGGCCAGTACTACGCAACGAACAAAACCACGGCCGGTTACGTGACGGCCGTTGTTCGCTACACGTTGGCATATCAGTAAGCCAGTCCAAGCCGAATGGCATCGGGTTGCGCTTCCTCTCTGAAGGCAACCCGAAGTGACATTCCACCTATCTGTCGCGTGGAGGAGCGAATGTCTTCAATGAAATTCTCTAGATATCTGGCTGCGGCCATAGCCTGTAGTGTGGTGTCGTTTGGTGCACAAGCGGCTATCACCATCACCGGTACACGAGTTATTTATCCGGCGCAAAACCGCGAAGTCAACGTTCGTTTGAACAATGTTGAGAGCCGCCCGGTCCTGGTTCAGGCATGGCTGGACGACGGAGATGCAGCAGCCGCGCCGAATGAAATCAAGGTGCCATTCACGCTGCTGCCAGCCGTATTTCGAGTCGAGCCTCATCGAGGTCAGGCTTTGCGCATCATGTTCGCAGGCGGCGACATGCCAATGGACCGTGAGTCCGTCTATTGGCTAAACGTTCTGGAAATTCCCCCCAAGCCTAAGGACGCTGATGACCGAAACATGATTCAGCTCGCGTTCCGTACGCGGATCAAGATGTTCTACCGGCCCACATCGTTGCTCGATGACCCAACGGCGGGGCGAGCTGAACTGAAGTGGCATGTCGAGTCAGATGACAAAGGTCAGAGGGTCGTTCGTCTCGACAACCCGTCGCCCTACTTCGTTTCCGTCGGCATGGCAGAAATAGAAACGGCAGGCAGGAAGGTTGCACTTTTGCCCGACATGGCACCGCCGTTCGGACACGTCGATCTCCGTCCACGGGATGGAAAGCTGGATATCAAAGCTCCTGCCACGGTTTCCTACACGGTTCTGAACGATTTCGGTACAGCGATCAAGGACTCGGCGGAAGTGGCAAGTGCGCAAAGCGCGGAAGCGCAAAAGAATCAATAATTGGAATACGGGATGTCGGGCGTGCGGAATAGTAAGACAGCAGTTGAGAAAGTATTCGGTAATGTCCCATTCCGATTTCACCCACTGGCGTGGGCGGCAATCGTAGCGTCGGGCTGGGTGTTTTCCGCGAATTCCGCGGTCGCCGCATGTGCGCCGGATTCGGGCGGGGCGACGCCGCCCAGTGACTGCTCGGCGTCCGAGCTGCCGGAGCAGGCAGTCGGCGCCAACAGAGAAGATGCGCATACAGATGCGTCTTCTGACGCGCCGACATCGAATGCGCCGTCTGTGGAAGCTCCGCAAGAAGTCGAGTTCAATCCCGCGTTCTTCACGGGCAACGTCGCCGACCTGTCGCGCTATACGCGAGGTAACCCTGTTACTCCGGGCGTTTATCCGGTCGAACTGCTCGTCAATGGTAAGAAGCGTGGACGCTTCGATGTTGTTTTTCAGGCGATGCCGGATTCGGATATCGCCAGGCCCTGCTTCACGATATCCAGCATGGACCGGGCTGGCATAGATACCGAACGCGTGATCCAACGGCTAAAGGAAGCCGGAGAGGCCGACGTCGACGATACGGATGCGTCATCGCAATGCGTGCCGCTGGCGGAAGCCGTATCCGGATCGCTGGCATCGTTGAACACCGCCGATCTGCAACTCGATCTGTCGATCCCACAGATCGAACTGCGCAAGGAGGCTGCCGGTTATGTCGATCCGTCCCGTTGGGACAACGGGATCAACGCAGGCTTCGTGCAATACAGTCTCGCCAGCTATACGACTCACCAGAACAATGGGAGGGGAGACTTCAGCAGTGCCTACCTCGGTCTGCAAAGCGGATTCAACGTGAACGGCTGGCGTATCCGGCAGTGGGCCACGGCAAGCTTGCAGAACCGGAGTCCCGACGCGCATTGGCAAAGTGTCGCGTTGTTCGCGCAGCACGATGTCACGGCGCTCAAGAGTCAATTGACGATCGGCGACAGCTCGACGAGCGGTGACGTCTTCGACTCGTTCAACGTGCGTGGCGTCCAGCTTTCGAGCGACGACCGCATGTTGCCGGATTCCATGCGCTCCTACGCACCGGTAGTGCGTGGCGTGGCCGATACCAATGCACGCATCATCGTCCGTCAGAACAACATCATCGTGGCCGAGACCAGCGTGCCGCCGGGACCGTTCGAACTGAGCGACCTGCCGGCTACCGGTTATGGCGGCGACCTTCAGGTCACTATTGCAGAATCCGACGGCCGCCAGCGGACTTTTCTGGTTCCGTTCGCGTCAGTCCCGCAGTTGTTGCGGCCAGGTGTTTCACGTTTCAATCTGACGACCGGTGTCTATCGCGATACCGTGCTGGATAGCCATCCGTGGGTCGCGCAGGCGGTTTATCAGCGCGGCCTGACAAACCTGTGGACCGGCTATACCGGTGCACAGTTTGCGGAAGGTTACTGGGCTGGGTTGGTCGGTGTCGCGCTCAACACGCCGCTCGGCGCATTCGCGTTTGACATAACCGCGGCGGGAACGAATATTCCCGGCGCGTCGGGTGGTCGTCCCGGCTACAGTACCCGCATCAGCTACAGCAAGCTTCTTCCGGGGCCGAACACGAATTTCTCGGTTGCGGCCTACCGCTACTCGACCGCACGCTTCTATAGCCTGCGTGACGCGATGTACGCGCGATATGGCTCGAGAGACATGGGTCAGTATGACTACCGCACGCGCAGTCGTCTGCAACTGAACATCAACCAGCCAATCGGCGAGTCGAGTTCTTTTTATATCGCCGGCAGTTCGCAGAATTACTGGGGCGCGTCGAAGGGCTACGATCTGCAGTATCAGGTTGGCTTCAACAGCGCGTACAAACGGGTGTCCTACTCGCTGTATGCGCAACGCACGCGCCTGCAAAACTCGAAGATCAGCACGCAGGTTGGCTTGAACCTGACGATTCCGCTCGGTAAGGTCGACTCGAACGAGCATCGTATGTTCGACTATCTGACCACCAACGTTGCGCGCAGCTCGAACGGGGACAGCACGATACAGGCCACTGCGTCGGGCAACACGACCGGAGCCACGCCGATCAACTACGGTGTCAACGCATCGAGGATCGTCGCCGGCGACAATCGAACCGTTTCCGCAGGCGGTTACGCAATGTATCGCGCGCCGTTCGGTACGTACAACCTCAATGCGTCGATCAGCAATCAGACTCGTCAAGCCGCGTTCAACGCCGACGGCGCAGTCGTCATTCACAGCGGCGGCGTCACGCTGAGCCCGCCACTCGGTCAGGCGTTTGCGCTCGTCGAAGCGAAAGGCGCAGAGGGTGGCCGGATTATCAATGGCCAGGGCGCGCGAATCGACGGCCACGGCTATGCGGTTGTGTCTTCGTTGACGCCATACCGGGTCAACACGGTCGCGCTGGATCCGAGCGACGTGCCGCTCGACGTTGAACTGGGCAACACGAGTGAGGAAGTCGTGCCGCGCGCAAACTCGCTGGTGAAAGTAAAGATTGCGACCACGCAGGGCACGCCGATCTTCGCCGAGGTCATGGATCGGGAAGGCAAAGCCATGCCGATGGGCGCCGAGTTGTTCGATGAATCCGAGAAATCGGTGGGCATCGTCGGTCAGGGCGGTCTCGCGTATCTGCGCGGCCTCGAGCATGAAGGCAAGCTGCTGGTGCGCTGGGGCAACCGCGCAGCGGAGCAGTGCGTGATGCCCTACACGGTGCCGGACGACGACAAGGCGCAGAGTAGTCATCACGCGGGGATCGTTGCGCGCATCAAACTGAGCTGTGATCCAGCGCTTGTATGGTCCGCGCCGGCAAAGCCTGTCGCGCGGCGTTCAGCGGGCGCGGCGCTTGTCAGTTCGCTTCGCTGAAAGGCGAAGGCGGATGCCCGGTCAGCTCCAGCAATGCGGCTCGGATGAATCCGCCGACAGTGGAGGTCAGAAAATGAAAAATATTTGCAGATACTTTCGGATTGCCGGACCCATCGCCGGGTTGTTCGCGGGTGCGCTGTTGGGATCAGTTTGCGTACAAGCGCAAGGCTCGCCTGCGGTCACGCTCAATTTTAGTGGCACCTACAACGCGACGACGTGTTCGCTGGTCAGTTCGCCCGATATGACGGTCACATTGCCGAGGCTTTCGACGCAATCGCTGCCGAGGGCCGGAGTGGCGGATGGCTCAAAGATCTTCACCATCACGATCCAATGCCCTAGCGGCGTGACGGATGCGCGCGTCTATTTCGAGAGCGGTTCGTCGACCGATCCCAATACGGGAAATCTGGAATTACAGAACGCGAGCGGCACGACATCGGCAAAGAATGTACAGGTCATGCTGGCGAATGCGGACGGATCGCGGATCAAGGTCGGCGACCGATCCACGATGAAAGTCATTCCGATCGCGTCCACGGATCCGACGCCGGTGGATTTCATTGCCAGCTACTACGCAACGGGGCGAGCCACGGCTGGCACTGTGAGTACGTTCGTCACCTATGTCGTCGAAATGCCCTGAGGGTGTCGGCGCGCATACGTTTATATGATGTTTGATTCAACAGTCGCGCTGATGCGAGCGACAGCGTTGCATGCAGCACTGCTGTCGGACGGCGCGCAGATGCCGGCTATTCCTTTTTGGCGCGCGCGTTGTAGCACGTTGGTCGAGACGCTGCAGCAGGAAATGCAGGATCGGAATTTTCCGCCAACGGATATCCAGGAAGTCAGCCTCGCACAGTGCGTTCTGCTGGATGAACTGACGTTGCATGCATTGCCTTCCAACCAGCACGAAGAATGGTTGCATGACTCGCTCGAGATGCGTTTTCATCGCGTGCGCGATGGCGCTGCATTGGTTTGGGACCGGATCGAAGCGGTGGTGGATGGCGGCGGCCGGGATCTCGCTGGACTCGAGTTCTACAGCATGTTGCTGGGGCTGGGCTTCGACGGCGGACGGGGAGACGCAAACGCATATTTGGAGCGTGCGAAATCGGCGTTGAACTGGCGTAGATGTGATACGGCGGTGTTGTCCACACCCTACGCACCGGAGACCGCCATGTCACCGTCTAATTCGCTTCGGCCGGCGAACAGATCACGCATCTCACTTTCACGCAGGACCGCCGGCGGGCTCATTGCTGGCGCGATTGCCGTCGCGTCGCTATGGGCGGCGCTGGGCGTTAGCCTGGACATTGCGATACGTGATCTACCTGAAACATCGTCCCGGCAGAGTACGCAATGATTTCCTCTAACAGCTACCGGGCGGCGCTGATCTGGATTGCTGTCGCCGTTGTCGGCCTGATATGGCTGTGTTTGCCGCTCGCTCTTCAACCGTCGTGGCCCGTCGTGCTTAGCCTTGTTCTGGTGACGGCGGTGGGCACCGCGGTATTGCCAACTTACGGGCGATCGAAACCGCCCCAAGAGGACCAGAACGTTCAGCTCGGGAACATGCGCGACTTAGCGATCGTTCTTGTCGTCGGGCCGCATGCCGGTGCGTTGTTTGCACGCGATGGCCAGTCATCCACACTGCGCCGTAACGGTGATGCCGTGTGGTTCCATGTCACGTCACCCGGGGAGCTGTCCAGCGTGTTCGCTACGGTGATGGAGTCGTATCGACGTCCGCCCGATGCTGTGTTGATGCCCGTTGTTCCCGACGCTGAGTGTGACGACGCGGTGATTCGCCGCGAATTTACCCGCTGGAAGCATGAAATCGCCGCAAGCACCGGTCCCCGGGCGTTCGCATTACCTTGCTATCTCGCGATCTACGCGTATCTCAGCGCGAATGGCGACCACCCAGCGGAACCGGTCTGGTTCGGCGATGCAATTAGTCTATCGGCAATGCCACCCGCGACCGCAACTGCGCGGCAACATGTGCAAGCACTCAGGCAACAGCTAGACCAGGCATGGCTCGCCGTCGCACACCCGGAACGTGTGTCGCGAATCGGTCTGGGACACGCAGTGTTCGACTGGCTAGAAGATGCGGCGCTGATATCGATACTTTCGTCGCTCTCGAACACCGCGCCGTTCTCGCTGCGCAGCTTGCTGCTGGCCGATATCGGACACCCGCCGATGCGTCCCGGCGCTTGGTCGCGATGGCTAACCGGTAAAACCACGCTGCGACCGCCGCTGATGACGCCGAAGGCGCAGCCGAAGCCGCTGTCTCTACCTTTACTCACGCCCATTGCGCGGGACGTGAGCTTCCGGGTCTCGAAGAGCGAGCGGGACCGGCCGTACTCCGCAATGCTGCACGCGGTTGCTGCGTCGGCCGTCGTCCTGATGGTATCGATCGGGGTCTCAGCATGGACGAACAGCAGGTTGGTCGCGCGAGTCGCCAACGACCTCGAGGTCTACACGCATATACCCGCAGCTCATGCCGATCTGGCTCGCTATGCGAGCAACGGTGTGCCGACCGGACTCGGCTGGGGACTGTATCAGGGCAAGCAATTCCAAGTCGCGCTTGAACGCGTGACCGCCGCATCGCATTCTTTATCGATTGCCGCGCATTCGCCGCCGCTTGCTGTGACGATCGACAACTTCCTGTTGTTCGACAGCGGCAAGACGGTGCTGAAGCCAGGTGCGGAGCCGAAACTCAAGGGCGTTCTCGATCTGATTCGCGCGAATCCCGGCAAGCGGATTCTCATCGCGGGTCACACCGACAACATGGGTCCCAGCGTCGCGAATCAGAAGCTGTCCGAGGCACGAGCACAGGCCATCCGCGATTGGTTCGTCAACACTGCTTCGTTGCCCATCACACGTTTCGCCATTCAGGGATATGGCGACACGCGGCCGATTGCCAGCAATGAAAATAGTCAGGGCCGCGAGATGAATCGTCGTGTCGAAATTGCCCTTATTCCCGATTCAGGGACCCAATAAAAGTACTCGTCGCGGGTATCCCTCCAGCTGCTTGCGATCGTGGCACATCAAACCTGTCATTCGTTCTCGAAAACGAATCCGAATTTTGGGCATCCGCCCATATCGTCACGCTGCTTCGAGACATAACATCACCGGATTGCAGATTTCTTAAGTGAGAAGGAGCGGTGTCACCGCTTCTTATTTTATCGAGCGATAACCTCAGAGCACTATGTCGGCTTCTACCAGTTCTCAAAAATTCATCGCACGGAATCGTGCTCCTCGCGTCCAGATCGAATACGACGTCGAGATTTACGGTTCGGATAAGAGAGTCGAGCTCCCGTTCGTGATGGGCGTCCTCGCCGACCTGTCGGGCAAGCCGCTCGAACCGTTGCCCGCCGTCGGCGATCGCAAGTTCTTCAATATCGACATCGAGAACTTCGACGAGCGAATGAAGGCCATGAAACCGCGTGTCGCGTTCGCGGTGCCCAACACGCTGACGAACGAAGGTCAGCTGATGGTCGATATCACGTTCGAAAGCATGGACGATTTTCTCTCCCGCAGCCGTCGCGAAGAAGGTTGACGCGCTCGCGCAATTACTGGAAGCGCGTACGCAGCTCGCCAATCTGCAAACGTATATGGATGGCAAGAGTGGCGCGGAAAACCTGGTCAGCAAGGTGTTGAGAGACCCTGCATTGCTCGAAGCGCTCGCCAAGGCGCCGAAACCTGAGGCGGCAGCCACCGGCGAGCCGGTGACCGACGAATGATTTTTGCTTTCCGCACGAAAGCACAGCCTGAAACAATGGGGAAATGATGGCCGAACTCCAAGCGAATACGCGCGCCAAGGCAACGGCGAGCGTGACCAATCAGTCCGATTTCAATACACTCCTGTCGCGCGAATTCAAGCCCAAAACGGAGCGCGCGCGCGACGCTGTCGAGGGAGCTGTTCGAACGCTCGCACAGCAAGCGCTGCTTACATCGGCAACGGTGTCCGACGACGCGTACAAAAACATAGAGTCGATTATTGGGGAGATCGACCGCAAATTATCCGAACAGATCAACCTGATTCTCCACCATGAAGATTTTCAGGGTCTTGAAAGCGCGTGGCGTGGACTCCACCACCTGGTCGCGAACACGGAAACGGATGAGAAGCTGAAGATCCGCTTCATGGATGTGTCGAAGGACGACCTGCGCCGCACGATGAAGCGCTATAAGGGGATTGCGTGGGACCAGAGTCCGTTCTTCAAGCAAATCTACGAGGAAGAGTACGGGCAGTTGGGTGGCGAGCCGTACGGCTGTCTCGTCGCTGACTACTACTTCGATCACACACCGGCCGACGTCGACTTGCTGGGCTCAATTGCAAAGGTGGCGGCAGCATCGCATGCGCCGTTCATTACCGGCGCGGCGCCGTCCGTACTGCAGATGGACTCGTGGCAGGAACTCGCGAACCCCCGCGACCTGACGAAGATCTTTACGCAAAACCTCGAGTACGCGCCTTGGAACGCGTTGCGTAGTTCCGAAGACGCGCGCTACATCGGCCTTGCAATGCCGCGTTTCCTTGCGCGTCTGCCGTACGGCGTCAAGACGAATCCGGTCGATGAATTCAATTTCGAAGAGGCGACCGACGGCGCGGATCATCAACGCTATGTATGGTCCAACGCAGCCTACGCGATGGCGGTGAACATCAACCGTTCGTTCAAAAACTACGGCTGGTGCACGCTGATTCGCGGCGTGGAAAGCGGCGGTGTGGTTGAAAACCTGCCGTGTCACACGTTCCCGACGGATGACGGCGGGATCGACATGAAGTGCCCGACCGAAATCGCAATCTCCGACCGCCGCGAAGCGGAATTGTCCAAGAGTGGTTTCATACCGCTGATCCATCGCAAGAACACTGATTACGCGGCGTTCATCGGCGCGCAATCGTTGCAGAAACCAGTCGAGTACCACGATCCGGACGCGACTGCGAACGCGAATCTATCGGCGCGTCTTCCGTATCTGTTCGCATGCTCGCGCTTTGCGCATTACCTGAAGTGCATCGTGCGCGACAAGATCGGCGCATTCAAGGAGCGCGACGAAATGCAGCAGTGGCTCAACGAATGGGTCATGAACTATGTCGACGCCGATCCCGCCAATTCGTCGCAGGAAACCAAGGCGCGTCGACCGCTGGCGGCGGCCGAAGTGGTCGTCGAGGACGTCGAGGGCAATCCGGGATATTACCAGGCGAAATTCTTCTTGCGTCCGCATTTCCAGCTCGAAGGTCTGACGGTTTCTCTGCGTCTCGTCGCGAAGCTGCCGCTTGTGAAGGAAGCCGCCTGATCCGGCGTCTACCGCTTATGCGGTGATTGCGGTGATTGAGCGACGGACAGGCGCTCACTAAATATGCCTGGCTTTCATTGAGCAACTCAAAACTAACGTGTACCAAGGAGTACTTTTATGGCGCAAGACATCTTTCTCAAGATTAACGGGATTGATGGTGAGTCGGCAGACGCTAACCACAAGGATGAAATCGACGTTCTGAGCTGGGAGTGGGGCGTTACGCAGCAATCGAATATGCACGTTGGTTCCGGCGGTGGCGCCGGCCGGGCTACGGTCGAAGACTTCACGTTCGAGCATTTCATCGATCGTGCAACGCCCAACCTGACGCAATACTGCCTCACCGGTAAGCACATCGACGAAGCGAAGCTGGTCGTGCGCAAGGCCGGCGGCAATCCGCTCGAGTACATCAAATTCACGATGAGCGACGTGCTGGTTACCTCGGTGCATCCGTCCGGCGTCAGCGACAGCGAATCACGCCCGCGCGAAACGGTGAGTCTGTCCTTTGCTCGCCTGAAGCAGCAATATGTAGTGCAGAACGCGCAAGGCGGCAGCGGCGGTGCGATCACGGCGACCTTCGATATCAAGAAGAATAAAGCCTGAAGTCGCACAGATTCCTGAATCCTGGCACCACCACTCTGTTGTCCGGTGGACCGTGTCAAGGCTGTTAGCCAGGATGCCGGGCTGGATGCAGGCATCCTGGTTTATTCAGGGCGACGTGCGAGATCTCCTTGATACCGTCAGATGGTTTCGATCTTTTTTTCCCGCTTCGCGATATGGCTGCGCATCGGGGGTTGGCTGGCTCTAAGCGGGGTGAGCGCATGGTTCTCCGGCTGCGCTAGCACGCCGGCTCCTGTTATCAAGGAGCGAACGACCCTCCGGCTTCAGGTCGCGGCAAACGAGAACGTCAATCCGAACGAGTGGGGAACGGCGGCGCCGATCCTCGTGCGGATCTACGAACTGAAGTCACCCACGGCGTTTCAAACCGCCGACTTTTTCACGCTACAAAGCGACGACAAAAAAATCCTTGGCGACGACGCGCTGATCGTCGACGAATTCATCCTGCGTCCCGGCGACACCCGCGAGATCGTCCGCAAGTCGAACCCCGCCACTACCGCAATTGGCGTGCTGGCCGGCTACCGGGATCTCGGGAAATCAGTCTGGCGCGCGGTGTACCGGTTGCCAGTCGCGCCCGACGCCGCATGGTACAGGATGGCTCTTCCAGACAAGGAACAGAAGCTGACGATCCAGCTTGACCAGCGCACTGTTTCGATTTCAAAGTCAGACTAATTTCGATGAGTTGGTATAGCAAAGTTGTTTGGAGCGAGGGACTTTTCCTGCGCCCGCAATTGTTTCAGCAGCAGGAGCGGTATTTCGAGTCGTTCGCGCATCGCCGCAGTGCGCCGCTGAGCCCCTTTTTCTGGGGCTTCAGCCGTTATGAAATCGATCAGGAATCGCTGGCGTTCGGCAAGCTGGTGTTCAAGAGCGGGCTCGGCGTATTTCCGGACGGCACGCCGTTCGAGGTGCCGGGGCTGACGCAGCCTCCGCCGCCACTGACGATCGGACCGGAGCATCAGAACCAGGTGATTTACCTGGCGATCCCGCTTCGCCTGCCGAATACCGAGGAAACGGCCTTCACCGAGCAGAGCGGATCGCTGGCCCGCTACCATGCGTACGACACCGAACTGCGCGACAGCAATGCAATCGGCCAAGGTCCGAAGCCCGTCCAACTGTCGAATCTGCGCCTGCGGCTGTTGCCGGAGAAGGAGCTGACACAGTCCTGGATCGGTATTGCGCTGACGCGCGTGAAGGCACTGCACGCCGACGGCGCCGTGTCGCTGCACAGCACCGACCACATTCCGCCCGTGACCGGTTACGGCGCGAATCCATTGCTGCGCGAATGGGCGATGCAACTGCACGGCCTCGCGCGACTACGCGCCGACGCGCTCGCCGCTCGACTGTCAGGTGCCGATGGCCGTTCGGGCGCGGCGGCCGAAGTGGCCGACTATCTGCTGCTCCAGGTGCTCAATCGCTATGAGCCGCTGCTCGAACATATTTGCCAGCTCGAGGAGACAGCGCCGGTCAACCTGTATCGCGAGCTCGCCCTTTTTGCGGGCGAACTTTCGACGTTCGTGCGTCCGCAAACGCGCCGTCCGCGGCCCGCTCCAGGCTATGACCACGCGCAGCTCTACGGCAGTATCAGGCCGCTCGTCGAGGAGGTTCACTATCTGCTGAACCAGGTGTTGATTCGCGGTGCGCAGCCCATTGCGCTTACGGAGCAGGCGCACGGCATCCGTACGGCCGCGATGTTGCCGAACGAACTGGCTGGCTATTCGAGCCTCGTGCTCGCGGTGGGCGCGCAGATGCCTTCCGAATTGCTGCAGCAGCAGTTTCTTGCCCAGACGAAGATCAGCCATCCGCAGCGCTTGCCGGAATTGATCCGTTCGCACCTGCCGGGTCTGACGATAGCCGCGCTGCCGGTTCCTCCGCGTCAGATTCCGTTCAACTCGGGCTTTATCTATTTCGAACTGTCGCGTACCGGACCGTTCTGGGAACAGATTGCACGGCACGGAGGGCTCGCCATGCATGTCGCCGGACACTTCCCGGAACTCAAGCTTGAACTGTGGGGCGTGCGTCAAAAATGAGTACCGGCGCATACGGGGATGATGCGTTCGACTTTCTGCTGAACCCCGACAACTCCGCTTCTGGCCAGAGCCAGCCGTCTGCATTGCCCGCTGGGCGTCCCGCAACCGCGGCCGTCGCCAATCAGGAACCGGTCGTCGATGCGGCTGCCTTCGATCCGCCGGAAGACGTGCAGACGCGTCTCGAGCGCATGAAGACCGCGCGCAATCCGTTGCGTGAAGCCGCGCAGCCTTTGTTGCGCATGCTGGCGGACATGCCGGCTTCGCTCGATTCGTCGGCCGCGGTCGCGAGCTTGCGCTCGCTGCTGGTGCGTGAGGTCGCCGCCTTCCAGAAGGTCTGCGACAAGGCAGGTTTGCCGTGGAAACACGTGGCGGCTGTTCGTTATGCGCTGTGCACCGCGCTCGACGAAGCCGCCAACCGCACGCTTTGGGGGAGCGGTGGCATTTGGGCCGCGCGGGGTTTGTTGCTGAAGTTCGAAGGAGAAGTGGACGGTGGCGAGAAATTCTTCCTGCTGATCGGCCGCATGGCAACCGACCCCCAGGAGTACATCGACGTCCTAGAGGTGCTGTATCGCATTCTCAGCCTGGGATTCGAGGGACGCTACAGCGTTGCCGCGGACGGTTCACGTCATCTGGAGCAGATCCGGCAGCGGATGCTGACGCTCATCAGCGGCACGCGCGACACGCTGCGGCTCGAACTGTCGCCGCATTGGCGCGGCGAGGCGCCGGGCAGGATGCGGCTGCTGAAAAGCGTCCCGGTCTGGGCGACGGCGGGCGTCGCCGCGCTATGCGTGTTCGCGCTGTTCGCCTGGTACGAATATCGGCTTCTGGCGCAAGGCAATGCGCTGCAAGCGAAGATTCTCGCGATTGGAGCGCCGATCAAGGTCGCGGCTCCGGTCGTTCACGAGCGCTTGCGCCTGGCCGTTCTGCTGAAGGATGAGATCGCTCGCGGCCAGGTCCTGGTCGAAGAGAACGACAGCAGCAGCCGGGTCGTGTTCCGTGGCGACTACGTGTTTCTTCCGGGGCAAAGCCGCATTCGCCCGGAACTTGACCCGGTGTTGACCAGGGTGGCACAGGAGGTCGCGCGGGTCGGCGGCCATGTCACGGTGACCGGGCACACCGACAATCAGCCGATTCATACCGCGGAGTTTCCCGACAACCGCGCGTTATCGGAAAAGCGTGCGGCGTTCGTCGCCGACGTATTGAAGGCGCACGGCGTGCCTGCTAATCGCATCGCGGCCGTCGGCAAGGGCGATACACAACCTGTCGCGGACAACGGTACAGCGGAAGGTCGTTCCCGCAATCGGCGCGTGGAAGTCTTCGTCGCGCATTAACGGGAAAGCCTTGATGTCTTATTTGAACCGCTTATCGAAATTTGTGCTGACCCGCCAGACGCTGGTGCTCGCCGCGATCCTCGTGGCGGCTGTGGCCGTCTGGTTCGTGGGGCCTCTGATCGCATTTGGCGACTACCGGCCGCTAGACAGCGTGCTCTCGCGCGCGCTGTCGATCGCCGTGCTGTTGCTGCTGCTGTTGTTCTGGCTGCTCGGCTGGTCGCCGGGCGTCATCGGCGTCGCGTTGCTGTGTGTTGCGCTATGGTATTTCGGACCAATACTCGCGTTCGGCGAAACGCATCCGCTCGGCACCACATGGTCCCGCGTGCTGCTGATCTCGGTGTTGCTCGCCTGCTACGCGATCTATGGGCTGTATCGCCTGTGGCGGGCAGTTCGCAGCGACGACGTGCTGCTGCAGCGCGTGCTGAACCCGTTCACGAAGAAGTCGGCCGCGACCCCTGTCGCACGAGAGGAAATCCGCGCGCTTCACGCGGTCGTCGCGAAGGCCATCGACAAACTCAAACGCATGCGCGGCGGACCGGCGGGGCTGCGTCGTCTGCTCGAAAGCCAGCGCTATCTGTACGAACTTCCGTGGTACATGGTGGTGGGCTCGCCGGGTGCCGGCAAGACGACGTTGATCCTGAACTCGGGTCTGGATTTCCCGGAGGCGGAGCAGATGGCCGCGGCGTCGCTGAGAAGCCGCATCGAAACGGATAATTGCGACTGGTGGTTCGCGAACGAGGCGGTGCTGATCGATACCGCCGGCCGTTATGCGGTTCAGGACGCAGCGTCGCAAGACGCCGCGAAGGTCGACGTCAAACCGGCAGACCTGAAGAGCGCGAACGAGGCCGAATGGCGCGGCTTTCTCGGGCTGCTTCGCAAGCGGCGCCCGCGCGCGCCGATCAACGGTGCGTTGCTGGCCGTTTCGGTCGAAGAGCTGTTGACGCGCCCAGCGTCTGAACGAAAGGCGCTAGCCGCGTCGTTGCGCGCGCGGCTTGGCGAGTTGCGACAGCAGTTGGGGATTCGATTCCCGGTCTACGTACTCGTCACGAAGCTCGATTTGCTGCCCGGCTTCGGGGAGTATTTCCAGTCGTTGACGGCGGAAAGCCGCGCGCAAATCTTCGGTTTTACGCTGCCTTATCAGGAAGAGCCGGAACAACACGGCCGCGACACATTGCGTCTCACCTGCGCAGCCGAGATGCGTGAGCTGGAGCAGGGACTCGAAGACGGCATCAACACGAGGCTGCAGGAGGTGTACGAGGTCGATCTGCGCAAGAAGCTGTATGCGTTGCCGTCCGAATTTCGCAGCCTGTGCGCGGAACTCGATGAATTGCTCGCGCTGGTGTTTCTCGATTCGAAATACGACGACACGCAGTTGAACAGCACGCTGCGCGGCGTCTATTTCACGAGCGCAGCGCAAACTCACGAGGCCGTGTCCGCCGACAGCACCACACTGTTGCAGCGGCTGCGTCGCGGGCTCGCGGGTTCGTTCGGCGCCGCGCCGAAAACGCTCTCGCCGTCGTCCTGCGACGCTACGCCTACCGCCTATCGCGGCTATTTCTTGCGCAATCTGTTTAAGCACGTAATCCTGGCCGAAGCGCATCTGGTGCGGCCGAACCTGTACTGGGAAATCCGTTTCCGCGCGTTGCGTGTTGTCGGGCATCTGCTCGCGATCATCATCGCGGTGTGGCTGATTGGTGCTCTCGTCGTGAGCTTCGGCAATAACCGCGAGTATCTTGCGGCGATCGGCGGCAAGACCGATGGGCTCGCCGCGCGGGTCCTGTCGCAGCGCAAGGCGCCGCAGCCCGGGGCGACGGGGTCGATACTGTCAGCGTCGCGTGACCTGCCGCAGTTCGACGGCATCGACCTCGACAGCCCCGGTCTCGCATGGCGCTACGGGCTGTACACGGCGCCCGCCATCAGCGCCGCCGCTAACGAGACCTACGACAGTCTGCTGAAACAGATGCTGCTGCCGCAAGTCATCGGCCGGCTCGAAACGGTGCTCGACACGCAAATTGGCGCACAGGACGCGGACGGCGTTTATCGCACGCTGACGGTCTACCTGATGCTGTTCGATCGCTCGCACTACGACGCGAAAGCGATCAAGGCCTGGGTGCTCGGCGATTGGGAACACGCCAACAGCGTCGCGCCGCTGGGCGAGCGCAGCGTGATGGCGCGGCATCTCGACGCCCTGATCGATGAAAGGGTCCCCGCGGTGCCGGCGAAACCGGTGAATGCGCAGCTGGTGCGTCGCGCGCGCGAGTTCCTCGGCCGCAATCCGGCGTCCGGACGTCTCTACGAACGCGCGACGAACACCATGGCGCCGGAGGCGCCCGAGAACGTCACGCTGCTGAGCGCCGCGGGTCCGCAGGCCACTACCGTGTTCATGCTGGCCAACGGCTCGACGCTCGCGCGAGGCATACCCGGTCTCTATACCTACGATGGCTATCACGCGGTATTCAACAAGCGCCTGCCGGAATTTCTCGAGCAGGCGCGCAAACAGGACGCGTGGGTGATGGGCGAGGCCGAGGCGTCGACAGGGTGGTGGCACGCACTGCGCAAAGATAGGCTCGCCGACGATATCCGTCGCCAGTACTTGACCGACTATGGCAACTACTGGAGCCAGTTTCTCGACGACGTAAGACCGGTGTCCGGCAGCGAAGGCACGCTGGCGCCCGATCTGCAGACCTTGCGTACGCTGGCTGCGCCGGATTCGCCACTGGCGAGACTCGCGCGAACCGCCGCGCGCGAGACGTCGCTGTCGGTCGCTGACGGCGCGGACGAGCCGTCGGCCGCCGGGAGCGCCATCAACGTGATCATGCGTCGCTCGCAGGGGGCGCGCGCCGCGAGCGCCGTGGCCGCAACCGCCACCATCGGGCAACTGGCGCAGCAGAAGATGGAACGTGAACTGGTCGACCGACGCTTTGCCGCGCTGCGCGAAGTCGTGACCGGCCAGGCCGATAGCGGGAGCGCGCTCCCTGGCGGCAGCGGCGTGCTGCAGCTGGGCGGCGTCATCGGGCTGATCAACGAGCAGTACACGCGTCTGATGACGGCCGGCGACGTGCTCGCCACCAACAGCATGCCGCCCACGGACGACCTCGGCGCCACGATGCAGCTCGAGGCGCAGAAGCTGCCGCCGCCCTTTCGCGCCGTGCTCGTGGGTCTCGCGTCGCAGTCGTTGCGTAAGGTGGACCGCAACGTCGGCTCGCTGCTGACGATGCAGGTCGAATCGAGCGTTGGCGCGCAATGCCGCCGTGCAGTCGAAGGCAAATATCCGTTCGTCGCGAGCGTCCAGGAAGTCGACATCGACGATTTCAACCGCGTATTCGCGGCAGGCGGCCTGCTCGACGACTTCTTCCATAAGACGCTTGCCAGCCGTGTCGATACGAGCATACGGCCGTGGCGTTATAAGCCGGTGAGTCCCGGCATGCCGCCCATGCAGGGACCGAGTCTCGAACCGTTCGAACGCGCCGCGGCGATCCGCCAGACGTTTTTCCGCGATCCCGGCGCGACCCGGATGTCGTGGAACGCGGGTCTCAGGGTCGTGTCGCTGGACCCCGAGATTACCGATCTGCTCGTCGACGTCGACGGGCAAAGCCTGCGCTATGCGCACGGTCCGGTCACGTCATTCCCGATCACATGGCCGGGGCCGCGCGGCGGCTCGATGGCCGGCCTCACCGCGAATCCGCGCGTGCGTCCGGACACGTCGACCGTGATGACCGAGGGTCCGTGGGCGCTGTTCCGTCTGATCGACCGGGGCCGTGTGACGTCGACGTTGTCGTCGAGCCGCTCGGCAGTGGACTTCAATTTTGACGACCGGCACGCGGTTATCGAACTGACGTCGGGCGGGCAGTCGGGACCGCAACTCACCGCGTTGCTGCGGGATTTTCGTTGCCCCGGCAGTGGAAGCACGCCGGCAAGGCGAACGGACGCGTCGTCAGGCACCGCATCGTCCAATGAGCTGTAGCGCCTTTTCGATAAAGAGAACTTAGAGGAGTGCATGTCAAGTAATCCCTTGAACGCGATAGGTGTGCAAAGCCGCGCAGTGACCGTATCCAGCGCGGCGATACCGAGGTGGCCGGCTCAGAGCGCGGACGGACTGACGCAGCCGGCGCTGAAGTTCATGTCACTGAACGGCGACGAGCAACTCGGCAAGCTGTTCGAATACGAACTGCTGTTGCGCACGCCCGACGATTTCACGGTGCCGCTTGCCGTCAGTGCCAATCTCGACCTGAAGGCGCTGCTAGGCAAGGAAATGACCGTCGCGATCGACCTCGAGCCGAGCGCCGATGCCGAGGCGGCTCAGCGTGAAATCACCGGACTCGTCGCCGCCGCGCAATACCTGCGTCGGCAAGGCCGCTACAACGTCTATCGTGTCGTGTTGAAGCCCTGGCTGTGGCTGGCCACCCTGACGACCGACTACAAGATTTTCCAGAACAAGACGGTCATCGAGATCATCGACGAGGTTCTGAAGGACTATCCGTATCCGGTCGAAAAGCGCCTCGACGTGAGCCGCTATGCGCTCGAAGGCGAGAGCCCGACCAACGAGCCGCGCGCCTTCCAGGTCCAGTACGGCGAGACCGACTACCACTTCATTCAACGCCTGATGGAGGAGTGGGGCATCTACTGGTTTTTCGAGCATGCCGACGGCAAGCACCGGCTCGTGCTGTGCGATCACATTGGCGCGCACCGTCAATCGCCGAACTCCGCATACCGGACGCTCGCGTTCCAACCGCAGAACGGCAAGACCGACACCGAATACATCAGCGCGTTTTCGACGGCGGAAGTTTTGTGCACCGGTCACTATGTGACGAGCGACTTCGACTTCACACGTTCGCGGGCCGACATGCGAGCGATCAATCAGCAGCCCCGCGACACCAGCTGGAACCTGCTCGAGCGCTACGACTGGCCGGGCGACTACACCGACGGCAGCCACGGGGAACTGCTCGCGCGTACGCGCATGGAAGCGCTGCGGGCGCCGGGCACGCGAGCGCAAGGCGAAGGTAACGTGCGCGGACTGGCGTGCGGGCAGACGTTCGTGTTGAGCCACTACGATCATACGGCCGCGAACTGCGAATACCTGGTGATCGGTACGAAGCTCGCCCTGACCGGTACGCCGGATGAATCGGGTAGCGGTTACGAGTACACCTGCAGCAACAAGTTCGACGTGCAGCCGACAAGCGAAGTGTTCAGACTGCCGCGCGAGACGTCGAAACCGATCGTCAGCGGGCCTCAGTCGGCGGTCGTCGTGGGTCCCGAGGGCAAGGAATTGTGGACCGACGAATTCGGCCGCGTGAAGGTCCGCTTCGTCTGGGACCGCTACGGCCGCAACGTCGAAACCGACTCCTGCTGGGTCCGTGTGAGCCAGGCGTGGGCCGGTCAGGGTTTCGGTGGCATCTACATTCCGCGCATCGGCCAGGAAGTCATCGTCGATTTCTGGAACGGCGACCCGGATCGCCCGCTGATCACCGGGAGCCTGTACAACACGGTGACGCGTCCGCCCTATGAGTTGCCTGGCAACGCGACGCAAAGCGGTTTCATGAGCCGGTCGATGGAAGGGGGCTTGCAGAACTACAACAGCATTCGCTTCGAGGATAAGGCGGGCGCCGAGGAATTCACGGTGCAAGCCGAGCGGGACATGAACCGCCTGACGAAGCTCAACGAATCGCACGTGGTCGGTGCCGACTACACGATCGGCGTGGCCGCGGCGCACAGCATGACCGTTGGGGCGACTTCGAGCACGGTCGTTGGCGGCAAGTATTCGATGAGGGTGAAGAATGTTGCCTTCCATTCCGTCGATCTTGGACAGTTCGTTTCGATCGGCGGGCTCGAGGAGACTGCGGTTGGGGGTGCCTCCACTCTGACGGTGGGCGGGGCACGTACGGTCACGGTCGGTGGCGCGTCCACGCACGCGGTGGGGGGGGCCTATTCGCTGTCGGCTGGAGGGGTGCTGTCTATCGTGTGCGGCAAGTCGTCTCTGACGATGAACATGGATGGCGAGATCAAGCTCATCGGCAAGTCGATCCGCATCCAGGGCGACACCCGTGTCGTGGTGCAAGGCACGCCGCTGGACCTCAACCCCGGTGACATGGAATGCGGCAGCGCAGTGACGGTGCCGGTTCCTGTAGTGGTGCTTGATGCGCTGGACGTTCCAATTATTCCGCCGCCGCCTTCGGAGGAACCACTTCCGACGATGGATCCGCTTCCGACGGAAGACCCACCGCCTTCGGAAGAACCGCCGCCTTCGGAGGAGCCGCCGCCGTCGGAAGAGCCACCGCCTTCGGAAGAACCGCCGCCTTCGGAAGAGCCACCGCCTTCGGAAGAACCGCCGCCTTCGGAAGAGCCGCCGCCTTCAGAAGAACCGCCGCCTTCGGAAGAGCCGCCGCCGTCGGAAGAGCCGTCACCTTCGGAAGAGCCGTCACCTTCGGAAGAGCCACCGCCTTCCGAAGAGCCGCCGCCTTCCGAAGAGCCGCCGCCTTCCGAAGAGCCGCCGCCTTCCGAAGAGCCGCCGCCTTCGGAAGAGCCAACGCCTTCGGAAGAGCCAACGCCTTCGGAGGAACCGCCGCCTTCGGAAGAGCCACCGCCTTCGGAAGAGCCACCACCTTCGGAGGAGCCACCACCTTCGGAGGAGCCACCGCCTTCGGAAGAGCCGCCGCCCTCGGAAGAACCGCCGCCTTCGGAAGAGCCACCGCCTTCCGAAGAACCACCGCCCTCGGAAGAGCCACCGCCCTCGGAAGAGCCGCCGCCTTCGGAAGAGCCGCCGCCTTCGGAAGAGCCACCGCCTTCGGAAGAGCCACCGCCTTCGGAAGAGCCACCGCCTTCGGAAGAGCCGCCGCCTTCGGAAGAGCCGCCACCGTCGGAAGAACCGCCGCCGCCGACTGAAACACCACCGGCAACCGGCACCGACGCGTAACAGCGTATTTCGCAATACCGTGCAGCCGGCGGATGCCTTCGCGCATCGCCCTGCACGGTCTTTCAATTTTCATTGGGAGAAGATCGATCATGTTTCCAGCGGCTCGCAAAGGCGATGCGATCGGACATGGCGGTTCGATCGCTGGGGGTTCCCCGACGGTCTTCATCAATCAAATGCCTGCGGCGCTCGTCGGTATGAGTTCTGCCGTTTGCACACTGCACCCGGGCTCGCAAGCTGTGGTCGCGGGTTCGGGCACGGTATTGATCAACAACGTGCCGGCGGCATTGGTTGGCGGCCAGGTTTCGTGTGGCGCGGTGTGTTCCGCTGGCTCGCCAGACGTGCGCATCGGTTCATGATGACGATGGTGGCCACGTGACGACGGGACTCGCGGGAATCGGCGGCGAGCTGCTCAGCCTGCCCGGCGTCGTATTGCCCGTCGCCTGTGTCGGACCGTTGCTCGATCGCTGTGAGCGGCTCGGCGACCTGGTCGACCGCTTTCGGATACGCCGTGCGCTGTCTGGCATTCTGTGCGGCTCGGTCGATGTGATCAGCGGCGGCAAAATCTGCCTGCCTGCCGACGAAACCGACTTCAGGCTGCGAGGCCGCCTTCCGCTCGGATGGTCGCGTTGCTATTCGAGCGCGCAGCACGCGCTCGGACTGCTCGGCGTCGGCTGGCGCACGAACTGGGAAGTCACGCTGCACAAGCGCGACGATCAACTGCTCTATACCGACGAATACGGCAGCACGCTCAGCGTGCCGTTTCCCGAGCCGGGGACGCAGGTGATTGCGTCGGCTGCGCAATTGCACATCGCGCATCTGAGCGACGGACGCTTCGTCGTTGCGGATCTGACGCCGCACTACCGCGTGTTCGGCGATTTCGACGCGAACGGAATCGCACGGCTCAAATACGTCGAGGATCTGCGTCAGCAGCGGATCGGCCTGATCTGGGACCCAGACGGGCGCTTGCTGCGCATGCGTGGGACCTGCGGCCACGAACTGCGCATGCACTATGAAGCGCGGATGGGACCGCGTTTGAGCGCTGTCGAGTGTGTCGACGGCGGTCCCACCGGCGCGCTGGTCCAGTATGGCTACAGCCAGCATGGCGAACTCACCGAGGTGCGCAACCGGGTCGGGGAAATCGTGCGTCGCTTTGCATACCGCGATGGGCGGATCGTCGAAGACGCAGACGCGCTCGGCATGGCGACACGCTACGTATGGCAGACGATCGGCGGCGCCGCGCGCGTGGTTCGACGAGTTACGTCGGAAGGCGCGCGTGATCGCTTCGCCTACGACTTCGATAGTCAGATCAGTGAGGTCAGCGATGTCTTCGGCAACGCGGCGCATTGGCAGTACGACGACCACGGCCGCGTGCTGTCGCACACCGACTTCGACGGACGACGCTACCGGTTCGGCTACGACGCCGCCGTCGCGCCGGTCACACTGCAACTGCCCGGCGAGCGGGAGGTTCGCATCGAATACGATGCGCTCGGACGCGTCGCGTGCGAGACGGACCCGCAGGGCGCCACCCGCTCGACGCAGTATGCGTTTGCGTCACGCGAGCCCGTGTCGGTCGCGTTGAGCGATGGCCGTGCGTGGACGTGGGCACGCAACGATCGCCTGCAGCCGTTGCACTATCAAACCCCGTCGGGAGAATTCACGCGTTTCGAATATGGCGACGCTGGCGATGTCGTACGCTCGGCTGATGCGCACGGAGGCGCCACCACCTTCGCGCATAACGCGTGGGGACAGGTGACATGTCGCACTGGAGTCGGCGGGAGCACGACACGCTACGAGTACGACGTCAACGGTTACGTCGTCAGCCTGACCGACGCGCTCGACGGCGTCACGCGAATCGAGCGCGATGGCCTCGGCCGGCCGTTGACCATCACACGTCCGGACGGACAGGCCGAGCGTCATGAGTGGAATGCGGCTGGCAAGCGCACGTCGTTCGTTGGCCCGAGTGGCCGAAGCCGGCACTGGCATCGAGACCGGCGAGGCAACGTCGTACGCGCGGTCGACGAAGAAGGTCACGTGATCGTGCGTCGGTACGATGCGCATGGGCGCCCGGTTCGAATCGAAAGCGCGAACGGCGCGGTGCAGGTGCTTCGGTGGAATGCGAGCAGTTGCCTGTCGATCGCGGACGCCGATGGCGTGCAACGCAGCTTCGACTATGCGGCTAGCGGGCAGGTCCGTTGTCTCACGTGGAAGGCGGGCGAGCAACAGCGTTGCGAAACGTTCGACTACGACCGTGCGGGCCGGCTGATCCAGCGCGAAACCCCGCATAGCCGCTATATGTACCACTACGGACCGGGCGGATTGCTCGACTGCGTGATCCGCGAGCCGACACCGGAGGGAGGGCTACTCGGTATTGGAGCGGATGAGATCCGCTTCGAACACGACGCCGGCGGACGTCTGATCGCCGAGCACGGCGCAAACGGCACACTGCGTTACACCTACGACGCCGCTGGCCGCATTGTCGCGACTCAGCTGCCGCAGGGGCAGGAGCTGCGTACGCGCCGCTTCGAAACCGGCGACATCGCGTTCATCGAACTGGGCGAACGGCAGATTGCGCGCTTCTGGTATGACGCGATGAGGCGTCCGGTTGCGCGCACGCAAGGTCGCTTGCGTACGCATACGGGCTTTTCGCCGCTCGGCTTGCCGGTGTGGTGGCGCTCGGTGACGGGGCACGACGTGGATACGCCGGGCTCCGCGACAGAACCTCTCATCGAATTGTGGCGCGAAGTCGATTACAGTCCCGCTGACCTGATCGTCAGGACGGGCGGCGAGCGCGACGGTCAGATGTGGTACGACTACGACCGGCGTGGGTGTCTGTTGCGCTCGGTCTCGGAGAACGGGGACATCGAGTATTTCACGTGGGACGCCGCCGGCAATCTGCTCGATACGCCTGGCGGCAGCTGGTTCCCGGCCGTGTATCCGGACCACCGGTTACGGGAATGCCGCGGACATCGTTACGACTACGATGTGTGGGGACAATTGGTGCGTAGAAGTGGCCGCGACCATACGCTATCGCTTGATTGGGATGCGGAGGGGCGCATCATCGCCGCGCATCGCCAGGGCTATACCGTGCGCTATCAGTACGACGCAATCGGTCGGCGTATCGCCAAGCGTATCGAATCCACTGCGCCACGGCGCATGCAGCAGCTATCGATGCCGGAGCGCGACGAGGTCACGCGCTATGTATGGCAAGGACACAGACTGATCCAGCAGCGCCGCGCGATGGAACTGCGCACCTACCTGTATCAACCCGAACCCGACGGCTCAACCGGCTTCGCGCCGCTCGCTTGCGTGGACCAGGCCCTCACCGATGATGGTGCGATCAAAAGCACGCAGGTCTATCACTATCACACGGACGTCGCCGGTACGGCCGTCGCGCTCACGGACGAGACTGGCCGGGTGGTATGGCGTGGGCGTTATCGTGCGTGGGGCAGTCTCGTGACGCCGGAGTGGCAAAGCAGCGACGCGTTTGCGCAGCCACTTCGCTATGCCGGCCAATACGCCGACGATGAAACCATGCTGTATTACAACGGTGCGCGTTTTTAGGATCCTCATGCGGGCCGCTACATCAGCCCCGATCGCAACGGCGAACCCGGAGGCAGTCCGTACCGCTACGCGCCGAATCCGCTGACGTGGTGCAATCCTCTCGGCCGCGCGACGCCGGAGGCGTCTCCGTGCGTCGTCGTCGCGGACGCATCATGCATCGCTGGCGCGTCTGACCCGGCTCAATACGTTGCCGGCGTCGTCGAACAACTCCACGACGTAGCTGGCTGGGACCCGGCCAAGTTCTGATTCGAAAGTCACATGAAAATCGAGCCAATCGTTTTTCCGGCATCGGGACAGACCGCTGGCGTCGACGGTTTCGCGGCGTAGTTCCGTCTCGCCGTTGTCGTAGATCACGACGGCAACCGACGTTGCGGCTAGCAACGCGTGCTCGACGCCGGGCATGCTCACATGCCTGTCGAATCCATTCCGATGTACGCACACGCGGACGTCGTTTGCGCGTAGCAGAGAGGCCTGCCATGTCGCTTCGTCGGGACGCTGAGAGCCCGGGGTGGGTGGATCGTCGTTCAATACCGACTGTTGGACTCCGCGCCACTTGAAGCTGATGCCCGCGTAGGCCTCGTAATCGGCGAGCGTGCGTTCGGCCCCGAGTCCATACTTGCCGAACTCGGCGTCAGCCAGCGTTTGTCCGTCGATACCGAGCAGCGCACGATTGCGCTGCAATGAGCGCTCGTTGCGCTCGTGCCAAGGCTCGCCGATCTCACCCCGTTCCTTGGCCTCGTGACTGTGGTCGTTCCACATCTTGACGCGATATGAACGCAGATATTCGTGCCACCCGATCAGCCTGTGCGGACTGTACAGGTCATAGCCGTGCGTGAACGCTCGGACCGCAAGCGAGATCTCCTCGCCGTGAAAGAAATAGTCGGGATCGTGCTGAACCACTTCGGCAAAGTGGCCGTCGGCAAATGCGAAGTGTGCGCTGAAGAAGCGCGAACGGACCGGGCGAATGCGCGTTCTCCAGTCGGAAAGTGTTTTCGAGCGGAACAGGACGACCCCTTCCTTCGAAAACCTCGCATAGGCCAATATCCTCGGCTCGTCGCTCGATCGAGCATCGTCGTTTTCGGGGTCGTACATCGGAAGGTAAGCGGTCAAAACCGGTTTGGGGCTTTCATCGCGTAGCGACTCCAGCATCTCGATTGCGAGCGTGTCCCAACCGTCGACGAAGCGGTGGTGCGAGTCGAGTTGCAGTGTGTAGCGCTCGCCACCGTATCGCTGCTGGACCAGATTGCGGGCCCAGCATGCGCCCTGCGTCATCATGTGGGGGACGTCGATCAATTCGATCTTCGCTTCACGATGACTGAGATGGTGAACGGTCCAGTTGCCGGTCTGCTCGGCTCGCCAATCGCCTAAGCCCTGCTGCCAGAACTGGATCATCGTTTCGTTGTGCGCATGCTGCCAGCAAACGATGATCCTCAGCAGATTCGGCCTGCCGGCTTTGTCGATCAAATCCAGCAGGGTAGGGACCAACTGCGGGTCGCGATAGCTCGCGATTTGCACGAAGATCGAGTTCGGCGGTGCGACGGGTATCTCGGTCATGCTAGTTGCTTCTAGTAGACGTTTGCCGTTGATAGTCGGTTTAAAGAATGGTCATCGTGACTGTTGCGGTTGCCTGGATCTTGCCGGCGGTTGGTGTCGCTGTGCCGACGCGCAGCACGGTCGCCTCTAGTGCGAACGGCGATTGCATCGCGCCCTGCGGGGTGTGGACGAGGGTGCTCGACGGATCGTTGGGCCGGAAAACTATTTTGCTTGCAACGTCCCGCAAACGAATCGCGAGATGCGTCGCGCCGGTGTTCTTCAGCATGCTGCTATCTTCGGTATCGGGGGTTCCGGAAAGTGCAGCGGTGATCGAAGCCGGTGGCGTGGGGCCGGTGCAGAGCACCGTAAAGTCGACTGGCCGGGTCGGCCCGCTTGTCGTCGATACATCGCTCGGGCCGAACGTGCCGAAATCGATGTTCAGTGTGCTGGTATTGACCGAGCAACTTGGAAGAACCTTGACGTTGATGCTGCCGCCTGTGATCGTCACGACCTGACGGCCGTCACCCTGGGCGACACCGGCTCCGATGGTGCTGAGCATCACGTTGACGTTGCTTGCAATGTCGCCCGTTTTGACCAGTTCGATCTCGAATTGCGAGCCGATGCCGAAGCGGCCATAGATAACCTGATTGGGTTCGCCTGCGGCAAAGGAAGGCGTAAACGGGAGAGGCGAATTCACGCCGGTCGCGCGAAGATAGGTCAAACGAAAGCCGATTCCTGGGACGTTGGTGTTATAGACGATACCCCCAGCTACAACGGACGGCGTTGCGTTGGAATAGTGTATGGATACTGTGCCTCCGTTGGTGCAATCCGCGAAGTTCGCATAGGTAGCGTAAGCCGGCGAGACGCCGGTGGCGATCACCGAGCCGACCGGCAACGCCGGGTCGATCGATACCGAGCTTTCCCGGAACGGTACGTTGACCAGTATGGTCTGTCCCGCGAGGTAGCCTTGAGACAGCAGTTCGGAAACTTGCGCAGGCTTCAACTGGGTGCAGATCGCGAACGCGAAATGGGGCATCGCGAAGCAAACCAGGATAAAAAATTGGACGAGTCTTTTCATTGGAGGATGTTGGTTGACCGGCGGACCGTAGGGGCCGACAGCGGAGAAATTGCGCAGATGCGCGCACGTTGCCTCAACCGTCGAACTCATCCCATTTAGCGAGTAAATCGGCGGGAATGATATGGGCGAGTTCTGAAAACCGTTTGCCCACCATTCGCTCCGACTGGCGCAGCAAGACAATGACCGGACTGCTCGGTTCGTTTTGCTCGAACCACATGCGTGTCCCCTGAATGGCTGCGAGCGCGTTCCAGCGATCCATTGGACACGGCGCGGTGATTGGCGGATCGGCCGGCGCGTCGGACCGCGGTAGCGTTGCCGCAGCGACGCTAGCCGGCGCCGGTCCATGCGCAGTGTCGTTGTCCTGTTCATTGACGGCTCGAGCGGGCACGGGCGTCGGCCCGGATGCGCCGCCACCGTCCAACCGATGCTGCGCGAATGGCTGCAGTGCTCGGGACAACGAGCCGAGATCGGGCGCATCGACGCCGAGCGTCTCATCGCACCAAGCGGCGATGCGCTGCGTCAGACACTGCGCTTCGACCAATGCGGCAAGCGCCGCGTCGCGTCGGCCCCACCATTCCTTTAGCAAGCGGGCGACGGATTCAGGAGCGAGCGCGTCCTTCTGGCGCGGCGTCGCGAACGATTTTTCGATGTCGCGCAAATGCAGTTGCAGCCCGGCCGCCCTTGGCATCGGGATGTCGCGCGCATCGGCCAGCATGCCATCCGGTTCGACGAGTCCGCCGATCGCGTTGGCGAACATCGCCGGGTCTCGTTCGCCTTCGAACACCGGCGGCGGGTGGAGCGCTTCGCCATGGCATTCGAGCATCGCCATCAGCAAAGCCAGGCCATCGCGCAGGCCGGCCGCGCCGTCGAGCCGGGTTCGACAACGCAGCAGGATCACCGCGAGGCGGATGTCTTTCGTGCGCAGCAGCAGCGCGCGGCAATCGCGTTCGATGTCGGCCCAATTGGCCGTTGGCGGCACGTCGACGAAGTCGCCGTACTGCGCTTCGGCGCGTGGGGCCGCGGCCGCCTGCAGCATCACGAAAGCCGGATCGTATTCGAGATCGGGACCGCAAGGCGCGTGCGCCGACACCGGTTCGAGCAGATCGGCGTAGCGCAGCACGACGGCGGGAGTGTGGGCGTTCATGCGAAGGAACTCCGGGGTCGGTCGTTGTACTGTTCAGGTTCGAAAATCATGCCGACGACCGGAAGGTCGTCGACGGAATCACCGAGCCACGTCGAGTAGCCGAGTCTCTGCGACGTGCCGATGCAGGTGGGTGGCGCCGCGCGCGGGTTGACGAGCAGCTTGACCTCCCACGCGTATTCATGGCCGACGAAGGCCCGCACCCATTCGACGAACGTCGGCAAGTCCTCGCCGTGCGGCGTGAGGCGCAGATACTGATCGAGGTCGAGCGGACCCACGACGAGCCGGAACTTGTGTTGCCGGTCGGGGATGGCCTCGCCGAGCTGCGCGCATTCACCGATGATCGCCGCGGGCCCCGGCACGCCGAGCCTCGTATGTTCCGATGCGCACAGATGGATCCAGTGCGGCACGAACTCTTCGATGGTCATCGGAACACCGAAGTAATGCGAGAGCGTCGCCTCGATGCCGTGCGGCGTTCGCGCCTCGCGCACGAGGTGCGCCGCCGCGCTGTAACGCGAATGCGTGGGCAGACAGGAATGCTTCGCCTCGGCCGGGTCGACGCCGATCAGACTGGCGACGTAGAACGAAAACGTTTCGTCGCCGGCACGGTCGAGCGACGCGGTGGCTTGCCCCGATGCCCACGCGCGATAAAACTGTGACAGTGCGCGGTGATGGAACAGATCGACGATGCCGACGAGCGCATGATCCTGGTAGCTTTCCACACGACTGTGCGCCAGTTCGGTCATATGCAGCGGCAGCGGCCCCTGCGGCCCCCACAGGCCGAGCCCGAACAGCCGCACGTCGAGGCGACCGTCTCGCGTGCCGAGCGACGCGATTTCGCGCGGCGCAAAGGCCAATGTGGGCTGCTGACCGATCCGGAACGGCTCTTCTCGCGGCAGGCTCGCGGTGCCCGGCAACGGCATCAGCGGGTCGCGCGCGGCGATCGCGCGCAGCAGGCTCAGGAAACCGGACTGCCACGGCGTGTCGGGATCGAACCACGCGTCGAGCGATTGCGGATCGAGCGATGATCGCGTCGGTGCGACGGCGCTCGCCAATGTCCCGTCCATGCTCATACCGCTCCGCGTCCGCCCATGCGCGGCCGCCATTGGGTGATCAGGCCGCGTTGCATCGAACGAAGTTCGGTTTCGGAGAACACGTTGATCGAAACGTGGCGCGCGAGGTAATGCTCGAGCACGAGGCCGAACAGATACGGGCTGATGCCTGAGAAGCCGGTTTCATCGACCGTCAGTTCGCAGCGCACGCCACGCCCATAGACGAGCAGTCCGTCGCCCGGCAAGCGACGCACCACCGGTTCGGTGCGAGCACCGACCAATGCCTCGATTTGCCGTGCCTGTTCGCGCTCGCCTGGCGCGATGAAGAGGCCGAGCATGTTGCGCAGCGCCTGGCCGCCGTCGCCGTGGTCGAGGTCGGCGAGCGGCATGTAGTTGAAGCTCAGCTGCCGGATCAGACGCCACGCCGTTTCGCCGCTCGCGTACGGCGCGCGCGGCGCGCTCGGTGCATGCACGAGGCGCACGCCTTCGATCGGCACGGAATCGGACATCGTGAGGTCGGTTTTGCCGTCACGCGGAATCAGGCGCGGCAGGTCACGGTTCGTGACCCACGCCTCGACCGACAGATAGCGGATGTCGTCGGCGTACGGCGCCTCCGCCTGATCGACGAGCGACACGTAGACCTCGGTGCCGATATACGGCGTGCGGGTGCCGTACCTGCGTGCATTGGCCGACAGCGCGCGCTGCTCACGACGCACCGAAAAATAGCGGCCGTGGTTGCCCACATCGCTATGCAGCGTCTGATAAAACGGATTGAATTCGACTTCGAGCGATGTTTGCGCCCGCTGACCGAATACGCGCGACACCGAAAAAATCTCATAGTCGAGCGGCCGGGTGCGGTCGGCGAGCAGATGAAAATCGGTTTGCGCGCGATTGATTTCCACGCGATCAGTGCGCTTTCGAAACAGGTTGATGACCGGCGTGCAGAACAGCAGGAAACGCGCTGCGTCCACGTGCGCGGCCAGCTCTTCCGGCAGACGGTCGAGCAGCAGCACGATCTCCGCTTCCTTGCTGTCCACGCGCGCGAGACCGGCCGCGAGCTGCGTCAGCGCGAAGAAATAGAAGCGCTGGCGGCATGCGAAGTATTCCTGCAGCAGATTGTGGCCGTGAAATGTATTCCAGGTAAGCGGCAGCAGGCACTGCTCCGCTTGCAGACCTTCGAATTCGACCGAGGTTTTCGCGACCACGTGCCCTTCGTCGCGCGACGCACCATACGCGCGCACGACCGAAGCGACGCTACCGGCATGGATCAGCTCGAACAGGTGCGAAGCGATCCGTTCGTCACCACCGATGTAGATGGGCAGCCGGTCGAAGTTCGTCATCTGGCTGAACTTCACTTCGCCGGTTGTGCGCAGGCGCAGCCGCAACGCGCCGCGCAATTGCACGTGCGGCAACAGATGGCGATCGGTGTCGGGGATATCCGGTGGCACGGCGGTGAGCCGGGCTTCAACGATCTCGATAGGCCATAGCGTGACGTCCTGGCTGCTGCGGAATTCGCATGCGGTTTGCTCGCCTGGCGGGATTGCCGAGCGCAGCATGCTATGCCGGGGCACTTTCAGCCCTTTCGTGAAATCGCCTTCACGCAGGCTCGGACGCAACTGCGCGACGGCGATCGCCGGCGTCGGCGCGACGTAATTCGGATAGACCACTTCGAGCAGGCGCTGCGTAAACCGCGGAAACTCGGCGTCGAGTTTGATCTGTGTGCGAGCCGACATGAAGCAGAATGCCTCGATGAGCCGCTCCACATACGGGTCGGCGACGTCGATGCCCTCCATGCCAAGGCGGCGCGCGATCTTCGGGTGCTGCGCGGCGAACTCGCCGGCCATTTCCCGCATGTACGTCAGTTCGCGGCTGTAGTAGTCGAGGAATTGCGGGTCCATGTCAATTTCCCCTGCCGGTGTCCGCGTCGAACGTGACGTGATTCGTTTCGATGTCGAAAGCGCTCTGGATGCGAAATTCCAAGGGATAGGGCGACCAGCGCATGAGGCCGTGAATCTCGAACACGAGCTGGTTGTAGCGTACCGGGTTCTCGCTATTGAGCGGCCGGATGCGCAGCGACTCGGGAATCAGACGTGGCTCGAAGCGCACGATTGCGTTACGGACCATCTTCTCGACGGTCTCCCAGTTGCGACTGGCGAGGTAGCTTCCGGACAACGCGGGGATGCCGTAATTGACGACCGATTCGGCTAGCATCGGGTAGCGCGCGATGTCCATTTCGTCGTCCAGGTTCGTCGTGTTGAGCAGCAGGCTCAGATCACGCTGGATGATGCGGCGCATGCCTTCGCTGTTCGGCGCATAGGCCTCGGGCCGCTCGCTGCGCCGTGCGGGCGCATCGTCGAGCAGGCGGTCGATCAGCGACGGCATATAGGCTTGCCGGTGCCGCGCGTCGGACCTGGTCATACGTGCTCGTCGTGATTGAACCGGCATTCGCCGATGTCGAGCAAGCCGACGTCGCCCTTGTCGGTGCTCCAGGTTTTCTGGCCGAGCGCGATCACGCCCGTTTCTCCAACGTCTTTCCAGGTAGTTTCGCGCGCGAGCCGGGTGGCAGCGGAGCCAGTTTCCGAGCCGGGATAGCGCACCGGCAGATAGCCGCGCAGGACAGTCGCGTCGCGTAGGCCCACGACGGCCGAGCGCCAGACGAGGTCGGTCAACGCGGTGACCGGACCGAGCGTCAGCGATTTCATCGAGTCGAACGGCACCCAGCGATAACCGCCCGCGACGGTCAGCTCACACACAGGACCCAGCCGGCTGTCGCTATCGGTGAGCCACTCGAATTGGCCGATCTGCGTGCTTTCGCCGCGAGTGGCCGGCGCGGCGTTCAACGCGGCGCCGCGCAGTTCGTCGGCGGCGGCGAGGTTGCCTTCGCCGAACTCGAGATTGGCTTGCAGCAGCGATTTCACCCACTCGGGCAGCGGCTCGATCTCGCCCGGCGTGCGCTGACCCGCGAACACCTCGGCGCGGAACATCTCGCTGCGGATCAGCCCGCGATACATCTGGGCGCGCGACGCACCTTCCGGCTCGAGCGTGGCCCACGTCTGCAACTGCTGTAGCGCGCGGTTCCATTCGCCGTCGAGGCACAACAGCTCGAACAGCAGCCAGCGTTCGCGCAGGTTCGACGGATGCTTGCGCACGTTGTCGATGGTTTGCTGCTTCAGTTCGCCGTAGGTTTGCGCGTCGAGCAGGCTGCTAAGGGTTGGAGTATCCGACTTGGGCAGGTCAGCGGTTATTTTCATCTGAAAATGCAGGCTCTTCGTATTCGATCGATTCAGGCATGGCCATGTGGCTGTCCATGCTCACCAGGTGATGCTCTTCGCGTGCGAGCAGCGCGGTCCTGCTCGCACGGTGTGCGGGAATTCCGCGCGGCGCGAGCAGTGCGAGGATCTCGTGCGTTTGGTCCGCCTCGAAAACCTGCTCGGCACCGAACGAGTCAAGATCATCGAGCAGGGTGTCGATGTTCTTCCCCTTCGTCAGCAGGTCGAACACGGATGTTTCCATTTGCGACGGATCGACAAGTTCGGCGAATGGATCGGGAGATGACCCGATGATCGGCTCGCTCTGAGCTTCGGCCGACGCCTTGGGCTCGGGCGCGTTCCCGCTTTTCTGGTTCAGCAGCGCGTCACGGTATTCGAGCGTGAGCGCGGCGAGCGGGTCCGCTTCATCGATGTCGGCTGCCAGAAGCTTTGCCATGCCGTCGTGTCCGCCGTGTTCTGCTGGATGCGGTTCGCGCCGCGACGGCAGCGGATCGTCATCGTTCTCGTCGGCTAGTGCGATCAGGTCGCCGAAGTCATCCGGTTTCGTGAGCACGGGCTCGATCCGGGCCGCGGGCGAATTCGCGCTCGACGGTGGTGTCGGGACAGAGTCTTCAGGCGCGTTCGCTTTTTCGAGATGCGGGTTCATCAACAAATCGGGCATAGGCTGAAAGTCGGGATGCGCGTTCGGAACAGCGTCAGACGAACACGCCGCGCCGGCGCGACCGTTTCGCGAAACGGCGCGAACGAGCGCGAGAGACTGGATGGTTCGTGCGAACGTCCTGAGCGCACTCGCTTCGAAAGGCGAATGGTCCCAGCGAGCGTGATATCCCGTCATGGCTTGGCCGGTATGCAATGGCGAATCAGATCCGACTGTAAAGCGCGCATTGTTAAAGGACTCTCCCGACGCAGAAATAAAAGGAACACCAACTAAAACTGCGGGCTGGCATCCGGCAGATGTGAATGCTACTTCGCGCACCTCGAGCGGAATATGGGCGACGGCCCAAATACAAGTAGCGATCGACCGGCTATCCTTTGTCGCTCGATCAGTGTGGCCAGCACGCTTTTTCGGACACCTGCTCGCGGAATGCCGGATGCCACGGCAGAGCCACGCCTCTTCGCAACAAATATCTTTACCTGCAACTTCATCATGTCCATTTCACGCCACGCGTTGTTCGGCAAGCTCGGTGCGACGCTTTTCAGGAGCATCGAATCCGCTACGGCGTTTTCCAAGCTGCGCGGCAACCCGTATATCGAACTGGTGCACTGGCTGCACCAACTGCTCGCGCAGTCCGATAGCGATCTGCACCGCATCGTCAGACACTGCGGCATCAGCCGCGAGCTGCTCGAGCGCGACCTGCAGAGGGCACTTGCCGCGCTGCCGTCCGGCGCGAGCGCGCTCACGGATTTTTCGCATCATGTCGAGATGGCAATCGAGCGCGCGTGGATCGTCGCGACGCTGGCATTCGGCGACGGGCGGATTCGCGGTGCATGGCTGATGGCGGCGCTGGTCGAGACGCCGGAATTGCGGCGCTTGCTGCTGGCCATTTCGCCGGAGTTCGGCAAGATTGGCGTCGACGGCCTTCACGATGCGTTGCCGGCGTGGATCGACGGTTCCCCCGAAGAGAAGGACACCCCGTACGACCAGAGCGACTTTTCGTCCGCGGTGCCGGGCGAGGCGTCCGGTGCGCTCGCAGCATCGGCGAAGGGCGCGGCACTGGCGCAGTTTTGCGCGGATCTGACCGCACGCGCGCGCGCCGGTGAAATCGATCCGGTGGTTGGCCGCGAAGTCGAGATTCGCACGATGATCGACGTGCTGGTGCGGCGGCGTCAAAATAATCCGCTTCTGACCGGCGACGCCGGGGTTGGCAAGACGGCGGTCGTCGAAGGGCTCGCGCGCGCGATCGCGGCGGGCGAAGTTCCGCCGAAACTCGCCGACGTGCGGCTGTTGAGCCTCGACGTGGGTGCGCTGCTTGCCGGCGCGAGCATGAAGGGCGAATTCGAGGCCAGGCTGAAGTCGGTACTCGAGGAGGCGGCGAAGTCGGCGACGCCGGTCGTGCTGTTCGTCGACGAGATTCACACGCTGATCGGCGCAGGCGGTCAGGCCGGCACCGGCGACGCGGCAAACCTGCTCAAACCGGCGCTCGCCCGCGGCACGTTGCGCACGATCGGCGCGACGACGTGGGCCGAGTACAAGCGGCACATCGAGAAAGACCCGGCGCTCACGCGGCGCTTTCAGGTGCTGCAGATCGCCGAGCCCGACGAGCCGTGCGCGATCGATATGGTCCGCGGACTCGCGCGCACGCTCGCGAGCCATCATGGAGTCGTACTTCTCGACGAAGCGATTCGCGCAGCCGTGACACTGTCGCATCGCTATATTCCGTCGCGTCAGTTGCCGGACAAGGCGATCAGCCTGCTCGACACCGCCTGCGCGCGCGTCGCGCTATCGCAGCACGCGCCACCGCGCGAATTGCAGCGAATTCGCGAGCGGTTGCAAGCCGCGCGCGTCGAAGCCGGGCTGCTCGGTAACGAGGTGCGTATCGGGCTTGGCAGCGAGACCGAGCTGGCCGACGTCAACGCGGCCATCGCAACGCTCGAGTTCGAGGAACGTGTTGTCGAAGCCGCCTGGCAGACCCAGTCGGAGGCGGCGAAGGCGCTCGCTGGCGCACGCGAGGCCGTGAGCGCGCGAGCCGCAGAAGGCGGCCCTGAGCCCGACGCGCGCGATAGCGCGGCGAGCGAGCTGCAGACGTTGCGCGAACTGGAGCGGACGTTATCGAACCTGCAGGCGGATGCGCCATTCGTGTTTCCGGAAGTCGGCGAAGCGATCGTCGCCGACATCGTCTCCGACTGGACCGGTATTCCCGTCGGACGCATGCTCACCGACGAGGTCAGCGCCGTTCAGAGGCTGCCCGCCACGCTGGCGGCGCGCGTGATCGGCCAGCACGACGCGTTGCAGCAGATCGGCGAACGCGTGCAGACGGCGCGCGCCGGGCTCGCGGACCCGCGTAAGCCACTCGGCGTCTTCCTTCTCGCGGGACCGTCCGGCGTCGGCAAGACGGAGACCGCGCTCGCGTTGGCGGAGGCGCTCTACGGCGGCGAGCAGAATCTCATCACGATCAACATGAGCGAATACCAGGAGGCGCATACGGTCTCGGGACTCAAGGGCGCGCCGCCGGGCTACGTCGGCTACGGCGAGGGCGGCGTGCTGACCGAAGCGGTGCGCCGACGTCCGTACTCGGTCGTGCTGCTCGACGAGATTGAAAAGGCGCACGGCGACGTGCACGAAATGTTCTACCAGGTGCTGGACAAGGGCTACATGGAAGACGGCGATGGTCGCTATATCGATTTCCGCAATACGACCATCCTGATGACCAGCAATGTCGGCGCCGATCTGAGCGCGAGCCTATGCGCGGACGAAATGCTTGCGCCGGATTTTGACGGTCTGCGTTCCGCGCTTGCGACAGAATTGCTGAAGGCGTTTCCGGCCGCCTTCCTCGGGCGCGTGACGCTGGTGCCGTATCGTCCACTGGGCTCGGATTCGCTCCCGCGGATCGTGCGTTTGCATCTCGATCGAGTCGTTCGGCGCATCGCGGGCAACAACGGCATCGCGCTGAGTTATGCGTCGGAGGTGGTCGACTACATCGTCGGGCGCTGCCTCGTGCAGGGGACCGGTGCGCGTCTTTTGATCGGCTTTATCGAACAGCACGTGCTGCCGCGCCTCGCACGGCAGTGGCTCGATGCATTTGCAGCGAAAAGCGCGCTCACGCATATGACGATCGAGGTGACCGATCCGGCTGCGGCGCCTGCTGACGCGTTCGTGGTCCGGGCTAGCTAGCCGCTGACGCATGCTCCGGGCTTATTCAGGTTTGTTGACGAAAATGAACGGCGGCGGGCCATTCAATCGATGCATCTCGCAAACATTTTTTTTGGGCATTTTTTTTGCATAGCAATAGCGCTGGCATTTGACATCGTTTTTACATCATGCATGCCCAATGCCATGCGGCATGATCGCCAGATCGTCGGAAATCGCCAATCGAAGGGAATCCTTAAAAAGTACTCGCGCTACTTGATCGGAATAGTCTATAAAGACAAAAAGGTCCGCATCATGCGCATGTCTTTCATACAGTATGAATGCACGTGCCCACTCGGCATGCGGTCATGGTAGATTTTCAGCGCTGCCATGCTAATCGTATGCGCCATCCATAGCGGGCAACCATAGGTCGAAATCCGTTACGCCTTTCAATTGCAACCGGAATGACTGGAGAACAACAATGCTCTTCTTTAATGATGGTTTCACATTCCCGAATTTTCTGGCCGACGTTTTCTCCATCTTCATCTTTATCCTGTGGTTCTGGCTGTTGATCACGGTGTCGAGTGACCTGTTCCGCCGTCATGACGTGTCCGGATGGGGCAAGGTTCTGTGGGTAATTTTCCTGATCATCCTGCCGTATATCGGCATCTTCGCGTATCTGCTCACGCAACATCGCGGCATGGCGGAACGCGATCAGGCGCGGGCCAAGCAGGTGCGCGAAGATCTGCGCAATGTGGTGGGCTTCAGTGTCGCCGACGAAATCGAGAAGCTCGACAAGCTGAAAGCGTCCGGTTCCATTTCCGCGGACGAGCACTCGCGTCTGCGCGCGAAGCTCGTGCAGTAAGCGTCGGTTACCTGAGTGCAGCCATCGGCGAGCGGGCACACAGCCCGTGTCGCCTTGGCTTGTGCACGGTGAGGTTTTGCCGATCGACGCGCGATCGAACGTAACGGGAGGAACCATGCTTACCCGAGTCGCCCACGTTCGAAACGCTGTTGCGCGTACCGCACGCACGCCACTGGTTTTGCGCCGCGCCGCGCTCACGTGCCTGACGGCGTTGATGCTCGCGGCTTGCGCGCAACCGTGGCAGCAATTCCAGGCTGGCCAGGATCAAGCGGCGATCATCGCCCGCATGGGTCCGCCGCGCGAAACCTATGACCTGCCCGGAGGCGGCCGCCGGCTGATGTGGCCGACCCAGCCGATGGGCTCGACCACGGTCGCCGCCGACATCGACGCTTCAGGCAAGATCGTGAGCGTGCGGCAAGTGTTGCAGTTGAGCGAATTCAATCGCGCGGAAATCGGCAAATGGACGCGCGAGGATGTGCTGACCAATTTCGGCCGCCCCGTGCAGACGCAGTTTTTCCGGCTCTCGCAACGCGAAGTCTGGTCGTACCGCTACATCGAAAACAACATCAACCACATGCTGTTCAATTTCGCGTTCGACACCAATGGCGTGTTGCGCGCGACGCAGCGCTCGCCCGATCCATTGAGGGATCGCGATTGGCGACGATTCTGAACCGCGCTCTATAGCAACGACTCAATTGGCATGATCGACAGCATCCATACACCGAGCCGCGCGTACCACGTCGTGTTCGGTTCGGTGTTGTGGCGGGTTTCGACACCGTCGTTGGTTTCGATCCAGTACAACTTGCCGTTGGCGTCGAGATGCACTGCGTACGCGACTGTCGGCAGCAGCGCGAGAAATTTGCGATCGACCCGCGTCGCGAGATCGGGGCTGTCGATCACGAGGCCAAGCTCGGTATTCAGATGCGCGGAGCGCGGATCGAAGTTGAACGAACCGACGAAAACCCGCTGGGAATCGACGATGAAAGTTTTCGCATGCAAGCTCGATCCGGAACTGCCGAACGGCCCCGGCGACTGTTCTTTCTTCTGGGTGACGCCCGCCACGCGCCGCAATTCATACAGGTGCACGCCGTCTTGCAGCAACTCGACGCGCCGCCTGATATAGCCCGAGTGCACGGCGGCGACATCGGTCGCTTCGAGCGCGTTCGTCAACACGCGTACATCCACTCCCTGGGCGGCGAGGCCGCTCAGATACTGCGTGCCCGTATTCGCCGGCACGAAGTAGGGCGAGACGAGGTCGAGCGACTTCGTCGGCTGGCCCATCACTTCGCGTAGCTGGTGCGGAATCAGCGCTTCCGGCGGCGCGTCGTTCAGGCCTTTCGCGGGGTCGTCGCTGATCATCTTCGTTTTGGCCCAATCGAGCGGCAGCTTGTGATCGAGCAGGTTCTGCACGACGCGCGGACCGCGCAGCGCTTCCTTGTACTCCGCGGCGGCGGGGTCCTGTTCGATCGCCTGCGCATCACGCTCCAGCGTGGCCAGCTCATCGACGCTCTCGTGCGGCAGGATCTTGTCGACCGGATACGCCGACGCGCTGGCCCAGTAGCGGTCGAAATCGCGCGACACGTCGGCCGCGGCCGGTCCGATCGCGAGGACATCGAGGTCGGCGAACACGACGCCGTCGGTGGCATCGAAGTACTCGTCGCCGATGTTGCGGCCGCCGAGGATCGTCGCGGTGGCGTCGGCGGTCAGGGACTTGTTGTGCATGCGCCGATTGGCGCGCGAAAAGTCGGTTACGAAGCCAAGGAATTTCGGGCTGCGCACGACGAACGGGTTGAACAGGCGTACCTCGATGTTCGGATGTGAGTTGAGCGCCGAGAGTGTCGGGTCGAGCGCGGACGCGATGCCGAGATCGTCGAGCAGCAGGCGCACCCGCACGCCCCGGTCCGCCGCTTCGTGAATCTGTTCGAGCAGCAGCGTGCCGGTCAGATCGTCGCGCCAGATGTAGTACTGGATGTCGAGCGTGCGTTGCGCGGAACGGATCAGGTCCATGCGCGCGGCAAACGCAACATGCGCATCCGCGAGCGGATAAATGCCCGCGAGCCCCGCATGCGCGGCCAGCTCGGGCGCGACCGCGCGACCGAGATCCGTGGTGGCCGCGACCGCGGGAGATAATGCATGCGACTCCTTGCGGTCCTCGAGCGACGGTAACCGTGCGCAGCCGGCGAGCAGGCTTGCGCACAGAAGCGCGCACAGCGCGCCCTTCCATCGACGATGCGGGAACGACGGGCGGTATGTCTGCGCTTGCATGGAGTCCGGGTCTTCCTTTGGGTCGCGCGTTCTTGCACGCAGCTTGCATTGGTTGAGAAGAATACTATGAGCGCATGCCCATCGGTGCGCCGCCCGCCGCTCTTGTTGCGCCAGGCGCTTTGTCCGATGATACGGGCAGGCTGCGCGAATTCGAACGGGGGCCAACCCGGCCGCGCATCGGCCTCAAGAGGCGTAAAGGTCCGGTTCACGGCGCCTTCGAGCGTTTCGCCCCACTGTGGAGTCGAGCAACGTGAAGATCTCCCGCTTGCTGCTGGCTAGCGTGCTGCTTTTCGTGGCGGGCAGCGTGCTGCAGATGATATGGCCGCTCGCGCAGCCGGCCGCGTATCACCACTTCGCCGATCAGCGCTCGCTGGGGCCGCTGCAGCATGCGGCGGACGTGCTGTCGAACGTCGTCATTCTGATCGCCGGCGTGCTCTGTTTGCGCTGGGTCATGCGGCATGCGTCGAACCAGCCGGCGCAATTCCCCGGCATGGTCGTCGCCGCGGTCGGGCTGCTGTTCACCGCGTTCGGTTCCGCTTACTACCACATGGCGCCGAACGACGAGACGCTCGTCTGGGATCGCCTGCCGATGACGATCGTGTTCGCCGGCATCCTCGCGATGCTATGGACGTCGTGGAGCGGACAACGCGTCGGCTGGGCGCCGATGTTGATCATGGTGGTCGTGTCGCCCGCCACCGTCGGCTACTGGCTGGTGTTCAACAGCCTGTGGCCTTACGCGATTCTTCAGTTCGGCGGGCTCATGCTGATCGTCGGCATGACGCTCACGCGCAAGGTGGACGGCGTGATCGCATGGACGCTCGTGATCGTCTTCTACGGGGTCGCGAAAATTTTCGAAAGCCTCGATTGGCAGATATGGGAGCTCACGCATCACGTGATCGCCGGCCATGCGTTGAAGCATGTGTCGAGCGGTCTCGCCGGCGCGTCGATGATTCTGGTCGCGAACGCGGCGCCGCGCTCCGTTGCGGGCATCGTGCCGCGCCGGCCGGGCGGCATCGGGCATTCGGGTACGCCGCGTTGAAGCCGCGTCACGGCGAAGTGACGCGGCCTGCGGCCGATGTTACTGCGGTTCGTACCACGAATACGTCGCCAACGTGCTCACCGGCGGTGTGCCGATCTGCAGCGTGATGTCGCGCAACGACGTCAGTTGGATATTGCGCAAGTCGCCCATATAGCGGCGCGAGTCGCCGTTGTCGTTGATATACGCGACCACGTCGCCCATGATGCCCGCGACGTTCGTGCTCGTCAGCGGCTCGCCCCAGATATCGAAGAACTCGCCGAGCGTATAGGTCTTTGCGTCCGGCGTTTCGATATGGATGATGCCCGTGTTGTCGTGCGTGTGCATTTCATACGTGCATTGCGACAGGATGCCGACGTTCGCCGGCAATGCGAGCCACTGCCCGTCCTTGATGATCGCGAGGTGCGCGTGCACGTGATACAGCACACTCATGTTCGGCGCGCAGGTCAGGCCATCAACAGGCGTGCCGTTGCCGCCCGTCGACGTCGTGCCGTTCGGCCAGAACGACGAGCCGACCACGCCTCCGAAGACGAGCGTGATCGGGTTCGGGTCGAACGGCGGCGGATCGGTCCACGTATAAGTGGGCACTTGTGTGACTGGCGTGCCGACCATGATCGTGATTTCGTCGTGCGGCTTGAGCACGAGGCTCGCGGGGTCGCCCGTGTATTGCGTGAGCGTGCCGCCGTCGTTCACATAGATCGCGATCGGCGAGGCGGTCAGGCCCGCCACGTTCGACGCACTCAGCGGCTCGCCCCAGATCGAGAAGAACTGGCCGAGCGTGTAGGTGGCGCCGGTCGTCGCGTCCATATGGATCTTGCCGCTCGAATCGACCGTGTGCACCGGATATGCGCAGCCAGTCGGCGCGGAGACGGTCGGCTGGACCATGCCGATGTTGGGCGGCAGCGTCAGGAGTTGCCCGTTCTGGTAAATCGAGACGTGCGCATAGGTGTACGCGGTGCTGCGCAACCCGCAGTTCAGTCCGCCGACAGGCTGACCTGTACCGCCCGTTGCCGTGGCGCCCGCGGGCCAGATGGCGGCGCCGAGTGTCGTGCCGTCGATGATCGGCGTCGCGGCGGCGAGCTTGGGCGTCGTCGCGCTTGCGTCCGATGCGCCCGACGGGCTCGACGCAGGAGTTGGACTCGATGCCGGTGTCGGACTCGACGCGGGCGTTGGACTCGATGCGGGGGTGGTTGCTCCGGCTGCGCCGTTCGAGCCGGTGCCGCCCAGCTCCGCGCCGCTGCCGCCACCTCCGCCGCCACAAGCGGACAATGTCCAGATCAGACCCAATGCAAGGAATCGCGACCCCAGCCGTTGCAGCATCTCGTTCTCCATGCCGTGAATTGAGAGGGATGCGTGCAGCGGACATCGCGCACAGACCTTGTGCGGACATCGCACCGCGACGCGCGGCGCGGGCTTCGCTGCGTGGATTTGACCAAGCGCTACCACCGCGTGGCGCAGGCGCTCGCGTCGGATCACGTCAGGTGGTTGAAACCGATTAAAACAGCGTAACAGATGGTTTCACGAGCGAAGGCGGCTCATCACAACGTTTCGCGACATTCTGCTGGCGCATTTCGCGGTATCGGCCTGAAGCTTGCGGACGGAACGATCTGGCGCGCTTTTGTATGAGCTGTCATCGTTCTGTGCGAAGATCGGTTCTGTCCATCGCGCGGCCCGCTGTGTAACGGGCTCGTACGGCGGGCGCGTGCGCGGCGAGCGCCGTCGTCCTCGGGTTGAGCTCGGGCGCACCTGTTTGCGGATTCATGGAGCACTGACCAATGACCGACAGATTGCAAGCGTCCGTATACGTAGTGCTGCTGCTGCTGATTGTGGGCTGGGTGCTGTATATCGGGCGTGCGGTTTTCGTGCCGATCGTGTTCGGCGCGATCGCGGTGTACCTGGTGGTCGACCTCACGCGGCTGCTGCAACGCATTCCGCTGATCGGCCCGCGGCTGCCGGTGCAGTTGCGCTATGGGTTGTCGATGTTCCTGATCTGCGCCGCGATTTTCTTCGCGGTCGACATGCTGGTCGCCAACTACGACGCGCTCGTCGCGCTCGCGCCGCGCTACCAGGACTCGGTCTTGCTGATGATCCACAAGATCTCGACGCTGCTGCACCTCGAAAGCGAGCCGACCTGGGAGTCACTGCGGCGGAACATACTCACGCAGCTGAACATTCAGGCGATGGTGACAGGCCTGCTCGCGTCGCTGTCGTCGATGATCATCGACCTGTTCGTGATCGTGCTGTATGCGAGTTTTCTGCTGTTCGAGCGCCGCACGTTCGGCGATAAGCTGGCGAACATGACCGCCAATTCGACCAACGCGGCGCGCATCCGGGGCGTGGTCATCGACATCAACCGGCGCATTGGCGCCTATCTCGCGCTGAAGACGTTTCTCGGCGTGCTGCTCGGCGCGCTCTGCTGGCTTGCGATGCGCAGCGTCGGCCTCGAGTTCGCCGGGCTGTGGGCGATACTGACCGCGCTGCTGAACTATGTGCCCTATATCGGCTCGGTGCTCGCGGTTGCGTTCCCGGTGCTGATGTCGGTACTGCAGTTCGGCGACCTGAATTCGATCCTGATCGTGCTGGTGTCGCTGTCCGCGATTCACTTCGTGATCGGCAATATTCTCGATCCGTATCTGACGGGCAATTCGCTGAACCTGAGCCCGTTCGCGATTGTCGCGAGCATGGCGGTGTGGTCGGCGTTGTGGGGCGTGCCGGGCGCTTTTCTCGCGGTGCCGATCACCGCCAGCATGACGATCATTTTCTCCGAGTTCGAAATGACGCGGCCGGTCGCGGTGCTGCTGTCGAAAAACGGCCGGCTCACTTACGGCAAGACTGAGCAGACCGCGTGAAGCGATCGCCGCTTCACGCCACGCTGGTCCGCGCGCGTCACGTGGAATCGCGTGATAACGCGCGATAGCCGCGATACCGACGTCATTCTCGGCGGCATCGGCTATCGGTTCTAACGCGAACTCATGTCCCGCTCACACGACCCTGAAGTCCAGCCCCTTCCGATCCCGGGCAGCGCCGAAGCGCTCGAAGACCCTGCGTTGCTGCGCCGCCTGCTGCGCGCGAAAGACCGCATCGATGCCGCGTCGCACGAAGCCTGGCCGGTACGGCGCCTGGCTGAAGTCAGCGGCGTGTCGGAAGCGCACTTCGCGCGTTCGTTCAAGCGGGCCTTCGGCATGCCGCCGCACCGCTATCTGTTGACGCGGCGTATCGAGCAGGCCACCACGCTGCTGCGTGACACCGACCTCGGTATCACGGACATCGCGTTCGCGACCGGCTGGGAAAGCCTCGGCACCTTCGGCCGCGTGTTTCGCGACATCACCGGGCTAAGCCCGAGCGAGATGCGCGTGCAGGCACGCGCCAATCAGGCCGAACTCGATCGCGTGCCCGCCTGTGTGCTGAAGGCCGCGCAACGTCCGGACCTGACGACCGCGGTTCTGGAAAAGCGCCGTCGCGCGAATGGCAACGCTGCCGAGCCTGCTGCCGGCGAGAAGTCGTGAATCAGGCAGTGCTCGCGCACGCCGCGCCGTGATGCCGGAATCCGCATGTTCGATGCAGTTTCCAACCAAGACCCGCCCATTTGGGCTTCCTATACTCGTTCGACCAAGCCCGGTGCCACGGCGCCCCCTTTCTGAAAGGAAGCTATGTCGACGATTCCCGCGCGTATAGAGCGCCTGCCGTACTCGAGCTTTCATCGCAAGCTGCTATGGATGGGAGGACTCGGCTACGTCTTCGATGCGATGGATGCTGCGGTACTAGCCTTCATGCTGCCAGTGCTGCGCGACCAGTGGCATCTGAGCAGTGTGCAGACCGGCGTGCTCGGCAGCGGCACCTTCATCGGCTACTTCTTCGGCGCCGCGCTCGCCGGCATCCTCGGCGACGTGATTGGCCGCCGCAAAGTGATGGTGTGGGCACTGATCATCTACTGCCTCGCATCGCTCGTCAGCGCCACTGCGCAGAACTGGCCTTTCTTCATGGCGACACGCATCGTCGCCGGGCTCGGCACCGGCGCCGAAAGCGCGATCGTCGCGCCCTTCCTGTCGGAGTTCTGCGCGCGCAAATATCGCGGCACCTTCACCGGCAGTCTGGCGGCGTTCTTCTCGTTCGGCTTCGTGTTTGCCGCGATACTCGGTTACCTGGTCATACCGCTCGCGCCCGACGCCTGGCGAGTCGTGTCGGTGATCACCGCACTGCCGATCGTCATGCTGCTGTGGTGGCGGCGCGCGTTGCCCGAATCACCGCGCTGGCTCGACAGCCGTGGCAGAAGCGCCGAAGCCGAGGTGATCGTCGAACGGATGGAAGCCGTGGTACGCGCCGCCGGCTTGCCGCTGCTGCCGGAGCAAGCGCAGGGAGCGAGCGCGCCAGCCCCCGTCGCGTCCGGTACGCCACTGGCTAAACTCAAGGCGCTGTGGTCGCGGCAACTGGCCGGCATCACCGCGATGGCCTGGTTGATGTGGCTGTCGATCACGTTCAGCTACTACGCGTTCTTTACGTGGATTCCCGGACTGCTGGTGCAAAACGGCATGACGATCACGCGCAGTTTTTCGTATTCACTGGTCATGTACCTCGCGCAGATTCCCGGCTATTTCTCGGGCGCGTGGCTCAATGAAAAGATCGGCCGCCGCGCAACCATCGTCACGTACATGGCGCTCGGCGGATTCTCCGCGTTGGGGCTCGCGCTCACGCACAGCGATGCCGAGATTCTGACCTCGGGCTTTTTGCTGTCGTTCTTCATGAACGGGACTTATGCCGGCGTCTATGCGTACACGCCCGAGGTGTTTCCCACCGAAGTGCGCGCGACCGGTATGGGCGTCGCTTCGGCGATCGGCCGCCTCGGCGCGATCGCCGCGCCGATCCTGGTCGGATTTCTGTATCCGCGGCTGGGCTTCGTCGGGGTTTTCGGCGGTACGACGCTGGTGCTGATCATCGGTGCGCTCGCCGTTCTGATCATGGGCGTGTCCACTCGCGGCCGGTCGCTCGAAGAAATTGCCGCGATGCGCCTGAATCGCTGAACCGCTGATACTGCGCTGAGCCGGGTCGTCGATGGCGTCGACGCGTTGCGCCGCGCGGTGCGCGAAGAACTGCAGATGGGCGCCGACCAGATCAAGATCATGGCCTCGGGCAGCGTCGCGTCGCCGACCGATCCGATCGGCGCGCTCGGCTACTCGGAAGACGAGATTCGCGCGGTCGTCGCCGAGGCCGAGGCGCGCGGCACCTATGCGATGGCGCATGCCTATACCGCTGAATCGATGCGTCGCGCGGTGCGCTGCGGCGTGCCCACGATCGAGCACGGCAATCTGATCGATGCGCCGACCGCCGATCTGATGGCCCAGTGCGGCGCGTACGTGGTGCCCACGCTGGTGGCTTACGAGGCCTTGCATGTCGAGGGCGTGCGCTACGGCCTGTCGGCCGGGAGCGCGGCCAAGATCGACACCGTGCGTGAAGCCGGCCTGAAGTCGCTGGAGATTTTCAAGCGCGCCGGGGTCAAGATGGGCTTCGGTTCCGATCTGCTCGGCCCGGGCCATCGGATGCAAAGCGACGAGTTTTCGATCCGCGCGCAAGTGCTGAGCCTCGCCGAGATCATCGGCAGCGCCGCCACCATCGGCGCCGAGATTCTCGGCATGACGGGTAAGCTGGGACGCCTGACACCGGGCGCCTATGCCGACGTGCTGGTGGTCGACGGCGATCCGTTGCACGATTTGAGTTGTCTGACGGGCCAGGGCGAGCGTATCCCGCTGGTGATGAAGGGCGGGCGCATCGAGTTCAACGAATTGCATTGAACCGGCGCGCGAGCCGAGCGCAGTTTTGGAGAAGCGCCGCCTGGTGGTCAGCGATACAGTCGAGCCCTCAACCACCGACGGAGGAGTCATGAATCAGGGAATCAATGTGGTCGGTTTGTACGTCGACGATCAGGACGCGGCGCTTTCGTTCTACGTCGACAAGCTCGGCTTTCGCGTCCACACGGACGTGCGCAACGGCGCTTACCGCTGGCTCACGGTCCAGCACCCGGAGCAGCCGGCTTTCCAGTTGGGCCTGTTCGCGCCGGGGCCGCCGATCCACGATGAAGCGACCGCGCAAACGCTGCGCGCGATGGTCGCGAAGGGAGCGATGCCGCCGTTGGTGCTGTCCGTTGCCGACTGTCGCGCGAGCTACGAGCAATTGAAGGCGCGCGGCGTGGAATTCACGCAGGAACCGGTGGATCGTTTCGGCAGCGTCGATGCGGGCTTTCGCGATCCGGCGGGCAATGGATGGAAGATGATCCAGGCGGCGGCGGGGAAGTGAGCATAAGGGATCCGCGCGGCGCGTAGTCACAGACGGCCGACGACGCGTCGCACGATCGCGCCGCGCCGCCGGCCGTCCCTCCTACGGGACCGAAGGACTAACCGAGCATCACTGCTGATGCTGCTGCAAATACTGCCGCACCTCGTTCAACGTCACACGGCCCGAATGCGCGCTATCGATCTCGTCAAAATGCCTGGCGATATAGCCGAGCCCATTGCTTTGCGCCTCGGCCTTGGTGATCGACGAGCCGTTGCTGAGCACCGAATTCGCGCCCAGCCTGCTCTCCATGAGCTGCTGAGCCTGCTGCTGCAGCGTCGAGCCGGTGGTCGGCGCGACCGCGCTAGCACGGTTGTGCGGAAAGAACGGACCGTCGACGCCGTGTCCGCCGTGGGGTAGCGTCACGGGCGCCACGGGCTGAGGCGGCAGCGCGTGCGCACTACCGACGACCACACCGAGGACGATCAACGCCAGCGTACGTCGCAAGATATCGATTGAAGACATGATGATTCGCCATAAAAAGTAGTCGGAGGATTTCGCGCGAAGCGAAACCGCCATCGATCAGGGCGCGGCCGCGGCGACCGCCTCGCTCGTCGGCGTGGCGGCGGGTGCTTCGTCTGCCCACGGCTGCGGCAGCGTCGCGAGCGTGAGTGCGCCCGCTATCGGCGTGCCGCCATAGAAGGCCGCCAGATCCGCCTTCATCTGCGGGCGCGCCACGTCGTCCAGATAAATCATATGCCCGCCCTGGAAGAAGTTGACCTGCAGATCCGGCTCGAGGCCCTGCACCGTCTTCAGTCGCGCGAGCTGCTTCTCGGTATTGAAGAACGGCGTGGCCAGATCGTGGTAGCCGTTTTCCGCCAGCACCTTCAGTTGCGGATTGAGCTTCAGTGCGCCGAGCAGATCGGGGATCGTGTCGGGCAGCGGCTGGCCGCCGTGCGAGAAGTCCCACGCCTCGATGACCGCGTCGTTCAGCGGCATATACGCGGCGTTCGGCGCCGTGTAGCCGAGGTAATCCGGCATCTGCGTGGCCAACGCATTGGTGAACGGCAGCGAGATCAGGATGTCCGACGGGTCGCCATCGCTCTGCAGGCGCGAGTCCGAGTTGGGCAACGACACGCGACCATCGTAGCGGCCGATCGTCGAGCCCGGCACCAGCGTGATGTTGAACGGATTGATGTTGAAGTAGCCCTGCATCGCCTGCAACGTGAGGCCGGATTCGGCGTCCCAGATCTTCTCGAGCCACGTCGGCGGGAAGTTCGGCGGTCCCGCGTAAGTGGGCGCGCCGAGCTGGCTCAACGTCCAGTACAGCGAATAGTTCTTGAACAGGTTGTAGTTGGCGGTCACGAACGCCTCGCTGCGAAGCGCGTAAGTCGCCTGACTCACGGGCGCGGGCGACACCTGGTTGTAGTACGCCGCGACCTCGGCATAGCCCGGCATGTAGCCGCTCAACGTATCGGTTTCGAGCGCGAGCTGATCGGGCGAACCCGTGATCGCCACCGCTTCGATCGCATCCGCGAAGTAGTTCAGGATCGAAGACTGCAGCGTGATCCCCGTCAGATGCACGCCGGCCGATTCGAGCGCGAGCGCGAGGATGTCGGTGCGAGGCGTGCCGTACGATTCGCCGTACAGATAGATCGGCGAGCTGCTGCGCGAATTGACCGTCAGGTAGCGGATGATGAAGTCACGCATGATGTTCGCGTCCGCATCGGTGCTCCAGTAAGTCTTGTTGGTGTTCGGCAGGATCGCTTCGGAGAGGCCCGTGCCCGGCGGATCGATGAACACGAGATCGGTCGTGTCGATCAGGCTCTCGGTATTGTTCACGAGCGGGTAGTTCGGCCAGCTGGTGCCGTTCAGCAGCGGATCGGTGGTCGCGACGCGTGTCGGCGCGAACGATCCGAGGCGCAGCCAGATCGACGAAGAGCCCGGCCCGCCGTTATAGACGAACGTGATGGGGCGCGGCTTGCCATTCGTGCTAGGCGCCGTGTAGGCCACATAGGACATCGTCGCTTCGGGTGCGCCGCTCGTCAGATCCATTGCGGTCAGATGGCCGGTGGTCGTCGTGTAGTTGATGGTGGTGCTGCCGGACGTCCACTGGTAATGCATGATCGCCGCTTTCTCCGTGACCAGTGACGAGGCAATGCCGGATGTCGCGCTCGTCGAATAGGTGGTGAGATCGGTGTAGGGCTGGTTGGCGGACGGCGTCTGCGGCGCGGATGCGGCTTGCGCCTGATTGGCGACCTGCGCCATGCTGCCTGGAACCGCCGACGCCGACGAACCTCCATCGCTGCCGCCGCAGCCGGCGAGGATCACGATTCCGAGTGTCAGCGCGCTTAGCGCGGCTAGCCGGCCATGACGACGGACGCGGCCATCGTCGGTACTCCTTCTGTCTGGTTTCATCTCGTTCCCTGGTGAGTGATACCGCTACACAAAGGCCGCTTTTCGCCGGTCGCGCGCGTTGGAGAATCGAATCACCCGCACCGCACTCGAAGCACGCAGCGGTTGCATGGACAGCTTTTCCGCATTCATTAATTCAAATTGCTTGCGTTGATATTTCTATTTGCTTTCCCAATTTACCGATTGAATGGCCAAAGGAATTCCCTGTCGATTTATCTCGACATTTCAAGAGAAAATTGAAATTGAATGTTTCCGGTGCTTACAGCAAGAGTGAAAATAGGATGAGAAATGAGGTCTTGTCAAGGATAGAGCGGTGATTATGCTATTCGGGATAAAGAGGGCCGGTTAGCGAGCATTGGTGCGGCTTCGGCGGCTTGCGGTGTAGAAATGCTGTCCGGATTTATCCGAATTGCATTGGATTTTCGTGGTAAGTCATCGGAATTAATTGCGTTTGAAAAATATAATTAAAGTGTAAATTTAACCGGTTAAAGCGTGTATTCAGTCGAATTAAAAAGGCCGTATTCGAGTCACGCGCGTGGCCGAATTCGATACCAGGTAAGAAGCACCGCGAGCAGGAACGCGACATAGGCAACCACGAACACCCACGGCGGAAAGTCGTAATACAGCCAGGCGCTGACCCAGCGCTGTATGAAGCCTTGCGGACCCGCCGTGCCCGTGCGCAGATAGTCCTCCAGCACGGTCAACGGGCACGGCACATCGAGCACCGCGAGGGTCGCGACGATACCGATGGCGAGAACATGTACCGTCCGGAACACGCGATTGCGCGCCCACGGGAGTCGCAAACCGTGGGCGATCCAGATCGCGAATAGTCCGCCGACGATAAACACCACGATCAGCGCGTGCACTACGAGAACAAGATTGGCGAGCCAGATCATTCTGTTTCCACTGGGGATGTGTCTGGAATCATAAAGCCGACCTCAGTGCACTCGCCTGACCATGCCGCGGCGCGTCACTGCCCGTTGCCATACAGATCGAGCAGCATCAACGTCACGCCATTGGTCCACCCGAAGCCGTCCTGCAGCGGATACTCGCCACCCCCGCCGCCGCCTTCTCCCGCACCTTCGACGACGTACTTCTCGACGAGCTTGTGCTGCGTGTTGTAGACGTTCTGGACGTCCGCGAGAAAGCGCGTGCCGATCGACTGAGCGAGGTCCGCCCGTCCATAGCGCTTGAGGCCCTGAATCGCGATCCAGTGCAACGGCGCCCAACCGTTCGGCGCGTCCCATTGCTGCGTGGTGTTATAGATCGAGGTCGCGAGGCCACCCTGCTTGAGCAGCACGTTCTGCGCGGTCTGCGCAGTCTTCCACGCGCGATCGGGCCACGCCACGCCGGCCATCAGCGGATACAGCATCGCCGGTGTCTGGTTATCGCGTGACTTGCCGAGTTGCCAGTCGTAGTCGCCGTAGTAGCCCTTGCTATTCCATAGATAACGGTTGATGCCTTCCGCGCGCCGTGCCGCGTAGCCGATGAACTGCGCGACGCAATGGAAGTCGCGTGTCGTCGAGCAGCCGCGCGCGATCGTCGTCTCGAGATGGAATAACAGGCTGTTCAGATCGACGGGGATGATTGATGTCGTGCGTACCGTGGCGAGCGTCTGGTTGTCGCCGAACCAGCGTGAGCTGAAATCCCAGCCGCTTTCGGCGGTTGCGCGCAGATCGCGGTAGACCTCGTTGGCCGGCCGGCCGCTTGCCTGCGCGGTCTGCACGTCCTCCAGATAGGACTCGTCGCGCGGCGTATCCAGCTCGTCCCAGTAGCGGTTCAGCACCGTGCCATCGTTGAGCACGACCACATTGCGCGTCGCGCCGCCGCGCGGCGTGCTGGTCGAACCCTGCATCCAGTACGCGTATTCCTTGCGCAGCTCGGGCAGGTACTTCTGATAGACCTTATTGCCTTCCTTCTGCGCCGCGAGCTCGACCATATACGAGTAGAACGGCGGCTGCGAGCGGCTCAGATAGTACGTGCGATTGCCGTTCGGGATATGGCCGAACGTGTCGATCATGTACGCGAAGTTGTCGAGCATATCGTCGACGAGATCTTCACGTCCGGACTCCTGCAGCCCCAGCATCGTGAAATAGGTATCCCAGTAGTAGCCCTCGCGAAAGCGGCCGCCCGGCACGACGTACGGTTTCGGCAGCGGGATCAGCGAGCTGTAGTCGGGTGCGCTCGTCGTCGTGCGCGTGAGGCCGGTCCACAGCCAGTCGATGTGCTCGCGCAGACTCTGATTGGGCGGCGGCGTAATGCTCTGATCGGGCGGGGGAGTGAAGTACTGGCTGACGAATTTCTGTAGAGAAAAGCCGGACTGGTTCTTCTGCGTTTCGTATAGCTGCACGATCGCGGCAGGACTGCCATTCGGCGTCGAGTCGACGAAGGTCTTCTGATCGTTGAAGATCTGCGCGGTTTGCACGGCGACGAACAGATCGCCGTACAGGATGTCAGGCGCGGGCGGCAGCGCGGCGCCCACCTGGGTATCGGCCAGGCAGTTCGCGGATGCGAACACGAGCGTGGCGATGCAGGCGACGCCGAGCGTGATCGGCGAACGTCGCGGCACGAAGTACTTATTCGAGCTGGGGAAGAGATGTGCTTTGGATGCGGTGCTGGTGCGAGACAGTGATTGAATGCTCATGATGCCTCCAAGGTTGTGGGCATGTCACTGGTCTCTTCGCACGCCATTCGACGTCGTCTTCCGACGACATTCGAGTCCGGCACGAGGTGGCCGGATCAACGGCTCCGAAAGCATCGCACGCTTTCGAAGCATCAGGCAACTGCGGCGCAGCACATCCTCTATGCACTCAGCATGAAGAATGAAACGTGATGAACGAAGGGGAGGTTGCGCGCAATCGCGGATCTGCGCGTGCTTCGTGATTCGAAGCAATGGAAGCGTTGATTGCGAGCGATTGCGCGAGAAAAACCGCTCGCCGAGCAAGCGACGTACCCGCGTCGACCATTCTGCAGGCCGGCGCGGGTACGGGGGAACAACGAGAAATTTACTGCGCGAGAGGCTGCGTCACGTCGGTGCCGAACCAATGCATCGAGATCTTCTTGAGCGTGCCGTCCTGCTTCATTTGGGTCAGCGCATCGTCGATTGCTTTCGCGAACTTGGGATTGTCCTTGCGGAACGGGATGCCCATTTCCTGATCGGCGCCTTTTAACACCGCGCCTGTACGCAGAGGCAATTGCGAGTTCTTGATGATGTACGGCAGCATCAGCCGGTCGTCGATCGTCGCGTCGATACGCTTGGCGGCGAGATCGCGCAGCTTCTCGGGTGCGCCCGGATAAGTCTGCACGTTGATGCCGGGCACTGCGCGCGCCATCTGGTCGTAGTTGGTGCCGAGCGTCACGCCGATCTTCTTGTCACCCTTGAATTCATCGAGCGATTTGAACTCACGCTTGTCGTCCGCCCGTTGGATCAGTTGCGCGGCCGAGTACGTGTACGGCTGGCTGAAATCAAGAACCTGTTTGCGTTGCGGGGTAATGGTGACCTGATTGATGATCACGTCGAATTTGCCACTCTGCAGCGCCGCGATAATGCCGCTCCACTCGGTCGGAATGAACTCAGGTTTCACCCCGAGCTTCGCTGCCAGGGCTTTCGCGACATCGACGTCGAAGCCTTCCAGTTGACCGTCCTTGTTGCGCGAGTCGAACGGCGGATAGGTGCCTTCTAGACCGATCTTCAGGACTCCAGCCTGTTTGACCGAGTCGAGCAGATCTTCGGCATGAGCCGCGATTGCGGTAAAGCTGAAGGCGGAGATGGCTAGCGCGTTAATCAGCAGCTTCGAAAGTTTCATTGAGTGTCTCCTCTGTACTTGAGTATCAGGCTGCACAACGCAACGATTTCATCATCGTGTTCACACCCCCGACTGTTCCGTTTCGTGGAACCTGTCGGGGTGCGGCGTCATCCTAGCACTCCAAAAGTCGTCTGTTTTATCTTTGTTCGGAGCGGGGAGCGACGCTTTGAGCCCACGATCATGCGAATCGGTCAATTCGTGAAGACACCCTACGCCCTCACCACGCTCACCCCAGCCGCTTCGATCGGCTTCGTCAATTCCGCGCTGGTCTTCTTCTCGACCACGATGGTTTGCGCGAGCGTGATCTCACCGATCACGAACCGCGACGCGGCGTTCAGTTTCGACGCCGACGCGAGCACGACCGTTTCCGCCGCGCGCGCGGCGAGCGCGCGCTTGATCGCGGCTTCCTCGAAGTCGCCGGTGCTCAGCCCTGCGCTCGGATGAACGCCGGTCACGCCCATGAAGTACAGGTCGGCATGAATGCGCGAAATGCCTTCCATTGCCGCGGCGCCGACCGCCACGATCGAATGCTTGTAGAGCCGCCCGCCAATCAGGATCACGTCGACGCAAGGATGCGCGGCTAGCGCCGTCGCGACGCTCGGACTGTGCGTGACGATGGTCGCGCGCAAATCGGCCGGCAGCTCCTGGACCAGTAGCGCCGACGTGGTGCCGCCGTCGACGATCACCGTTTGCCCCGGCACGATCAGCTCGACGGCTCGCCGCGCGATGCGCCGCTTGGCGAGCGTCTCGATGTCCTGACGCTGCTCGAATGACGCGAGCGCCGCAGACGCCGGCAACGCGCCGCCGTGGACCCGCTGCAAGCGCCCCTCCGCGGCCAGTTCGCGCAGATCGCGGCGGATCGTATCTTCCGACACGCCAAAGGCCACGCTCAACTCGCCAGCGAGCACCTGCCCGTTGCGCGCCAGCTCGTCGAGGATCGCTTTCTTGCGTTGGGTGGTCAACATTCGATTGCACGAAATCGCTTGAAATTGCACGAAGTTGCACGATACCATGAATCATCGTCGATGCTCGACAGGAGGCACCATGATTGCAACGAAAGACCGGGTACGCATCGTCGGCACGACCTTGCTATCGGACGACTGGTACACGCTGAAGAAAGTGACCTTCGACTTCCTGCGCCGCGACGGAACCTGGCAGCGCCAGAACCGCGAGACCTACGATCGCGGCAACGGCGCGACGATCCTGCTGCACAGTCCATGCACCGGCAACGTGATACTCACGCGCCAATTCCGCATGCCCGCGTTCGTGAACGGTCACGACGGCATGATGATCGAAGCGCCGGGCGGATTGCTCGACGACGCTTCGCCGGAAGAGCGCATCCGGCTCGAGGTCGAGGAGGAAACCGGGTATCGCGTCGGCGAGGTCCGCAAGGTTTTCGAGGCCTACATGAGCCCGGGTTCCGTGACCGAAAAGCTGTACTTCTATGTCGGCGAGTACGACGCGTCGATGCGCGTCAACGATGGCGGCGGCGTCGAAGATGAAGGGGAAGATGTCGAGGTGATCGAAATGCCGTTGCAAGCCGCGTTGCGAGCGGTCGAGGCAGGGGAAATCGTCGACGGCAAGACGATCATGTTGTTGCAGTACGTCGCTTTACGTGGGTTTGCGTCAGCGCGGGCAGCCTAGTTGCGTCGCGAGTTCGTGCAGATCGCCGACGACGAAGTCCCACGCCTCTTCAGCCTTCAGATCGCTCGTCTGCTGCGGGCCATGCTCGGTGGGCCGCAGCACGAACGCGGTGCTCAGACCGACGCGCCGGGCAGCGGCGAGATCGTTGTTATGCGCGGCAACGAGACATAGCTCACGCGGTGCGATGCCGAGAATTTCCGCCGTTTCGCTATAGACCCGCGGCGAGGGCTTATAAGCGCGGACGACTTCGGCGCCGAGAACGGCATCCCAGGGCAGACCGGCACGCTTTGCCATGTCCACCATCAGGCGAATGTTGCCATTCGATAGCGGCGCGATGATGAAGCGCGCCTTCAGGCGCTGCAATGCGTCGACGGAATCGGGCCACGGGTCCAGCCGATGCCAGGCGAGGTTCAACTCATCGATCTCGGGTTCAGTAACGTTGACGATGCCCAAACGCGTCAGCACTTTGACGAGGTTTTCCCGGTGCAGCACGTCGAGTCGCACATACGGTCTGCGTCCGCTTCGCACCTCTTCCATCGCGGGCGAATACTCGCGTCGCCATGCGTCTGCGAAATCGGATGCGTCGAGATTCGGCGCGTACCGCTGCAGAAACGGTTGCGCTTCACGGGCGACGCCGCTTCGCCAGTCAACCACGGTTCCGAACACATCGAACACCAAAGCTTTGATGGTGGTTTGGCTGGTCGAGTCGACGCCCATAATTGTCCTTTGCGGGTATGGCACGAACAATCCATCTTAGGCGAAAAGAACGCACGCGTTGGTGGCATCGCGGCTGAGTGGACGCATGGGTCGTCATGAACGAGGAGCCGCGCAGGTGCTGAGAACCGTCCAGGGTTTTGCCTGGTCTCGCGCGTGTCGATTCCCGCAACGGCGGCGCGTCGTGACAGTATGTTCAACCCCTCCAGTGAAAGGCACACTCATCATGGCTACCGGAACCGTCAAATTCCACCGTGTTTTGCGCACGATGCCCGAGCGTATCTATCGAGCGTTCCTCGAACCCGCCGCGATCGCGAAATGGTTGCCGCCGTATGGTTTCACCTGCGATGTGCATCAGATGGATGCACGCGTCGGCGGCACCTACAGGATGTCGTTTCATAACTTCGGCTCGGGCAAGGGTCACTCGTTCGGCGGCGAGTACCTCGAATTGGTGCCGTTCGAAAAGATCCGCTACTCGGACTCTTTCGACGATCCGAATCTTCCCGGTCAGATGCATACGACCGTTTCGTTGCGGCAGGTGTCGTGCGGGACCGAACTGAACATCGTGCAGGAGGGCATTCCCGAGATGATTCCGGTCGAGATGTGTTACCTCGGCTGGCAGGAGTCGCTCGCGCAACTGGCGAAGCTGGTCGAGCCGGAGATCCCGGACTGACATTCAATAGCGGTCGCTTGCTCCGTCATCCAGCAAATAAGCGAGCCCGGCGCGGTCCCAAACCGCGCCGCCCGCACTCAACCCGGGAAGGTTCGGCACTTTGACGGGCGCGCCGGCTACATCGTCGGAATCACACTCGGCGACTCCAGATGGCTCTCTACCCGCTTGATGCCCGGCACGTTTTCCGCGGCGATGCGGATCGCGCGCTTCTCCTCATCGGATTCGATGATGCCCCACAGATGCGCGACGCCGTCCTTGACGAATACACCTTGTTTCGCGAGCCCCCAGCGCTTTCCGTGCATCTCGTGCACGATTGCGTCGCGCAGGCTCGCGTCGTCGTGCGAGCCGGTGTCGATTATCGGCTCGACGGAGGCGAGCGCGCGGATCAGGTTCGAGCGGCTGACGATGCCGACGAGCTGCCCATCCTTCAGCACCGGCACGCGTTTCAGATGCCGGCGCTCCATCAGGTCGGCGATCTGGTGCAGCGGCATGTCTTCGGGAATCGAAATGACGTTCTCGCACATCACGTCGCCGACCACATGCCCATGCTCCTTGATATACCTCGCGGCCTGCTCGCGCGCCGACGAGGACAGCAGTTCGAGCCACCATCGACGTTTGCCGTGCCCGGTGCCGTTTTCCACACGATGCAGCAGATCGCCCTGGCTGACGATGCCTATCACCTGCCCATCGGCGCCGAGCACCGGCATGCCGCTGATGTGGTGATCGACGAACAGCTTCGCTGCGTCGTGGATGGTCATATCCGGTGTGGCGGTAATGACCGAAGAAGTCATGATGTCGAGCGCGCGCATGTTCTTCTCCTGTGCGGGCCGCGACGGGTCCTCATCGGTCGCACGCGTCGCGCGAGTTCGGCAGACGCACCGGGGACGAGGCCGCGGTGCTGAGGCGCCTTGAGTGTAGGTTAACTTTACCGGCTGGTACGCAACACAAGGCAGAACTTCCCGCTGCTAATGGGATACAACAACGTCGGCGGCGAACCATTTTCAATACGTGATTAACGACAAGGTCGGTTTCAGCCGGAATGTCGCTTAGTGCGTTGCAGCAATATTTGAGGTCGCCCGGAATGTAGGTGTCTCCAATGCCTCATCGCATCGCCTGGAAATGGTCCTGATGCCGGCGGTCTTGGCCCTGGTTCGGGCAGTCAGGGCCGAACGACCACCGGTCCAGTAGTCTGCGCTTGCCCGGTCTCATCGCAACATGCCAACGGGCTGCGTCTGCCTCGCCATCTTTTCAATTCCCTGCTGTCCGGCGTCAGTGCAAGCAGCGGTGGTGTCGTGCACATTGGCCGCCGTTGCAATGACTGTATGAACCGGTCCTGAGTCTGCGTCGACGCAGGCGTGCGATTTCATTCCGAAATTCCAGTTGCCGACTTTCTGCGTTGAGTGCATTCCCGTATCCCTGGTGCCCGTCTTGGCATTGAAGGCTCGAGCACCCACCGTTCAGCGGCAATTCAGGAACGCAATGCGCAACACCGTCCATCGAACTTTCAACGACGGCTGCAAGGTTCAAAGCATTATCTACTGGACCTCACGTTCGACTGTATTCGATCGACTCAACAAAACATGGCTCGTTCTGCAGACGATGAGTCGTCACGATATGAGCGACGAATCTCACAGAATCCGGACGTTCGAGGTATTGGGCACAGACATTCACTGATATGTTGTCGGCATGCCTCGTCGAGCAGCGATGCATCAATATCTGCGATCAGACTATCGCTCCATCCGCGATGGCTAAGAAGCGATCCGGCGGCATAGATAGCTTCGTTTTTCGTTGGACCAGCGTATCGTCGCCTCCGCACCGCGCAGCGCTCACGTTTCATCAACCTTTGGCTGATTTGCAATAGTTAGCGCCGCTGCTTCAAGGCTCGCTTCAGCGCGATTTCCAGTTCGAGGTGTTATCTGGCGTCCGAGAAGACTTCGCCTCATACGGCACCCAATCGTGAGATCGCACGCAAATTCTCGCTTGGCACTTAGAAGGGCATCAGAGGATCGCAGCGCGTCAGCATTCGCCCATACATTACATTGGGAAAATTGACCAGCGTGGCGACTCGGTCGGACCGGCGGTTGCAGATCTTGATAGATCAGGAGGAGTTTCATCGCGAACGGGCCGAGGATCACCGGCAAACTCGAAAAGACTGCACATCCTGCTTTGTAATCTTAGGCGAAGCCTCCGCATCCGGCACCCGGAGAATCTCACTGGCAAAGTTATCGTCGAATCTGTCGGCTATCTGCCCGGATGAATCGAACCCGTTTACATCGTTGCCGCCAATGCTAATGGCCGGAGAACAGGACCTCCGCAATGATGCCGCTCGCGACAGCGGCGAGCACGTAATCTCCGTTCACCCCGACCCAGTGATAACCGTGCGGCGGCGGTCGGAGGCCGTGACCACGCCAGTCGTCGACGACGTAGTTGCGATTGCGGTACTCGGGCGGAAGCCGATCGCCCTGACGCCAGTCGGCGTGCGGCATCGGGCCGCCCGGCCGGCCGTGATAGGCCTCATGCGGCATGGGGCCATGTCCGTGAACGGGCGGCGGACGCATGTCGTGTTGTTTGGGACCGTGCGCCGACCAGTCACTGCGATGCTGATTGTCGTGAGGCTGGGCGAAAGCGGGGATCGACGCACCGAGTAGGGTTGCAATCATGAGTTGCGCAAGCAATCTTGATTTCATGGCTGCCTCGAGAGGAGAATTGATCGAAATAAAACAGTGGCGTTTGACGGCGATTATGTTTCCCTAGCCGTTCAGCGGAGACGGTCAATGCGCACGCTCTCTGCGCACTTCGATGGAAAGACGGTCGGACGCAGGGCCGTCCGACCGTCAGCCGGTTAGTGACCGAAGTAAACCGAGCCCGGGCCGGTCCGAGCTGCTTCGCTCGTGTAGGCATGGCTGCCCGCTTCCGACGAACCGCTTACGACGCCACCCACTCCGGACGTGTCCCCGTGTTGCGCAGCAACCTTGGCTTCTGCAGCCTGAATGTCCGCTGGATTTTCGCGCGGGTTCGCACGGGCCGGGTTGTAGCCCGCTGCTTGTATTTCGACCAGTTGCTCACGGACTTCAGCGCGGGTTAGCGGATGGTTTGCTGCCGCGCTTGCTGCGGCGAAAACCGTAATCGGAGCAGCGAAGGCGATGGCGGCGACAAAGGCGGCGAGTTTGACGAGGGGCTTCATGGTTACTACCTCCTTGGTTGTTGGTTGGCGCTACAAGCTTCTGCTTGGTTTCAACCGTTAAGAGAAGTGTAAGGAAATAGTAAACAAGGGTAAACACCTACCTTGCAAGGGACTATTGCGTGAAATGCAATAAATTGGACCTATTAACGCAACACCGCCGATTTGCCGCACGAATTAGATGATATTCGCATGCGGGTACGGGACAAAAATGGCCGTCGTCGCTCGCGCACGTCAAAGTCGGAATTGTTGACGTCGCCCGACGCGCTCGAGCGGTTGAACGGGCCGTCGCGTGATCAACGGACAGTGGGCGTCGATCGCATCGAAGAAGCTGCTGCGTGCCTTGTTGCTGCAGGTGTGTCAATCGCGAGCGCACGCTGATGGAGCAGATGCGCCATGCCTGCTGATTCGCTGATTCGTCAGGCCGGCCATCGAACATGCGGTGCGGGGATCGTCCGGTGTTATCGAAGAACGTGAGGTTCCTGGACGACTTGAAGTGTTCCTGTACGGCTTTTCATAAACCTTCATCGGTACTCCAAAGGATCCGCAAATTCGTCCGATATTGAATTTGAGCGACATGTGACGTTGGCCCGGTTTCGCGGACAGATTTGTAGTCAGCCATTTTGATGCGGGCTAGCCTCCGTTAACAGTTGACTCGCGGGTCGTCCACGGCCGGACGGCGGGTCGCTTCGCTCGACCATGACGCTGTGCGGCGGTGAGCAACCCGCGATGCGATGTCGGTTGATGTGGCGCATGCAGGTTTTCAAATTCGAGCGGCGAGCAATAACCGATGCGGCTGTGCAGGCGGAGCTCCACAGATCATCGCCTGTTCGTCGAGCACCGTTGGGGCTCGGTCGTTATACAAACCCCCGCTCGTTCTCGCCGCCGATGCAATAGATCCCGGAAAAATCACCTGGTTGAATGTGCGGCGGCCTCCTTTATTGCTGCTACATCGTCCGTCACTGCACCCTCGTTGCGGGACGTGGAGAAGGGTCAATGCAGTGGCCTTCGGGGCCAGCCGTGACGTAGGCGAGCGCCATTTCGTCCAACGCGGCAGAAATGGATGCGCTCGATAGACGCGCGTGGGCATGGGCATGTATCACGACCTGCGGTGGCAGGTCGAGGGCAACCGGAATCCTCGACACTCACAACCCGGTGGAACAACGTCTTTCGATCAGGTTGCGTCTCACCAGGGTTGACGCAAAGGTAGCTTGATATTGACCCCTTCGGTTTCAAGCTCGCGCATTCCGATCTCGGTGCATTCAACAATTTGCGGGATCGAAGAACCGACGTTACACCCCTCGCTCCGGTTTTCTGGTCTGGGATGCCTCTGCCGGACCCGCAGGCGTATCGGCGGCCGCCGCTGCCGTCGCATTTTGTACGATGTGCAACTTTCTGGCGCGCAACGGCAGCGAACATTGCGCGTCGGTCAGTGTTTGACGCACTTTGCGCGCGAGTTCCCAGCGCATGGTCCAGAACATGTCCGTGTTCGACCAGACGCGGATATTCAGTACCGCCGTGCTGTCGTCGAAGCGGATGACCATCACCTGTGGAGCGGGATCAGTAAGCGCACGCGGATCGGCCGCGGCGAGGTTGCGCAGTGCATCGAGCGCGCGATGCACATCGTCATCGATCGAGATCTCCACTTCGAGGTCGAGTCGACGGATCGGATTACGGCTGAAGTTGCGTATCGAGTTGCTCCACAACGTGCTGTTTGGCACATATTCGCAGATGCCGTCGGGTTTGGTGAGGCGCGTCGTGAACAGGTTGACTTCGACGACCGTGCCCGCGACACTGCCGGATCCGCCCTCGATAAAGTCGCCGACTTTGAAGGGCCGCAACACGATCAGCATGATGCCGGCCGCGATGTTCTGCATCGTGCCTTGCAGCGCGAGACCGATCGCAAGGCCGGCGGCGCCGAGCACGGTAATGATGCTGGCCGTCTGGACGCCTAATTGCGACAGCGCGCCGACAATCGCGACAATGCGAACGCCCCACAGGCCGACGTCGCATAGGATCGGTCGTAGCGTGGCGTCCATGCGTGGTTGACGCGCGAGAAGGCGGCTCAACGACACCGAAGCGCGGCGCGCGACCCACCATCCGATGATCAGTATCGCCGCAGCGGCGCACAGACGGATCGAGAACGCGGCGAGCGTATCCAGCAGGAAGTCCCATCTGTCCGGACTGATTTCGACGAGAAGATTCCCCATATGTATTCGTGATGCCTCTATTGGACACAGCGGCTAGATTAGGTATCACGGCACTGGCCTGTCGCCGAGGACCCTACCACGCGGCGATAGCAGTTCCGTCGGCCTCGCCGTTGCTTCAGCATAGGAAAGAATCGTTGCGCAGGGAAGACGCGCCAGAACGAGCCTCGTCAGACGGACTCCGCGGGTCGTACCTGCTCAAGCGCGATGACCGCTCGCGTAGACCATCGGGCCCGTGTCCCCATGGCGTGGGCTTATTCCCGTAGGGTAGTCTTGAGGTTCCGCGCGTGGTAGGAGGGCATTGAGTCCAATGCAGTTGGTGGACCGCCGTCAGCCGGCGCACCGCGGAACTTCCTACGTGAGTGCCCATGAAGATAATGCGCCGTGGGTGTGCTGACGACCGGGCGGCTGGTGGCTGAAGGTTTCGACCATCCAGCGCTTGACACGCTGTTGCATCAGCACTTCGATTGGGCTGCCGCCTGTCTGAGAGGGACGTTTTGTTCGTAACGCAGTGCGTTGTCTACACCAAACGCAATACCGTCAGTCGTACAATCGGCGAATCGATGCTCGGTCCACACCTTTCTCCAACGAGGTGACTATGTCGGTCACGGCCCGTTATGATGGCATTTCACGGTTTCTTCACTGGTTAATCGCTGCACTCGTCACTGCCCAAATCTAAGTTAGGCATGGACCATGCCGGACGTTCATAACGGCACGAGGGCGGTCGGCCTAATCGCCGGGCACCTGTTGGTAGGCACTGTGCTGCTGGCGGCCATGATGTGCCGCGTTCTCTGGCGTATTTCGCATCGACCGCCGGACATCAAGATCGCACGGCCATTGCGCATCATCTCCGCGGTAACGCAGTTTGCGCTATACACACTGCTGATCGTAGTGCCCCTGCTTGGTTGGATTAATGCCTCTTCGCGTGGCTGGAACGTCACATTGCTCTCGGCCGCTATCCCACTGCCCGCATTGTCGTCGACCGGCTCCTCCTTCGATCACGAAATGGGTGATGTTCATGGTGTCGTTGCGTGGGTACTGTTCGCCCTGATTTGCTTGCATGTTACAGGGGCGCTACTGCATCGGTTCGTCTTTCGCGATCAGGTTTCGCAGCCATTGTGGGCCGAATCGGCGAAGTCGGCCAGAATGAGCGGAGACAGCTCCAAGCCGAGATAGCGCTTCAGGCAACAGCAAATCTCCTTGTTTGACATTCCTTCCCTGGTTGCGCCGCTCGACGTACGCGCGCAGGTCCCCGGATCGCTCCGCATTCTCACCTTGGCAATGACCCAAAGGGCGTTGCTTGCTCCACGGTCGCCTCCGTGGTTCAGGCGACAATTGCTGCCGCCGTTTGAGGTCCGACGGCGAATCGTTGCCGAAGCGGTCGGGAGTGTTGAAGATCGAGCGTCCGGGCATGGCGTCGAGCGTCTTGAGCCCTTCTGTGAGCGCGAAAGACTGTTGGGTGCACGGTCTCAAACAACACGACATGCGTCCGCCGCCCGTTCACGGTCATGGCCCATGCCGCACGCCGACTGGCGTCAGGCTAATCGGCTTCCGTGCACGTCAAGCGCGTCTGAAGGCGAGCCAGAGCATTCAATCTCTAACTCAACGAGATCGAGCAGGCATGTCCAGCGCGAGAAGCCAGCCGTGTGCACGCTAGCAGAGCCTTGCCGCAGGCGGTGGGGCACCCAGGCGCCCCCAGTCCCCGCACTCGGTACGCGAAACGGCGCGATCCGGCTGCTCGCGACGTCATGATGCCCAACGCGATTGCGCCCGACTAGCTCATTGAGCGGGACTGCCGCGCGCTTGTCGCTATACTTTCCTCTCGACGAGCGCTCACGTGGCCGGCCCGTATGGCGATGTTCATCCAATTCCTCTTGCAACTGGAACAGGACCTCGAAACGCTGCTGGTCCAGCATGGACCGTTGGCCTACGCAATCATCGGGGCGATCGTCTTCGGCAGTGTCGGCGTACTGCCGCTCGTCATTCTGCCCGCGGACATGCTGCTGTTCATGTCCGGGGCACTCGCTGCCGTCGGTGTGCTGCAGCCTCTGTGGCTCGCGCCGTTGCTGGTCGCCGCCGCGATTGGAGGAACAGTGTTCAACTATGCGCTGGCACGTGCCGTCGCCTCGGTATGGAAACCGAAGCGCAGTGGCTGGATCGACAAGGTAAGTGCGCGAACTCGCGCGCTCTATGCACGTCACGGCGCCGCGCTGCTGCTGTACTCTCCGTTCATCGCAATCGTCCGCGCGGTCGCGCCCGCGCTCGCCGGCGCGTTGAAGATGCCGTTTCGCCGCTTCGTGCGATTCGCGACCGGTGGCGCTGTGATCTGGATATGCTCACTCGCGGGGCCCGGTTATTTTTTCGGCAACGTGCCATGGGTGCGCTCGCATCTGCCGGCTGCGATGGCGATCGTGATCGGCGTGGGGGGCGTCGCGCTCGTCGTTAGCCTGTTGTGGCGAGGACGGCACAAGCGCCGTATCGGCGATTCGATGCTACCCGACGAAAGATCCCGCTGCGACTGAGGCGCCCACCCACAACCCAGCAAGCAGCGCTGCTCGCGAGGAAACGCATGAATCAGGGTCTGCTGAAATGCACGTGCGCGGCCATACTCGCCACACTGTTCGGGTCGGGACTGTATGTCGGGCGCCCCGTGCTGGTGCCAATTGCGTTCGGCATCATCGCGACTTACGTGGTCTTCGGCCTCGCCAATCTGCTGCGCAGCTTTCCCTACGTCGGTGCACGCCTGCGGGAAGGCCCGCGCCACGCAATCGCTGCGACGCTGATGCTCTTCACGGTCTACCTGTCGGTCAGCCTACTGCTGTCCGACAGGGACCGGCTGATGGCCGTCGCGCCGAAGTACGAGGCGACGTTGCTCATACTGCTTACCAAATTCGCTGCGCTTCTGCACATCGAAACGGAGGCGAACTGGGCTGCGATACGTCGCGATCTGTTAGCGAGCGTCAACGTGCAGGCGATCATGACCGCTACTCTGTCGTCGGTGTCGTCGCTCTTCGCGGCGATCATCGTCGTGCTGCTTTATGCTACGTTCTTCCTCATCGAGCACGCGAAATATCGCCGCAAGCTGGTGAACTTCGCGGGCGGCTCGGCGCGCATCGTGTCGGTAATCGACGAGATCAACTCAAAAATCGGCATCTATCTCGCCATGAAGACCCTGCTCGGCGCAATCCTTGGCATCGCGAGTTGGATCTGCATGTGGCTCGTCGGACTCGAATTCGCAGAGCTTTGGGCGGTGCTGATTGGCCTGCTGAACTTCATCCCGTATGCGGGCTCATGGATTTCGGTCGCGGTGCCGACGCTGCTCGCGGCGCTGCAGTTCGGCCAGTGGAACGCGGCAATCGTGCTGTTCATCTCGCTCACGCTCGCGAACTTCATAGTCGGCCATCTTCTCGATCCATGGCTGATGGGCGGCTCACTGAACCTGAGCCCCGCGATAATCCTGATCAGTCTGGCAGTTTGGTCGTCGATCTGGGGCATCGGGGGGGCCTTCCTCGCAGTGCCGATCACTGTCGGCCTGGTCATCGCGCTTTCGGCGTTCGAATCGACACGTCGTTTCGCGGCTCTCCTGACGAACGATGACTAACATGTTGAGGCGACGCGACGAAGCGCTCGATTGCCCCGGGGGGGAAGCTTGACGAGTCCGCGTGCGACGACCGGTTCAATACCAGTGAAGCAGGTTTGCGACGTTCTCGGTGTGGCGCGTTCAATGTGGCGGTAACACTTGCTCGACCCTGCAGCGAGCGGGCGAGCCAGTGCGCCACTCCATTAATGCCAAGCGTCTTTATCGCGTGATGCGCATACAGTTCGGGATGGCCGAGAGTTTTGGGAGGACGCGATGAAGGTTCCCAACGAGGGGAATTCGACCCTACGACACCTGTGCTCCCAACGAGGGGAATTCGACCCTACGACACCTGTGCTAGTTGCGCTGGAGCGAGCGAGGCACCAGCGAATTCACATCGCGGCCGACTGGCAGCCCGATCGCCGAGAGAAGGGATCGGGCCTCGCTGAAACCGCTCTCGGGATAGCGCTCGAATATCCGGTTAAATTCTTCGGCAAGCAGACGGGCACGTTTCGGCACGGGAGCGTCTGGTCCCAGCATCAAGGCGGTTCGTCCGAACTTGACTGGTCCAGCCTTGATTACGGCGCGCAGAGCCGAATTCGCGCTGCCGCGCCCGAACAACTCCATGCCGTATGTGCGGATCATCGCGCGCACGATTGCTTCAGCAGCAGGTGTAAGCGGCGGCAAGGCCTGTACCAGCCGCAGATGCGGCGAGCGCACATCCGGCGCGGTGAAGCGTCCGATATCTTCTATGTCGGCCTCCAGCCTATGAACCGGTAGGTCGGCACTGAAAAGCAGCAGCCGTATGTGGTCGTAGAACGCGTCTTCGGCTGGATCGATGACTGTAGTCTCCATCGTTCTTTTTCCTTGGGCGGCGACGTTGGCCCAACCGGACCAGGGCGAAACTGCAAGAGGCGAGGCGGGCGGTGCGGGCGTGCCGCACGGTACCCGCTTCGCTTCTCGGCGGCTGGCATCGGGTCGGTGCTCTTTAGGTCCGTCGGACATACCGTTCCGAAACGACCGAGCGTCCATGGATCCAGGCGACCGCAAGCTCCAGCGCTTCATCGCGCGCCTCCTCCACGTTGGAGAAGTCTCCATCAACGCCGAGCGTGCGTATCTCGCCTGCCCGATCGGTGATGACGGCCGTCGCTGCGTAGCGACCCTTCTCGGTGGCCGTAACCACCGGCCTGATCTCACAGCCGTGATACTCCATCATGTTCTCCGCTTGCATATCACACCTCCGGCAGAGTGTTGTACCTCAGGCGACACAGATGATTCGGGATATGCAGCATCTCACGAAGCGCGAACCTGACCACGCGCTCCAGTTCGCCTGCCCGTGGGATGCCCCACCGACAAACAGATCGAAACACGCAACGCTTGGTCGCGACTGCCTGAGCGATGGATAAAATAGCGCAAGGAACGCAAATTTCAAGAGGCCCTGCAACATGTCATCCGGGAGGCTTCATGGAACTTTTCGACAGGCTTCAGGAGCAGATCGACACCGTGCGTCTGCCGCTCTTTGCCGTCACCGTCACGGCGGTGGCTCAGGTGAATACCCCGCTTTTTGCGATACTCCACTGGCACGGATTCCGGCGAGCGACGCCGCTTGTCCTGCCCGGCATCGAGATCCCGCGACGACCGGTTCCGGGGTCGGCCTTTCGCTTCGACGCACCGTGGCACAGCTTTGAGACCGTGGACGCCATGCTGCTGGATGCCGCCTGGCAATCCGGCGCGTGGGAAGTCGAGCGCGTCGAGCGACGAGGCTGCAACGTGATCGGTGCCAGCGAGGCCGAGGCGCTCGCTTGCCGTCAGGCGTTCGGAAACTATCCCGAGCACGGGGCCCGCGACCCGCAGCTTGTCAGCGACGATACAGACCGCGACGCGCTGATGCGTCTTGCCGCGCACAGCGGCTACCTGCGCTGGCTCTTCCGCCCGGTCAAGGGCGGCCTATGGGGCACGCTCAACGAACCCGACGACACCCTCGATGCGGATGGTGGACGCCAGCCGCCCTGTCCGGTGCTGCCTGAACCCCCCCGCCGGGATCGGCGCGGCCGCACGGTTTATCGCCTCGGCAAGGTGCAGCGCCTGCTGCTGCCGCGTTGAAATATTCTGTTACAAATAGACATTTTCACGCCCCTTGAAGCGCGGCATTGGCGCCTCTATTTCGCTTTCCGCCAGACATTGGCTCGGCTGCACCGCGGCGAACTACGCGCCCGGATGCCCGCAGCCGGATTCCCTTATTGGTGATCCTTTAATCGCTCAGGAGATGGAAATGCAGATTCGTCCCCTCTACGACCGGGTTATCGTCAAGCGAATCGAAACGCAGCGGACGACGGCTTCGGGCATCGTGATTCCCGATTCAGCGGCAGAAAAACCAGAACAAGGCGAAGTGGTCGCAGTCGGCAGCGGCCGGCTGCTGCAGGATGGAACGCTGCGCGCGCTCCAGCTGAAAGTCGGTGATCACGTGCTGTTCGGCAAATACGCAGGCCAGACCGTCAAGGTCGACGGCGAGGAGTTGCTCGTGATGCGCGAGGAAGACGTCATGGGAGTCCTCGAGGCCGACGCGGGCGCCGCCCGAAAGGCCGCCTGAAACCGCGTTCCGGTCGCGGACACCCGACCGGCTGTTCGCGACGCGTTTAGTCAACGACTTTACTAGGAGCAAGAACATGAGTGCAAAAGACGTCAAATTTCACGACAGCGCTCGTGCCCGTATCGTCAAGGGCGTGAATGTCCTCGCCGATGCCGTCAAGGTCACGCTCGGACCCAAAGGACGCAACGTGCTGATCGAGCGCAGCTTCGGCGCGCCGACCATCACGAAAGACGGTGTGTCGGTCGCAAAGGAAATTGAACTGAAGGACCGCTTCGAGAACATGGGAGCGCAGGTGGTCAAACAGGTCGCCTCGAAGACCGCTGACGTGGCTGGCGACGGCACTACCACCGCCACGGTGCTGGCGCAGGCCATCGTGCAGGAAGGCATGAAGCACGTTGCCGCTGGCATGAACCCGATGGATCTCAAGCGCGGCATCGACAAGGCTGTGGCCGCAGTGCTCGACGAACTGCGCAATCTGTCGAAGCCGATTTCCACCAACAGGGAGATCGCGCAGGTAGGTTCGATCTCGGCGAATTCCGACGAGGCGATCGGCAAGATCATCGCGGACGCGATGGAAAAAGTCGGCAAGGAAGGCGTGATCACCGTCGAAGACGGCAAGTCGCTCGACAATGAACTGGATGTGGTCGAAGGCATGCAGTTCGACCGCGGCTACGTGAGCCCCTACTTCATCAACGATCCGGAAAAACAGGCCGCGTATCTCGACGACGCATTGATCCTGCTGCACGACAAGAAGATCTCGAGTATCCGGGACCTGCTGCCGGCTCTCGAAGCGACTTCGAAGGCCGGCAAACCGCTGCTGATTGTCGCGGAAGATATCGACGGTGAAGCACTGGCCACGCTGGTGGTCAACGCAATGCGCGGCATCCTGAAAGTTGCGGCCGTCAAGGCCCCCGGCTTCGGCGATCGCCGCAAGGCCATGCTCGAGGACATCGCCGTGCTCACCGGCGCGACCGTAATCTCCGAAGAGACGGGCAAGCAACTTCAGAACGCAACACTCGAGGACCTGGGGCGCGCCAAGCGCGTGGAAGTTCGCAAGGGCGACACGATCATCATCGACGGCGCAGGCGACGAAAAGCGCATCGAGGCACGCGTGAAGTCGATCCGTGCGCAGATCGAGGAAGCGACTAGTGACTACGATCGGGAGAAACTGCAGGAGCGCGTGGCAAAGCTCGCAGGCGGCGTGGCCGTGATCAAGGTCGGGGCGGCGACCGAGGTTGAGATGAAGGAAAAGAAAGACCGCGTCGACGACGCGCTGCACGCGACCCGCGCGGCAGTGGAAGAAGGCATCGTGCCGGGAGGTGGCGTGGCGCTTTTGCGCGCGCGTTCGGCCGTGACGAGCCTCAAAGGCCTCAACAGTGATCAGGACGCGGGCATTCAAATCGTGCTGCGCGCACTCGAAGCGCCAATGCGCGTCATCGCCTCGAACGCTGGCGATGAGCCTTCCGTGGTCATCGCCAAGGTGCTGGAAGGCAAGGGCAACTTCGGCTACAACGCGGCCACTGGCGAGTTCGGCGATCTCGTCGAGGCGGGAGTGGTCGACCCCACGAAGGTTGCGCGCACGGCGCTGCAGAACGCCGCGTCGATTGCCGGACTGATCCTGACGACGGATGCAACAGTGGCTGAAGCGCCGAAGGACGAAAAGCCGGCGCAGGCGAGCGCGCCGGAACTGGAGTATTAACCGCTTCGGTTCCGCTCCGCACCGGTCAGCGAGGCTGACCGGTGCATTTTCTTCATGGCAATGTGGGTCGTACTGGATTCGAACCAGTGACCAACGGATTAAAAGTCCGCTGCTCTACCAGCTGAGCTAACGACCCAATCCTCTCTTTTTCGCCGTTATAGCGCTTCGGACGCTCGCCCTAACCGATATCGATCGTGCGACTCGTGGACGGGGCCGGCTCCGTTTTCGGCACGGTCAACGTGAGCACGCCATTGTCGAATTTCGCAAGCGCGCGACCGGGATCGGCGTATTCCGGCATCGGGATCGTGCGTACGAAGCGTCCATGAGCACGCTCCAGCCGATAGCAGCCGTTTTCCTCACTGTGCACGTCCTGCTTTTTCTCACCGCGCAGCACGATCGCGCCGTCCTCGACGCTTGCCCTCACGTCTTCGCGCTCCATCCCGGGCAGTTCTGCGGTGACGCGCAGCACCGGTCCCTCGTCGACAACGTCGATGCGCGGCTGGAAGCGCGATGAACTGAAGTCGCCGAACCATCGTTCCAGCGCGCCGCGGCCAGCAAACGGGTCGTGAAAGAACTCTTCCACTGCGCGCCACGGCTCGCGGGAGAACAGTCGCGGAATGTCGGGCCATGCGCTACGCCACGGTTCGCCGGCGGGCGTGCTCTCCGGGTTGTCCGCATCGGTCTTTCGCACAGTCCCGCGAAGGAACTTGAAGGGGTTCCACTTCTTCGGATCGCTGTTCATCGTTTCCTCCTCTGTGATCTGTCAGAGCGAACAGGATTGCGTTCTTGCGTCACGGCGCGATCAGCACCCGGGCCTGCGCTGTCGGAGGGTGGCAGCCAGGCCGCCGCCACCTCGGGTGCTTCCTGGCGTTGCCGCCGACGCGCCGACTTCAGCCCGTACGCACTTCGATCCGCCGCGGACGCGCTTCGTCGCGGCGCGGGATCGTGAGCTTCAGTACGCCGTCCTTCAGGCTTGCCTCGATCTTGGACGTATCGAAGTCCGGGGAGAGCGTGAAGGTTCGCGCAAAGCGTGGCTCACGGATCTCGGCATGCTGCAGCCGCAGATTTGCCGGTGTCGGCACGACCGCCTCGGCCTCGATGGTGAGATTGCCGTCATGAACCCGCACATCGAGCTTCTCTTTGGTGACTCCCGGCAGGTCCGCCCACAACGTGACGCCCTGGGCGTCCTCGTAGATATCGACAGCGGGAGTGATCGTCATCCGCCGCGCGGACGACCCGCTTTCGCTGCGCGTCACCGCGGACGGTTCGCGCTTGCTCAGTTCAGTGGTATCGCTCATTTTCGCCTCCTGGAATTACTGGACGGTGATCGCGCGAGGCTTCGACGATTCGCGCTTGCCGATAGCGATCGACAGGCAGCCATTCTCGTAGCGCGCCTCAACCTTGTCGGGATCTGCGTTCTCCGGCAGCTCGATGACCCGCCGGAACGCGCCAGTGAAGCGCTCCTGCGCATAGACCCGGGCATCCTCGCCGGTATCCGGTCGCGCTGGCTTGCGCTCACCGCTGATGGTCAGCAGCCCTTTATCGATCGATATGTCGAGTTCGGCCGCATTGACGCCGGGTGCAAACGCGACGATGTGAATCGAGTCGTCGGTGGCGCCAATGTTGACGGGCGGGAGCGAGCCGAGGCGGCTTGCCCGAAGACTGGAGGGGAAAGTACCGAAGAAGTTTGCCATCTGCCGCTGCAGCCGGTCGAACTCGCTGAAGAGGTCAGTGCCAGAGTAAAGATCGCTCATGATGTAGTTCTCCTCAGGTGACGCATCGAGGTGAACCAGCCTACGCGCTCCGGTTCGCCTGCCAGCGTCTGGCAAATAAATCGAAACACGCAGCGTACGATCCCGTGAGCACCGCACGTCTGCCTGAGCGAAACCTAAGATAGGCTCTGCGGCAGATTTTTCAAGGGAAGAGTGCAGGGGCACGCTTGAATTTTTTGAGGCCGGTCCTATTATCGCGGACGAGGCCGTTTGACCACAGGAGGAGGTCATGGAATTCGATACAGACTGGTTGACGCTGGGCCCGCACCGCGTGCGGCTGCGCTCGACGAAGGGCTTCCCGACGGAAGCCATGCGCAAGGCAGTGGAGGTCGTACGCATTGCGGTCGACAGCAACATGAGCGCCCGCGCGCGCCTCGTAGAAGTCGTCTGCCGCCAGGAGAAGATTTACGAAGTCACGATTGGCACAACAGTGGCGAAGGACAAGGCATGTGCGCCACAACTCGAGACGTTTATCGCTGGCGTGCTTGGCCTCCCATCGGACCACATCAACCTGATCGTCACGACGGTGGAACAGTCCGAAGTGGATTTGCACTTTGGCGTGTATGAGAGGATGCTCGCCGAAAAGCTCGGTACGGCGCCGCCAATCCAGTGACACGGCACGCTCGCAAGCGGAACCCCTAACTACGGGGTGTGCCAGTGTCTGGTCACGCGGATTCAGATGCTCAAAAGTCTGACGATTTCCCGTGTGGCGCGCGTTGCGACCTATCTTTGCGAGGCTGTGCGGCTGACGCCTTAGCTCGGCAGTACCAAGGCCTCGGCAGCATTGAAGAACTTGAATTTTTTAGTTAGTTAAACTAGTTTATATCCAGCTCAGGCAGTGTGCTGAATCATCCACTAATTGCACACTGCGTGTTTCGATTTGTTTGCCCCGCAGCATGGCAGGCGAACTGGAGCGCGCAAGCCCGTTCTCTTCCTTGCTGCCTATAAGGAGAAGACAATGAGCGACCTTCACCCTCGCCCGTACTCCAATCTGTTCGAGCATCTGAACCGCACGACTGCCTCCGTTCTCGACGTTCTACGATCGCTTCGGGAACGCGCTGGTCGCTTGCTCGATGCACAGGTCACCGCGATGCGAACCACGATCCGACGGTGGATCTCGCACATACGCAGGCGCTAGCGCAAAGTGATTGACAAAGCATGCGGCGCCGATGCCTTTCACCACAGCGGCGAATTGGACAGGGGCGCCACGCTCGCTTAGCCGTTGGCGCCACTGGCGTGCGCGACGTTTAGCCAGGCGATGACATGGTGATCCGATGAAGACGATAAAAATCGAGCAGTGCAACGGATACGAGATTGGTATCAGAACGGTCCTTGCATGACGGCAACGGCAGGCCAGAGGCGGACGCAACTTCGGCGGGCGGCTATGCTGCGTTCGTGCAGATCGCGCGTGACGGCGAGGTCTGCGTGGACTGGCACATGCCGCAGCGTCTAAGACGCTGGGCCGCGCGTGAGGATGCCGAAGCGCAGGCGAAGGACTACGCAGTTCACCTGGTCGAGCGGCGCCCATTCGACCGACCGCCGCCGGATTTCCCGCAGGCCGCCTGATGGCGGCGTAAAACCTGAGCAGAGGGAGGCAGTTTCAAAGAGATCGTGATGGAACTTCATTTGCGTTCGCATCGTTTCAATAGCCGCATCAGGGAAGTGGAAGGAAAGCAGTGACGTGCAGGCGAGCGTTACTCGGACGTCAAGAGGTTTGCGCCATGAAAAGACGATTGTGTGTCCTTGTCCCAGCAGCCATGATCGCTGGGTTATGGTCAGAGAACGTCATGTCGGCCAGCCCCCTGCCGACGTTGCCCCTGCAGCATGACATCTGGATCACCGGGACAGTGGAGCGTGGGGGCGGGAAGTACGCGCTGGGTGACTATCCGACGATAGTGCTGGATCGACCTTCCACTTCCCCCTGCAACGACAAGGTGCTCTCGGACATCCCTCTTGCCGACGGAGGCGAGGCAGCGCCCTCACTGCTGCTGCCGTACCTGAACCAGCGGGTTGCAGTCAAGGGACGCGTAAGCTGCCCTGACTCGGGCATTCAATTTACGCCGCAGCCGGACGTCGTGTTTCCCGTCTGGTAGGGCAAGGGGAAGCACACGACCATCACCTTTCGGCAGCGCCTGACCAGAGTCACATATCCGTGATCGGCGTCCCGACCATCGCGCGCGAGGGCAGGCAAGCCGGCCGTGCGGCTGCCGTTGCCACGCTACGCACGCTGCCGCAGTGCATCGACCAGCGCTAACGGCTTCGCTGGCACACGGCTGGTGGGCGGGAAGACACCTCTGATACCTGCATCTGGCGTTACCACGAGGGCAGGAGACGGACCAGCGTCCCCGCCGCGATATCGTTCGACGTCGAGAAATCCGGTAGCACCCCAATGCCTCCGCCCGCGAGTGTTGCGGCGCGGCAGGCCGTTGCCGTGTTTGTCACGATCGGGCTCTGGCAACGAACAGTGCATGTCGTGCCAGGGCGTGCCACGCGACTATCCGATGAAGGCCGTGCGCTCTTCGGGCGCACCGATACGTTCTTCATCGCCCCGGCTAATGTCTCGGATGACGCGGACGTCGCGCGCGGCGTGGGCGTCTGGCACCGAGGTGGCCTTCCCGGATTCCTGCGCGTCGACGACGATGTCACGCTGACCACGCGCGACTGTCGCGGGCAACAAGCTTCTCAGCACGATTGGCAATCTGCTGGTCGACCCGCGCGCGGGCCTGGTATTCGCAGACTTCTAGCACGGCGACCTGCTCTACGTCGCCGCCGAGGCGGAGGTCGTCTGGGACGGCCCCTTTCATGTTGGCGAGCTGCGGGGCAGTGAGGGGGACCTGCCGTTTCGCCGGACGTCGGCGCAATTTGCACGCGAACTGGTTCCTGAATCCGAGACGTGGATTCGCTTGCGTGGAGCCATTGAGCAGGAGACCGTTCATATCCGCTCGTTTCTGCTGGGGCGCGAGGGCGGGGACCGGCTGCCGGCATTTGAGTCGGGCCAGTCTCTGCCGATACGGCTTGCCGTGCCGTGCCACGCCGCGCCGCTGGTGTGGAGCTAAACATTGTCGGTGCACGCCGACCGCCGTCGCTACCGTATCAGCTTGGAGCGGCACGGTGTGGCATCTCGTTCATGCGTGATCTCGACCAGCGGCTGCGCGCACTGAACGGACAGCGCGTCCGCTCCGTCTACCGCGACCGACTTGCGCCGGTAGCCCGTGGTCGCGAGCAGCAGGCTGCGCGTGTATTCGTGCTCGATCTGCTGCGCGCGAATGGATGCGATATCGCGTTGCTCGACAATCTCACCATGGCGCATGACCGCGACGCGCGAGCAGAGAAAGCCCACCACCGCCAGATTGTGGCTCACCAGCATCATCGTCAAATTGCGTTCGCGATGAAGCCGTCTCAGCAGGTTGAGGATTTCGGCTTGCACGGACACATCGAGCGCGGACGTCGGCTCATCCAGCAGCAGCACGCGCGGTTCGACGATCAGCGCCCGAGCAATTGCGACGCGCTGCCGCTGCCCTCCGGACAGCTGATGCGGATAGCGGAAACGATAAGACGGACCCAAGCCGACTTCGCGCAGCGCATCGACAATGCGTTCTTCCTGCCCGCCGATGCCGTTGATGGTCAGCGGCTCGCGCAAGCTCTGATCGATTGTGAAGCGCGGATGCAGCGAGCCGTACGGGTCCTGAAACACCATCTGCACGTCGCGTCGGAAGGAGCGGTCGAGTTTTTCTCCGAGCACGTGCGAGCCGATTTTCATATGACCCCCGGCGACGGGCGCGAGACCGGTCAATGCGCGCAGGATCGTCGACTTGCCGGAACCCGATTCGCCGACCAGTCCGAACACCTCACCTTCTCCGACATGAAAGCTCGCCGCGCGCACCGCGTCGAAGCGGCCGGTCCTGGTTTTGAAGCGCACCGTCAAAGCGTCGACATCGATCATGCTGATTCTCCTGCCGGTTGCGTGAGCCATGCCGCGTCCCGCTTCAGCACGGGCAGTTGCTCGGGTGGATCGACAAGCGGAGGATTCGCCGCGAGCAGGGCACGCGTGTAGGGATGCTGCGCGTGGACGAGATCGCGCGCCGCGCAGGTTTCCACGACGCGTCCCGCGAACATCACGACGACGCGGTCGCAGAATGACATGACGAGGGGCAGGTCGTGGCTGATAAAAATGAGGCCAGTGTCATGCTTTGCGATCATCTCGTCGAGAATCCCGAGGACCTGCATCGAGACGAGCACGTCGAGCGCGCTGGTGGGTTCATCGGCGATCAGCAGACGCGGCCCGGACGACACCATCATGGCGATCATCACGCGCTGCCCCATGCCACCCGACAACTCGTGCGGGTAGGAGTCGGCGACACGCTCCGGATCGCGGATATGCACCGCTGCCAGTGCCTCGATGATTTTCTCGCGTATCTCGCGGCGGCCGAACTTCGACCCGTGCAGTTCGAACGCTTCGCGCATTTGCTGCGCGACGGTCATCACCGGGTTCAGTGAGTATTTCGGATCTTGCAGGATCATGCCCATCTGCTGGCCGCACAGTTGCCGGCGCTTGCGCGCCGGCATGGCAAGCAGATCCTGACCGTCGAACTTCATCGCCTTCGCATGACATTGCGCCTCAGGCGGAAGCAGGCCGAGCAGCGCGCGCCCGGTCAGCGACTTGCCGGAACCGGATTCGCCGACGATGCCAAGCCGCTCGCCGCGCCGCAGCGTCAGCGAAAGGCCGCGCACCGCTTCGCTCAATTCGCCGCCATGACCGCGAAAGCCGATTCGCAGGTCGTCGATTTCACACAAAGGCTGGGCCATATCGATTGGCATGTCAGCCTCCATGGCGCGGATCGAAGACGTCTCGCAGACCGTCGCCGAGCAGGTTGAAGGCAAGACTCACCAGCAGAATGGCGAAGCCGGGAATAGTGGCCACCCACCACGAATCGAGCAGCACGTTGCGGCCCGACGCGACCATGAAACCCCACTCGGGGCTGGGCGGTTGTGCGCCGAGGCCGAGGAACCCGAGGCCCGCGACAGTGAGAATGATGCCGGCCATATCGAGGGTCGCGCGCACGATCACCGACGACGAGCACAGCGGCATGATGTAGAGCAGGAGAATGCGCTTGCGCGAGGCGCCCTGCAAGCGCGCGACGTGAATGAAATCGGCCTGCACGAGCCGAAGCGTTTCCGCCCGCGCGAGGCGGGCATAGGCCGGCCACGCGGTAATCGAAATGGCGATCACCGCGTTGATCACACCGGGCCCCAAGGCGGCCGCGAAAGCCAGCGCGAGTACGATCTTCGGAAAGGCGAGTGCTACGTCGGTGATCCGCATCAGCGCGTGGTCCGCCCAGCCGCCGAAGAAGCCGGCAGTGGTGCCGATCAAAAGCCCCACCGGAACCACGATCACCACGACGAGAATCGCGATCGAGAGCGTGAGGCGTGAGCCGTAGATCAGACGCGAGAGGATGTCCCGGCCAAGCTGGTCGGTGCCGAACCAGTGCGATGGCGAACCCGGCGGCAGCAGGCGGTCGGAGAGGACTTGCTGCAGCGGATCGTGCGGTGACATTAGCGGCCCGATTGCTGCAATGATGATCAGCAAGGTCAGAATCACGAGGCCGAAGACCGACAGCGGATTACCCGAGAAGCGTCGCCAGCGCCGGTAAGCGAGGCCAAGCGCGGCCTGCTTGCGTGACGCGGGCGTGTCGCTCAGCAGCCAGTCTTTCCATCGTCGGGGCGCGGCATTCATCGGCCAGTCCTGCGTTTGCATCGATTCATCGGTAGGGGGACGCACGAAAGAGACCTCCGCAATGTCAGCGGGCGCGTGGATCGAACACGCGATAGAGCGCGTCGGTCAACAGGTTGAGCGCGATAAACGTGACGCCGATCACGAGCGTGCTGCCGAGCACGGCGTTCATATCGGCGTTCAGGAGGGCGCCCGTCAGGTACGAACCGATACCGGGCCAGGCGAAGACGATTTCGGTCAGCACCGAGCCTTCGAGCAGATAGCTGTACGTGAGCGCGATCACGGTCAGAAGCGGCACGGCGATATTACCGAACGCGTGGCGCCAGACCACCCGGCGCTCGGGCAGGCCTTTCGCGCGCGCCGTGGTGATGTACTCCTGGCTGAGTTGATCGAGCATGAACGAACGCGTCATGCGGCTCAGATAGGCGACCGAGTAGTAGCCGAGAATGGCCGCGGGCAGCGCGATATGCGAGAACGCATTGAAGAACACATCCCATTCGCCGGCGATGAGCGAGTCGATCAGCAGACTGCCTGTGCGCGTATCGACCATGCCGTCGAATACCGGATCGACGCGTCCCGGCCCCGCCACCCAATGCAGCTTCGCGTAGAACAGCAGCAGGCCCATCAACCCGAGCCAGAACACCGGCACGGAACTGCCGACGAGGCCGACGAAGCGCGCGACGTGATCGATCCAACGGTTATGGCGCACGGCGGCGATCACGCCCAGCGGCACGCCGATCAGCACGCCGATGATGGTCGACAGGGTCGCGAGTTCGAGCGTTGCAGGAAACACCCGCCGGATGTCTTCGATCACAGGATGCGCGGTCAGCAGCGACATACCGAAATTGCCATGCAGCACATCGCGCACGTAGATCAGGAACTGCACTGCGAGCGGCGCGTCGAGCCCGAGTTGAAGACGCGCCGCCGCGTAGGCTGCGGCTGACGCGCGATCGCCGAGAATCGCCAGCACCGGATCGATCGGTATTTTGCGGCCGATCACGAACGTGACCGCCAGCAACCCGGCGAAGGTGATGACGAGAGTGACGATCCAGCGCACGAGGCGCAAGGTCCAGCGCACGCTGGCGCTTTCAACCGAAAGCGCGCGCATGCGCTCGAAAGTCGTGAGGCGAGTGGACATGGTAAGTTCCTCGGTCGAAGGCGAAGCCCGGACAGTCTCGCCTCCACCGCAAACGTTACTGCTTCTTCAGATCACGATACGACACGAGGTCGTTGATCGGACCCACCTCGAGACCCGTTACGCCCGGTCGTGCGGCCACCTGCGAGACCTGCTGGAACATGATCACGAAGGGGGAGCTCGCGAGCACCTGCTTCTGCATGGTCTGGTACAGCTCGGCGCGCTTCGCCGTCGACGATTCGGCGAGCGCCGCGTTGGTTTCCTTCGTCAGGCCAGGGATGTCCCATGAGTTGCGCCACGCGAGCATCTTATAGGCCGACTTCTCGGAATTGTCGGGATTCCAGGTGAATCCCTGGGCATTGCTGTGCGGGTCGATGTAATCGGCCGACCATTCGCCGATATAAATGTCATGCGAGCGCGAGCGGTATTTGGCTAGCGTCTGCTTGTTGTCGCCGGGGATGATCTGTACCTTGATGCCGCCTTGGGCAAGGTTCGCCTGCACTGCCTCGGCGATTTCGCCGTACGGGTAGCCGTTACGCACGTCCATCGTCACGGAAAAGCCGTTCGGAAGCCCGGCCTTTGCCAGCAGTTCCTTGGCCTTGGCGACGTTCTGCTGGTAGGGGTCGGTATTCAGCGCGCCGAGGAAACCTTCGGGGAGGAAGGTTTCGTGCACCTTGTAGGTGGTTTTGGCGACGTTGCTCTGAATCCCGTTGTAGTCGATCAGCCACTTCATCGCTTGCTGGACTTCCGGTTTGACCAGATTCGGATTCTTGACGTTCAGGCCGAGGTATAGAAGCGTCGCTTGCGGCACCGCGCTCACATGCGCCTTGCCGGACTTCGTCAGCGCGACGAGATCATCAGGACTGAGGTTGCGCGCCACATCGACGTCACCGTTCTCGAGCAGCAGGCGCTGGCTCGACGCTTCCGGCACGTGACGCAACACGATCCGCTTCATCGCGAGCGGTACGCGATAACCGTCGAAGCGCTGCAGGACGATGCTGTCGTTGGCAGTCCATTTGACGAGCTTGTAGGCGCCAGAGCCGGCCTCGTTCGTGCGCAGCCATTCGTTGCCGAAGTCAGTGCCTTTCTGGTGCGTGAGCAGCAACTGCCTGTCCACCACCGACGCAGGCCACGAACCGAGTACGTTCAGCACAAACGTCGGCGCGTATTTCTGGTCGGTCGTCACACTGACGGTTGTGTCGTCGACCTTCTTCACGTTGGCCAGCACGTTGTCTTTGGTCAAACCGATGCCTTGCAGCACGGCCGCCGCGCCTTTATCGAGGAGGACGGTGCGCTGGATCGACCACGCGACGTCGTCGGCGCTCAACGCGTTGCCCGAGTGGAACCTGAGACCTGGACGGATCTTGAACGTGAAGGTCAGGCCGTCGGGGCTCACGGTCCATGATTGTGCGACATCGCCGTTGAATTTCGACGGGTCTTTCAGATCGACGCGCACTAGCCGGTCATACGTATTCGCCACATATTCTTCCGGCACCAGTTCGTAGATTTCGCCCGGATCGAGAGTGGTGAATTCGTCGAGGAGCGTGGCCATAACGAACATGTCTTTCGGCGTCGCCGCCGCAGCGGGGACGGCGGCTGTGAACGACAAGGTCAAGGCGGAGGAGATCACCGCCGCCGTCAGTGCATTGCGCAATACCAGTTTCATTGCCGCTCCATAAGGAATGGGTAGAGCCTGTCAGGGAACAACGGATGGAGAAATCGAACGCCACTACATGAGACGCAACGGACCGCTTTCGCTGTTGTCTATCAACGGCAGCGCGCGGGAGCCAGGCAACTCGTAATGCCACCATTCGCTCTTGATGTGGATGAAGCCGGCTGCGTGCATGATGCCGAGCAGTAACACGCGGTTGCGCTGCACATGCGCTGGCAGGCCAGTATGGAAGTGTTCGGACTCGATCGTCATCGCGTCGAAGCCTGTGCCCATGTCGAGTTCGTTGCCGTCAGCGTCGAGCAGCGTCAGATCGATCGCCGTGCCGCGGCTATGGTTCGAACCACGGCCAAGCTCAGCGATGTAGGTCGGATCGGGCAGAAAATCCCACAGCACCTGTTGCGCCTGGGGCGGACGGTACGCATCGAAAATCCGCACGGTCAAGCCGGCGTTGCGGGCAATCTCTACTGCCTCGCGCAAAGCGGCTTCCGCGGGTTCGAGCAGCAGGCAGTGAGCTTCCTCGTAGATGGGCTTGCCTGTCAAGTTGCGCTCGGTGGCATAGACGAGGTCGATGTCCACGCCATGCGTGGCGGCGGTGATTTCGATGAGTCGCGGTTGTGTCATGGCGGGCGCGTTCAGATTCCGGATGTGAGAGGTTTAGAGATCGAACTGATTGAATCCGCCTTGCAGCTAGCTGCGACGCGTTCGTCGATCGCGGCCCCCAGTTTTTGTTGAGCAACGATCGCGGTAATCATCAGCAGGTTGAACAGACAGCTGAGCGGCGCCAGCGAGTCCCAGAACTGGCCGACATCGGTTTTGATCTGCAACAGGTCGCAATCGAATTCACGAGCCCACGGGCAATAGATGTCGGTGACCAGTGAAACTGCCCGCCACGATGCGCTGCGGCTTCACAGTAGCGGCGCGCGATCACCGGGTAGGCGCGCGTGTCGGTAATGACGAGGATCGGTGCGGCGAATTCCGAGTTCAGCGAATCGACGTATGAGACGGACAGGCCGTCGGAGTACAAGACGCGCGGACGGATGTATTCGAGGTAGCCGTAGAACGCGTTGCTGGTGCCGCGGGTGGACTGGATGCCGACGATATATACGGCGTCCACTTGGGAGATGCGCTCCGCGATGCGGGCGAACATGGGCGATTGCGCCAACTGGTACACATGCTGGATCGCGTCGATTTCGAGTTGCAGCGAGCGGGTCATGGCGCCGGTTTGGACGTTTTCGCCATGGTGCGGAGTGTTGGCGAACTGCCCGAACACGCGCAGGTATTCGTCGAGCCGGTCGGTAATCATCCACGCGCGCCCCTGCGCGCCACGCAGTTCGCGCTTGAGGTCGTCGAGGTTGCGATAGCCGACGCTGCGCAGGAAACGCCCCACGGAGATTCCGCTGGTGGCCGTTTGCTGCGCGATCTGATCAGCCGGCTCCAGGCCTAGTCGCTCGAGATGAGCCAGCATGTAACTGGCAATGCGCTGGGGCGTTCGAGTGAGTTCGGCAAAGTGGGCCTCGACGGTCTGTGCGAAAGCGGTCGGCATGTCAGCGCGGATGGATTTATGGTTAATTGCCTGTCATACATTACGTCAATGACATGTATCTAACAAAGCCAATAAAGTCAGCGCCAGCTTAAAGAATCAATTGAATGCCGCTGTCCAATAGCCTGTGGGCGAGACTTCCGCTTACGGCCCGCGTATTTGGGTGGATGCCGCTATTCGATGCCCCCATTCTGTGGCTCCAAAGTTTTGTCCCCTAATGATGGCCTGGCGGGGTTTGGATGTCGATCTGCTAGGCCATCCCTACTCCGCACATGGATAACCATCGACGTGCAGGCCGCAATTAGCGCGGGAAGGGCGCCGAGCAAATCCGGTTGTGCACGTGGACTTTTATCTGCTCTCGCGCCGAGGCAATCGCGTCAAGCCCGCCTCGCGCAGCAGTACGACGAAGCGACTGGCGTTGGAGTTCACGTTGGTCAGCGTCGTGAACATGGCGTAGAGAATGAACCGGTCTGACTCGCGATCCGCGTGCCCCGTGAGGCGCGCAAGCCTGTTGTACTGCGCGATGCCCTTGACGGCATGCACCAACAGATCCTGCAGGTCAGCAGTTGTCGCGTCCTTGCCGCAATTGCCCTTCAAAGATGCGCAACCAGGTTGTACACCCGTGCGGTCAGTCTTTGCGACGCAAGTGCGCACGGAACATATCCTCAGGAAGGGTCGTGCTGCAGGAATCGATCTAGCGGCGGGCGAATGCGCAAGGCCCACAACAGCCACCGAAGCGCTCGCCGACCTTCATTGGCGCTTGTCACTTTTGAGCTCAGGTTATCGTGCCGATTTGCGTTCGCCCATTTGTGCACGAGTTAGTAACTGCTCGCGCGCGATCGTGAGCAATGCTTCGAGTTCGGGAGTGTGCTCGCCGCGCCGCCAGACCATGTAGAGCGGGATCACGGGCGCCTCGCCCGCGAGCGGTCGCGCGCACGATGAACGATTGATCAGCGAGGCGGTGTAGGCGGGCAGTAGGCCGAGGCCGAGCCCCATGCTGATGAGATTGAGATTGAGCAGAATGTTGTTCGCGATCTGCGCCGTGCGCGGGCGGATGCCGTAAGCCTCGAAATACGCCTCTACCACCTTGTGCACCTGCCCCGCGGCGAGCGGATCCGTAGCAACGAAGGTCTCCCCGTCCAGCTGCTCGGGGGCGATTTCCTCGCATTGCGCAAGCCGATGGCTCGCGGGAAGGATCACCATCATCGGTTCCTCCAGCACGACCTCGCTTTCGAACACCGCCGCGTCGATCGGCCCGCGCATGAAGGCCACATCTATCCCGCCCACCGTCAGCAGGCTCTCCTGCTCGTAGGTGAGCAGGCTACGTAACTCGACGTTGATTTCCGGATACTCCATGCGCAGGCGCGGCAGGATGGCCGGGAAAATCTGTACCTCGGCCGCCGGCACGAAACCGATGGTAATCGTCGTGCGACTTCGCTCGCCGATGCGGCGCGCATGAGCGACGGCGCGAGCGGCCTGTTCGATCACGAGCTGCGCGTCGCTGCGGAAAGCGCGTCCGGCCTCGGTCAGTTCTACCTTGCGGCGCGTGCGCGTGAACAGCGGCGTGCCGATTTCCTCCTCGAGATCGCGGATTTGCTGGCTCAGTGAAGGCTGGGCGGTGCCAAGACGCTCGGCCGCACGCGTGAAGCTCAGCTCATCGGCCACGGCGATGAAATAGCGGAGATGTCGAAGTTCCATTCCGCCTTTTTATCGTTAAAACCTATCAATTGCAACAAACAAAGTATTTCAGTTTTTATGGCGGCCGTCGCAAAATCTGCGCACTTCGGTTCCAAATTCGAACCGGACGCTTGTCCGGAGGAGACAAATCATGTCTAAGAGCATTGACTTTGATGCGCTTGTCGATGCGCGTACTGGCCGCGTCGCATCGTCGATCTATACCGATCCCGAACTCTACGAACTCGAGCTTGAGCGCATCTTTGGCCGCACCTGGCTGTTTCTGGCCCATGTGAGCCAGATCCCGAAGGCCGGCGATTTCTTCAACACCTACATGGGCGAGGACCCGATCGTCGTCGTCCGCCAGAAAGACGGCTCCGTCAAGGCCTTCCTGAACCAGTGCCGTCATCGCTCGATGCGCGTGTCGTATGCCGATTCGGGCAATACCCGTGCGTTCACGTGTCCGTACCACGGCTGGTCGTATGGCACTGATGGCGCGCTCGTCGACGTGCCGCTCGAAGAACGTGCCTATCCTCACGGCCTGTGCAAGGAGAAGCTTGGCCTTCAGGAAGTCACGCGCGTGGCTGAGTACAAGGGCCTCATTTTCGGCAACTGGGACGCCACGGCGCCGGATCTGCGTGACTACATGGGCGACATTGCCTGGTATCTCGACGGCGTGCTCGATCGCCGCGAGGGCGGCACGGAGATCATCGGCGGCGTGCAGAAATGGGTGATCGACTGCAACTGGAAGTTCCCGGCGGAGCAGTTCGCGAGCGATCAGTACCACGCGCTGTTCTCGCATGCGTCGGCGGTGCAGGTACTGGGCGCCAAGCCCGACGGTGAGGCAAAGCAACTCGGCGCGGGCCAGACTGCGCGCCCCGTCTGGGAAACGGCGAAGGACGCGCTGCAGTATGGCCAGGCAGGTCACGGCAGTGGCTTTTTCTTCACGGAGCAGCCGGATGCCAACGTCTGGGTGGACGGCGAAGTCTCGCAGTACTTCCGCGACAGCTATGCCGAGGCCGAGCAGCGCCTCGGCCAGGTTCGTGCACTGCGTCTCGCGGGCCACAACACGATGTTCCCGACCCTGTCCTGGCTCAATGGCACGGCCACGCTGCGCGTGTGGCATCCGCGCGGCCCGAACCAGGTTGAAGTCTGGGCATTCTGCATCGCCGACAAGGATGCGTCGCCAGAGGTGAAGGCTGCGTTCGAGCGCAGCGCGACGCGCGCGTTCGGTCCGGCGGGCTTTCTTGAGCAGGATGATTCCGAGAACTGGGTCGAAATCCAGAAGGTGCTGCGCGGCAAGCGCGCGCGGCAGACGAAGCTGATCGTCGAAATGGGTCTGGGCAACGAAAAGGTGCGCGAGGACGGTATCCCCGGCATTACGAACTACATCTTTTCCGAAACCGCGGCACGCGCTATGTACCGCCGCTGGGCTGATCTGCTGGCGAGCGAGACCTGGGATGAAGTCCATGAGCGCACCCAGCGTTACGAGCAGGAGGTACTGAAGCGTGACTGATACGACCAAACTTCTGAGGGCCGTTCCGCTCGAGCTGCATCACGAGATCGAACAGTTCCTCTGTTACGAGGCTGAACTGCTCGACGACTGGCAATTCCGCGATTGGCTCGATCTCGTCAGCAAGGACATCGCCTATACGATGCGCACGACCGTCAACGCGCAGACGCGCGACCGTCGCCGCAGCGTGCAGCCGCCGACGACCTGGGTATTTGACGACAGCTGGCATCAGCTCGAGCGCCGGATTGCGCGCCTCGAGACCGGCATGGCCTGGGCCGAGGAACCGCCCTCGCGCACGCGCCACGTGATCAGCAATGTGCGAATCGCAGAGGGGGAGGTGCCGGGCGAGTTCGACGTGCGCCTGAATTATGTGCTGTACCGCTCGCAGAAGGAGCGCGACGAGACGTTATACGTCGGTACGCGGTTTGACCGCGTGCGCCGCGCCGACAGCGCGGCAGGCTGGCAGCTGTGTCGCCGCGAGATCGTGCTCGATCAGGCGACGCTGAATTCCCACAATCTAAGTGTTCTTTTCTGAAAACCATGGCCCAAGTATTTGTTTGCAGTGGTGATGCGCTGGCCGATGGCGAAGCGATCAAAGTGGATGCGTCTGTCGAAGCGATCGCGGTGTTCAAGGTCAATGGTGAATTGTTCGCGCTCGCTGACCGTTGCAGCCACGGTAATGCCTCGATGTCCGAAGGTTATGTCGAGGACGACGGCACGGTTGAGTGTCCGCTGCACGCTGCGCGCTTCTGTCTGAAGACGGGCGACGCGCTGTGTCAGCCCGCCACCGTGGCACTCAAGACCTTTCCGGTCAGCCTCGTGGACGGCAAGGTCTACGTCGACGTGCCGGAGGCGTGATGGATGCGAACCAGACGCCGGCGCCGGCCGGCTGGCTGCAGGGCGACGTCGCGCTGATCACGGGCGGCGGTTCCGGTCTCGGGCTTGCGCTGGTCGAGCGCTTCCTGCTGGAGGGTGCGAAGGTCGGCGTGCTCGAGCGCTCGCACGAAAAGGTCGACGCGCTGCGCGCTCGCTTCGGGGACGATGTGGTCGCGACGCAGGGTGACGTGCGCAGCTACGAGGACAATTCGCGCGCGGTGGCCGAGACGGTGAACCGCTTCGGCAAGCTCGACACCTTTATTGGCAACGCGGCGATCTGGGATCACGGGGCGAGCCTGATGAGTCTCACGCCCGAGCAGTTGGCCAACGGTTTTGACGAGTTGTTCCCTGTCAACGTGAAGGGCTATCTGCTCGGTGCGAAGGCGGCCGCGCCTGAGCTGATCAAGTCCGAGGGCAGCATGATCTTCACGCTGTCGAACTCGGCGTTCTATCCGGGCGGCGGCGGCCCGCTCTATACCGCGAGCAAGCATGCCGCCGTGGGCCTGATTCGTGAACTCGCCTACGAACTCGCGCCCAAGGTGCGCGTCAACGGTGTCGGTCCGTGCGGCATGGCGAGCGACTTGCGCGGCCCCGCTTCGCTCGGCCAGGAAAACATGCGGATCATGGACTCGCGCTCGCCCGAAGCGATTGCGAGCATTCTGCCGTTGCAGTTCTTTCCGCAAGCAGCGGATTTCACTGGCCCGTTCGTGTTGCTGGCCTCGCGAGCGAACAACCGCACGCTGAGCGGCGTGCTGCTCAATGCCGACGCGGGCCTCGCCATCCGTGGCATCCGCCATACGGCGGGCGGCCTGAATCTCTGATCGCGATGGCGCAATGCGAGGGCCACTCGAACGTGGCTCCTTACATCGAGACTTGTCATGACCTCATCCACTTTCGTGATCGTCGGCGCGGGCCAGGCCGGCGCCAATGCAGCGGCTGAACTGCGCCACCAGGGCTTCGATGGTCGCATCGTACTGGTGGGCGATGAAGCGCATGCGCCCTACGAGCGGCCGCCGCTCTCCAAGGATGTGCTGCTGCGTCCGGAAGAGACGCGCTGTGCCATGTACGCCGACGACTTCTACCAACAGAAGCGGATCGAACTCCGCCTCGGCGTGACCGTTGTCGGGCTCGACTTGTCGAGCCACGTGCTGGCTCTCTCGACGGGCGAATCGGTCGCGTTCGACAAACTGTTGATTGCGACCGGGGCGCGTGCGCGCCGCCTGCCGCTGCTCGACGCGCTGGGTGAGGGCGTGCACACGCTGCGCACGCTCGACGACGCCAGACGTTTGCGCGACGACCTGCGGCCGGGTCGCCACGTAATCGTGGTGGGGGCGGGCGTGATCGGTTTGGAGATTGCGTCGAGCGCCGTCGACCTCGGCGCGCGCGTCACGGTGCTCGAAGCAGGGCCGCGCGCGATGGGTCGCAATGCGCCGTCGATGTTGGCTGACTGGCTCTGCGACGTGCATCGCGGTCGGGGCGTGGAGTTGATCTTCGGCGCGCAAATCGAATCTGCGGCGCGCGTTGGCGGCGAGATCGTCCTGACGCTTGGGGACGGCACGACCGTAACGGGCGACACAGTGCTGTACGGCGTTGGTGCGATTCCGGACACGGCGCTGGCTGAAGCAGCCGGGCTGGCCATCGCGAACGGCATTGCCGTGGACGCGCAGTATCGTACTTCGCATCCCGACGTGTTTGCCGCTGGCGATGTGGCCGGCCGCCAGGATCCGGTGACGGGGCGCGTGGTGCGCCTCGAGACTTGGGAAAATGCCCAGAACCAGGGTGTCGCCGCCGCGCGTGCGATGCTCGGTCTCACCGTAGAGGCGCCGGGCGCGCCGTGGTTCTGGACCGACCAGTGCGGTCTCAACATCCAGCTGGTCGGCGAGATGGCGGCGTCCGATTGGGTCGTACGCGGCGCGCTCGATGCGCCGCCCGCCGTGCTGTTCGGCCTTGACGCCGGGGGCGCATTGACCGGTGCGATCACCGTGAACCAGGGGCGGGACATGCGCAGCCTGCGTGAACTCGTCGCAAGACATGTGGTACTCGCGCGCGAGGTGCTGGCCGATTCGGCGCAGAGCCTGCGCAATCTTGCCAAGGTAGCAGCATAGGTTGCAGCGGCATTCTACGCTCGGCAGCTTGCCCATCGCATCGGCGTGATGGCGGACAGGATCCACGTCTTTTTCGCGTCGGTCGAGCCATGCGCTGTTTGGCGTGCTGGGGGGCAATACTTCCTGTCGAGGCGCACCGTGCTCTACACGCAGGTGACCGTCGTCGACAACCATGGCTACGCGCATCAGGGGCGGGTGAGACCAGCACGCTATTGCCTGCGGGGACCACGACGGTGGTCGACCTTGGCATACGTCACAGCTTCCGAGCCCGGCGTGACGCGCCGTCTGTGAATGCCGGTGCGGCCGTCTGGCCGACGAGGAGCCTATTCCACCGAGAGCGCGACCGCGCGGAGCGGACTCATGACGGCCGGTCCGTTCGGTCGGTGCACCGCCATCATCTGAAACACGTTGCCGTCGCCAAGACGGCCGGAGCCCTGTAATGTCGATTCATCTCGAGTGTCTGTCCCATACGCCGCTGCACGGCTACTTCGATCCTGCGCCCGAGGTTGTGGCCGAGGTCGAACGGGTGACGGCGGCCGCGCGCGAGCGCGTGCGCGCCTACCATCCGGAACTGGTGGTCGTGTTTGCGCCGGATCACTACAACGGATTTTTCTATGACCTGATGCCGCCGTTCTGCATTGGCGCGGCCGCCACTGCGATTGGCGACTACAAGAGCCTCGCGGGCCCGCTGAACGTGCCGACTGAACTGGCAAAGGACATGACCGCCGCCGTACTCGCGGCCGACATCGACACCGCCGTGTCGTATCGCATGCAGGTGGACCATGGCTGCGCCCAGGCGCTCGAGGAACTGACGGGCGGGCTCGATCGCTACCCTGTTGTGCCGGTCTTCATCAATTCGGTGGCGCCGCCTTTGGCGACGCTGCGCCGCTCGCGCCTGCTCGGTCAGGCGATCGGCCGCTTCTTGCAAACGCTCGACCAACGCGTGCTGGTGATCGGCTCGGGTGGCATCTCGCACGAACCGCCGGTGCCTGAGCTCAACGGCGCGGCGAGCGACGTAGCCGAACGTCTGATCGCAGGCCGCAATCCGACGCCCGAGGCGCGCCAGCTGCGTCAGGAACGTACCGTGGCCGCAGCTAAAGCGTTCACGGCCGGCGACGCGCCGAACATGCGCGCGCTGAACCCGGCATGGGACCAGGCGTTCCTGTCGATGCTGCAGCATGACCTGCTCGCGGTCGACGGTCTGAGCAACAGCGCCATCACGCGCGACGGTGGCAGGTCTGCCCACGAGATCCGCACCTGGGTTGCTGCGTTTGGTGCGCTTTCGGCGTTCGGCGCATACGAGGCGCACCAGGACTTCTACCGCGCGATTCCCGAGTGGATCGCAGGCTTCGCTGCGATGCACGCGAAGCCGTCAGCCTGAATCAAAGGAGAACAGGGGATGACCCAGCAGAACATTCAAGCCATCGCGGCACGCCTGCGCGAAGCGGAGCGCACGCGTGAGGTAATCGAGCCGGTGCGCGGCGAGATCGCACTGGGCGGTATTCCGCTCGACGACATGTCGACAGCCTACGCGGTGCAACAGGCCAACATCGATGCGCGCATCGCCGCCGGCGAGCGCATCGTTGGCCGCAAGATCGGCCTGACTTCGCTCGCCGTGCAAAAGCAGCTCGGTGTCGATCAGCCGGATTTCGGCGCGCTGTTCGCGAACATGGCCTACGGCGACAACCAGCCGATGCCGCTCGCGAGCCTGATCCAGCCGAAGGTCGAAGCCGAGATCGCCCTGGTGCTGAAGCACGACCTCGTACGAGAGAAGCACACGTATGTGGACCTGATCAACGCGACCGACTATGCGCTGGCCGCGATCGAGGTGGTGGACAGCCGCATTCGCGGCTGGGACATCCGCTTTGTCGATACGGTCGCCGACAACGCATCGAGCGCGCTGTTCGTGCTAAGCAGTCGCCCTGTTCCGCTCGCTGATGTCGACCTGTTCAATGCCGCGATGACGCTCGAACGCGACGGCGAAGTCCTGTCGCGCGGCGGTGGTGCAGCGTGCCTTGGCAATCCGTTGAACGCAGCTATCTGGCTCGCAGATCGCATGGCGCAGCTCGGCACTCCCTTGCGCGCTGGTGACGTGGTGCTCACGGGTGCGCTTGGTCCGATGGTCGCCGTGACGCAGCCGGGCATCTATACGGCGAATATCGAAGGACTCGGCAGCGTACGCGCGACGTTCGTTTAGCACACTGAGCACTCAATTCATCAGGAAATCGACATGGCTTCGGCAAAACTCAAGGCGGCGATCATCGGCTCGGGCAACATCGGCACCGACCTCATGATCAAGATCATGCGGCATGGCAAGCATCTGGAAATGGGTGCAATGGTCGGCATCGACCCGAACTCGGATGGTCTCGCGCGGGCCGCGCGCCTCGGCGTGGCAACCACGCACGAAGGCGTGCAGGGGCTCGTGAACCTGCCCGTGTTCAAGGAGATCGACGTCGTGTTCGACGCGACATCGGCCGGCGCACACATCAGGAACGACGCGTTCCTGCGCCAGCACAAGCCCGGCATCCGCGTGATCGACCTCACGCCCGCCGCGATCGGCCCGTACTGCGTGCCGGTCGTGAACCTGGACGCGCAGCTCGCCGCGCTGAACGTGAACATGGTCACCTGCGGCGGCCAGGCCACGATCCCGATGGTGGCGGCCGTCTCGCGCGTCGCGAAGGTCCACTACGCGGAAATCGTCGCGTCGATTAGCAGCAAGTCGGCGGGCCCGGGCACCCGCGCGAACATCGACGAATTCACGGAAACGACCTCGAAGGCGATTGAAGCCGTCGGCGGTGCCGCTAAGGGCAAGGCGATCATCGTGCTGAACCCGGCCGAACCGCCGGTCATGATGCGCGACACCGTGTACGTGCTCTCGGAAGCCGCCGATCAGGCGAAGATCGAAGCCTCAGTCGAGGAAATGGCCAAGGCCGTCAACGCATATGTACCGGGCTATCGCCTGAAGCAGAAGGTGCAGTTCGACGTGATTCCGGAGAGCGCGCCGTTCAACATCCCGGGCCTCGGCAGGTTCAGTGGCGTGAAGACCTCGGTCTTCCTCGAGGTGGAAGGCGCTGCGCACTATCTGCCGGCCTACGCGGGCAACCTCGACATCATGACCTCGGCGGCGCTCGCCACCGCGGAGCGCATCGCAAGTTCGGTCGTCGCCGCATAAAGGACAACGCACATGAGCAAGAAACTCTATATCTCCGACGTGACGCTGCGCGATGGCAGCCACGCGATCCGTCACCAGTACTCGATCCAGAACGTGCAGGACATCGCACGGGCGCTCGACAAGGCCAAGGTCGATTCGATCGAAGTCGCGCACGGCGACGGCCTGCAGGGTTCGAGCTTCAACTATGGCTTCGGCGCGCATAGCGACCTCGAATGGATCGAGGCGGTGGCCGACGTGATCTCGCACGCGAAGATCGCGACGCTGCTGCTGCCCGGGATCGGCACGATTCACGACCTGAAGGCCGCGTACAACGCGGGCGCGCGCGTGGTGCGCGTGGCGACGCACTGCACGGAAGCCGACATCTCGAAGCAGCACATCGAATACGCACGCGAACTCGGCATGGACACCGTCGGCTTCCTGATGATGAGCCACATGACCACGCCAGAGAACCTGGCAGTCGAAGCGAAGAAGATGGAAAGCTACGGCGCGACCACGATCTACGTGGTCGATTCGGGTGGCGCACTGACGATGAATGACGTGCGCGATCGCTTCCGCGCGGTGAAGGCCGTGCTGAAACCCGAAACGCAGACCGGCATGCACGCGCACCACAACCTGTCGCTGGGCGTGGCGAACTCGATCGTCGCAGTGGAAGAAGGTTGCGACCGGATCGATGCCTCACTTGCGGGAATGGGCGCGGGCGCGGGCAACGCGCCGCTCGAAGTGTTCATCGCGGCAGCGGAGCGCATGGGCTGGAATCACGGCACCGATCTCTACACGTTGATGGACGCCGCCGACGACATCGTGCGTCCGCTGCAGGACCGCCCGGTGCGCGTCGATCGCGAAACGCTCGCGCTCGGTTATGCGGGCGTGTATTCGAGCTTCCTGCGTCATTCGGAAGTGGCCGCGAAGAAGTACGGCCTGAAGACCGTCGACATTCTGGTCGAACTGGGCAAGCGCCGCATGGTCGGCGGTCAGGAAGACATGATCGTCGACGTCGCGCTCGATCTGCTCAAGCGGCAGTGAGACAAGGGGCAGGCCGGCGCTGCATGCGCTCGTCTGCCCCATATTCCGATCGAACAATCACGCAAGGAATTCGCACATGAGTGCTACTTACACTGAAGCCAATACCAGCCGCTTTGCGACGATTCGCGACGGCGAGACCGATTACAAGGTGCATTACAACGACGCGGGCCCGGCCGAGGGCCAAGTCGTGATGATGCTGCATGGCTCGGGCCCGGGCGCGACCGGCTGGGCCAACTTCCACCGCAACATCGAGCCGCTCGCGGCGGCCGGCTATCGCGTGATCCTGCTCGACTTCCCGGGCTGGGGCAGGAGCGATGGGTTCGTGAACACCAAGGGTTCGCGCTCGGACTTCAACGGCCGCATCGTCAAGGGCCTGCTCGACCACCTGGGCGTCGAGCGCGCGCATCTGATCGGCAACTCGATGGGAGGCCACAGCGCCACGGCGTTTGCGCTGGAGAATGCGTCACGCGTCGGCAAGCTCGTGCTGATGGGCGGAGGCACCGGCGGCCCGAGCCAGTTCGTGCCGATGCCGACCGAAGGCATCAAGCTGCTGAATCATGTCTACCGCGAGCCGACGCTCGAGAACGTCAAGCGCATGATGAACATCTTCGTGTTTGATCCGAGCTCGCTGACCGACGAACTGCTGCAGCTGCGCGTGGACAACATGCTGTCGCGCCGCGATCACCTCGAGAACTGGGTCAAGAGTCTGGCTGCGAATCCGAAGCAGTTCAGCGACTACGGTCCGCGCCTCGGTGAAATCAAGGCGCTCGCGATGATCATCTGGGGCCGCGACGACCGCTTCGTGCCGTACGATATTGGCCTGCGCCTGTTGTGGGGTATGCCCAACGCCGAACTGCACGTATTCAACCGCTGTGGCCACTGGGCCCAGTGGGAGCATGCGGAGAAGTTCAACCGTATGGTGCTCGAGTTCTTCGCAGACTGATCGATTTTCCTCGACCCCGGTTGCTGACATCGTTCACGCATGGGTTTGCATATCCCATACGGGGATCGGCGCGGCGACGGGTGGCGCAGGAACGCGCGATACGCGATCGCATCTCCTGGACTACTCTCGCCTTGACGAGGAACTTCCACTCCGGCTTGTATCGACCGAACTGGTTCGGGAGGTGTCGATGGGCGCGAACAAAAGACAGTTCCGGATCGGGACACGCCGATGGTCAGGTTGGATTACTCCATCGACGTCATGTTCACCGATACGCTTCGCAGCAGCGGAAAGCGCGTGAGCGGTTCATTCGTTGCCGCATATTCGTGCACTGGCTTGTCGTTGACATCGTGACTATCAGTTGAACAAGTCTCGGATTGCTGAGACGGAAATGATCGACCCATACAGACGTATCAATGAGGACGCTCATTGGCCGCTGGCTCCGCTCTGCGCCGCGGGATGTCGGGTCTACCAGGAGCCGCACTACCTGGGACCGCCAGGCGCTTACCAGCCTGAACGCGAACAAACGTCTGAATTGCCACCCCAAACAGGTCTGCTTTGTCCATGACAGGGTCGGCAAGCTCAAGAGCGCGCTCGTAAGGATTGTCGTCGATCGTCACGGTGGTGTTCGACGAAAAAATCAAACATTAGGTCGCGTTCAATGTTTGATTATTAATAAACTGTGCGTCGAGAGGTCCACGGAAACGCGAACCTGCCGTCATCCAATGGTCGAGCAGTCGCTGTTACCTTATGTCCTCCAACGGCCAACCATCGGCATTGTTGCCAAGCCGGCCAGGTCGCGTTACGCGGTCGAAGAGTCGCCGTGACCAGGTATAAACCGCCGTCGCTACGAGCGCGCCGTCGAATTCGCGGAAGTGGCGGACGCCCGCCGCGACCGTTTCGCTCATTCGCCTATGCACCGCGGGGAGCATCGGCAATGTGCGGCGTGGATCCGCCGCCGCCTCGGACGCGACAACGACGATCGCAACCTTGCCGATCAATGAGGCGAGGCTGCGCGCGGCGTTCTGTGTCTCCAATCAATGTCGACGATGTGCGGGGCACCTCGGTGAGCCGCATCACGTTGGCGGGATTGAAGAGGTGAAGCCCGACGATGCAATCCGGTCGTTGCGTCGCGGCGGCGAGTGACGGCTGAAGCCGGTGAACTTATCGTCGCTGATGAAAACGGTGTGGTCGCGATTCCGGTAGCCCGTGTTGCTGAAGTGATTGCCGCTGCGCAAGCTCGTGAGGCCAGGGAAGCAGATCAGATGCGTCGCATCCGGGAAGGGGAATCCACCCTCGCCATTTTCGGCTGGGATTAGTGATCCCGTGACTGGGAAAAGAAAACGCCGCCGAAGCGGTAATGCCGTTCAGTTGAGCGACTGGATGGCATTTTTTTTGATTGGCGCGTCAATGGGACGTCGCGACGGCTTCTGCATGTAGTTGTCCTGGTCTCGCTTCATCGCGAGGTAGCGTTCTACCTGGCATTGTTTAAGCTTGAATTAAGCGACGCGACCTACGCTTCCAACCATAGCAGGACAGGAAAACGGCGCGGCGGAGTGCACCTTTTCGCCGCGCTACGCACGTACTACGCACGTAACAACTCGGGGCATTCCCGGCAGAAAGAGGTTGAGATGATGTACTTGATTACGGACCTGAAAATGGTCGAAAGCTACGGTCGCATCAAGGCTGACAGCGGCAATGATGCGCTGCATGAGTTTGCGGTCAGCAAGGGCTTCGTCGACCTGATGGAGTTCGCCTCCGCCCGGCCCGCGTTCGCCAACGACTTGCTCGCTGTTCAACTGCAATAAGGAGACTGACGTGGCCATAACTTTGGGGCAGGCGCTGGTGCACGCTGAGCAACTGGAAGTCTACGGCGTGATCTCGAAGACGTCGCAGGCGCTCATCCGGCTGATGCAGGAGTACCGAGCCGTAGTCGGCGTGGAACAATACGAGCAGGTTATCGAGGAAGCGGGCCTGGCTCATCCGGACGCGCAGTGACCCGCTTCGCGCGCTAAAAGATAAAACCGGTGTTCACGAACTTCGAGGTATGGTTCGTGACCATCGTGTCGAGCAGCGTCTTGTTCGAGTCGGTCTCCTTGGCTGCGACCATGGACCGGATCGAGAACGCGCGCAACGCATCGGTGACCGATAGCGTGCCTTCCGCCGAATCCTTGCGGCCCGCAAACGGAAAGACGTCTGGACCTCGCTGGCACTGGCTGTTGAGATTGACACGGCATACCTGGTTGACGAGCGGGTCGACCAGCGAGCCGATCTGGGCGGCGTCGGTGCCGAAAATGCTGACCTGCTGACCGTGGTCCGACGTGATGACATATTCGAGCGGTGTATCGATGTCATCGAACGGCACGACTGGGATGATCGGTCCGAACTGCTCTTCACGATAGAGCATCATCCCTTCCTTGACGGGGTACACCACGGCCGGATAGAAAAGCGTTTTGCAGAACACGCCACCACCTTCATTCACCACCGCCGCACCTTTCGCCTTCGCATCGTCAATCGCCTGAGTCATATAGGCTGTGCGATGCATGCCGGGCAGCGGTGTAATGGACACACCCTTTTCCCACGGCATACCGACCTTCAGATTCTTGAGCGCTGCGTTGAAACGCTCAAGAAACGTATCGACGATCGAGCGGTGCACCATCAAGATCTTGAGCGCCGTGCACCGTTGACCATTGAACGACAACGTACCTAGCAGACACTCCTTCACGGCGAGGTCTATGTCGGCGTCAGCCAGCACGATCGCGGCGTTTTTGGCGTCCAGGCCGAGAACGGCGCGCAGCCGATGCGACTTCGGGTGCTGCTTCTTCAGATGGTCTGCAACCTTGCTCGAGCCGATCAGGGCAAGCACGTCGATCTTTCCCGAGGCGAGCATGTGTGGCACGACCACCGCGCCCGGCGCATAAATCGTGTTGATGACGCCTTTCGGAAAAGCGGAGCGGAATGCCTCGAGCAGCGGGAAGAACAGCAGCGTGCCGTATTGGGGCGGCTTGAATACGACGGTGTTGCCCATCAGCAATGCGGGAATGAGCGTCGCGAACGTCTCGTTCAGCGGATAGTTGTAAGGCCCCATGCACAGTACGACGCCAAGCGGTGTGCGGCGAATCTGGCCGATGGTGCCCTCGGCGATGACAAAGCGCGAGTTGCTATTGTCCAGCTCCTTTAGCGCCGAGATCGTGTCTTGCATATAGCTGATGGTGCGGTCGAACTCCTTTTGCGAATCGGCAAGGCTCTTGCCGATTTCCCACATGATCAGATTCACAATCTCATCGCGCCTGGCCGCCATCAGACGAATGAAGTCCTGCATGCAGCCGATGCGCTGCGCGACAGTCATCGTTGGCCACTCACCGCGGCCGTGGTCGTAGGCTCGCACGGCCGCGTCGAGCGCGGCGTCGCTCTCGACTTCACCCATGACCGGATAACTGCCGATTACGAGCTGTTCAGCGTCGCCCGAGGCTTGTCGCACGCAGACCGGAGATAGCACGGTCTTGCAGTTTCCATCCCATGCCTTCAGTTCTCCATCGACGAGCGAGACCCGCTGATGAATCGGCTCCGCAAGGCGGGCGGTCTCTGGAATATCGTCGGTGACGGGAAACAACTGCCGGAGGTTTTCGAAGTCGATACTTGCCACGTTTCGCTCCTATGTTCGTGCAGTACGCGGTAGGCGCAAGACACAGACAGAAGCATAACCAATGGCAGCAGAGTTGGGGCCGAACCGTGCCCAACATCAATCAGAAGCGGCGGAAGGGTCCTCGAAACCGGATTCGATGAGATTCATCATCGTGGTCTGCAGTTCGACCAGCGGCGTAGCAGTCACTGCAGTCGCTACCCCGTCGGATTTCGGAAGCAGTCCAGCGAATGCCGCAATGCCCGTTCCGCATGCCGTTATGAGTAGGGCGGCAGCGAGTGCGGCTACGCTGCCGCGCACCGCTTGCTTGGGAACGAAGTCCACAAAACATCGCATGATGGCTATCTCCGGTTGACGCAGCTTCTGCATGCAAAGGCTGTGCCGACGCAGCGGTCTGTCGGGCAAGCGTGCGGCCGGCCGGCCGGCTGCATACGCGTCGGCTGCTCGCACGACAGCGGCAACGCGGATTCGATGGTGGGCCGCACCAGACACTTTGAGGGGGCCGAGACGGTCCGGAACCAACAGGTCCCTGCGGAGAATCGGGCGCTTCAACCTTGGCGGCGATGCATGCAATACCCTGTGACAGGGAGGGACGGCGGCGAGCAAGCCTGGCGATAATTCACTTATTGCGAAGTCCGCCGCGACGCCTGTGCGGCAAGCGCACACGATTTACTGTTTCCTCCTACCGAACAGCTGTACTAACATCGAGTAACGGTTCGAACGCTGACGACCGGGCGGGGCCGGGAGGCAAAGGTGCCTCCTTCCTGGAGGACCAAGATGAAAGAAAACTCGTCTCGGGAAATCGTCGAACTGCTGACCAAAGTAGTCGGGCTGGCCGCCATGCATGTGCCCAGGGGGCAGACCCGCCGGAGTGCGTCGAGAGCGATCGACCAGCTCGAAGAGATCAAGCGCAACGCCGCGTTTGCTCGCCAATATGAATCAGCACCGGAGCCGCTACGCGAACTGGTGATGAGGCGGGCCGTAGAAGTCCATGACCTGGCGACTGCACATGATTACGCGAGCGCCGTCAATGCCCTCAGAGCGGTTGTCGATTTTCTTTATCAACATCTGGTAGACACCTCCGGCTCAGCAACGCCGCCGAGCAAGCTGGCAAGCATTGATTTGAATGCCGTTCACCGGGCTCTTCAGTTCGGAGGTCTTCCGGGACAGTCGCAGCAAGACCCCGATGACGACAACCCGCCGCCAGTGCGTCGCTGAACTTGCCAAGGATAACCGCCGATGCTCTCGGGCCTATCGAAACTGCTGGACAAAGCATTTATCCTCGGCTTCTTTTTGCCAGCCCTGCTTGGCTTTACAGGCTTTCTCGCAGCTAATGCGGATATCCCGGTGTTTGGCGATTTGCTGAACAAAGCGACCTCGGACAGCGAAAAGGTTGGCGGCTTGTTTACTTTCCTCATAATCATATGGGTTCTATCGCTGATCTTGATGGTACTGAGCAACTGGTTTTATCAGGTCCTCGAAGGATACAAATGGCCATTCAATCGTGAGGCCTGGAAGCGCGATGAGCGCGACCGCCGTAATCGTCAGCTGCGCCTTATAGAACGCCTCCGTACGGAACTCGAGACAGAGAACAGTACGATCGAGCGACTCAAAGCGTCGATAGAATCGTCGGAATACAGAAAAGCCGAGGTGAACAGAGCCACCGTAAGGGCGAGGCTGTATCGCACTCAGGAGCGCAACGCGCGTGATTTCCCTCGCTATGAAAACCTCGTTCTTTCCACGGCCTTTGGGAACACGTTGCGTGCATTCGAGGGGTACTCGAGCGAAGTCTATAAGGTCGACAGCATATTCGTATGGCCACGTCTTCTTGCCGTCATCCCAAAGGACTATCAAGCAATCATTGCGGACGCGAGAGCTCCGGTTGACTTTCTGGTCGGACTCGTCGTTTTGGGTTCATTTACGTCCATCTTTACGTTCGTGCGGGCGCTCGACATCTGGCTTGCGGACGGGCTGGCCGGCAATTGCGTGTTAGCCGATCTTTTGCAGAATGCCGCGATTGCGGCCGCTATTGCGGTAATCGCATATCGGCTGGCGATTCTTGCGGCAAGAAACTGGGGCGACGTTGTCAAATCGGCGTTTGACCTGTATCTGCCGGCACTCGCCGAGCAGTTAGGTTTTGTTCTTCCGACGTCTCAAGCCGCGCAGCAGGAGTTTTGGGCCGCATGGAGCACGCAGTTTCGCTTCCATGCACCGGCAAATACCGCGTGGTGGACACGTGTCCAGCCGGCGACGCCACCCGCAACGACGCAGGCGGATTGGGAGGCGACAGACTCGGCTGGCGAAAGCGACGAGATGCGCGGCGGTTGAGAGGCAACCGCGCTGCCGCTTATCCAGCCTGGAGTTGCGTGCACCATGACACCACAGTTCGATACCGATTTGCGGACCAGACTGGTGAGAGTCTACGGTCGTGTGCAGGGTGTAGGTTACCGACAGGCTTGCATCGAGGAGGCCACGGCGCGAGTGATCACGGGTTGGGTGCGCAACCGGATGGATGGTTCGGTCGAAGCGGTGTTGCAAGGGCGCGCTGAAGAGCTCGAGCGAATCTGCGACTGGCTGGTCGACGGTGCGCATGGAGCGCTGGTGGACCGCCTGGAAATCAGGGAACTGCCGCCACCAGTTGCCCGGTTCGATGAATTCAAGCTGGCCGCGACGGTCTAGTTCGGGTCACGCAATAGTGTCGGACGTGAACGCTGGTTTTTCGAGCGCCCTAAGGCTTGACCGCGGAGGCCAGAATGCAGCTCATCGGAAGCCGCAGGTCCCCGTTATCGCTGCGATATGCCTCTGCGTCGCGTGCGACGGCCCTTTCGATAGCCGCCAGCGCGGCGGGCGTCTGCGCATGTAGCAACGCGGAAAACCGCACGCCGCCACGCAGGAGTGCATGAAAAGGTGTATTGGGAGCATGAAGCACGAGCGTGAGGTCCAACTCCCGCATCTCGGGTTGGACGAACCCGGCCTCGAGCAGCATGTGCTTCGATTCCTGCCAATCGCTGAACCGGAACAGGGCTGGTCCCGGCGGCAGGGGCACATCGGTCGTCCCGTGCTGCTCGATTGCCCTCAACACCATTTCGAAGCCCACCGCCTTGTTCGGTGTCGCCCATTCCGTGAAGGCGATTCTGCCGTCAGGTCGAAGTACACGAAGCGCCTCCGCGAGTGCGCGCTCGGGATGCGCAAAGTGCAACATTCCGAAGCTGATCCCCACGGCCGAGAAGCTTTCGTCAGGAAATGGCAGATCCTCCGCGTCGCCGACGCGGAATTCGAGTGGCGGAAAGACGCGTCTCGCCTTGTCGACCATCGCGACCGAGAAATCGACGCCGGCGACATCCGCGCCGCACAGTGCGGCTGCCGCCGCGAGGTAGCCAGGGCCGCATGCGACGTCGAGAAAACGCGCACCCCGACGAATGCAAAGGGTCTCGAGAATGGCCTGGTTCGACTGCGCGGTCAAATCACCGAAATACTCATGATAGGCCTGCGCGACCCGCTCCCAACCTTCATGTTCGAAGGTGCTGAAGTCGAGTTGTCCCATGCTTACCCCCACCGGTTTTACACGTTGGCAACTTGCAGCGCACGACTATGTTCCTCGGAATCCGCAGGTCTGGCTATCGGGGAAACAATTCAGGCGGGCGACAGCGAAAATAGACGGATGTGTGGTGCGGCGCACAACTAGCGTCGTCTAAAGCCGCCAGACTCGCGCGCGCGCCGGCGCTTCTAGCATTGCAGCGCCGGTCGCGAAACGCTTCACTTGCGCTAGACTGGCTCGAGCAACCGGAAGGAGACCCAGGATGATACGCAAGACGCTTAACGCCTCGCAGCTTCAGCAGGAGGTCAATCGGAGAATTCATCGACTGCAGGAAATCGTCGACGATGGCGTGAAGATTCGCGTGCCGCGGCCGCAGTTGCAAGAGGCTGACAAGACAGGCTGCAACTGGAACATGACCCACTTCGGCAATGCGATTGGCTTCGAGCGCGACATCGAGGGCGTACTCAAGGCCATGCGCGCGGAATACAACCTCAGTACCGAGGTGAAGGACACCGGCAACCCATTCGGGGACTAGCCGCGAAACACACAAAATTCGTTGTGCGTTTTTGATCGCGTGCGCATGCTGGAAACGGGAATGGGAACGCACGCCGCAACGCGTCGTTACAACCAGCGCGGATCGCGCGTAAACGCGACGGTCAACCAGCGGTCCGGGCCCGACTCACCGATCGCGCGCGAGATCCTGTCGCGGATCTGATCGAGCTGGCGCACGCCGGCTTGCTCCATCGCCTCGGGCAACACGATGTGCACCTCGACGAACAGGCCTCGGCCGACGCGTGTCGCATAGTGCGAGTGCTTGACGAAGCCATAGTCGGCGGTCAGTTGTTGCATCAGGTCGCGCAACTCCTGCTCCAGATCCGGCGGCGTAATCAGCAACACTTCCTTGACCGCGCCGATCACGGTTCCGATCGGCATCGGGATCAGCACGAGCGTCAGTAGGGCGAGCACGCCGGGGTCGATGTACGGCGTCAGGTGGCCTTGCCCGATATGTTCGAGCAGCCATGCAATCGAAAACGCCAGCAGCAGCGCCGAGCTGATGCACGCCGACATCAGCCAGCTCTTGATGTCGAGGCCGATCAGTTCGGAGTCGATCACGCGATTCACGCGCCGCTCGCGCAAGAACATGAAGAAGCAAAACGCGGCGACCACCATCGCGTAGAAGACGCCCCAGCCGAATTCGAGTTCGTGGCCGCCGTCGAGCAGGCCTTTGACCGCGTTGACGAAAGCGTAAAAGCACAGCACCGCCAGCAGGCTGCCGTTGAACACGAGCACGAGCGGCTCGATGTGCCAGAAGCCGTGCTGGAAGCGTCGACTGCTCTCCTGTTGAAGCAGGCGGGTGACGAGCAACGACAGGCTGCACATCGCGGCGTCGAGCGCGGAGAACATGCCGTCGAAGATGATCGCCAGCGAGCCGCTCAGGATCCCGACCGCGATGCCGAGTCCGGCGATCATCACGGTGCAAAGCAGCGACTGCTTGAGGATGCGTTGTTCGAGGTCCGTTGCTTTCATGATCCGAATGACCGCCCGTGGCTGAAAGACGTTCTTGGCTGAGGGGAGTATATCGGGCGCGAATGGCCGGATCGTCGCGGCCCGGCTCACAGCGGCAAAACGCTACTAACTGTCTGGCCCATTGAGCGCCTGCGCGGTTAGTCATTCCCGGTTTCCTACATCACGCTATCGGGGATGACCGGGACGCTCGTCGCGCGGATCCACGAATTGCATCTGACGCTGCTTGGCGTGATCGCGGTGATCACGATGATCTACATCGCGCTCGGCTCGCTGATGGAAGCGCTTGCGATGATGCTGCTGACGATCCCGTCTTCGCTGCGATCGTCCAGCCGCTCGGCGCGAACATGATCTGGTTCGGCATCTACGTCGCGATGATGATGGAGATCGGCATGATCCACCCGCCGGTCGGCATGAACGTGTTCATGGTGAAGACGATGCTGCCCGATCTGTCGATTCGCACGATCTTTCGCGGCACGATTCCGTTCCCTGTCGCCAATATCGTCGCGCTGGTCGCGGTGATTCTGGTGCCGGGGATCGCGCTGGGGCTCGTCGGGCTGATGCGATGACGTGCGGCGGATGCGCACGTGCCTGCGGGTCGGCAAAGCGCGGGGCAACAAACCGGTGGAACGCCAACCGCCCGCGGCCCACCCGTGCGTCTACCCGGGCTTTTCCTGGGGTGCTTTCAGGCGCATCCAATTCGCCGCCGTCGTTCATCGCCAGGCCTTGCCCACACTCGCTGCCGCGCTATGCATCGCGATTATTTGCGATTCACGAATGCCGCATTCGGCGCTTGTCCCGTACCTGAGCCGCCCCAGTTGCGCCAATCTTGGCCGCGTCGCTGCCGCATCGACGAAGCGCGGCACGACACCCGTTGCTGAATTCGACGAACCCGGCGGCGCGCCCTTGCGCCAGCGAATGCCGTGCGCGCGCCAAGCGGCCGGCCTACGCAGACATGGAGACAAAGATGAAATCGAACGACTGGGACGTGGCCTACGAATGGAAGGCCGTCGTGCTGCTGGCCCTCGGCTTCGGCCTCGTGGGACTCGACCGGTGGCTGATCGCGCCGCTCTTTCCGGCGATCATGAAGGACCTGCATCTGACCGCGCAGGACGTCGGCAACTGCATCGGCATCCTCGGCTTGTCGTGGGGAATTTTCGCGGCGCTGATGGGCGGCATCTCCGACAAGATCGGGCGCCGCAAGGTGCTGATCCCGGCGATTCTGGCCTTCTCGCTGCTGTCCGGTTTCTCCGGACTCGCCGGCGGCCTGATGAGCCTGCTCGCGGTGCGCGCATTGATGGGCGTCGCCGAAGGCTCGTTCTGCCCGACCAGCTTCGCCGCGACCGCCGATGCGTCGCATCCGAAGCGCCGCGGTTTCAATCTCGGCTTGCAGCAAAGCGGCTTCGCGCTGTTCGGCCTCGCGCTGTCGCCGATCATCGCGACGCAATTACTCAGCGTGGTCACGTGGCGCTGGGTGTTCGCGCTGGTGTCGGTGCCGGGGCTGATTCTCGGCGTGCTTATGTTCTTCGTGATTCGCGAACCGAAAGCCGCGCCGCAAGCTACCCCAAAGCGGCCCACCTGCCCGGCCCAACGCGGCAATTGGCGCGACGTGCTGAAGAGCCGCAACATCCTGATCGCGATGGCCGCGCTGTTCTGCGCGATGACCGGCGTATTCGTGCTCGGCGCGATGCTGCCGCTGTATCTGACCGAGTATCTGTCGCTCGACACGCAGCGCATGGGCGTCGTCGTCTCGGCGATCGGCTTTGGCGGCTTCATCGGCCAGTTCGGTTTGCCGGGGCTGTCGGACCTGACCGGGCGGCGCGTCGCGAGCGTCGTCGGCTTTGCGGGCACCGCGGTGATGCTGTACCTGTTCCGCGGACTCGGCGCGCAGCCCGTGCAGCTGTTCGCGGTGTTGTTCGTCGCGTCGTTCTTCACGCTCGGACTCGTGTCGCTGCTGTCCGGTCCGGTTGCGACCGAAGCAGCGCCGATCGGCATGATCTCCACGTCGATCGGCATCGTCGTCGGCGCGGGCGAGATTTTCGGCGGCGGCATTGCACCGGCATTGGCGGGCTTCGTCGCGACGCACTTCGGCATTCAGAACATCTTGTGGCTGCCGATCTGCGCGGTGCTGCTAGGTATCGGCGTGAGCCTGCTGCTCGAGGAAACCGCGCCGGCCCGGGTGCGCCGTCAGAGGCTTGCGCCGTCGCTCGAATTGCCGGCCAGCGAGCAACCGGAATGATGCGCTGCAACCGGTCGGCGACAACGAGTCCGTTGTCGCCGACCGGGCGGCGCGTTCACGCGCCCCAGCCCAGATACACTGACAGGCTGGACGAGTGGACAAGGACGCAGCATGGACCGTTTTCTGAGCATCGAGGCCTTCGTACGGGTGGCCGAGACGAGCAGCTTCGCCGAAGCGGCGCGGCAGTTGGGCGTGACGAGTTCGGTGATCACGACGCGCATCCAGCAGCTGGAGAAGTTCGTCAACGCGCCGCTCTTTCATCGCAGCACGCGGGTCGTGCGACTGTCCGAGGTGGGCGAGGCGTTCTATCGCGAATGCGCGGAAGTGGTCGGGCGGGTCAACGAACTGACCGACCAGATGCGCGAGTTGCGTGCGACACCGACCGGCCGCTTGCGCATCCAGATGCTGCCGGGCTTCGCGCTCGGCCACTTCGGCGCGCCGCTTGCGGAATTCAACCGGCGCTATCCGGGCATCCAGCTCGACGTGATCGTCAACGACCGGGTGGTCGATCCGATCGAAGAGGGCTTCGACGTCGCCTTCCAGATCTTTCCGCCGATCGCCGAATCGCTGATCGAGCGACGGCTGTTCAAAGTGCGGCGTCTGTTCTGCGCGACGCCCGCGTATGTGCAGGAGCATGGCGCGCCGCAACACCCGCGAGATTTGCTGCAACACACCACGGCGCTGTATTCGGGCTATCCGTCGCGCAATCGCTGGACCATGGCGCATGGCGACGAGGTCGTCGAAATGGAGCTGCCGGGCATGATCCGTTCGAACTCGGTGCATCTGCTGCGCGACTATGCGCTGACCGGCGGCGGCGTCGTTTGCCTGCCGACGCTGGTCGCGAGCGCCGCGCTGCTCGACGGTTCGCTGGTGCCGATTCTGACCGACTACACGCTGTCGCCGCTGAATTTCGCGGCCGTGTATCCCGCGACACAACGACAGGCGCTCAAGGTGAAAGCGCTGGTCGAGTTTCTGGCCGAGTACCTGGGACCCGAACCCGCGTGGGACCGGCCGCTGATCGAGCGTGGCTGGGTGACGTAAGGCGGCTATTCACGCGGCGATTATTTGCAAAGTGCAAATGCTGTAATCGCCCGATCGCCGGTTGTTGCCATCCTGTTGCGCTTCTAAAGTTACTTCCAACAAGACCGATTCAACAACCGCAACTTCGTTGCATGGGATCGGAGCAAGAGCTTTGCATGGGACCGGAGTAGGCGCTAAGCGCCAACACCGGTCGACAGCTAAAGCGCCAACTCCGATCGACACAGGAGACAGCAATGACCGACCAGTCATTCCACACCGTCTTTGGCTCGCTCGACGGCTACCGCAAAGGCGAAATCGAAATCACGAGCGGCGAAGCGCGCCATTACGTGTTTTCCAACATCTTCGAAGTCGCTTCCGAGTCGGCGCCCTACGAGAAGGTCGTAGTCGGCAAGAACCTCGACTACGTGATCGAGGCGCTGCGCACCGAAGGCCAATCGCAATGGTTCGCCTGCGCACACGACGAGTTCGCGATCCTGATGGACGGCGAAGTACGCATCGATTTCGTCAAGCTCGACAATCCGCCGAAGAGTGGCGCGGGCACCGTCGCAGCGGGCGCGCAACCTGCCGGCCGCGCGATGGGTTACGTGGTGCTGCGTCGCGGTCATCAGGCTTTGCTGCCGGCCGGCTGCGCATATCGTTTCAGCGCGCAAAAGCCCGGCGTCGTGCTCGTGCAAACGATGCGCGGCGAACTGTCGGTGGAGAAGTGGGCCGATATCTGCCTGCACTGATACGCACACGTTAGGAGACAAGACATGGCATCCCTCGAAACCCTCGATCACCCGGCCGGCTTCGCGGCCGACACCGTGCGCGCCAGCGAACCCGACGCGATCACCGGCTATCGCCGCTTTACGCTCGGCGCGTTCGAATTCCTGCGCGACGAGTACTTCGTCAAGATCAACTGGCCCGCGAAAGGCCAGACCCGCACCCACGCGGTGCCGGCCGATGCGTTCCTGCGCGCGATGATGCGCGACGTCGCCTGGGGCTTCTTCTACGGCTGGGTCAACTTCGACCACGTGTTCGGCACGCGCAATCACTACGGCAAGGTGGACGTGTATGCGGGCTCGTTCAACGGCATCATGAAGGACGCGGGCGTCGATTACATGGAGACCTTCGAGACGCCCACGATCATGGCGACCTTCAAGGCGATCCTGCACGACTGGACCAACGAAGGCTTCGACCCGTTCGCGGCACCCGAGGAAACCGGCACCGCGTTCGGCCGCAAGCATGGCGACAACGACGCCGCGATCGAGCGCACGCGCATCGCGACACGCCGCATGCCGGGCCTCGAAGGCGACTCGCCGCTGCGCGACGAACTGCCGGTCAACCGCGCGTTCGCCGACGTCGTGCAGGACGATCCGGAGGTGCACGTCGAGCCCGGCTTCGAGGGCCAGCTGCACGCGTTCAATCTGTTCAAGTATCTGTCGCGCTCGGACGTCACGTGGAATCCGTCGGTTACGTCGGTGTGCGGCCAGAGCCTGTTCTGCCCGACCACCGAGGAATACATCCTGCCGGTGTTTCACGGCAACGATCGGGTCGAGTGGTTCCTGCAACTGTCCGATGAAATCGTCTGGGACATCGGCGACAAGAACACCGGCGCACCGCGCGCGCGGATCACGATGCGTGCGGGAGACATCTGCGCGATGCCGGCCGACATCCGCCATCAGGGTTACTCGACCAAGCGCTCGATGCTGCTCGTGTGGGAGAACGCGACGCCGAATCTGCCGAAGCGTTACGAAAGCGGCGAGCTGAAGCCGTACCCCGTCGATTTCTGAAGGCTCGATTGAAGAGCCGCGCGCCCGCATTCACCGAGGATCATTCATGCAAACCCAACTGTTCATCGACGGCCGCTTCACTAACGCCGTCGAAGGCGGCACGATCGACGTGCTCAATCCGCACGACGGCTCGCTGATCACGCAGATCGCCGCGGCCACCGCCGCCGACGTCGATCTGGCCGTCGCTGCCGCCGCGCGCGCGTTCCCGAAGTGGGCCGCGCTGCCCGCCGCCGAACGCGGCCGGCTGCTGCTGAAGCTCGCCGACGCGATCGAGGCCAATGCCGAGGAACTCGCGCAACTCGAATCGCTGGACACCGGCCACCCGATCCGCGATTCGCGCTCGCTCGACGTGCCGCGCACGGCGGCATGCTTTCGCTACTTCGGCGGCATGGCCGACAAGCTGCAAGGCTCGGTGATTCCGGTCGAAGCGGGGTTTCTGAACTACGTGCAGCGCGCGCCGATCGGCGTGGTCGGGCAGATCGTGCCGTGGAATTTCCCGCTGATGTTCACGAGCTGGAAGATGGGACCGGCACTCGCGGCCGGCAACACGGTCGTGCTGAAGCCGTCGGAGATCACGCCGCTGTCCACGCTGCGCATCGTCGAGCTGATGGCCGAGGTCGGTTTTCCCGAGGGCGTCGTCAACATCGTCGCGGGCTATGGTCATACGGCTGGGCAGCGGCTCGCCGAGCATCCGGGCGTCGGCAAGATCGCGTTCACCGGATCGACCGCGACCGGGCGGCGCATCGTCGAGGCCTCGCAGGGCAATCTGAAGCGTGTGCAGCTCGAACTCGGCGGCAAGGGCGCGAACATCGTGTTCGACGACGCGAACCTCGATGCCGCGATCAACGGCGCCGCCTGGGCGATCTTCCACAACCAGGGCCAGGCGTGCATCGCGGGCTCGCGGCTGATCCTGCACGAGCGCATCGCCGATCAGTTCCTCGAGCGCTTCGTGTCGCTGGCGTCGTCGATCCGGCTCGGCGATCCGCTCGATGCCGACACCGAGATGGGGCCGCTCACCTCGAAGCAGCATCAGGAACGCGTGCTCGCGTTCGTCGACATCGCGCGTCAGCAGGGCGGCCGCGTGCTGACCGGCGGCACTGCACCGAGCGATGCATCGCTTGCGAACGGCTACTACGTGCGCCCGACCGTCGTCGAGGCCGCGAGTCCGAACGACCGCGTCGCGCAGGAGGAAGTGTTCGGCCCGTTCGTCACGGTGCTGCGTTTCCGTACCGACGACGAAGCGCTCGCAATCGCCAACGGCACCGACTACGGCCTCGGCAGCGGGCTATGGACGCGCGATCTGTCGCGCGCGCATTCGATGGCCGCGCGAATCCATGCGGGCATGTGCTGGGTCAACTGCTATAAGCGCGTCAATCCGGGCAGCCCGTTCGGCGGCGTCGGACAGTCGGGCTATGGCCGCGAGATGGGCTTCGAGGCGATGCACGACTACACGGAAGCGCGCTCGGTGTGGGTCAACGTCGACGGCAACGTGCCGCCGCATTTCAAGCGCTGAGGGCCGCATGGAGCGCTTCATCTATCAGGGCACGCCGTCGCGTGTGGTGTTCGAATGGGGCGGGCTCGCGACGCTGCCCGCGGAGGTCGAACGGTTAGGAGCCAAGCGCGCGCTGATCCTGGCGACACCCGAGCAGCACGCGCTGGCCGAGCGGGTCGCGGAGGTGCTCGGCAAGCGCGCGGCGGGTGTGCATGCGCAAGCCGTGATGCACGTGCCGATCGAAGTCGCTCGCGCGGCGCGCGATGCGGCGGCCGCGCTCGATGCCGACTGCTGCGTCGCGGTGGGCGGTGGTTCGACGGTCGGCCTCGGCAAGGCGATCGCGCTCGAATCGTCGCTGCCGATCATCGCCGTGCCCACCACCTATGCGGGCTCCGAGATGACGCCGATCTACGGCCTCACGGAAGGGCGTCTGAAGCGCACGGGACGCGATATGCGCGTGCTGCCACGCACGGTGATCTACGATCCGTCGCTGACGTTGTCGTTGCCGGCGGGCATTTCCGCCGCGTCGGGTATCAACGCGATGGCCCATGCGGTCGAAGCGTTGTATGCGGAAGACGCGAACCCGGTGATCAGCCTGATGGCCGAGGAAGCGATCCGCGCGCTCGGCGAAGCGCTGCCCGCGATCGTGCGCGCACCGGACGATGCCGCCGCGCGCAGCGGCGCGCTGTACGGCGCGTGGCTCGCGGGCACCTGTCTGGGCGCGGTCGGCATGGCCCTGCATCACAAGCTTTGTCATACGCTCGGTGGCACGTTCAACCTGCCGCATGCGCAAACCCATGCGGCGATGCTGCCGCATACGGCACACTACAACCACGACGCCGCGCCCGCTGCGCTCGCGCGCGTCGCACGCGCACTCGGCGGCGAACGCGCGGCCGACGCGGGTCCGCTGCTGTTCGAACTGAACCGCGCGCTCGGCATTCCGCTGGCGCTCGCGCAGATCGGCATGCCCGAGCAGGGACTCGACGAAGCGGCCGATCTCGCGTGCAAGAATCCGTATGCGAACCCGCGTCCCGTGGAACGCGATGCGATCCGCGCGCTGCTGCAACGGGCGTGGCAGGGTGCCGAACCCGTCTGGGCGCCGGAGAACGCAGCGCCGCCCAAACAATAGATGGAGGAAGACATGTCGACAGACAGCAAAGAGGCCGAGCAGGCCCTGACCGAGCAGGTGGTAGCAAGCTTCGCCGGCACGCCCGACGATCGACTGCGCACGCTGATGCAAAGCCTCGTGCGGCACATGCATGCGTTCGTGCGCGAAGTCGAGCCGACCGAGGCCGAATGGATGTCGGCCATCCGCTTTCTGACCGACACCGGCAAGATGTGCGACGACCTCGTGCGCCAGGAATTCATTCTGCTGTCGGATACGCTCGGCGTATCGATGCTGGTCGACGCGATCAATCACCGGCTCGCGACGGGCTCCACCGACACCACCGTGTTCGGGCCGTTCTATATTCGCGGCATGCCCGAGCGCGCGTATGGCGAGAACATCGCGTTCACGCCGGGCACGCCCGCGCTCGTGCATGGGCGCGTGCTGTCGACGGACGGCGAACCGCTTGCCAACGCGGTACTGGACGTCTGGCAGACCGCCGAGAACGGCATGTACTCGGGGCAGGACACCGAGCAGCCGCACGGCAATCTGCGTGGCCGTTTTCGCACCGACGCCGAAGGCCGCTATGCGATTTCGACGATCGTGCCGGTCAGCTATCCGATTCCGACCGACGGCCCGGTCGGCCGCATGCTCGAAGCGACCGGACGGCATCCGTGGCGGCCCGCGCATCTGCACTTCATGATCGACGCGCCTGGGCATCGTACGCTCGTCACGCATGTGTTCGATCGCGAAGATCCTTATCTGGGTTCGGACGCGGTGTTCGGCGTGAAGCCGTCGCTGATGGTCGACTATCGCGAGTGCCCCGCGGATCACGAACTCGCGCGCCGCTTCGGTTTCGATGGACCGTTCCGCGAAGCGCGCTACGACTTCATTCTCGATCGGAGCTGATGGCAATGGCACGTTTTTTCGCGGTATTCGCGACCGACAAGCCAGGCATGCGCGAAGTGCGCGAACGGGTGCGTCCGGTGCATCGCACGTGGCTGCGCGGCGGTACGCATCGCGGTGTGTTCGTGCGCCTCGGCGGTCCGACGCTCGCGCCGCAATGCGATGCGATGAATGGCACGTTGCTGGTCGTCGAAGCGGAGCGTATCGACGACGTGATGGAGTTCGTCAGCAACGATCCGTACATGCAGGCGGGGCTGTTCGATTGCGTCGAGATTCGCCCGTGGGACTGGAGCCTCGGCAATCCGGAACGGCGAGTCTGAGCGATGAACGAAACGCCGCTATGTCCGCTTGCCGACGTGCCCGATGGCGGCGCGCGGGTCGTCGATGCAACGGCCGCCGGCGTGCCCGTCGTGGTGGTGCGGCGGGGCGAGCAGGTGTGGGCTTACGCGAACCGTTGCCCGCATTTTTCGGTGCCGCTCGATTTCGAACCCGGCGATGTGCTGTGCTATCGCTCGCAGGTGTTGATGTGCGCGCATCACAGCGCGTTGTTTCGCTTCGAGGATGGACGCTGTATCGAGGGGCCGTGTGCGGGGGCGAGCCTCGATGCGGTGAAGATTGCGGTCGATGGGGACGCGTGGGTGGTGTTGAATCCGTAGTTGGCGCTCTGATAGCAGATTCAACCTCTGCGGTAGCGTGATTAGGCCAACGGCTTAGGGAATCGGGAACTGATCCGGATTCACGCGCAAACGAGCGATGAGATTTTTGCCCCGTAGCGGGGCAAGGTCCTCATCCTTCACCCAGAATACTTCGAATTGCTGCAATTCCGGGCCTACGCGGGGGCCCTCCGGTGAGTGGCGCATTCGTTGCGCGGATGATTCGGGGTAAGGCGCGAGGCTGAACCACGCGCCATACCCTGCCATTCTTACTTCAACCGCCCCGCCAGAAACTGCTGCAACCGCTCGCTACGCGGATTCGTCAGCACTTGATGCGGATGCCCTTGCTCCTCGATCTTGCCCTTGTGCAGGAACACGACATGATTCGACACGTTGCGCGCAAAGCCCATTTCGTGCGTGACGACGATCATCGTGCGGCCTTCTTCGGCGAGCGCCTGCATCACGCGCAGCACTTCGCCGACGAGCTCGGGATCGAGCGCCGAAGTCGGTTCGTCGAACAGCATCACTTCCGGCTCCATCGCGAGCGCGCGAGCAATCGCGACGCGCTGCTGCTGACCGCCCGACAGATGCGACGGATATTTTTTCTCCGTGCTGGCCGGCAAACCGACCTTGGTCAGATACTTGCGAGCACGCTCTTCCGCTTCGGCGCGGCTCAATCCCAGCACACTGATCGGCGCCTCGATGATGTTCTCGAGCACCGTCATATGCGCCCACAGATTGAAATGCTGGAACACCATCGCGAGACGCGTGCGCATCGTTTGCAACTGCTTCGGATGGGTCACGCGTAGCGAGCCGTTGCGATCCCTGCTCGTGTTGATTTCCTCGCCGTTAAGCGTGATGCGCCCGGAGCACGGCGATTCGAGAAAGTTGATGCACCGCAGGAAGGTGCTTTTCCCTGAGCCGCTCGACCCGATGAGGCTAATCACGTCGCCCGCCTTCGCCTTCAGCGAGACGCCCTTCAATACCTCGTTGTCGCCGAACTTCTTGTGCAGGTCGTCGACTGTCAGCTTGTACATGCTCGTATGCTCCATCATGGCGCGAATGCGCTTTAATGCCCTTGCGGTTTCAGATAAGCCAGCAAACGGATTTCCATCTTGCGGAAGCCCCAGATCAGCGCGAACACGATCGCCGCATACAGGATCGCCGCGATGCCGTACGCCTGGAACGTCGCGTAGGTCGCGGAGTTGACGTCGCGCGCCACTTTCAGAATGTCGGGGACGGTCGCCGTGAACGCGAGCGTGGTCGCGTGCAGCATCAGGATCACCTCGTTGCTGTACGAGGGCAGGGCCCGGCGCAGCGCAGACGGCAGGATGATGCGCGTATACAGCTTGAACTTCGACATGCCATAAGCCTGAGCCGCTTCGATCTCGCCGTGCGAGGTCTCGCGGATCGCGCCTGCGAAGATTTCGGTGGCGTACGCGCATTCGTTCAGCGCGAACGCGAGCAGCGTGCAGTTCATCGCATTGCGAAAGAAGCTGTCGAGCATCGCGTGCGAATGGACGAAATGCAGACTGTAGAGCCCCGTGTAGATCAGCAGCAATTGAACGTACAACGGCGTGCCGCGAAACACGTAGGTGAACAGCCAGACGGGGCCGGAGATGTAACGGTTGCGCGACGCGCGTGCGATCGCGAGCGGCACGGCCAGCATGAAACCCAGCACGATCGATGCAACCAGCAGCCACAGCGTGATGACGAGGCCGGTGTAATTGAAGCCGTCCGTGAAAATGTAGTTCTGCCAGTATTGACGGATCAGTTCGATCACAGCGCGGCCCTCCGTACGCCGATCGAGTAGCGCTTCTCGAGGCGGATCAATACCAGGTTCGAAATGGTCGTGATGGCGAGGTAGATGGCCCCGGTCGCCAGCGTGAAGAAAAAGAACGACTGCGTGCTCTTGCCGGCGTCCTGCGATGCCTTGACCACGTCCGCGAGACCGATGATCGACACGAGCGCGGTGGCCTTCACGAGCACCTGCCAGTTGTTGCCGATACCGGGCAGCGCGAAGCGCATCATCTGCGGGAACAGGATGCGGGTGAACACGCGCCGCGCGCTCATGCCGTACGCGAAGCCCGCTTCGATCTGCCCGCGCGGCACCGAAAGGAACGCGCCGCGGAAGGTTTCGGTGAAGTACGCGCCGTATATGAAGCCCAGCGTGATCACACCGGCGAGAAACGGATCGATGTCGATCTGCTCCATGCTGAACATGTCGGTCAGCTCATTGAGCCAGATCTGGATGCTGTAGAACAGCAACAGCATCAGCACGAGGTCGGGCACGGCGCGGATCAGCGTCGTGTACATCGCGCCGATGCGCGAAAGCACGCGGTTGGTCGACAGCTTCGCGGCGGCGCCGAGAAGTCCCAGCGCGAACGACGCCGCCAGCGACAGCACCGCGAGCTTGATGGTTACCCACGTGCCCGCGAGGAGCAGCGGACCGAAGCCTTGAAACAGCATGGGAGTGTCCTTGTTGAAGGAGCGACCCGCGCGCATGCGCGCGGGGTCTACCGATCGGGTGGAGCGGGCTCGTGGTGTTGCGCGCGGGCTTAGCCGCCGTACACGTCGAAGTCGAAGTACTTCTGCTCGATCTTCTTGTAGGTGCCGTCCTTGATCATGTCGGCGATCGCCTTGTCGACCTTGATCTTCAGATCTTCGTCTTCCTTGCGCATGCCGATGCCCGCGCCGTTGCCGAGGATCTTCGGATCGTCGATGTTCTGCCCGACGAACGCGAAGCCCGCGCCGCGCGGCGTCTTCAGGAAGCCCTGGTCAGCCTGCACCGCGTCTTGCAGTGCCGCGTCCAGACGGCCCGACTGCAGGTCGGTGTAGACCGCGTCCTGGTTCTGGTACGGCACGACCTTCACACCCTTCGCCTCCCAATAGGTCTTCGCGTAGGTTTCCTGAATCGTGCCCTGTTCGACGCCCACCGTCTTGCCCTTCAGCGAGTCGGCGGTCGGCGCGATACCCGAGCCCTTCTTCGCGACGAGCCGTGTCGGCGTGTTGAACAGCTTCGACGAGAAAGCGATCTGTTCAGCACGTTTCGGCGTCATCGACATCGACGACAGCACGCCGTCGAACTTCTTCGCCTTCAGTGCCGGAATCATGCTGTCGAAGTCCTGCTCGACCCAAACGCACTTCGCATTCAGACGGCGGCAGATTTCGGTGCCGAGGTCGACGTCGAAGCCGACCAGCTTGCCATCGGTCGCTTTCGATTCGAACGGCGCATAGCTCGCATCGACGCCGAAGCGGACCGTGGACCAATCTTTGGCGAAAGCGCCGGTGGCGGCGAGTGCGAGGGCGAGGGATAGGGCAAGTTTCTTCATCAAAGTCTCCGGGAGGGATGCTGCGAGGTGCGATGTTGTATAGACAAATTATCCCGTACGGCCGTTGAGCGGCAATCAGGGTTAGTGCTTACGCGCACCCAGGAGGGAGACGGAGAATAGGCGTATAGGCGTTTGCGGGCGGGATTGTCAGGCTGATTGAAAGGCTGCGGGCGCAGCCCGAGTTTTCGCGTATACCCGCGGTCTATACCGTGGCAAATAGCTTGTCCATACAACTTCGTTGCGGCGATGCCCGCATGGGCATCTAGCCGCGAACCCCGCGAACCGCGCTACTGATGCGAAGGCGGCAGATAGGTCATGTGCTGTTCGTCGTACAGCGCGTAGATCAGTTCGAGCATGCGCTGGATGTCGGCCGATTCGTCGAGCATGCGGATGCTCATGATGATCGGCGACACGAGGTTCTGATCGTCGAGGTCCTTATAGGCGATGTCGCCGCGCTGCAAGCCGTACACGCTCGCCGGCACGATCGAGATGCCTTCGCCGGCGGCGACGAGGCCGAGCGCGATCTGCAACTCGCGCGTCTCGTAGAGCCGCTGCGGTTTCAGGCCGCGATCGTGAAACGCGGCCAGCACCTGGTCCGCGTAACTGGGCCGCGGCGCCTTCGGAAAGATGATCAGCGTTTCGCTGGTCAGGTCGTGCAGCGACAGCACCGGCTTCGCGTCGCTCAGCGGATGGCCGAGGGGCAGCGCGACGATCATCCGTTCTTCGCGCAGCACGACACGCTTGATGCTCGGGTCTTCGTGACGAATGCGGCCGAAGCCGACGTCGATGCGGCCTTCCTTGAGCGCCTTGATCTGATCCATCGTCGACATCTCGTGCAGGCTCAGCTCGACGGTGCTGTTCTCGGTGCGAAAGCGGCGGATGATTTTCGGCAGCATGCCGTACAGCGTCGAGCCGACGAAGCCAACGGATAAACTCCGTTCGATCTTGCCGACGCGCCGCGTCATCGCCTCGATTTCCGTCGTTTGCGCGAGCAGCTGCACCGCGTGCGAATAGAAGAAGCGGCCCGCCTCGGTCAGCTTCAGCGGCCGCGAGTTGCGCTCGAACAGCTGCACGCCGAGCGTGTCTTCGAGCTGCTGGATCTGCCGGCTCAACGGCGGCTGCGCAATATGCAGACGTTTGGCGGCCTTGGTGACGTTGCATTCCTCGGCAACGGCTACGAAGTAGCGCAGGTGGCGCAATTCCATAAAAATACCTTTTAAGTATCGTCCCGATACTAAATCAGTGTTGGACGATGCAAATGGCGGACAACTATCCTTCAGTTACCGTAGACGCCCCACAAAATTATACCTCCCGAGCATTGACAACTCGGCCCGGTCTGAAGCGTCGGTCGGCCCCACGGAGACGGCGCAGGCAATTCCTCGCGCATGGGATCCAAGACTTAGAAGAGTTCAGGAGCAGCAATGAAACACGCTGAAATCGAAACCCTGTCGAAAGGGTTGCCCACCGATATCCCGCCTCTCGTGCCGAAGGTCGAGCCCTTGCGCGCCGCGACCTGACGCAACGCCCGGAGGCGCACCGCCTCCACTCCCGACGTGAAAGACCAACCGGCCTGCCGGCCTCCCGGCAGGCAGGCCGCTCCCTACACGCGTGCTTCGCACGCATACCGACAGTCCGTACCAGGAGACACGCATGATTCCGATCTATCCGGATCACACTCCACAACTGAAGAACATCGACGACTTTCTCGTGGAAGACCGCGAGCGCGGCGACTACCGCCTGCATCGCAGCGCGTTTACCGACGAGCGTCTGTTCGAACTCGAAATGCAGCATATTTTCGAGGGCAACTGGATTTATCTCGCGCACGAAAGCCAGATTCCGAACAACAACGATTACTTCACGACCTATATGGGCCGGCAGCCGGTCGTGATCGCGCGCAATCGTCAGGGCGAGCTGAACGCGTTCATCAATTCGTGCACGCACCGCGGCGCGATGCTGTGCCGTCACAAGCGCGGCAACAAGGCGACCTATACGTGCCCATTCCACGGCTGGACCTTCAACAACAGCGGCAAGCTGCTGAAGGTCAAAGACCCGTCGGACGCGGGCTATCCCGACTGCTTCAACAAGGAAGGCTCGCACGACCTGAAGAAGCTCGCGCGCTTCGGCAACTATCGCGGCTTCCTGTTCGGCAGCCTGAGCGATGACGTGCCGCCGCTCGAGACGTTCCTCGGCGAGGCGGCGCTCATCATCGACATGATCGTCGACCAGTCGGAAGACGGTCTCGAAGTGCTGCGCGGCTCATCGACCTACACGTATGAAGGCAACTGGAAGCTGACCGCCGAAAACGGCGCGGACGGCTATCACGTGTCGGCCGTGCACTGGAACTACGCGGCGACGACCAATCATCGCAAGGAAGAAAACGCCCGCGAAGACAAGATCCGCGCGATGGATGCGGGCAGCTGGGGCCGTCAGGGCGGCGGCTTCTACGCGTTCGAGCACGGCCACATGCTGCTGTGGACGCGCTGGGCCAATCCCGAAGACCGTCCGAACTTCAGCCGCCGCGAGGAATTCGCCGCGCGCTGCGGCGCCGAGCGCGCCGACTGGATGATCCAGAACTCGCGCAACCTGTGCCTCTACCCGAACGTGTATCTGATGGACCAGTTCGGCTCGCAGATTCGCGTGCTGCGGCCGCTGTCGGTCAACAAGACCGAGGTGACGATCTACTGCATCGCGCCGAAGGGCGAATCCGACGAAGCGCGTTCGCGCCGCATCCGGCAATACGAGGACTTCTTCAACGTGAGCGGCATGGCCACGCCCGACGACCTCGAGGAATTCCGCGCCTGCCAGTTGGGCTACGCGGCCCGCGCGGTCGAATGGAACGACATGTGCCGCGGTTCGAAGCACTGGATCGACGGCGCCGACGAAGCCGCGCAAAAGATCGGCCTGAACCCCGTGATGAGCGGTGTGAAGACCGAAGACGAAGGCCTCTATACGGTGCAGCACCGCTACTGGATCGACACGATGAAAAAGGCGCTGAACGCGCCGGGGAGCCGCGCATGAGCAACATCGCCATCACCGATATTCAGGCTTTCCTGTTCCGCGAAAGCCGCCTGCTCGACGACGAGCAATGGGACGAGTGGCTCGCCTGCTATCACCCGGATGCGTCGTTCTGGATGCCGTCGTGGGACGACGAGGACAAGCTCGTCACCGATCCGCAGCGCGAGATCTCGCTGATCTATTACCCGAACCGCCAGGGCCTCGAAGATCGCGTGTTCCGCATCAAGACCGAGCGTTCGAGCGCGACGATGCCCGATACGCGCACGAGCCACAACGTCGCGAACGTCGAAGTGGAGAGCGTGGAGAACGGCGTGTACACGGTGCGCTTCAACTGGCACACGCTGAGCCATCGCTACAGGACGAACTACAGCTACTTCGGCATGTCGCGCTACGTGATCGACTTCAACGGCGCCGAGCCGCAAATCCTGAGCAAGTACGTCGTGCTGAAGAACGACTACATCAATCAGGTCATCGACATCTACCACATCTAGCCGGTGCGGTTGCAGGAGACAGGTCATGGAACACACTATTGCACTTCAGTTCGAAGACGGCGTCACGCGCTTCATCAGCTGCCGTGAGAACGAAACACTGTCGGATGCCGCGTATCGGCAGAAGATCAACATTCCGCTCGACTGCCGCGAAGGCGCATGCGGCACCTGCCGCGGACTGTGCGAATCGGGCGCGTACGACATGCCCGAGGAGAGCTACGTCGAAGATGCGTTGACCCCCGAGGAAGCGGGCAAGGGCTATATCCTCGCGTGCCAGACGCGGCCGCGCTCGGATCTGGTGATTCGCTTGCAGGCGTCGTCGGCGGCGTGCAAGACCGGGGTGTCGCGTTTCGAAGGCACGCTCGCGGCGGTCGAACGGCTGTCGGATTCGACGATCCATTTCTCGATCGATATCGAAGGCGCGAGCGCGCCGAGCTTTCTCGCGGGCCAATACGTGAACGTCGAGATTCCGGGCGCGAGCGGCGAGAGCCGGTCGTACTCGTTCAGCTCGGCGCCGGGCGCGGCGCGCGCGGCGTTCGTCGTGCGTAACGTGCCTGACGGCAAGATGAGCGGCTTTCTGAGCCGCGATGCGCAGCCGGGTCAGCGGATCGGCTTCACGGGTCCGTATGGCAGCTTCTATCTGCGCGATCCGCAGCGTCCGGTGCTGTTCCTCGCGGGCGGCACCGGCATTGCGCCGTTCCTGTCGATGCTCGACGTGCTGAAGGCGAGCGGCAACACGCAGCCGGTGCGGCTCGTGTACGGCGTGACCCACGACATCGATCTGGTCGCGCTCGAACAGCTCGAACAAGCGCAGCGCACGCTGCCGAATTTCAGCTACCGCACCTGTGTCGTCGATGCCGCGAGCAGCCACGAGCGCAAAGGCTACGTGACCGCGCACGTCGACAGCGAATGGCTCAATAGCGGCGACGTCGACGTCTACCTGTGCGGCCCGGTCGCGATGGTCGAAGCGGTGCAGGGCTGGCTGCGCGAGAGCAGCGTCGAGCCCGCGAACTTCTACTACGAAAAATTCTCGGCGAGCAACGTAGCATGACTTCGACCTTTATCGATCGCTTCAAGGACAAGGTGCTCGTCGTGACCGGCGCGGGCCAGGGCATCGGCCGCGGCGTCGCGTTGCGCGCGGCGCGCGAGGGGGCGGCGGTGGTGCTGGTGGACCGTTCGCCGATCGTGCACGAGGTGACAGAAGAGATTACGCGTGCCGGCGGCGCTGCGCGCGCGTTCATCGCCGACCTCGAAACCTATGCGGGCGCGGCTGCAATGACGGCCTTCGCGATCGAGGTGTTCGGCCGCATCGACGCGCTCGTCAACAATGTCGGCGGCACGATCTGGGCGAAGCCGTACGAAGAGTACGAAGCCGAGCAGATCGAGGCCGAGGTGCGGCGCTCGCTGTTCCCGACGCTGTGGTGCTGCCACGCGGTGTTGCCCGCGATGCTGGAGCGCGCGAGCGGTGCGATCGTCAACGTGTCGTCGATTGCGACGCGCAGTATTTATCGCGTGCCGTATGCGGCGTCGAAGGGCGGCGTCAATGCGCTGACCGCGAGCCTCGCGTTCGAGCATGCCGAACACGGCATCCGCATCAACGCGGTCGCGACCGGCGGCACCGAAGCGCCGCCGCGCCGCGTGCCGCGCAATACCGCGCCGCAAAGCGAGCAGGAAGCGACGTGGTATCAGGGCATCGTCGATCAGACGATCGCGTCGAGCCTGATGCATCGCTACGGCACGATCGACGAACAGGTCGGCGCGATCCTGTTCCTCGCTTCCGATGAAGCGTCGTATATCACCGGCACCGTGCTGCCGGTCGGCGGCGGCGATCAAGGCTAGCGAGCGGCGGGCCGAACCACGCCGATAGGCCGTGCCGCGATTGTCCTTCATACTATCGGCCCGGAATGACTGCTCCGCCCGGCGCGATGTCACCAACAGCGGGCCGCCACGACCCACATCGACGATGAATCCCACCCCTAGCCAGGCGCCGACCGCGCGCGCCATTGCGGCCGACTGGTCCGTGTCCGCCATCGTGGCCGGCTTTCTGGCCGTGCTGATCTCGTACGCGGGCCCGCTCGTGATCTTCTTCCAGGCGGCGCAAGCGGCCCACATGCCCAACGAGATGGTCGCGTCGTGGGTATGGGGCATCTCGATCGGCGCGGCCGTCTCCGGCATCTTCGCGAGCTGGAAGCTGAAAGTGCCGGTCGTGACCGCGTGGTCCGCCCCCGGCACCGCGCTGCTGGTCGGACTGTTTCCCGCGTTGACGCTGCATCAGGCGGTGGGCGCATACCTGAGCGCAGCTGTGATCATTCTGCTGATCGGCATCTCGGGCTATTTCGATCGCATGGTGCGCAGCATTCCGAAGGGCATCGCCTGCGGGATGATGGCCGGCATTCTGCTGCAGTTCGGCACACATGCGTTCAAGGCTGCGACGTCGATGTCGGCGCTGGCGTTAGGCATGATCGGCGCGTACATCGTGTTCAGGCGCCTGCTGCCGCGCTATTGCATCGTGCTGGTACTGCTGACGGGCACGGTGCTCGCCATCGCGCTCGGCGCCGCGCACCTCGGCGCGCTGCCGCTGCAAGTCACGCGGCCGATCTTCATCCAACCCGAATGGACGCTGAGCTCGACGCTGAGTCTTGCGCTGCCGCTCGTCGTCGTCAGTCTGACCGGGCAGTTTCTGCCGGGCATGGCGATTCTGCGCCTGTCCGGCTATCACACGCCGGCGCGGCCAATCATCACCGCGACTAGCATCGCGTCGATCGGCGTGGCGTTTTTCGGCGGCATCACGATCGTGATCGCCGCGATCACGGCGGCGCTGTGCACCGGCAAGGATGCGCACGACGACCCGGATAAGCGCTATATCGCGGGCATCGCCAACGGCGTGTTTTATCTGATCGGCGGCACCTTCGCCGGTGCGATCGTCGCGCTGTTCACGATGCTGCCGAAGGAGTTCGTCGCGATTCTGGCGGGTCTAGCGTTGATCGGTGCGATCACGTCGAACGTGATGGGCGCGATCCAGGACGAAGACCATCGCGAGCCCTCGGTCATCACGTTTCTCGCGACTGCATCCGGTATGACCTTCCTCGGGCTCGGCTCCGCGTTCTGGGGCATCGTGATCGGCTCGTTCGCCTACCTCGTGCTGAACAAGGTGCGGCGCGAGACGTCGGCAAACCAATGACGAAGCAGTGACTCAAGGCCGCGCCCCGAGCGCCTGAAACAGTGCGGCGGTATCGGCATAACGCTGCCCGGCGGCTTTGGTGCGATCGAGTCCGGTCTGCAATTCCTGGCGCTGCGTATCGAGCAGCGTCAATTGGCTGATGCCGCCCGCCGCATAACGCTGACTCGCGATACCGGCGCTGTGCTGCGCGCTGCGCTGCGCGGCATCGAGCGCCTGCAATGCAATCGCATCCTGATCGAGCGCGCGCAGCGCGTCGGCGACCTGTTGCAGTCCCTGCAGCACGGTTTGCTTGTAGACGGCGAGCGCCGCCTGGTAGGCCGCCTCGGACGAATGCTTGCGCGCCAGCAGTTCACCGCCATGAAACAGCGGCTGTGTGAGACCCGCGCCGAAACTCCACACGTTGAAACCCGTCAGCAGGTCGGACACGTTGACCCGTTCGGTCGCCGCGCTGCCCGATAGCGTGATGCGCGGATACAGGTTCGCGGTCGCGACGCCGATGTTCGCGCTCGCCTGATGCAACAACGCCTCGGACGCGCGAATGTCGGGCCGCTGCTGCGCGAGCGTCGACGGCAAGGTCAGCGGCAGGTCGGCCGGCAGTACGAGCGTATCGAGGTCGAGCGCGGCAAGGTCGTGCGCGGTGGCCAATTCCGCTGGCGCGCGTCCCAGATAGATCGCGAGCTGATGATCGGTCTGCGCGAGCTGCGTGCGCAACGGCGGCAACGTCGCGCGGGTTTGCTGCACGAGCGTGCGCTGGCTCAGCAGATCGACCTCGGAGATGCCGCCCGCACGATAGCGGCGCTCGGCGATATCGAGTTGCTGCATCTGGTTCGCGAGCAGCGCTTCCGTGAGCGCGATCTGCCGCGCAAGCGATGCGCGCCGGATCGCCGCCGTCACCACATTGCCCGCGACCGTCAAACGCGCGGCTTCGAGTTCGTATTGCTGATAGTCGACTTGCGCGGCCACCGCTTCGAGCGCGCGGCGATTCGCGCCGAACAGATCGAGCGTGTACGACACGGTGACCTGCGCGCTGTATAGCGTGAACGGCGCAAACGCGCGGCCCTGCGTCAGCTGACCGAAGCCGAGCGCTTCGGGATCGATTTTTTCGCGCGTGGTCGACAGGTTCGCGTCGACCTGCGGCCACAGCGTGCCGCCCGCCTGCGCGCGGTAGTCCTGCTGCGCTTGGTCGAGTTTCGCGCGGGCTTGCGCGAGGGTCGGGCTGTCGTCGAGCGCCTGCTGCACCAGCGCGTTCAGCGCCGGCGAGCCGAACGCGCGCCACCAGCCGTCGCCGGGCACATCGGTCGGCACGAAGTGTTGTGCGGCGCCGCCGGGACCATCGGCGGCGACGGTGCTTGCCGCGAGCGGCGCGGCGGTGTAGCTCGACACGCTGGTCACGTCGGGCCGATGGAAATCGGGGCCGACGGTGCACGCGCACAATGCCGCGCTTGCGCAGAATGCGGCGAGCCGACGCGTAGCCGATAAACAGGCCGCGCGATGAAAAACCACGTCACGAAAGCGAGGAGCGGAACACATTGCGGGCCTTCCTCAATCGAGCGTGCGTCGATAGAACTTCACGGCGACACCCATCACGACGAACAGAAAGATCAGCAGCGGCCACACATGCGGCCACATGTCGGCCCAACCGACGCCTTTTAGCAGAATGCCGCGCACGAGCCGGTTGAAGTAGGTGAGCGGCAACAGATTGCCGATGTACTGCGCCCACTTCGGCATGCCCGCGAACGGAAACATGAACCCCGACAGCAGGATGTTGGGCAGAAAATAGAACATCGTCAGCTGCATGGCCTGCAACTGATTCTGCGCGAGCGACGACAGCGTAATGCCGATCGTCAGATTGGCCGCGACGAACAATAGGGCGGACAGATACAGCGCGATCAGACTGCCTTCGAACGGCACGTTGAACACGAAGCGAGCCGCCGCGACAATGATGCTGACCTGCACCAGACCGATGGCGACGTAGGGCACGATCTTGCCGGTCATCACTTCGAGCGGCAGCACCGGCGTAGCCAGCAGATTTTCCATCGTGCCGCGCTCGCGTTCGCGGGTGATCGCGAGGCCCGTCATCATCACCATCGTCATCGTCAGGATCACGCCCATCAGGCCCGGCACCACGTTGTACTGGGTGATGCTTTCGGGGTTGTAGAGCCGGTGCAATTGCACATCGAACGCGGTGGGGCCGACCGCGAGCGACGACAGCGGACCCGTGAGGTCCTTCTGTAATACCGACTGCGTGATCGACGGCAACGCGCCGAGCGCGGTGCCCACCGCCATCGGGTCCGTCGCGTCGGCTTCGACGAGCAGCGAGGGCCGCGCGCCCTTGGCCAGCTCGCGCGTGAAACCGACCGGAATATTCAGGACGAACAGCACCTTGCCTTGCGCGAGTGCGCGGCGGCCGGACTCTTCGTCGGGCAGCGTCGAGACGATGTCGAAGTAGTCGGAGTTGCGCATCGCCATCAGGAAGCTGCGTGTGAATTCACTGTGGTCGGCGGCGATGACGGCGGTCGGCAGATGCTTCGGGTCGGTATTGATCGCGAAGCCGAACAGCGCCATCTGCATGATCGGCAGCACGATCATCATCGCAAACGTGATGCGATCGCGCTTCAGCTGCAAGAACTCCTTGCGCACGATGCTCCACCAGCGCATCAGCGAAAAGCGCGTAAGTCGGCGCGCGGAATTCACGATGCTTTGCCCGCGGAAGGCGTTGCGTAATTGTCGGTCGAGCGGTTCATCATGAAGATGAACACGTCTTCGAGGCCGGTTTCCTGTCTCTCGATTCGCAGCGCGGGGTTCGAGCGTTCCAACTGATCGATGCTCGCGTGGAGTTCGGGCGTGTCGGGCCCGCTCATGTGCAGCGACGAACCGAACGCGACGGTCTGCTCGACGCCGGGCGATCTGCGCAGCCGGTCGCCGAGCTCGACGAGATTCTGGCCGTACACGGCCCACGTCACGAGCCCTTGCGAGTCGATCACCTGTTGCGACGTACCCTGCGCGAGCAGCTTGCCGTACGCGATATAGGCGAGCTTGTGGCAGCGTTCCGCTTCGTCCATATAGTGCGTGCTGACGAGTACCGAGATGCCGCGCGCCGCGAGGCGGTGCAGCTCTTCCCAGAAGTCGCGGCGTGCGCTTGGATCGACACCGGCGGTCGGTTCGTCGAGCAGCAGCAGTTCCGGCTCGTGCAGCATGCACGCGGCCAGCGCGAGACGCTGCTTCCATCCGCCCGACAGTGCGCCGGCCAGCTGCTTCTCGCGGCTTTGCAAACCAAGCTGTTCGAGCGCGCGATCCACCGCCTCGCGGCGGTTCTTCATCTCGTAGATGCGCGCGACGAAGTCGAGGTTTTCGCGGATCGACAGATCTTCCCAATAGGAGAAGCGCTGCGTCATATAGCCGGTGCGGCGCTTGATCTGCGCGCTGTCCTGCACGATATCGTAGCCGAGACAGGTGCCGCTGCCGGAGTCCGGCGTCAGCAGTCCGCACATCATGCGGATGCAGGTAGTCTTGCCGCTGCCGTTCGGGCCGAGAAAACCGAAAATCTCGCCGCGCTGCACCTGCATCGTCACGTCGTTGACCACGTGCTTGCTGCCGAAATGCTTGTTGAGCCCGTGCACGTCGATAGCGTACGCGGGCTCGCTGGCGTTGGCGGGGGGCGGCGCGGGCGCACTCATTGCAGCGTGACCGTGACGGGCTGGCCGGGCCGCAGCTTCGGCGCATCGGCGGTTTGCGGTCTGGCTTCGACCATGAACACGAGCTTCGCGCGGCTTTCGTTGCTGAAGATCACCGGCGGCGTGTACTCCGCCTGGTCCGAGATGAAGCTGAGCACGGCCGGCACATCGGCGGCGCAACCGTCGCAATGAATCGATACGTGACGGCCCGGCGCGAGCGAACCGACCACTCCCTGCGGCACGAAGAAACGCACCTTGACGTTCTCCGGCGGCAGCATGCGCACGACCGGGCTGCCCGCCGGCACCCATTCGCCGCTGCGATACATCGTGTCGAACACGAGGCCCGCGTGCGGCGCGTGCACGCTTTTCTGATCGAGCTTCCATTGGGCCTGGCCGAGTTGGGCCTGCGCGGCGTCGACTTGCGCCTGTTGCGCGCGAATCTGTTCGATCCGCCCCGGCAGACGTGCGACCGCGAGCTGACTTTGCAACTCGCGCACGTGCGCGGCGCTCGACAGCGCGCTCGCGCGCGAGTCGTCGAGCTGGCTTTGCGCGATGCCGCCGGCGTCGAATTGCTGTCGATCGCGGCGGAACTGGGTCGCGGCGCGCGCCGCATCGGCTTCGGCCTGTACGAGTTGCGCGCGCGTCACGTCGACTTCCGGCGGACGCTTGCCGGTCCCGAGGTCGGCGAGCTGGGCGCGGGCGGAGCGCAGCTGCTCGTTGGCCTGCGCCACCGCGTCGGTTTCGTTCTGCGCTTCGAGCGCGAACAGCGGCGTGTTCTGCGCGACGGTCTGCCCGCGCGAGACCGCGAGTTCGGTCAACTGTCCCGCCTGCGAAGACGCGAGGTACAGGAATTCGCCTTCCACATAGCCTTGCCACGTGTTCGCGGGTTGTTGCGAACAGCTCGCGCACGCGATGCACAGTGCGAGCAACGCGACACGTGTGGATGAGCGGGCGGACGGAATCATGACGGCTTTCCTTTCGCGCGGCGTGCGGTGGACGTCGCCCGGGTCCTGGCCCTGGAGCTCGTCTTGACTGCGGTGGCTGCGCTCATGCCCTGCGTGAGCAGTGCCACGACGTGGCGTTCGAGCGTCGCGCGATCGAACGAGCTGCGCGGATTCAGGCGCTGCCAGATCCTGGCGGTTGCCTGCGGCAGCATCACGAGCGCGAGCACCGAGTTGAACAGCAGCAACGGTTCGAGCTGCGCATTCAACTGGCCCGACGCGCAGCCACGTGCGATGTTCTGACCGAACGCGGCGACCTTTTGCACGGGGATATGCGCAAACGCGCGCTCGCGCAGCAGGCCGCCTTCGTTGATGATTTCGCGCAGCCATAGCGAAGGCAGCCACGGCATGGTCTCGGTGACGTCGAACATGCGTTTGACGATGCCTTGCGTCAGCGCGAGCGGATCGTCGTGTTCGGCATCGACCGGGTCCCAGATCGCGCCGAATGCGGCGACCAGTTTTTCCTCGAACAACGCGTCGAGCAGCTTTTCGCGGGTCTGGAACCAGTAGTGCACCATCGCGGACGTCACGCCGCTCGCCGCCGCGATCTGCGCCACCGTCGTGTTGGCGATGCCGCGCTCGGCGAACAGCGTCACCGCGACATCGAGCAGATGTTCGCGTGCGTCGAAGTCCTGCGGATGAGGACGGCGACCCATTCTGGAGCGGGCGACTTGCGGCATGGGAAACCTGACTAACTGATGAGTTAGTTAGTTTTAACTGCTTGATAGTAGGACAAGTTTTGAGGTGCTGGAGGAGGGGAAACCCTGGCTGGGGGTGGCCGCCGTCGTGTCGTCGATCCGCGTCAAGAGACCGCGCGGCCATGCAACCTGGGTACCGGAATAGACGCTCTTACAAACAACGCGACGAAATTCACAGCACTGAGCCCTTGAGATGTTTTTCCCTTTCGACTTGCCGACGCGGTCGTCGAGCCATCGTTGGGAGCCGAGAATGCGCCGCTCGTCACTATCGAGGCCGCGATGCTCGGTTTGCCCGCCCTCGTCCACGACGGCGGCAGCATGGCGACGACCGGTGACGCGGTAGGCAACAAGATCAAATTTCGGTCTGAGCCTCAGAGCCTCGAACTGGCACTGGATCGACTGGCGGAACATCTGGCGGACAAGGGCAGAAGCTATTCGCTGAGTATTTGCCGGAGCACTACCAGCAGCGGCTCGTGGAAATCATGGAACTCGGAGAGCATGCGGGCACGGCGCCTTCGAGGCGGACAGACGAGGCGGTCTGCTGACGCTTGCGCCGTTCTGCCTGACGTTAAGCTGACATTGGACGGCGCGACGGCGTCGTCCGAATGCGTGACTGCTGCGCGCAAAGCGCATTTTCGCCGGAAATTTCTATACTTCTCTAGCGCACCTGGCACGATCCAGCGCGCGCGACCCAGACGAATTCACGTCAACGAAACGAAGGAATCTAAGCGAACCCGCGGCGCGGCCATCACGGCTCACGCGCGATTCGTATGAGGAGGGAGACATGGCACATTCCGCAACCGCCGAGTCGGGGAAGGAAGGCCACGGCGACGCCTCACCGGCTCTTCCAGCGCTCGCGCTGGCCGCGCTCGGCGTGGTCTATGGCGACATCGGCACGAGCCCGCTCTATACGCTTGCCACCGTGTTCGATCCCGCCAACGGTCTCACGCTCAATGCTTTCAATATCGTCGGCATCGTTTCGCTGATTTTCTGGTCGCTGATGATCGTCGTTTCGCTGAAGTACGTCGTCCTGATCCTGCGGGCGAATAATCACGGCGAAGGCGGGATCATGGCGTTGCTCGCGCTCGCGGCGTCGTCGATCGCGTCGCGGCCGCGCTTGCGTCGCGGGCTCCTCGTGGTGGGGGTGATGGGCGCGGCGCTGTTCTTCGGCGACAGCGTGATCACGCCGGCCATATCCGTGCTGAGCGCCGTGGAAGGGCTCGAAGTCGTCGAGCCCGGGCTCAAGACCTATGTGGTTCCGGTGACGCTCGCCGCGCTGATCGTCCTGTTCGTCACGCAAAAGCACGGCACGGGCGGCATCGGCGCCGTGTTCGGGCCGGTGATGGTGCTGTGGTTCGTCGTGATCGGCGCGGCGGGCGTCGCTAACATCATGGCCACGCCGGTCGTGCTGTATGCGCTCAATCCGCTGGAAGGGCTCCGCCTGGTCATGCATCACCGCTGGCTCGCGTTCGTCGCGCTTGGCGCGGTGGTGCTGTCGCTGACGGGCGCCGAGGCGCTCTACGCCGACATGGGCCATTTCGGCAAGCGGCCCATTCGTGTGACGTGGTTCGGCGTCGTTTTTCCCGCGCTCGCGCTGAACTATCTGGGCCAGGGCGCGCTGCTGCTGGCGAACCCCGGCGCGGTGCAAAACCCGTTCTACCGACTGTTCCCGCAGTGGGCCATCGTGCCGATGATCGTGCTGGCGACGATCGCCACCGTGATCGCGTCGCAAGCCGTTATTTCGGGTACCTATTCGATGACGATGCAGGCGATGCAGCTTTCCTTCCTGCCGCGCATGAACATCGTGCATACGTCGGAGCGCGAGATCGGGCAGATCTACGTGCCCGGCATCAACTGGATTCTGCTGGTCGCCGTGGTCGCGGCGGTGTTGGGCTTCCGCTCGTCGACGGCGCTCGGGGCCGCGTACGGCATCGCCGTGACCGGCACGATGCTGATCACCACGTTCCTGACGTTCTTCGTCGTGCGTTACGCGTGGCGCTACAACTGGCTGCTGTGCGTGCTCTCCACCTCGTTCTTCTTCGTGATCGACGCGCTGTTCTTTTCGGCGAATCTGCTCAAGATCGTCGATGGCGGGTGGTTCCCGCTCGTAGTCGGCGCGATCATGTTCACGATCATGGCGACGTGGGGACGCGGCTGGGAGATGATGCTGGCCGAAGCGCGCACGCGGGCGGGAAAGACGCCGCTCAAACAGTACCTCACCACGCTGCTCGAAAGTTCGCCGACGCGTGTGGGCGGCACGGCGATCTTCCTGACGCCGGACGCCGAAGCGGTGCCGCACGCGCTCGTCAACAATCTGCGGCACAACCGTGTGCTGCATGAGCGCACGGTCTTCCTGACCGTAATCACGAAAAACGTGCCGTGGGTGGCCGACAGCGAGCGCGTGCAGATCAGGCCGCTGTGCGCGGGTTGCTGGCACGCAACGGTGAACTACGGATTCAAGGACGAAGTGGACTTGCCGCGCACGCTGACCGCCCACAAGTCGCCGGAATTCACGTTCAACCCGGACGACACATCCTGGTTCCTGAGCCGCGCGGCTGTCGTGCCCAAACGCGTCCACGGCATGGCGCTATGGCGCGAGCGGCTTTTCGCGGTGATGCTGCACAACGTCGGCAATATCGCGGCTTTCTTCAAACTGCCGGCCAGTCGCGTGATCGAAGTCGGCGCGCGCGTGGAGATTTAGGCAGACAAGGCATCATCTGCCTTTGAAGTAATTCGATAGACATCGCCACTTCGCAACGGCCCTCCACCGGCTCGGGTTCGAAACTTGCTGCCAACGACCAACCGCCGCTCCAATCGGCGCGCGCGTGTTGCTCCGCGGCAGGCAGGCATGGACGAATGCCCGCGCCGCAGCCAATCAGGAGGCGTGCGATGGGCGACGAGACTCACAAGAATCATGGACACGACCGCCGCCGCTTTCTTGCCGGCGTAGCCGCGGTGGCCGGCAGCGTTGCGCTATCGGGTTGCGGTGGCGGCGGATCGGGCGACGACATAACGGGCGGAGGAAGCGGCGGCGACCCCGCGCCCTCGATTACCGACATTCCGGCGCCCAACGCCGCCGACCGCTATGGCCTGCCGCGCCCGGCGTTGCCCGCGCCGGCCAGCTCGGGCATCGACTTCATCGTGCTGGTCACGATGGAAAATCGTTCGTTCGACCATTTCCTGGGCTGGGTGCCGGGCGCGGAGGGCATGCCCGCGAACCGGCAATTCAAGGACGCGTTCGGCGCGACGCAAACGCCGTTTTCGCTTGCGGCGAATGCCGCGTACGGCTATCAGGCGTGCGCCTTCCTGGACCCCAATCACAGCTTCTCGGGGGGCCGCACGCAACTGGCATCGGGTGCGATGAATGGCTGGCTGCTCACGCCGGGCACGAGTCTGAGCCGGGGCGACCTGCTGCCGATCGGCTTCTACACGCAGGCCGACCTGCAATTTTTCAGCGCCGTGGCCAGCAGTTACACGATCGGCGACTTCTACTTCAGCGGCATCCTGACCAGCACGTTTCCCAATCGCCTGTATCTGCATAGCGGCGCAACGGACCGGCTCGACGACAGCGCCGACACGTCGTCGCTCGCGACGATCTGGGACAAGCTGAGCGACGCCGATGTCGACGCTCGCTACTACTACCACGACGTGCCGCTCACGGCGCTTTATGGCACGCGGTATCTCGGCATTTCGCGCCCGTTTGCGGATTTCCTCGTGAATGCCGCGGCGGGGACGCTGCCGCCATTCTGCATGGTCGATCCGTCATTTACGGGCGAGCCCGAAGGCGTTTCCGCCGACGACCATCCGCATGCCGACATCCGCGATGGCGAGGCGTTTCTCGCGCGAGTCTATGAGGCGCTGCGCACGAGCCCGACGTGGAGCCGCACGCTGATGATCGTCGTCTACGACGAATGGGGCGGGTTTCTCGAGCACGTGGTGCCGCCCACCAGGCCGATCAGCAACAGCGAGCTCACGCTCGGCAACGACGGCAAGCTCGGCTTTCGCGTGCCGCTCGCGCTGCTCGGCCCGCGCGTGCGCGCGGGTTCGGTCACGCGCTATCCGTTCGACCCCAGTTCGATTCACGCGCTGCTGCAATGGCGCTTCGGCTTGCAGCCGCTCGGCGTGCGCGGCAGCGATCCGGCGACCTTCAATCTCGCCTACGCGCTCGATTTCAACGGCGCGCCGCGCACCGACGCTCCCGCGTTCACGGTCGCCCAGGGGCCGTTCGGCGGAACCTGCCTGGGGGCGGCCGCGCCCTCGCCGTCGAGTTCGGTATCGGCGATCGATCAGTCGCAAATGCGGGCGATCAACCCGACGGCGGACCGCTTCGCGAACCTGCGCGCGAAGGCGGCGTCATTAGGATTCGCGACCGGCGGCTAACGCCGGTTTCCGCCTAGAATGAGCGGGCCGCAAGCCGGCGCCGGACCGGGCCGCGCGGCCTGACGAAGCTCATGCCTCGAGCGCGGTCGGTCGCCAGAAACCTGGTCGGTACCTGGTAGAGAGCGCTTGCGCGCGACATCGTTTTGCGAAGCGGGCCCCGCATTTGCTAGCGAGACCCTCTCGAAGCCCCGCGGCAGCGTGCAGCATAGGATCGGCACGCGCGGCGGGCCGCCTACGTCGACGTCACCGCGTCGTCCTCAACGGGTCCGCCGATGCCATTTCGTTCCGATCTTCCCGTTTGGTTTTCCCGCCAGCGGTCGTACCGCTGCGTTCTCGCCTCCGTGGCTACGGCGCTGGCGCTCGCCGCAAGCACCGGCGTCACCGCGCAATCCGCGCCGACGGTCGCACCGACCCAGCCGGCCGTGCCGGCCCTTGCGCTGCCCGCATCGGCTGCGGCTGCGAATGCCGGGAGCAGCGCCGCGGCCAGGCACGTCGACAACACGGATCACGCGCAGCCGTCGCCGGTCGTGCCGACGCCGCCGTCCGAACTGTATGGCGAGCTGTATCGCGACGTCGAACTCGCCCACCTGTACCCGGACAGCAAGACGTTCGCCGACATGTCGCCAAACCAGCCGCCGGCGCAAGTCATCGCCGACTATGACAGCCAGCGCGCTCAGCCGCGCTTCGACCTGAAGCAATTCGTCGAACAGCGTTTCACGCTGCCCCCGCGCGAGCCGAAGCGCTATGTGTCCGATCCGAACGAAAGCGTCACCGCGCACATCGATACGCTGTGGAGCGTGCTGCGCCGCGAACCGGAGGCGAGCGCCAGCCCGTACGCTTCGCTGTTGCCGCTGCCGTCGTCGTACATCGTGCCAGGCGACCGCTTCGACGAGATCTACTACTGGGATTCGTACTTCATCCTGCTAGGGCTCGACGCGAGCGGCCAGCGCGCGCTCGTCGACGACGAGCTGAACAACTTCGCGACGTTGATCGACCGCTATGGCCACATCCCCAACGGCAATCGCACGTATTACCTGAGCCGTTCGCAGCCGCCGTTCTTCGCGCAGATGGTGCAGCTCGTCGCGCGCAAAGAGGGCGATCAGGTCTACGCCCGCTATCTGCCCGAGCTGCGCCGTGAATACGCGTACTGGATGGCGGGCAGCGATCATCTGTCGCCGGGCAACGCGGCCCGCCATCTGGTGCGCCTCGCCGACGGCACGCTGCTCAATCGCTACTGGGACGAGCGCGCGGCGCCGCGCGACGAGTCGTACCGCGAGGATGTGATGACGGCGCAGCAGATACCGCAACGCGACGCGCAGGATTTGTGGCGCAACCTGCGCGCGGGCGGCGAAACCGGCTGGGATTTCAGTTCGCGCTGGTTCGCCGACGGCAGGACGCTCGCGACCATCGACGTGACCTCGCTCGTGCCAGTGGACCTGAACTGCCTGATGGTGGAGCTCGAACGCGCGCTCGCGAAAGCCTACCGGGTGACCGGCGACGCGGGTCACGCCGAGAATCTCGAACTACGCGCCCGCGTGCGCGCCGATGCGATCCGCCGGATGCTGTGGGATCCGCAACTGCACGCTTTCACCGACTACGACTTCGTGCATCGCACGCTCACGCACCGGTTGACTGCCGCGACGGTGTACCCGCTTTACACCGGCGTCGCGGCACGCAACGACGCGCGCGAAGTGGCGCAGACGATCCGGCGCGATCTGCTGCGCCCGGGCGGTCTGGCGACGACGCGGACCAATACCGGACAGCAATGGGACGAACCGAACGGCTGGGCGCCGCTGCAGTATCTCGCGGTGATCGGGCTGCGCCGCTACAGCGAGCCGGAGCTAGCTCGCGATATCGCGACCCGCTGGATCCGCACCAACGTCGCGTACTACCAGCGCACGGGCAAGCTGGTCGAAAAGTACGACGTCGACGCGAGCGACAAGTCGGCGGGCGGCGGCGAGTATCCGCTACAGGACGGCTTTGGCTGGACCAATGGTGTGCTGCGCGTGCTGATGCAGCTCTATCCGGATGCGGTGAGTTCGACGAAGCCGGCCGATCTGCCGGGCGGCGCGGTGGGGGTGTCGGATGCGGCGGCATCGGCGGCGGCCGCGCCGCAGACGTCGCACAGCACGTCGGCCGCGGGCCACTAGCGGGAAGAGGTAGTAGCGATACCAGGATGATGGGTTGACTGCCTGACAGCGACGCAGCCCGTTAGCATGCTTCGGATAGCTCGAACGGCCCCTAGTCACCTGGAAAGTCTCGAAGATGAATCGCAAGCTCGACATACCATCGGCCGAACCGGTGCCGCCGCAGGCGCAGGCCACGGCGGCTGCCAAGGCCGCCCCGGCGGCCGGCGATGAAGCCGCCGCGCATTGGCAGCGCAACCTGTGCGTGTGCGTGTTCGGCTCGTTTACGACCATCGTCGCGATGACGCTGCTGCTGCCATTCCTGCCGCTCTACGTCGAACAGCTCGGCGTGAAGGATCATGCGGCGATCGTGCAATGGTCCGGCGCCGCATTCGGCGCGACCTTTTTCAGCGCCGCGCTCGTCGCGCCGCTGTGGGGCAAGCTCGCGGACCTCTACGGCCGCAAGCTGATGCTGATCCGCTCGAGCCTCGGCATGGCGGTCGCGATGTCGCTGATCGGTATGGCGCACTCGGCCTGGCAACTGGTTGCGTTGCGGCTGCTCGCCGGGCTGCTCGGCGGCTATGCGTCGGGCTCGATGATCCTCGTCGCGACGCAGACGCCGAAGGCGCGTTCGGGCTGGGCGCTCGGCGTGCTGTCGTCGGGGATCATGGCGGGGAACCTTGTCGGCCCGCTGATCGGCGGCTTTTTGCCGCCGTTGATCGGCATCCGCGCGACCTTCTGGGCCTCGGGCGCGGCGATCTTCGTCGCCTTTCTCGCGACCGCGGTTCTGATTCGCGAGCAGCCCGTCCGCAAGCGCGCGGACAGCGCGTCGAAGAAGGGCGCGTGGGCCTCGGTCGACGACAAGCGGCCAGCCATCGCGATGCTTGCCACCGGCCTGCTGCTGATGGTCGCGAACATGTCGATCGAACCGATCATCACCGTCTACGTCGCCCAGCTCACGAAGCCTCAAAGCGTGACGATGGTCGCGGGCTTCGTCATGTCCGGCGCGGCGCTCGGCAGCGTGATCTCGTCGTCGCGCCTCGGCAGGTTCGCCGATCGCGTCGGGCACTGGAACGTGATCGTCGGCTGCCTCGCGGTATCGGCGGTGTTGCTCGTGCCGCAGGCGTTCGTCACCGCGAGCTGGCAACTGATCGTGCTGCGTTTCCTGATGGGGATCGCACTCGGCGGCCTGTTGCCGTGCATCGCGAGTGTGATCCGCCACAACGTGCCGGCGAGCGTGACTGGTGCGATTCTCGGCTACTCGGTGTCGTCGCAGTACGCGGGGCAGGTGGCCGGCCCGCTGCTGGGCGGTTTCGTCGGCGGACACGTCGGCATGCGCGCGGTGTTTCTCGGCACCAGCGTGCTGATGGCGCTCGGCGCGCTCGCGAACTGGCGCGTGAAATCGCGCAGCGTACGGGCCGAGGCGGCGCGCTGATACGAGCCGCGTCGACGCTCGACAGGTTTGCCATTGCGGCGAAAACACCCCATCCCTAGGCGGCCCAGCGCCCGCGTAAACCCCAGCGCGCGTCTGGCCGAACCCGCTTTGCTCCTTATTTTATTCATGCTACTGTGAATCGCAGTTCGCAAGGCTATGCAAATTTACATTGCAGCCGGCCGAGGCGGAACTGGGATGGCCTGAGGTCGCCACCCCGCCGGACACACCCCAACGTGTAATCCTGACCAGGGAGAAAGCGCGGTGACGCAGGTTCCGATCGAACGTAGCAGCATCGTCTCCGCGCACGCTTTGTCCCGCCCACGTCTGGCCCCGGCGAAATGGTTCGTCAGGGCGGGCGTCGCGCTCATCTATCTGTTCATGCTGAGCCCGCTGATCTTCGTGATCTGGCTGAGCTTCTTCAAGGACGCGATCATCACGTTTCCGCCATCCGGCTACACGCTGTCGTGGTACGTCAATGCATGGCGTAACGACGCGTTCGCGAATGGCTTCGTGCTGTCGCTGAAGCTCGCGGCGGGCGCGGCGCTCGGCGGCGTGGTGCTCGGCGTGGCCGCCTCGCTCGCACTGGCGCGCTACCGGTTTCCTGGGCGGCGCCTCGTCGGCAACACGCTGCTGCTCCCACTAGTCGTGCCTGGCATCGTCGCCGGCATTGCGACTTATCTGTTCTATCTGCGCGCCGAAAATGCGCTCGATACCGACATCGTCGGCACCTTCGGCGGCCTGCTGCTCGCGCATATCTGCCTGACGATCCCATGGACGATCCGGCTCGTCACCGCGAGCCTGAGCCAGATCGACACCACCGTCGAGGAGGCGGCGCGCAATCTCGGCGCCGGCGCGTGGCGCACGCTGTGGCGCGTCACGTTGCCGATGCTGCGGCCGGCGATCGTCGCGTCCACGCTGTTCGGCTTCATCGTCTCGTTCGAGAACCTCGAGATGACCTTGCCGCTCGTCGGCCCCGGCAAGACGACGTTGCCGATCGCGATCATGCAGTACCTCGAATTCAATCTCGACCCAACCATCGCGGCGGTATCGGCCGCGCAGATCGTGCTGCTCGGCATCGTGATGCTGATCACCGATCGATTCGTGAAGCTCGGCAAGGTGATCTGAATATGGCTCAGGTATCCCTGCGCAATCTGCGCAAGCAGTACGGTGCGACGACCGCGGTCGCCGACGTGTCGTTCGATATCGCCGAGGGCGAGCTGGTCGCTTTCCTCGGCCCGAGCGGCTGCGGCAAGACGACGACGCTGCGCATGGTGGCGGGCTTCGTCGAGCCGAGCGACGGCGAAATCTGGATCGGCAATACCGAGGTCACGCGGCTCGCGCCCGACAAGCGCAATACAGGCATGGTGTTTCAGCGCTATGCGTTGTTTCCGCACATGACCGTCGCGCAGAACGTCGCGTTCGGTCTGGAAATGCGGCGCGTGCCAAAAGCCGAGCGCGACACGCGCATTCGCGAGGCGCTCGACATGGTGCGGCTGACGTCGCTCGCCGAACGCTATCCGCGGCAGTTGTCCGGTGGGCAGCAGCAGCGCGTCGCGATTGCGCGCGCGCTCGCGATCCGGCCCGACGTGTTTCTGCTCGACGAACCGTTGTCGAATCTCGACGCGAAGCTGCGCGTCGAGGTTCGCGAAGAAATCCGCGCACTCCAGCAGCGTCTCGGTCTCACGACGATCTTCGTCACGCACGATCAGGAGGAAGCACTCGCGATGGCGGACCGCGTCGCCGTGATGCACGACGGACGCGTGCAGCAGATCGGCAGCGCGGACGAGTTGTACGAGCGGCCCGCGAATCCGTTCGTCGCGAGCTTTCTGGGGCGCATGAATTTCCTCGCGGGCCACGTCGACGACGGCCGGTTCATCACGGCGAACGGCGAAAAGATCGCGCTGAGCGCCGCCGCGCCCAGGGCCAACACCCTCGGCATTCGCCCGGAGCGCCTGCGTCTCGCCGCGGCGCCCGAGCACAGCGAAGTATCGATTCCGGTACGGCTCGCCGACCGGATCTATCTCGGCGCAACCGTCGAATTACGCCTCACGAGCGAGCGTGGCCAGAGCCTCGTCGCGCTCGTGCCGAACACCGCGCATGCGGGTGCCGGCGGATGGTCGCCGGGCGACACGCTGCACGCGTGCTTCAGAACCGAAGATTGCCTGCTTTTTTCCGCCTGAAGGACCATCAAATGAGCCATCCCATCACGCGCCGCACGTTTCTGAAAGCTGCATCCGGTCTGCTCGTCGCACCCACGCTCGGCTTCGATCCGCGCGCGGCATTGGCAGCCGACGCTTGTCCCAGTGTCGTCGTCGGCACGTGGGGCGGCGATTATCTGAACCTGCTCGAGCAGAACATCGGCAAGCCGATCATCGCGGCGGCCGGCGGTCGCGTCACCTACGACTCGGCGGATCAGATCGGCCGCATGACGAAGCTGCGCGCGGAGAAGATGTCGCGTCACGGTTCGCTCGACGTCGCCTGTCTCGCCGACATCGACATGTTCGACGTCAACCGTTCGGGCGTGCTCGAACCGCTCGACACGAAACTGGTGCCGAACTCGGCGCGCACGATCGAAGCGCTGCGCCGCCCGTATTCGATTCCGCACATCTTCAGTGCGATGGTGATCGTCTATAACCCGGAGAAGTTTCAGGCGAAGCCGGACTCGTTCGCGGTCGCGCTTGATCCGAAACTGAAGGGACGGGTGGGCTTTTCCGACATTCTGTACAACTTCAACGTGCTGCAGTCCTCACTCGCGGCCGGTCAGCACAATGGCGACACGACGGCCGGCATCCAGTTTCTGCGCGAGGTGCGCAAGCAGCAGCCGAAGGTCTATCCGTCGAACGAAGCGGTCGCGGCGGCGCTGAAAAGCGGCGAAATCTGGATGACCTGCATGTGGAAAGCGCGCGCGTTGCAGTGGAAAAAAGGCGGCGTGCCGGTCGACTACGTATTCCCGAAAGAGGGCGGCGTGCCGGTCACGTTCGAAGCCGCCGTGGCGAAGAATGCCCCATCGCGTGCGTGCGGCTTCAACTACCTGAACGCGATGCTGGATGCACGCGCGCAGGTCGGCTTCGCCGAGACGATGGGCTATGCGCCGACCGTCACCGATGCGGCCTTGCCGCCGACGCTGCAACAGAGCGTCGGCTTCACCAATGCCGAACTCGATCGTCTGGTGAAAGTCGACTACGCGCGCTTCACCGCGGAAAAACCGGCGCTGCTCGACTTCTGGAACAAGGAATTCAAGCCGGGACTTTGAACCATGACGACGAGCGCACTGAACGCCGCGCCGCGGCGCCGCGACTTCACCGGGGGCCTGCTCGCAACGCCTGCAGTGTTGGTCGTGCTATTCGTGATCGTGCTGCCAGGCGTGCAACTGGTGCGCTACAGCTTCAATCATTTCGACTCGGTCCAGATGATGCAGGCGGCGTTCACGCTCGAGAACTACGTCCAGTTTCTGACCGATCCGTACTACCACGCGGTGCTGTGGACCACGATCAAGGTGGCCGCGCTGTGCACGGCGCTGTCGCTCGTGCTCGGTTTTCCGGTCGCCTATGTGCTCGCTAAAACGCAGAGCCGCTACAAGAGCCAGCTGGTGATGCTGCTGGTGTTTCCGCTGCTGGTCGGCAACGTCGTGCGCGCGGCGGGTTGGATGGTCATGCTTGGCAACGCGGGTTTCGTCAATGCGACGCTGATCGCGCTCGGCGTCGTCGATCAACCGGTGCGGCTGCTGTATACGCCGTTCGCGGTGGTGGCCGGCACCACCGCCGTGGTGTTGCCGTACATGATCCTGACGTTGCAGAGCGTACTCGAAGGCCTCGATTTTTCGATCGAGGAAGCTGCGCGCAATCTCGGCGCGAGCTTCGCCCAGACGCTTGCGCGCGTCGTGTTGCCGATCGCTGCGCCCGGCGTCGCGGCCGGCACGATGCTCGTGTTCATTCTGTGCATGAACGCATACGCGACACCGGTTCTGCTCGGCGGCACCGGCATCACGATGATGACGCCGGCGATCTACGACCAGATCGCCAAGGCCAACAACTGGCCGTTCGGGGCCGTGCTGTCGCTCGTATCGATGGTCGTCACGTTTGCGCTGGCGCTGTTGTCGCACTGGATCATCCAGCGCCGCTACGCGAAGACGATGATGACCTGAACTGGCAGGGCGCGCCGCGGGCTCGTGTGTGGGATGCGCCTCTCTTCAATTGACTTTCTGAAGGAATCACAGATGCCGACCCTCACCGAAAAGACTCGCGCTTACCGTCACGACCTGATGCAAAAGCTGATGGAACGTCAGCGGGTCGATGCACTGATCTTCACGTCCGCCGACTTCTTCCAGTTTGCGACCAATTTCCATGTCGACGTGCAGACCTGGGAGCGGCCGATCGCGGTGTGCGTGCCGCTGTCGGGCGAGCCGTTTGCGATCATGAACGAGCTGTCGACGCATCACGCGATGATGGCGCGCGAGCGCGGGCATCTGTGGCTCGACGATATCTCGTTCTATTCCGAGCATCCGCGCGTGGTCGAGCGGCAGCCGCTGCTCGCGGAAGTCCCGGAGCTGATCGCCGCGCGTTTGCGCGCCGCCGGGCTTGGCGCATCGCGAATCGGCGTCGAGGCCGCGGGTGGTCCGCTCGGCCGTGCGGCGTCGCTGTTGCCGGACGCGAAGTTTCTGCCGATGCTCGCCGAGCTGCGCTCGTTGCGCTGGGTCAAGCACCTGGAGGAGATCACCGTGATGCGGGCAGCCGCGAGTCTCGCCGATTGGGTGCAGGACCAATATCGCGAGAACATCCGCCCCGGACGGCTCGTGCAGGAACTCGACTATCAGATGGCCGCGCTGATGGTGACCGAAGGCGCACGCCGCTTTCCCGGCGAGAACCTCGAAGTGATGCGTTGCTGGACCCTGTCGGGACCGGCATCGGCGTCGCCGCATGGCGACGGGGCGTCGTGCGGCGCGAAGATCAAGGCGGGCGACGGTCTCGTCAATATCGTGATTCCGCGTTTGAACGGTCTCGTGATCGAGAACGAGCGCACGTGGTTCTGCGGCAAGCCGAGCGCCGAGCAGGCGCGTTTTCATGAGGTCGCGCGCGCGGCCAACGAGGCGGCGGTCGCGGCGGCCGTCACCGGCCAGCCCGTTTCGGGTATCGACGCGGCCGCGCAGGCTGTGATCGAGCAGGCCGGCTGCGCGAAGTACATCCGGCATCGCACCGGGCATGGCATGGGCATCATCGGTCACGAGTATCCGGACGACATGGCATTCAATCACCGCGCGCTGCTCGACAACGAAGTCTACTCGGCGGAGCCTGGCATCTATGTGTACGGCCTCGGCGGCTTCCGGCTCGACGATTCGGTCGTGACCGGCCCCACCCCCGAGCTGCTGACGAAGACCCCGCGCACGCTCGCGCACGCGACCATCGATTGAGTCGCGCGGCTCGCGACACCCTTCAACGTTGAAGAGGACCCGGCTGTGAACCGGGAGGAGAGATGATGGAGTCGATTCTGTTCTCGCACTGCGCGCTGCTCGATCCGGTTGCCGGCGAGTTGCGCGACGACCACGCGGTGCTGGTGGAAAACGGACGCATCAAGGAAGTCTCGGATCGGCCGATCCGTATCACGTCCGCGCGCGAAATCGACGTGCGCGGCAAGACGCTGATGCCTGGCCTGATCGATCTGCACGTGCACGTGCACGCGACGCAGCTCAATCTCGCGGCACAGGTGAACCTGCCGAACGTGCTGGTCACGCTGAAGTCGTTGCCGCTGTTGCAAGGCATGCTCAGACGCGGCTTTACGACGGTGCGCGATGCGGGCGGCGCGGGCTTCGCGCTCAAGCAGGCTTTGGAACAGGGGCTCGCCGAAGGTCCGCGGCTCTTCGTGTCGGGCCGCGCGATCAGCCAGACCGGCGGACACGGCGACATGCGCGGCCGCAGCGACTACATCGGCACCGATAGTCCATGCGCGTGTTGCGCGCGCGTCGGCGCGATATCGCGTGTCGCCGACGGCGTCGATGCCGTGCGTCGCGCGGTGCGTGAAGAGCTGCAGATGGGCGCCGACCAGATCAAGATCATGGCCTCGGGCGGTGTCGCGTCGCCCACCGATCCGGTCGGCGCATGGGGCTATTCGGAAGACGAGATCAGGGCGATCGTCGACGAGGCGCGGGCGCGCGGCACCTACGTGCTCGCGCATGCGTATACGGCCGAGGCGATCGCGCGCGCGGTCCGCTGCGGGGTCCGCACGATCGAGCACGGCAATCTGGTCGACGAAGCGGCGGCGCGCGTGATGGCCGAGCACGGCGCGTTCGCGGTGCCGACGCTCGTCACCTACGACGCGCTCGCGAACGAAGGCGAAGCGCTCGGCCTGCCGGCAGACAGCGTTGCGAAGATCGAGAGCGTGCGTCAGGCGGGCTTGCATTCGCTCGAAATCTTCCGCTCGGCAGGGGTGCCGATGGGCTTCGGCAGCGATCTGCTCGGCGAATCGCAGCGTCTGCAAAGCGATGAATTCCGCCTGCGCAGCGAAGTGCTGTCGCCGCTCGAGATCCTGCGTAGCGCGACGGTGGTCGGCGCGCAGGTGCTCGGCCAGGTCGGGCAGCTCGGGCAGATCACGGCAGGCGCGCACGCCGACATGCTGGTTGTCGACGGCAATCCGCTTGCGTCGCTCGACTGTCTGCTGGGGCAGGGCGAGCGCATTCCGGTCGTGATGAAGGCCGGTAAAATCCATGCCTTTGATTTGCCGGCGTGACATGCGCAGCGCTGCCGTGCGAGCGCGGTTGACAGCGGGGGGCGCCGGCGGCCCATGCAATCCGGAGAGAACGGATGGACTTTCGGCACATCGACGCATTCAGGGCGCTGATGCTCACCCGCACGACGACCCGCGCCGCGCAGGTCATCGGCACTTCGCAGTCGGGCATCAGCCGTCTGATTACCGACCTGGAGCGTTTGACCAGTCTGACGCTGTTCGATCGCAGCCGCGGACGGCTCGAACCGACCGTCGAAGCGTTGGCGCTGTTCGAGGAAGTCGAGCGGCGTTATGCGGGGCTGAACAACATCCGCGAGTTCGCGCTGAGCTTGCGCAATCCGTCGACCGCGGTGATTCGCGTGGGTTCGGTCGTGTCGTTCGGGCTCGGCTACTTCGCGCGCGTGGTCGCGAACTTTCATCGCCGGCATCCGGCCGTGCAGATTGCGTTGACGACCGGGGCGTCGTCGCTGATTCGCGATCAGGTGGTGTCGCGCCAACTCGCGCTCGGCCTCGTCACGAATACGGTCGACGTGACCGGCACCGATTCGACCGCGTTCGCGCAGCTCGATGCGATCTGCGCGTTGCCGGCCGGTCATCCGCTCGGCAAGCACAAGGTCATCAAGGTGGCCGATCTGCGGAATCAGCCGATCGTGTCGTACGACTTGCCCGACCTCGTGCGCTGGGGCATGGATCAGGTGCTCGCGACCGGTCAGCTGCAATCGCAGGTGGTGGCGATCGCGCCGTATTCGGTCAACATCGCGACGATGGTCAAGGAAGGTCTTGGCATCGGTTTGCTGCATCCGGTGTCGGCGTACGACTTTCTCGACTCGAATCTGATCCTGCGCCGCTTCGAGCACGCGATGCCTTTCTATACGCTGAAGATCACGCCACGTGGCGCCGCACCGGCTCCGCATCTCGACGATTTGTCGAAGGTAATGGAGGAGACGCTCGAAGAAGTGCTGGCGGCCGTGAATGCGCGTTTGGCCGCCGCGAGTTGACCTATTGCCGCTTCACGGCAGCGTCGCTCACAAGCTATCCAATCAAATACAGATCGGGCCACCGAGGCCGGACTTCGTCATATCCCGGCAGCGGCGCCTAAGTCGTGCGCTGCCCGCCGGTAATCACCCGCTCCAACGACAGCTTCAAGTGGCGCTGCATCGCCGCCTGCGCCTGCAGCGGATCATGCGCTTCCAGCGCTTCCAGAATCACCAGATGTTCTTCGGGCACGGCGCCCCACGTCGTTTCGTTTTCGAAGTGGCCGCGCAGCTTCTCCGACAGCGGACTATGCCGCGCATCGAATAGCGAGCTGACGGTGCGCACCAGCACTTCGTTGCCGGACATCTGCGCGATCGCGAGATGGAACGCGCGATCGGCCGCGACCGGAATTCTGCCGGCCTTCACTTCGCGCTCCATCTCGTTGTAGATCGCGCGCAGCATTTTCAGGTCTTTCGGTTTGCAGAACGGTGCGACGCTCGCGATGATCGAGCCTTCGATCAGGCAGCGCGCGCCGAGGATGTCGAGCAGGCTATCGCCGAGTTCGGCCTGCGACAGCGACGCATCACGCTGCGCGGGCGGCGTCGTGCACAGATAGACGCCCGAGCCCATGCGAATCTCGACGAGCCCTTCCAGTTCGAGCGCGACCAGAGCCTCGCGCACCGACGGCCGCGATACGCCGAGCGTCTCCGCCAGCGCGCGCTCGGGCGGCAGGCGGCCGTTCGGCGCGAACTCCGGCTGAGCGATCAGATCGCGCAATTTTTCCGCGATCTGAAGATATAAGCGGCGAGTGTCGGCAGGTTTGGTGTTCACGAAACGATTCCCGGCAATGGAGCTTCTGCAAGCCCGATAAGGCGAGCGCCGATTGTAGATCGAAGCGCCCTGCGCGCAAATCGCGCGCGCCCGGCGGCGCGCTGACAGCGTTCGGGGTTTCCCCCAACTCCGTGCAAATTGGCTTGACCAGTATCGCACGTGCGGTTAATTTTGCAAATTGGTAAGGCCAGATCGACGCCACGCAGGCGTCAAACGAGTAGACCTGCGGGTCGCTCCACTCCCCGATACCCGATCCATTCCTCCACGACGATGAAGACAGTCATTTGCGAACAACCCGGCCAGCTCGCGCTAGCTGAACGCGCGATGCCGGACGCCGGCCCTGACGATGTGCTGATCCGCATCCGGCGAGTCGGCATCTGCGGCACCGACTTCCATATCTTCACCGGCAATCAGCCGTATCTGTCGTATCCGCGCGTGATGGGGCACGAGCTTGCCGGCATCGTCGAAGCGGCGCCGGCCGGTGCGCGCGTCGCGGCCGGCGACCAGGTGTACGTGATGCCATATCTGTCGTGCGGGCGCTGCGTGGCCTGCCGCGCGGGCAAGGGCAACTGCTGCGTGAACATCCGCGTGCTCGGCGTCCATACCGACGGCGGCATGACCGAGTACCTCGCGGTGCCGCAGGCGTTCGTCTTCAAGGCCGACGGCGTGACGCTCGACCAGGCCGCGATGCTCGAATTCCTGGCGATCGGCGCACACGCGGTCGCGCGCGCCGACGTGCAAGCCGGGCAGCGTGTGCTGATAGTCGGGGCTGGGCCGATCGGCATGGCCGCGACGATCTTCGCGAAGCTGCGCGGCGGCGAGGTCAGCGTGCTCGACGGCCGCGCGGACCGTCTGTCCGTGTGCGCGGGCGCATTGCAGGCGGATCACACGGTGCTGCTCGACACCACCGACGCCGCGACCGATGCCGCCCAACTCGCGGCGCTGACCGACAACGAGTTCTTCGACGTGGTGTTCGACGCGACCGGCAACGTGAAGGCGATGGAGCGCGGGCTGCAGTTCGTCGCGCATGGCGGCAAGTACGTGCTGGTGTCGATCGTCAGCGAGCGCATTTCGTTTGCCGATCCGGAGTTGCACAAGCGCGAGACGACCTTGCTCGCGAGCCGCAATGCGACCGTCGCCGACTTCGAAACGGTGCTCGAAGCGATGCGCGCCGGCAAGATTCCGACGGCCGCGCTCAATACGCACGTGGTCGAACTCGCCAATCTGCCGGGCGAATTCCCCAAGCTGCTGAAACCGGATGCCGGCGTCATCAAGGCGCTGGTGGCCTGTTGAGCGAGCGGGGACAACGGACGATGGGCAACCCGATTCTTCAATTCGGCACGAGTCGCTTTCTGCAGGCGCACGCGGATCTGTTCGTATCGGCGGCGCTCGACGCGGGCCGCGCGCTGGGACACGTGACCGTCGTGCAGACGACGGCCAACCCCGAGAGCCTCGCGCGCATCGACGCGTTACGCGCGCACCGGCAGTACGAGGTGCGCATTCGCGGTCTGCGCCGCGAAGCGGTGATCGATACGACCACGCATTGTCATGCGATCAGCGAGGCATTGAACGCGAATACCGATTGGCCGACGGTGGTGGAGCGCTTTGCGCGCGACGCGCGCGTGGTGATCTCTAACACCGGCGATCGAGGCTACGAGTGTTTCGCCGAAGACACCGCCGAGCTATTGCACAACGACAAGAGCGTGCCGCGCGGATTCGCGGCGAAGCTCGTGGTGCTGCTGCACGCGCGCTTCAATGCCGGCGCCGCGCCGCTGACGCTGCTGCCATGCGAACTCGTATCGGGCAACGGCGACACGCTGCGTGGTCTCGTCGCCGATATCGCGCGCGAGTGGGGCGCCGGGACCGAGTTCGTGCGCTACATCGAGCACACCTGCGTCTGGGTCAATTCGCTGGTGGACCGCATCGTATCCGAGCCGATCCGGCCGGTCGGCGCGATTGCCGAACCCTACGCGTTGTGGGCGATCGAGCGGCGTGCCGGCATGGTGCTGCCGTGCGAGCACGAAGCGATGATCGTCACCGACGATCTGTTGCACTACGAACGCCTGAAGCTGCTGCTGCTGAACCTCGGGCATACGTGGCTCGCCGAGCGCTGGCAGGCCGACGCGCGCGATCCCGACGAGAACGTGCTGCACGCGATGCGCGATCCGCTGTTGCGCGCCGATCTCGAATCGCTGTGGCGCGACGAGGTCCTGCCGGTCTTCGATGCGCTCGGTCAGGGCAGCGACGCGCGCGCCTATCTCGATGACGTGCGCGAGCGCTTCGAAAACCCGTTCCTCGATCATCGCCTCGCCGACATCGCGCGCAATCACGAGCAAAAGAAAGAGCGGCGCTTCAGGCCGGTGATCGAACTCGCGCGCGAGCTCGACGTGCGTGTCGAGCAACCGCGTCTGAACGCGGCGCTTGCCGCGTGCGTGCAACGCGGCTAAAGGCGCGGGCCGCAACTCCGCAGTAAATCGGGTCGTCGACCCCGCAGTACACCGGCGGCTCACGAGGTCGCAAGGTTCATCTAAACATAGGCTTAGCCTGGCTAGCAGGAGACAGTTTCATGAAGAAAATGCGTTGGGTAGTGATTTTTCTGTGCTTTCTCGCGATCGCGGTGAATTACATCGATCGTGCGAATCTCGCGGTCGCCGCGCCGCAAATCGAAAAGGCGCTCGGCATCGGCCCCGCCGAGATGGGCTTCATCCTGAGCGGCTTCTTCTGGACCTACGCGTTCATGCAGATGCCGTTCGGCTGGTTCGTCGATCGAGTTGGCGCGCGCATCGCGCTGCCGCTCGCGGTCGGCTGGTGGTCGATGTTTACCGCGGCGACCGCGGTCACGACCAGCGTCGCGGGCATGTTCGGCTGCCGCCTGTTGCTCGGCGTCGGCGAGGCGGGTGCGTATCCGTCCTGCACGAAGCTCGTGAGCCAATGGTTCCAGCCCAAGGAACGTGCGCTCGCGACGAGCATCTTCGATAGCGGCTCGCGGGTCGGCTCGGCACTGTCGATTCCCGTGGTTGCGCTGATCATCAGCACGCTCGGCTGGAAGGCGGCTTTTGTTCTTACCGGCTTGCTCGGCGCGGTCTGGATCGTCGGCTGGTTCGTGATCTATCGCAATCCGGTGCAAGACGAGATGGCCGTTGCACTCGAGGCGACTCCCGCGGCTCAGGTGAGCGCGGAGAAGGTGACATGGGCGTCGCTGTTTCGCCACCGCACGCTGTGGGGCATGATGCTCGGCTTCTTCTGCCTGAACTTCGTGATCTATTTCTTCATTACGTGGTTTCCGAGCTACCTCGTTGAGACCCGTGGCTTCTCGCTGAAATCGCTCGGCACGCTCGGCATGATTCCGGCGTTGATCGCGATTCCGGGCGGCTGGCTCGGCGGCTTCGTGTCCGACGCGCTGTTCCGGCGCGGCTGGAGCCTGACGGCCGCGCGCAAGACCTGCATGGTCGGCGGCATGCTGCTGTCGTCGGTGATCACGTTGTCGGCGTTCACGGAGAACACGTATCTGATGCTCGCGTTCTTCGGCATCGCGTACGGCAGCCTCGCGTTCGCCGCGGCGAGCATCTGGTCGCTGCCCGGCGACGTCGCGCCGACGCCGCGCCACGTCGCGTCGATCGGCGGCATCCAGAACTTCGCGTCGAATCTGGCGGGGATCGTGATCACCACGTTCACCGGCGTGATGGTGGCGATGTCGAAGGGCTCGTTCACGATTCCGCTCGTCGTCGCGGGCGGCTTCTGCTTCCTTGGCGCGTTCAGCTATCTTTTCATCGTGGGACGCATCGAGCCGCTGTCGCTGGAATCGGACAGCCGCGATCTGCCCAAGGGCGTGGGCTCCACGATCTGACGTATTCTGTTTGAACGCTTACCGATAACCCTGTCTTCGAGGCTTTTCATGTCGACTCAAGCTAGCCGCGCGTGCCCGATCATTCGCCTGCATCCCGCCGACGACGTCATCATCGCGACCCGGCAGTTGCTGCCGGGCACGCGCATCGACGCGGAACAACTGGTGGTCGCCGGGCTGATTCCACCGGGGCACAAGATCGCGACGCGCGACATCGCGCGCGGCGAGCCGGTCAAGCGCTACAACCAGATCATCGGCGTAGCGCGCGAGGCGATCGCGCGCGGCCAGCATGTTCATACGCACAATCTCGGCATGTCCGAGTTCGCGCGCGAGCACGCGTTCGGCGCCGATGCGCAGCCGACCGTCTACGTCGATGAACCCGCGCATTTCATGGGGATTCGTCGCGACGACGGCCGCATCGCGACGCGCAATTACATCGGCATTCTGACCAGTGTGAACTGCTCGGCGACGGTTGCGCGCGCGATTGCCGATCATTTCCGGCGCGACGTGCGTCCCGACGCGCTCGCCGACTATCCGAACGTCGACGGTGTGATCGCTCTGACGCACGGGCTCGGCTGCGGCATCGACATGCAAGGCGAGGGCATTGCGATTCTGCGTCGCACGCTCGCCGGCTACGCGGTGCATCCGAACTTCGCGTCGGTGCTGTTCGTCGGGCTGGGCTGCGAGACGAATCAGATCGACGGCGTGCTCGCGGCGGGCGGCCTCGACGCCAGCACGACGAAGCTGCGCAGCTTCACGATCCAGGACAGCGGCGGCACGCGCAAGACGATCGAACGCGGTATCGCGATGGTGCGCGAGATGCTCGCCGACGCGAATCGCGTGCAGCGCGTGCCGGTGCCGGCCTCGCATCTGTGCGTTGGTCTGCAATGCGGCGGCTCGGACGGCTACTCGGGCATCTCCGCGAATCCGGCGCTCGGCGCCGCGGTGGATCGGCTCGTGCGGCATGGCGGTACCGCGATCCTGTCGGAAACGCCGGAAATCTACGGCGCGGAACATCTGCTGACGCGCCGCGCGGTGAGCGCGGCGGTCGGCGACAAACTGCTCGCGCGCATCGCGTGGTGGCAGGACTACTGCGCGCGCAACGGCGGCGCGATGGACAACAACCCATCGGCGGGCAACAAGGTGGGCGGTCTGACGACGATCCTCGAAAAATCGCTCGGCGCGGTCGCGAAGGGCGGCACGACGAATCTGGTCGACGTCTACGAATACGCTCAACCGATCGCCGCGAAGGGCTTCGTGTTCATGGATTCACCCGGCTACGACCCGGTTTCCGCGACGGGACAGGTCGCCTCGGGCGCGAACCTGATCTGCTTCACGACCGGGCGCGGCTCCGCTTACGGCTGCGCGCCGTCGCCGTCGTTGAAGCTGGCGACCAACACCGCGTTGTGGGAGCGCCAGCAGGACGACATCGATATCAATTGCGGCGGGGTGATCGACGGCAGCGCGAGCATCGATGAACTCGGCGAAGCGATCTTCCGCATGATGCTCGACTGCGCGTCGGGTACGCGCACCAAGAGCGAGCTGCATGGCTACGGGCAGAGCGAGTTCGTGCCGTGGCAAGTCGGCGTGGTGACCTGAACGGCTGCATTGCAGCGACACAAGCAAACAAGCGAATAAATCACGCACTGGAGGATGTAATTGGAACGCCGCCTTTATTCAGGCCGCGACGTGAAGCGCGCGCACAGCATCGATGATCTGCGCGCGATGGCCCGCAAGCGTCTGCCGAATTTCTGTTTCGAGTATGTCGAGGGCGGCGCCGAAGACGAAGCCACACTGCGGCGCAACCGCGACGTGTTCCGCGAAATCGCTTTTCTGCCGCGCACGCTGGTGAACGTCGAAAAGCGCAATCAGAGCGTGACGCTGTTCGGCGAGCGCAGCGCGTCGCCGTTCATGATCGGCCCGACCGGCTATAGCGGCCTGATGTTTCGCGAAGGCGACGTCAAGCTGGCCAGTGCGGCGGCAGCGGCCGGCATTCCGTTCGTGCTGAGCAACGTGTCGACGATCTCGCTGGAGGACGTCGTGCAGCGCGCGGGCGGTCGCGTGTGGATGCAGGTCTACATGTACCGCACGCGCGAATCTCTCGCGAAGCTGGCGCGGCGCGCGAACGCCGCGGGCATCGAGGCGCTGGTCGTCACGACCGACAGCGCGGTGTTCGGCAAACGCGAATGGGACCTGCGCAACTACATCGAGCCGCTGAAACTCGACTGGCGCAACAAGTTCGACGTGCTGCGCCATCCGAGCTGGATGGCCAACGTGCTGTGGCCGAACGGCATGCCGCGCTTCGCCAATCTCGGCGACCTGCTGCCGCCGGGGCAGGACAGCGTGAAGGGCGCGACGATCACACTGGGCCGCGAACTCGACCCGTCGTTGTCGTGGGACGATATCCGCTGGCTGCGCGATCTGTGGCCGCGTCGGCTGATCGTCAAAGGCGTGCTGGGTGCGCCCGATGCGCTGAAGGCGCTGGAGGCCGGCGTCGACGGCATCGTGCTGTCGAACCACGGCGGGCGGCAACTCGACAGCGCGGTATCGGCGATGGACGTGCTGCCCGAAGTCGTCGAGCAGGTTGGGGGTAAGCTGTGCGTGATGCTCGACGGCGGATTTCGCCGCGGCTCCGAGATCCTGAAGGCGGTCGCGCTGGGCGCCGATGCGGTATTGCTCGGACGCGCGACCACCTATGGTCTGAGCGCGGGCGGTCAGCCGGGCGCTGAGCGGGCCATCGAGATTCTGCAGACCGAGATCGACCGGGCGCTCGGCTTGCTCGGTTGCTGCGATATCGCCGGGCTGGACCGTAGTTATCTGCGTTGGCCAGGGCAGCAGGCGCCGCTGCCGCGCGTGCAATCGCAATCGCAAGCGCAAACGCAAACGCAAACCGTGCAGGCGCGTGCAGCGGCTTTGTCCGTCTGACGAACTGGAGATATCTGATGCAGCAAGAACCGAACGTCGCGACCCGCGGTAACGAAGCCGTCGCCGCGCTGCGCGAAGCGCTCGGCGCGGACATCGTGAGTCTGCCGGCCGAATTTGGCGGGCGGCAGTTCGCCGACTGGAGCGGCACGCCATCGACCGATCCGATCGCGCTGATCCGCCCGCGCACGACCGAAGAAGTCGCCACCGCGCTCAGGATCTGTCATCAATTCCGCCAGCCGGTCGTCACGCAAGGCGGCATGACCGGGCATGCTGGCGGCGCCTGCGTGCTCGGCGGCGAGGTTGCGCTGAGCGTCGAGCGGATGACCGGCGTCATCGACATCGATCCGGTCAGCGCGACGATCACCGTGTTCGCGGGCACGCCGCTGCAGGTGGTGCAGGAAGCGGCCGATCACGCCGGCTTCATGTTCGCGCTCGACCTCGGCGCGCGCGGCAGTTGCACGATCGGCGGCAACATCGCGACCAATGCGGGCGGCAATCGCGTGATCCGCTACGGCATGATGCGCGACCAGGTGCTCGACGTCGAAGCGGTGCTCGCCGACGGCAGCGTGATCGGCGGCGAGCGCAAGATGATCAAGAACAATACCGGCTATGACCTGCGCAACCTGCTGACCGGCAGCGAAGGCACGCTCGGGGTCATCACGCGCGCGGTGCTGCGCCTGCGCGCCAAACCGCGCGCAATCTCGACCGCATGGTGCGGCATGCCGGATTACGAGGCGGTAACCACGCTGCTCGGCCGCGCGCAGGAACGGCTGCCGGCCGGCGTGTCCGCGTTCGAAGTCATGTGGCCCAGCTATTGCGATTTCGTGCGGGAACGCCTGCCCGAACTGCGCGTGCCGCTCGGCAGCGATCACGCTTACTACGTATTGCTCGAGACTTGCGGCGCGGACCCGGAGCGGCAGTCGGCGGCGTTCGAGGACTTTCTCGCCGACATGCTCGACGCGGGCGTGATCTCCGATGCCGCGCTCGCGCAATCGGACGCGGACGCCGCGGCGTTCTGGGCGATTCGCGACGCGCCGGCCGAATATCCGCGCCTGATCCCGGGACGCATCTCGTTCGACATCAGCTTCGCGGTTGCGCAGGCGGGCGATGCGGCGCAGCGTTGCGACGAGCGGCTGCGCGCGCGCTGGCCGCAAGCGACGATCCTCGTGTACGGGCATCTCGGCGACGGCAATCTGCACGTGGTGGCGCAGGAACCGGGCTGGACCGACGCGGACATCGACGAGGTCAAGCGCGTCGTTTATGAACTCACCGGGGAAATGGGCGGCTCCGTATCGGCCGAGCATGGGATCGGCGAGGAAAAGCTGGGCGTGCTCGGCATGTCGCGCTCGCCGGCCGAACTCGCGGCGATGAAGGCGATCAAGCTTGCGCTCGATCCGCACAATATCCTGAACCCCGGCAAGGTGATCGCGATGTAGTGTGCGGTGGTTTTGCGCGTCACGCGGCAACGTGGCGCGCGCATTCCGGGCGCGTTCCTGGCCGATCGGGAACGCGCTTCTCCGACGTGACATCCAATCCCATATCCGCAACGGAATATGGGGAGATGTCAGATGAAGCTCATCATCCACACAGTGCTGGCGGCAACGCTCGCGTTAGCGAGCATCGCGTCCAGCGCGCAAGGCGCCGGGCCGAGCGATCCGCAGATTGCCGCGATCGTCGTGACCGCAAATCAGGTCGATATCGACGCGGGCAAGCTCGCGGAATCCAAAACGAAATCGAAGGACGTGAAGGCGTTCGCGCAGCAAATGGTCACCGATCACACCGGCGTCAACAAGGCCGCGACGGATCTCGTGAAGAAGCTCAACGTGACCCCCGAGGACAATCCGACGAGTCAGAACCTCAAGCAGGGCGGCGACCAGAACATCGCCAAACTGAAGACACTTTCGGGTGCCAGCTTCGATAAGGCCTATATCGATCACGAGGTCACCTATCATGAAAACGTGATCGACGCGCTCGACAAGACGCTCATTCCGAGCGCGAAGAACGAGGAACTGAAGGCGCTGCTCGTGAAGGTGCGGCCGGCCTTCGTCGCGCATCTCGAACATGCGCGCCACGTGCAGGCGGAACTGGCAAAGAGCGGTGCGTGAGATGCGCCGGCTCGTTTGTCTGATGGGCGTGCTGGTGTTGCACGTCGATGCGATGGCGGCGACGTACGTCGTCGTGATCGAACAGATGCGGTTCAATCCGGCCGCGTTGACGGTCGCGCGCGGTGATCGCGTGGTGTGGATCAACAAGGACCTGTTTCCGCACACCGCGACCGCTGATGCGAAAGCGTTCGATTCGCATGACATCGCGCCGGATGCATCGTGGAGTTACGTGGCGACCAAGGGGGGACGCTACACGTATTCGTGCACGCTGCATCCGACGATGCACGCGGTTCTGAACGTACGATGAAAGCGATGATGAATCTGCCTGTCGAGTCCACTGAAGACGACCTCGGCATCGCGCGCCGCATCGCCGCGGGTGACCGTGACGCGTTCGAACTGCTGATGCGAAGGCATAACCGCCGGCTCTATCGCATGGCGCGCGCGACCTTGCGCAACGACGCCGAGGCGGAAGATGCGCTACAGGATGCGTATCTGCACGCGTACCGATCGATCAGCCAGTTTCGCGGTGAGTCGCAATTGTTCACGTGGCTGTCACGGCTGGTGCTCAACGAATGCTTCGCGCGATTACGGCGCTCGGCGCGGCGTCAGAATGTGATTCCGATCGTGGACGCACCCGAATACATCGAACCTGACGATGCAATGACCACACACGACGACGATGCCCCCGACCGGGCGCTTGCGCGTTCGCAAGTGCGCGCGCTGCTCGAACGCAAACTCGATGAATTGCCCGAGCCGTTTCGCGTCGTATTCGTGCTGCGCGCGATCGAGGAAATGAGCGTCGAGGAGACCGCGCAGTGTCTGAACATTCCAGAAGCGACGGTACGGAGCCGGCATTTCCGCGCGCGCAGCATGTTGCGCGAGTCGCTCGCTCAGGCTCTCGATCTCGCCGAGCGCGACGTGTTCGAATTCGGCGGGGCGCAGTGCGATCGCATCGTTGCGAGCGTCCTCGGGAAAATATCCGGTGGCGAGTCATAGCATTGGCGACGCGTGCAGGGGCACCGTGAACTGAACCGCCGCGCCGCGCGGCGTGGATTCACTCACCCATAACCGGCCGCCATGGGCGTCGATAATCGAACGGCAGATTGAAAGTCCCATGCCCAAGCCCGTCGCTTTGGTCGTGTAAAACGCGCTGAACGCGTGTTCCGGACCGTTCGGACCGAAGCCCGGTCCCGAGTCGCGCACGGTCACGACCACGCCGGCACCGTCCGCCTCGCCCGTGCTGACCTGCACGTGCCGAGTCCCCTCCAGACTGCTCGTTGCCTCCAATGCATTGATGATCAGGTTGAGCAGCACCTGCTGCAATTCCACCCGGTCGCCTTCGATGGACGGCAAATCTTCCGCGAGTTGGATCTCCAGCCTGGCGCCACTCTTCCTTGCTTCTCCCTGGACCAGTTCGGTGATCTCGCGGATCGCCTCGTTGATATCTACCGGCTCCTGTTTCCGTGGCGCCTTCCTGACCATTTGCCGGATCCGGCCGAGCACGTCTCCGGCGCGATTGGTGTCCCTGACGATACGATCGAGCGCACGCCTCGCTTCGCCGAGGTCGGCGGGCTCGCGGGCCAGCCATCGCAATGCGGCCTCCGCGTTGGCCACCGTCGCGGTAACGGGCTGACTGAGTTCGTGAGCGATCGACGCGGCGAGCTGCCCCATCGTCGCGACGCGATTCGCATGCGCCAGTTCGGCCTGCACGTCGCGATAGCGCTCTTCGCTGTCACGGATTTTCTTTTCCGCCTGCTTCTGCGCGCTCAGATCGAGAATGTAAGCCACCCCCTGGTTCGGCTCATCCTCGAATGCCGCGCCGCCGATCAGGACGGGTACCCGGCTGCCGTCTTTCCTGTAGAACTCCTTTTCGCAGGGTTGCATGGCGCCGGTCGCCGCAAGCTCTTCGAACTCGCGCGGCACACGTTGTTGCCATTCGGGGGGCGTCATGTCGTACCATCGCAGCCCTTTCCGCAAATCCTCACGGTCGTACTGGAGCATGTCGAGAAAGGAATCGTTGGCGTCGATGAGTCGTCCGTCCAGGCCCCAGATGACGATCCCAATGAGATTGGCGTCGACGAGGCGTCGGATCTTTGCTTCGCGTTGCGCGACGTCGCGATACAAGCGGGCATTTTCGAGCGAAATGGCAGCCTGCGAGGCCACGAGCTTCAGCACGGCGATCCGCGCGGGGCTGAACACGCGGGCAGTGAGATTGTTCTCGAGGTAGAGCACGCCCATCAGCTTGGCGCCATTCATCAGCGGCAGGCACAGAATGGAACGTGCGCGATGCTGACGGACGTAAGGGTCCGGATCGGCCATCGGATCCGATGCGGCATCGTCGAGGAAAATGTTCTCGCGCGTACGCAAGACCTGGTTGATGATCGACTCCGGCAACACCGCTGAGTTGAGCGGCGCGTCCGATAGCTGCACATGGACCGCGTCGCCGGCGGTGGTGGCTTCCGCGGCAATCCGATGCTCGCCCGCATCCGACAGGATCAGCAGACCCCGTTCGGCGCCCGCCTGTTCGATGGCCGTGCGCATGACCATCCCGATCAGCTTTTCCAGGTGGATTTCGCCTGACGCCGCCTGCGACACCTTGATCACTTTCGCCAGCTCCAGGTGCTCGATGGTTGCCGCCATCGTATTGGTCGGTCCGGGCACCGTCTCTTCGGTTCTCAGGTATGGGTACTGTTCCTCGAGTTGACGCGCCTTGCCGATGGCGCCCCAACGCAGATAGCCATAGCGGGCGTCCTGCATATACATGCGCGCAATTCTTCGACGACCGCGGGCCGCATAAAAGCGCGACGCGAGTTCGCTCGCCAGTGCCTCGATATGCGCGAAGCCGCTGTCCTGCGCCAAATCGATAGCCTGCTCGTAGAGCGTTTCGGCCTCCGCCACGTGGCCTTCGATGCGCGCGATCTCGGCGCCGACCAGTGCGGCATGACTTGCGAAGTTCTCCGCGCAGAGATCGGCCCAAACGCGCAGCTGCTTATGGTGGGCAAGTAATGCTTCCCGCTGCTGCGGCCACTCGCCAGCCGCGATGGAGTCGCGCCGTCCAGCCGTCGCGAGCGCGGCATAAAAGTGATATTCGGCCTCGTCGAGGAACGAGTGCGAGGTCCACAGAAGCCGCTGCGCCTCTGACGCGGCGGCCATGGCCGCCTCGTGGTCGCCGGCGAGATAGCGCGCCTGGAGCTTCCGGATCCAGTACCAGCATGCGGCGGCCGACAGCGACGGTTTGTTCAGATCCAGATAGTGCTGTTCTGTGTGAGCTTCGTTGAACTGCGCGTCGTCGAGGCAGCCGAATACCGGCGTCAAGCCGCGCAGCGTCCGGATGACCGCAAGCTGGTCTTCGATAAAGTGAATCGCCAGGCCGAATTGCAATTTGCTGGCATACGCAAGGCCGGTTTCACCCTCTCGTTGCACGTCGGCCAGTGGCTCGCCGATGAAAAGCAGGTTCGAGACGAGGTGGAACCACGCGAATGCGCCGAACGACAGGTCGCCGGTCCTGTTCAAGGCGTCGAAAATGCGGCGGAAGTGGTCGCCGCAAGTCTGCCGCGCTGGGCGCACCCAGCGGGCGACATAAACGGAGAACGCGAGATGCGTGCGGGCTTCGAAGCGTACGAGGCCGCGTCGTTCGACGAGCTTGCAGCCGAGCCGGCCGAATTCGAATCCGGGCTGGTAGTCGCCGAAAAGCCGTCCGGCGAACCAGGGGAATTGGGCGTAGGCCACGCACGACGCATCGGCATTGCCTTGTTCGAGGCTGAGACTGATTGCCTTGCAGATCGTCAGGCAATTGAGGTTCCCATCCGTGAACAACGCGGGCGCGAAGAGCTTGGTCAGAACCTCGACGGTTGCCAGCGCGATGGGATTCTCCATCGGCGGAAGATCGATGAGTTCCTCGATGCTCCGGTCGCCAAGCAGTGACCAGATGCGCTCGTATTCGCGGCGCACGGGCGCGTCGTCCGGATGGGGTGACCACTCGATGCCCACATGACGAAGGAAGGCGAGGCCAACGGCGATCGCGTTTTCGCTCTGGTCGAGCATCAGGTAGACATCCATCTGCCAGAACGTGACCTGGGCGCGCTCGAGCGTGGTCGTCGCACGCTTCGATAGCGCCGCAAGTCGCGTCTCGGCGGCGAGCAGTTGTCCCGTCAGGAATTCGCATTCGGCCCGGTTCAGCTCCAGTGCAAAAATCAACTGATGCCGACGCTGCCAGCAATCGTCATTCAATAGCCCGGCGCCAGCGGTCAAATAGGCGAGCGCCGAGGCATAGGCTGCCGACGCCCTGGCGCGCTGGCCAGCGCGCAGATTGAGTTCGGCCAGTTGCTCGCGTTCATCCCGTTCGGTGATCAGCACGGCGCCGCGATTGAGCTGCCCGACAATTTCGAAGATCGCTTCCTCGCGTTTTTCCGCCGGGGCCTGCGCGATGAGCAGGCGGCCGATCCGCAGATGCGCGTCGGCGCGCGATGATTCAGGAATCAGGGAATAGGCGGCCTGATGAACCCGGTCGTGAACGAACGCGTAGGCGCCTTCGAGCCGCACGACGAGTTCCTGGCGAACCGCCTCCCAGACCACGGCGTGAATCCCCGCCTCCGGCATGCCGAGCACGGCCGACAGGGTCGCGATGTCCGCGGTGTTCCCGAGACAGGCAAGCTGCTGCAGCGCGCGTTGCGTCGCGGGCGGCAGGCGCGTCAGCTTGCCGGCCATCAGGTCCACGACGTTGTCGGTGTAACCGCTGGCGTGGATGCGTTCGGTATCCCAGCGCCACTGCCGCGCATCGTGATCGAATGCCAGCAGACCGCCTTCGGCCAGCGCGTGCAGGAACTGGATCACGAAGAACGGATTACCACCGGTCCGGTCGGTCACGAGGCGCGCCAGTGGCGCAAGTTTTTCAGGCGCACAGTGCAGCGCGTCCGCGATCAGATTCCCGATGTGCGCACCGGTCAGCGGCGCGAGCCGGATTTCCCCGATCTTCGCGCCCGCGCTGCGGATCGCTGCAAGCCGGGCTGTCAGCGGATGAGCGGCATCCACCTCGTTGTCGCGATAGGCGCCGATGACCATCAGGTAGCGCAGTTCCGGCTGGATCAGCAGGTCCACGAGCAGGTCCAGGGTCGCTGCGTCGAGCCACTGCAGGTCGTCGAGGAACAGTGCGAGCGGATGGTCGGCCTGAGCGAATACGCCGATGAAACGCCGGAACACCTGCAGGAAGCGCTGTTTCGCCTGTTGTGGTTCGAGCTCCGGGACCGCGGGCGGCTCGCCGATGATCAGCTTCAGTTCGGGGATCAGTTCGCTCACCAGCGCCGCATTGGGCGAGAGCGCGTCCAGCAATGCGGCACGCCAGCCCGCCAGCTCCGTTTCGGACTTGCCCAGAAGCATGCGCACCAGGCTTTGAAATGCCTGGATCAGCGTTGCATACGGAATATCGCGCTTGTACTGGTCGAACTTGCCGGATGCAAACAATCCCCGTGGCGGCACGAGGATCTTGTGCAGTTCATTGACCACCGACGATTTGCCGATGCCCGAATACCCGGAAACCAGCACGAGTTCGGGTGTGCCGGTCTCGACAATACGGGTGAAGGTGCTGACCAGGGTCTCGACTTCCCGCTCACGTCCGTAAAGCTTCTCGGGGATCATCAGCCGGTCGGGGGTGCCGTGCTCGTCCAGCGGAAAGTCGTCGATGCGGCGCTGACGCTCCCAGTCGGCGAGGCAGCGCCGCAGATCATGCTCGACACCGGCAGCGGTCTGGTAGCGCTCCTCGGCGGTCTTGGCGAGCAGCTTCATGACGATGCGGGAGATGACGGCGGGGATGGCTTCCACCCGCGCATTGGGTGCCAATGGCGTTCTGGCGATATGGCAGTGCACCCATTCCATCGCGTCCGTGGCGGCAAACGGCAAGACACCCGTGAGCATCTGATAGAACGTGACGCCGAGCGCATACAGATCGCTGCGCGAATCGATCGAGCGATTCATCCGTCCGGTCTGCTCGGGTGCCATGTAGGCGAGCGTTCCGGCGATGGTTTCGGGAGGCTCCGGCGCCTGCCGCTCGCGCGGCAGTCGCGAGGCCAGGCCGAAGCCGGTCAGCCGCGCCTGTTCGTCGGCGCAATGCACGAGGATATGCGCGGGCTTCAGATCCTTATGGATCAGGCCGCGTTGATGAAGCTTGCCGAGGGCGGCGGCAATGCCAATGGCGAGTTCCAGGAAATAGCCAATCTCCATGGGCGTGCCGAGCAGACGCGCGAGCGGCTCGCCGCCGGGGTCCTCGAGCGCCAGCACGGTCTGGCCGCCTTCGCGCACCAGCCTTAGCGGCCGTACCGCCCACGCACTGTCAAGCTCGTCCTTCAGCCCGAACTCGTGGGCAAGCCGATCGAGGCTGGCGGGCATCGGCTGGTCAGCGGCAAGCCGCACGAACAGCTCACTCTGACCGGCCACCACCGAGGACGGTCCTCTCCACAAGACACGCTCGCCATCGTCCCACAAGACAGTTGTTTTTTTATGCATCGCCGCTGCAACGAAAATTGTTGCGCAAGGATACACTTTCTTCGATGCGACGCTATTGGTGATGTCGGCAGTTCGCCTGCAACTTGTAGCGCCACCCTAGGCACCGCCTCGAAAATCGCTGTCGTCGAAGTACCCGGCCGATCCTAAGGGTCGATGGGATGCGATGAGAAGACCGCCACCCGAACGAACATCGAAAATTTGAGCAGCACGTCAATCGTCAGAATCGAAAAAAAGAAGGGCGCCTTGCTGGCCATATCCGGCAGAGACAGCCCGACTGCGATAGCGCTGACGACGCATAGATATGAGAGTAAACGGGCGGCATATCGACGCTGCATAAACGGTCCCGCGATTAGCGCCATCCATGTCGCCTTTGCAAGCAATACCGCGGCGATGTCTTCCTGTGAATCAGAGAAGACCATTTCCAACGATGTTTCGCTCAAACAGAAAAATGCAAGAAGTGAAAGCAGCACACGGTCGAATCGTGTCAGCGGAGCGACCTGAACGAGCATTGCGCACTACTCCTTGCCGGGAAGAACCAAACGAGTCAGTGATGCGCGAGCAACGGCCGCCTCGATGAGATTTCATGGCCCAAATTTACCGGCAGCGGTCAATTCAAACCATCGTGCTTTCGCATGTCTGTCGTCAATCTAACTGCGTACGGGACTGTTCTTTGGTATAGGTATCCGTCTCGGCGAAACCTGAATTGCCTAAATATACGGATGCCCTGCCTGGAGTCTGATCACGGCCGCACCGTCCTGCCCGCGCGCGCTTTGACGCCGTGTGCGGCGCGCTTGCACTCTTCTTGCCGGAATTTATTGTTCGAAAGATACCAAGGTATCGTAGATCGGCAGATCGCGTTCGTGCATCCTTTGGCAGCGGTGTAGCGGTCTCAACGAGTTTTAATGGCGGGCAATCATGCGAGTAACGTTGGTTGATGATGACGATTCAGTGCGGGAGGCGCTTCCCGAACTGGTGCGGGTATTTGGATATGCTGTGAGCGTGTTCTCATCGGTGGAAAGCTTTCTTGCTTCTGGAGTCGTCGATCAAACCGATTGTCTTCTCCTCGATGTCAGCATGCCGGGTATGGGCGGGCTCGCGCTTTTTCGGGAGTTGAAACGACTCGGTAAAGGCGTGCCGGTCGTCTTCATTACCGCTCGCAAGGACGGGGCCGTGCGCAATAACCTGATAGCGCAGGGCGCGTACGATTGTCTGTTCAAGCCCTTCAGCGCTTCTGTACTTCTCGCCACGCTCAAGGGTGCACTTGGTGAGAGCTGAAAGCACATGCGAAGCGGCGCTAGTGAATCAGCCGCAGCTCGCCCGTCGTGCTGCGGCTCTCCATGTCCTCGTGTGCTTTGGCCGCTTGCTCGAGCGGATAAACACCTCCGATCCTGACGTCGATGGCGCCCGCAATGCATCAGGGCCGCACGGGCCCTCCATTACGATGGCTTTCATATTCGAGGCTTCCATGTCAGCAGGTTTCGTTGGCCGCGCGGGTGAATCGCCGTTGCGTGGAGTCATTAGAGGCCTCGCACGTATCGGGCTTGTTTCCGCGTGCGGGTGATAGGTAGGCCGTTGTATCCTCCGGCGCGGTCGGTACGCATCGCTACAAAAATCGTGCGACACCAAAGAAACTTCGCTGCTGTCGGAGCGCTTCGCTCTTAACCTGCGCCCCTGCGTACTGCACGGTTTCGCGAGTTTCACGATGAAGCGTGACCGGCGCCGAAAAGATGTAGCCCTCGTTGCGCAGCGTCTTGATGTAGCGGGCAGCGCGTGCGGTGTCATTCAATTTTTGCCGGAGCCGGCTTACCAGCAGATCGATCGAGCGGTCGAATGGATCGGCGTTGCGGCGCTGCGTCAGATTGAGCAACTGATCGCGCGTCAGCACGCGTTGCGCATGGTCGAGAAACACGCGCAGTAGTCGGTATTCGGCGCCGCTGAGCGTCACGACGTTGCCATTGGATTCGAGCAGATGACGCGCGGTAGTGTCGAGGCGCCACTCTCCGAAGCCGAGAACGGCTGTGTTGTCCACTGGCTGCACGTCCGGCGGCAGCATGCGCGTGCGGCGCAATACCGCCCTTATCCGTGCGAGAAGCTCGCGGGCCTGGAACGGCTTTGACATATAGTCGTCCGCGCCCATTTCGAGCCCGATGATGCGGTCGGTGACGTCGCTGTTCGCCGTCAGCATCAGAACGGGCACCGCACGATGGCGGTTCTCACGCAACGTGCGATAAAGCGCGAGGCCGTCTTCTCCGGGCAGAATCAGATCGAGCAGAATCAGGTCGGGTGCCTGCTTGCCGATAATCTCGTGCATTTCCCGTCCATTGGCCGCGCCCGAAACGCGCATGCCGTTTCGTTCGAGATAATCGGCAACCAGCTCGCGTATGCCGCGGTCGTCGTCGACAACCAGGATGTGATCGGGTTTTTCCATGACCTGTGATAAGCGCGTGCAGATGCGTTTTAAATACCGCTGCGAGAAGATTAACCAGAACGAAGCGGTAGAACCATTCCATTGAGGACTGGGTAGGGAGATGTTTAAGGATGGGTTTCATATACGTCCGTATAGGCTCGTGACGGGTGACGTTGGCGTGAACCTATGTAGGTTGAACCCATACGTTCATATGCTGGTGGACGCCCTTGATGGGCACTATCCTGACGATGCCGAGCGAGGCATGGTGCTGGCTGTCTGTCAATGCGCGTGCGGCAGTGGTACGAAGCGGCCAGTACAGGAGAACGGATATGAGCGCGCACTCGATCGACGCACCCAACACCTTTGGCGTATGCATGAGCACGTCCGCGTGGCTGTCCTTTGCCGCGTGGTCGCGTGCATTGTGGGTGCTGTTCGCGGCCGCCTGCGCTTACGCTCCATTTGCTACGCATGAGGCCAGTTGGGAAATGCTTGTGCGCGTCGGTCCGCCACTCATGCTGCCTGCCGTTCTCGCGGTGGCCCTTGCGGCTCTGAAAGTCGTGGAGCTGCGCGTGTGCGTTCAGCGCATGACGGCGGACATCGCGCGGAACCCTGGCGACGCAACGGAGTACGTCTTACCCGAAGGGATGGGACCGCCGGCCATCGCCCGTCTCGCTCGCGCTTTCAATGTATGTACGCGCGATCGCGCTCGCCGGCAGGCGGAGTTGCTCCATGTGCTCGCCGCCTATGCGCACGATCTGCGCACGCCGCTCACGCGCATGTGCATGCGCTCCGAACTCGTGGAGGACCGTGCGGTGCGCGACGCGCTCGCCCGCGATCTGGCTGAGATGGCCGAATTGGTGGAGGGCAGTCTCTCCTGCGCGCGCATGCAATGCAGTGCACTGGAGCCCATGCGTTCCGTCGATGCGGACGCCCTGCTTGGCGCGCTGATCGCCGACTATCGCGACGCCGGACGCGCCATCGCACTCGAGGGGCGCGTAGGGCGTCCCGTGATGACGTGTCCTCATGCGTTGCGCCGCGTGCTAGCGAACCTCGTGGACAACGCATTGCGCTATGGCGTGGATGTCCGTCTCAGTGTGAGTGTGGACGCGCAGCGCCTCGTGCTCGCCGTCGTCGATTCCGGGCCGGGCATCGCTCCAGCCCTTCTGGAGACGGTGTTCGCTCCGTGGTACCGCGCGCCCGAAACGGCGGCTTCGACGCACGGCTGCGGCCTCGGGCTCGCCATCGCGCGACGCCTGACGCTCGCCATGCACGGCGAACTCGAACTCGAAAATCGCTGCTCTGGCGGTCTGGAGGCCCGTGTGACGCTGCCATTGACGACCGCCTGACGCGCCGGGTGCTGCCCAGGAGAACCTTCCGCTGTGCCTCCAGCCGATTCGCGCCTGGCGACGGTACGGCCAACTGACGCTCCGTTCGCTCGCGGCCGACTCGCAGATGCCCCCTGCGCATGGGGTGTTTCGCCTTCGCGCGACATCTAGCATGAATACGACCGTGCTAGTCACCGGAATCGAGCTGGACTTGCATCGAGTCACAGCACAGGAAACAGCGAAGGAGAAAGAAGTGCCAGAATTGCGTCGGCAGATTTCGCTGTTCGGCGGCACGGCGCTGGCTGTCGGGATGGTCGTCGGCTCCGGCGTGTTTGGTCTTCCGGGCCTTGCGCTGCAGCTCGGCTCACCGCAAATCGCGGCATTCGGATGGTTGGCCTGCGCGATCGCCTGCCTTCCGCTGCTTTGGGTGTTTGCAATCCTTGGCACGCGCTACGCCTCCGCCGCGGGCATTTCGCGTTACGCCGAAGCCGCGCTCGGGCGGCGTGCCGAATCTGCCGTCACGGCCGTTCTATGCGGCACGTTCCCGCTTACCGTGCCGGCCCAATCGATGATCGGGGCAAGCTATGCGCTCGTTGCCTTTGGCCTCGGCAAGAGTGCTCATGTGCCCATCTGCATCTCGATCTTGCTGGTCGCCATTACGTTCAACCTGGTCGGCATTCGCAAGGCTGCGCTCGTCAATAAGCTCTCGCTCGCATTGATCGTCGCTGCCGTGCTCGCCCTTTGCGTGACGAGGCACGCCGACCTGCGCACCGGTATGCTGTTGTGGACGCGTCCCGACTGGACAGGCGTCAAGCCATCGCAAGTCTGGAGAGTGAGTGCTCTGCTTTTCTGGGCATTTGTAGGCTGGGAGAACGTCTCGTTCGGTCTCGAAGAGTTCCAGCAGCCGCAGCGAACGATCAAGCTCGTTTATCTGGCTAGCTTTCTCGTCGTAGTAGTGTTGTATTCCCTGCTGGCAGGCACCGTAAACGGTGCGTCAAGTAACCAGTCGTCGGTGAACGCGGCGGAAGGGATTGCCCATCTCGTTCCCTTGCGCTGGCAGTCTGCATTCGCGCTGGTGACAGTCGTGATTATTCAGGCGACAGCCAATGCGTGGGTCTTCGCTGCCAGTCGTCTTTTCTATGCCGCCAGCAGGAACCGCCTGCTGCCCGGAGTGTTTGCGCGCCTGGACGCGCAAGGAACGCCTCGCAACGCAGTACTGTTGGTGGCGGCAAGCTTTGCGGCCGTACTGGCAGGGGTGACGGCATTTCATATCCAGATCTCGGATCTATTGACCGTTGCTAACCAGAATTTTCTGGTGCTCTACCTGGTATGTATCTTCGCTTGCTGGAAGATCGAACGCGGAGCACAGCGATGGCTTCTGACACCGCTCGCATTTCTGTCCTGTGGTTTCCTGATGGCAGATTCGAACTACAAGATCCTCTATCCGATAGCACTGCTCGTGCTCGGCATGCTGAGTCAGCGCGTGCGCGAAAAACGCCCGCTTGCCGGTCTGGCGGAGACGGCCTTGCCGCCGCGACTCTAGCGGCCATCGGCAGATTCGAAAGCTTGCAGGCTGCTGCGCAGGATGAGCGCGACGAGCTCGGCCTGTCTATGTGTGCAGGTCTTGCCCAATATCTGTTTCAGGTATCCCCGCGCTGTGCCTAAGGCGATTGCGAGCTTCGTCGCCGCCTCTTCGACGCAGTAGCCGTTGGCAAGCAACACTGCAAGTTGCGCCTCGCGGCGCGTGAGCTGGAACGTTTCAACGAGTACGTCCGCATCGACGTTCGGCGCACGATCGGCCTCCGTCAGGAACAGAGCGCCACGTGTGGTGTTGGATTCGCCCGCATCTCCATACGCGCCAGACCGCTGGTGCAGGTCGAATGGCATGATCCTGACGACGAGTGGCAGGCGCGGCGGATCGCGCGAAAGATAGCAGCGCGTGGGGGCGGCTCGTTGTATCGCACTCTCGCGGCCGCCGGGTTTTATGTCATGCAAGCCGACCGAGCTGGCCATCGCCTTCTGCAACAACAGTGTTTCCGCGTGCCTCGTCGCCGCCACCGTGCGTTCGGACAGCACCAATCCGTTGCCACTCGATGCAAGCGCCTCGGCGCGTCTATTCACGAACACAGGGCATAGCGCGGCGTCGAACAGAATGACGCCGACGCTCGCGCGATCGAGCAAATCAAATACCGACTTGACGTTCGCGTCCGCGCGCACGAGCCGCTTGCCCACTTCGAGCGAGTTGATAAGGTGGGGCACAACGACATTCAAGGCGTCTACGTCTTCGTTATCGAAATCCGCTGCACCTAATTCGCGGCCGGTCGAAAGATAGACCTGACGCACAGGCGTGCGCACGAGTGGCGTGACGATCCCGTAGAACCCGCCAGCTGGACGAACCGCCTCGTTATACAGATCAGAGCGTCTGAAATCCGCGTCGGAGATCGCTGACGATTGACGCAATGACGTTCCTGCCGGAATGGCGCTGATCCAGTACGGCATTCGTGACGCGAACTCGCGGTGCAGTCGTGACGCGGAATAGAGGTCGATGCCGGTCGACGCGACGACACCAACGGCATCTCCGGTCACTTCGTTGAGCACCGCTTTATGTGCACCAATAGCGTTCACGACCGAATCGAGCGCCGCATGCCATTCCCCGGGATCGAGCGCCGCCTGATAGACGAGCCGCACCGCCGCATGAATGTCATCGACTCGTCCCATCCTTACATCTCCGCTGGACCAATACCCTCGCAAATGGGAGTAACAGTCGTGCCTAACGTCTGACAGTATAGGAAGCAACCAAAGGCATAGCGGATTTCTACGATTCCGGAGACAGAAATGTCTTCAAAACACGCTGCTTTGTCAGGTCACGTCCGGCGACTGTGCTCGCTTGGATCTGATCCGCACATCGTCATTCCGCACGTCGTCGAAACGCTTCGTACGCTGGTCGGCGCGGACTGGGGCATGTTCTTCTACGCGGACGCGCAGTATGCGCTTAGCGACATGTACAGCCAGAACGAGGCCATCTACGCAATGATGCCGCTCTACATGTCCGAAGTGCACAATACGGAAATGCAGGTTGATGCAATGGGGGTTAGTTTTTCGACTGCGATGCGGCGAGGACGAGGATACGAAAACTCGGCACGCCATGATGGGGTGTTGCTCAACAGCACGATGTACAACGAGCTCTACCGGCCTATGTACATCCGGCACAGCCTCGAACTGACGGCCTTCGATGGGAAGCGCGGGTGGGGCAGCGTGACGCTCAAGAGAATGCCCGGCGGCCGGCCGTTTTCCGAACGGGACCTCGCCGACATTCGACCTTTGTCGGCACATATCGCGCATGCGCTCACGTCGCCCAAGGGCCGGCATCCCGATCACACGGAAGATGGCCGTTCGTCGGTTATCGTGGCCGACGACACCGGCAAGATCATGTTGCAGAACGACGACGGCATGAGGATGCTCGCGCTGGCAGGCGGAGAGTCGGTCAGCCACGCGCAACATACCCGGCTCCCGGGTTGGCTAGCGCCGCTACTCGCCAATTTCAACGGAATCTGGCGAGGCTGCGCCGCAGCGCCACCTGTCCTGGAACGGTTCAACGCCGCCGGTCGATTTACGTTCAGAGCGTATCGCTTCGACCACGCAGCAGTGAACGCGGACCACGCATGTATCGCTATCTACACCGAGCATTTCCCTCCGCTCGCGTTCGAAATCGAGACGCGGGGATTTCAGCTTGGCTTGAGCGAACGGCAGCGGCAACTCTGCATTTACCTGTTGCTCCGACGCTCGCATGGGGATATTGCGCAACTGATGGGTATTCGCGAAAGCACTGTGATCGACCACGTGCGAAAAATCTACGCGAAACTCGATGTTCACAACCTGACGCAGCTCCAGGCCTCTTTTCGTCACGTCCAGAGTGGTACGGCGGTGGTGCCGTCGCCCCATTGCTGATCGAGCGGCAGTCGCGTGAAACAGGCCCACGGCGTGCGGACGAAGCACAAAGCGTGCGCTGGCCGCACGCGCTCGAGATCAGCGACGGCAGTCGTGGCGATCGCCTCCTCGGCGGTTACGACGCGCCCATTCACGCGTTTTCGTCGGTTGCGAAGACGCTGTTTTCCGGTTCCGTCTGTTCGACGTCGATGCATTGCACGCGCCAGTGACCGCTGATCAGGCTGCTGCCGCCGTCCGCGCACCACTGCACGCGGCCGATCTCGCCTTCGAACGGCCCGTCGAGCTGGTTGAGATCGAGCCCCTCGAGCACGCAGACCGGCGCCGTGCCATGCGGCGCGCACACCAGCGTATTGCCGCAATCCACATGCAACGCGCCCCATTCGGGCAAGTCGAGCGCGAAATGACCTTCGCGCGACCATCGCCGCGTGTCCTTGTCGAGCCAGAGAATGGCGAAGGCCATCGGGTTGACACGATCGAACGTGTCGAGATGAACGGTCAAACGCATGATAAGTCTCCGCAATATAAATGACTGGTTCGGATTGGCCAGGTACCTGCTGCCCGAGCGTTTGCGCGTCCTGCGCCTATCAGGAATAAGATCAGTGTACGGACGGCGAAGCGGCCCTTATTGACCTCGATCAAATGGTTCAGGGCAGCGGCCGATCGCGCGACACAATGGCGCGCCTATGCTGATCTGATGAAAACGGCGCGCACCTCGCGGTCTGCATGACGTCAGCGTGCCGCCGCCGAAGCGTCAGAAGGAGAAACCCGATGCGAGCGATGGTGTTCGACGGCAGCTCGGCGACGCTGACCGAGCGGGAAGTGCCGGATCCGCGGCCCGGCGCCGGCGAGATCCTGATCGACGTTCATGCCTGCGGCGTGTGCCGCACGGACCTGCATCTGGTCGATCGCGAACTCGAGCATCCGAAACGGCCGGTGATTCCAGGCCACGAAATCGTCGGCGTGGTGGCCGAATTGGGCGCGGGCGTCAGCGGTTTCAAGGTGGGCGAGCGGGTCGGCGTGCCGTGGGTCGGGCGCACCTGCGGGCACTGCCGCTACTGCCTGTCCGCCCGCGAAAATCTCTGTGAAGACGCTGGCTTCACCGGCTACACGATCGACGGCGGCTATGCCGAGCGCACGGTCGCCGATAGCCGCTATTGCTTTCATCTGCCGCCGCACTACGGCGATATCGAGGCCGCGCCGCTGCTGTGCGCGGGTCTGATCGGCTACCGCACGTTGAGCATGGCGGGCGACGCCGAACGGATCGGCATCTACGGTTTCGGCGCGGCCGCGCATCTCGTCGCGCAGGTCGCGCGTCACCAGCAGCGCACCGTCTATGCGTTCACGCGTCCCGGCGATCACGCGGCCCAGCAACTCGCGCTGCGCCTTGGCGCGGCATGGGCGGGCGGCAGCGACGAGGCGCCGCCCAGCGAACTCGACGCCGCGCTGCTGTTCGCGCCGGTCGGCGCACTGGTGCCGCTGGCGCTGCAGGCGGTCGCGAAGGGCGGCGTGGTGGTGTGCGGCGGCATTCATATGAGCGACATTCCGTCGTTCCCGTACGCGTTTCTGTGGGGCGAGCGGCGCGTCGTATCGGTCGCCAATCTGACCCGCGACGATGGGCTTGCGTTCATGCGCAGCGCCGCGGAGACCCGGCTAGCGATCGAGACGACCACCTACCCGTTGCGCGACGCGAACCGCGCGCTCGACGATCTGCGCCACGGCAAGCTGACCGGCGCGGCCGTGCTCGCGATCCGCTGATGATTTGCTCACGGGCCATGGTCGCTTGATACAGATCAAGCCGCCCGCCGCGCCGGCGTTCATTATGTAAGCGCGCACCGTTGGGGCCCCGTCACGGGCCGAGGCGCGACGATCCGAGGAAAGCCGATGAACACTGCCGCCGAGCGCAACTCCTTTCACCGCGTGATGATCGCGTCCGCGGGCGGCGCCGGACTGGCGCTCGCCACGCGCGTCGCCCAGCAGTTCGTCGCCGCGGACGCGCGCTTTCGTCTCGTCAATATCGTTTGCAATCCGGCCGCGCTTTATCCGACGCTGATGCTCAGCTATCCGGACTGGTGCGAGACGCATCGCGCGATGCTGCACGGTGCGCAGGCTGCGCTGCGCGACGCGGTGATCGCGTTGCACGGCGTCGTCGCGGCGACCGACGCCGAAATCGTCGATCTGACCGCGCTGCATCAGGGCGCGGCCGAAGCGCTCGCTCATACGGCGGCGCAATGGGATGCGGATCTGGTCGCGGTGGCCGCGCATTCGCGCGAACATCGCTGGGGTGGCCGTATCGATCCGGAGGAATTGGTCGCGTCGATCGGACGTCCGGTGCTGTATATGCCGGCGAGGTCGACCGACGCGAGCGATGCCGCGGTGGTGAGCCGCGTGCTGGTCGCGATCGATGGCAGCGACACCGCGCTCGACGCGCTGCGCACCGCGCTCGCGGTCGCGCCGCCCGACTCGTGCATCAAGGTCGTCTACGCGGCCGACGACCGCTTTGCGTGGTGCGAATGGCTGCCGTTCGAAGTCGTGTTGCAGCAGCGAATCGATGTATTGCGGCGCGGTGCGGCGATGCTCGAACAGAGCCGGCGCGCGGCGGAAACCGCGTTGCTCGAGTTCAACGACGATTCCGGCGATGCGTCGACCGCGATTCTCGACGAAGCGCAACGCTGGCACGCGGACCTGATCGTGATGGGTTCGCACGGCATGCGCGGCATGCCGCATCCATTGCCGGGACACGTGACGTCGCGCACGCTGCGTGACGCGGCTTGTCCCGTGCTCGTGTGTCCGCGCGATGCGCCGTCGTTGCGGGCGGATGCGGTGCTGCGTGGCCAGTGGCGGGAGCCGCATCCGGGCAGTGCGGGCGGGCCTTTTTATCTGTAGCAGGGGCGCGCCACGCGCGTTGACAAATCCAACCTCAGTGGAGAATCGGCATGTACCAACATATCCTCGTCGCGCTAGACGGCAGCACTTTCTCGAAACGCGCGCTGAAAGAAGCGGTGAATCTCGCCGCGTTGACGAAGGCCGTCGTGCATCCGGTTTATGTAGTCGACAAGACGCCGATCTTTTCCTATGCCGGCTATTACGACCCGCTCGCGCTAGTCGAAGCATTGCGCCAGGACGGCCACTCGGTGCTCGAGGAGGCCGAGCAGGCCTGCGCCGCCGCCGATGTGCGTTGCCGGCCCGCGATGATCGAGTCTGAGAGCCTGTCCGACGACGTCGCCACGATCGTGTTGCGCCACGGCGAGCAGGTCCACGCCGATCTGCTCGTGCTCGGCACGCATGGGCGGCGCGGCGTGCGGCGCCTCGTGATCGGCAGCGTGGCGGAGCGGGTGCTGCGTTTCTCGACCTGTCCGGTGTTGCTGATGCGCGAGCAGATCGGCGAGGAAGCGCCCGAGGAGTAATCCCCGGTAGCGGCGCGCGGCGGCGTGTGAGCACTACACGAGCGCGTCGGCTGGCAGCTGGATCGAGATCCTGAAACCATGGCCGGGCGAGCTGGTGAACGACACGTTGCCGCGCAACTGCCGCACCCGTTCGCGAATGCCAAGCAGCCCGAATGAAGTTGTTCCCTGCGACTGATCCAGCGCGACACCCACGCCGTCATCGTCGATATCGAGCGATACGGTCGGGCCCGCGCAGATCATGTCGATGCGTACGCGCCTCGCCTTGGCGTGCCGCGCGACGTTCGTCAACGCCTCCTGAACGATGCGAAACAGCGCCGTCGCCGCGAATTCGCCGCATACCGGCTCGGCCGGTTCGAGATGCACGCTCGAGCGAACGTTGTAGCGTTTCGTGAAGTCTTCGGCCAACCAGTCGAGCGCGGCGGCGAGTCCGAGGTCGTCGAGCAGCGGAGGGCGCAGATCGGCGGCGATGCGCCGCAGCGAAGCGGCCATCCAGTCGATCTGCTTTTGCAGCTCATGCGTTTGCGCCGCAAGCGGCTCGGTGTCGGCTTGCTGATTCAGCTTCGCTTCGAGCAGCGCGACGCTCATTTTCAGCGCCGTCAGCCGTTGGCCGAGATCGTCGTGCAGTTCGCGTGCAATACGTTTCTGCTCGTTTTCACGGGCGATCTGCGTGTGAGTGGATACCTGACTCGCGCGTTCGAGTTCCGCGAGACGCATGCGCTCGGTCAGATCGCGGGTGACCTTGGCGAAGCCGAGCAGCGCGCCCGACGCATCGTGCACGGCGGAAACGACCACGTTGGCCCAGAAACGCGAACCGTCGCGACGCACACGCCACCCTTCGTCCTCGGCGCGGCCGACGGCTGCGGCGGTTTCCAGTTCGCGAGCGGGCTTGCCGGCCGCGATGTCTTCCGGGGTATAGAACTTCGAGAAATGCTGGCCGATGATTTCTTCGGGCGTGTAGCCCTTGATGCGCTGTGCGCCGGGATTCCAGCTGGTTACGCGGCCGGCGGGGTCGAGCATGAAGATCGCGTAGTCCTGTACCGCTTCGACCAACATGAAATAGCGATCCTCGACGGACACGTCCGACCCGGACGCAACACTGGTGAAGCAGGAAGACTCGCCGCTCGATAGACCCATCGCTCCTCCGGGCGGCCACGCAAGGTCGCGTACCGCAACGCACTGAGTTATATCAGTTCAGGAGCGCCGGTTCCACCCGGCATGTCCCGCGAACGAACGTGAGGCGAGCGCCGCGCCGACGCTCAAACCCGAGCCAGTCGTTCCGGGTCTTCGATGCGGATCGTTTTGCCGTTCGCCTTGACGAGGCGTTCGCGCTGGAACTTCGAGAACATCCGGCTCACCGTTTCGAGCTTCATGCCCAGAAAGCAGCCGATTTCCTCGCGCGTCATGCGCAGATGAAACTCCGCGGCCGAAAAGCCGCGCGCCTTGAAGCGCTTCGACAGATTCAGCAGGAACGTCGCGACGCGCTGCTCGGCGGTCATCGTGCCCAGCAGCATCATCTGGCTCGATTCGCGCACGATCTCGCCGCTCATCATCTGATAGATGTGATGCTGCATCGGTTTGATCTCGCGACAGATCGCCTCTAGCTGCGCGAACGGAATGATGCACACGACGCTATCTTCGAGCGCGATCGCATCGCAGTTCTGCTTGCCCTCGCCGATGCCGTCGAGGCCAAGCGAGTCGCCCGCAATCTGGAAGCCGGTCACGTGCTCGCGGCCGTCGCGATGCATGACCACGGTTTTGAATGAGCCGGCGCGTATCGCGTAGATGCTTTGAAACTCGTCGCCCGCGCGATACAGCGCGTCGCCGCGTTTGATCGAGCGCGTCGAGCAGATCAACACGTCGAGCCGGCTCAGTTCGTCCGGCGTCAGCTCGGGCGGCATGCAGATCGCGCGCATCGCGCAGGTGGAGCAGCGCGTGACGGCGTGGCGTGCCGCCGCGGTGCTGGGCGCGACGTGGATCGGTACGACGTGCGAGGTGCGAGGCGCGTCGTGGCGGGGTTCACGGACTGCGGCAACTTGCATGATCGGCTCCTGGCGGTCAGACCCGATGCGCACGGCGCGCATAGGCAATCGCTTCGATGGCGCGGCAGGCGAGCTCGAACTCCGAGGTCTTGTCGAAGAAGAAGTCGGCGCCCGCCGCTTCGCACGCGCGGCGAAACGCCGTCGCGTCATGATTGGTCAGCACGATGCTGACGATGGACGGCCGCGCCCGCGACAGCGCAGCGAGCAGCAGCAGGTCGGTCTTGCCCGAGAAACACGGGTCCAGCACCGCGACATCGGCGCGACTCGCGACGATGTCGTCGAACGCGTGCTCGACGCCCGCGGACTCGCCGGCGATTTCGATGCCGGGAATCAGCGCGATCAGGCAAGCAAGCCGGCGCCGGACCTCGGTCGCATCGTCGACGAGAAAAACTCTCGATAAGGTGGCTGACGGGGGGCTGTCCATACCGACCAGTATTGGCGACCTAACCTTGGAAATATATCGGCGGCGCTTTAAGCGGTGCTAGGAGTTCAGGCAGTGGTTGTAGGAATATTCCTAGTGGCTTGCTGGCGATGTCGTCCAGCGGCGGCGACGCCGACCGGCGGCCCGTTGACCTGCGTCAAGCCGCGTGGCGGCGCGCGCTTCACACTGTCGGTGCAAACGCGCGACGGCGCCACTTCGGGTCATGCCAGCGCTTTCAGAGGGAGTCCGACATGTATGCACGAATTCTGGTTGCACTCGACGACAGTCCCAGCGCGCAGCGCGCCTTCGCCGAGGCGCTGAAGCTCGCGAAGCTGACGGGCGCCACGCTCGAAGCCTGCTGCGTGGTGGGGCACGGCAAGTGGTCGAACAATGCCGACGTGGCTTTCGAGCCGGAGCCGGCGAGCGCGGCGCAAGATTTCGCCAGCCGCGCGCTCGATGGGCCGCGCGAGCTGTTGCGCGAGGCGCAGGTGCCGGGCGGCGTGCGGGTGATCGACGCTTACGCCGAAAACGTGTCGGCGGTACTCGCGCGCGTCGCCGACGAAATCCAGGCCGATCTGATCGTGATGGGCACGCATGGCCGCCATGGCGTGCAGCGCTTTCTGCTCGGCAGCGTCGCGGAGTCGCTGGTACGGGCGACCGACATACCGGTGCTGATCGTGCGGCATGACGAACAAGGCCACCCGCGGCCCTGAAGCGCCGCGCCGCGCAGCAGCCGGTTTCTAGCGGCTCAGGTGGATTCGCTCAGGTGAGTCCGCTGTCGGCGCTCGCCGGGGCTGGCTAAGCGCGCGCCGCGCTGCTCGCCTGGGCGGGAATCATCAGCACCGGGCAACAGGCGCGGCGCAGCACGCGCTCGGCGACGCTGCCGAGCATCAGCCGTTGAAACCCGCGACGGCCATGCGTGCCCATCACGATCGCGTCGGCGTGCCATTCGCGCGCCGTTTCGACGATGCGATGGGCGATGTCTTCTCCGGTGATCGCCACTTCGACGGTCCGGGCCGTGCCCTTGACCCCGCGTGCGCTCATCCGGCTCTGCTCGTCGGCCGCGATGCGCTTGCCTTCGTCGATGAACGCGTCCTCGATCGTGGATGGGTCGAAGCCGGGCGCGTTGTAAGCGATCACGGGCACATCGATCACGTACAGCGGCATCAGCTCGGCGCCCGATTCGGCGGCGAGCGTCAGCGCGGCGTCGAACGCACCCGAGGCGGTGGCGCTGCCGTCGAGCGCGACGAGTAGGCGCTGAAACATGGCTGACTCCTTAAGCGCGCACTTCAGTGCGACAACAGCACCGGCACGGTCATCGACTCGAGCATCGTGCGAGTCGCGCCGCCCAGCACGACTTCGTGCAGGCGCGAATGTGCGTAGGCGCCCATCACGATCAGGTCGCAGCCGAGGTCGGCCGCCTGCGACAGCAGCGCGTCGCCGACCGGCGTGCGGTCCGCGACGCTCAGCTCGCGCACGTCGATCTTCACGCCGTGACGCGCGACGGTGAGGGCGATGTCGTCGCCCGCAGCCATGCCCTGCGGCGGACGATCGGCGGACGAATGCACCGTCAGCAGCGTCACTTTTGCCGCATGCGCGAGGAACGGCAGCGCGTCGTGGATCGCGCGGGTCGCTTCGCGGCTGCCGTCCCACGCGATCAGCGCGTGGCGGCCCGGCGCCGCGAAGGTGCCGCTCGACGGCACCAGCAACACCGGGCGCCCGGCCGACAGCACGATGTGCTCGACGAACTGTTCGGCGACGAACGCCTCGGGGTCGGCCGGGTCGGTCTGGCCGAGCACGACGAGATCGGCGACCCGCGCATAGGGCGGCACGACGTCGTTCGCGTAGCCGTTCGCGGCGATCCAGTGGCCGTCGACGTTCGCGCGCGCGAGTTCCGCGCGGAACAGCCGCTCCAGCGCGCTGGCACGCTCGTGACGCAGGCGCTCGTGCTCCGCGTAGTAGTCGGCGGTGCCGGCCATCACGAAGAACGCGTGCCGCGGCGGCACGTACGTCGAATACAGGCCGGTCAGCGTCGCATGAAAGCGGTGCGCGAGCTGCAATGCGATCTCGAGGCGCGGATGTGCACGAACGCTCGTATCGAGGTGAACGAGAATGCTTTTGTAGCTCATCGCCAAAGCTCCGTGACAGAACGTGGGAAACGGGCGCAAGCGGGCTTGCGCCCGCTGTCAAATGGAGTCTATGAGCCCGGCGGCCGGGGCGATTGACGCAGATCAAGCGCGGGTCGTCGCGCGCTCGATACGGCGGCAGACGCGATCGACGGTTTGCAACCGCGCCTGGCAATCCTATGCTGTGCTCTGGAGGGCAGCGATGATGGCTTCCGGATTCGACGCGCCGCTCGGGCGCTGCGCTTTACCCCGGACCTCGACGGCATTCGTACAGCCCGAAGGCTGGTTCGATTACGCGTCGGCGTATCAGACCGTGCAGCGCGCGGCGCGCGAGTACGCGCAGTGGAGCTTCGCCGACTGGAGCAAGTCGATCGCCTTCGCCGTGCAGCACGAGGCCGACTGGTTCGACGAGGCCAACCGCGCTTGCTCTGCCTGGTATGCGTGGTGGCTGGCGGCGTGCGGCATCGCGCCGGGCGTCGCGCCGCTCGCGGGCGGCCTGAGCGCGGGGTGGTGGGGCTCGCAGAACGCGCTGCCGTTCGCGGGCGTCGTTTAGCCGCGCGGGCCGGCACAGCCGGCGCGCGCACTGTCAGTGGCAGACACGGCAAGGAGGAGTTCAGATGGGAACGGATCGCGTGGCATTGGTGACAGGCGGGATGGGCGGTTTGGGCGCGGCGGTCAGCCGGGCGCTTCATGACGCGGGTATGACGGTCGCGGTGACGCACTCGACGCACAACGATCACGTGCCGACATGGCTGGAGCACGAGCGCGACACGGGGCGCGACTTTCAGGCATACGAAGCCGACATCGCCGACTTCGATTCCTGCGCGCGCTGCGCGCAACGCGTGCTGACCGACCTGGGCAGGGTCGACGTGCTGATCAACAACGCCGGCATCACGCAAGACACGAGCTTCGCGAAGATGAGCAAGGAGCACTGGGACGCCGTGCTGCGCACCGATCTCGATGGCCTGTTCAATATGACCAAGCCGCTGTTGCCCGGCATGCTCGAGCGGCGCCACGGCCGGATCGTCAACGTGGGGTCGGTCAACGGCTCGCGCGGCGCCTACGGGCAAACCAATTATTCGTCGGCCAAAGCGGGCGTGCACGGATTTACGAAGGCGCTTGCGCTCGAAACCGCGAAGCACGGCGTCACGGTGAACACGGTGTCGCCCGGTTACCTCGCGACCGCGATGGTCGAAGCGGTGCCGCGCGAGATTCTCGACACGAAGATCCTGCCGCAGATTCCGGTCGGCCGGCTCGGACGTCCGGACGAGGTGGCTGCGCTGATCGCGTTTCTGTGCTCCGACGAGGCGGCTTTTATCACCGGTGCCGATATTGCGATCAATGGGGGCATGCATATGCATTGAGGGCGAGCGCCTTCACCGCGCTTGACCCACGTCAATGACCGCCTCTGGGGTAAGAACAAGATAAGCCCATAACGAGCGCCTGGACCTGCGTGTATCGGAACCAGGTCCGATCAATGATCGCAACGGGAGGCGAAGATGGGCATTGACATGCAGATCGTCTACCTTGGCTTCGCGGGTGCCGCTCCGCTCGAAGCCGAAGCAGGTGCGCAGCTGGTGCGTCTCGCGCGGTTTGGCGCGCTCGTGTCGCACTGCCATCTCGCCATCGAGGCGTTGCGTCCGGGGTCGTCGCGTCCGCTGTATGACGTGCGGCTCGATCTCGTCACGCCCGCGCGCGAACTCAAGCCCATCGCGCACTGCGCTGACGACGACGCGAAAGCGGCGATCCGCCGCGCGTTCGATGTGGCGGAACTGGCCCTCGAAGCCGCAATCGGCACGGAGCGCGGGAACTGAGCGAGCTTGCGTCGTGACGCGACGCGCGGACTGCCGGCGTTTTCGCGGCCACCTCAAGCCGATCTGCGGTTTGCCGAACTTCTGGCCACGCGGCGCGGCTGGCAAACCTCCGACGCGGCGTGTTCGACATCGCGCCAGAATTCGCAGAGGCCCGGATAAACCGCGTCGCGCCAACGCGGGCCGATGAACAGATCGTAGTGATTGCACTGCTCGATGGTGAGCTGCCGCGCGGTCCGCATCGGCGATGTATCGCACAGCGCATGCGCGCAATGGGTTTGCCCCGCGCCGGTGATCTCGTCGCTGTCGCCCTCGATCGTGCACAGCGGGGTATCGCGCAGCGCGGCGATTCGCACCCGGCGCCCGGCGACCGACCACAGATCGCGCGGCAACAGATGTTCGTGAAACACCACGCGAAGCATGTCGAGGAAGTAGCACTCCGTCATATCGAGGACGGCCGCATACTCGTTTGCCGAGCGCAGCGCCCGCTGCGCACCGGGCATGTCGCCGGCGAGCCATCGGGACCAGTAGTCCGCTTCGAGCCGCAACTGCCGCTCCGGATGCGCGGCAAAAATCGCGGCCTGCTGGATGAATCCCGGATAGACGAGACGTCCCGCGCCGCGATAGGGCGGTGGAACGATATCGATCGCATGATCGTGGAACCACTCGAGGGTATGCGAACTCGCGAAGCGGTCGGTGACGGTCGGGTTCAAACGCGTATCGATCGGGCCACCCAGCAGCGAGATGCTCGCAAGCGGGGCGGCCTCGTCCATGGCGAGCAGCGCCGCGGCGCCGAGCACGGGCACGCTCGCCTGACAGATCGCGAGCACATGAACCGGCGACCCGAACGCGCGGGCGGCGGCGATGAAGCTATCGAGCGCCTGCACGTAGTCGTCGAGCGATAGCGGGCCCGCCTCGAGCGGTACGTCGCGCGCATCGGCCCAATCGGTCACGAAGACGTCACGTTGTTCGAGCAGTGTCTCTACGGTCTCGCGCAGCATCACCGAGTGATGTCCGGCGAGTGGCGCGCACAACAGCACGGGTGGTTCTGTGTGGGTAAGTGGTGCGGGCAGGTTGCGCTTGAACCTGAGCAGCGCGCCGAGCGGCAACGAGGCGACGACGCTTTCGTCGACGCTCACGCGGCTACCGTCGACGGCAACCGAGTGGATCGCGAATGGCGGTGTTCGCCCGAAAGCGCAGGTGGACCGCAGCAGCCAGTGGCTGAACGCGTCGGTCGCATGATTGGGGCTGAGCCAGCCCGTTTGCGCGCTCTGCATCGACCCCGAATCGGTTAGAACTCCCCCGACCATCGCGCGAGCGAGGCGTTGTTGTGCATCGATAAAGGCGTACCACATGATGAACCCCGGCGTTCGTCGATCATGAGGGCAGCGTTGCCGCGCCGGCACGAACTCGTGGCGCGGGTACGTCGCAAAAGCTTACCGCGAAACCTCGGGGCGATGGGCGCGAAATCGATGCGCGCGCGGTGCATCGCTGCGCCGGTAGCATGTCGCATGCACGGGTCGTTGCGCGTTTTCCCGGCAGGGTTTTCACGCGCTCGCGCGAATCTGAAGCGAAGCTGAAGGCATCGGGCGAGCGATCGGCGTCGAGCGTGACTCACGGTTCGCGTCGACACTTGACCTGGATCAACGAGACTGGCGTTGCACGGCCTTACGCTGACGGTGGCAGCCGCACGCGACAAACCGAGGAGCATCCAATGACCATATCAGCAAACGCGCAGCAAGGAAGCTGGTCCGTGAGTGTCCATACGGAGGAGGCGCAAGAAGGCGGATTTCAGGCGACGATCCATGTCAAGCATGTGTCGCCCGAAGGTGACTTCGAACGCACCTTTCAGCAATCGCAGGTGTTCGCCGTGGAAAGAGAAGCGGTACTCGAAGGACTGCGTGAAGGCATGACATGGATCGCGCTGAAGACGACGCGGACCATCGGGGTGTAAAGCCGACGGGGCCCGCGCGGTGGCATGACAATGTGCGTCGTCAACCGAGCCACGTTTTGATCGACGTAGCCATCGCGTTAGTCGAGATGCCATAGCGATCGTGCAGCGTCGGCAGCGCACCGGCAGCGAGGAACTCGTCGGGCAACGCAATTTGCCGGAACGGCGGCGTAACGCCAGCGCTGAGCAGCGTGCGCGCTACGGCTTCGCCGAGTCCGCCGATCACCGTATGGTTCTCAGCGACGATCACCATGCGGCCCGTGCGCTTCGCTTCGCGCAGGATCGTCGCGGTGTCGAGCGGCTTGATGGTCGGCACGTGCAGCACCGCCACGCCGACGTTGTCTGCCTCCAGTGCCTTCGCGACTTCGAGCGAGCGCATCGTCATGATCCCCGACGAGATCAGCAGCACGTCATTGCCGTCGCGCAGCAGCTTCGCCTTGCCCAGTTCGAAGCGATAGCCGTATTCGTCGAGCACCGCGGGCACGTTGCCGCGCAACAGGCGCGCATAGACCGGCCCTTTGTGTGCGGCAATGGCCGGCACCATCTGCTCGATATCGAGCGCGTCGCACGGATCGATCACCGTCATGTTCGGCATCGCGCGCATCAGCGCGAGATCTTCGGCCGCCTGGTGACTCGGACCGTAGCCGGTCGTCAGGCCCGGCAACGCACAGACGATCTTCACGTCGAGGTTGTCTTCGGCGATCGTTTGATGAATGAAGTCGTACGCGCGGCGCGTTCCGAACACCGCGTAGGTCGTGACGAACGGCTGCGCGCCTTCGTGCGCGAAGCCGGCGGCCGCGCCCATCAGCAGTTGCTCGGCCATGCCCATCTGGTAGTAGCGGTCCGGAAATTCCTTCGCGAAGATATGCAGGTCGGTGTACTTGCCGAGGTCGGCCGTCATGCCGATCACGTTCGCCTTCGTGCGAGCCAGTTCGACCAGCGCATGACCGAACGGCGCGGAACGCGTGACCTGTCCTTCGGCCGCAATCGACGCGATCATCGCCGAGGTCTTCAGGCGCGGTTTATTTGCAACGGTACTCATGCTTGTCTCCCGGCTTCGAGCGCTTCGAGCGCGAGTTGCCATTCGTGTGCATCGACGCGGATGAAGTGATTCTTCTCGCGTGCTTCGAGGAACGGCACGCCGCAGCCCATCTGCGTATCGCAGACGATGATGCGCGGTTGCGGTTTGCCGTGATGCCGCGCGTTATCGAAGGCGCGCTTCACCGCGTCGATGTCGTTGCCGTCCACGCGCTGCGTGTACCAGCCAAACGCTTCGAGCTTGTCGACGAGCGGCTCGAACGCCATGATCTGCGTCGACGGACCATCGGCCTGCTGGTTGTTCACGTCGACGATCGCGATCAGGTTGTCGAGCTTCCAGTGCGCGGCCGACATCAGGCCTTCCCAGACCGCGCCTTCGTCGAGTTCGCCGTCGGAGAACAGCGTGTAGACGAAGGAGTCAGACGCTTTGCGCTTCAAACCGAGGCAGCGGCCGACGGCGATCGTCAGCCCCTGGCCGAGCGACCCGCCCGACATCTCCATGCCCGGCGTGTAGCTCGCCATGCCGGACATCGGCAGGCGGCTGTCGTCGCTGCCGTAGGTTTCGAGTTCATCGGCGCGCAGGATGCCGGCTTCGAACAGCGCCGCGTACAGAGCAATCGCGTAGTGGCCATTCGACAGCAGGAAGCGGTCGCGGCCTTCCCACTCGAGGTCTTCGGCGCGGTAACGCATCGCGCCGAAGTAGGCGACGGCCAGCACGTCGGCGATGTCGAGCGCCTGGCCGACATAGCCTTGGCCCTGTACTTCGCCCATCAGCAACGCGTTGCGGCGGATGCGGTACGCACGCTCGGCGAGCGTGACCGACTCGGTGATGGTGTCAGTGTCCATCGGTAACTCCTGTAGCAGGTCGAGAGAGAGGTTCATCGGTTCACGGATCGCGCGGGCACCAGAAAGACCAGCAAGGCGCCCAGCGTCACCGCGGCGGAAATGAAGATCAGCCCGGCGGTGGACTTGCCGGTGAGATCGTTGAGCCAGCCGACGATCGCCGGAGAGAAGAAGCCCGCCAGATTTGCGAAGCAGTTCACCGCGGCGATACCGGCCGCCGCGGACATGCCGCCGAGCAGCGCGGTCGGCAGCGACCAGAACTGCGACGACGAAGCGAGAATGCCTGCCGACGCAACGCTCAGGCACACGATCGACGCGCCGACGCTGCCAAGCAGCGGCAAGGTCGCGAAGCCAGCGGCGGCGACCAGCATCGGAATCGCCAGGTGAAAGCGACGCTCGCGGCGACGGTCCGCGCTCATGCCGATTAGCGGCAACGCGACGATCGCGCACAGATACGGAATCGCGGTGAACAGGCCGACCCACAACGGATCGGCGACGCCGGCCTTGCGGATGATCGTGGGCAGCCAGAAGGTCAGGCCGTACTGGCCCAGCACCACGCAGAAGTAGATCGCCGCCATCAGCCACAAGCGCCGGTCGCCGATGAAGTCGCGAATCGACACGTGGGTGACCGTCTGTTGCGCATCGTTCGCGACGTTGCGTGTGAGCAGCGTTTTCTCCGCGTCGTTCAACCACTTCGCTTTGGCGATGCCGTCGTCGAGATACAGCAGAATCGCGATGCCGAGCACGAGCGATGGCAGCGCTTCGAGCAGGAACAGCCATTTCCAGCCCGACATCGACAACGCGCCGTGCAGCGAATGCATGATCGCGCCGGACAGCGGTCCACCGATGATGCCCGCGAGCGGAATCGCCATGAAGAACAGCGACAACGCTTTGGCGCGGCGCTCCGCCGGGAACCAGTAGGTCAGGTAAAGGATCACGCCGGGCGCAAAGCCGGCCTCGGCTACGCCGAGCAGAAACCGCAGCACATAGAACGCGGTAGGTGTTCTGACGAACACGAAGCTCGCGGAGATGACGGCCCACGTCAGCATGATCCGCGCGAGCCAGCGGCGGGCGCCGACGCGATGAAGGATGACGTTGCTCGGCACCTCGAACAGAAAGTAGCCGAGAAAGAAGATGCCGGCGCCCATCCCATACACCGTTTCGCTGAATTGCAGATCGTTGAGCATCTGCAGCTTCGCGAAGCCGACGTTCACGCGGTCCAGATACGCGCCGAGATAGCACAGCATCAGAAATGGAATCAGCCGCCGGGCGACTTTCGCATAGGTCCGCGCTTCGAACGTGAGTTCGTCGTTTCGCGGTATCACGTCGCCTGCAACGGTCGCGGTGTATTTCGCTTTCATCGATGTCTCCTGTGTGCGCCACGGCAGGCGCTGCTGCGCGTGCCCGCGGCCACATGCCCCGGATAGTGTCCCGGGTGCGTTGCTTGCGCCGCCTGGCGGCGCGCGGTGTTTCAGTGAATCAGCATGCCGCCGTTGACGTCGAGCGTGATCCCCGTCAGGTAGCTCGACAGGTCGCTCAGCAGAAAAAGGCACGCGTTCGCGACGTCCGCGGCGTCACCGAGCCGGCCGAGCGGAATGCCTTTGATGATGTCCTCGCACATCGCGGGCGTCAGTTTGTCGCCGGTGATATCCGTATGGATGAGGCCCGGCGTGATCGAGTTCACGCGGATCTGGTTCGCGCCGAATTCACGCGCCATCGCCTTGGCGAGACCGAGCACACCCGCTTTCGCGGCGCTGTAGTGCGGCCCGCCGAAGATGCCGCCGCCGCGCTGCGCCGAGACCGAGGACATGCAGACGATGCTGCCGCCGTTTTGCTCCTTCATCGCCGGAAGCACCGCTTGCGACATGTACAGCGTGCCGCGCAGATTGACGTCGACGATCGCGTCGAAGTCCTTGCCGCCGATCTCGAGCGTGCGCACCGGCTGCGTGATGCCCGCGTTGTTGACGAGACCGTCGATGCGCCCAAAGCGCTGCAACGTCTCGCGCGCGGCCGCGATGCAGGCGTCCTTGTCGGTTACGTCGCATGCCAGGCCGAGATGCTTCGCGCCGAGATCGGCGGCCGCGCTTTGCGCATCTTCGCGGCGCAGATCGAGGATCACGACGCGTGCGCCTTGCGCGGCCAGCGCGCGGGCCGTGGCCTTGCCGATGCCTCGCGGCGACGCCGCACCCGTCACGATGATGGTCCGGTTCTCGAGCAACATGGTTTGTCTCCTGTGTGTTGACTGGTGCCCAGAGTGTCGGCTCGCGAGGCGCCCGGATCAACGCGGAAACGTTCAGCAATAGCTGAGAAAAATTCAGATGACGGAGGGAGCGCACGCCCGGCGCTATGCGAGGCGTGCAGCCGGATGCAAACGAAAGCCCGGATTCAGCCCCGCAAGTCGGCGGCCGCTTCGCGCTCGATCCACGCAAGGAAGCGCTCGACGCGCGGCAGGTCCGCGTTCTGCGCCGGATAGACGAGATGATGGGCACCGACTTCGACCGCGAAGCTGGCGTCGAAGACGGGCACGAGCAGGCCTTCGCGTATCTTCACCGATGCGAGCATCAGGCTTTCGAGCGCGATGCCGAGCCCGAGCGCCGCGGTTTCGAGCGACATGTACGAGCGGTCGAACGAGAAGTCGAAGGTCTTGTGCGCGGCGGAGACACCGGTCCTGCCGAACCACTGTTTCCACTGCACGAGCGGCGACTCCGAATAAATCAGCCGATGCGACAGCAGGTCTTCCGGCGTCTTCACCGGATGTTGCGCGAGGTACTTCGGCGACGCGAGTGGCGCGATGAACTCGCCGCGCACCGTTTTGACTTCGACATTGGTCCAGTTGCCGTAGCCGTGGCGCACGTCGATGTCGTAGAAGCCGTTCGAGAACGACACGTTTTCGTATGAGCAGGCGACGTTCAGCTGGATGTCGTCGTTCGCTTCCTGGAACGACGACAGTCGCGGCAGCAGCCACATCAGGCCGAAGCTCGGGCTCGAGTGCACGCGCAGAATCTCGACGTCGGTACGGCTCGACGCGCGTTCGGTCGCGCGGCTCAGGTCCGCGAGCGAGCCCGTCACGTCGGCCAGATAACGCTCGCCGATCGGCGTCAGCACGAGGCCGCGGCCGGAGCGCTGGAACAGCGCCTGCCCGATGATCGATTCGAGGTTGCTCAGTTGATGGCTCACCGCCGACGCGGTCAGGCCAAGTTCGTCGGCCGCGCGGTTCACGCTTTTCGTGCGGGCAACGCTTTCGAACGCGATGATCGCCTTCAGCGGTGGGATGCGCATAGTGAAATTTCTTTCAGTTGCAGTTGCAGTTGGATGGAGCCGCCTTGGTCGCGAGTGATGCGCACTGCCATTCTGTCCGTAAGCCGCACCGATACCGATATGGCGCAGTGCACCACTGCGCAAGAGACAGACTGCCATGCATTATCCGTTTTTCCTTCGCCGTTTTTTGCCTGTTTGATTCGTGCGCCTTCGTCCCAATTTCGCGCCGGCGTCGTTGGGTGCGAAAGCGCTGTCGACAGCATCCGTCCGTACGTGCTGCACGCGATCGAGGCGTTCGGCGTCGAGCGTTGCATCTTCGCGAGCGACTTCCCGGTCGACAAGCTGTTCAGCAGTTACGACGCGGTCTTCAACGCGTTCAAGGCGATTACGAAGGACTTTTCAGCGCGAGGGCAGCGTGCGCTGTTTCATGACAACGCCGAGCGTGTTTATCGGTTTTGATGTGTGTGAGTGGCCGCCCGGCGGCGAGCGTGCGAATGCGGCACTTCAACGCGTCGCCGCTTCGTCTTCCGTCTCGCTCGCCTCGTGCGTCGAATTCGTTGCCTGTGCTTGCTGATTCACGTCGTCGACGACCTCTGGTTGCTTGCGCTCCAGCAAACCGACGACCGGGTTCGCGCCCTGCCGCCGCCCGGTACGCCCCGCATATGCGCAACAAGCGCCGACCACGAATGCGCCCAGCGCGGGCAGCGGAAGCGCAAGGCTGAGAAATACCGAACCCGTGCCGATTGCCACCCACGCGGCGAAGGATATGTTCTTTCGATTGATTAGTGCGCGTCGGATCATCGACGTTTCTCCTTTGCCGCGCGCCGCGCCTCGTGTGCTCGTCGCAAGACGGTGGCGTGTGTGAGATAGCGATGCTGGAGCGCCGGAACCAGGGCCTTCAGATCCCGGTGGTCGGATCGATGCGTACGGCGGGATCGCTTTCGACGACACCGCGCGTGGCTTCCCAGTACGGTTCGCGATGATAGAACTGGTGCACCGACGCGCCCCATGCGCGATCGGCCATCGCCGGCCAGTGGTCCTTGTCGAAGCCCGGCGAGCTTTTCACCTGCTCGGCCGTGGCGTCCAGGCGGAAGCACTTGCGGTCGGTGTCGAGCGTCAGCGCGCGCCACGGAATTGCGTGCAAGGTGCCGCCGATGCCGAGAATCGCGCCCTCCGTCAGCACCGCATACGCGATGCGGCCGCTGCGCACGTCCAGCATGATGTCGGAAATCTTGCCGAGGTCCTGGCCATCGGAAGACATTACCTTGTTGCCGTCGAGCGTGGCGGCGGCCATAACCTCGGGTCCGGGACCATCGCCAACGCCACCGCCGGCGATACGTGCGCCGGCGGCCGGCTGTGCGGGAGTCGAGGGGGCGTTCGGGTCGAGAGGATCGGGCAGGTCCATGTCGAAACTCCTGATTTCCACGGAATATCTGCACTCCGCAAGGCGCGTACCTGATGCAAGATTCGACGACTAGAATAAAACCATGCCGTGTCGAGACGGCTGCGCTGCGCCCGGAGAGGGGGAGCGATCATGCGTTGTGGAATCGTTGGTCTATGCACTGGCGTGGCGGGCGTATTTGCGCTGTGTGGCTGCGTCTATTACGGTCCCTATTCGTACTATCCGGGAGCGGGTGGTTATTACGCCTGCAGCAGCGGTGCGGCCACCGCCACCACGGAATCAGCGACCGGCAACGCGGCTACGCCGGCAAGCGGGACTGCCGGCGCGAATGCGGCGCCGAACGACTTGCCGTTGTCGGGACAGAATTGCACGTATGTCGCGGTTCCTGCGCCCGCTTATTACGGCTATCCCGGGTATTACGGCTATCCGGGCTATTACGGTTATCCGTACGGCTACCCATACGGTTATCCATGGGCGGGCTACTACGGATGGTGGGGGCCGTCAGTGGTGATCGGGGGCTACTGGGGCGGTGGCGGCTATCACTACGGCCACTGGCACGGAGGACATGGCGGGCACTGGCATTGAGCAGCCAGCACGCCACCCATTACGAAAACGTGCTGGGATAAAGGGCCTCGCTCATGTCGAGATTGCCAGTCTGCGCGTAGATCAGCGGTTTTCCGCCCGCGCTCGCTAGCGCGCCATCGACGACACGCCCGATCACCACCCGATGATCTCCCGCCGCGACGTCATCGACCACCCGACACTCGAAATGCGCGAGCGCATCGACCAATAGCGGCGCGCCGGTTACGCCGGGACGCCAGCGAGTCGTCGCGAGCTTGTCGACGGCGCGGCCCGACTGCGTGCCGAAGTGCTCGGCGAGTTTCTGTTGATCCGCGCGTAACACGCTGATCGCAAACACCGCTCCGCTGCGCAGCAGTTCGTACGACTGATGCTCGGGACTAATGCCGAGCGCGATCAGCAATGGTGCAAACGAAACCTGCATCACCGAGCTCGCGGTGAACGCATTGCGGCGCTCGCCGTCCGCTACGCCGATTACATACACACCGGAGGTCAGATGCCGGAAAAGCTGCGCGATCCTGTTGCTCATAGGGAATGAACCGTTTCAATGGGTTGTCGTCGATCGCCGCTTCGCCGCTATTGCAGAAGAATTGTGCGGCAGCGCGCAGAATTTCCCGATTTGGCTCGTATGCTTTGTAACCATAAACGGAAGCCAAAATGACAACCAGATGGCTTCCCGAGGCCCTTCGCATTCAGCAATCACATGCGGAGTGTGGCACTCATCGTCGGGGGACATCATGAGAAATCAAGCGAAGAGCACCGTCGCGATTCCATCATATTTCAAACGTGCCACGTCATCGATGTTACCTCGATGTGTGCTGGCTCGTTGCCGTTCATTCACGCCAACTTCGATTCCCTGGCGCTAGCCGCGCCTTTGCGAAATACCAGATCGCGTCCACCGAATCAGCGTCCAGAGCAGAGCGCAAGCTTTAGCGAACAGGATGCTGTCGGTGAAAGTTGCGTGACCGCCTGCGGAGTCAAATGATGAACCTGAAAAAAAAGCAAAAGGGTGTGGTGGCCGTTGAAACCGCGCTGGTACTTCCGCTTCTGCTGCTCATTGTGTTCGGAATCGTCGAGTTCGGCCTGGCTCTGTACGACCAGGCTGTGATCACCAACGCCGCCAGGGAGGGCGCGCGAGCGGGCATCGTACTGACCAGCCCCAGACCAACGACGACGGACATCACCAGCGTCGTGACCGGCTATACGTCCTCGTACCTGATTTCGTTTGCGACGAAGAACCCCACGCCATCGGTCTCGGTAACCAACGCAGGCGGGTCGTTCGGCACCGCGTTGGCGGTCAAGGTCTCGTACACGTTCACGGGCTTGCTGCTCGGCCCCCTGATCAACCCGTTGACGGGGCCGATCACCTTGAGCTCCACGGCCACGATGAACAACGAATAAGAAGAACATCATGCCTACCGTCCATACCCTGCGTACTCAGCGCCGCGCCAAATCGATGAAGAAGCAGAAGGGCGCGGTGGCCATCATGGTCGCCCTGTTGCTGCTTACGCTCCTGAGCTTCGCGGCGCTCGCAATCGACATTGGCAATCTGATGGTGGCCCGCACTCAGGCACAGACTGCCGCCGACGCCGCGGCGCTCGCGGGGGCACAGTGCCTCTATACCCAGGCCAGCAACGCTAGCTGCAACAACGCGAGCGCCGCCAATCCGGATTGGAATGACTCGCAGACCGTGGCTGTTTCGTTCGGACCGAAGAACAATGTGCAGGGGACGGCCGTGCAGTTGCATACGTCGGATGTCGTTACCGGCTATGTCAATGTGACCAAAGTTGCGGCTGGTGTATCCCAGGCCACCGTGCCGGTAGCAAGCGGAAAGATCGTGCCCGCGGTCCAGGTGACGGTCCACAAGGACGGGAGCGACTCCAACGGGAGCGTGCCGGTGTATCTGGCGCAAGTGCTGAACATCGCGTCGCTGAAGACGAGTGCGACGGCGACCGCGGTCGTGGCTAGTCCTGGAACCGCTGAAGTTGGGGCGCTGTTCCCGATCGTGATGTCGCAATGCCTGTACAACTCCTACTGGAATTCGGCGACCAATTCCCCTCTTCTTGCTACCAGTACAACCGACCCTCAAGCGGCCAACAACGGCACGCCTATTCCGCAGACGATCGGCCAACCGTACATCTTCGGGATCAGAGCGTCGTACCAGGCCGCCAATTGCAACGCAGGACAATGGACGTCCCTCTCTTCTGCTAACAGCCAGCTTGGTTCCGACGCCATAGTGGGGTTGATGACGAGCGGAAACGCGAGTCCGATGTCTATCGGCCAACCGATCTATCTGGAAACGGGCCTGAATAGCAATGCGTTCCACAACGTTGCAACGTGTAGTCAGGTCCCGGCGGGTTCGGCGGGTAGTTGTGCCTGGGTGACGGTAGCCGTGGTGAGTAACGTCACGAGTGGACAGGGGAGCACTCCGCCGATCGTCGCATTCGGGTGCCTGCACATTCTGAACGAGACAGGCAGCGGCTCCAACGCAGTCATCACCGTGCAGATGGGCAACGATCCGAACTACTGTAAAAACAGCCAGATGGACGGCATCGGCCCCAACTATGGGACGATCATGATGCCCCGGTTGGTTCAGTAACTTTGCCATCGAGGCGCGCTTCACAGCATGGCAACTCTGCGGCGCAGCAGAAGCCTGCCTCAACGCTGTTCGATCAGGATGCCAATACCCGGTCGGCACGACTCAGCCTGTAGTGGCCGACTCGACTATGCCGTGCGCAGTGTTCCTGGTCACGCCCTGTTCAAGACGCCCCACAAGTGATGCGCCCAATATTTTTCTCAGCAACGCCCGTGCGATCGCCAGGACCGTACCGAACGCGCAGCTCGTGGAAATCAAGGGCTGTGACAACTGGGCGCAGTATGAACAGCCCGAGAGATTCAATCAGGAGAGCATTGCATTTCTGCAAGAAGCCTGAGCGGGTAGACGCCGAGCGCTAATTTGGCGTCATGGAGCAGGCGGCCTGGCGCCGATGGGAGTCCGCCAAAGTGACGTTGACCATCGGGTGCTCGTTCTACGCGAACGTTGACTGGCCTCGAAACTGATGTCACATTCCTCGATCCGGTCGGAAACCACGGGATCTTCCTTTTGTCGGCCTCGGCCATTCCGTCTTGCAACCGATTCTGACAGTTGCTCTGTTTCGCGTTTTGACTATGTCATTCGAATTCATCCAACCTGATCCGACCGTCCACGACCCCCTTCAGGCAGAGCACACACTGCTGGACTTAGCGGCGCGTGGCCGCAATGTTGCTCAACTGTGGGAAGCGCCGAAGTCTTTGGTGGTGCCGCGCAGCTATCTGCGTTACCCCCAGTTCGAATCTGCACGCTCCGCTTTTCTTCGCAGCGGATGCCCCGTCTGGCTACGCATGTCGGGCGGCGGCCTCGTACCGCAGGGCCCCGGGATTCTAAATTTAAGTCTGGCTTATTTCGTCAAGCAGCAGCCGAGCAAAATGAGCGAGGCGGTGTACCTGCACTTATGCGAAGTCATCGGGAGCGCGCTGCGCGTGATCGGCGTCACGACCCACTACCAGGCAGTGGACGGTTCATTTTGCGACGGTCGCTTCAATCTGGCTTGGGGAGTCGACACCGACGCGCGCAAGTTTGCTGGCACGGCGCAGTATTGGCGACAGGCGCCAGCCGCGATGCGGACGAGCGATGGACGGGGCCATCTGGTGCTCGCGCATGCCGTATTGCTTGTCAGTGCCGACCCGGACGAGGCGAACCGGCGGGCGAACGCCTTCGAAGAGGCGGTGGGCAGTGGCCGTCGATATGACGCGATCAAGATCGTCACTGTGCTGCAAGCGCTGGCAGGGGCTGGGGTCGGCCGCGAGCCACTGATGCCCGCTGTGATGGCTGCGATCAAGGACAGTCTCACCGACACGCCACTACCAACTGATAAGCAGTAACCCGCTTGCCCGGACTCGCTCGGCTCAGCCGGTGTAGTTCGGCGGCGCGCGGAGGGCGATTCTCCCTAACATCGAACAATCCGCGCCCCGCCCGCGCTGAACGCAGCGCGGCCGCTGTCAACGGAATGTAACTTGAAGTGCTTAAGTTTGAAGGTTCGAGCGATGGGCAGCCGTGCCGGGTGCGTAAAGCCGAACAAAGGGCGCAACCTTCTGGAAACGCTCAATACAGACACGGACGTGCTGGAGCGGATTGAAATGCATCATCGCAAGAACACCGCGCGCCCGCGCAAGTTGCGGGAGTCCAACGCAAGTTCCCTGGGCCCGCAGGATGCGTAGTTGAGCAATTGCGTCGCGGAGCGAAGCTCGCTGCAACCATTGATCCGGTCAGTCAATCTCGTGGAGGCAAACCATGCTGTTCAAACGAGGAATTGCAGTTCTTGCCGTTGCTCTACCGCTCGCGGCCGCGCACGCGCAAACCGTCGACATCACCGGTGCGGGCAGCACTTTTGCAGCCCCGATCTATAACAAGTGGGCCGACGCCTACCATAAGGCGGGGGGCGGCAAGGTCAACTACCAGGGCATCGGGTCAGCGGGCGGCATCAAGCAGATCCTCGCGAAGACCGTCGATTTCGCGGGTTCCGACGCGCCGATGAAGGACGATGAACTGGCGAAGACTGGCCTGTTCCAATTCCCGACGGTGGTCGGCGGCGTCGTGCCGGTCGTCAACCTGCCGGGCGTGAAGCCGGGCCAACTGGTTCTGTCGGGCGCGGTGCTCGGCGACATCTATCTGAACAAGATCAAGAAATGGAACGATCCGGCGATCGCCGCGCTGAATTCGGGCATGAAACTGCCGGACACGGACATTGCCGTGGTACGCCGCGCCGACGGTTCGGGCACGAGCTTCATCTGGACGAACTTTCTATCGAAGGTGAACCCGGAGTGGAAGTCGAAGGTCGGCGAAGGCACGACGGTGAACTGGCCGACCGGTACGGGCGGCAAGGGCAATGACGGCGTTGCCGCCTTCGTGCAACGGCTGCCTGGCGCGGTCGGCTATGTCGAGTGGGCGTATGCGAAGCAAAACAACATGGTCTACACCAGCCTGAAGAACTCCGCCGGTACGGTGGTTGCGCCGAAGACCGAGACCTTCAAGGCGGCCGCCTCGGGCGCGGACTGGAAGACGTCGTTCTACCAGATCCTGACCAACGAGCCCGGCAAGGACGCATGGCCGGTCGTCGGCGCGACTTTCGTGCTGCTGCACGCGACGCAAGACAAGCCGGCGCAAGGCGCGGCAACGCTGAAGTTCTTCGACTGGGCGTTCAAGAACGGCGGGCAGGCTGCCAGCGATCTCGACTACATCTCGTTGCCGGATTCGGTCGTGTCGGAAATCCGCTCGCAGTGGAAGACCAGGGTCAAGGATGCGTCGGGAAAACCGGTGTTTCAGTGAAGGCCTCGTTGCGACCCGTCTCAGACAGCTCGTGGTCGGTCATGGGCGAAATCAATTGACCCAGATCAAGTAACGGCCGCATTGAGGCGGGTAACGTGCGCGTGACGGTCTTTCATCACCGCACGCTGGGAGCAGGCAATGGTCACGCGCAACGTCGAGGAAGTCATCAAGCAAATTGCCGCCGCCACCAACACGCCAGAGGAAACGGTCTTGCAGATGTACGCGCAGACATGGATCGAATACAGCGAAGGCGCACGAATCACGGACTATCTGACGGTTCTGGTCGCCCGTCGTGTGCGCGACAATCTACGCAGGAGGCAACAGGATTCGCATTGAGCGTGGGTTGGTCAAGCACCGTTGGGCGATGCCGCTTCCGCGCCGAAGCGTTCGACCATAAATTCAATAAAGCTCCGAAGCTTAGGCGACGTACGCCGCTCACGCAGATACAGCAGGTTCAGCGGCCGCTCGGGCGCGGCAAACGCCGGCAGCACTTCGACCAACCGTTTCGCTCGCAGATCCGCGGCCACGAGGACCTCGGGCAGCATGGCGATGCCCAGGCCGCGCAACACCGCCCGTCGCAGCGCTTCCGAATTGTCGATCCTCAGCCTGCCGTCGACGGGCACGCGCACGCGGCCGTCCGGACCCTCGAGGCTCCATTCGGCCTGCGCCGCGTGCCATTCCGAGCGCGGCGGATACGCGTACGTCAGGCACTGATGCGAGCGCAGCGCGTCGGGCGATGACGGCGTGCCGTGCGCTGCCAGATACCCGCGTGACGCGCACAACACCAGACGGTACGGCTGCAGAGGCCGCGCGACGAGATCCGGATTGCCCAGCGCGCCGATCCGAACCGCCGCCTCGAAGCCGTCGTCGATCAGGTCCGACAGTGCATCGGTGGCGACGATATCGAGCTTCACCTCGGGATAGCGCTCGTAGTAATCCGCGATCACCGGCATCAGGCATTCGTTGCTGAACACGACGGGCGCGGTTATGCGCAGGCGTCCCCGTGGCGTCGCGAGGTGATCGAGCGCGAGCCGTTCCGAATCGTCGATCAGCCCGAGGATCTCGATGCATCGTTCATAGTAGGCCTGCCCAAACGCGCTGATCTGCTGCTTGCGCGTGGTGCGATGGACGAGTGTCGCGCCTAGCCGCGTTTCCAGCGCCTGAAGATGATTGCCGACCATCGTCGGCGACAGGTCGCAGGCTACCGCCGCCGCCGTCAGGCTGCCGCTTTCGACTACGCGCACGAACACGGTCATCGCTTTGAGGAGGTCCATTCCCCAATAATAATTGGTTCTGTTGCCATTTGCCGTGCGTTTATCAATCTTCGCTGTGGGAATACAGTCCGCGTACACGGCGCTTGCGGCCCATCCCGGTGCCGCATCGCCGACTTCCTGCACGGACATCATGCGCAAACAGCTCAGCTCACCGGCCCGGTCGCCACGTCTTGCCTTGCTCGCGACGAGCCTCGGCTTCGTCATCATCTGTCTCGACGTCACGGTCGTGAACGTCGCGCTCGCACGAATGCGCGATGGCCTCGGCCTCGATTCGACGGCGCTGGAATGGGTCGTCAACGCGTACACGCTGGCGTTCGCGAGTCTGCTGCTGTCCGCTGGCGCATTGGCCGACCGGTTCGGCGCGCGGCGCATGTTCGTCGCTGGGTTCGTCGTGTTTACCTGCGCATCGGTGGGGTGCGGGCTGTCGGATGGCGCGGCGCTGCTGGTTGGGTCGCGGGTGGTGCAGGGCATCGGCGCGGCGCTGTGCGTGCCGTCGTCGCTGGCGCTGCTCGGCGCGGCGTTCCCGGACCCGCATGCGCGGGCCAGGGCGGTTAGCGTCTGGGCGGGCACCGCGGCGCTCGCGCTGGGGGCGGGGCCGCTGGTCGGCGGCGTGCTCGTCGACCGCTTCGGCTGGCCTGCCATTTTTCTGATCAACGTGCCGATCGGCGTCGCGGGCATCTGGCTGACCATCGCTCATGCGCCCGACACGCAAGGTCACGCGGCGCGTCGCATCGACCTGGCCGGCCAGACGCTTGCCGTCGTTGCGTTGGTCGGGCTGACGTATGCGGTTGTCGAAAGCGGCAGGCTGGGCTGGACCAGCATGACCGTGTTGACCGGACTTGGCGTCGCGGCCGTTGCGGGCGGGCTGTTCGTCATCGTCGAGGCGCGGCAGGCGCAGCCGCTTTTACCGCTCGCGCTGTTCCGCCATGCCGCGGTGAACGTCAGCGCGCTAACGGGGCTGTCGCTGAATTTCGGCTACTACGGACTGATGTTTGCGATGAGTCTGTTTTTCCAGAACGCGCGTCACGACACACCGCTCGAAACCGGCCTCGCGTTCCTGCCGATGACAGCGGTAGTCGCAGTCGCAAACGTCGCGTCGGGTTCGCTCACCGCGCGTTTCGGTTATCGCCTGCCGATGCTTGTCGGCCAGGCACTGGCGGCGCTCGGCTATGTTTCGCTTGCGTTCGCGCGGGTGGATAGCAGTGCGCTAGCGGTCGCGCTGCCGCTGCTCACTGTTGGCGTCGGTGTCGCGCTCGCGGTGCCGTCGATCAACACCGCGGTGCTGGCGCACGTGGAACCGTCGTACATGGGCATTGCATCGGGCGTGTTGAACACCGCGCGTCAGATTGGCGGCGTGCTCGGCGTGGGGTTGTTTGGCGCCCTTGTGCGGCCGGAGTTCGACCCTCTTGCCGAGGGTCTGCATCGGGCCGCGATCATGGCCGCTACTGTGACGCTTTTGAGCCTCCTGAGCATAGTCATGGGCCTCAAGACATCCGGAGCGATGGTCACGGACGGTGCGCGTTGAGAGCATTGTCGCTGCTGCCCGCCTCGTGCGCGGAAGCGCCGGCCATCACGCGCCAGCGGTCGCTGTCGAGTACGGTTCGAGCATCGATCCGCCCGAACATGTCCAACAGAGGTGCGACGAGGCCCGTCCAGCCGGTCTGATGACTGGCTCCGAGCCCCGCACCGTTGTCGCCGTGGAAATACTCGTAGAACAGGATCAGGTCGCGCCAGTGCGGATCGTCCTGAAACTTGCTGGTCCCGCCATAGACGGGACGTCTTCCATCCGCATCGCGCAAGAACGTACCCGTCAGTCGCCGGACGATTTCCTGTGTCACCTCGAACAGCGTCATGTAATGCCCGGACCCGGTCGGGCATTGCACCTTGAACTCGTCGCCGAAAAAGCTGTAGAGGTTCATCAGTGCCCTGACAACGAGCAGGTTCACCGGCATCCATACCGGACCTCGCCAGTTGGAATTCCCGCCGAACATGCCCGTATTGGATTCGGCCGGCAGGTACTGCACTTTGTAATCGGTCCCGCCGATGTTGAGCACATACGGATGATCGAGGTGATAGCGGGAGAGCGAACGGATGCCATGCGGTCCGAGGAACTCATTCTCGTCGAGCAGGTATCCGAGCACGCGTTCGAGCTTGCGTCTGTTCAGGATCGACAGGAGCCTGCGCTCCCGATGGCCGATGAAGCCCGTATCCGTCGGCGCCACGTGCGCGAGCAGCTCCGGGTAGCGTTTGCGGAACTGGGCGATCAGCTCCATCAGTTTCGGATACCGTGTCACCGAATCTGCTTCGAATACTGTCGTCGCGCACAGCGGCAGCAGCCCCACCATCGACCTGATCTTCAGACGCATGGTCTGGCCGTCGGGAAGCCGCAGCAGATCATAGAAGAAGCCGTCATGCTCGTCCCACATGTCGTCCGGATGTTCGCCGCGCCGATCCATTGCATACGCGATCCACATGAAGTGCTGGACGAACCTGAAAGCGATCTCCTCGTACATCGGATCGTATTCCGTCAGGATGATCGCCATCTCCAGCATGCACTGGCAATAAAACGCCATCCACGCGGTTCCGTCCGCCTGTTCCAGCGATCCACCCGTCGGCAGCTGCGCGCTGCGATCGAACACCCCGATGTTGTCCAGCCCCAGAAAGCCGCCGGCGAACACGTTGCGTCCTGCCGGGTCCTTGCGATTCACCCACCAGTTGAAATTGAGCATCAGCCCCTGAAACGAGCGCTCGAGAAAGCGCGGGTCGGCCCGTCCCAGCTCTTTGCCGTACCGGTAGAGCCAAAGCGTGGCGGCCGCATGCACCGGAGGATTGACGTCGCTGAAGTTCCACTCGTAGGCCGGAATCTGGCCGCTCGGATGGACATACAGGGTGCGCAACATCAGCAGCAATTGCTCCTGCGCGAAATCGAAGTCGACGAGCGCCAGAGAGATCGTGTGGAATGCCAGATCCCAGGCCGCGTACCATGGGTATTCCCATTTGTCCGGCATCGAGATCACGTCCGCATTCAGCATGTGGAACCATCCGGTGTTGCGCACGTCGAGCCGCTCGCCGTCGAGCAACGGATGACTCCCATGCTCGCGCAGCCACAGTTCGAGATCGAAGTAGTAGTACTGCTTGCCCCACAACATGCCCGCCAACGCCTGACGATGCACCCGGCGCTGGTCTTCCGTCAGCGATTTCGGCGCGATGCGCGCGTAGAACTCGTCCGCATCGGCAATGCGTTCGTTGAAGGTGTTCTCGAAGCCGTCGAACGCGTTGTCGCGGCTCGCCGCGCTCAGGCGCAGCCGGATCGTCACGCTGTCGCCGCCGGGTACGTCGCATACGCAATGGGCCGCCGCCTTGGTTCCCGTTCTGGCGGGATTCACCGCCTCGCGTTGCCCGCCGATCACATACGCGTGGAACGCGTCCTTCACATACGGCGAAGCATTGGGCTGATTCCACAGACGCCGTGCATTGCTTTCGTTTTCCGTGAACAGCAGTTCCGTCGCGCCTTCGCAATAGAGCCAGTAGTCGCCCAGTTCATGATGGCGCGCCCGAATGACGCCCGGCGCGTCTTCGCACAGCGACGGCCTGGGATCGTCGTGGTTCTCCGACCACGTATTGCGAAACCATAGCGTCGGCAGGATTCGAAGCTGCGCCGCGTCCTGCCCGCGGTTGTGCACGCAAATGCGCACGAAGATGTCTTGTGGATCGCGCTTCGCGTATTCGACGAACACATCGAAATACCGGTCGTCATCGAATACGCCGGTATCGAGCAGTTCGTACTCGAGTTCTTCTCGCGATCGCTCGCGGTTCGTCTCGATCAGGTCGAGGTACGGATATTCCCGCTGCGGGTACTTGTACAGATACTTCATGTACGAGTGCGTGGGCGTGCTGTCGACATAGAAGTAATATTCCTTCACGTCCTCGCCATGATTGCCTTCGCTATTGGTGAGTCCGAACAGGCGTTCCTTCAGAATCGGGTCGCGCCCGTTCCAGAGTGCGAGCGCGAAGCAGAGTCGCTGCTGGTCGTCGGATAGTCCGCCGAGCCCGTCTTCTCCCCACCTGTAAGCGCGCGAACGCGCCTGGTCGTGGGTGAAATAGTTCCAGGCGTCGCCATCTTCGCTGTAGTCCTCGCGGACGGTTCCCCATTGCCGCTCGCTCAGGTACGGCCCCCACTGCTTCCATGGCACCTGCGCCGAATGCGCGTCGTTCAAGCGTTTTTGTTCCGTGACATCGACGTCTGCGCGAGCCATTTCTGCCTCCGTTACGGCCGGATGAACCTGCAACAGGCGGGGCCGTGGCTCTATGACGATCGCCCGGCGAGTCCGCTGGATATGTGTTGCTGCGAAACAATCCTGATGTGCGAGACGAACCACGCCGCGAGCACGAACCACCCCGCTGCGACGACGAACGCGACGACGTAGGCGGTTCCTGCACCCGCAAGCGCCTTCACCCACGACAGCATCCACCCGGTCGCCGCGGGGCCGAGGATCTGCGGCAGCACCATCGACACTTGCCAGATGCCCATGTCCTTGCCGCTGGATGCATCGTCTGGCAACACTTGCAGCGCGAGCGCCCAGTCGACGGCTTGATAGGTCCCGTAGGCGGCGCAGAAAACGAGTCCGACCGCGATCACCAGCGACAGGTTCGGATGCAGCGCCAGCATGACAAAGCCGATTGCGGCGCCGGCCATGATCCAGCTTGTCAGGCGGACGACGGGGACCGCGCCGTGGCGGTCGGCGAGCCGTGCGCCCAACAGGCTGGCCGGGATCGCCAGCACCACGCCGACACCGAGAAGCCCGTTCATCACTCCGGTCGGATGACGAATGCCGATCACGTCCTGCAGGTAGTACAACATGAAGGTGAAGATCGACCAGATTCCCATGTTGCCGAACAGACGGGTTACCAGCACCCAGTAAAAGTTTCGGTGGAGGCGCGGGTCGAGATAGAACGAGCGCAAGAACGCGAGGAGTTCGAACCGTTCGTGGGATCTGACAGGCGTCGGCTCGCGCGAGCCGCGAATCGTCAGCCAAAGGCAGAGCAGCATGATCGCAATGAACGTGGCCACCGTCGGATAGAGGCGGCCCGGCGAATAGAGCACGACGAGCACCACGTTGCCACTGATGGTGCCGAGCACGGACATCACGTTGAGCCACGCGCTCGCGCGGTTGGTTTCCCGTTTAGGCACGACATCGGGCACCAGCCCTGCATACGGACCCGCCGCCCAGTTCCACCAAAACTGCAGATTCAGGAACGCGAGTGCATACAGCCATACGCTCGCCCCTCTGTTGAACGAAGCAAGCCATACCAGGGCAACCGCAGTGCCGAACACGCCGGTGACGAGAAACGATCGCCGACGTCCATGTTTTGCGATGGAGCGATCTGAAAGGGCGCCGGCCAGCGGCGCCACGATCATTGCAACGAACGCGCCGGACGCAATGACGGAGCCGGCCACCCCTTCCTTCAATACGGCATCGCGTCCGAGCATTTCGGCGACCTGTGACGGCACCAGCACCGGAACGACCGTCATCCATTGGGTAAACAGCGCAAACCACAGCGACGCGATCTGTATGTGACTGAGCGTCGTCAGGCGAGGGGCGGGCGGTCTGGTCGACACATTCGAGACTGGACTGGATAGGGGCATGTCAGAGGTCCATGTGCGTCGCGCGTTTTGCTGCCCGCTCAGTGCTTGCTACCTGACGGGCCTGCAGAGAAAGCTTAGAACAGTGATCGGTCTTATGCATGCGTCCCCAGCTCAAGCCACGAGGTGTTGCCGCAGATACACGGCCGTGCGGCTTTCCTTCCTGCACGCGACTTCGGCCGGCGTGCCGCTCGCCACGATCGTCCCGCCGGCGTCGCCGGCGCCCGGGCCGACGTCGATGACCCAGTCGCTCTGCGCGGCCACCCGCATGTCGTGCTCGACCACCACCACGGTATTGCCCACCTCGACGAGCCGTTGCAGTTGCACCATCAGCCGGTCCACATCGGCGGCATGGAGGCCGGTCGTCGGTTCGTCGAGGATGTACAACGTGTCCCCGCGCTGTGCGCGTTGCAGTTCGGTGGCGAGCTTGATGCGCTGCGCCTCGCCGCCCGATAGCTCGGTGGCGGGCTGGCCGAGCCGCAGATAGCCGAGGCCGATGTCGCGCAGCGCATTCAGCGCGCGCATCACGCCCGGCTCATCGGCAAAGAAGCTGCACGCGGCATCGACGGTCAGGCCCAGCACCTCGGCGATGTTTTTATCGCGCCACGTGATCTCCAGCGTCGATGCGTTGTAGCGGGTGCCGTGACAGGTCGAACAAGGCGCATACACGCTCGGGAGAAATAGCAATTCGACGCTGACGAAGCCTTCGCCTTCGCAGGTCGGGCAGCGGCCTTGCGCGACGTTGAACGAAAAGCGCCCGGCGCTGTAGCGACGCTTGCGCGCGCTGGGCGTGTCCGCGAACAGCTTGCGCACGTGGTCGAAAAGACCTGTGTAGGTCGCGAGGTTGGAACGCGGCGTGCGTCCGATCGGCTTCTGATCGACACGTACGAGCCGGCGCAGCGCGTCCATGCCGTCGGCGATATGGCCGCTCGTGGGCGTCGTCGCGGTGGCGAGCAGCGGGTCCGGTTCGTCATCGTCCGGGCTTTCGATGATCTTTCCCAGCCGCCGCGCGACCAGTTCCGGGAGCGCCTGGCTCACGAGGCTCGATTTGCCGGAGCCCGAGACGCCGGTGACCGTCGTCAGGCAGCCGAGCGGGAACGCGGCGTTCAAGCCGTGCAGATTGTTGCGCGTGATATTGGCGAGCCGCAGCCAGCCGGCGGCGTCGCGCGGTACGCGATCGACTTGCGCGGGCGGGGCGAACAGATGGCGGCGCGTCTGTGACGCCTCGACCGTCGCGAGTCCCTGCGGCGGCCCGCTATAAACCACGTGACCGCCCGCTTCGCCGGCCGCCGGACCGACATCGACCAGCCAGTCGGCGCGCCGCATCATCTGCAAATCGTGCTCGACGACGAACAGCGAATTGCCTGCCGCCTTCAGTTCCTGCAGCGCGCTGAAAAGCGCTTCGCCATCGGCGGGATGCAAGCCGGCCGATGGCTCGTCGAGCACGTACACGACACCGAAGAGTTGCGACGACAATTGCGTGGCCAGTCGCAAGCGCTGCAATTCACCCGACGACAGCGTCGGCGTGCCACGTTCGAGCGCGAGATAGCCGAGGCCCAGCTCGACCAGCGTGGTCAGGCGTTCCAGCAGTTCGGCGGCGATCCGCTGCGCGGCGAGGCGTTTCTCCCCGGACAGGTTCGGCGTGCGCCGGACATCGGGCGACGCCTTGTGCGCGGAGCCGCCGGCGGCGACCCGCTTGTCGACGGCGTCACGCATCGCGCTTTTGCTGAGTACGCTGCCCTGGCCGGTGGTCGACGTCTGCGGCTCCGGCCATTCGCCGCGTGCAATCGGCGCGAGAATCGCGGCGAGTTCGGCGAGCGGCAACTGTGAAAACTCGCCGATATCCAATCCGGCGAATTTCACCGACAGCGCTTCTTTCTTGAGCCGTTTGCCATCGCAAGCCGGGCACTCGCTGCCAACCATGTACTGCGACACGCGCTTTTTCATCAGCGCGCTTTGGGTGGTCGCAAAGGTGTGCAGCACGTACCGGCGCGCGCCCGTGAACGTGCCCTGATAGCTCGGCTCGTCCTTGCGCCTAAGCGCGGCGCGGGTCTCCTTCGGCGTGAGGCCGGCATAGACGGGCACGGTCGGCTGTTCGTCGGTGAAGAGAATCCAGTCGCGATCCTTCTTCGGCAGATCGCGCCACGGCGTGTCGACGTCGTAGCCGAGGGTCACGAGGATGTCGCGCAGATTCTGCCCGTGCCACGCCGGCGGCCACGCTGCGATCGCGCGCTCGCGGATCGTGAGCGAGTCGTCGGGCACCATCGATTTCTCGGTGACCTCGTACACGCGGCCCAATCCATGGCAGGTCGGGCAGGCGCCTTGCACCGTGTTCGGAGAAAAGTCCTCGGCGAACAGCATCGGCTGTTTCGGGGGATAGTCACCGGTTCGCGAATACAGCATGCGCACGAGGCTCGACAGCGTCGTCACGCTGCCCACCGATGAACGCGCGCTCGGTGCGCCTCGTTGCTGTTGCAGCGCAACCGCGGGCGGCAGCCCTTCGATCGCATCGACTTCGGGCACGCCGACCTGTTCGATCAGGCGCCTCGCATACGGCGCGACCGATTCGAAGTAGCGCCGCTGCGCCTCCGCGTACAGCGTGCCGAACGCCAGCGATGATTTGCCCGAGCCCGACACGCCCGTGAACACGACCAGCGCATCGCGCGGAATCTGCACGTCGACGTTTTTCAGATTGTGCTCGCGCGCGCCTCGCACGCATACGAAGCCGGTGCGACCGCCGGACGGCGGCGCGTTTGGGCGGGGTGGGGTGCGGGGAGCGTCCATATCGATCGGTAATAGAAGAGGGCGCTGCCTGCAGGGCCGCGCAAACGGTGATGTGGGACGCACAGACTATGCCAGACACATCGGCAGATGACAGCAGGCGCGCAATGTGCTTGGAGATAGGCCCGTGGATCAAGGAGAACAACGATGACCCTGCTCATCTATCTGGTCGGATGGATCATTTTCATTGGTGGCGTCGCGTGGGGATTGATGGCGCTGCATGTCGCGCAGCACATCATTGCCATCGTGGCCGTGATACTGCTCGGCATCGCGGTGATTACGGGCGCCACGCGAGCGCGTAATCGAGATCGGTCGTCATAGCGAAGTTCCACGCTACGGCGCGCTCGCGATGTACCATTTCCGCGTGGAATCTCACGCCGGACATCGTGGAGCACATCATGGGAAGCGCATGGAAACGCCGCTTCAAACTGCTTGTCCAGCGTTTCTGGCAGCCAACCAGCGCGTGCATGACCTGTATGCCGGGGAGCTGGAGCAACGTGATGAGCCTCACGCACTGGGCGATCGCATTCAAGACCGGACTGCTCACCGGTGTGCTCGCGCTGCTGCTCACCTTCACGCCGGCGGCGAAGTGGTACGGGAATCGCTATAGCAACGCACTGCTCGTCGGTTGCCTGACCGCCATCGGCGATGCCTATTCTCATCTGAGCCACTACCGCTTTCATGCGCTCGAACACATCGCGACGGGGGTCATGTCAGGCCTGTTTGCGCTCGCTGCGTCGTACCTGTTCGAGGATCGCGCGCGCCGCGTGCGCGAGGCATGGTCGCGTTTGTTCGGACCATCAGTGCGGTGACGAAAGCAGCTTGAAGCGCTTCCACAGCTTCTTCAATGTCCGATGATCGGCAGCGACCCGCGACGCGAGGAAGCCACGTGCGAAGGCCGCGCCCGAGGCCGCCTCGGGCGCCGTCGTCAGCAGCGACTTCAGCAGCTGATCGGCGACGACGGCATCGTTGCGCCAGCCGAGATCGTCCTGAAGCGCGGTGAGCGCCTCGACATAGTGGCGGACGACCCGCCGCGGGCATAGCGACGCGAAGAACTCGGTGGCGTATCGAACTTTCTTCGCCGCGATGCGGGCGCGGTGACGGCTGTGATCGTCGAGATCGGCCAAACCCTTGCCACGTTTGATCAGTTTCTTGTGCCGGCGGCGCAGAACATCGGCGGCGAAGGGCTTCACCGGGCTGCTGATCACGTCGCGCTGTTCGTCGGACATCTCATCTCGCCAACCCTTGCGGCTCACCCAGAGCGCCAGCTGGAGCGCGAGCCGCGTATAGCGAACCGATTCGACCGCGGCCGCCGCGCGCTGCCGGTTGTCGACGGCAATCTGCTCGCAAGCCTCTCTGACGGGGCGGATCTCTTCCGTACCGCCGTCGGCGCCGGCATGTTCGAGCGTCGATCCCGCGAGCACTTCCCAGTCGCGCGCGGCGCCGAGTTCCGAGGCAATCCAGCGCAACTCCTCGTCGAAGCCGGGAGCGGCGGGGATGACCTTCGCAAACAGGTCGAGGGCCGAACGCAAGCGGCGAAGCCCCACGCGCATCTGATGGACGCTCGATGGATCGTGGCCCGACACGACGCCCAGCTCATTCGCGTGGACCTGGTCCAGACAGTTGCGCACAATCACGCAGAATGCATCCTCGATCGAATCGCGCTTGTCCAGTCGCACCGGTTGCGCTTTCACCGCCTCGCTGTGCTCGGCTACCAGCAGTGCATACCCGATATCGGCCTTGCTGCGATGATCAATACGCAGCGGCACGGTTTCGAGCATTTCCAGCGCGACGCGGTACAGCATGTCCGGATCGCCCTGTTTCAATTCCAGTTCCACGGCGGCGATCTGCACCGAGCCCGGCTCCGCCTCGATGGTTCCTTCGTCCAGAGCAAGCTCGAGTTCGTATCCGGACGGCTGGCGCAGCGCAAATGCCGAGCGGTTGATCCGCGTGACGAATACGGGCTTCAGTTGGGCGGGAACGGTCTCGTCGCGAATCAGCTTCCCGCAGTCGCTGTCGTCGGGGATCTGGTCGCACAGCAGCTTCAGATCGGGCACGTCGCTCGTCACGGGCATCTCGAACTCGTCCCTGTCGAACAGCCCCGCCTTGGCCGAGCCTTCGAGCTTCAGCGTCTGGATTTTCTCGTTGCCGACGCTGCGCACGCGCAGCGAAGCCCCGCACCAGTGAAATGAAAACTCCGGTGTATCGAAATAGGTGCTGGTCAGCAGGTGAGGCGTTCCCGCTGTGGCTTCCGATTGCGCGAGTATCGATGCGTTGCGCAATTTGCCGAGATCTTCGTTCGCAACGCGCAGCTTTAGCTCCCGTTCCATGCCGCCTCCGAAATGAGCACCATACCGTCAGACTACACCGGATTCGCTGGAGCGCGTCGCGCCCGATCGCCCCGAGTGACCGCGCCGATAGAAGTTGTGCACAGAAAAAGTGGATAAGGCGGTGGACAAGTTTTGCACGACTGCCTCGAAACCGGACCGCGGTTTTCGGAACCCTACGCGACGGGACATCTTGATTAGGAAATGATCATTTCCTATAATCGCGGCATGACTACACGCCACCATCCTGCGAGACAGCCACGTGCTCCCGGCCGTCCACGCGAATTCGACATGGACGTCGCGCTGGACGGCGCAATCCAGATTTTTCGCGAACGCGGCTATCAGGGGACGTCTCTCGGCGATCTCGGTGCCGCGATGGGCCTCACGGCCGGCAGTATCTACAAGGCGTTCACCGATAAGCGAGCAGTGTTCCTTGCCGCACTCGAGCGCTACATCCATCTACGAAATAGCCAGTTGCAAAGCCTGCTCGACGCGGAGCAAACCGGCCGCGACAAGGTGCGGGCCGTTCTGCGGTTTTATGCCGAGTCCGCAGTTGGCGACGAGGGCAAGCGGGGCTGTCTCGTAGTCGGAAGCGCAATCGATCTGCTCGCTTTCGATGATGAGGTCGCGGGTCATGTCGCCGCTTCTTTGCAGCGAACGGAGCGTCTGTTGTGCCGTCTGATCCGGCTGGGCCAGACAGACGGTTCGATCGCGTCTGCCGTGGATGCGGACGCTACCGGCCGCGCCCTGCTGAGTTTGACGCAAGGTTTGAGGGTCGTCGGCAAAGTCGGGCGGCCCCGGGCGCACATAATGGCGGCGGCGGAGCAGGCCATGCGTCTGCTGGACTAAGCACAGCAAGATATAGCATCGCATCAGTTACCAGTGCTGCTCGCCAAATTAGGAAATGACTATTTCCTAACGTAAACCGCCGATGAGAAACAGCCGTTCAACGATGTAATCACTCAACCCAAAGGAGTCTCGTTCGTGAAAGCACTTCACTCGCCCATGCCATCTGGGAGTTCCGAAATCGTAAGCACGCTGCCAGCATCAAGGCCCGTTCCGGGGTTGGAAGGATTCGAGCACAAGTTCGCAACCGTAGACGGACTGAGACTGCACTACGTCACCGGTGGAAACCCACAGGGTGACGTGATCGTGTTGCTCGCGGGCTTTCCGCAGAGCTGGTTCGCGTGGCGCAACGTGATCGCGCTGCTCGCAAAGACCTATCGAATCGTCGCAGCGGACCTTCCCGGACAAGGTGATTCGGATCGTCCTATGGACGGCTACGACACGCAGACCCTTGCGAGCCATGTCCACGGTTTGCTCGAGCAACTCGGAGTGAGCCGGTACTTTCTCGCCGGACACGACATTGGAGCGTGGGTGGCTTTTCCTTACGCGGTGATGTTCGCCGATGAGGTCCGTCGCCTTGCGCTGCTGGATGCGGGGATCCCCGGCGTGACGTTGCCCGATGCGTTGCCGATCGCGCCCGAGCGTGCATGGCGTACCTGGCATTTTGCGTTTCACGTCCTACCGGATCTGCCGGAAGTGCTGCTTGCCGGCAAGGAGCGCGAATACCTCGACTGGTTTTTGCGGCGAAAGACGGCCAATCCCGACACGTTCACTGACGCCGATATCGATGAATATCTGCGGATTCTGAAGAAAGACGGCGGCTTGCGCGCGGGTCTTGCGTATTACCGCGCCGCGCACGTGTCCGCCCGGCAGAACGCGGAATTGAAGCAGCGAGGCAGGCTCGATTTGCCACTGCTGGCGCTCGGTTCCGATCAAGGCTCCATCGCCGATATGGCGACCCCTCTGCGAGCCTTTTTCACCGACGTCCAAGGCCGCACCATTAGTCACTGCGGGCACTTCATTCCGGAAGAACAACCGCGCGCGGTTGCCGACGAACTCACGGCATTCTTTGGAAGCGCAGAGCGATAACGGGGCAGGTGCGTGCAGGCCGCCGGGCACGGCTCAGGCAATGAGGGAGGAGTGCTGTACGACGATCCACGCGGACCATGCAAGCAACGCGACGCCGAGCGGCTTGCCGATCGACCTGCCCCAGCGGAAATTCTTCTCGGCCGACATGATCGCGCCCAGCGCCAGCATCCAGCCGACACTGCCGGTGCCGACCGCGAACATCAGCAGCATCAGCGCCCAACAGCAGCCGACGCAGAACGCGCCGTGACTGATGCCGAGCACGAAGCTCTCGCGGCGCGCGCTTTTGCCCCGCCAATGCCCGGTGATGAACATCAGCGGCGAGCGGCATTTGTCGAGACATCGATGTTTGAGGCTGCTGAACTGATAGAGGCCCGCGAGCGCGACGATCGCCGCGCCGATCAGCCAGCCGTTCGCAAGCAAGCTCGGAACCTGCGCGGCGACCAGATGGAGCGCCGCGTCAAAGCCGTGCGCGACCACGCCGAACAGCGCCCACGTCGTCGCATAACCGACGATCAGAAGCGCCATCAGCGTGCGCCGGTTGTCGCGCGCGACGGTCATCCGCCGGAAGGTGTCGAACAGCGGGAAGGCGCTCGGCAGCATCATCGCCGCGATCATCAGCAGCCATGCGGCGCTGTGCAGCAGCGCCGCGATCGTGACGCTAGCACCGGGCACCGCGCGGCATATCGGGCCGACGAGCGGCAGTTCGTCCCAGCTCGCGTGACGCAGATAACGCGCATAAGGCCCCGCGTCCCACGCCCATAACGCGATCCACGCGCTGCTCGTCAATGCGACGAAGAGCGGCGCGAACAGCCGCGAGCGTGCGAGCATCTTCACGACGCGAAGTTGAACGATCCCTGAATGGCGTTATGTCCGCTCAACGCGAGATCGAGATCGAGCTTTTCGTGCCGCAGGCGGAAAGAGTTCGCCTTGCCGACGAAAGCAGGGGAGCCCGGTATCGTCGAAAAGATGCTTTCGACCAGCTTGGTCGGCTCGCCGGTCGGGCCGCGATAAGGTTCCAACTCGGCATCGATTGCTTCGCCGACTTTCATCCTGCCCTTGCCGTCGACGACCGTGTATTCGATCGGCACGCGTTCCACCGACACGACTTCGCCGATCAACTGCACGAGATCCGCGAGGGGGCCGCCGCGCTCGCCACGGTGCACGCTTACCAGAGCGTCGAATTGCGCGTCGCTCGCGCGCTCGTCGACGAACATCGCGACGCGCCAGCCGCCTTTGAGCACATTGCCGGGAATGAACGCCGCGAACGCGATCGTCAGGCCCGATACATCGACGCCGTCGATCGTGCCTCGCTCGTAGTGGTAAGCCATCGCACTGCGGCACGAGCCGTTGTCGGGATCTTCTCCGATCCAGCAAGGACACAGCACCTTGCATTCGCACACTTCGAGGATGCTGCCCATCAGTTGATAGCTCATTTGCACCTCCGCCGCCGGTTGAATCCGGCCGGGAAGAACATCGCCGGACATCCTCAGTTGTAGGCGTTAAGCGGGCAGTAAGCAAAGCATTCGAGCGTCGGCGAATGATTGAAACGGCTTACACAGTCGGTGCTTTTGCGATGGCGGGGAAGCGTGCGCACAGGACCCGAAGCGCATCGAGCATCGCCGGTGTCCGCTGCTCAACTCTTATATAAGACATAAGACATTTGACCGTGGAGGGGTATTGCAATTAAAATCGCGATCGAAGCAGTGCCCGGCACAGCTTGGAGTGCCTAAAAAGCCTTTCCCTGAAACGCAAATACCAGCAGGTCCCCCATGCTTGAAAACTTTCGTGCTCACGTGGCCGCACGCGCCGCGCTCGGCATTCCTCCCCTGCCGCTGACGGCTCAGCAGACCGCCGAGCTGGTCGAGCTCCTGACGAACCCGCCCGCTGGCGAAGAGCAGACGCTGCTCGACCTGATCACCAACCGCGTGCCCGCCGGCGTGGACGAAGCCGCCCGCGTGAAGGCAGGTTTCCTCGCCGCGGTGGCCAAAGGCGAGACCGCCTGCGCACTGATCTCGCGCGAGCGCGCCACCGAACTGCTCGGCACGATGCTGGGCGGCTACAACATCCAGCCGCTGATCGAACTGCTGTCCGACGCCGAAGTGGGCACCGTGGCCGCCGACGCGCTGAAGAAAACCCTGCTGATGTTCGACCAGTTCCACGACGTCAAGGAACTGGCCGACAAGGGCAACGCCAATGCGAAGGCCGTGATGCAAAGCTGGGCCGACGCCGAATGGTTCACGAGCCGTCCGGAAGTGCCGCAAAGCCTGACCATCACCGTGTTCAAGGTGACGGGCGAAACCAATACCGACGACCTGTCGCCGGCTCCGGACGCGACCACCCGTCCGGACATCCCGCTGCACGCGCTGGCGATGCTGAAGAACGCGCGTCCCGGCATCACGCCGGAAGAAGACGGCAAGCGCGGCCCGGTCAAGTTCATCGAGTCGCTGAAGGAAAAGGGCCACCTGGTCGCGTACGTGGGCGACGTGGTCGGCACCGGCTCCTCGCGCAAGTCGGCCACCAACTCGGTGCTGTGGTTCACGGGCGAAGACATCCCCTTCATCCCGAACAAGCGCTTCGGCGGCGTGTGCCTCGGCGGCAAAATCGCTCCGATCTTCTACAACACGATGGAAGACGCCGGCGCGCTGCCGATCGAACTCGACGTGTCGAAGATGGAAATGGGCGACGTGGTCGAACTGCGCCCGTACGAAGGCAAGGCGCTAAAGAACGGCGAAGTGATCGCCGAGTTCCAGGTCAAGTCCGACGTGCTGTTCGACGAAGTGCGCGCCGGCGGCCGCATTCCGCTGATCGTCGGCCGCGGCCTGACCGCCAAGGCGCGTGAAGCGCTGGGTCTCGCTCCGTCGACGCTGTTCCGCCTGCCGCAGCAGCCGGCCAACAGCGGCAAGGGCTTCTCGCTGGCGCAGAAGATGGTCGGCCGTGCTTGCGGTCTGCCGGAAGGCCAGGGCGTTCGCCCGGGCACGTACTGCGAACCGAAGATGACCTCGGTCGGCTCGCAGGACACCACCGGCCCGATGACCCGCGACGAACTGAAGGACCTGGCGTGCCTCGGCTTCTCGGCCGATCTCGTGATGCAGTCGTTCTGCCACACCGCCGCTTATCCGAAGCCGGTCGACGTGAAGACCCACCAGACGCTGCCGAACTTCATCAGCAACCGTGGCGGCATCGCGCTGCGCCCGGGCGACGGCGTGATCCACTCGTGGCTGAACCGCATGCTGCTGCCCGACACCGTCGGCACCGGCGGCGACTCGCACACGCGCTTCCCGATTGGCATCAGCTTCCCGGCAGGTTCGGGTCTGGTCGCGTTCGCGGCCGCCACCGGCACGATGCCGCTGGACATGCCGGAATCGGTGCTGGTCCGCTTCAAGGGCAAGATGCAGCCGGGCGTGACCCTGCGTGACCTGGTCAACGCGATTCCGCTGTACGCGATCAAGCAGGGCACGCTGACGGTTGCCAAGCAAGGCAAGAAGAACATCTTCTCCGGCCGCATTCTCGAAATCGAAGGCCTGCCCGATCTGAAGGTCGAGCAAGCGTTCGAATTGTCGGATGCATCGGCCGAGCGTTCGGCCGCCGGTTGCACGGTGCACCTGAACAAGGAACCGATCATCGAATACCTGAACAGCAACGTCACGCTGCTCAAGTGGATGATCGCCCAGGGCTACCAGGACCCGCGCAGCCTGCAGCGCCGCATCAAGGCGATGGAGCAGTGGCTGGCCGACCCGCAACTGCTGTCGCCGGATGCCGACGCCGAGTACGCGGCCGTCATCGAGATCGACCTCGCCGACATCCACGAGCCGATCGTGGCCTGCCCGAACGATCCGGATGACGTGAAGATGCTGTCGGACGTGGCCGGTGCCAAGATCGACGAAGTGTTCATCGGCTCGTGCATGACCAACATCGGTCACTTCCGCGCCGCGTCGAAGCTGCTCGAAGGTAAGCGCGACATCCCGGTCAAGCTGTGGGTGGCTCCGCCGACCAAGATGGATCAGAAGCAGCTGACCGAGGAAGGCCACTACGGCGTGTTCGGCACGGCTGGTGCGCGTACCGAAATGCCGGGCTGCTCGCTATGCATGGGCAACCAGGCCCAGGTGCGCGAAGGCGCGACGGTCATGTCGACGTCGACCCGCAACTTCCCGAACCGCCTCGGCAAGAACACGAACGTGTACCTTGGCTCGGCGGAACTGGCGGCGATCTGCTCGCGTCTCGGCAAGATCCCGACCAAGGAAGAGTACATGGCCGATATGGGCGTGCTCAACGCCAACGGCGACAAGATCTATCAATACATGAACTTCGACCAGATCGAGGACTTCAAGGAAGTCGCCGACGGCGTGACGATGTAAGTGTGCTGTCGGGCTACGGCGTGTTGTTTGCGTCGTAGCACCACGAAATGGCGCCGCGGGCTGAATGCCAGCGGCGCCATTTTTTTTTGCGTTGGTTTCGGATGTCCTGGCGTTCGATCCCCGGCCGGCGCTCTCTGCACTGTCCGCCAATCCCGGGTCGACAACCCAGCCAACCCGTCCGACAATGCTTTGCGAAACACGGTCGAACGGGCTGCGATTCAAACGTCTCTTTCCAACACAGCGTGGGTCCCAGGTGGCCGTCCGCGAATTTTTTTGACGCCGCCTGTCCGTCCGCACGCAGCCCGCGCGTCATTGATATGGCGGCCGATGCAATTCATCCGCCTTAACCCTGTGACGGAGGCTCAAATGGAATACCTGTTGATGATCTACTCGGAAGAAAGCAGCTGGAACAAGATGACCGACAGCGAGCGGCAGCAAGGCGTTGCCGCCTATCACGCGTACACCGAATCGTTGAAGAAATCGGGGGCTCTGGTGGGGGCCAACCGGCTGCAGCACTCGAACACGGCCACCACGGTGCGGCTCGTCGACGGCAAGCCGCAGGTGCTCGATGGCCCGTTTTCCGATACGAAGGAGCAACTCGCCGGCTACTACCTGATCGACGTGCCTAACCTCGACGCGGCGATGGCGTGGGCGTCGCGCTGTCCCGGCGCGGCGCACGGCGTGATGGAGGTGCGCCCGGTCTGGACCGCTCCGTACGAAGCGCCGTCTGCATGAGTCCGTCCGGCGACGCCCGAGGCAATGACGGCGTCGCGCGGTCGATCGCCGAGGCGGTCGCTCGCCGCAGCTACGGCAAGCTCGTCGCGCTGCTGGCGATGCGCACGCGCGACGTCGCGGCAGCCGAGGACGCGCTCGCCGATGCTTTCGCGGCGGCGCTCGCGGACTGGCCGGAGCACGGCTGTCCGGCCAGTCCAGAAGCGTGGCTGATGACGGTTGCGCGCCGCCGGGCAATCGACGGCGCGCGTCATCGCCAGGTCGGCGACGATGTGGCGAACCAGCTGCTGATTCTCGCCGACGAAATCGACGAGTGCGCGACAGACGCGTTGCCCGACCGGCGGCTGGCGCTGCTGTTCGCGTGCACGCACCCCGCGCTCGAGGCCCCGATTCGCACGCCGCTGATGCTGCAAGTGGTGTTGGGGCTGGAAGCGAAGACGATTGCGTCGGCGTTCCTGATGTCGCCCGCCGCGATGAGCAAGCGCCTCGTGCGGGCGAAGACCAAGATCCGCGAAGCGGGCATTCCGTTCAGCGTGCCCGAGCGCGAGGAGCTGCCCGGCCGGCTCGACGCGGTGCTCGAAGCGGTCTATGCGGCGTATGCGGAAGGGTGGACGGACCCCATCGGCGGCGATACCGAGCGGCGCGAGCTCGCCGACGAGGCGCTGTATCTCGCGCAACTGCTCGTCGAACTGCTTCCCGAAGAACCGGAGACGCTGGGCCTGCTCGCGCTGATGCTGTTTGCCCAGGCGCGGCGCGATGCGCGGCGCGATGCGGCTGGCGACTACGTGCCGCTATCGGCACAAGACCCCGCAACATGGAACGCACCGATGATCGGCACGGCGAACGCACTGCTGCGGCGCGCGAACGCGTTCAACGCCATCGGGCGCTTTCAGCTCGAGGCCGCGCTGCAATCGGCGCATGTGGATCGCTGCCGGACGGGGCGGCCGAACTGGGACGAGATCGTGCAGCTCTACGATGGGCTGCTTTCGATTGCAGCGTCGCCGGTAGTCGCCGTGAACCGCGCGCTCGCGGTGGCGGAACGTGACGGCCCGCAGGCGGCGCTCGACGCGCTGGCGCCGTATGCGGACGATCCGCGGCTCACCGACTACCAGCCCTACTGGGCCGCGCGCGCCAATCTGCTCGCGCGTGCCGGCGCGACGGCACAAGCCCTCAGTGCGTACGATCTGGCGATCGGTCTGGAGCGTGACCCGGCCGTGCGGCGCTTCCTGCAGCGCAAGCGAATGGAGCTTGCATCGGCGGGGAGGTAGCGCAGCGCGATGCGCTGGCAACGCCCCGCACGGCCCGCGCTTTGAATCTCACCGCTCCGGCTGCAACAGCCCCCAGCTGACGAGAATCGCCTGAATGCTGCGCGCGTAGGCGTCGCGCTCGCGCGGCGATTCCGAGTGATACGCACCGATCGCGCGCCATGTGTTGCCGTGCCGCACCATCTTCTGCTTGAGCAGCCAGGCGGCCACGAAGATATTCACGCACGGGTCCGTGAGCGCGCGGTGCGGAATGCCCTGGCTCGCCAGTTCCGGAAAGTGGATCGAATTGATCTGCAATTGGCCCACGTCGATCGAACCGTTGGCGTTGCGGTTGATGGCGCTCGTGTCGCCTTTCGATTCGCGCCATGCGACGGCGCGCAGCACGTGCGGATTGACGCCCTGGTAGGCGCCAGCCTTGTCGAAGCAATCGTCGGCGCTCGGGGCGGCTTGCGCGGACGAACTGCCGATGACCACCAGCGCCGCCCAGGCGCAGATGGCCCACGACCGCAAAGGGCGGAAGCCGTTGGTCTTGTGCTGGTCCATGGGTCGGGCTCCAGGTCCCGCTTTACTGCGCCAGCGCGGAATCGAGCTGCCGCTCGATGTCCTTCAGATAGGCGCGTGATTCATCGGAGACGACGAGGCGCGGTGTTGGCATCGCGCAGTGGCAATCGCGTTTTTGCGTCTTCTTCTTGTTGCGCGAGCTCGAGCGCGGCGCGGGGAGGTCGTCATCGTCGCCGGTGGAGGGCGGCAGCATCGCGAGCGTGGGCAGCGGCGGGTAGACCTTGTCCGCGGAGGCCAGGGTGGCAGGGGCGGCGGCGGCTGCCGGTGCGCCGGCGGCGGGCTGGCCCGCCCACGCGGCCGAACTCAAGCATAGCGATGCCGCGGCGAAAGCAATCAGGCGCATCGTGTCAGCTCCCCGCACGTAGCGGCTGAATCGACACGCTGTACGTCTGGTTCGCGCCGGTCGTCAGATTTTCGAGTGCGGGTTTGAGTCCCTGTTGCGGCACGCCCCGCCAGATCGCCTCGTTGATGTACTTGAAGTCCTGGCCCAGCGCCGTCACGCGGATCACCGTGGGCCGCTTCTGCGCGGCGGCGAGCGCGCCTGCCTTGGCGAGCACCGTAGCCAGTTGCGGATCGCGCGCGCCGAGTGCATCGGCGGGAATGTCGAACTTCATGATCACGTTCGACACCGCAGGTTTCTCGGCTTGAGCCGTAGTGGGCTGCTGCACTTGTGCGCAGCCTGTCATGAACATTACGGCAAGTAAGAGCACAACGCGCGTCACATCGGGTCTCCAAAGTTTCGAGGCGATGTACGCGTTTTCGGCTTCTGAAGCTGAGACTTGATACCTCAAAGCAAACGTTTGCGAAAAAGAAAGACTTCACTCCCCCGGTGCTGCTTCACGGAAGGCCGCTGCGCGCACCGCCGCCTTCGAGCAAAGAACTTCTTGCCTCGGCGCGGGAGCCAAAGCGAACGCGACCCGGCAAACCCACTCACGCATAACGCGCGAGAAACATATCCGCCGCTGCCTCCGCGATGCGCTTCTGCTCGCCGGCATCGAGCGGCACTTGACCCATCGCCACTTGCGGCCAGAAGGCAAAGGCCTTCACGAGCCCCTGCAACTGCAGTGCGGCGAAGACGGGGTCCCCGGTCTTGATGCGGCCGTCCGCGGCAGCCGCCCGGACCCACGCGGTCAGATCTTCCTCACGCTCGCCCATGCGAGCGACCATATCGCGCGCGCGCTCCGGCGAATGGATGCCAGCCGCGATCGCCACCCGTGCCAGCGACAAAAAGGATTCGTCGTGAAGCAGCCTCAGCTTGCGCTCCAGCAGATCGAGCAACTGCGCGCGCAACGGTTGATCGGCGCGGTAGTTGGGCGCATCGCCGTCGTGGCTCGCGTCCCATAGCTGCTGGAGAATCGCCGCGAAAAGCGCTTCCTTGCTCGGGAAATGGTTATAGACCGTGCGCTTCGAGACGCTCGCGCGGGCGGCGATGCGGTCCATGCTGGTTGCGTCGTATCCGGCGGCGAGGAATTCGTCGATCGCGGCGGTGACGATCGCGACGCGCTTTCGGTCAGTCAGACGTTGGGGGCGGGCAGGGGATTCCATCCGTCAATTTTACACTGGTCAGTTTACTTTTCTCGGAAATAAACTACACTGCCGGGTGTACATTTTTCTTCGGAAGGTCAACTTCATGACGTCGCTTCCCGCCTATCTCCGCCGAATGCTCGGCGTGAATGCCGTGCATCGCAGCCGCGCGAAGTTCAGCCTGTCGCCGCAGCATGACGGCGAGCGCTTTCGCAACGTCAAGCCGCGTCCGGCGGAAAGCCTGCGCAAAACGCTCGGGCTCGCATGGACGGTGCTGTTCAACAAGCCGCGCGGCACCGTGCCGGCCGACGCGTTGCCCGTCGAAACGCTGACACGCGCGCAACTCGATGCGGCGCCCGACCGAAGCCTGTACCGGCTCGGTCACTCGACGATGCTGCTGAAGTTGCGCGGCAAGTTCTGGCTGACCGATCCCGTATTCGCCGAGAGAGCGGCGCCGTTCCGCAATCTCGGTCCGAAGCGCTTTCATGCGCCGCCGATCTCGCTCGACGATTTGCCGCCGCTGCACGGCGTGATCCTGTCGCACGATCACTACGACCATCTGGACCGCGAGACCGTCCTGATCCTGGCGCAGCGTACCGAGGTGTTCTTGACGCCGCTCGGGGTCGGCGACCGGCTCATCGAATGGGGTATCGACGCGGCGAAGGTCCGGCAGTTCGACTGGTGGCAGGGCACGGTGGTCGAAGGCATCGAGTTCACCGCGACACCCGCACAGCACTTCTCCGGGCGCAGCCTGTTCGATGGCAACCGTACGTTGTGGGCGTCGTGGGTGATCGTCGATAACGACCTGCGCGTGTTCTTCAGCGGCGACACCGGCTACTTCGATGGATTCAGCGCGATCGGCGAGCGCCTCGGACCATTCGACGTCACCTTGATCGAGACCGGCGCGTACGACGCGATGTGGCCATACGTCCATATGCAGCCTGAAGAAACCGTGCAGGCGCATATCGACCTGCGCGGCCGCTGGCTCGTGCCGATTCACAACGGCACCTTCGACCTCGCGATGCATCGCTGGCAGGAACCGTTCGAGAGGGTGACCGGGCTGGCGCTCGCGCGCGGGGTCGCGCTGTCGACGCCGCGCATGGGCGAGCGCCTCGATCTGATTGCGGTGCATCGCGGTGAACGCTGGTGGCGCGAGGTGGCGGAAACGGTCGCTGCGCCGAAGGCTGCGTGGCGGATGTGTGCGTCGTGCCGAGCCGGCGCGGAGGAGTCTTCCTGAAGTCTTTCGGGTTAATTCTTCAGGTCGGCGAGAATCCGTTCCGCGAGAAAATCGCACACGGGCCGCTTCGAAGCCGCGCTTCGCGCCAGCACGACTTCGAGCGTGCCGATTTCCGGCAGGCCATTCGCGGCCCCCAGCAGCGAGAAGTGAGCCGGTACCGCGCACTTGGCCAAAGGGGTTACCGCGAGGCCGGCCTCGGCCATCGTCAGCAGACCCAGCAGGCTCGGACTCTCATACGACGTGCGATACGTGATGCGCGCGCGCTCCAGGCTCCGGATGGCTTTCTCTCGCGCGACGCTGCCCGGCAAAAACACGGCGATGGGCAAGGGCCTTTCGCGCCAGATCTCGGTCGCGCCCGGGGCGGCGGCCCACACCATCGGTTCGTGACGCAGGAACTCGCCGTGCAATCCTTTCACGCGCGTCGCGCAGACGAGATCGACCGTGCCGTCCTTCAACATCGGCTCTAGAGCGACGCTCGGCAGGCCTACCACCTGAATCTCCACCTTCGGATAGGTCGCCGAAAACTTCTTGAGGATCGGCGGGAACAGTGACGTCGCATAGTCGTCCGGCACGCCGATCACCACGCGCCCGGTCACGTCGGGCCGAACCACCGCTGCCCACGCTTCATCGCGCAGCGCGATCATCCGTCGTGCGTAGGTCAACAGCATTTCGCCGTCCTGCGTCGGCACCACGCTGCGAGGCTTGCGCACGAACAGCGCCTTGCCGAGCGCGGTCTCGAGCGTCTTGATCTGCATGCTCACCGCCGATTGCGAGCGGTGCACGACCTGCGCCGCGCGACTGATCGTGCCGGCGTCCGCGACCGCGATGATCATCGACAGCACGTCCAGATCGAGCGCTTTCATTTCCGTTGCCATGATGGTTCGTATCAGAAAAGTAGATCGATTCCATCAATATTATGCGATTTTCTTTTGCCAGAACACCATCGATAGTGTCGCCAAAGGAGCCCTTTGATGAATGCACGTACCAGCCCATCGATTCTGGCCTCAGCCGATGGCGCGTCCGCGCCGTCGTTCGTGACCACCGCATCGAGTGTTGCCATACCGTATGTCGAGTCCGGGAGCGGCGAGCCGATGGTGTTCGTGCACGGCTCGCTTTGCGACTATCGCTACTGGGACGCCCAGATGGCCTCGCTGTCTGGCCGGTTTCGCTGCTTCGCGCCGAGCTTGAGCCATTACTGGCCCGAGATCGATGCGTTTGGACACGGCGACTTCAGTTGGGAGGCGCACGTCGAGGAAATTGCCGGATTCATCACGGCGCTCGAGCTGGCTCCCGTTCATCTGGTCGGTCACTCGCGGGGCGGGTGCGTGGCTTTCCATCTCGCGCGCGCCTATCCGCGCCTCGTGAAAACGCTGACGCTAGCCGATCCCGGCGGCCCGCTGCAAACCGAACCGCGGGGGCAGCCCGCGTTCATGCCGCCGGCGACCAACGTGTTGCGCGCCCGGGTCGCGGAGCTGATCGAACGGGGCGAGTACGACGCCGGCTTGTCGATGTTCGTCGACTCCGTGAGCATGCCGGGGTACTGGAACAAAAGCCCGGAGAGCTTTCGTCGCATGGCGCTCGACAACGCGCTCACGCTGCCGAAGCAGTTGCTCGATCCGCTTCCGGCCTATACGCCGGATGCCGCGCGCGATATCAAGTGCCGTACGTTGTTGATCGACGGCCAAAAGAGTCCCCGCATGTTCCGCAATACGGTCGACAAGCTCGAACAGTGGATCGAGTTTGCCGAACGCGAAACGATCGACGGTGCGTCGCATGGGATGAATGTCGCAAGACCCGATGCGTTCAACCGGGCGGTCGCGACTTTCGCCGCGTAGACCGCCCACGCATCGCGAGCCGCTCAGTGTTGAGACACGGCCAGCAAGGTATCGATCTTGTGATCCTGGGCCAGCAGCTCGGCCGCGGTGCTCGAATGAATCACCGAGCCGCGCTCCAGCACCACGGCGTTGTGCGTGATGCTCAGCGCCTTGCGCGCATTCTGCTCGACCAAGATCACCGACAGGCCTTCGTCGCGGATGATCTCCGAGAGGATGCGCATCAAGTCCTGCACGATGATCGGCGCGAGCCCTTCGAGCGGTTCGTCGAGCAGCAGGACCCTGGGATTGAGCATCAGCGCGCGACCGATGGCCAGCATCTGCTGCTCGCCGCCGGAAAGCTGGTTGCCCATATTGGCGCGGCGCTCCTCCAGGCGCGGAAACATCCTGTAGATGCGCGCCAGGTCCCAGGGACCGGGCACGGCGATCGCGGTCAGGTTCTCTTCGACCGTCAACGACTTGAAGATGTTGCGCTCCTGCGGCACCCAGCCGATGCCTGCCAGCGCGCGCTGATGCGGCTTGACTCCGGTGACGTCCTTGCCATTGAGCCAGATCCGCCCGCTAAACCGACGCGTGTGACCGACGATGCTGTTGATCAGCGTGGTTTTACCCGTGCCGTTGCGGCCAAGCAGCGCGAGTGCCTGGCCTTGATCCAAGGCCAGATCGATACCTGTCAGGATTTTGGCTTCGCCGTAGCCCGCTACGATTCCTTCCAGCTTCAGCAATTCAGACATATTCACCTCCAACCAGCTCCTCGCCCAGATACACGGCCTTCACGCGAGGATCGCGGGCGATCTCCGCGCATGCGCCCTCGGTGAGCAGACCGCCGCTCACCAGCACAGAGATGCGGTTGGCGAAGCTGAACACGAGGTCCATGTCGTGCTCGATCAGCAGAATGGTCACGTCGTCGGGCAACGCGGCGACCGTATTGAGAATCTCGCGGCGTTCGCCGTCGGGAACACCGGCCACTGGCTCGTCCAGCAGCAGCACGCGCGGCTTTGCCGCCAGCGCCAGCGCAATTTCGAGCAGGCGCTGCTTGCCGTAGGGCAGCACGCGCGTTTCGCGACTCATCACGTCGAGCAACTTGCATTGTTCGAGCAGCGAAGCGACCTCGTCCATGATTTCGCCGCGCTGACCGAGCGCGCGCCAGAAGCGCGCGCCCAGACCGTCGCGCTCGGAGATCGCGACAGACAGCGATTCGGCTGGCGTCATGTGCTTGAACAGCTGGTTGATCTGGAACGTGCGCACGAGCCCGGCGCGAGCCCGCTTGTGCACGGACAGCGACGTGATGTCGTGGCCTTCCAGCTCGATGCGGCCCGAAGTCGGCGACAGCACGCCCGTCAGCTGATTGATCAGCGTCGTCTTGCCGGCGCCGTTGGGGCCGATCAGCGCCTGGCGAGCGCCTTTCTCGACCGCGATCGACACGTCATTGGTGGCGACGAGGCCGCCGAAGCGCTTGATCAGATTGAATGTTTGCAGTGCGATCGTCATGCTTTGCTCCCGCTGCGACGGAACCACGTCCACGGACGCACGAGCCGCTCGTGACCGACGATCACGATGATCACCAGCAGCAAGCCGATCCAGAACTGCCAGTATTGCGGCGTGATGTCCGCCAGCCGGTCCTGCATGAACCTGAATACGACCGCGCCGATGATGCCGCCATACAGATAACCCGCGCCGCCGATCATCAGCATCAGCAGCACGTCGGCCGAGCGGTGGAAGTCGAGCACGTCGAGCGACGCGAAGCCGGTGGTCTGCGCGAGCAGGGCGCCGGCCACGCCCGCGTAGGCCGCGCTCAACGTGTAGACGGCGGTGCGACGCAGGTTGACCGGCACGCCCATTGCCGCCGCGCGAAGCGGATTCTGGCGGATCACCTGCAGCGACATGCCGAACGGCGACTTGACCACCGCGCGGCCGATCACGAACAGCACGAACAGCGTGACGATCGAATACGTGTAGGCCACCTTGCCGAACAGATCGAACTCGATGTGACCGAACAGCGGCACCATCGGCACGCCCGTCATGCCGTCGGCCCCGCCGGTGAGCCAGCCGAGCTTGTTGGCCAGTTCGTGCAGGATCGAGGCCACGCCGAGCGTCACCATCAGACGCGTGAGGTCCGAACCGCGCATCACCAGCACACTGGTGACGAGGCCCGCCAGCGCCGCGACCCCGCATGAGAGCAGCATGCCCAGCAGCGGATCGACGTTGAAGTACTTGGCCAGCAACGCAGCCGAATAAGCACCGAGACCGAAAAAGGCCGCATGGCCCAGCGACACGATGCCGGTATAGCCGAGGATCAGGTCCAGCGATACCGCGAACAACGCGAGGATCGCCATCTCGTTGAGCAGCAGGAAGTTATTCAGCGGCATCACGCAGACGCCCAGAGCCACGATCCAGAAGATGATTTCCACCGGGCGCCAGCGCGACCACTGCCTGCCCATGCTGCGGACTGCGGGCACGATCGTCGATGTGCCCATTTCGCTAGAAGTTGCCGACTTCATTTGCCCCCCGCCCTGACGAATAGACCCTGTGGTCGCCACATCAGGGTGATGATCATGACGCCGTAGATGATGAATGCCCCCAGATCGGGGATGTAGTACTTGCCCGCCACGTCCGCGATGCCGAGCAGCAGCGAAGCCAGCAGCGGACCGGTCAGCGAGGTCGTGCCGCCCACCGCGACCACGACCAGGAAATAAATCATGAACTTGAGCGGAAAGATCGGATCGAGGCCGAGCATGTTCGCGCCCAGCGCGCCGCCGAGGCCGGCGAGGCCCGAGCCGAACGCGAAGGTGGTCAGAAACACGAAGTTGATGTTGATGCCGAGGCCGCTCGCCGCGCGCGGATCATCCACCGATGCGCGCAGGCGGCTGCCGAAGCGGGTTTTGGTCAGGATCAGCTGCAGCGCGACGACGAGGACGACGCAGACCAGGATCACGAACAGCCGGTAGTAACCGATGCCGATGCCGGCGAACACCGTGCGGCCCTGCAGCCATTGCGGCAGGTTCAGGAACTGCTGGGTCGAGCCCATGAAGTAGTCGACCGTCGCGATGGCCATGAAGGTCAGGCCGATCGTAAACAACACCTGGTTGAGTTCGGACTGCCCGTACACGCGCTTATAAAGCGTGCGTTCGAGAATGCCGCCAAGCACCGCGGACGCGACGAACGCAATCGGCAATGCGCACAGGAAAGGGATGCCCAGGCGCGACATCGCGAGCACGGTGGCATAACCGCCCACCATGGCGAAGGCGCCGTGAGCCAGATTGACGAAGTTCATCAATCCCAGCGTGATGGCCAGGCCGCTCGCCAGCACGAACAGAAGCATGCCGTAGGCAATGCCGTCGAAGAGAATGGTTAGCATGAGTTTTTACCGCCGAAACGCCGCGCCCTGGCAGTGCGAGGGGCGCGACGGGCAAATCGAATCATCCGGAGACGGCCTGTCTCGCTTTTGCGAGCTTATTTGATCTTGGCCGGATCCTTGACGGCGTCTACCTTGTCGAACGACACGTTGAACAGCTGGCCATTCACGCGTTCCGTCCGGGTGATGTACACGTTCTGGACCATTTCACGGGTCTGCGGATCGAGTTCCACCGGGCCGCGCGGGCTGACCCATTTCTGCCCCTTCATGGCTGCCAGCAGCTTGTCGCCGTTGGTGTCGCCCTTGGTGGCTTGCAGCGCCGCGTAGATCAGGTGCATGCCGTCATAGGCGCCGACGCTGTGGAAGTTCGGGCGCATGCCGGGGTTGGCTTTTTCGAAGGCGGCCACGTAGGCGCGGTTCTCGGGATTGTCGAGAGCGGCCGAGTAGTGCATCGACGTCACCGCGCCCAGCGCCACGTCACCCATGGCGTTCAGGATGTCGTCATCCACCACGTCGCCGGTACCGATCAGTTTGATGCCCTGCTTGCTCAGGCCGCGCTCGGCGAACTGCTTCATGAACGCGGCGCCGGCACCCGACGGCACGAAGATGAACAACGCGTCAGGCTTCAGGTCGGCGACCTTCTGCAGGAACGGCGAAAAGTCCGGATTGGCGACCGGCACGCGCAATTGCTCGACGACGCTGCCGCCTTCCGATTCGAAGACCTTCTTGAAGGAGTTCTGCGCGTCGATGCCGGGACCGTAGTCGGCCACGAGCGTGACCACCTTCTTGATGCCGTTCTTCGGCGCCCAACGCGCGATACCCAACGTGTTCTGCGGCAGCGTGAAGCCCGAGCGCACGATGTAGGGCGATTGCTCGGTGATCATCGCGGTGGCCGCGTTCATTACGATCATCGGCACCTTCGCCTGGGTCGCGAGCGGCGCGGCGGCGAGCGCGAGCGGCGTGAGGCCGAAGCCGGCCAGCACCGACACGTGATCCTTCACGATCAGCTCCTGTGCGAGGCGTTTGGTCGTATCCGGAACGTTGGTGTCGTCCTTCAGGATGACCTGAATTTTCTTGCCCGCGACCGTGTCGCCATGCTGGGCCATATACAGCTTGACCGCCGCGTCGACCTGACGACCCGTGGACGCGAACGGACCGCTCATCGGCACGATGAGCCCGATCTTGACCACATCGTCCGCATGGGCGACCACGCTCGAACCTGCCAGCACGAGTGCGGCGGCGGCCTTAAGCAAAGTGCGCTTTTTGTTTTGCATTCGATTTCCTTGCTAACGAACCACGTAAACAACGTTGAAAATCGGACCCCTTGTTCATTGCTGCGAGAGCGCTGTGAGCGGGGTCCGGCGTAACGGTTTGCACACCCGGAGCCGAGGGATTGATTGATCGGTTGGGAGTAGCGGCGGTCATGAAATGCGGCAGTGAGCCTGCCAGTGGCTAATGACCGGACGGTGTCTTGTCGTGGGGCGTGGGCACGGCATGGACATGGCCGTGAGGGGATAGGCGTAGGCGCCCCTGGACCGGCGCTCGGGCGCGTGGGCCAGATAATGCGTTGACGTCAATCAGCTTGGATCCGAACATCTTTTGTCCCCTCTACGGCGGCCTCCCGGTTGTGGCCCGCTCGGCTGCGAACCCGTCCGGCCATGCCGGCGGTGCAGGTATCTGTTCGCTTCTGCGTGCGCTTTTCGACTCGCCGATGTGACGGTCGCCCCGGCGCCGCCGAAGACGTTACGCGCCGGCAGCTGCTTGAAGTTGTTGGCCTGCCGCGCGCACCCAGCACGATAAGCACGCGCGCCAAGGGTTGAAAGAGCGGGTTAACCACATACGCATGGTTCCGCATGAATCGCGCATTGCCCGGTCCGTGCGCGGGCGGCGGCGATCTGCGTCGCGCGGAAGCTCGCCCCGGTAGGGCTCGACGAACGTCGCGGGTGAGGCATCCAGGTTGGGTCTGGCGTGGTCTCGCATCGCGTCTGATAAACAGATTCGATACCCCCGGAAGGAAATCGCAACCCTTGAATGCGTGCCGCCGCAAGTATTCGTAAAGCTGTCAACGTCCGAACAGGTTTTCCCTGATTTGCCGCAGGTGGCTCGTCAATAGCTCGCAAGCCATCTCGGCATCGCGATCGCGAAGCGCATCCACGATCGCGCGATGCTGCGCCTCATATTGACTGCGCCGCTCGGGCGTCAGCGACAGGCGCTTCAGACGTCCCCACTCGCCCTGTTCGCGCACCTCGTTGGTCAATTCGAGCACGCGCAGAAAGAAGGTGTTGTGCGTGGCGACCGCCAACGCGCGATGCAGTTCGCCGTCCCAGTGCTCGAACTCCTCGATGGTTTGCGCCGCCTCGGAACGCTCGATGCAGTCGCTCATCTGCGCGAAGTCGGCCGCCGTCGCATATCGGACGATGAGCCCGGGCATCAGCGGCTCGATCAAAAGCCGCGCTTCCATCAGTTCGGCTGGGCTCGTCTGCACGGCGTGCGGCTTCGCCTCGGGTAGCGGCGGCGCCGGCACGCTTGCGCCAGGCAGCACGAACGTGCCGCTGCCGACCGTCTGCCGGATCAGCCCACGCTCTTTCAAATCGGCGAGGACTCGCCGGACGGCGCCACGTGAAGCGCCGAACTCCTCGCTAAGTTCGCGTTCGGGCGGCAGGCGCACGCCTTCGGCGAAGCGTCCGCTGCGAATCGCTTCCTCCAGATAGCTGGCGAGCTCCCGTGCTCCCTTCGCCCTGACCGTCAGCCTTGTGTCGACGTCACTCATACCCAGTCCTGCTGCGCATTCAAACAAGAACCAATTGGTTCTGATTTTTGGTTAACCCTAGTTCTTTTTGTCCGGATTTGGTCCTACAGTGGTTCCAGATTGACCCACCAGACCTAGATTAAAGGCCCATCATGAAATTGGCAACTTTGCGCCACGACGGGGCGAGGGCGGTCGCCCTGGTCGACCCCGAAGCCGGAGTTTATTGGCCGGTATCGCAGCTCTGCGACGGCTTTGCCGGCGACATGGTCCAATTGGTACAACAATTCGCCGACCTGCGCGAGTCGCTGTGCCCGCGCGGCGAAGGGCGCCCGCTCGCGTCGGCGACGCTCCTCGCGCCGATCGACCAGCCGCGCCGCAACCTGTTCTGTATCGGCAAGAACTATCACGACCACGCCGAAGAGTTCAGCAGGTCCGGTTTCGACAAGAGCGCGCAGGCAGGCGAGCACATACCTGAAGCACCGGTCGTTTTCACGAAGCCCGCATCGACGATCATCGCGACTGGCGAGCGCATTCCGCGCCATGCCGACGTGACGCGACAGATGGACTACGAAGTCGAGATCGGTGTCGTCATCGGCAAGGCAGGTCGCGCGATCTCGAAGGCGAAGGCGCTCGATCACGTGTTCGGCTACACGATCATCAACGACGTCACCGCGCGCGATCTGCAAAAGCTGCATCGTCAGTGGTTCATCGGCAAGTCGCTCGACGGCTTCTGCCCGATGGGCCCGTATCTCGTGACGGCCGACGAACTGGACGCGTCGAACATCGACGTGCGTTGCTGGATCAACGGTGAGTTGCGTCAGGAATCGAACTCGAAGCTGCTGATCTTCGATATCCCGACGATCATCGCGACGTTGTCGGCCGGCATGGAACTGCAGCCCGGCGACGTCATTGCGACGGGCACGCCGGCGGGTGTCGGCATCGGCTTCAATCCCCCGAAATTTCTGAAAAGCGGCGATGTCGTGCGCATGGAGATTCCGCGCATCGGCGTCCTTGAAAACGAGGTGGCTTAAGCATGGCAACAACTCAAGTGCAAGGCATCTTCATCGAGATCGAAGGCGACGGCGCGCCGGTCGTGTGCATCCACGGTCTCGGCGGTTCCTCGAACAACTGGACGCCGGTGCTGCCGGCGTTCGAAGGCAGGAAGGTCATCCGCATCGATCTGCCTGGCAGCGCGCGTTCGCCGTTGCCCGCGCAGAAGCTGTCGATCGATTCCTACGTGAACACGATCGCCTCCGTGCTGCGCGAGCTGCAGGTGAATAACGCGGACATCGTCGCGCATTCGATGGGCACCATCGTCGCGCAGCATCTGGCCGTCAGGCATCCCGAGCTGGTTAAAAGCCTCGCGCTGTTCGGGCCGCTCATTGCTCCGCCCGACGCCGCGCGCGACGGCATGCGCCAGCGCGCGCGCATCGCGCGCGAGAAGGGCGTGCCGGGCCTGCAGGAAATCGCCGATGCGATCGTCAAAGGCGCCACCAGCGACGAAACCAGGTCGCAGCGGCCCGTGACGCTCGCGCTCGTGCGCGAAAGCGTGATGCGTCAATCGCCCGAAGGTTACGCGCAAAGCTGCGAGGCATTGGCTGGCGCGCAGGCGGCGGAGATCGAACACATCCATGTGCCGACGCTGCTCGTGACAGGCGACCAGGACGGCGTTGGCAAACCCGATGCGGTGAAGGCGATGGGCGAGCGTATTGCGGGCGCGAAAGTCGTCGTGCTGAGCGGCTGTGGTCACTGGACCACATTCGAAAAACCCGTCGAAACGACGGCGGAGTTGAAGCGCTTCTATCAAGGGGCTCGGTGACGCATTGAACAGGTGGGCGCCGCGTCGATCAGAATAGCCGCGCAGAACGGCGATCGACGGGCCCCCGAGCGCGAAACAGGCACAGTCAGGCAGTAACCAACCGGCGGCGGACGCCCGCGCGCGTTCGGCCCCACGTGGAGGAGACAGACATGAGTTCGATCTTGTTTACCAACGTATCGGTTTTCGATGGTAGCGGTGCTCAGCCCTTCAGAGGTCAGGTGCTGGTGGACGGGCAGCGCATCGTCCGCGTCGCTCGCGACGAAGAGCCGATCAACGCGCCCCAGGCACAGCGTATCGACGGCCGTGGCGCATTCCTGATGCCGGGCATGACCGAAGCGCACACGCATTTCTCGTGGAACGACCAGCCGTCGCTGTCAGCGATCCAGTTCATGCCGCCCGAGGAGCACATGCTGTGGTGCGTGCGCGTCGCGAAGCGTTATCTGCAAATGGGCTGGACCTCGGCACTGGGCGCGGCCGCCGCCAAGCCGCGGCTCGATGTCGTGCTGCGCAACGCGGTCAACGCCGGCGAATTTCCGGGACCGCGCTATCTGGCGGGCAGCCAGGAAATCACCATTCTCGGCGGCCTCGCGGACAACACGCTGCCGCACATGCCGTTCAAGGAACTGAACTTCGGCGCGGTCGTGAGCGGGCCGGAAGAAATGCGCGCGACCACGCGCATGTTCGTCAAGTACGGTGTCGATCATCTGAAGATCAATCTGTCGGGCGAGTACATCGCGGGCATTTCGGCGGAATCGTCGCCGTTTTCCGAGGAAGAGATCGCGATGCTCGCTGCCGAGGCGAAACGCGCCGGCAAGCGCGTGGCCGCGCATGCGCGTTCGAGCGAATCGGTCAAGCAATGCGTGCGGCACGGGCTCGAACTGATCTTCCATGCGAGCTTCGCCGACGAGGAAGCCCTCGACATGCTCGAAGCAAACAAGGAAAAGCACTTCGTCGCGCCGGGCATCGGCTGGCTGATCAGCACGCTGTATCACGCTGAGAAGTGGGGCATCAGCGAGGAACTGGCGACGAAGATGGGCTACAAGCGCGAGCTCGAAACCGCCGCGGTGACGCTGCAGAAGATGCATAAGCGCGGCATCCGCATTCTGCCGGGCGGCGACTACGGCTTTGCGTGGATGCCGCACGGCACGAACGCGCGCGACCTTCAATACTTCGTCGACTACATCGGCATGACGCCGATGGAGGTGCTGATCTCGGCCACGCGCTACGGCGGCGAGCTGATGATGATGCCCGACGAGCTTGGCCAGATTCGCGAGGGCTATCTTGCCGACATCATTCTGGTGGACGGTGATCCGCTCGCGGACCTCACCGTGCTGCAGGACCCGAGCAAGATCACGCTGGTGATGAAGGATGGCGACATCTTCAAGAGCACGCACGACGCGCTGCCGCCGCGCGGCGAACTTCATGTAGGCGCGGCGTTGCCGGCCGATCCCGGTGTCGGGACGGCGGCATCCGCGCCTGTGCACTGAAACCGCATCGCCCACCAGAAGATGCGCGGAGCCGGCCGCACGCCGCGGCTGGCGCCTTCGCGCGCACACCAAACATCAGGAGACGACGACATGAAACCGCGCACTTTGCTTGCCACCGTGGCGACTAGCCTCGCGTGCGCATCGGCGTTGGCCGCCGCGCCCGATATCGGCCTGTCGAACGGCTATTTCGGCACCGAATGGCGCAACCAGATGATCGACGGCGCCAATCAGCAGTTCCAGACGTACAAAACCAGGGGCCTCGCCGACAAGCTGATCGTGCAGCAATCGGGCGCCAACACTGGTCAGCAGATTCAGGACATGCGCAACATGATTCGCCAGAAGGTGGGCGCGATCATGGTCGACGCGAACTCGGCCACCGCGCTCAACGGCGTGATCTCGGAGGCGCAGCGCAGCAAGATCCCGGTGGTGTCGTTCGACCAGGCGGTGTCCAATCGCTACGCGACGAACGTGACCGTCGATCACTACAAGTGGGGTCAACGCTACGCCGAATGGATCGCGGAGCAACTGCACGGCAAGGGCAATGTCGTGGTGCTCGACGGCATCCCCGGACATCCGGCGGCGGAGGCGCGCAAGAAGGCCGCGCTCGAGACGTTCGCGAAGTATCCGGGCATCAAGGTCGTCTGGTCCGGCTATGGCGAATGGGACGAGGCCAAGGCGCAAGCGGTGATGGCGACGGTGATCGCGGCGCAACCGCAGATCGACGCGGTATTCACCGAAGACGCGATGGCGCTCGGCGTTCTGCGCGCATTCGAGAACGCGAACCGGCGCGTGCCGATCATGACCGGCGAAGCGCAAAAGGGCTTTCTGACGGAATGGAAGAAGCAGCGCGACGCCGGCAATCCGATGAAGGTGTTCGTGCAGGTGAATCCGCCCGATATCAGCCGCACGGCGCTCGGCATCGCGGTACGCCTCGCGCACGGTCGCACGCTCAAGCCGCTGCCCGACAACACCTACTACTTCCCGATCACCAAGACCGTAACCGCCGAGAACCTCGACGCTACGCTTGCTTCGATGAGCGACAAGCCCGACAGCTACTTTCTCGGCCAATGGCTGAGCGAAGCCCAGCTCGACGCGCTGTTCACGCAATAGCGCCGATCATGTCCGTGCTCATCGCGAAGGGACTGGCGAAACGCTATGGCGGCGTGCTCGCGCTCGACGGCGCGAGCCTCACGCTGAACGCCGGCGAAGTGCTGGGGCTGCTCGGCGCCAACGGCTCGGGCAAATCGACGTTGTCGAGCATTCTCGCCGGCGACACGATACCGGACGACGGCACGATCGAAATGATCGGTGCGCCGCTGCGACCCGGCTCGCCGAAGTCGGCGCGCGCGGCGGGAATCGCGATTGCGCATCAGCATCCCGGTCTCGCGCCGGATCTGCCGGTGTGGGAGAACGTGTTTCTTGGCGCGGAGCTGTGCCATACGGGTCGCTTTCTCGATCAGCGGCGCACGCGCGATCGCGCCACGCGGCTGCTGGAGAGCCTGAGACCCGGCTGGGATATCGAAGCGAGCGCAGGCAGCCTCAGCGCCGCCGATCAGCAACTGGTCGAGATCGCGAGGGCGCTTGCGCTCGGGCCGCGCATCCTGATTCTCGACGAACCGACCGCCGCACTCGCCGCCGTTGAAGTCGACAACCTGATGCGCGTCGTGCGTAGCCTGACGGCGCGCGGCACGGCGGTGGTTTTCATTTCGCACCGGATGGCGGAGATCGAAGCGCTGTGCGATCGCGTGATGGTGTTGTGCAACGGCCGCGCGGTCGGCGAGCTAGCGGTGCGCGGGCAACTCGACGAAGCGCGTGTGCTCGAACTGATGGGCGGCGCGGCTGCCACGCATGGGCACGACGGCAAACGTGGACGTGGCGGTGATCCGGCGCACACCGAAAGAACCGTCGCGCTCGGCGTCACCGATCTGCGCGCCGGCGCGCGGCTGCGCGGCGTCAGCTTCGAACTGGAACGCGGAGAGATTCTTGGCATCGCGGGACTGCAAGGCCATGGCCAGGAAGAACTGCTCGACGCGCTCGCGGGCTTTCGCGTGCCAGACGGCGGCGAGGTGAGGCTCGACGGACGAGCTGGAGCGAGGACGATCATGCCGCGTTCGCCGCGTCAGATGATCGCCGCGGGCGTGTGCCTCGTGCCCAACGACCGGCATCGGCAGGGCCTGTGGCTCGATCACCCGGTCGAATTCAATCTGGCGCAGGTCAGCGTGAACTTCGCGGCGAGCCCGTGGCGGCTGCGTCGCGCGCCGATCCGCCGGTTCGTCGACGACGTGGTCGCGCGACTGCGCATCAAGACGTCCGACGTGCGCCAGCCGGTGCGGGATCTGTCGGGCGGCAATCAGCAGAAAGTGGTGATCGGGCGCTGGCTGAACCGGCAGGTCGACGTGCTGCTGCTCAGCGATCCGACCAAGGGCGTCGATGTGATCGCCCGCAGGGAAATCTACGAGACGATCGGTGCATTCGCGCAAGCGGGGACGGCCGTGCTCGTCTATGCCTCGGATACCGAAGAATTGCTCGCGGTGTGCGACCGCCTGATCGTCATGTACGAAGGTCGGATCATCGCGCAGCTGGAAGGTGATGAGATGAATGAATCCCGCGTGACGAGCGCGCTGTTCGGCCGGAGCGCGGCATGAAGGCGCAACTGGGAGACGGACTTGCCGCCACTGGCGGCTGGTCGCCAGGCAAACGGATCGGCGCGGCGCTGAGGATATCCTGCGCGCGTGCCGCCAGTGCGCTGCCCGCGCTCGTCATGCTGCTCGCGGTCGTGATCGCGAATGCATGGCTGCAGCCGGACTTTCTCACCGCCGATTCGCTCGCGAGCAACATGCAGAACGCCGCGCCGGTGGTCCTGATCTGCATGGCGCAGGCGGTCGTCGTGCTAATGGGAGAGCTGGATCTATCGATGGGCGCGGGAATCTCGTTGGTCAACTGCGTGCTCGCGGCCGCGCCCGGTCTGATGGGGTGGGGTCTCGGCGCGACCTGTGTCGCCGCGCTGGCCGCTGCGCTGCTTGCCGGTGCGTGCAACGGTCTGCTGGTCGGCTATGCGAAGCAAAGCGCGCTGATCGCGACGTTCGCGACCGGCGCCGTCTGGTTTGGCTGTGCTCTGCTGCTGATCCCGCAGCCGGGCGGCGCGATGCCCGACGCATTGGGCGAATGGTTCGCGGCGCGTATCTCGGTGATTCCGCTCGCGGCGCTGCCGGTGCTCGCCGCGATCGCGCTGTGGGCGGTCCTGCAGCGGCATCGCTTCGGACGGCGACTGATCGCGACCGGCAGCCACGCCGATGCGATGTTCAAGGCCGGCATCGATGTCCGGCTCGTCAAACTGCTCGGCTATCTGCTCGCGTGGCTCTTCGTGTTTGCGGCGGCGCTCTGCCTGAGCGCGCAAACCGCGTCCGGCGATGCGCGTCTGGGATTGCCATACACGCTGAACTCGGTCGCGGCTGTGGTGATCGGCGGCATCTCGCTGGCGGGTGGGCGCGGCACGATGCTCGGCGCCGTCTGCGGCGCGCTCGTGCTCACGCTGATCGGCAACGTCGTCTACTTCGCGGGCATCCCGAGCAATTACCAGGAAGTGTTCAAGGGTGCCGTGATCGTGCTTGCGCTCGGCTTCACGTTCGTGGGCGCGAAAAGGAGAGTGTGACGATGAAACCGAATTCGCGCCGCGCCTTTTTGCTGGCGCTCGCCGTGATCGTGCTCATCAGTGGGCAGTTCGCGGTGCCGGGCTTCGCAAGCCTCGGGCAGGTCGCCAATCAGTTGAAGATCGCGACGTTTCTGGGGCTATTCGGCCTCGCGCAGTCGCTCGTGATGATGGCGGGAGAGCAGGGGCTCGATCTGTCGGTAGGCGCGGCCGCGACGTTGGGCGGCATTCTTGGCGCCGCGCTGCTCGGAGCGGCATCGGCTGGATTGCCGGCTGCGTTCGCCGTCGCGACGTTGGCGGGCGCGCTGGTGGGCGCGCTCAATGGTGTCGGCATCACGCTGCTGCGCATTCCGCCGCTCGTGATGACACTGGCGATGGCGAGTCTCGTCGACGGCGCGTTGATCGTCTGGTCGTCGGTCATGCACGTCAATACGGCCGCGAGTCCCGCACTCGCCGCGCTCGCCGGCAGGACGCTCGGCGGCGTGCCGAGCGTCGCGCTGATCTGGCTCGGCGCCGGCGCGTTGATGTGGCGTTTTCTCGACCATTCAGCCTGGGGGCGTCGCCTGATGGCGACCGGCGCGAATCCGGTCGCTGCCGCCATCGCCGGTACGCGCGTGCGCGCGATCCGCATCGCGGTCTATGTCGCGAGCGGCATCATTGCCGCTGTGACGGGCGTGCTGCTCGTCGGCTATGTCGGCCAGGCGTTTCTCGGGCTCGGAACGACCTATGTGCTACCGAGCGTCGTCGTCGCGGTGATCGGCGGCGTGTCGCTCGCGGGCGGACGGGGCGACTACATCGCGGTCGCGCTCGCCGCTGCACTGCTGACGGTTCTCACAAGTCTGTTGACCGCGCTGCAGATAGGCGAAGCAGGACGCCAATGCATTTTCGGTGCGACGCTGCTCGTCTTTCTGGCGCTCAACGGTTGGTCGTTCAAGGGGGCGATGCGGCGTCGGCATGCATGAGGCGCTTTTCGCACTTTGCGCAGGCCGCGGCATCGCCGCCCGCTGCGTGGTCATACCAGGCCGCGATGGTGACGAGGCGACCGGTGACGCGAAACCGATGCTGGCGTATCAGTCGACGGCGAATACGGCTACCTGTTGCACCGGCGTGCCTGATTGCTGCTGCAGCGAGCTCGCCGCGGCGGCCGCCTGCTCTGCCAGCGCGGCATTTTGTTGTGTGACCTTGTCCATCTGCACGATCGCCTGATTGACCTGCTCGATGCCCTGATGGTCAGGCGACGGACCGCGGACACGACTTCGTCGATGGTGCGGCCCGATTCGTCGACCTGAGCTTGACCGGTCTTGACGCGAGCGACCGACTCGTCGATCAGTTCCTTGATCTCCTTGGCCGCGCGATCTGAACCGGCGATATGTGCGCGGCGTCGTCGTTTTGTCGCTGTGTGAAGCGTGCGGATCACTCCTTACCCGCTTGAATATCTGCTGATGGGGCAACGGTACATATTGCCAGTGAGCGGCAACGGGATTACGAGTCCGGCTCCGGTCGAAGCACTGCGCAGACAGCGACAGCCGGACACGGATTTTGCTCGCGTAATGGTCGAGGCCGGGGCCTCGACCACAAGGAGGACTTTCAATGAGAGACATCGATCTGAACCAGCGCATCGAAGAAATCGAACTGGCTCTTTCCACGCTATTCGAGTCACCGAAAGCGCCCGCGATCAGCGGTTACGACGACGGCCGGAACTTCCTCATCCAGGCTTCCTGGGTGATCGAGTCACATGGCGACACGACGCTGGATGCGCGATGCGTGCTGACACTGCACTTTTCGGCTGCGCAGATTCAGCGTTACGCGCGGATGGACACGGCACAACGTGTGCTCGTGCGCGAACGCCTGTGCCGGATGGTCCGCGATCACTTCCCAGCGGAAGGCAAGGAGTTGCCCTTGCAGGGAGAGTGCGCCGAAGATCTGCATGTGGAGGATCGGCTGCTGGATGTCGACGATCAGCTCTGAGCGATCGCGGACGACGTACGTCCGCGTCGACGCGTGACTAACACGTCTCCTCGCTCGGGACCGGGGGATGCAGCGACTCGAGCAGCTTCACCAGCCTTGCCTGCTGCTGCGGAGTCAGTCCTTGGGTAGCGCTCACCTGCTGGACGCGCGCGCGCCAGTAGGTCCGGCTGAACAACGAATCGACGCCATCGTGGGACAGGATCCGTTCGAGATGCGAAATCGCATCTCCAGCGGTCAGGGGTGTATAGGGGCTCTCCCTGTCCGGGGGCCCTCTCTTGATTGTTGTTTTCATCCACTTCTCTCAGGTGGTGACCGGCTGGGTCCGGTCGTGTACGTCCGACTTCAATGGGCCCGCTTATGCCATACAACCTTTGCGAGGCCCAGGCGCCCGCCAGCTACCTGGCGAGCCAGGCAGCGTGACGCGCGCCGGTCCTCGTAGCGACGCGACCCATCGCAAGCGGCACGGCCCTCGGTGTTCAGCAAAGCTCCGCGGCGGCCACCCACGGCATCGTCTCGAACTTCTTGAGAACGGTGTGCAGCGATCCCGAGAACCTGTCGGCAAACGCGATCGTCATGTCTTCGACATCATGTTTGCGGTTGCTCGTGATCCGTACGTCCTCGATGGCATCGGCGACCGGCATCAATACCTGCCACACTGCGGCGACCCGCATGCCGCCGCGCCTCGTACGAACCGTGATCTGATGGCCTGTGGCCTTTTGTTGTCCGGTGATTTCCGGTGTCATTCTTCAGCCCTCTCGATGTATCTGATTTTTTATTGGCGCGGTCGATGCACTTACATTCGCCCTTGCGGTTGATGCCACCACTCATGATGATCCAGATGTCGTAGCAGTCTTGCCCTTCTGCGCTCACGGCGATAGTGATCAATCACCATGAGCATTGCGATGCTGAGGGCCGTGCCCCCAATGATCAGGCCCATCCAGGTCTCACTCATGACACGTTCCTCTCTCATGGAAGCACAGGGGTGTTGCGTGAATGGTTCACGCCGATTCGTCCGGTGTTCCGGCACGTACCGGCGCGGTCTGTCGCGTCACTGCATGTGCTGGCCGCCGTTGATCGCGATATTGGAGCCGGTCACGAAGCCGGCATCTTCCGAGCACAGATAGAGCACGAGCGCCGCGACTTCGTCGGGCTTGCCGAGACGTCCCATCGGGATATGCGGCAGGACCTTCGTGTCGAGGATCTCCTGCGGAATCGCGGTGACCATCTTGGTGGCCAGGTAGCCCGGCGAAATGGTGTTGACCGTGACCCCTTTGCGCGCCACTTCCAGCGCCAGTGACTTGGTAAAGCCGTGCATGCCGGCCTTGGCTGCGGCGTAATTGGTCTGGCCGACCGAGCCTTTTGAGCCGTTGACGGACGAGATATTGACGATGCGCCCCCAGCCTCGTGCGACCATCTCTTCGCACAGCGGCTTGGTCATGTTGAAGACCGAGTCGAGGTTGGTGCGGATGACCGCATCCCAATTCACCTTGTCCATCTTCCGGAGGGTCATGTCCTGGGTGATGCCAGCGTTGTTGATCAGGATGTCGACGGGGCCGACTTCCGCCCGAATCTTGTCCGCGCAACGCTGGCATGAGTCGTAATCGGCCACGTCGACCGGGTAGGCGCGAAAGCTTCGGCCCTGAGTTTCCATATCAGCCAACCATTTGTCGGCACCGGTGTTGCTCGGCGAGTGCGTGACTACCACCGCATACCCTGCGTCGTGCAGTTTCGTACTGATCGCTTCTCCGAGGCCGCCCATGCCGCCCGTTACTACTACGGTTCGTTTCGTCATCCTTTCCATCCGTGATCGAAATGTCTGCGAGGATCGTGAATACCCAATGGCCGCCTCGCACAACCCGCCATTGCTTTGCCACAATGCGCTGCCGCCTCCAGCGTCAGTGGAGGAACGGCTTCGGCATTGATTGAACTGCGCGGGTTTTTATAGGCTTGTGGTATTGCGCGAATGGAGCTGGTGCATCAGCTAGCGGCGACGTGCCGCGCCGGCGCACTGCTCAAAGGTTCCAGTTGCCCCGAACGGTGCTCCCCGCCTGCCGGTCCAGGCCAGCGAGTTTCTGTGTTCCTTCAAACGCTTCGGTGGCGGGCGAAAAGCACGTCGACGCATTCGTTCTGCAGGATTTCATCAAAGCTTCGGACGAATGGTCTTTCATTGCTTCTCCTGGATTGAAGTTCGAACCCGCCTGCTCCGGAGACCGTATCCGCAATCAGTATGCGGAATATCGTCGGTGAGGATCCGGAGCAAAAGTCTTATTAGTAAGACTAAATAAACACCGAGAAAACAGTTGTGCCGAATCGCATTTTCATGTCGGTATTCATCAGTCGAAATACGACATGCTGTTTTTCCATCGAGTCACAGCCCACCAACTGGCCCGGACTCGCGCCGGTAGGTCGTACGGCTGCCCCGACGCTTGGATCTCCCTATATCAACTGTCATCAGATGAGATAACAATCGATTTTAGAGGGTTCATTCTAACTTCAAAATGTTAAATTTTCGGGAAGAAGGGGTAGGTGAATACCCTTATTCGGAAATCGCCGCCATCGCAGATGAGGCCGAGCCAAGTCGATGTTTTGAGCGTCGAAACAACGGACTGGAACAGCCGGCGGCGAGGAGTAGGCTCGTCGACTGAATGGCAGGGCATCCCAAAATGTCAGCAACGGCCGGAATGACACCATCCCGCACCGGGATCAATCATTGCATGGCGTGCAAGAAATGACAATTCCGCCGACGCTTCCTTGCAACGCGGCTGCCGCCCGACCGCGCGAGCGTAAGATGGAGAAGATTGATCGATGCGTTTCGAGGAGGCGTCATGAAGGCGGTGTGCCCGCTGCACGGCCCAACGACCATCGTCGGCACGAACGCGTATGGATTTCCGATCTATGCGTGTTGTCGCGACGACGTTCCCTATGTCACACCGCCGGACGCCTGTACGCGTGAACCGGTGAGGCGCGGACCAGAATCGAGGCCGCCACCGCGGCAGCCGCGAGCCAAGGAATCACGCTGAGGTTCGCGGGCAACCTCATGCCCGCAGCGATGCGTTATCGGCGCCGGTTGCAATCAACGCATCAACGAGGCGCCAGTCCTCCCAGTCGCAAAAGTCGAGCAGCATGGTGCCGCATCGTTGCGGACCATCGGCGAGTCGCTCGGCAAGCTGCTCGTGAACACCGCGATGCTGTGTATCGCCGCACGCCACGACGACCGGCGGCGCCGCCATCCCCGTGCCGCTGCAAAAGTTGATGACCCAACGCTCGTCGCACAGGCCAGGCGCGAGATCGAGAAGCGAATCGATGGCGCGCCACTTGTAAGCGATCGATGCCGGCACCGGCACGCGAAATTCGTCCTGGACGGTGAACGGCGCCGGCACGTCGTCGATATCGAACGTCGCGTTGTCAGGCCAGGCCGTTAGGTCGATGCCGAGCGGCTTTGCACTCGCGAAGCGCCGCAGTAGCACGATGCCTCCGCGCACCGCGTCCAGTAGCGGCAGTTCGGAAGCAAGGTGCCAGCGCACCTCCGCGTGCCGCTCCACATACCATTCGAAGGTCGCGGCGAACGCACGGGTGCAGTCGAGCGCGGGCCATTCGTCCTTGACCGACATGACGATCGATTCCCCCGGATGGCGCGCGAGAAACCGAGCACATGTACGTATCACATCGTCGAAACTCAGACCCAGCGAGATGCCGCCATGATGAATCGCAAAGCGATCGCGCTGATGACGGCAGCGGATGTCGAGAACCCGCACGCCATGGCGCAACTGATCGACGAGCGTGGCATGTTGCGTGCGCGCGAGCCGGTCATCGACCGTGTAGGCGCAGGTGTCATGGCTGCCTGGCAAGGTCAGTGCGGACAGCAAGCGGCTGCCTTCGATGGCCGACATCCAGTCAGCGGGCGAAACGGACGGACAGGTCACGGCAGGGCGCAAGAAAACCTCTGGATAAGCAAAGCGTCGGCTGCAACGTCGACGCGAAGTTGGAGCCCGTTATTTCAAGCCGCCCGAAAAGCCCTGCAGCAGATAGCGCTGCACATAGCCGGCGAGCACAAGCGTCGGCACCGACGAAATCAGCCCCGCGCTCATCAGTTCGCCCCAGTCGATGCCGTTCTCGGTCACATAACCTGCCATGGTGAGCGGCAGTGTGAAGTGACTCGGCGACGAGACGAACAACAGCGCCAGCAGAAACTCGTTCCACGCGATGATGAACACGAAGATCGCGGTGGCAACGAGACCCGGCGCGCACAGCGGCACGACGATGAAGACGATGCGCTGCGCGAGGTTCGCGCCATCGAGCGCCGCGGCCTCCTCGAATTCGATCGGCACGTCGCGCACGAACGGCAGCAACATCCAGATCGCCATCGGCAACGCGTACAGCTGATAGGCGAGTACCAGCCCAAACAGCGAATCGAGCAGATGGAGCCACTTGGCCAGCGAAAACAGCGGTACGGCCACGGTGATCGGCGGCATCAGCTTCAGTGCCAGCACGAGCATCAGGAACAGCAGATCGAGTCGCACCGGAAACGCCAGTCGCGCGAGCGCATAGGCGGACGGAAAAGCCAGCGCGAGTGCGAGCAACGTGGCGCCCACCGCGACCCACACGGAGTTCAGCACCGACTGGGCCATGCCGCTTTCCCACACCGCCGCGAAATGCTCGAGCGTGGGCGCCGAAGGCCACAGCGCGAGCGGATGGGCGAGGCGTTCCAGCGTGGGCGTGAAGGCCGCGCCAGCCATCCATATGCACGGCAGCAGCAACACCGCCAGCGCAACGAGCCGCAACAGTCCTCGCACCGCGGCACCGGACGAGCGTCGCGCGAAACCCTGCAAGCGGGCGAGCGGCATCAACGCTCGCGCTTGACTGCCGATTTCCATATGTATCCCGAGACCAGCACCGCGCACGTGAGCAGCATCAATACCGAAGCCGCGCTGGCGGGTCCAACGTTGAAGAAGCGGAAACCCGTGTCGTAGATGTACGTTGACAGCGTCTGCGTGGCATTGCCCGGACCGCCGCCCGTCAACGCGTAGACCTTGTCGAACAGCTTGAAGGTATCGATCGAGCGCAGCAGCATCGCGAGTGCGACGTGCGGTGCAACGAGCGGCAGCGTGATGTAGCGCAGGCACTGCCATTCGTTCGCGCCGTCGGTGCGTGCCGCCTCGGCGATTTCAGGCGGAATCGACTGTAGCCCCGCGAGAATGATCAGGAATGCCATCGGCGTCCATTGCCAGACATCGACCAGCATCAGCGACCACAACGCGAGGTGCGGATCGGATAGCCAGGGCACCGCCGGTAGATCTATCGCCTTGAGCAACGCATTCAGAAAGCCTCGGTAGTTGAGCCAGTTGCGCCAGATCGCGGAGCACACGAGCGTCGAGAGCATCATCGGCAGCACGGCGAGCGGCAACGCGATGCGCCGGCCCGCAAACGCGCGGACGAATAGCAGCGCGAGCGCAAGTCCGAACAGCACTTCAGCGAGCGAGGCCACGATCATGAACTGGATCGTATTGACGAAGCTCGTGCCGAACTCGCCGTCGGCAATGACCGATCGATAGTTGACGAGCCCGATGAACGAGCGATGCCCCGACGCGTAATCCACCGAGAAAAACGAATCGATCAGCACGCGCGCGACCGGGTAGAGCGCCAGCGCGCCGAGCACGGCCGCGGCCGGGCTCATCAGGACGAGCAGCGGCAGATAAGGTCGCAAGCGGCTCATCGATCGGTTTCCACGCTTGCCTGCGCTGTCACTGCCGCTATCACTGCACTGCGGCGTTGGCCTGGGCGATCTTCTGTGCAGCCTGATGCAACGCTGCGTCGGGCGTGGCCTGCCCCGTCAGCGCAAGTTGCAACGCGTCGCCGAGAATCGCCTCGATCTGCTGCCAATCTTTCACGCGAGGCCGCGCACGGCCCGCTTCGAGCGCCTTCAGTTGGTCCGGATACCAGCGATATTGCTTGACGAGTGTCGGATTGACGAAGACGCTCTTGCGCGTCGGCGGAATGCCGAGTAAAGCCAGTTGTGTTTGCGTCGCCGACGAAGTCAGGTAGGCGAGAAAATCCGCCGCCACCTTCGCATGCGCGGCGTCTTTCGCAATGCCCATTTGCCAGATGCCTAGCATCGGCGCCGGTCCCTTGACCTGGCCGGGCGGCGGTTGCAGCGCGACCTGGCCGACGACGCGCGACTTCGCCGGATCGTCGAGCGCTGGCAGCCAGGCGGGCCACACTTCGATCGCTTGCGCGGCCGTGCCGCCTTGCAATGCGTCGCGCACTTCACCGGCGCCATACACGTCGACATCTTTCGGGGCCCACTTCTTCAGCGCGAGCAGCATCTTCAGCGCGGCCAGCGCTTCGGGTGAATCGATCGTGACCTTGCCGTTCGTGTCGACGACTTCTCCGCCATAGGCCCAAAGGATCGGCAGGAAACCGGTGACGACGGGGTTGCCCTTCACGCCGCGAAACACGACAGCCGAAACGTCCTTGTCGGCGGTCCCGATGGTCTGTGCGATCTTCAGCACGTCGTCCCAGCTGCGCGGCGGCTGCAGGCCGCGACTCGCGAGCAGATCCTTGCGATAGGCGAACATCTCGACATTGCCGACGATCGGCATCGCATACAAGGTTCCGGTCGACGCGCGTCCGAGGGAGATCGTCGAGGTCACCATGTCGGCATCCGCGAGCGTGGCGGGCAGCGGCTGAAGCCATCCGTTGGCGATGAATTCGGGGGACCAGGTGTCGTCCATCATCACCAGGTCATAAGCGCGCGTGTTTTCGCGTAACGACAGCTTCAGTTTCTGATACAGGTCGTTATTCGGCAGCTTCAGCAACTCGATATCGACGCCTGGGTGCTGCTTCTTGTAGCCGTCCACCGCCTGCGCGAGTCCGCGGCCGTAGATGTCGTCCCGTCCTGCGATCACGAGATCGGCGGCGTGCGCGCCAAGTGCGGCGATCGACAGGGAAGCCGCGACAGAAGCCGCGCGAAGACAGGCGAACAGGGTCGTTCGCTGGATCATTGAAGCCATGGCTCTTGAATTCCTCTCGGGGAAAGGCGTATGCGTACGATGAGTCCAGATCAACCCATCCCGCTTTTTTTATCGCGCGCGTAGCGTTGCGAAAAGAGATGCCAGATGCGGCAGCGGGAATTGCAGCAACCTATCATGACGTACATATGTCAGCAAGCAGGGTTGCCGCGTAATGTTCGGACCCGCACGGAGGCACGCTTGCAGAGTGTTCCGGTCCCGCGCCGCGGCCGCCTTCCAACCGACCATGGCGCGGGTTGATGCGCTGCGTCATGCAGCTACTTGAGCTTCCAGCTCACCTTGTGATCGATCTCGACCGCAAACGTGCCGGGTGCGGGCGGGCGCAGCGGACTGGCAGAAAACGTCGCGCTACCGGTGATGCCCTGGTACTTTCCGGTGCCCCCGATCAACGTGTGGGCGCCCGCCACGAACGTGGTGAATACCTTGTCGCCATCGGCATCCATCTCGGTGCAGGCGCCTTGTGCTGTCTCCTTGCCGCCACGTACCCCGTAGTAGAAGACGCAGTGCACCGACATGCCGTCGAAGGTTTTCTGCCCGCTCGTGTTACGCGTGATACCAAAGCCCTCGATCACCGAATCGGAGCCCTCGTCGCCCATGTCGATGTTCGCCAATAGATGGTTAAGGTAGTAGGTTACATACGTCGTATTGCCCTGATGAGGAGGGGTTTCGACCTTTTGCGCCAACGTTGCGTCGGCACAGATCGAAAACGAAACTCCCACAATCACCGCTTTGAAGATTGAGTTCATATTCAATACTCCGTTTCGTTATTCCATACGGACGGATCTCACTTGCATGGATTCGGTTTATCGCTGTCGCCATAAGAGTCCTCCTTGAAAGCAGGGAAGCCAGGTCGCGTGATCGGGACGAATCTGGGCCGGACGAAAAGTCGCCGTAAAACTGCGGGAGTGGGGCGCTGACGCGATTGCTTCGGCGGAGTTGGTGCGGGGTCAGTCAGATGCGCCCAGTTCGGTGTGGCCGGGGCGGGAAGCGAGAGAGATGTGACTCGCGGACCGTTGCTGCGATCAAATATAGGTCAGATGTTGGCAAATCGGCTGTCCTTCTAAGGCGCTTTAAGCCGGGTACGTTCGAGAGCGTTGCGAGGCGACGGCACGTTGGTCATTGAAGCGCACGAACCCACCAAAACGAGGCGAACACAATGCTTCGGATGACGAATGAGGGAGAAAGAATACCGCGAATCTTGCAGCCCATAGCCATCGATCCCACTAAGAAAAAACGGCATCCGGCGGTGCGAGCGGCAAGATTTTTCCGCTCTGCACCATGAAGTCCGTAGGGACCCGGTCATCGTTTGTACCGATTGAGCGCGGCAAAACGGGTGAATATTGTTGTGTGCGCATTCTTAAGTTGCTGCAATGTGGCGGGCAATTGTTGCTCAACGATCCATTCGAATCGGAGATGCATGATGTCCAGTAACAATGTGTGGCGAAACCTTCATTGCGTCGTCGCGACGGGGATGGTAGCGGCGGGGCTAGGTCTGGCGGCAGGCGCTCATGCGGCGGCCGAGCCGATCAAGATCGGCGTGATCAGCGAAGAATCCTCGGTGGCGGGCGCTTCGATCAGCAAGGCGGCGCAGCTCGCCGCGGACCAGATCAACGCGAGCGGCGGCGTCGATGGCCGGCCCATCCAGATCGTCGCATACGACGACCATTCATCGGCCTCCGACGGCGTGCGCGCCTTCCAGCGCGCGGCGACCCAGGATAAGGTGGTCGCTGTGATCGGCAGCTACATCAGCGAAGTGGCGCTCGCGATGGAACCGTGGTCGGGGCGCCTGAAGGTGCCCTTCATCACTCCCGGCGCGGCTAGCAACGACATCTCGAAGCACGTTCACGACGACTACGACCACTACAAGTACACGTTCCACGGCTGGATGACGTCCGCATTCATCGCGCAGTCTATCTGCGACTTCTCGCACGACGTTCTGGTTGGCCAGTTCAAGATGAAAACGACCGTCGTCATGAGCGAAGATGCGGCGTGGACCAAGCCGCTCGACGAACGCTACCTCGAATGCCTGCCCAAAGCGGGACTTCAGGTGCTCGATCACATCCGCTTCAATCCCGATACCTCCGACTTCACGCCGATCTTCAATCAGATCGAGGCGAAGCACCCCGATACGATCACCACCGGCATCAGCCACGTGGGCGTGCAGCCGACCGTGCAATGGCACGACCAGCAAGTGCCGATCCCGATGTCGGGGCAAAGCTCGCAGGCCACGACCACGAGCTTCTGGAAGGACACGAACGGCGCGACTGAAGGCGTGATCACGGCCTCGGCCGCCGCGCCGGGCGTGGCGATCACGCCGAAAACGGTGCCCTTCACGGATGAGTACCAGAAGAAGTTCGGCGTTTCTCCGGCGTATTGCGGCTTCACGAGCTACGACCTCGTCTACATCATCGCGGACGCGATCAAGCGCAACAAGGGCTCGACCGATCCGGACCAGATGGTCGACGCGCTCGAAAAAACCGACTACGTGGGCACGATCGGTCGCTGGCAGTTCTATGGCAAGAGCGATCAGTTCACGCACGCGCTGAAGTACGGGCCCGGCTATATCACGGGCATCAACCTGCAATGGCAGAACGGCAAGCAGGTCGCGATCTGGCCCAAGTCGATCGCCAACGGCGCGGTGAAATTCCCGACCTTCATCAAGGTGCAGCAGGCAAGCGCGAACTAGCCGCGCGATGATCGCGACTGTCCGGACCTGCGCATAGCGAAGGCCCGGACAGCGCACGAATCGACAACCTAACCAACATGAAAGGCCGGGCATGTTGCTACTGCAGATTCTCGTCGACGGCTTTGCAATCAGCTCCCTCTATGCGCTGGGCGCGATCGGTTTCACGTTGATCTTCGGCGTCTCCGGCATCCTGAATCTCGCGCACGGCGGCGTGATGCTGGTCGCGGCGCTGATGGGCTGGATGCTCGCGGGCGAGGCGGGGCTTGGCACCTATCTCGGCACGCTGCTCGGCGTGATCGCGGGTCTTGTGACGGCCTTCGTCACCTACCTGATGGTGGTGCGGCCCATTCAACGCTCCGCTGCGATTCCCGGCGAAGAGAAGGAAATCTTCGTGCTCACCGGCACGTTGCTGTGGGGCATCATGATCCAGCAGGGCATGGCGTGGCTCTTCACCGACAACCCGGTGACGATGCGCCCGCTGATCAGCGGCGTGGCGATGGTGGGCCGCGTGCGCGTGCCGTACAACGAAATCATGATCGCGGTGGTCTGCTGGGCCGTGATCGGCATGCTGTGGCTGTTCGTGAACCGCACGCGTGCAGGCAAGGCGCTGCTCGCGGCTTCGATGAATCCGCGCGGTCTCACGCTGCTCGGTTTCGAACTCTCCCGGATCTATCTTCTCGCGTGGAGCATCTACGGCGTGCTGGCCGGCATAGCGGGCGTGCTGCTCGCTTCGTTCCTTGGCGTGAGCACGAACAATGCGGGGCAGCTGACGGCCAGCGCGTTCTCGATCGTCGTGCTGGGCGGGCTCGGCAGTGTATCGGGCTCGTTGATGGCCGCGTACGTGGTGGGTTATCTGGAGACCGTCACGGCCTATCTGATCGCGCCGACGCTGCGCCCGCTGCCCGCGTTGCTGCTGCTGGTGCTGGTCGTGTACGTGCGGCCCCAGGGCTTCCTGGGACGCCGCTAACAGTGCGAATGGAGCGTACCCCTATGTCCGTTCTTCTCCGTTCGCGTGGCGCATGGATCGCCGTTGCGCTCGCCGTGATCGCCGCGACGTTGCCGTGGTGGCTTTCCGGCTACGTCCTCGGCGTGCTCACGGTGGCGTTCTACTTCGGCGTGTTCGCGATGTCGTGGGACCTGTTGTTCGGCTTTGCCGGCGAGGTCAACTTCGGGCCGACGTTCCTGATCGGACTCGGCGCCTATTCGGCTGCGATCCTCAACGCCAGATGGGGCCTGCCCATACCCGTTTGCGTGCTTTCGGGCGGCGGCGTCGCGCTGGTGGGCGGCTTGCTGCTGGCGGTGCCCGCGCTTCGGCTGCGCGGTCCTTACTTCGGGCTGGTTACGCTCGTGGCCGTGCTGCTGCTGCAGAACGCCATCGTGATCTTCGCGGGCATAACGGGCGGCGAGATCGGCATGATGGTGCCGGACGTGATGTCGGTCGATGCGAACCATAACTACTGGATCGCGCTCGCGTTCCTGATCGTTTGCGCGATCCTGCTGTTCGGCCTGTCGCGTTCGGCAGTCGGTCTGATCCTGCAGGCCAGCGGCCAGGACGCAACCGGCGCGCAGGCGCTGGGTTTCAATGTCACGCGGCACAAGCTCGTGGCCTTCTGCATCAGCGCCGTTTTCTCGGGCGTGGCAGGCGCGATGCTGGTGTTCTACCAGGGCACGGCTTCCGTGAGCACGGTGGTGGATCTCAGCGTGGGCGTGCAGATCATCATCGCGGCCGTGCTGGGCGGACGCCGCACGATACTCGGCGCGGTGCTCGGCTCGATCTTCCTGATCGTCGCCGGCGAGTTCCTGCGACCGCTCGGCCAGCTCAACACGTTCGTCGTCGCGGCGGTCGCGCTCGCTGCGCTGCTGTTCTTTCCAGACGGTCTGCTCGGCAATCTGCTACGCGCGAGGGAGCGCCAATGAACGACACGCCGCTGCTCTCCGTACGCGGACTGACCAAGCGCTTCGGCGGTCTCGTCGCCGTCAAGGATATCGGGTTCGACATCCGGCCCGGCGAGATCCTCGGTCTGATTGGACCGAACGGCTCGGGCAAGTCCACGGTCATGAAGCTGATCATGGGCATCGAGCGGCCCAATGCGGGGTCGGTCAAAGTGAACGGCGTGGAGATGGCCGGCTGGGCGCCGCACCGGATCGCGCGCGCGGGCGTGGGCATCGTGTTTCAGCATTCGCGGCCGCTGCATCGGCAAACGGTGCTGGAACACATCAAGCTCGCGCTGCTGCCTGATTCGCTCGTCAAACTCGCTGCCGAACCCCACGTGCACCAGCGCGCGCAGGAAATCGCCGAGCGGGTGGGCCTTGCCGGCGTCATGCATCGGCATCCCGCGACGCTGCCGTTTGCGGATCTGCGCCGCATGGAGATGGCCAAGGCGATTGCGCGCGACCCGCAGGTCGTGCTGGTGGACGAGCCGTTCGCGGGACTGACGGTGGCGGAATCGCACGCGTTTTCCGAGCTGATTTGCGGCTTTCGCGCCGAAGGGCGCGCGGTGCTGCTGGTCGATCACAACGTCAAAAGTCTGTCCGCGCTCGCCGACCGCGTGCTCGCGATGTACCTCGGCGAGCGTGTCGCCGAAGGCACCGCCGAACAGGTGATGCAGAACGAGACGGTGCGCCGCGTCTATCTGGGCGGCAAGCTGGAGTTGCGCCAGCGCACCGGCGCCGCGGGCAATGCGAAGCCCACGATCCTCGAGGTGAACGGTGTGCGCGTGCTCTACGACAAGGCTTGCGCACTCGACGACGTCAGTCTGCAAGTGCGCGAGGGCGAGTTCGTCTCGGTCGTTGGGCTCAACGGCGCGGGCAAGACGACGCTGTTCAACGCGCTCTCCGGCCTCGTGCCGTACAAGGGGACGATTCGCTTCGACGGGCGCGATCTGCGCGGAATCAGCGGTGCGGCGATCTCGCGCGCCGGCCTCGTGCAATGCCCGGAAACGCGCGAGCTATTCGGCGACATGACGGTACGCGAGAATCTCGAACTCGGAGGATATCATCTCGCCGACACGGCGCGCGCGAAACAGCTGTCGTGGCTGTTCGATCTGTTTCCGATCCTGAAGTCGCGCCAGGGACAAACCGCGCGTACGCTGTCCGGCGGCGAGCAGCAAATGCTCGCGATCGCGCGCGCATTAATGACCCAGCCGAAGCTGCTGATTCTCGACGAGCCGACTCTCGGCCTCGCGCCCGTGATTCTCGAGCAATTGTCGAAAGCGCTGGATTCGCTGCAGAAATCCACGCCTATCACCGTGTTGCTGGGCGAGCAGAACGTCAGGTTTGCGCTGCCGCATGCCGATCGCGTCTACGTTCTCGAACATGCGCGCATCATCTGGGAGGGCAGCGCTGCGCGCTTCGAGGCGGAGATGGGGCGCGGCTTTCTCGAGGCGGTGCCTGCCAATGACGCCGACACCACGGCCTCCGGCGTCTCGCGGACCTGAAGCGCGGAGCGGCACGCGAGCCTATAGCGTGGCATCAGGCCATGGAGGCAAAGCGGAAGCGGCCAGCCGCCTGCGTCAGCAGGCCAGTCTGCTCGGTTAGCGACGCGGCCGCGGCGGCTGCCTGCTCGACGAGCGCGGCATTTTGCTGCGACATCTGATCCATCTGCGTAATCGCGCGATTGACTTCCTCGATGCCATCGCTCTGTTCGGCCGAAGCCGTCGCGATGTCGCTCATGATCGACGTGACGCGACCGACGGCCGTCTGTACTTCGCCCATCGTCTCACCGGCCCGGCCGACGAGGCGCGAGCCGTCGGCGACGCGCGCGGTCGACGCGTCGATCAGCTCCTTGATTTCCTTCGCCGCGGTCGCCGAACGCTGGGCGAGATTGCGTACCTCGCCGGCGACGACCGCAAAGCCGCGTCCTTCCTCCCCGGCGCGAGCGGCCTCGACAGCCGCATTCAACGCGAGGATGTTGGTCTGAAAGGCGATGCCTTCGATCACGCCAATGATCTCGCCCATTCTCTTCGCGCCGTCGTGAATGTCGCTCATCGCGTCGATGACCTGACGGACGACGTCCGCGCCCGCGCCGGCCGTCGCCTTCGTCGCGTCGGCCAACTCGCGCGCCTCACGCGCGTGCGCCGCGTTCTCCGTGACGGCATTGGTCAGTTGTTCCATGCTCGCCGCCGTTTCCTCGATGGACGCCGCCTGCGCCTCGGTGCGCGCCGACAGGTCCGCGTTGCCGGCCGAAATTTGCTGGGTCGCGGACGCGATCGACTCGCTGCCGCGCGCGATCTGTTCGATCATCGTGCCGATGTCCTTCTGCATCTGCCCAACGCTTCGGATGAGGCGACCCATTTCGTCATTACTGTCGAAGCGCAATTGCTGCGACATGTCACCCTGAGCGAGTCGCTCGACATGGCGCACCGTCATGTCGATCGGGCGCGCGATTGCGCGCAGCAGCGTGAAGCCGCAGGTGACACAGGTCAGAAGACCGACGGCGATCGCAATCGCGGTAATGGTCACGAGGGTGTCGTAGCGGTCCTGCGCTGTCATGTAGCGGTTATTGCCTTGCGCGTTGCGAAACTTGTCCAGCTCCGCGGATTTCTGCGTTAGAGCCGCCGCAAACGGCGGCATAACGACCATCGCGATATGGTCGGCATCATCGTGATCGCCGCGGCTCATTGCGTCGATCATCGGCTCGAGTGCGCCACGCAGCATCGCTTCGCGGGCGTCGGCGACGGCCTTCGACAAGGCCGCCTCCGCGTCGGAAACGGGCAGTGCGCGGTACTCTTTCCAGGCCTTGTCGGAGACCGCAAGGTAGTTGCGCGCCTTATCGATGAGAGCGGCTCGATCCGCCGCCTCCGGGTGCAGCAGCACGCGATCGAGCGTGGTGCGCACTACGGTCAGGTTCAGGTTGGACTTGCCGAGCGCGGTTGCGGCGGCCACGTCGTTGGTGTACGCCTGCGCAACGGCATGGTTCGAACCACGCATGCCGGCGATACCCAGTACGCCAGTCACCGTCAGCAGGAACCCGAGCAAGGTGAGGGTGGCGAGAAGACGGAACTTGATGGTCAGTTTCATGCTGAATTCGGAAGAGTGAGATACCGCTGGGTTAACGGCACCCATTCCGAAAAGTTCAGTTCTATTGATGGTTCGGTGAGCCATCGAGGAGCGCCTCCGCTTCGGTCGGCGATGCCGAACTGACCGCGGGTTGCGCGGCAGGACCCGATGTTTGGACGTGAGCCGTGTTGTCGCGATTCAGCACCGCGCGCGCCAGCTTCCAATCGAGTTGCCTTTCCCAACGAGCGACGACGACAGTGGCAACGCCATTGCCGATCAGGTTCGTGACCGCACGCGCCTCGTTCAGAAAGCGGTCCACGCCGAGCAGCAGCACGAGGCCTTCGACGGGAATCTTGTGCATCGAGGCCAGCGTCGCGGCCAGTGCGACGAATCCGGCCCCGGCCACGCCCGCTGAGCCTTTCGATGTGAGCAGCAGCACGCCGAGCACGAGCAACTGGTCCCAGATACTGAGGTGGACGTTCATCGCCTGGGCGATGAACAGCGCCGCCATCGTCAGATAAATCGCCGTTCCGTCGGCATTGAACGTGTAGCCGGTGGGCAGGACCATGCCGACGACGGGGCGAGGGCAGCCCATCGCCTCCATCTTGATCAGCATTTGCGGCAACACCGCTTCTGTCGACGCCGTGCCGAGCGTAATCAGAATCTCGTCCCTGATGTAGCGGAGAAACTTCCATAGCGAGAGCCCGCACATCTTCATGACAAGGCCAAGTACGACGAACACGAAGAAGAACGAGGTCAGGTAGAGACAAAGCATCAGCTCGCCGAACGATGCCAACGTGCCGATGCCGTATTTGCCGATCGTGAAGGCCATGCCGCCGAATGCGCCGATCGGCGCCACGTACATGACGATCCGCACCACGCCGAACATGCCTTGAAGGAACATGTCGAGCATGTCGACGAATGGCGCGGTACGGGCTCCCAGCTTCGCCAGCGAGATAGCGAGCAGCACTGAAAAGAAAATGACCGGAAGCATCTCGCCCTTGGCGAATGCCCCGACGATGCTATTCGGAACGATGCTCATGAAGAAGTCGAGCATGCCGTGTTGCTGCGCCGCGTGCGTATAGGTCGAAATCGCGGCGGCATCGATTTGCGACGGATCGATGTTCATGCCGCTGCCGGGTCTGACGACATTGACGACCACCATCCCCGCAATCAGCGCGACCGTCGATGCCAGTTCGAAATAGAGAAGGGCTTTCACGCCTACCCGGCCCGCCTGATGGAGGTCGTTCATGCGCGCGATCCCGACCACGACCGACGCGAAGATGATCGGCGCAAGCAGCATCCGGATCAGCTTGATGAACAGGTCGCCCAGCGGCTTCATCTGCGACGCGAGATCGGGGTAGAAGTGACCCAGCAGGACACCGGCCACGATCCCGATGAGGACCTGAACGTACAGCTTGGAACGTGCTCTTCTTACTTTCGATACTGGCATTTCTGTCTCCTGTGCGTGGCGTCTTCAAAGGGAAAATGCGGCCCTGCCACGCGAAAAGCGTGGGAGGGCCGCATTGAGCCGGCTTCGTTCCGTCTTTTATGAACCATTCGAGCGGGAATGTTGGTCGATGCCGTTGCGAGCGCGCGTTATTCAGCCAGCTTGCGCATCTCGGCGATCAGGTCGGATTTGCCTTCGAAGCCGATGCCGGGCAGCTCCGGCATCGTGATATATCCGTTCTCGACGCGAACGCCGTCCGGGAAACCGCCGTATGGCTGAAACAGGTCCGGGTACGATTCGTTGCCGCCAAGTCCGAGGCCCGCCGCGATGTTCAGCGACATCTGGTGGCCGCCGTGCGGAATGCAACGGCTTCTCGACCAGCCATGCTGATGCAGCATGTCGAGCGTTCGCAGATATTCGACGAGACCGTAGCTCAGCGCGCAATCGAATTGCAGCCAGTCGCGATCGGGGCGCATTCCGCCGTAGCGGATCAGGTTGCGCGCATCCTGCATCGAGAACAGGTTTTCGCCGGTCGCCATCGGCTTGTCATAGTAGTTGCGCAGCGTGGCCTGCAACTCGAAGTCGAGCGGGTCGCCCGCCTCTTCGTACCAGAACAGGTCGTACTGGGACAGCGCCTTCGCATAGCTGATCGCGGTATCGAGATCGAAGCGGCCGTTGGCATCGACCGCGAGCTTCTGTCCGTCCTGCAGCACGCTGAGGATCGAGTCGATGCGTCGCAGGTCTTCGTCGAGCGACGCGCCGCCGATTTTCTTCTTCACGACCGTGTAGCCGCGGTCGATGTAGCTGCGCATCTCATCCTTGAGCTTTTCGTGGTCCTGGCCCGGATAGTAATAGCCGCCCGCCGCATAGACGAAGATCTTGCGGTTGGCCTCGCCGTTGCCGTACCGCTCGGCGAGCAACTGGAACAGCGGTTTGCCGGCGATTTTCGCCACCGCGTCCCAGACCGCCATATCGATCGTGCCGATCGCGACGGAGCGCTCACCGTGGCCACCGGGCTTCTCGTTGATGAACATCGTCGCCCAGATCTTGTGGGGATCGAGGTTGTCGCCGGAGTCGTCGACGAGCGAGGCCGGGTCGGCCTCGAGCAGGCGCGGGATGAAGCGCTCGCGCATCAGCTTGCCCTGGCCATAGCGGCCGTTCGAGTTGAAGCCGTAGCCGATCACCGGCTTGCCGTCGCGGATCACGTCGGTGACGACCGCGACGAGACTCAAGGTCATTTTGCTGAAGTCGATGTAGGCGTTCCGGATCGGGGAACTGATCGGAACGGTCTTTTCGCGGATTTCAACGATTCTCACGCCACTGTCTCCAGAGATTTGAACAGTTATTGAGCCGCACGGGCTGCAATGTGGTGCGTAGCTTAGCCGCGAAAGAGCTTGCTAAAATTCACTTGCGTTCACTACATATTTCACCAAAAGTGAGTACTGCACCCGCATCCGACTTCGAGTTCTTCATTCTCCTTGCGAAACTCAGGAGCATGTCCGGCGCCGCCCGCGCGCTCGATCTCAGTCCGCCGGCGGCGACCAAGCGGCTGGGGATCATCGAGCAGCGGCTCGGCGCGCGTCTGGTCAACCGGACCACGCGCAGCGTCAGCCTGACGCCCGAGGGAGAGACCTATCTGCGCTACGCGTCCCAGATCGTCGGGCAGGTCCGCGAGATGGAGGAGGCCATCTCCGGTGCCCGGCGCGATCCGCATGGGCCGTTGCGCATCAACGCGACGCTAGGTTTCGGCAGGACGACCATCGCACCGCTCGTCTCCGACTTCGCCAAACGTTTTCCGAACGTCGAAGTGCAGTTCGAGGTGACGGACCGGCCGGTCGATCTCGTCGAAGGCGCGTTCGACATGGCGATACGGTTCGGCGAGCTGCAGGACAGTCGGCTGAGCGCAAGGCGCATCATGAGCAATCGCCGTTTTCTTTGCGCGTCGCCAAAGTATCTGGAGCGTTTTGGAACGCCCGAGCGCGTGGAGGATCTGCATCAGCATCGCTGCATCATCCACCGGCAGAACGATGATGCTTATGGCGTGTGGCGCTACATCGTGAACGACCACATCGAGGCGATCAAGGTCAAAGGCGTGCTATCGAGCAATGACGGCGACATTGCGCTTCGGTGGGCGCTCGACGGTCACGGGATTCTGATTCGCTCCGAATGGGATCTGGCCAAGTACGTACAGAGCGGGCGCCTCAAGCTGGTGCTGCCGAATACCGTGCTGCCGTCGGCGGACCTGTTCGTCTATTACCCGAGGCAGCGCAATCAGACAGCGCGAGCGCGAGCCTTCATCGATTTCCTCGTCGATCATTTTCAGGCACCGTTCACGCCGGTCGACCCCACCGTCGAAGCTCCGGAAAGGAAGAAGAGGGGCTCGCGCAAGTGACGTTCATGTCGCCTGGCGTCGCCGCCACAGGTTCATAGCACTTGGTGGGGCGATGCTTTCGATTACCCGACTAAGCTAGTCAGATAACCCTCAATATTTTGAGGGTATTGCCGTTAGAACGTCCATTGACCGACATTCCGGCGCCTTCAGCAGAGCGCGGTGCCTCGCTAACGACTTTCATGCGCAATAACCAGCCTGTAACACAACGCGAATTCGATTTTCCCGCCTCGGAAATGCTTGTCTCGGCAACCGACCTGAAAGGAAGGATTCAGTACTGCAACCCCGCGTTCATTGCGATCTCAGGCTTCACGCGAGAAGAGTTGCTCGGCGCGCCACATAACATCGTCCGGCATCCCGACATGCCGCGCGAGGCCTACGCCGACATGTGGGAGACGATCCGCGCGGGTCAGCCGTGGACGGCGCTGGTGAAAAACCGCCGCAAGAATGGCGACCATTACTGGGTATGCGCGAACGTCACGCCAGTGATCGAGAGCGGTCAGATCGTCGGCTATCTGAGCGTTCGTACCAAGCCATCCCGCAACGAAGTGAGGCTTGCCGAGTCAACCTATGCGCGGATGCGCGAAGGCACGTTGCGTTCGCACAAGTTGCGCCGCGGGAAGCTCGTGCGTACCGGGATAGCCGGCAAGCTTCAGGCACTGACACGCATGTCGGTCGTGGCGCGCATCGGGATCGGCTACGCGATCGCGCCGCTGGTCTTTCCGCTCGTCGGCGCGGTGCAGTACGGCGGGCTGCCGCCGTTGCCGTACTGGACTGCGACGGCCGTCTCCGCAGTGCTGGCCGGCCTCGCCTGGTTCGCGCTGAGTAAGCAGTTGGGTGCGCCGCTCGCGGGGCTCTCCAGTTTCGCCACCCGTATGGCTGCCGGTGACCTGACTGCCGAAATGAGGATCTCGAGGAACGGCGATTTCGGCGACGTACTGAGCGCGCTGAACCAACTGAAGGCGAACCTCGGCGCGATCGTGCTGGACGTGCGTGGCCAGATCGGCGGTGTGGTCGACTCCGCTCGGGAAATGTCGAGCGGTAATGAGGATCTCGCGCGCCGCACTGAATCGCAAGCGGCGTCGCTCGAGGAAACGGCTGCGACCATGGAGCAATTCACCACCAGCGTGAAGGCCAATGCAGACGCCGCCGCATCCGCGCTCGGACTTGCCCGGGAAGCGCAGGATGCCGCGGCGCTTGGCGGCGAGATCGTCGGTCACGTTGAGCGCACCATGTCCGGCATTACGTCGGCGTCGCAGCGTATCGCCGATATCACAGGCGTGATCGATGGGATCGCCTTTCAGACCAACATCATTGCACTGAACGCGGCGGTCGAAGCCGCCCGTGCCGGCGACGCCGGCCGATCGTTCGCGGTCGTCGCCACCGAAGTGCGCATGCTGGCGCAACGTTGCGCGGAGTCTGCAAGGCAAATCAAGTCCGTGGTGGATCTGACCGTCGCGGAAGTCTCGCAAGGAACGGAACTGATCGACCGCACCGCGTCGCAGATGAAAGTGATCGACGAGACGGTCAGACGCGTACTGACCATCATCGACGATGTGTCAAACGCAAGCGACGAGCAGGCCAAAGGCATCATGCAGGTGAATCAGGCAATCACGCACCTCGACAGCGCGACCCAGCAAAATGCCGCGCTGGTGGAGCAAGCGACGGCCACCGCGCAACGGCTGATCGACTCCGCTCAAGTGCTGGATGAGACCGTGCGCCTTTTCACCATTTCCGGTCAGCGTGAGCCGTCGCTGACGGCCGCTCGATGATCGTTCCGTTGCATTGCCGTCAACCCAGTTCGAACGTACTCACCCCGAACACGCGTTGCACCGGAATGGCCGGCGCGGCGCGCGTGTACATGCGCGCCGTTTCGAACGCGCTCACCATGCCGTAGCGTTGCGCGAGCGCGACGGCAGCCGCGTTGACTTCCGGGACATCGAGCGCGATGACTTCGCCCGCGACGCTCGCGACCAGGCCGTCGAATAGCTCGCTGGCAATCCGTGCGTCGTCGGCAAAGAGCGGCCCGATCTTGTAGCCGCTCCTGCAACGGCGCAGCACGCCGTACCCTCTGATCTGGGCGTTGCGCACATTTGCCAGGGCCACCGCCTGTGGTTGCGCGATCCAGTCCGCGAGGAAGCGGGAACGGGCGGTCGAAAAACAGGCGCTGTCGTAGGCAAGCAGTTGCGCGAACGGTACCTCCCGCGCGTTCGTCAGCTTGGGCGTCGACGCGGCTCGCACGACGCCCTGAAAGCGGATGTTGCGATACGCGAGCTGGAAGCCGGATTTCCTATAGTTCTGCTGCTGGGCAACGACACCATCGAGGCCGATCGTACGATCTCCCAGATAGCGCATCGCGTGCTGCCAGGTGCGCAGACCGAAACCCCTGGCGCGAAATGCCGGCTTGACGATGTAGAGGCCAATGAAACCGAAACGCTCGTCGTAGGCGACTGCCGAGATGCATGCCACCGGCTCGCCGCGCCAGATACCAACGAAAAAGCCGTTGGGGTCTGCATTCCAGAAGCATCGCGCGTCGTCGAGGCCCGGATTCCATCCCTCTGCCGCAGCCCATTCGATCGCGAGATCGACCTCGCTGGACGACATGTTGCGCACGACGAAATCGCTATGATCATCCATGCTCAAAGGCGGCAACGTGATTGGCTACGACGTCTACGCGGGCGTGAAGACGACAGCGCCATGCCCGGCAACTTGCGCGAAGGTCCGGGCGAAGCGGTAGGCCTGTCCTTCGATGACCAACTGGTTGAACCCTGACCGGGTGGTCTCCAGAAGCGCGTGGACGACCGTGTTCGGAATGGCCGCGCAGCTTGTCCAGTCCGCGTCTGGCTCGCCGGGGTCCCCAAGATAGACTTCGCTATTTTCGCCGTGAGAGAGCACGAAAATCAGGCTCTGTCCTTTGTCTAGCGACAGCTCCAGGTACTCCGAAAGCGTGGATGCCGCCTCGGTCGCTGCATCGAGCGGGGCGCGTGAGGAAGAATTCATAAGTGGCCTTTGGTCGGTCGGGCGTGGCATCCACGGGTAACAAGACACCGCACACCAGCAAGATGATCAGTCCGGCAACTGCCCGGGCGCACCATCCAGAATGCGAAGCTTGTCGTCGATATCGGGAAGCTGATGGCCGGCCGCGCGAAGCTCGTTGACGAGCCGATGCGCAGTTGCACGACACTGCGCCAGCGTCTCATGCAGTCGCGGTTCGCCCCGCAGACCCGTCACCACCTTTTCCAGCTCGGAGGGGGGCTCGCTCAGCAGCGCGGGCACCACCTCTTCTGGCGGAATCAGCGACCCGTGGCTCAAAAGCTGAGCCGTCCAGTCGCATCCATACAGCAGCGCGCGCCGCTCGGTCCGTTTCGCTTCGTCCTGCTCCAGGGTCGCGAGACTGTGCCGGTTCTTGTGAATCGAAGCGCGCCAGGTTGCAAGTATGTCCGCGCGCAACTCCGCAATTGCATTGCCGACGGACGTGCTCTGTCCGCCAACCACGAGCCGGCGTTCATCGAGCCTGTCGACATGGTCCCGGTATCGTTCGAGGAAGGGCTGCCAGTTCAACGGCAATTCGGTCGTCCCGGAGAACGACCGGCTGATCTCGTTGAGCTCGCTCCTGACCTCCTCGATGGCCCGGGCATCGGCAAGCCGTGCCTCATAGACTTCGTGAGCGGTCACCATCTGGCGATGAAGCGCGAACAGCGGATTCTTGTGGCGGCGTTGCAGGTGTCGCTCGGCCGCGCCGGGATGAGCGCTCCATTTCCAGTCGGGCAGCGATTTCGCGTCGAACTCGACCGCGTCTACCATGGGCCGGAATACCGCCAGCCCCTCTTCGGTCGCATGGCGAAAACAGTCGGCCAGCTTGAAGTCATTGCCTTGCAGGTGGATACCTTCGGTCCCCGCATACGGAGAATCCGGCGCGAGCCGCAGGAATGCGGTAGCGAGGAAAAACTCCATCGGCAGCTCGACGGACATACCCTCCAGACGGAAGCTGCGCTGTTGGGCGGAAAGGTCTTCGACAGAATGCGCGAGGCGGTTTTCGAGGTCGAGCAGCGTGTCGATCCTGTCGCCGGCAGACGGTTGCATCGCGTCGGCGAGCAGGCAAAAAGATTCGCGCACCATTTTTGCCGCGATGGTGCCGTGCTTCTCGGCGAAAAGCCACAGCCAAAGGGCAAGCTGATAACCCCGCACCCCGTTTCGGGCGAGCGTTTCGACTTCGGGCGTGAAGGTGATCCCGGGCGCGGCCCAGTTCGCAAACGGTGGCGCGTCGCTGACCAGGTACATGTCCAGAAGCTGCTTCAACGACTCATGGGTCCCGCTCGGCCAGCTTCGCGTCTCGTCGTTCTGCTTCTCGGTCTTCCAAAGTTTCCAGGCCATCGTGGACCTCGCAAGAGTGTGCGGGATGCGGCTTGGTGAAGATACTTGCACACTCGGTCGGGGGCGTAAACCGGCGCTTGACCTTGTTGACTCGGACGGGCTGTTGCGGCGCGATGGGGTATAAAGCGGGTCAAAACGCTCTGACGGAGCCCTCCGTAGCACGATGCCGCGATCACTTGGTTCTAGACGCAAACGTCGTTTCCGGGTAGGCCCGCAACGTCGCTCGCCAGACGCCCGGATTTCGTACTAGGCTAGAAGCCGGATCGACGAAGACAGGCTGACGCGCGAACCATCCGCAGTCGGGTTGGCCGGCGTTCGACGTGTTTTCATCGGCGTATTGCCGCAATGCAGCGAGGTCCACCATGCAATTGTCCGCCGTCAAGGTCGTCAAGCCCGAAGCGACCAACTTCATCCTCGGGCAAAGCCACTTCATCAAATCCGTCGAGGATATTCACGAAGCGATGGTCGGCACGGTGCCCGGCATCAAGTTCGGCCTCGCGTTTTGCGAGGCCTCCGGCAAGCGCCTCGTGCGGCGCTCCGGCACCGACGACAGCCTCGTCGAGATCGCATGCCAGAACGCGACCAACGTCGGCGCGGGCCATAGCTTCTTCGTGTTTCTGGGCGACGGCTTTTTCCCCGTCAACGTGCTGAACACGATCAAGGCCGTGCCCGAGGTCTGCCGCATCTTCTGCGCAACGGCGAATCCCGTCGAAGTGCTGATCGCTGAAACGGATCAGGGGCGCGGGATCGTCGGCGTGATCGATGGCTTTCCGCCCGTCGGCACCGAAAGCGCGGAAGACGTTCAATGGCGCAAGGATCTTTTGCGCACGATAGGCTACAAGCTGTAGCGGCTGCGCTTTCACTTGCTTCACACGCACCGCCATACCTGCCGACATGCTATGGAACGACAACGACGCCTGATTCCGGGCACGTTGTGGCCCGCCATTCTGCGACAGACCGACCATGCGCTCGGTTGCGGCGCGCTGCGGCCGATCGGCACCCAACAGTGCATGATCGACAGTGGCGGCATCCGTTTTCTCGTGCGTCAGGTGTCGAGCCTGACGCACAAGGAACAACAGCGCGAGCAAGCGCACAAACTGCAGACCGCAAGGCGCCCCGAAGCGAACCCGTTTCTTCCGCCCGACCCGGATCTGTTCGTCGCCGATATCTCGGATACGCATCTCGCGTTGCTCAACAAATTCAACGTGATCGATCATCACCTGCTGATCGTCACGCGCGCATTCGAACCGCAGGAAGCGCTGCTCGATCTTGCCGATTTCGAAGCGCTGCTCGCGTGCATGGCCGAGTTCGATGGCATCGGCTTTTACAACGCCGGCACGGAGTCGGGCGCGAGCCAGCCCCACAAGCATCTGCAGATCGTGCCGCTGCCGCTCGGGGACACCGGTCCGGCGGTGCCTATCGAGCCCTTGCTGGGTGCGCAGGACCGCTTGCCGGAGCTGCCGTTCTGGCATGCGTTCGCGCACTACGACGCGGATGATCTGACGCGCGCGGATGCGCCGAAGCTGGCGCTGTCCCGCTATCGCACGCTGCTCGAAGCGGCGGGTGTCGGCGCGCTCGAAATCGATCGCGTGTGGTGTCATGCGGCACCCTACAACCTGCTGGTCACACGGCGCTGGATGCTGCTCGTGCCGAGATCACAAGAGCGTGTCGAAGGCGTGTCGATCAACGCGCTCGGGTTTGCGGGTTCGCTGTTCGTGCGTGACGCGGCTCAACTGGACGTGATCGAAAGGCTCGGCCCGATGACGGTATTGGAACGCGCCGCGCTGCCTGCGAATACATAGCGACCGTCAACGAGCTCACGCACCGTCCGACTGCAAGTACCTGTGCGCGAAAGCAATCGCCATGCTGCCTTCGCCGACGGCCGAAGCGACGCGCTTCACGGGGCTCAGCCTCACATCCCCGCACGCAAACACGCCAGGCACACTCGATTCGAGCAGATAAGGATCGCGGTGATGATGCGGCCAGCGTGCGGCCTTGACGACGTCGTCGCCGGTCAGAACATAGCCGCGTGCGTCGCGCGCGATTTCGGACGGTAGCCACTCCGTCTGCGCATCCGCTCCGATGAAGACGAACAGGCCGCCGCAATCGTGCCGGCTTACTGCGTCCGTCGTCGAATCGCGAATGTCGATGGCCGTCAGATGCGTATCGCCATGCGCGCCGACGACTTCCGAGCGCAAGCGCACCGCGACATTCGATTTGCCCGCAAGCTGTTCGACCAGATAGCGCGACATGCCCTTTTCGAGCGAATCGCCGCGCACGACGAGCGTCACGCTGCGCGCATGATTGGCGAAGAACAACGCCGCCTGGCCGGCCGAATTGCCGCCGCCGATCAGATGGACGTCGAGCCCGTGGGTCGCGCCCGCCTCGCTGCGCGCCGCGCCGTAGTAGATCCCCTTGCCGATGAAGCGGTCGAAGCCGTCGATCGCAAGCCGCCGCCACGTGACGCCCGTCGCGAGAATGATGGTCCGCGCGTGCACGGCGTCGCCGCCATCGAGATGAATCCGCCGCGTCTTTACATCGATGCGCTCGACCGAGCGCGTCACGAGGATTTCCGCGCCGAGCCGCCGTGCCTGTTGCAGCGCGCGGCTCGCGAGTTCGTCGCCGGAAACGCCATTGGGAAAGCCGAGATAGTTCTCGATGCGCGAGGACGTGCCCGCCTGTCCGCCCGGCGCCTCGCGCTCCAGCACCAGCGTGCGCAGACCTTCGGACGCGCCGTACACCGCGGCAGCCAGCCCCGCGGGGCCGCCGCCGATGATCGCCGTGTCGTATCCGTCCAGACGCGGCTGCGTCTGAAGGCCGAGCAGTCCCGCCAGTTCGCGGGTCGCGGGCCGGCTCAGCACCGTGCCGTCGGCGAGGCGCAACGCGGGGCACTCGCTTTCCGTTGGACAGGTGCCGGGCCAACGCGCGGCCAGTTCGGGCGCATCCGGCGAAAGCCAGTCGGCGCTGATCTGATTGCGCGCGAGAAACTGGCGCAGCAGCGTGCACGCATCGTCCCAGCGGTTGCCGACGATCGTCACACGCGCTTTCGGCGGCTCGGCGGAAAGGCTTTGCAGCCCGCCGATGCGTTCGCGCGCGAGCGCGCCCATCTTGAACGCCACCTCCGGCGACGCCGCCGCGAGCGCATAGTATTGCGGCGCGTCGACGCGCATCACGCGCGAAGGCTCGGCGGCTCGATAGGCGCCCGGAAACGGCGAACTCAGCGCAAGCGGCACTTCGCCGAAGATCGTGCCGGGCAGACGCCAGCCCAAGGTCCGCTCGATACCGTCGAACGTCTTGATGACTTCCATCTTGCCCGACAGCACCGCGTATAACGCGCGCTCGCCGCCTTCATGAACCGCGAACTCGCCCGCGCACAGATGCAGGTCGGCGGCCGCGTGCGCGAGGTTTTCCAGTTCGCTGTCGGGGAGGGTCGAGAACAGCGGCACGGCGCGAATGTCGTCGATCGTCAGCATGGCTTTGTTTTCCGTTTGTCGGACTCGCGCCAAGGCATACGCGGACAACGCGCGTAGCCACCAACCGCATCGACCCAGTATAGGATTTTCGGATCGCGATGCAGACGATCGAAAGTCCTAAGATGGGTAAAGAGCCTGGATGTGAGTGCCGTAATTCGTCGTTGCCATGCGGCCAGTACCAGGCGATCAGCGCGGAGGTGCGCAATGATGTTTCGATGGCTGCGAATGGTCTGTCTGGCGACGTATGTGTGTGCCAGTGCGGAAGGATGTCTGGCGGCGGATGCATCGGCAGCGCTTGCGGCGCCTGTCGCGCCGGCGGTCGTCTATGTCGCCGATTTCGATCTCGATGCCGCGAATATCGCCCCTGACAGCGGGCCGGGTCACCGCGCGCGAGGCATCGTGGGCAATCTGGTGCCTGCGGGTCCGCTGCGCCAGCAGCAGGACCCGCAGGCGCGGGCGCGCGAGATCGTTGCGCTGATGGCGCAATCCTTGACGGACGATCTGAAGAAGGCCGGAGTCGACGCGCGCCGCGTCGCGCCGGGGGAGACGCTGCCGCACGACGGCTGGCAGGTGCGCGGCGTTTTTCTCAGCGTCGATGAGGGCAACCGGCTGCGTCGCGCGATGGTGGGCATGGGGGCGGGCCAAAGCCAGTTTCAGGTCGCGGTTTCCTGCGATAACCTGGCTGCGCCGGAGTTGCCGCCGCTTTATGAAAGTGTTGAAGAGGGGAAGAGCAGGGATATGCCGGGCGCGGTGATCAAGCTCAATCCGTACGTGATCGCGGCGAAGGTGGTTCTGTCCGGCCGCGATGAAAAGACGGCGGTCAGGAACAGCGCGGCGCAGATAGCCGACCAGATCGCGCAACGGCTTCAGACGGGCGCCAGGTAGAAGACTCGACTTGGTTCAGACGACTTTGGAACTGCGCGGGCGGGGCGCAAGCGCAGCCCTCGCCCGATATGCGGCCGAAGCCGCCCGATCAGCAGCCCGTCTGCTTGACCCGTTCTACCGGCAGGCCGAACAGCGGACGCAGCTTCGTGCCGACCACGTTGCCGAAAAATGCCGCGACGAGCCACAGCCAGCCGTGCAGGCTGCCCGACACGATGCCGCTGAAGTACGCGCCGATGTTGCAGCCGTACGCGAGACGCGCGCCGTAGCCGAGAATCAGACCGCCGACGATCGCCGCGATCAGCGAGCGCAGCGGCAGACGCCACACCGGCGCATAGCGGCCGGCCAGCGAAGCGGCGAGCATCGCGCCGATCACGATGCCGATGTCCATCACCGACTTCATGTCGTGGCTGATCGGCGCGGCGAGGGCGGCCGCGTTCGGACCGGTGCTCCACACCGGCCAGCTCGCGACGTCGACGCCCAATGCGGAAAACGCCTTGGCGCCCCACAGCGCGAACGCCGACGTGATGCCCCACGGACGACCCGACAGCGCGAGCGTCACGAAGTTGAGGATCGCGAGCACGACGCCGCCGGCGAGCAGCGGCCACGGGCCATGCAGCCACGGCGATGCGTTCGGTGCGCGCTCCACTTCGCTGACGAGGCGGCCGTGACGGCGCTTCTCGATCAGCACGGTCAGCGCGGCGATCGCCGCGAACACCACGAGGTTCAGCGCGATCCCCGGGACCACGCCGAGCGTCTGCACCAGCGAGATCGGCGGCAGATGCGGCATCGCGGACCAGAACGGCATATGCGCAGTGCCGATCACCGAGCCGATGATGAACGCGATCAGCGTGACCACCATCCGCGTGCTGCCGCCGCCGACCGTGTACAGCGTGCCGGACGCGCAGCCGCCGCCGAGCTGCATGCCGATGCCGAACATGAACGCGCCGACCACTACCGAGGTGCCGACGGGCGACACTTCGCCCACCACCGGATGACCGAACAGCGTGCCGGCGGAAAGCGCCGGGAAGAACAGCAGCACGCCGACCGCGAGCATCAGCATCTGTGCGCGCAGGCCGGCGCCGCGGCCGTCGGCGATGAACACGCGCCACGCGGACGTGAAGCCGAACGCGGCGTGATAGAGCGTGATGCCGAGCAGCGCGCCGAGGACGTACAGCGCGGCCTGCTTCACGCTGACGGTCTGCGCGAGATAGATCGCGCCGAGCACGACCAGCGCGAGCGCGACGGCGAGCGGCTTCGGATTGATGTTGACGGCACGGCGAGGCGCGCCGAATGGCGTGGAGAGATCGGACATGATGAATGGGGCGGACGCGCTTGTCGCGCGAGGGCGGCGCGCCGGTCGAACGGCGGTCGCTGCGCGGGAGGGCCGCGAATAATCGTTTCGGGAAAACGCGGGAGTATACCGAAATGTCCGGTCGCGGCCGCTGCCTGTCGGGGGGCGCACTGCGCGATCGCGAGTCCGGGCGCGGACGGTGCCGCGACCCCGCAATGCCCGCCGCATGGGCCTTTGCGGAAATCGACGGTGGGTGGAGGTCCGTCGTTTAATAACCCCTCGTAATAACGGTATTTCAAACTTGCATTGAAATTGTCATCAACGTGGAAGGCGATGGTAATAACCAGCGTCGCGTCCCGGTCGCGCAACAGCATTTCGGGCCGAAATATCGACCAAACTAGCCACGACATTCGAACCAGGCGGCCATCTTGCGGCGAGAGTGGTATGAAAGCCCGACAGTACGGCGCAAATCGTTGAGATTGCCGCAAGTCGCGACGAGGCGAACTGCTAGTCTTCATACGGAGCGCAGCCGTTTCGCGCAAGCCTGGAAGGGGGATGCATGAAAACTCAAAGACCACCTCTGCTGCGGCGACGTGCATCGCCACGTCGTCATTCAAGCGGGCGTATTTCATTCGCCATCGTCGTTTCGCTGACCGGACTTCTCGCGACGCACGTCGCGTGCGCGGCGGGCACTCTGCCTCAGGGCGGCCATTTCGTCGCCGGCTCGGGAAACATCGCTCAGAACGATGCCGGCATCAGCATCACGCAGGCGGGCTCGCGCGGCATCATCGAATGGAACAGTTTTTCAATCGGGTCGCGCCGCACGGTATCGATCGACAACGGCACGGGCGCGACACTCAATCGCGTGACGGGTAACGATGTGTCGGCGATCTATGGCACGCTGAAGGGCACCGGCAGCGTCTACCTGATCAATCCGCATGGCGTGCTCATCGGGCCTGGCGGCGTGGTGTCGACGGGCGGGCGCTTCGTCGCCTCGACCCTCGACGTCCCCAACGATGTCTTTCTCAACCCGCCCGTGATCGGCGGGTCGGCTTACACAGGCAGTTCCACGGCGGATGTCGTCAATCTCGGCAAGATCAGTTCGTCGGGCGGAGACGTGTTCCTGATATCGGCCAACAAGGTCACGAACGCAGGGACGATCGACGCGCCGAACGGCAATGCCGAATTCGCCACGGGCCGTCAGGTGCATCTATACGACGGCAACTACCAACAAGTCTTCGTGGACGTGGGAAGCGGCGGCACGGTGACGAACTCGGGCAAGGTGCGGGCGGCGATCGTCAACGTGCAGGCGGCCGACGGCAACATCTTCGCGCTCGCGGGTCGTTCGGGCGCGCTGCGCGCCACCGGCACTGCGACCCGCGACGGCCACGTATGGCTCGTCGCCAACACGACCACCAACGGGGTCCTCGTCAACTCCGGCAACGTCGATGCGCGCGGCGCGCGAATCAGCGCGCGCAATGCCGACGGCAGCGGCGGCACGGTCGACATGTCAGGCAAAGACGTCAAGGTCGGCGGCGCGGATGTGCGGGCGAAAGCATGGAACATCACCACTGGAGACTTCATCGCGGACGGCCCCACTGCCCACACGCTCGGCGCAAGCCTGAGCAACGGCGCGTCGATCTCCGTGATCGCGAACGGCGGGGACGGCAAGCTCGGTGCGACCGGTGAAGGAGACATCGCGATCGACGCCAGCGTGCGCTGGCACGGAGCCTCCTCGCTGACGCTCGATGCGGCGCACTCGCTGACGATCGCACCGCAGACGACCATCGCCAATGCGGGCAAAGGTTCGCTCACGCTGTCCGCCGATACCAATGGTTTCGACAACGGCGGCAGCCTGACCAATCTGGGCACGATCGACTGGTCGCGCAGCATGGGCATCGTCAGTGGGCTGTACGACATGAACGGCAGCTACACGCCCGGCACGGTGAACACCAACGCATCGTGGCGCCCTGCGCCGTTCAGTGGGCTCGTCACGCAGTTCACGGCCTATCAGCTCGTCAACTCGATGGCGGATCTGAGCGCGGTGAATAACAACCTGTCCGGCAACTATGCGCTCGGCAGCAGGGGGCTCGAATTCGCGGGTGCGCCGGACTTCGGCGGCATCGGCACCGCCGCGAATCCGTTCACCGGGCAGTTCGACGGCATGGGGCATCTGCCCGCGGACCTGCATCTGTCGACCGCGGCCGATACCGGACTCTTCGGCGTGATCGGCAAGAGCGGCGTCGTGCGCAATTTCACACTGGCGGACGGCGCCGCGACCTCATCGGGAGGAACGGCCGGCTTGCTGGCCGGCGTCAACTACGGGCACATGGTAAACGTCGGCGCAACGGGCACCATCGATGCGACGGGCAACACGAGTACGGTGGCCGGCGGCCTGGTTGGCGAGAACTTTGGACGTATCGAGCGCTCGTGGGCGGGCGTGGCCATCACCGGCGCGGATCAGGTCGGTGGGCTCGTCGGACTTAACGATGGCCGCATCGGTCAGTCTTTCGCGATCGGCCGGGCAACAGCCGGTGCGCAAAGCACAGTCGGCGGACTCGTCGGCACCAACCATGGCGCGATCGCCCAATCGTATGCAGACGAATTCCTGAGCGGCTGCGCGACTGTCGGAGGGCTTGTCGGCAGCAATACGGGCTCCATCGGCGAGTCGTATGCCGCGTCGAGGCTCACGCCGGGCGCGAACGCGACGACAGGCGGTATCGCGGGCACGAACAGCGGCCGCATCGCCGCGAACGTGTTCTGGAACCGCGAATCGTCAGGGGCGGCGGCGGGCGTCGGCGCGGGCACGGCGGTGGCCGACTCGAGCGGACTCACCGATCAACAGTTGCTCGAGCCGGCGAGCTTCGGTCCGACCTGGGATTTCGGCGCGAACGGCACGTGGGTCGCGGGCTATCCGGGGCCGCAATTGCGCTGGCTGGCAGGGCCCTGACATCGAGCGCATCGCCTACCATATAGCCATGGTCGCAACCTGAAAGGAGGCTGCCATGACTCAGTCAATGATGGGCCTGGTAGTGGCGTTGGCGGCCCTGCTGGTCATCGCGTTCGTGTTCGCGCGGCGATACAGGCACGCGCATCCGCAAGAGACTATGACCCAGTGGCTCGACGCCCATCACATGGGCTGGCTACATCACAGGCACTGACTCTGGAGCTTGGCGGGTAGGGTCGCACATGACATTCCGGCGATCGAACTCATCCCGATCGGTATCCGGTCGTGCCTGTCACAGACGCGCCGCGCTGCTCTGCGCAGCGGTATTCGCGCTCGGGGCCTGCGCGCAGCCGTGGGAAGCGTTCCATGCGGGCGAACCGGAATCGGCCGTGGTCGCCAGAATGGGGCAGCCGCGCGAGGTCTACAACCTGCCCGACGGTTCCAGGCGGCTAATGTGGCCGACGCAGCCCATGGGGGAAGTCACCGTCGCCGCGGACATCGACCCGACCGGCAAAGTGATCCGCGTCCGGCAAGTGCTGCAGCCGAACGAGTTTTACCGCGCGGAGCCTGACCAGTGGACGAAGAATGACGTTCTGATCAACTTCGGCCGCCCGGAGGAAACGACATACTTTCCAATGTTGAAACGCGAGGTCTGGAGCTATCGCTATCTGGAAGACAACCTGTGGTACCTGCTGTTTAACTTCTATTTCGACGACACCGGCGTGTTGCGCTCAACCCAGAAGAGTCCGGACCCGCTCCACTTGCAGGGTGGCGACAACAAGCCGATGTGACGGCTGCCGGCTCGATGACATCACTCGTGGCGATTTCAGCTTCGCTAGCGGTCCGGCGACTGCTCGCGCAGGAAGGCCTGCGCCTCCGCCTCCGTCTCATAGACATAAGGTGACAGCCCGCGCCGCGTCAGTGCGTCACCCAGTTTGGCGCGCATGAAAGCGCTGGTGGTAAAGCGCGTCACGCCGAGATAGTAGCGCTGCACCATATCCTCGACCATTTCGACATACGCGTCTTCCAGCGCGGGGTCCAGCACGAAACCCTCGTAGTTCACCACCGCATAAACCTTGTGGTCCAGGGGTTCGCAGATCCGGCATACCTGAGTTCGGATCGCGGCGATGTCGTCGGGACGCTTCACCTCGAGACGCGAGAAATTGAGGAACATGATGTTCTTGTCGTCGTCGTAGATGAAGCGCGCTTCCAGCGGCAGCCGCAAAACATTCGAGCGCAGGCCCATCGGTTCCGGCAGGAAGATCCGCTCGTCCATCTGCTTCGGCGAACGCAGGATCGGTGCGAAGTCCATCCTGGCCAGAATATCGCGCTCCAGATCGACACCAGGTGCGATCTCGATGAGTTCCATACCCTCGGCGCACAGTTCGAACACGCAACGCTCGGTGATGTAGAGGACCGGTTGCCCCGCCGCCGCCGCATACGGGCCAGAAAACGTGCGGTGCTCGACTTCGTCGATGAACTTCCTGGCCGTGCCGTCACGGTGAATATGCAGCTTGCCGTCGACGACTGAAATCTGGCTTTGGCCCGCCATGAACGTGCCGACAAACACGACTTTCCTGGCATTCTGGCTGATGTTGATGAAGCCTCCGGCACCGGCCAGGCGCGGCCCGAATCTCGACACGTTGAGGTTTCCCATCCGATCGGCCTGCGCGAGGCCGAGAAACGCGACGTCGAGCCCGCCGCCGTCATAGAAATCGAACTGTGCGGGCTGATCGATGATCGCCTGCGGATTGGTCGCCGCGCCGAAGTTCAAGCCTCCCGCCGGAATGCCGCCGATCACGCCGGGCTCGGTGGTCAGCGTCAGCAGGTCGAGAATTCTTTCCTCGTTGGCGACGCTGGCGATGCCCTCGGGCATGCCGATTCCGAGATTCACCACGCTGTTCGGCTGGAGTTCCATTGCCGCGCGCCGCGCGATCACCTTGCGCTCGCTCATCGACATCGGCGCCATGCTGCTCGTGGGCACCCGGATCTCGCCGGCGAACGCCGCGCTGTACGGTGTGGCAAAAGTCTGCTGATGATTCTCAGGCGGCGCCAGCACGACGCAATCGACCAGCACGCCGGGTATCTTGACCTGTCGCGGATTGAGCGAGCCGCTTTCGGCGATGCGCTCCACCTGGACGATCACCAGACCGTGGCAGTTGTGCGCGGCCATGGCGATCGCCAGCGCCTCCAGGGTCAGCGCTTCGCGCTCCATCGTCACATTGCCGTCGGGATCGGCGGTGGTGCCGCGCACGATCGCGACGTTGATCGGGAAGGACTTGTAGAACAGATATTCGTCGTTGCCGATCTGCATCAACTCGACCAGGTTTTCGGTGGTGCGTTCGTTCAGCTTGCCGCCACCGAAGCGCGGATCGACGAAGGTGCCGAGGCCGACACGTGACAGATGGCCGGGTTTTCCGGCCGCAATATCGCGAAACAGGTGACTGATCACGCCCTGCGGCAGGTTATAGGCTTCGATCTGATTATTTACCGCAAGCCGCTGCAGCTTCGGCACGAGACCCCAGTGTCCGCCGATGACGCGCTTGACGAGCCCCGGCGTCGCCAGGTGGTTCAGTCCTCGGTCCTTGCCGTCTCCTTGACCGGCAGCATAGACCAGCGTCAGGTCGCGTGGCTTTGGGAGGGTGATTAACGCATCCTCGTCACGCGTCGTACAGAGTTCCTCGATGGCAATAGCGATGTCTTCGGCGAAGCCGATGCCGACGAAGCCACCTGTGGCGACCGTATCGCCGGCGCGGATCAGGCGCACGGCATCGCGTGCGGACGCCACTTTGCCGGACGAGCGGGACAGGATGGCCGGTGCAGGCGTCCCCGCGGTTGATTGCGTGCTCACGTTTCACCTCGTCTGATTCGAGCGCGACTGTCTAATAGGCGCCGCCGGTATCGATGGTCAGATGGAGCATGTCGTCCTCGAGAACACGGATGAAATGCTCGTCCTCCTGCAGGAGTTCCTCCAGCACGTCACTGTCGGAAAGCACGCCGATGACGCGCCCGGATTCGATAACAGGCAGGTGCCGGATCCGCTTCGTGTGCATCGATGCGAGGCATTGATCGCAGGTATGTTCGGGCGTCACATAAAACACCTGAGTGGTCATGATGTCGCCAACGCGGGTGTTGGCGGCGTTGCGGCCGAGCACGTCGACTTTGCGCGCGTAGTCCCGCTGGGACAGCACGCCGACCAGATTGCTGCCCTGCAGCACCAGCACCGTCGTCACATCCTTGTCGGCCATCAGCTGGAGCGCGCTGAGCACCGTGTCGTCGGGGCCGACCGAAACCAACTCCCGCGGGTTCCCGGACAGAATTTGCCGTGCTGTCTTCCTCTCCTTTTTCATGAGCGCCTCCACAGAAAGGGGAGCATGTACGGACTCCGCCTGATCAAAGCGAAATCGGAACACGATCGTTCGGGTCCAGCCAGATCTGGCGATCTTTTTTGTCTTCGTTGAATTGCAGTGTAGGTCGCTTGATCTGTGTCGAACGAACATTTTCTGTTCCGGCTTATGTGGAAGAGTGCGGTTGACAAGAACGAGCGGTGCTGCGTGCCACACGCGAGCCTGCGGCGCAGCGGATTGCGCTCGGGCGTCCATGACGATCGGCTGAATTGAGCCGGTGCCCTCTTGCATGGCTCGTGGCGTCTAACCGAAGTCTTATCCCGGCTGATTTATCGCCTTGTAGTAGTTTTCACCGCTGCTATAACGACGTCATGCAATGCAAATCTTATTGGCGTTGCATGACTCATGAAGTCACCACGAGCAGACTTCCGTGCAAAACTTCTGCACGCATCTGCCACCACTCAGCTCATTGCGTTGGCTCAGTGACCAGGTAGTCCTCCCTATATGTTGGTTCCGGTCGCCGATGATTTGCGTCACAGCAAATACGTGACTCCGCGCGATCAACGTGCGCCCATTTTTCACATTCGCCCGCTCAGGTGAATGTCGATGCGACCTCTATTGCCTTTCGGTTTATGCGAATGATCGACCGCAAATAGCTTCGCAGACTTTCGCTCGATATTGCGATTAGAGAAGTTGTCTTTCGTGGCTGATCAGGTTTGCAAATCCGAGTGGCTTTTCAACGTTGCCATCGACCGAGTCGATGGTTCCCAGTTAAGAAGCACAAATACGGTTGGAGAGCGTCATGAATGATCTACCTGCCGGCTCACATAAGATTCACTACGGCGGCACGTTTCATTTGCCGGCGGGTGTGGCCGGGCCGGACCCGGTGGACATGCCGCAAGACGTCACGCTGCTCATAACGGTCGGCTCCGCCCGATGATAGTCCGACCAATTCGGTCGTCACCGCTGTGACACGGATTCGCCCCGATCCGTCCGCCGCCTGCTACCGCGAACGGTCGGCCGTGAGCCCACCTCGTGGTCCGCGCGCGGTTCGTCAAATACAGTGGCGACGGCCCGCAGCCCCTGCCGGACCCGGTCGATAACGTTGCCTTCCTGGCGTCTCGCGTACACCACGTAGGCGGACCATGAGAATTCCGGCGCGCCCGTGACGAGGCGCAGACGGCCGTCCCGCAAGAACGGCTCGGCGGTGCCGATGCGAAAGTAGCCCGATCCGCCAACTGACAGCAGATAAGTCAGCGCCAACGGTCCGAGCGAAATGGACACAGGTGGACTACCGAGTTCAGGGAAGGCCGCCTGATGGTTTGCCTGAAAGCTCGGCCCCCAGTCGACATAGACATACTGGGCGGGGTCCATCGCGCCATCTGGCGCGCTCGTCACCATCACCAGCTTTTCTTCGACGAGCAGTTCCGAAACCAGGTCGGGACGTTGCGGAGGGTTGTAAAGAACGGCAATGTCGAGCGAGCCTTCATGCACGCGGTCGAGCAAGCGCATCGGGCTGTCCACCTCCGCGCGCAGTGCGATCTGCGGGCATTCGCGATGCATCCAGATGAGCCAGTCGGCGAGCAGCGGATGCCACAGGCTGAGTTCGCCGCCCAGACTGACACCCTCTTCGCGTCCGGGCGGGAGCGCCACATGCTGACGAGCTTGTTCCCACACCTGCACGAGGGTCGTTGCATGCCGGACGAAGCGTTCCCCCTGCCGTCGTCAGACGGGCGCCAGCCTTGTTGCGCACGAACAGGCGGCGTCCCAGCTGTTCCTCCAGGGTGCGGATGCGCGCGCTCACCGCCGTCTGCGTCAGGTGCAAACGCTCCGCGGCCGATATGAAGCTGCCACTTGCCGAGACTTCGAGAAAGGTGCGGGCCAGTGTGATATCCATCGTTTCATATCAAAATTTTTGCATTCAATTGCAATGATAATCCATTTGCGTGCGGATAACCGGTGGCGGAAAATGACTGTTGGTTCATCACCAAGCTGACCTGTCGAGGTCCGCGCGACACGCTCACGCGGACACCCGGGGGCAGCGTACGTCTGGAGTCGATAGAGAGATGGCTGTTGCGGAATTTCGGGACCCGGGGCTGACCGAGGTCCAGTGGGAACACATCAAGGCCCTCACGACCTCGCTCGACTCCCGGCAACTCGTCTGGGTCAGCGGATATCTCGCGGGGTTCGACCAAGCCAACACACTCCGAGCCGAAGCGAGTGCACCGGCTGCTGAAGCCCGCCTCGGCGGCACTTCGGCACGCCGGCTCACCGTGCTCTACGGCAGCGAAACCGGCAACAGCGCGGCGCTCGCCCGCACGCTCGCGGAGCAGGCGGCGCAACGCGGTCTCGTCGCGTCGCTGCATGACATGGCGAGCTACAAGGTTCGTCAGTTGAAGGACGAGCAGGATGTCCTCGTCGTCGCGAGCACTTATGGCGAGGGCGATCCGCCGCAATCGGCCACCGACTTCTTCGAGTTCGTCGAAGGACGCAAGGCGCCGAAGCTGAACGGCGTGCGTTTTGCCGTGCTTGCGTTGGGCGACTCGACGTATGAACACTATTGCGAGGCGGGCAAGCGGCTCGACCGCCGTTTCGAGGACCTCGGCGCCGAGCGCCTCGCGCAGAGAGTCGATTGTGACGTCGATTACGAACAACCGGCGAACGCCTGGATCGAGCAGACCCTTGCGCTTCTGGGCAGTAATTTATCCGCAGGCGGTCATCCGCTCAGCGCCGAACCGCGCGCGCCCGCAGGCGCTGTGGCGCAACGGCGGGCGGCCATCGACAGGCAACATCCGTTTCACGCCCGCGTCATTGAAAACATCGCGCTGACGGGGCGTGGATCATCGAAGGAAACCCGGCATATCGAACTGTCGCTCGAAGGCTCGGGGCTCAGCTTCGAACCGGGCGACGCATTGGGCGTGGTGCCGACGAATGATCCTTCCGTGGTACGCGCGGTACTGCAGGAACTCGATCTCGATGCCTCGCAAGCGGTCGATGTGAAGGGCAACGACACCACACTCGGCGATGCGCTCGGCGCGGGCTTCGAAGTCACTGCACTCACGCCGCGCTTTCTCGAGCATTGGGCACGGCTTTCCGGCGCGGCAGAACTCGAACGTCTCGTCGACAACGCGCATGCTGGCGAGCGAACCGCGTACATGCGCGGCCACCACATCATCGACGTGTTACGGCGGTTTCCCGTCAAGGGTATCGACGCGCAGCACTTCCTCGCCGCGCTAAGACCGTTGCAGCCGCGGCTCTATTCGATTGCATCGAGCCTCGCCGCGGCACCCGATGAAGTGCACCTGACCGTTTCGGCGCTGCGCTACGAACTGCACGGCGAACCGCGCGCAGGCGTAGCGTCGGGTCAATTGTCCGAGCGCATCGAGCTCGATGCTCAATTGCCTGTGTACGTACACCGGAATTCGAACTTCCGGCTGCCCGGAGGCGACGTGCCGATCATCATGATCGGCGCCGGCACCGGCATTGCGCCGTTTCGCGCCTTCATGCAGGAACGCGAAGCTCGCGGGGCCCACGGACGGTCGTGGCTTTTCTTCGGCGAACGCAATTTCCGCACCGACTTTCTCTACCAGACAGAGTGGCAACGGCTGCTGAAAGACAACGCGCTGACCCGGATGGACGTTGCCTTCTCGCGCGACCGGCGCATCAACGGCGAAGGGAAGACCTACGTGCAGCACCGGATGCAGGCGCAGGGCCACGACCTCTTCGCGTGGCTGGAAGAAGGCGCGCACCTATACGTCTGCGGCGATGCAAGCCGCCTCGCGCCCGATGTCCATCACACGCTTATCGAGATCATCGGCAGCGAGGGCGCGCTCGATACCGAATGCGCGCAAGCGTACCTTCAACAGCTTCAACGCGACGGGCGCTACCAGCGCGACGTCTACTGAGCGAGATGATGACCACCCCACATACCGAACCGGATCGCAGCCGCGACCTGTCACAGCCCGTCGAACGCTTGAGCGCGGACGAACGTCTGAAGGCCGCGAGCGACCAGTTGCGCGGCACGATCGGCGCAAGCCTGGCCGATCCGTTGACGGGCGCCGTAGCCGATACCGACACGAAGCTGATGAAATTCCACGGCATTTATCAGCAGGACGACCGCGATCTGCGCGACGAGCGCCGGCGGCAAAAGCTGGAACCGGCGTTTCAGTTCATGATTCGCGTGCGAATGCCAGGCGGCGTCTGCACGCCTGCGCAATGGCTCAAACTCGACCAACTCGCGCGCGAGAACGGCGGCGAAACACTGCGGCTGACGACGCGGCAAACGGTCCAATTCCATTGGGTGCTCAAAGACGACCTGCGACCTCTCATTCAGGGCCTGCGCGAAGTGCAGCTCGATACGATCTCTGCCTGCGGCGACGACGCCCGCGGTGTGATGTGCTCGATCAATCCGCATCTGTCGTCACTCCATGCCGCTGTCTATGATCTCGCACGCCGCGCCAGCGACCAGGCGATTCCACGCATGCGCGCTTATCACGAGACCTGGTATGGCGAGACACGCATCGAGGGCCCGGAGCCCGAGGAGCCGTTCTACGGCAAGACCTATATGCCGCGCAAGTTCAAGATTGGCTTCGCGGTTCCACCGGTCAACGACATCGATGTCTACACACAGGACCTCGGTTTTGTCGCCATTGCCGAGCACGGCGAACTGAAGGGATTCAACGTGGCGATCGGCGGCGGAATGGGACGCAGCGATCAATCGGCGGCGACCTATCCGCGGCTCGCCGACGTGATCGGCTTCGTCGCGCCGGATCAGGTGCTTGCCACCTGCGAAGCCGTGATGAGCGTTCAGCGCGATTACGGCGACCGCAAGGAACGCGCGCACGCGCGCTTCAAGTACACGATCGACGATCTCGGTCTCGACTGGGTCAAAGCCGAGATCGAACGGCGGCTGGGCTTCGCACTCGGAGAAGCGCACCAGTTTGCCTTTACGACGAACGGCGACGCACTCGGCTGGCAGACGGGCGACGACGGCGCGCATCACCTGACGCTGTTCATCGAGAACGGCCGCCTGAGCAACAGGCCGGACCATGCGCTGCTCGACGGTTTGCGTGCAATCGCGCGCGTGCACGTCGGCACGTTTCGCCTGACGCCTAATCAGAACATCGTGATTGCTCAGGTGCCCGACGCGAACCGCGAGCAAATCGAGCGGCTCGCCGAAGAACACGGCCTGCTCGCTCACGTTCGTGACAGCGCGTTGCGCCTGAACTCGATGGCCTGCGTCGCGATGCCGACATGTGGTCTGGCGATGGCCGAAAGCGAGCGCTACCTGCCGTCTCTCGTGACGAAGATCGAAGCCTTGCTCGAAAAGCACGGGCTGGCGGATGTGCCGATCACGATGCGCATGAGCGGCTGCCCGAACGGTTGCTCGCGGCCCTATATCGCAGAGATCGGACTGTCGGGACGCGCGCCCGGCAAGTACAACCTTTATCTGGGTGGCGGCTTTCACGGGGAAAGACTCAATCGCCTGTATCGCGAGAACGTCGGCGAACAGACGATCCTCGAGTCGCTCGACACGACGCTCGGCCATTTCGCCAGCGAACGCGTCGAGCATGAGCACTTCGGTGACTTCGTCATTCGCGCGGGTTATGTCGATGCCGTGACCTCGGGCCGCGATTTCAACCGTTGATCCAGCGTATTGCACGGTCTGCTTCGACGATGTCGCTTTACTTGCGGTCCATGAAGGAGAATTGGATGTTTTGGGAAAGAAAGCTGGCCTCGTGGGCGGCCGATCTTCGCGAGCACAGGAATTTGCCAGCACGCGTTTCGCTCTGGAATGGCCAGTCGCATGATCTTGGCGTATTCAGGCAGCCAGCCGTCACGCTGCACGCGAAAACCGCGGCAGTCACGCGACTGCTGCTGTCGCCGCGGCTGGACACGCTGGGAGAAGCCTACGTCCAGGGAAAGATCGATCTCGAAGGGGACCTGACCGACATCGTCGATATCGGCTATGCGCTCGCGATGGCTTCGCCGGAGGCGCAGGGCCGGTTGCACCGCCTCGCGCGACATCTGACTCATTCGAACGCGTCCGACCTGCGCGCGATCCACCACCACTACGATGTGTCGAACGATTTCTACCGGCTGTGGCTGGACCGCCGCATGGTCTACTCGTGTGCGTACTTCGAGAATGGCGACGAGGACCTGGCCACCGCCCAGCAAAAGAAGATCGACCACATCCTCGCGAAAATCCAGCTGAAGCCCGGGCAGACATTGCTCGACATCGGCTGCGGATGGGGTGCGCTCGTGATTCGCGCCGCGCGTAAATTCGGCGCGCGGTGTGTCGGCATCACGCTGTCGAAAAACCACTTCGAGTGGGCAACTGAACTCGTGAAAGCACGAGGTCTGACGGATCGCATCGAAATCCGCTTGCAGGACTACCGCGATGTATCCGGACGCTTCGATCGGATCACCAGCGTCGGCGTGTTCGAACATGTGGGGCGCCAGAATCTTGCCGAATACTTCGCGCACGTGGAAGGACTTCTCGCCGAAGACGGCGTGTTGATGAATCACGGCATCACGTCGACCGATGCGGAAAGCGGCGAGACGCCGTACGGCGGCGTCTTTATCGATAAGTACGTGTTTCCCGATGGCGAGTTGCCTCATCTGAGCCTCACGTTGAAGTCGATGCAGGAGGGCGGTCTCGAAGCGTTCGACGTAGAGAACCTTCGCAAGCACTATGCGCAAACCCTGCGGCTGTGGAGCGCGAATTACGAGGCGAACGCAGCGAAGCTGCGCGAACTGGTCGACGAAAAGACATTCCGGATCTGGCGTCTCTATCTCGCGGGCTGCGCTCACGCATTCGAGAACGACGAAGTGGCCATTTACCAGATCGTCGCGCGCAAGGCGGGCATCCGTGCCAGCAAGCTTCCGTGGTCACGCCGCTATATCTACGCGCCGAACTGATTCATTCCGCGACTCCACGAATTCTCCGTGGGGCGATCTAACCTGAGAGGTCAACATCATGAGTAGTCTTCGTCTGGGCGATACCGCGCCTGACTTCGAGCAGGACACGTCAATTGGGCGGATCCGCTTCCACGAGTGGGCCGGCGATGCATGGGTCGTTCTGTTTTCCCATCCCGCGGACTTCACACCCGTGTGCACGACGGAACTCGGTCTGACGGGGAAATTGCAGCCCGAGTTCGAGAAGCGCAACGTCAAGGCGATCGCCCTTTCAGTCGATGACGTCACATCGCACAAGGCATGGACGAAAGATATCGAGGAGACGCAGAAAACCGTGGTCGGATTTCCGATCATCGCCGACAAGGACAAAAAGGTCGCCGCGCTATACGGCATGATCCATCCGAACCAGTCGGGAACGGCTACGGTGCGCGCGGTCTTCATCATCGATCCGAAGAAGACCCTGCGGCTGACGCTGACCTATCCGCTCAGCATCGGCCGTAACTTCGACGAGATTCTGCGGGTCATCGACGCGTTGCAGCTAAGCGATGCACATCAGGTGGCCACCCCTGGCAACTGGAAGAGCGGCGACGAGGTGATCATTCCGCTCACGTTTCAGGACGAAGCCGTTATCAAAGAGAAATTTCCCAAGGGCTATCGTGCGGAGCGTCCGTATCTGCGCTATACGCCGCAACCCGGCGAATAACGGATGAGACGCTCGAGCCGGCTCAGGAACGACGAATGCTGCGATCCTATGGGTTCAACCACTGGAGAGCACAATCATGTCCCATCGACCGAAAACAGGTGATCGCGTCACGTGGAATACCCCGCAAGGCGTGACGACAGGTACGGTCGTCCGCAGGATCATCAGGGATACGGAACTGGAGGGTCAGGTTATCAGTGCGTCGAAGGATGACCCCCGATACGAGGTCGAAAGCGAGAAAAGCGGTCAGCATGCGGTGCATCGCGCGGACAGTCTGGAGAAGGTGCACAAGCACTGATCTGCGCGGGATCGAGAACGGCGCCATTGCACCCTTCAGCGTCGTTGCAAGGTAGGCAATCAGGACTCGCACGGCATGATTGGGCCGGCCGGGCACCGGCCCGCCATGCCTACTAGGCGATCTTCTTCGTTTCGTCGCGCCAGTAGTGTTGCTGTTTCCACCCAACAAGGCGCTTGAGCTTCTCATTGCTGAGCAGAGTCTCGAACTCGCCGAGTTGCTTTCTGACCGGCACGCCCGGGTAGTAGCGCCGGAGCAGTTCCGCGGTGGGCACGTCGGACGATACGTCGTCGGCCGCCACGTTCATGACCTGAAAGCCGAGACCGTCCTTTTCGATGGCGAGCCGGCACGCGCTCGCGAGATCGCGGCCGTCGATATAGCTCCACGCGATCCTCTTGCGCAGTGCCGGATCTTTGAGCCACTCCGGAAACTTCGCGTAGTCGCTGGGTTCGAGCACATTGCCGATACGGAAGCAGTAAATGTCGGAGCCGGTGCGCGCGTGAAACGCCTTCGCCGTCACTTCGTTGATCACCTTCGACGTCGCGTAGCTGTCCATCGGGTCCACCGGATATTCCTCGTCGAGCGGGAAGTATTCCGGACTGCGGTCGCGGTGCGCGAACACGATGCCGTAGGTGGTTTCGCTCGATGCCACGATAACCTTGCGAATGCCAAGCTTCGACGCTGCGTCGAGGATGTTGTACGTGCCCATCACGTTGATCCGGTACACCTCGTTGTCGGGCGTGATCATGATGCGAGGGATCGCCGCGAAATGCACGATCGCGTCGATCGGCTTGGGTTCGAGGTCGTTGGCGAATTCGCCCGGGGCCGTGCTCGATGCCAGCGCATTGAATACCTGGCCCGCATCGGTGATGTCCGTAATCAACGTGCGTGCGGTGCGCGTTGCCATCGGCACGCGATCGACATTCATCACCTCGTAGCCGTGCTCGACCAGGTCCTGGACGACCCATTTTCCGGCCAGGCCGCTGCCGCCGGTCACAATCACTCGCTTCGTCATGTGCTCCTCTTCTCCTGTTGTGCTTCTTGTGTGGATGGCACTGCATGTCGCTGATGCGGCAGTACCGGTCTCTGCTCAATGCGTCCGGCTGAAGACGACGTTCAGGCGTTGATCCAGGCCCGCGCCTGTTCCAGCTCGTTGACGCGAAACGCCTTGATTTCGGCCTTTGTAAAGAACCGCGCCAAATGCATCGACGCGTGAATCCAGCCCGCGTCGGCTACCACGGCGGCGCGCTTGACCTTGCGGGCGACGGAGACGCCGAGCGTCAGGTCGGTCCACAGTGCCTTCGGTTCGATGCCGCTGAAATGCTCGATACGTTCGAGCACGCGGGTCTTACCGTTCAGTTCAAGATCGCCGCGCATGCGCTCGATGGCTTCGCGCAGTTCGTGGTCGGTGATTTTGCCTTCGACGGATATTTCGATCACCGGTGAATCGGCTACGGTGTGATACACGATCATGGCGGGACCCCTGGCGACGGAGACGTTACACGCTCAGGCACAGATGAACCTGGCGTCCGATGGTGTTTTCATGGTACCGCTTTCCACACGCCCGGTCAGGTTGCGAGCGTATTGCAGAACGGCAGAGGGCGGCCCCGATAAGCGCACCATCCGACGCATGATCGCCGCTCTATAACGCCATCCAGAAACACGCCGCGCAGAGTGCGATCATGAGCCAGCTCGCGCGGTCCTTCGCCGCAAACAGCACTGGATCGTCGTGCATCTGTCCGCGATGGGCGATCAGCCACATGCGGCTGACCCAGTACAGCAGGATAGCGCACACCGGCCAGATCATCGGCGGGTGACGATAAAGCAGCGCGGTGTTGCGGTCCTGGATATAGAGCGCGAGGACCAGCACCGCGAGATAGCCGGATGCGGCGCCGAGCGATGAAATCAGCGCCAGGTCGTCGGACTGGTAGCCGCGCCCGCGTGTTTTCGTCAGCCCGCGCGCCTGCAATGCATGCAGTTCCGCATAACGCTTGACCAGCGCGAGGCTCAGGAACATGACCATCGAGAACGCGAGCAGCCAGAAGCTCAGATGTGCCCCGATCGCGGCTGCACCCGCCACGATGCGCGCGGTGTAAAGCGCGGCAAGCACCACCACGTCGACCATCACCAGCCGCTTCAGGTAAAGCGAGTACGCGAGCGTGAGCGCGTAGTAGGCGAGCAGTGCGAGCCCGAAGCGCAGCGGCAGGCAGCCGAATGCGAGTAGCGCGCCGCCGGCCAGCAATACCGGACACAACGCAACCCCCCTGCGTAGCGGTAACGCGCCGGATGCGAGCGGCCGATTGCGCTTGGAAGGATGATGGCGGTCGTCCTCGAGATCGATCAGATCGTTGAGCAGGTAGACGCTCGACGCACACAGCCCGAAGGCGACGAATGCGAGCCCCGCGGCGAGCGTTGTCGCCGGCTGTCCGAATTGGTGCGCGGTGAGCAGCGGCACGAAAATCAACAGATTCTTGAGCCACTGGTGCAGGCGCAGCGCTCTGCCCAGCACCTTCAGGCGCCCCGGCCGGGTCTCGATCACGCGATCGACATTGCCCTGCGCGAGCGCCACGCGCTCGACGCCGCGCTCCGGGTTCACGACCCACGCGCGCGCGGCGCTGGCCAAGACCGGCACGTCGTCGCGCGAATTGCCCGCGTAGTCGAAGCCGCGCTCCCCGAAGGCGGCGATCAGACGGTCACGCTTGCGTCTCGCGGACAGGTTGACCTTACCGTCGGTCGCATGGACCTCGTCGAAGCAGCCCAGATGATCCGCGATGGCCTGCGCGTAGCGCTGGTGGGTGGCGGTCGCAAGCACGAGCGCACGGCCGGATGCACGCTCCGCCGCCAACTGCGCGAGCAGGGACGCGTCATACGGCAGCCCGGTGACATCGAGATCCGTGGCGGCCGCGAGCCGCGCCTTCAGGCCCGCTTTGCCGCCACGCAGCAGCCAGACCAGCAGTTGCCAGCAGCGCAGCGGCGAAGTCTTCAGAAACGCCCGCGCGCACTCGATCAGAACGTCGGAGCGCAACAGCGTGCCGTCGAGATCGACGACGAGCGGCCGGCCGCGGTCCGGCGTGATCGGCGCATGGCTCACGACTGCGGCACGATCACGAACAGCTGGTAGGGACGCGCGGGCAACTCCCGTCCCCATGCGGTCTTGCCCACCTCGAGCGCAACCGGCGCGGCATGGCTTAGCGACGATCCGGTCGCGATGCAGTCCGAGTCGTCGCCACGGCACACGATCAGCGCGCCTTGGCGCGTGAAATCGGCGGGTGCAACCCAAGGCGTTGCTGCCGGCCAGTCGAGATCCCAGAAGCGGGCGCGGCCGCCGTCATAGAACACCATCGAAGCGGCCTCATGCGTCGAGCCCGCCACGATCGACAGCGGCCGGCTGGTGTGTTCGTGCCACACCGCCTGCGCGGCTGCCGCGAGTTCCGCGCGCGGCTCGGCCGCGTCGTCGGTATTGCGCTGCGCCCCCGTGTAGCCGACCACGGCGGACACCGCGAGCACCAGCGCCCAGTACACCGCCATCGCGCGTATCGCACGCTGCGGCGCGAACGCGACGCGGGCTTGCGCGAGCACGGCAAGCCAGAGCGGCACGATCGCGAACCACTGCGCCATGCCCCAGACCGAGGCCATCTGCGTCTTGCCGATCACGGACAGCACGCCCACGGCGAACAGCGGCCCCAGCGCGAGCCACCAGAGATCCGGGTGCGACGCGGGCCGAACGACGCTCAGCGCCATCAGCCGCGCCGCCCCGCGCGTGCGCACCATCAACAGCACGAAAACGAAACTGAGCGCGAGGTAGCCGATCTGCGCGAGCGTGTAGATGCCAAAGCGCCCGACCGCGGCGAGAAGCGTGCCGCCGGTGCGTTGCGCGGCATACTCGAGCGTCGGGAAATGATTGACCATCATCCAGTGCACGTGCGGGGCCAGCACGGCGACGCCCGCCGCCACCGCGAGCAGCGAATCGACGCTGACGAGGCGCGCCCGCCATGCGGGGCGTGCGAGCAACGCCAGCAACAGCCCGAGCAGCAGCACGATCGTGAAGTACTTGCCCAGCACCGCAAGCGCCGCGCAGGCCCCGAGACCGAGCGCCGCGCCGCCGCGCGCGACGCGGCTGCCCGCCTGCACGTAGCGGACGAAAAAGTAGGCGGTCCACGGCCAGACCGACAACAGGATCGAGTTGGGATTGAATTTGATGGCGAGATTCGAGTAAAGCGGCGATACCGCCATCGCAAGCCCGGCGAAGATCGCGATCTGGCGCGGCACGAAGCGCCCGGCGAGCGCGACGATCCCGGCGAGGCCGACCAGCACGTTCACCGCCGAAAGCGCGAAATAGGCGAGATCGGTATGTGGGAACACGCTGAACCAGGCCGCGGCGACCCACGACGAAAGCGGCGGGTGCTTGGCGTAACCGGCCTGCCACTCGATGCCCCAGACGTAGGTCTCGACCATGTCGCCCTGGATGTCCAGATTGCCGCGCGCGAGCCAGGCGGCGAGCGTCCAGACGACTGCGTGGAAGGGGAGCAGCCAGCCGAGTGATGCGATGCCTGCGGCGGCAGGTTGGTCGGAGGCCGAGGCGAGCGACGGAGGATTCGAAAGCTGGGTCGACATTGAGCGTTTTGGTCTGTGTGCCACCGTACCGGGCGGCGTTTTTAGCCCGGCATTGTAATATGAGCTTATGGAAGAGGTGGGCGAACCTGACAGACCACCCGGCAACCGATGGCGCCGATCGAGTAAAAAAGGCTTGATGGAGGAAGGACGCTCGCGGCGAAATTGACCCGTGAACGGGTCGCGTCCAGCGACTAACAGAGCTGAGTGCCGCTAATGGGCCTGGCAGTCGCAGTCGGCCGCCAGGCTGATGGAGAGGAACGCCGTCACGACCACACTGCAGACACCCTCACGACAGAAGACGTCCCCATTCATAATCGACCCGATCGGGCAACATGGGACTTACGCCAGCCCCCGGCGTGAAAGTGAGTTCGCCGAAGAACACCCGGTCAGATGGTGCGTACAGGTCGACGCGAACATAATCGAAACCCTCGGACAGAAGCGCCGCCGTATCGAGCAACAGCTCCAGATTGTTCGGTCGCGGTGCCGGCCGCGTGCTGCGAAGGTAGGGAGCAAACTCGAGGTCGATACGGTTCCATTGTGCGTCGTATGTGTCGCCGCGCGTGTTGCTTCCGAAACGGTCTGAGATGACGAAGATATACATCACGGGTCGTCCCGATCCGTTCGCAAAGCAGTGAACCTTGTAGTCGGCTGGAATCATGCCGTGCTCGTCGAGCAGCAGACTCTCGAAGTAAATGCGTGGCTGAATTCCTCGGTAGTGCCGTTCCCGCGCATTTCTGTAGAAATTGGTGGAGAGCCATTGGCTGGCGAGGCACTGGAGATGTTCGAAACTCTGCTGCGACTTGTCCCGGACGATTTCCACAAAATTGTTTCCATGGTTCGCCTTCATGACAAAGGAATTCGGCAACATGTCGAACGTCTTTTGCGTAAAGTCCGAGGGCGCGGAGATGATGGGGATGAGGTATTTCTCACCGATCTTTTCTCTGACGTAATCGCGCACGGTCAGTTTGTCGGTCAAAGCGCTGTATCGCGAGTCCGGCCGCAAGCAACGTAGCAGGATTTTCTCGTTGTAGGTTGTGGGGTGAAAAAGTTTGGGGAAGCGCCCGATGCGCTTGCGATGTAGCAAGCTGAGGAAAACCGCATCGGGAAGAAGCTGTTTCGCGTTGTCTTTCGTCCATTGAACAATGGATTGGGACGGGTAGGTCATTGCACGTCTCCCAACAATGACTACGCACGGGTATCAATATTTCTGAAGCTGCGACTGACAGAAGTTCGATGCAGGCTCAGAGGTTATGATCATTCGGCAAGAAGCCAACGTCAAGAGCGGTGACGCGACAAATATCGCATCACGTGGAGTAGATATTGATATTCACAAAGCGAGGCCGGCTGATACGGTGATCGCTTGCATACTGCCGCGAATGCGCTCGGTGCCAATGATCAGAAGTAATGGGCCGCTGACCTTGTTCCTGATGTATTCGCAATGAGCGTCATGAGCGCTCGAAGTGGAAGGTACCGTACGCACGTGTATCGTCGCGTTGATCACGACTACATGTCGAGCATGCGCGCGTAGTCGTTGAGGTCGCTGTGTTCGCGCAGTATCTGCTTGAATAAGCCCTGAAAACCGAGCCAGGCGACGTAGTCTGACGCCAGATGCCGGCGCGTCGCGCGTGCCTCTTCCGCGCTGAGCGGCTCGAGCGGGCCGGCCGCCTCTGCCAGCAACTGCACCTGCGCGCACCGCTCCATGGCGATGAAGCGATACACGGCCGAATCCACGTTCGATCCCACCGTCAGCAGGCCGTGATTCAATAGGATTGCGGCCTTGCACTCGCCCATGGTCTGCGCTATACGCGCGCCCTCGTCGGTGGCGAGCACGACGATGTCTCCGCGAAATACCACATGGTTTTCGAAGAACAGACACGCTTCCTGATTGATCGGCGCCAGCAGCCGTTCGCGCGCGGCGAACGCGCGGCCATAGGTCGTATGCGTGTGCACGGCGGCCGCCGCCGCATGATTCTGGCGATGCAGCCCGCAATGAATCGCGACCGCCGCCGCATTGACCGGCCCACTGCCGTGGTGCACCGCGCCCTTGTCGTCGATGCACATGAGATCGTCGGGATGGATGGTCGAAAAGTGCTGCGCATATTGATTGACCCAGTAGCGGTCGTGATGCTCGGGATCGCGCATCGTCACATGACCGGCGATGCCCTCGGTCAGCCCGAAGCGCGCCAGCAGCCGGAACGCCGCCGCGAGCTTGAGCTTGCGATGCCGCCGCTCGGTCTCGTGGTCTTTATGGACACGCGGAACCGGCAACGCTCCGCCGATGGGAGTGGGAATCTGATAATCGTCGGAGTCGACCGAGCACATGCGGCACCCTCGATGAAAGAGACGGGACATTGTTATTCTGGTGCGCCAGAAGTGCCGCCGTCCATGGCGGTTTGCGCAATGTCGTGTGAGATTTCGGCACCACTCGCCACGAAGGCCCGTCGCGCATGGCTTTGCACGAGGTTATGCCGAAGCGTCACAGGACAGATACTTTTCGTGGATTGTCATGGAAATTCGGCTAGTGCTAAATGAAGCCACGAAAGGACTCGTGCCCGGACAACACCCATGCAGACTCTCGATACCCAAAGCGCGTTGCCGCCCGATCTGATGAAACGCATCGTGTGGCGGCTCGCGCCGCTGATGGTGCTGATGTACGTCGCCAACCAGCTCGATCGCGCCAATGTCGGCTACGCGGCATTGACGATGAACGCCGAACTCGGCATGAGCGCCGCGCAATACGGGCTGTCCGCGAGTCTGTTCTTTCTGGGCTACATCCTGTGCGAAGTGCCCAGCAATCTGTGCATGCATCGCTTCGGCGCGCGGCGCTGGATGACACGCATACTGGTCTCCTGGGGCCTGCTGTCGTCGCTCACGAGCTTCGTGCCGAACGCGCAATGGCTGTATATCGCGCGGTTCACGCTCGGCGTGTTCGAGGCGGGGCTGTATCCCGGCATGGTCTACTACCTGACGCTGTGGATGCCCGCACGCAATCGCGTCTGGATGATGTCGCTCTTCACGATGTCGATCCCGCTCACCGGCATGATCGGCGCGCCGGTGTCGACGTGGATCATGGAGCATGCGAACGTGTTCGGCATCACCGGCTGGCGCGCGATGATCCTGCTCGAAGGTCTGCCCGCTATCGTGCTCGGCGTGGTCGCGTGGTTCTATTTGCCGGACGGTCCTCACGCATGGCGCGGCCTGAGCGAGAAAGACCGTCAGACGATCCGCGCGGCGCTCATCGGCGAGGAGCAGGCCGCGTCCGCCGCCGTGCAGCCCGGCAACGCGCGCCACGCGCTCACCAACCTGAAGGTCTGGGGCCTCGGCCTGGTTTATTTCGGCATCAACTCGGGCATCATCGGACTGCTGTATTTCCTTCCGCAGGTCGTGAAGACCTTCAAGGGTAGCGCGCAGTACTCGCTCACGCAGATCGGCCTGATCACGTCCGCGCCGTTCGCGGCCGCGGTGGTCAGCGTGATCGTGTGGGGACGTATCGTGAGTCGCAAGCGCATTCATGCGCGCTACGTCGCCGGACCGATGTTGCTGTCGGCAATCGCGCTCGCAAGCGCACTCTATCTGTCGTCGCCGCTCGCGACCATCGCGGTGCTGGCGGTCGGCACGTCCGCGTGCTTCTGCAGCATCAGCACGTTCTGGCAGTTGCCGCGAAACATCCTCACCGATCGCGCGGCGGCGGCGGGGATCGCGCTCATTACGAGCATCGGTGTATCGTCGGGCTTTCTGATGCCGTATCTCATCGGCTGGGTGCGCGATACGACCGGCACGTTTCAGCTCGCATTCATCGGCATTGCGGTGGCGATGACCGCCGGTGCAGTGCTTGGGATCGTGCTCGACACCGAACGTCGGCGCGAGCCCGCCGCAAGCATGGCGCTAAAATGAGCGAACTTCCTATGGAGACCCGCTCGTGTCATTGCGTAGAGGAATTCCGAGCCTGACGGCGTTGCAGGCCTTCGAGGCGTCGGCGCGTCATCAAAGCTTCTCGAAGGCCGCCACTGAACTGCAGCAGACACACGGCGCCATCTGCAAGAAGGTCAACGAACTCGAATCCAGCCTCGGCGTCGAGTTATTCCGGCGCGTCAGCCAGCGTCTGGTGCTGACCGATGCGGGCGCCGATTACGCGCATCGCATCCGCGTGAATCTCGAGCAGATTCGCCAGGACACGCAGCAACTCGTAGCCAATCGCGAACGCTCGACGCTGCGCGTCGCGGTAGGCGTCACCTTCGGCGCGCAATGGCTGGTGCCTCGGCTGCCGGCTTTTCATCGTGCGCAGCCGAACATCCAGGTACGGCTGATTGGCCGTGATCAACCAACGTACTTCCACGACCTGAACTTCGACGCCGCGATTCACTTCGAGCAGTCGCCGCTGCCGGGACTCGCGAGCAAGGTGCTGATGGCGGACGACGAAGTGTGGATGGTCGCCTCGCCATCAATGGCCGATGAACTCGCCGCGCAGGACATCGTCGAGATGCCGTGGATTCATACGCGCGATCTGCCCGCCGCCTGGATGACGTGGAGCGAAGCCGCCGCGCACGAAGCCATCGAACACACGCCGCGCAACGGCAGCGACCACTCGTTCGACTTCTTCATCATGGCGATTCGAGCAGCGGTCGCGGGCCTGGGCCTCGCGCTATTGCCGCGCGTGCTGATCGAGCAGGAGCTGGCGTTGGGCCAGTTGGTGCGCATCGGCGGATATGCGGCGATCAATGCGCAGAAGACTTATCTGATGTTTCCGGAGCAGCGGCGCGAGTGGGCGCCATTCGTCGCTTTCGCCACATGGCTGGACGAGGAGATGACACGTTATCGCGCGCAACGTCGAGCATTGCCGGAAGAAGCGCCGCAATGCTGACGTGTCGAGCAACGCTATTGGGGTGAATGGCAACGGCGTGCTTTACCGTGGAAGCTTTCGAAAGTCTGGGTGGCTCGCACAAGACCGAATACGACTTCGAACCCTCGCTACTGGCATGCTCAATCCTGCGATTGATAGGAAAACTTGGGCATGCGATCTGACGCGACTGCGCGTGCGAGATTTTTGCGAGGGAACCAGTTTCGGAGTCGACCGCATGGGTCGGCGCATATCGCTAATTCATATTCCAGGTGATCTTGTTATTCACCTCGACCGCATGCGTGCCCACGGCGGGTGGGTGCAATAGCTGTCCCGAGAATGTCCCCGAACCGCTTATTCCTTTGTACTTGCCGGTACCTCCGGTCAAAGTTTGAGTGTCCGTTTCAAAGGTGAGGTTGATCTTGTCACCGTCCACATCAGTTTCGGTGCAAGCACCCTTTACTTCATATTTGCCGCTTCTAGCGCTTTCATAGAAAAGGCATTGAACCGACATACGATCGAAAGGTTTTTCGCCGACCGAATTGCGCGTGATCCCGAACCCCTCAATCAGCAAACTGGACCCTTGATCGCCCATGTCGATGGTGGCCAGTTCGTGGTTGATAGCGTAATTCGTGTAGGTCGTGCTACCGTGCCGAGGCATATCGAACATCTGGGCCAATGTCGCGCCGGCGGAAACAGTCATGGATGCGGCCAATGCCAATTTTCTTAACGTTGATTTCATTTTCCCTGCTCCGTTGACTACTTCGAAACTCGTACTACATTGCGGGCTCCACAGAACTGTTATAGATACTTGGTTTGAATAGAGATAGTGTGGGTAATGCTTGCAGAAAGGGTGCGATGCACCCTTGCTGCAAGCAAAACACTCCTGCGACGGCGCCGGCCAGTGACTTCGGTCAGCCGTTGCATGATCGGACAGTCGCCTTATTGACCGCTCTTCGCTGTATTTAGGGCATCGTTCGGCGGCATCGAGTGCGTATCGGACTCGTTCTTGCCGAAATCATTTTTGCCCGGTATCGCATCCAACGGGCTCGACACAGGGTCTCCGTTACGTGTCATGCCGGAAGTTGCCGCGCCATGCGCGCTACCTCCGCCGCTTCCACCATTGCCATTTCCGCCCCCCTGAGCAAACGCGACGCCTGCCACCATAGTAACGGCTGTGCAAGCCAAGGCCACCTTCAGTGCATACTTCATGATGCGTCTCCTACAAGTTCGACGAGATTGATTCGCGTCGGGACTGATGTGCCGCTCACGACGACAAACCGTTTGCGTGGCGGCAGTGCGCAAGCGGTTGAATTCGGCTCGAATACGCTGGATGCGCGTGAGCGAGGGCCCGTGATGAGGATTAGTCGCGCGCCGCCGCCATTAATGACGCAGCGGTCGCCGCATCCATGCTCGATTCGTTGCAATATGCGAGTTCGCTGGCAAGAGCAGCGTAGGCACGGCGGGGTCGGGTCGCACGAAGGGATGCCGAATCAACGCCGAAATTGCGCCGAAAGATGTGACCACGACGACGGCGTATTGAAGGCAATCGGTTCGATTGGTGGAAGATGACTTGTGCTTCAGGCGGGCGCGGGCAGCCGCGGTTTCCGGTGCAATGAGTCCAAATCCGCCGCGTCGCTTTTCGTTCTATCGAGCCGGAAATGCCATTGCTGTGACTTGCTCGACATCGAGCCGCGCGCCTTCGCTGGCAAATCGATCACGTTCTTCGGGCGTGAATGACGAGCGGACAATGTCTCGCGCATGCTCGTAGCTGGACACCGCATGCGGAGGTATCCAATCGCGGTAACCAAGGTCTGCCTGCAGAAGGCGCCTGTCAATCCAGGCAATTGTCCTCGCGGCGTCGGCGAGACGGCCCTGCCGCACCAGCAAATGCGCTACGTAGCAGTAGGGACAGGTCATCGGACCATCCGCATGCATCGACAGCGTGCAAGCGCTGCGCAATTCAAGCTCAGCCGTTTCGATGTCGTCGAGATAAACGAGCGCCGCGCCGCGTACAACCAGGATTTGCGACCGCAGGTGGACACTTCCGGTCACGCTGGCGCTGTCGAGAATATCGTTACATCGCCGCAATGCGGAAGCGAAGTCGCCCGCCATCAAGTCGCAGGCGGCCAGCAAAAATTGGCAGCGGTCTCCGAAGAAGCTGTCGCCACGGCGATGCGCCTGCAATGCAGCATTGGCTAGTCTTCGCGCTTCCTCGGGAGTGCCATCGATATAGTACGTGCAAGCCGCTCTGCACCAATCGGTGTACGTTTGCAACCACGACGGCCATGCGTCGTCGAACAGGGCTTCTGCCTCGGCCAGTGCTGCCTTCGCCGCGTCGCGATCGGTCAGCATGGCAAACTGGAGCGCTGCAACCATCAAGGAGCTGAAGACTCCGAAGCGGTCGTTCAGGCTTTGAAAGAGTCGAGCCGCCTTCAGTGCCGAAGCGGCCTGGCGCTTCGTCTCCGTACGCATGCGCAGGTCCGCGACGGCAAACCAGAAGCGCGCTGCCAGTCGAGGCGGCATTGACTCGTCCACCCAGGGCTCGATCGTGCGGTACAGCCGCGCGCCTTCGTCGTTGAAGCCGCGTGCATCCCATAGCGTGTCCGTGGCGGCGGCAAGCTCGACCGCGATCCGGCGATCGCCCGTTGGTCCAAGTGCCCACGCCACGGCTGCGCGCACATTGTCCAGGTCTGGCGCGATGCGACGCATCCGCGCCAGAGGCTCCTCGAAGGGATCGTCTCCGCTCAGGTTCTCCGCTAGCGCTTCGGCGTGGCGCCGGCGCGTCGCATCCAGCGCACCAGCGACGGCGAGCCGCTCCAAGGCAAAGGACCGGCTGCTTTCGAGCAGCCGGTAGCGCGGCATTCCGCCGCCTTCAATCATCACGAGCGATTTGTCCACCAGCGAGGCCAGGTGATCAATGACTGCCCAGCTATCGATTGTCTGGTCGCTCGCTGCGCGCTGTGCGGCTTCGAGCGAGAAACTGCCCATGAACACGCCGAGCCGGTCGAACACGGTCTGCTCGGGCGCCGTGAGCAGCCCATAACTCCACTGCAGCGCCCGCCGCAAAGTCTGATGGCGAGGCAGCGCGGTTCGAGTTCCGCCCGCTAGCAGCCTCAACCGCTCGTCGAGCCGCAGCCTCAGCCCATGCAGTCCGAGGAGCGCCCCCCGCGCCGCGGCGAACTCGATCGCCAGCGGAATCCCATCGAGCCGCCGACAGATCTCGACCACATCGCCCACGTTGCCGCTGCCGACCGTGAACTTCGGATCGGCGGCCTGGGCGCGGGCGACGAACAGCTGAACCGCGCCAAAGCCCAGCGCGACGGTCGCGTCGGCGCTCGCGGGCACGGCCAGCGCGTCGAGCCGGAAGATCTGCTCCTGATCGATATGCAACGGTTCCTGACTGGTGACCAGCACCCGCACGCCCGGTGCGGCGGCCACGATCCGCGCGACCAGGTCCGCGGCAGGTTCGAGCAGGTGTTCGCAGTTGTCCAGCAACAGCAGCAGTCGCTGATCCCTGATCAGTTGCACCAGCGACGTGAGTCCACCTGCTTCGAGCGCGATCTGGTGCCCCAGCACGCGCGCCACGGTCGGCACGAGAAGTTGAGCGTCCGCCAGCGAGGCCAGTTCGACGAGCCAGGCGCCGTCTGCATAGTCGTTGCGCAGCCGGTGCGCCACGGCCTGCGCCACCCGTGTCTTGCCGATGCCCCCGGGGCCCACCACGCTGACGAGCTGGCAGATTTCCAGCAAACGCGCGAGCGTGGCGATGTCGTCCGCACGCCCATAGAGCGGTGGCATCTGGGCCGGCAGATTACCGGCCGCGCGTGCTGACCTCGTCAGGGAAGTGCGGCCTTCTCCGGCCAACCCATCGAACGTCCGCGGCTGTGAATAGGTCGTCTGGTCCAGACCTTCGCGAGAAATCGACCCGATTGGCTGGACGTCAAAGATATAGCCCCGCCGCGGCACTGTTCGAATCAGCTGCTGGCGTCGATCGCCCAGCGCCGCGCGCAATTCACCGATGCACTGCACCAGCGAATCGTCAGTGACGATAACGTCGCGCCACACGGCCTCGATGAGCTCGATTCTGCCGAACAGGCGGCCGGGGGTGCTGCGCCAGATGCAGCAATAGCGCAAAGGTCTTGGGTCTGAGGGCAACAGGGCGTCCCTCGACGCGCAGTTCGCCGCGCCGTATATCGATGTCGAATCCACGATAGTGCAGTACAGATACGCCGGTCTCGCTGACGGAGCCCAGCGTCGTGATGAATTTCGCGGATTTTCCGTCGTTCATTCGGCCGATCGTCGTGTGAGTCGACGCCTCCCTGACTGCCCTTGTCCGTGCCAACGACCCCGCCGGGTCTAACCGCGTTGGAATGGACGCCGCCACTCCGTTCGGGGGCGCACGCGGAGTTCGCATCTACCGTGCCACTTTCGTTCTATCGTCCCGGAAATGCCATTGCAGTGACTTGCTCGACGCTTAGCCTTGCGCCGTCGCTGGCAAGTCGATCGCGTTCCTCACGCGTGAATGATGAGTCGACAATGGCTCGCGCTTCCTTGTAGCTCGCCGCCGCAATTGGCGGTATCCAATCGCGGTTACCGAGGTCTTCCTGCCGCTGACGCTTGTCAATCCAGGCAATTGTCCTCGCGGCGTCGGCAAGGCGGCCCTGCCGCGCGAGTAAATGCGCCACATAACAGTAGGGATGGGTCATCAGACCGCTTGCATGCATCGACAGCGTGCACGCGCTCTGCAATGCAAGTTCAGCCGCCTTGAAGTCGCCGAGATAGACGAGCGCCGCGCCGCGCGTAAGGAGGATGTGCAACTGCAGGTGGACAGTCTCTGTCACCGTCAATCGGTCGAGAATATCGTTACATCGCCGCAACGCAGAAGCAAAGTCGCCTTCCATCAAGTCGCAAGCGGGAAGCATAGTTTCACAGCGGTCTCCGTAGAAACTGTCGCCACAACGATGGCCTTGCAACGCCGCTTGGGCAATTCTTCTTGCCTGATCCGGCTTGCGGTCGATGTGATAGGCGAAAACCGCTCTGCAATACGCGACGGACGTTCGCAGCCACGATGGCCACGCATCGTCAAACAGGGCTTCCGCCTCGGTCAGCGCTGCCTTCGCCGCGTCGCGATCGGCCAGGAAGGCAAACTGATGCGCGGCCACCGTCAGGGACCTGAAGGCTCCGAACCGGTCGTTCAGGCTTTGAAAGAGTCGGGCCGCCTTGAGCGCCGAAGCGACCTCGCGCTTTAGCTCCGTGCGCATGCGCAGATCCGCGACGGCAAACCAGAAGCGCGCCGCCAGTCGAGGCGGCATCGACTCGTCCACCCAGGGCTCGATCGTGCGGTACAGGCGCGCGCCTTCGTCGTTGAAGCCTCGCGCATCCCATAGCCTGTCCGTGGCAGCGGCAAGTTCGACCGCGATCTGCCGATCGCCCGTTGGCCCCAGTGCCCACGTCACGGCCGCACGCACATTGTCCAGGTCTGACGCGATGCGACGCATCCGCGCCAGAGGCTCCTCGAAGGGATCGTCTCCGGTCAGGTTCTCCGCTAGCGCTTCGGCGTGGCGCCGGCGCGTCGCATCGAGCGCACCGGCGACGGCGAGCCGCTCCAAGGCAAAGGACCGGCTGCTTTCGAGCAGCCGGTAGCGCGGCATTCCGCCGCCTTCAATCATCACGAGCGATTTGTCCACCAGCGAGGCCAGGTGATCAATGACTGCCCAGCTATCGATTGTCTGGTCACTCGCTGCGCGCTGTGCAGCTTCGAGCGAGAAACTGCCCATGAACACGCCGAGCCGGTCGAACACGGTCTGCTCGGGCGCCGTGAGCAGCCCATAACTCCACTGCAGCGCCCGCCGCAAAGTCTGATGGCGGGGCAGTGCGGTTCGATTCCCGCCCGCCAGCAGCCTCAACTGCTCGTCGAGCCGCACCCTCAGCCCATGCACGCCGAGGAGCGCCCCCCGCGCCGCGGCGAACTCGATCGCCAGCGGAATCCCATCGAGCCGCCGACAGATCTCGACCACATCGCCCACGTTGCCGCTGTCGACCGTGAACTTCGGATCGGCGGCCTGGGCGCGGGCAACGAACAGCTGAACCGCGCCAAAGCCCAGCGCGACGGTCGCGTCGGCGCTCGCGGGCACGGCCAGCGCGTCGAGCCGGAAGATCTGCTCCTGATCGATATGCAACGGTTCCTGACTGGTGACCAGCACCCGCACGCCCGGTGCGGCGGCCACGATCCGCGCGACCAGGTCCGCGGCAGGTTCGAGCAGGTGTTCGCAGTTGTCCAGCAATAGCAGCAGTCGCTGCTCCCTGATCAGTTGCACCAGCGACGTGAGTCCCCCTGCTTCGAGTGCGATCTGGTGTCCCAGCACGCGCGCCACGGTCGGCACGAGAAGTTGAGCGTCCGCCAGCGAGGCCAGTTCGACGAGCCAGGCGCCGTCTGCATAGTCGTTGCGCAGCCGGTGCGCCACGGCCTGGGCCACCCGTGTCTTGCCGATGCCCCCGGGGCCCACCACGCTGACGAGCTGGCAGATCTCCAGCAAACGCGCGAGCGTGACGATGTCGTCCGCACGCCCATAGAGCGGTGGCATCTGGGCCGGCAGATTGCCGCCCGCCCTTACGGACCTCGTCAGGGAAGCGCGCTCTTCCCCAGCGGACTCTCTGTTCGAAGGGACTGCTCTTCTGACAGCCGTATCGACGAAATCAGAAGAAGACCGCTTCAGCGCCGCTTCCCGAACCGATTGCGGCACGCCGATGTCCCCATTGAGCGCCAGCGATGACGAAGGTGCCGTCAGGTCCGGGCCTTCGGCGGAAAATGACCCGACTGGCCGGACGTCGAAAATATAGCCCCGGCGCGGCACCGTCCGAATTAACTGCTGACTTCGATCGCCCAGAGCCGCGCGCAATTCACCGATGCACTGCACCAGCGAATCGTCAGTGACAATAACGTCGCGCCATACGGCGTCGATGAGTTCGATCCTGCCTAGCAGGCGGCCGGGGTGCTGCGCCAGATGCAGCAATAGCGCAAAGGTCTTGGGTCTGAGGGCAACAGGGCGTCCCTCGACGCGCAGTTCGCCGCGCCCTTTATCGATGTCGAATCCGGGGTAGTGCAGTACAGATACGATGGCGTCGCTGACGGAGTCCGGCGTCGTGATGAATTTCGCGGAATTTTCGGCGTTCATTCGGCCAATCGTCGTGTGAGTCGACGCCTCCCTGACTATCCTTGTCCGAGTCATCCATTGATGGAGCATATGACTCTAGGGACCTCGCCGCCAGTGTTTGATGCCTTTTCGGACGCAAGCGTGCATTCGCGCGCTATCCGATAAGGTCCGTTCTGCGCAAGATCATCTTTTAGTGGAAGACATGATTCAAATTGGCGATCGAGACGAAGAGTGATGGAGCAATCCGGTCTCGAAGCATTTGACCGGATTGGCGGATTTCGACTTCCAAACCGCACTCGTTTGCCAAACTCATCAACTATCATGCTTAGAACGCTTAAGGCTTTTGTCGATGCTGTTGGCAAGACAAAAAAGGTCGTCGACTTGCGTCCTGACGATCCTGGAACCTTACGATTAACCGACTCATTCCAGTCGCCACGCTTTATCTATAGAGTGACGTTCGGCTAATACAGGATAAAACGCCGTCACTGAATGGAGGAGGCTATGACGTTCGACGCTTCATCCGCACGATGACCGGTTGAAGATCGGTCACTGGTGACATGATCAGTCTCTACACAATGCAGGCCTTGCACGGCCTGGTCTATGGGATGCTGCTCTTTCTGGTTGCGTCCGGACTGACTCTTATCTTCGGGTTGCTGCGGGTTTTAAATATCGCTCATGCGGCCTTCTATATGTTGGGCGCTTATCTCGCCTATGCGATCGTCGCGATCACAGAGAACTTTTGGCTTTCTCTGCTCATCGCTCCTATTGCGGTGGGATTACTCGGTGCGGCAGTTGAATACGGGCTATTGCGGCGCATCCGCGGGCATGGACACGAGCGCGAGTTGCTTTTGACTCTCGGTCTGTTTTACATGATCTCCGAAGCAACGCGGTGGATCTGGGGCAGCTATACGTTGGAGGTTCCAACGCCCTCGTTGCTGGCCGGATCGATTCCCCTGTTGGGCGGACGATATCCGACATATCGCCTGTTCATTCTCGCATTCTCAGGTCTGATTTGCGTGCTTCTGGGGATTGTCCTCAACCGGACGCGGCTTGGCATCGTCATTCTTTCCTGCGTTTCGGATCGAGAAATGGTGAGTGCGCTGGGTGTCAACACGGGTCTGGTGATGACCACGGTTTTTGGCCTGGGTTCTGCCCTCGCTGCTATCGCTGGAGTCGTTGCGGCTCCTTTCCTGCAGGTCGAACCATCGATGGGACAGGCAATTCTCGTCGATACTTTTGTCGTTGTCGTAATCGGCGGATTCGGATCGCTTTCTGGAGCGTTGATATCCTCCATTCTGATCGGTGAGATACAGTCATTCGGGATACTTTTCGTTCCACAGTTTGCACTCGTTTTTCAATTCCTTCTGATGGCGGCAGTGCTGATAGTCAGGCCACAAGGCCTATTGGGGAAGACGCGGTGATCCTGCTCGCCGGATGGATTTCAGCGCTCATCGCGCTCTACCTTCTACCTCTGATTCTGGACATCGCTTCGCTGCGACTTGTCATAGAGATACTTTACTTTGGCCTTTTTGCCGCCTCGTTCAATCTTCTGTTCGGGTATGGCGGAATGCTTTCTTTCGGTCATGCAGCCGCGTTCGGAATAGGTGGTTACGCAGCCGGTCTGACATGGAAATTCCTCGGTGCCGTGCCAGTTCCACTGACTTTGATTGGTTGCGCGCTCTCTGGCGCATCTTTGGGGATCGTCGTGGGAGTCCTTTGTGTTCGTTCTCGAGGCACGTCTTTTTCGATGCTCACGCTGGCCTTCAGTCAATTTCTCTTTGCAGTCGCACTGAAATGGCGGACCGTGACGAGGGGCGACGACGGCCTGAGCGTTCGTCCGCCGGATTTGCGCTTGCCAGGCGGGCTTCTGTTGCACATGAACGAGCCACGGCACTTTTACTGGCTTGAACTGACGGTGGTGATGCTGTGCATTGCTGCGATATGGCACATCACCCGCACACCATTGGGAAACGCCTCAGTGACAGTGCGCGAAAACGACGAGCGGGCTGCATCGCTTGGCTACAATGTTTTCGCCACAAGGTTGAGCGTGTTCTGTATTGCATCTTCTTTTGCGGCGGTCGCGGGTGGACTCTTTGCGAGCTTTCAGGAACTTGTGTCGCCTGAAGCACTGGATTTCAACACCAGTGCCGAGGTGGTGTTGATCGCGCTTCTCGGCGGTACCGGAACACTTGTCGGGCCTCTATTAGGTGCAGCAGCTTATATTCTGTTACAAGACGGGCTGTCGAGTATCAGCGAACACTGGCCGTTCGTGGTCGGTCTGCTGTTCGTCCTGCTAATACTGTTCATGCGTACCGGTTTGGCTGGCATCGTCGGGCCTGCGGGTCCAATCCAATTTCTGATCGGAATGTGGCGTTCACCCACGCGAGAACAGCCATGAACCCCATGCTCGAACTCCGCGAAATTCATCACGATTTTTGCGGGTTTCGTGTGTTGGCGGGAATCGACCTGAAGATCTTTCCGGGTGAGCGGCACGCGATCATCGGACCGAATGGCGCAGGCAAGACGACGTTGTTCAATATCATCAGCGGGCGCTTGCATCCAAGGCAAGGGGGAATTTTCTATAAACAAAAGGACATCACGCGGATGTCTCCCTATCGTATCGCCCGCCTAGGTGTTGCTCGTTCCTTCCAAAGTATCAACACCTTTCCGCGCCTGACTGTCTTCGAGTCCGTGCGAAGTGCTGTTTTATCCCGCCGCGGCAGCCGACTCGATTTCTGGCACGTCGTCGATCATCAGGAATCCGCAGCCCGGGAGGCAAATTATGTTCTCGGATTGCTGGAGCTACTCGAGCGACGCGACACGCCGGCATGCGCGCTTTCATACGGCGAACAGCGACAGCTGGAGATTGCGCTCACCATCGCGACGTCTCCTCAATTGATCCTGCTCGATGAACCGACCGCAGGTCTCGACGTCGACGAATCACAGAAGGTCGTCGAGTTGATTCGTCAGATAAGCAAGAACAAGACGCTCGTGATGATTGAGCATGACATGGACGTCGTTTTCGCAGTGGCCGACCGCATTAGCGTACTTCACTATGGTACGTTGCTCGCGTGCGGGACACCGGATGAAATACGCCATAGCAAGGATGTCCAGTCGGCGTATCTCGGATCGGACTCTCGCGCGGGAAAAAGATCATGATGAAAGCCACGGAGTTGCACGCCTACTATGAAAAATCGCACGTTCTTCAAGGTGCGTCTTTGATGATCGACGATGGTGAGGTTGTTTGTCTTTTGGGCCGAAATGGTGTCGGCAAGTCGACGACACTGAAGTCCATGATGGGACTCGTCAAGCTGGCGTCAGGCTCAGTGGTCTTTAATGGCAGAAACATAACCAATTTTCCGGCTCACTCCATTGCGAGGCTGGGTTTTGGATATGTGCCCGAGGAGCGCCGTATCTTTCCGACTATCACCGTGAAGGAAAATCTTCTGATCGGAATGAAAGAGGCACCGCCGTCAGCCAGCGCCACGAACGGCAACCGCTGGACCTTGGACCGCGTCTATGAGTTCTTTCCGAGGCTGCGAGAGCGGAATGCCCAGCGTGCCGGTACCTTGTCCGGCGGCGAGCAGAAAATGCTCTGCACCGGTCGCGCGCTAATGGGCAACCCAAGCTTGCTATTGGTAGACGAGCCAACCGAGGGACTCGCTCCCGCAATCATCACGCAAGTCGAGAGAATACTCAGCGCGGCTCATCACGATGGCACGGCCATCCTGCTTGTCGATCAGACGATGGGGCTCGCGCTGTCGCTCGGAAGCCGCTTCTATGTGATGTCGAAGGGACGCATCGTGTTTGACGGCAGCTCGGTGGATTTGATTGCGGACGAGCAAGTCAGAAAGCGATATCTGGAGTTATGAAAATGCGCACTTAGGGTGCGTGACCGCTTCTTCAGAGAGGCTAATCATGAACGTTCGAACCGGTCGGCGCACGTTTGTCAAAGGCGTCGCTGCGGCTGGCGCCGTTGCTGTCGGACCATGGATTGTCGCGCGCCCTGCCTGGAGTCAGAGTAGTTCCATCAAGATTGGTGTAATTGAACCACTGTCGGGGCCGGTAGCCTATGTTGGAGGGGCTTTCGTCGCGGCCGCCAGATTCGGCGCTTACAAGCTCAATCGGACCGGCGGGGTGCTCGGACGGCAGGTGGAGATCGTACCCGCGGATAGTGAACTCAAACCCGACGTCGCAACTCGCCGCGCGAATGATCTGCTCTACCGTGAGAAGGTAGACGTTCTTGCGGTTGGGCCCGGATCGGCTGTTGCGAAGGCGGTTTCTCAGGTTGCCAACCTGAATCGAAAGCTATTCGTCACATACGCTTCTGAAGCCGCTGAACTTACGGGTGAAGAGTTCCTGGACACGACCTTTCGGTGCTGCCTGAATACCGATATGCACTCGAGAATACTCGCTTTCTACTTCACCAGAATGGCGAAGCACAAGCCCGCAAGATTCTATCTTCTGAACCAGGACTACAATTTCGGACACGCTTGCGCGGATGGCTTCAAAAAGGCATTCGACAAGATGAAGGCGCCCAATCAGAGCATTGTCGGGGATGAATACCACCCGCTCCAGAAGGTCCAGGATTTTGGTCCGTACGTCACCAAGATCATGGCTTCCGATGCTGACGTCGTCATCACCGGGGACTGGGGCCAGGATCTGCGCCTGCTGCTCCAACAGGGGAAGTCCTTGGGCTGGAAGGTGAAGACGGGCGGATACTTTCTCAGCGATCCCACAGTATTGCAAGCGGTGAAGGACGCGGCGGTCGGTCATATCACCGCGAACGTTTATCACACAACGCTCGATACTCCGGAAAACATAGCGGATATCCGGGAATGGCGCGATTACTATCCTGACGCCCCGATCAGTTACAAATATCCGGACCTCATCGTGGTAAGTGCGATTTTGTGGATCGGTGACGTGATAAAGCGAGCAGGCACGCTGGATACTGCCAGGTTGATTTCGACGTGGGAGGGAGCCAGATTTGCAGCAGTTTGGGGCGACGTGGAAATGCGAGCATGCGATCATCAGATGCAGACTCCCGCGTTTGTATCGGAGATACTCGAGCCGGAACAAATACCCGTCGAGATTCGCTACTACGGCAATGCTTTCCCCTTCATTGGCAGACCGACCCGAATTCCGAAAGATGAACTGACGGTAATCCCAAAGGACACAGGCAATCCGCGCTGCGCTTGAATTGTCCAACCTGTGGCAGGACGACGCACGATTCGATGCCGACTTGCCGACCGCCTTCACTTTCATTCGCTACGAAGAGCGTTTATATCTTCGTCCAGACGATTGCAGGCTTGGACATCGTTCATTTGGCGAGCAGGCGGACAGACGATTGTCTGGTGACGACGCGAAGAGTTACGCCGGTTCGCTTGCCCTCAGAAGTTCAATCGCCCATTCGACGAATACGCGCACCTTGGAGGCGAGATGCCGATTAGCCGGATAGGCAATGTGCACAGCGACGTCATCGCCGCGCCAATCGGGAAAGAGGCGCACGAGCGCGCCGGAGCGAAGGTGCGGGGTGACGAGGAACGCATAGGTGGTGAGTACGCCGAGCCCTGCAAGTCCAGCCGCTAGCGCGGCGCTCGAGTCGTTGACACTTAACCGATGACTGCCGTGGATTTCGAAGAGCTGTTTCTCCCGATGGAGTTGAAAGACGAAGTCTCGCCCCGAGCGCGGCGAATTCATGCGGACGATCGTATGGCCTTGCATGAGATCCGCGGGCTCGCGGGGCAGGCCATGGCGCTGAATGTAGGCGGGCGACGCGCACGTCACGAGCGGCAGCGTGCCGGCAGAGCGCGCGATCAGCGAGTCGCTGAGCAATGGCCCGAGACGCAGAACACAGTCAAGGTTCTCCGCGATGAGATCAACCGACCGGTTACCGACGCTCAGCTCGACCTGGACATCGGGATAGCGCGCAAAGAAGTCCGGCATGGCCGGGACGAACAATTGATACGCCAACGAGCCGGGCAGTTCCACTCTGATTTTTCCCTTCGGCGAACGGGTTGCGCTCAGGACACTGCCATCCAGCGAGCCAACCTCGTCGAGCACGCGAATCGAGCCCTCGTAATAGATCTGGCCTTCCTGCGTCAGCGTGAGTTGACGACTTGTACGGTGCAGCAGCCGCACCCCCAGTTCTTTTTCGAGTTCCTGTATGAGGCGGGTGACGGACGATTTGGGCACATTCATGAGGTCTGCAGCACGCGTAAAAGTGCCTGAGTCGACGACACGAACGAAGGTCTGCATTGCGGCCAGCTTATCCATGCATCAGTCCTGTCAGATTGGGATGCATGCCGGTCGCGCGGCGATACGGATGTTTGCGTCGTGCGAGGATGCATGCGATGTGCTGCGGCATTCTCGCACGGCGCCGGTGCCGAAAGCGTGTCGTAAGCGTCGGTCGCCGGTGCGCTTGCGCCGCCATCAAGCCTCGCTCAGGAAGCTGACCAATGCCTGATATGCGTGCCCCCGGTTCTTTTCGAGCATGAGCATGTGGGTCGCTTCGCCCAGTTCGAGCCAACGCTTGTCCGGCGATCCGCTCAGATGCGCAAAGTAATCCTGCGCAAGCGCGAGCGGCACGTCGACATCCCATTCGCCATGAATCAGCAGGACCGGCACTTCGATGTGGCCCGGGTCATAAAATGCCTTACCTGCTCCCCAGTACTCGCGAATGTCCTGAATCGGCCCGTTCGCGACACGGATCGACTGGTTCTCGCGCAACGCCTCGTCGGGCTCGGTGCGAACCGTGTTGTCGAGCCATGCTTCGAAGCCACCATCCGGTATCAGTGTGCTGCGCTTCCACTCGGGGGCGGCACTGACCCAGCGCTCGCGCGCATCGGCCGCGCGCACCACCCGGTAACCACCCAGCGGGCCACCTGGGTCCAGTGGGATTGGCTTGTCGCTGACCCACTGCGGTGCAACGAGCCCGAGCCTGCGAACCTTGTGACCGTTGCGGGCGGTGAACGCGCCAGTCACGCTGCCGCCCCAGGACATGCCGATCACATTGGTACGCGCGATGCCTGAAGTGCGCAGCACGAAGTTCACGGCGCTCGTGAAGTCGCGCAAGCCGGATTCGGTACGCCCCAGCGGCTCGCTCTGCGCCGCGGCGACACGCATTTGCGGTGGTCGTGTCGACTCACCATAGCCGCGTGCATCCACGGCGTAAGCATCGAAGCCAGCGCGAGCGAGGTAGTCCATAAACGAATATCCGCCGATCTGCGTGTCGTAGAGGCTGCCGGATCCGTAGGTCGCGCCGTGCATCAACATCACGGTGCGTGCTTCGCCAAAGTCGGTGCGGCCTGCCGGCCGCTTGTTGCGGATGTGAAGCTCGATCTCGGGCGTATCGCTCGGGATCATGAAGTCGCGGGATTCGATCTGTGCTTGCGTTGCCATGATGTTTGCTCTCTTGGTGGAGAGGTTCAGCGGGGCAGCCAGGCGAAGCCGCCGGACCGCCTTTCGACCACGCCCACGGACGTTCCGGGGAAATGACTGCTGAAGAACAGCGCGTGGCGGTCTGCTGCGTGGTTCAGCGCCCAGAGCCGCGAGCGTGCGGCATCGTCGGGAAACTCGCAGAAAGTCGAGTTCCACTCGGGCTTGGCTATCTGAATCGGGTGATGCATGACGTCACCTGAAAACAGCGCATGCTGCTCTTCAGACGTGAAACCGATCGACAGATGGTCGAAGCTGTGGCCTTTGGTTCGATAGAACGTGAAGCCCTCCAGGCCTTCGAGCGTGGGCTGGCTATGTGCGTCGATCAACAGGGCCTGGCCCGCATCGATAATCGGCTGCACACTGTCCTCGAATACGCCGGCGCTCGGTGTCTGCACGTGCGCTTCGTCGGCATAGAAACGGTACTCGGCATCCGAGAACACGTAGGTCGCATTGGCGAATGTCGGGCGCCACGCGTCACCTTTGCGCACCGTGTTCCAGCCGACGTGATCGACGTGCAGGTGCGTGATCAGCACGAAGTCGACGTCGGCCGGCTGAACGCCGGCTGCCGCAAGGCGCTGCAGGTACGGCGTATCGAGTTGATCGAACACGGGGTTCAGCGGTCGATGCTTGCCGTTGCCGGCACCCGTGTCGATCAGGACGGTTTTGCCCTCCGTCTGCACGACCCAGGTATGCACGCTCAACGCGAGGGTCTCACCGTCTTGCGACACGTTCTCGCGGCCGATCCGTGGCGGCGGATTGTTGGCAAGGATCGTGCGATCCCGGTCGGGAAACAGGTAGGCCGAAGGAATCTCGGGAAGCACGAGCTCGGCGACCCGTGTTACGGTCGCACTGCCGATCCGATATCGATGAACGGTGTCCACTTTGATTGCTGATCCTTTTGGAAGAGGCCGCGACGATGTGCCGAGGCGTGGACGTATAGTCGTGCTTCCCGCCGTCTGGAAGAAGCGGGGCCGGGCGAAAGCATGGTTGCGGAAAAACGAACGGTGTGACCCCGGGACTGGACTGGATCGCCGCTGAGGGTGCAATGGCGCTGACTGACCGACTGCGGCAACAGCTTTTTCCGGGTTTCCGGGCACGGCGGCCGGGTTGTCATGAATGACGCGGACCGAACTCGGGAAGGCGGCATAACCCCCGGCGGTCTCGGCCTAGAATTCTCCGAGGAGGTGCCAATCATGTCAGCTACCAGGCGCAACGATCCAGGCCATCGGGCCTATCAAGCCGCACTGAACAGAACGACCCGCTACCCTTCGGAGCACGTCACGTTGACAGCTAGTTCGAGGAAAAAGCTGCGCCAAAGTGCGCCGCATCGCAAGATCGGGCGCGGCAAGGTCGGTGTCGGCGGCAAGAACAGCGAAAGGTAGGATGGCTCCTGGTGACCTCAACGAGACACCACACCGGACGATCGATTGTTAGCGCCGCGTCGGACCGCGCCTCGCCCGGTTGCGCGGGCGGCCTTCGGCCCCCGCAGGCGCCGCCGCAATCACCTCGCGCCGCAGCCATGCCCGAAACGCATCGATCGCGGCGAGTCTCTTGCTGTCGGCTCGCCACACGATGTAATTACCGTGTACGTCGACGATGCTGCGCCGCCACAGCCGCATCAGCCGGCCATCCGCCAGTTCCGCCTCGACCAGCGAGCGTCGCGCCAGCGCGATGCCGGCGCCGCCCACGGCCGCGTTCAGCATGCTGCTCACGTCATCGAATGAAGGGGCGTCGGCCGGTACTTCCAGTGCGAGGGCCACTGCCTGGAACCACGGCTCCCAAGGCTGAGTCGCCTGCACGAGCAACGTGCATTGCGCGAGGTCCGCGAGTCGGCGCGGCAGCCGGCCGTTGCGATAAGCAGGGCTTGCAACCGGGAAGACCTCTTCGTCCATCAGCTTCTCGCTGGCAAGGCCCGGCCAATGGCCAGGGCCGTAGCGCAACGCGACATCGATTCCATCGCGCTCGTCCAGGCGTGCAAGCTGCACGCTGGCGCGCACGTCGATCGTGATCCCTGGATGCTCGGCATGAAAGCGTGGCAGTCGCGGTGCGAGCCAGCGCGCGGCAAACGACGGCAACGCGCTGACCGTTAGCGTGGTGTTGCCCTTCGATGCGTTCGCGCGCCGAACCGCTCTTGCCGAAGACAGACCGAACGCGCGCTCGAGTACCTTGAGCCCTTGACGGACCTGCAACGCGAGTGCGAATGCCGCATGGGTTGGCTCGACACCCGTGCGGCCACGTGAAAACAGCGCGACGTCGAGCTGCGATTCGAGCGCCCGCACGTGCTGGCTGACAGCGCCTTGCGTGAGGGCGAGTTCGTCAGCCGCACGTGTAAAGCTACGCAGCCGTACGGCAGCTTCGAAAGCACGCAACGTCTGAAGGGGTGGGAGGCGGGCGGTCGTCATCAGGCATTAGTATCACTAATGCCGAAAGATCACAATATATCGTTTGAGCGCGGGTGGGCGTCTCTTTAGACTTTGTGCATGAATGCTTATCGACTCTATTTTTCGCCCGGTGCATGCTCGCTGGCCGCGCATATCGTGCTTGAAGAAACGGGGGCGCCGTTCGAGCTGATCTCAGTGCCCGTCGCTGAGGGAGCCAATCTGCAACCCGGCTATCTCGCGGTCAACCCGAAGGGCCGGGTGCCGGCGCTCGCGATTCCCGGCGAACCACGCGTACTGACGGAACTCCCAGCAATCGTGACGCTTATCGCGCGGCGCCATTACCAAACCCTGGCCATGCTGCCGACAGCCCCCGTCGATGAAGCCCGCTGCCATGAGTGGTTCGCATGGCTCGCGGGCTGGGTGCACGGCGTCGGCTTCGGTGGCCTGTGGCGACCCGCACGTTTCGTCGCAGAGGTGTCGTTGCATGCCGCGGTGTCCGCACACGCTCGACAGACTATTGAGGCCGCGTTTGCGCAGATCGAGAGCACGCTCACCGACGGATGTTCGTACGCGTTGCCATGCGGCTACACGATCGTCGATCCGTTTCTACTTGTTCTCTATCGGTGGGGCATGCGCATCGGCCTACCGATGGGTGACAGGTATCAGGCTTGGACTGCATCGGCGAGGCGCGTCGTTGAACGGCCGGCGGTACAGCGCGCGCTCCATAGTGAAGGCATTTCGCTCGAGATTTGACGTCCGCGCCCGCGCCCGCTTTGGAACGCCTGCCTGCGCCCGCCCACAACGCCGTCCGAACGAAAGACCTCCGCGCAGTCTTATCGGCAGAACTGCAAGGTGGCATCGGCGACCTCCCGAGGCGCTTCGCGCTGCGGAAAGTGGCCGACACCATCGAGAACTTTCCGTTCATATCGCCCAAGGAAGAAGGACTCCCGTCCGCTCGAACTATCGGGATGATTGCAGGTGTCCGCACCGCCGTGCAGCACCAGCGTTGCAACCGATAGCGCCGGTGCCGGATTCAGACGCGCTTCATCGTCGGCATAGGCGGGGTCTCCGTCGACAAAGCCCCAACGATGTCGGTAGGAATGGAGCACGATGTCGGCCCAGTCGTCGCCCACGAATGACTGCGCCGCTTCGTCGAAGTCGGCCGGCTTGTACCAGTCGGCCGGCGCCCAGCTATCCCACATCTGCCGGGCGAAGGCCTCACGTTCGTCCCGTAGCACGCGTGCGCCTCGCGGTGTAGCCATAAACCAGTGATACCAATAATTGCGTACCTGCTGCAGGGTCAGTATCTGGTCCGGAGCATTGGTGCCGTATCCCACCGATAGCATCACCAGATGTGAAGCCACGCGATCTCGCAGACCGCACGCATTGGCGACCGCGCGTGCGCCCCAATCATGTCCGACCAGGACCGGCCGCTCGACTTCCATCACGTCGACGAAATCCAGAAGATCGCGCCCCAGCGCGGACAACTGGCCGCTGCGATGCGTGGTCGTATCGAGAAACCGGGTGGGCGCGAAGCCGCGCAGAGCAGGCGCGAGCACGCGGTAACCCGAATCGGCCAGAATACGCGCGACGCTCTTCCAGCACTGCGGGCTGTCCGGCCAGCCATGCAGCAGCACCGCAGTTTGCGCTCCCTGCGGGTTCCATTCGAGATAGGCAATGTCGAGCCGCTGGGTAGCGGCGTGGCGGTAGGTGTTCATGGTTTTCCTCGTGCAATCGGGGTAGTGCCACGATAGCTCGACGTCTCATTGCGATTGGTGAATAATCACGACTCATTGGTGATTATTCGCGTTGAATCATTCGATGGACATTCTGCCCACCGCCGACGGTGTTCCGCTCGATACCGTATTGCTCCGCACTTTTCTCGAAGTCGTGGACAGCGGCAGCTTTGCCACGGCCGCCGAGCGTCTGGCGCTGACGCCTTCGGCCGTGAGCGGCCATATCAAGCGCCTGGAACAAATGGTCGGCGTTGATCTGCTGACACGCACGACTCGCCACCTGGCGTTGACGCAGGGCGGCGACACCTTGTATGCGTACGGCCGCAACATTCTCGATCTGGAACGCGAGGCCCGCGCGAAACTGCGCGGCGCGCCGCTGCGTGGGTTACTGCGGGTCGGTGCATCGGAAGATTTTGCCGGCACCTGGCTGCCCCAGGTGCTACAGCGTTTTCGTCAGCGACATCCCGAGGCGACGATCGACCTCAAAGTCGGCATCACAGCCGATCTGTTGCGCCAGCAGGAGCGCGGTCGTCTCGAACTCGTGTTCGGCAAGCAATGCAGCCGTATCGCAAAAGGCGGTGAGCTGCTGTGGGAAGAGCCGCTAGTCTGGGCCTACGCGCAACATGAACCTCTGGATCTCGACCAGCCGCTGCCGCTGGCCGTTTTTCCCGATCCGTGCATCTATCGAGAGTCGGCGATCACGGCACTCAACAAGGCGGGGCGCGCATGGCGCCTCGTGTTCGAGAGCAGCAGCATGGCGGGCTGCCTGTCGGCGGCGAGTTCGGGTTTTGCTGTTACCGTCATCGCCGATAGCCAGCGAGCCGAAGGCTTGCGCCTGCTGGGTCGCAAAGAAGGATTGCCCGCGTTGCCGGTTGTACGTTTCTACGCGTTTCCTCGCTCCGACTCGCCCGCCTGCGCGGATTTGATAGCTGCCGCACGTCGGGCAGGCCAGCAAGGTCGCTTCAGTCCACGCGCACTTCGCGGGTGACCGGTCTGTCATTTGCATGGGATGGCGCCGGCGCAGACGGCGCAGCGGTATCGAGCGCAATGCAGCGAGATATCCGACGTCTCATGAGAAAATTTCATCCGCGCACGCTCCGCCTTGAACACGTGGGTCCGTTGCCGTTACGCTATTTGCTGCTTTGGCCCGAGACAGGTGCTCCATGCGCGCCAACCATTCTTTGCCTACGCAAACTGGCATGCCCGTGTTCCAGACGACGGGCCATTTCTGCTCATTCGGCAACGACGCGATTGCATTGCGCTGGACGCACGAGAACGAACGTCTCGCGGGTGTCTCGCTGATCGATTGCGAGCGAAAACGCACGCTGCTGATCGCCACGCCGTTCACGCTCACGCTCGCTGACGGAACCACCGTGGGCCTGGACGAGGTGAAGGTCGTGGCACCGGCGAGCGACGCTGCGCTCGAACCCAACCCACACGCGTCCCGCCTGGGCGAACGAATCGCAGGGCGGCGCGCAAGCGTCTCCCTGATCGATAATCATGGACGCCTAAAGCTGCAATGGAGCGTCGAGCAACGCGAAGGATCACGATATCTGCGCGTCCAACTGGCAATTACGGCGCTTCTTCAGGATGAAGCGATCACTGCCGTCTCATTGCTGCAGACGCGTGCCCCTGGCGCCAAGGCCAGTCCTGAGCGCAAGGGCACGCCAGCCACTACGGGCAACTTGTATCTGGGCTTCGAGCATCCGTTGGCGACCAGTCAGGTAGATGGCGACACTCTGAGCTTTACGCTGCATCGCGCGTTGCCGCTACAGAAAAACAGGACGTTGGTCTACGCCGCAGTGGCAGGTGTAGCCAGTGACGGCCAGCTTCGGCGCGATTTCGGCATCTATCTGGAGCGGGAACGTGCTCGCCCGTATCGTCCGTTTCTGCACTACAACAGCTGGGGCGACATCGGCTACCTGACGCCGTATACGCAGAAACAGGCGCTCGAACGCATCGAGACGATCGGCCACGAGTTGCATACAGCGCGCGGGGTGCAAATCGATTCTTTTCTGTTCGACGATGGTTGGGACGATCTTGGCGGCGGCTGGCAATTCAGCAATGCCTTTCCAGATGGCTTCGTTCCGCTGCGCGACGCTGCCGCGCGAGTCGGCGCCGCTCCCGGCATATGGCTTTCGCCGTGGGGCGGCTACGGTACGCCAAAACAGGAACGCGTAGCGCGAGGACGTGCCGCTGGTTATGAGGTCATCGACAACGGTCTCGCGTTGTCGGGTCCGACGTATTACCGGCGCTTTCATGAAGTCGTGAGGGACTTGCTCGACAAGGGCGGCATCAATCAATTCAAGTTCGACGGCACAGGCAATGCCGACAGGGTGTTTCCTGGCAGCCTGTTCGATAGCGATTGGGACGCGGCGATTCAACTGATCGAGGACATCCGCGCGGCCAAGCCCGAAACCTTCATCAATCTCACTACAGGTACGCATCCGTCGCCGTTCTGGCTGCGCCATGTCGACTCCATCTGGCGCGGCGGCAGCGACGATGGCCTCGCAGGCAGCGGCACGAACCGCGAGCGCTGGATCACCTACCGCGACACGCAGACGTATCACAACGTCGTGGAGCGCAGTCCGCTCTTTCCGCTCAATTCGCTGATGCTGCACGGCATCCTGTACGCGCAGTGCAATCCACGCCTCAATACCTCGACGGGAAACGCATTTTCCAACGAGGTGTGGTCGTACTTCGGGACCGGCACGCAATTGCAGGAGCTCTACATCACGCCGGGGCTGCTGGGCGAGCACGACTGGGATGTGCTTGCGCGCGCCGCGAAATGGGCGCGCGAAAACCGCGACATCCTGCGCGACAGTCATTGGATTGGCGGCGCGCCGGACGAACGGGCGGCTTACGGTTGGGCAGCCTGGGCGCCGCACAAGGCTATCGTGACGCTGCGCAATCCTCACAGTCGCACGCAACGCTTCACGCTCGACCTGCGGCGCCAACTGGAGTTGCCGGATGGAGAGGCGGGACGATTCGAGGCGCGCAGCGTGTGGCGTGCAACGGCTTCCGGCATTACCGCTCAACTTGACGCTGATCTGCCGCAAGCCGTGCAACTCGCGCCGTTCGAAGTGCTCACGCTCGAACTGCTGCCGGTTGCCGCCGCGAAACGGTGAAGGGGAAAGGGCGTGCGCGCTAGTACAAGCGATCGGCGAGTGGAATCGGCTTCGCGTCGATCTGATGGAGGTCGAAGACCAGCACCTCGTTGTTACCTTGCACGAGCCACGGCGCCGGGCAATACAAGCGCCTTTGCGGGCCGATGTTCCAGTAGCGTCCCAGGTTGTGACCATTGACCCAGACGAGACCCTTGGTCCAATTGCTCATGTCGAGCCACGTGTCGCCGACTTCAGTCAGCAGCACATTCGCCTTGAAAAAGAGACCGGGGTTTGCTCGGGTTCGTGCACGCTTCGTTGAGGTTAGCGATGAACGTGTCATCCATCGGCAACAGGTGGACGTCCCATTCCTCGATCAACGAGACTGAGCCGTCTACGTGTTGCATCGTGACCGGTTCGAGCAGACCTTTGCGGTCGACGAGCGCGGGTCCGAAGTTGACGCGCCCCATGGCCTCGACGAGTATCTCCAGCGGTACGGGACCGTCCGGGATCGCCTCTTGATTTTGCCGCACCGAAGGCAGCGCAAGCGGCGCGCGGTGCATCATGTGAAGCGACCGCGCGTACCTGCGCGGCAGTTGCGCTCTCGATACGCCGCCCGCGTACTGTTCTCCAACGAAAACGGTTGCATAGTCGTGGACGCCGCTGATATCAAGCACGCCGCTCGCGTGCTTCGGCAAAAGCTTGCGATACAGCACGAAGCCAAACGCCTGACCGTAATGTTCAAACGACTGCGGATCGAGGCCTTGCTCGCGCGGCAGCGCCGCGGGCAGGTTATCCCAGATCGACGCGTAGAGCGTCGGCATCAAGACCCCAATGCCTGCGCAGCCAAGCGTGGCGACGGCGTCGGGTATGGCTGGCAACGGTTCGGGCAGATAGCTGGAGATCAGGTCTCGATACTTGAAGTACTTCGGCGTCGCCATGCCTTGCTCGTTGATCGGCGCGCAGTAGTCGTAGCTCGTGATGTCGGGCTGATAGTTGCCTGCATCGTCCACGTTAGCGCCGGCAAAAAAGCCGAAGCTCGTGCCGCCGTGAATCACATACAGGTTGAACGACAGTCGCGCCTGCATGAACGTGGCCAGGATGCTGGACAGGTCGTAGTCCACGCCCGCGAAGCCCGCTTCGCCCCAATGGGTAAGCCACCCCGGATACACCTCGCCGGCCATCGCGGGCACCAAGGGGAACTTGCGGCGCAACGTTGCGATTTGCGCTGCATTGCCGTTGCTCAGCGCGATCGCGCCGCCGGTCACCGTGGTGTGATTGCGTTCCAGTTGCGCGAGACCGTCTTCGGTGTAGAACGGCCCGGTTATGCCTCCTTTGAGCCAAAGCTGCCTGAGCTCTTCGAGGTAAGCCGGGTTACTCGCATACGAACCGAATTCGTTTTCGATCTGGATCATCAGGATCGGACCTCCGTGCTCGCACATCAATGGCTTGATACGCGGAACCAGTTCGTCGATATAGCGAGCCACCGCCGCCATGTAGCGAGGATCGGTGGCCGAGTCGGTCCGCAACTGGATGTCCGGATCGCGCAACAGCCAGGAAGGGAGGCCGCCCAGGTCCCACTCTGCGCAAACGTAAGGCCCGGGACGCAACAGCACCCACATCTGCTCGGATTGGCATAGGCGGATGAAGGCCTCGATATCGCGGTTACCGCTATGGAAGTCGAACACGCCGCTGTGCGTCTCGTGGTAATTCCACATGATGTACAACGCGATGCAGTTCATCCCCATCGCCCTTGCCATGCGGATCCGGTGTCGCCAGTATTCGCGTGGGATACGGGCTGGATGCATCTCGCCGCTGCGAATCTGGAACGGCAGGCCGTCGAGCAGGAAGTGTTCGCCGTCGGGGCTAAACGAGAAGGTGTGGCCACGTTCGAGTTTCACGATGGACGTTATCAAGTTGGCGAATGTAGGCTAACTGTATTCGATAGAATGAATACACGCGACGGCATTTCGGCATTCCGGGCGAATGCGATGCGCCGCGCAACGCTGTAGCGGTAATTCTGTAGGCCTGACCGCAAATGAGTACGGGCAAGATTTTGTCCGGCATCGCGATGGCCGCGCTGCCCACCGCATGCGCCGCTGCGGGGGCGTCCGGTGCGTGTGTGCCGTCGTTCTCCGAGGTCGCCGTCAAGGATGGACTCGCAGTGCGGACCCGCTGCGCTGTCTCCGCGCCCGCGCTCTCACGCGTCACCGAACGCCTGAACCGCGCGGTGAAGCACGACGGGCTTTCCGCCGAGCAACGTGCCGCGCTGGCGAGCGCGGCCAACACGATGCTGCACGCGATCTTCTCGCAGACTGATCACGACGAAGCCACCAACGAAGCCGCGCTCGCCAACTTCGAACCGATCCTCGAAAGCCTCGCATCGCAGATCAGGACGCGCTCCGACATCGACCTCGCAGCCGAGGCTTCGGAATGGAACGCACGTTATGAAGGGCTGCTGCGCAGGTTATCGATTACGCACAGCACGGCCCCCACCGAATTGCAGGCCGCCGCCGCCGTGAGGCGCCTCGATCTGGATCACGCATCTGCGTTGCTCACGCGGCTCCTGGCAGATGCAGCCGGCAACGTACAGCTAAGCGCCGCGCGCAACTACGAAGCGGCGAACATCGAACTGCTTCGCTTCATGCCATGGAACGCGCTGCCGTACCTGGAGCATGCCCATACGCTGCAACCCGACGATACGAACATCGCCGCGGCATTCGCCGACACGCTGCTCGCGCAGCACGAGCCCGAGCGTGCCGAGCCGGTGTATCGGGCGCTGCTGGTTCAGTATCGGACGCTTGCGCAACAGAGGCCTACCGCGTGGCAGCCGTCCGTCGCGCGCACGCTCAGCAAGCTCGGCAGTCTGTATGTGATGCTGCGGCAGCAGAAGGAAGCCGAAGCCGCATGGCTGCACGCGCTCGAAGTCTACTGGGCGCTCGCGCGCGTGGACCCTTCGGCCTACGGTCCCGCAGTCGCAAACACCTTCGATAGCCTCGCAACGTTGTACCGCGACACGCAGCGTCTGCAGGATGCGGCCGACGCGTGGCGCGAAGCTCTGGCCCTCGACCGTGCGCTGGCCCGGCAGGACCCGGCAAAGTACCGGCCCGCGGTCGCGATGACGCTCAACGACCTCGGTATCCTCTACAGTGCGACCCAGCGCACCCATGACGCGGAACTCGCCTACCTCGAAGCGCTCAGCATCCAGCGCGCACTCGAACATGACAATCCCGCCGCGTGGCGTCCGGCGCTTGCGCGCACGCTGAATAACCTCGGGAACTTCTACAGCGCAAGCGGGCGGCTGTCGGAAGCGGAGCACGCTTACCGGCAAGCTCTGAAGATCCGTCAACAGCTCGCCCGGGAAAATCCCGCGATTTACGAGCCAGACCTCGCGCATACGCTGGGCAATCTGGGCGTGCTGTACCGCCTCGAACGGCAGCCGGCCAAGGCGCTGCAGACCTACCAGGACGCGCTGCGCATCGTCCACGCGCTGTCGCGCGATACGCCGGTCGCGTACCAGCCTGACGAGGCACGGATACTGAACAATCTGGGCGTGCTCTACAGCCGCACGGGCAGGCCGCGCGAAGCGGAAGACGCATGGCGCCGGGCGCTGGATGTGTACCGCAAACTCGCCCACGACGATCCGTTGACCTGGCGGCAGGATGAAGCACGCACGTTGCGAAATTTGGGCACCCTGCTCAGCCACACGCAACGTTCGGCGGAAGGCGACGCATTGGAACGCGAGGCCGACGAGCTCATCGATTCAACGCGGGCGCCATAGATCCGAGGCAAGCGACAGCGTCGCCACAGAGTCAGAGCAGTGGGGGAAACCGTCGCCTGTCGGCGCTCAGCCGAATACGCCCCGGATCACGTCTTTCTCGAACTCGACTGTCCACGCCGTGCCGTGTCCGGTCTGGTACTCCCGTTCCCGCAGTGACGACGTGCGAACGACGGTGACACTGCCCCTCAGCGGGTAGACCTCGTCGACGATATCGGTCGCTCCGGTCTCCTGAAGCACAAAGTCGGATTCGGCGAGATGGTGCCGACGCAGGACGGCGAGAAAATCAGCCCTTTCGTCGGGTGCGATCACTGACATTGGGCGCCTCCTTTGGGCTGAGTCTCACCGAAAAAACCGTGATCGATCGAGACATAGACGGCCCCTTATAAGGTACAAACCGTGCTTTCATTCTAGGCCTTTGCACCGCTTGTCACGCGAAGTTGCGGCGCCGCTCACCGATGCACGCTGCACTTGCGTCGTACTGATCCGCCGCTCATTTCCGCGCATTCAGCCGGCGTGCGGATTGCCGGTGCGTGAACTATTCTGAAAAGATCGCAAGTGTTCATTCCTTTTCAGATATTCGACAGGAGGTGTGCCATGGCGATGTCGCCAACCTTGCAGGAGTGCCTGCGCAGCAAGGGTTCCCGCTACGAAGTCGTGCGTCATCCGTACAGCCACTCGAGTGTCGAAACGGCTGCCGCGGCGCACATTCCGGGTGACCGCCTTGCCAAGACCGTGCTGCTCGAAGACGAACACGGCTATGTGGCCGCCGTGCTGCCATCGACTTACGCCGTGCAGCTCTCCGAGTTCTGGAGCAAGACCGGGCGCCGGCTTGCTCTCGCCACGGAAGTCGAACTGCGTGAATTGTTCAAGGACTGCGATGCCGGAGCGGTGCCGCCGATTTGTATGGCGTATGGCATGAAAACCTACCTGGAATCGAGCCTGGCAGGTCAGCCGGACGTCTACTTCGAGGCGGGCGATCACGAAGAACTGATCCATATGGAAGCGGATCAGTTTCTCGCGCTGATGGGCGATGCGGAGCGCGCGCATTTCGCACGGCGGATGCGAGGGCTGGGCAGCGGCCGGGCCTGAGGCGGGGTCCGGGTGGTGCCGCCGTCAGTCGCAAAGCAGCCCAACCATCGGAATCGCGGGGATTCGTCCCGCGATCAGGTCGGCCGTGATTCGAGCCGATCCGTGTGACATCGTCCAGCCGATGTGCCCGTGACCGGTATTTAGATAAAGATTGCGGTACCTCTTGCGGCCAAAAAACGGCAGGTTGGTTGGCGTCATCGGCCTGAGACCGGCCCACATTTCGGCGCGATCGTAGTTCGCGCCGGCCGGGTAGAGTTCCTGCGTCACGCTCTTCATGAACGCAAAATCAGAAGGCTTGTGGCTCGTGTCGTAGCCGGCAAACTCGGCCGTCGCGGTGACCCGGATCCGGTCGCCGAAGCGCGAGATTGCGACCAGGTTGTGCTCGTCGACCGCTGCAACGGCGGGCGGCATGGGCCGGCCGTCGATGGGAATCGTCAGCGAGTATCCCTTGATCGGATAAATCGGAAGATCGATGCCGATCTGTCGGGCGAGAACCGGACTATAGGGGCCGAGGGCGAGCACATACGCGTCGCCTTTGACAAGGCCTCGGCTCGTTCTCGTGCCGACTATGTCCTGCCCGGCGGTTTCGAAGCCGTCGATAGTCGTCTCGCTCAGAAGCGTGCCGCCACGCGCGACGATCTTTTCCGCAAGCGCGCGGGTGAATTTCGCAGGGTCTCCGGTCTCATCGGTTGGGCAGTGAATGGCGCCCGCTATCCGGTCTTTTGCCGAAGCCAGCGACGGGTCGAGCGCGACCACCTCATCGGGGTTGAGGACCCTGATGACCTGCCCATCGGATTCCAGCAGCTTCATGTGTTCGATTCCGCGGTCCTGCGCCTCCTGAGTCCGATGGAGATACAGAATTCCGCGCGCATTTCGATCGTATTCGATGGCCTCCTCGGCGATTACATCCTGTAGTACTCGCTGCGAATACGCGGCAAGCCGATGCTTGAGCAGGGTATTGCGGCGTGCCTTCTCCGATGTGCATTCCATCAGGAAACGCCACGACCAGCTGTAAAGCCTCGGGTCCGCCGAGAACTTGAAGCGCAACGCCTGATCTTTCAGCACCAGCGATTTGAGCAGAATCATTGGCGCTTTCGGCGAGGACCAGACGAAGGAATGCCCGGGCGCGATCATGCCCGCGTTACCCCAACTGGTTTCCGCGGCGACTAAAGGCTGCCGCTCGACGATCACGACCTCATGGCCGTCTTTCTGCAACTGGTACGCGGTCGTCACACCGACCACCCCGCCACCGAGCACGATAATTTTCATAATGTCCTGAGATACAGGGGGCTGCGGCGCTCTCACTTCCATTGCGGCTGATTCAGCACCATGCCGTGCTGCCCCTTGTAGGCAGCCACAGCCGGCGGCGTCCAGCCGTCCAGCATTTGCGGCGCGAGTTGCCAGACCTCGATGCCGAGCGGCCGGCACACTTCCAGCGGATCGCGCGCGTCGGGTCCCCACATCGGCACCGACAGATCGCCGCCCGGACAGGTCGACAGTGCGCACAGCAAGTCGATCTCCGCGAAGAATTCGAGGTAGTCGCCTTTCTTTGCCGGACACGCCTTCATGAAGTATTTGTCGTCGAGATTCAGGCCGGTGCACTGGAACACGTTGAGCACGTCGTGGACGTCGTATTCGGTCAAGCCATACGGGGCGATGGCGCGCGTCAGGTTCGAGTGGCAGTGGAAATGAAAATCCTCGCCGGTCAGCATGCGGTTCACGTAGGGATCGCAGCGCGTGCCGAGCAGATCGTGGACGCGGCCGCCGTGCTCGTCGACGCCGTAGCCGGCGAGACTGTCATCGGTGATGGTCACCATCGGACGCAGGAATGGCAGCGTCGACCACAGACGGTCGAACGTGCTCACGTGCGCCTGCTGCAACTGGCGCGTGCGCGATGCCCACATGCGCTCGCGCGGGTTGTGCCGGTTCCACATGTTCAGGTCGGCAACCTGCGGGCCTTCGATCGTGACGATGCGAAACACGTGGCCGGCCGGCACGGTCCACGCTCGCCCCGAGCGGATCGGCACGACGATCGATTCGAGCAGCGTGCGGGTGTCGTGCTGTGAGGCGATGCGCTGATAGAACGTCTTGTCGACGTCGAGCGCCGAGCCTTTGGTGGACTGATAGGCAGCAGGGTAATTCAGCATCATGCGTTCTCCCTCGAACTCAGGCCTGAGCCTGTATTAGGATTTCCTCGCGCGGCTCGGTCGGCGGGTCACTCTGCCGACATGGCACTGCCTCCCAGATAGGCAGCGCGGACCCGGCTGTCCTGAGCCAGCTCGCGGGCGGATCCCGCGAGCGCAATGCGCCCACTTTCCAGCACGTAAGCCCGATGCGCGATTCGCAGCGCCTGGCGGGCGTTCTGCTCGACCAGCAGTATCGAAGTGCCTTCGCGGCAGATGTCGGCGACCATGCCGAAGATCGCGCGGACCAGCTTCGGCGCGAGTCCCATCGATGGTTCGTCCAGCACGACGATACGCGGGCGCAGCATCAGGGCTCGGGCAATCGCCAGCATCTGCTGTTCGCCGCCGCTGAGCGTGCCTGCCAGTTGGCTGCGGCGCTCGCCGAGCCGGGGGAAAGTCGCATACAGCTGATCCCTTCGCTGTTGCAATGCGGTACTGTCGCGCCGGATCAGATAGCCGCCCAGATGCAGGTTTTCCTCCACCGTCAGCGCCCCGAAAATGCGCCGCCCCTCCGGCACGTGACCCAAACCCAGCGCCACGATCTGGTGTGCGCGCAATCCCGTCAGGCGCTGGCCGTCCATCGCAATGTTGCCCGCGCGCGGCCGGATCAATCCGGAAATCGCCCGCAGTGTGGTCGTTTTTCCCGCGCCGTTGCTGCCTAGCAACGCGACGACCTCGCCCTGTGCGACGTCCAGCGAGATGCCGTGCAGCACTTCGACAGTCCCATAACTGACACGCAGATCGCGGATTTCTAGGAGTCCCACAGCGATTTCTCCCCGGCGGTATCGTCGCTCGCCTCGTCCTTTTCGGCTGTGCCGAGATAGGCATCGATCACGCGCGGGTCCGCCTGGATCGCGGCGGGCGGGCCCTCGGCGATGATGACGCCGTGATCCATCACGATGATCCGGTCCGACACGCCCATCACCAGCATCATGTCGTGCTCGATCAACAGCACCGTCACGCCATGATCCCGGATCCGCCGGATCAGTTCCATCAGCGCGCGTTTCTCTGTCGGGTTCATGCCCGCTGCCGGCTCGTCGAGCAGCAGCAGTCGCGGGCTGCTGGCGAGCGCACGGGCGATCTCCAGCCTGCGTTGGTCGCCGTAGGGCAGATCGGCGGCGCGCTCGCCCGACCTGCCGGCAAGACCGACGAAGGCGAGCCAGCGTAGGCCCTCGGTGGAATGGTCGGCCGCCTCGGCGCGCGCGGACGGCAACGCCAGAAGCTCGGCGGCGAGCGGTGTCCGAAGCCGATGATCCATGCCGGTCAGCACGTTTTCGAAGGCCGTCATGTGGCCGAACAGGCGGATGCCCTGGAAGGTGCGCGCCATCCCTTGATGGACGATGCGATGAGGCGCGCCGCCGGCAAGCCGTTCTCCGCACCAGACGATCTGACCGCCGGTCGGGCGGATCACGCCGGTCAGGCAGTTGAACACGGTCGTCTTGCCGGCGCCGTTCGGACCGATCAGGCTCACGATCTCGCCGCTCTTCACCGCGAAGCTGACACCGCCGACCGCCAGCACGCCGCCGAAGCGGCGCTGCATGTCGCGTACCTCCAGCAAGGTCTCGTCGGTGACCGCGTGGCTGGGCACCGGAGCCCGATCGGCGTCAGCGCCCTTGCGCGCCGGCGCGACGCGGCGCAACGGCGCTGGCCACAAGCCCTGCGGCCTTAGCAGCATCAGGATCACGAGCCCGATCGCGAAAGCGAAAATGCGCCAGAGGTTGAGAAAACGCAGTATCTCCGGCAAGCCGGCGACGATGATGGCGCCGAGGATCACGCCGGGAATGCTGCCGCGCCCGCCGAGCACGACGACGATCAGGATCGTGACCGATTGCAGATACGTGAAGCCGGTCGGATCGATGGTGCCGAAGCGGGCGGCGAACAGACTGCCGCCGAGCCCGCCGATCAGCGCGCCCATCACATAGGCGAGCAGCTTGACGCGCAGCGTCGGCACGCCGACGGCCTCGGCAGCCGCCTCGTCCTCGCGGATGCTGGTCCAGGCGCGGCCCAGCCGCGACCGGCCGAGCCGGATCGCGAACACGAGCACCACCACGAGGAACGCCATGCCCAGTTCGTAGAGCGCTTGCGGCGAACTGATCTCGAAGCCGAACAGGCTCGGGCTCGCGATGCCGAAGATGCCGTTCGGGCCACCCGTGATGTCGAGATTGGTGGCGACGATACGCGTGATTTCGCCGAACCCCAGCGTGACGATCGCCAGATAGTCGCTGCGCAGGCGCAGGGTGGGGTAGCCGATCACGATGCCCGATACCGCGGTGAACGCCAGACTGAACGGCAGCGTTTCCCAGAACGAGAAGTGCAGCAGGGTTTCCAGCAACGCCGTCGTGTACGCGCCGATCGCGAAGAAGGCCGCGTAGCCCAGATCGAGCAATCCGGCGTAACCGACCACGATGTTCAGCCCAAGACCCAGGATCGAATAGGTGACGATGGTCAGGCCGACATCGACCACATAGTTGCTGGCGACCGCGGGCAGCGCCACGGCGGCGGCCAAAAGCGCAGCGCCGACAGGCCTGGCCCAGCGCGCGGAAGCCTGACGGGCGCTCATAAACTACATTCTCTCGACGACGCGTTCGCCGAACAGCCCGGTCGGCTTGATCACGAGCACGGCGATCAGCACGCCGAACACGAACACGTCGGTCCATTGGGAAGAGACATAGCCCGCGCCGAAGGCTTCGAGCAGGCCGATCAGGATGCCGCCCGCCATCGCGCCCGGGATGTTGCCGATACCGCCGAGGACGGCGGCGGTGAACGCGCGCAGGCCTAGCACGAAACCCATGAAGAAATTGATCTGCGTGTAGTAAAGCCCTTCCATGACGCCCGCCACGGCGGCCAGCACCGATCCCAGCAGAAAGGTGAGCTGGATCAGGCGTTCGACGTCGATGCCCATCAGACGCGCGGCGTCCTGGTCGATGGCCAGCGCGCGCATCGCGGTCCCAAGGAACGTGTGATGAACGAAGAAATACAGCGCGAGCATCAGCGCCAGGCTTGCGACGATAATGCCGATCTGCGCGAACGTGATCTGCACGCCGTGGAGTTCGAACCCCGCCTGGCTCAGCACATGCGGATAGGTGCGAAAGCCCGCGCCGTAGATCAGCAGCACGCCATTTTGCAACGCCAGCGAGACGCCCAGCGCGGTGATCAGAATCGACAGCCGCGGCGCGCGCAGCAACGGCTGATACGCGAGCCGCTCGATCAGCAGGCCGAGCGCGCCCGTGACCGTCATGGCGGCCACCAGAGCGATCAGCAGGGCGAGCGCGAGCGGCAGATGCGCGGACGCCAGCACCATCAGGCCGGTCCAGCCGATGAACGCGCCGACCATGAACAGGTCGCCATGAGCGAAGTTGATCAGCCGGATGATTCCGTAGACCATCGTGTACCCGAGGGCGACGAGCGCGTAGAACGAGCCGGTCGTCAGCCCTTCGATCACGAACTGGAAGAAGTCGCTCATGACGGCGCGCGGTGCGCAATCGCACTTACTTCATCGCCACCCAATGTCCGTTCGCATCCTGCCTCTGGTAGGGCTCGAATTTGTCGTCGTGCACGACGATGGTGATGTACACGGCTTTGCTGCGGTCTCCCTTCGGATTGAAGGCAATCGTTCCGGTCGCGCCCGGGTAGTTCTGGATCTTGTGCAGGGCAGCGGTGATCGCGGCAGGCTGGGTGGACTTCGCGTCCGCGATGGCTTTCGCCGTGACCCCGACCGCATCGTATTCATAGACCGAGTACGGTCCCGGCCCTTGCCCGTAAGCCTTCGTATAGTCATCGACGTAGGCGTGCGCGCCGCTCAGGAACTGCGCGAGTGGGGCGGTCGTGATGATCATGCCGTCGGCGGCGGGACCGGCCGTCTTCATCAGGGTCGGGTCGTTGGTGGCGTCGCCGCCCATGAAGGTCATTTTCAGACCCAGTTGCCGCGCCTCCTTGACGATCAGGCCGGCTTCGGAGAAGTAGCCTGTGTAGTAGATCACGTCGGGCTTGAGTGAGGAGACTCGCGTGAGCGTCGGTGAGTAGTCCATCTGACCGGGCGTGATCGAATTGGCGTAGACGACATCGACGCCGTCCTTCTTCAGCGCTTGCACGGTGTTCTGCGCGAGGCCTTTGGAATAGGTCGTGTTGTCGTCGATCACCGCCACGTGCTTCGCGTGCAGCACGTCCTTCATGAAGCTCGCCGCGAACGGGCCCTGCTGGTCGTCACGGCCGATCGTGCGGAACACGTTGTCGTACCCCATCTCGGTCAGTTGCGGATTGGTCGACGCATCCAGCACATATGGAATCCCGGCGCGATGAAAGGTCGTCGATTCCGGCAACGCCGCGCTGGAACAATAGCCGCCCGCTACCGCGACAACGCCAGCATCGACGAGTTTCTGCGCCGCCTGCACCGCGGTCTGCGCATCACAGGCGTCGTCTTCGGGCACCAGCTCGATCTGCTTGCCGAGCACGCCGCCGGCCGCGTTGATTTTGGCGGCGGCGAGCTTCGCACCATTGACGATATCCGTGCCGGCATTGGCACTGCTGCCCGACAGCGGAACCGGCACACCGATCTTGATGGTGGCACCCTGGCTCTGCGCCGAACCCGGAACCAAGCCCGCAAGCAAGGCCACGGCGGCCGCCATGCCCGCGACAGTCGTTCGCCGCGAGCCGCGCTCTGCACCGGACCAGCCAATCGTCTGAGCAAACATGTTAGCGACTCCTTTTTGTGAGAGGGATCGGACGATCCGCCACACGGGCATACCGGTGACATCGGAAAGCGGACGGAAATGGGGCGATTGCGAGTGATTCATACCCACCAGGTCAACAGCGTGACGGCTGGCTTGCACCGGAGCGCTGACACAAAAGCGCTGCTTTCATGATAGGAGCCGGGTTCGAAGGGACGGTATAGGGTATTTGCGTATAAACCGTTACACAAAGGCGCCTTCGATCCTCTACCTTTAAGAGGCAGTGATGGCAGCGACTCGCGAAGCCGAACGCGACAAGACAGGAAGACTCCGAAATGAGTGCGATCGCACAGCATGACGATGTGTACACGAAGCTCGATTTCACGCTGGACGACGGCATCTGCCGCCGCGCCGCGATTGGGCTCGTGGTGCTCGCCACCGATCATACGATTGAGCATGAGTGGCGGGGCTTGATGACGCAGGAGGGCGTGGCGTTCTACGAAAGCCGTGTATATAACTCGGCGGACATCACGCCTGAACGGCTAGCGGAAATGGAGGACCGTATCGCACCGGCGGTCGCGTTGATCCGTCCGGCCGAGCGTATCGACGTGGTGGCGTTTGGCTGCACGTCCGCGTCGATGGTGATCGGGGAAGACAAGGTGTTCGCGCGGATTCGCGAAGCGCGCGCGGACGCCGCGTGCACAACGCCGATCACCGCGGCGCTGGCGGCGCTTCGTGCGCTAGGCGTCCAACGTACGGCCTTGCTCACACCCTATGTGCGTTCGATCAACGAATACATGCGCGACTATATCGAGTCGCGTGGTCACCGGATTACGCGCATGGCGTCGTTCGAGCATGCGAACGATAACGAAGTGGCGCGGATCGATGCGCTGTCGTTGCGAACTGGCGTCGAGCGACTTGCGCGCAATCGCGACGTGGACGCGATTTTCGTGTCGTGCACGAGCTTGCGCATCGCTGCGTTGATTCCGGAGCTGGAAGCGGCGATCGGCAAGCCGGTGATCTCGAGCAACTACGCGATGGCGTGGCACGCGTTGCGGCTCGCCGGCGTGGGGGATAGCGAGCCTCATCTTGGGCGGCTGTTCGCGCTGTGACGTTGCACCTTGAAACGCGACGCAGCGGCACCCGGCGGGCGCGTTCCACAGGACAGGAGGATTTCCATGCCCGCTCATTTGCCCGCTTTGAACGATCGTGTCGCCCTTGTGACCGGCGGATCACGAGGAATCGGCCGCGCCGTTTCCCTCTCGCTTGCATCGGCTGGCGCAGCGGTGGCGGTCAACTATCGGCAACGCGGGAATGAGGCCGCTCGGATCGTCGAGCAGATCGAAAGTGCGGGAGGCCGTGCGATTGCGGTGCAAGCCGACGTATCGGTTGCGTCCGACGTCAAGGCAATGATCGATGAGGTGGGAAACCGCCTTGGCGTCGTCGGTATTCTCGTCAACAACGCGGGCACCGGGACGATTGTCGATATCGATAGGCTCACGGAAGCCGAATTCGATCGAACGCTTGCGGTCAATCTGAAATCGGCGTTTCTGTGCACGCAGGCGGTGCTGCCCGGAATGCGCGCACAGCGCTGGGGCCGCATCGTCAACCTGTCGTCGGCCGCTGCCCGTGGCGCTGGGTTGGTTGGGGTGCACTACAACGCCTCGAAAGCCGGCCTCGAAGGGTTGACACGCGGTTATGCGGCGCGGCTGGCCCGCGAAGGCATCACCGTGAACGCCGTGGCCCCGGGACCGATCGACACAGAAATGGCCGCGCCGCTGAAGGCCGCGAACGTCGCGGAACGGCTTCCCGTTGGACGCCTCGGTGAAGTCGACGAGGTCGCCCAGGTCGTGCTGATGGTGGTCGGCAACGGCTTTGTTACCGGCCAGACGATTCCCGTCAATGGCGGCGTGAGCTTCATCTGAGCCTCACGACACTCCACGCGGTTCGCTCGCGCTATTTACGCCCGAGCTCCTCGGCTCACCACTTCGCGGAACCGTCGCGTGCAGTGATGTTCACCGCCCCGTCATCATCCGGAGGATTTTCTGCACGATGCGCTCATGCTGCTCCAGCGCCTCAGCGAGCGTACGTGCTCCGTAGCTCTTGTTGTCTTGCGTCTGCATTCCGGCGACGCGAGTTACGAACAGCAGAACCTCCGCGGTTTTCGGATTGGACACACCACGGAAGCGGGTCGTGACCGTCACACCGTAGTCGTCCAGCAGTGTGCGGCGGAAGATCAGTTCGTTTTCCGTCATCCAGCGCGACCACGCGTCGTGGTCGAACACCTCGACGGGCCGGTTCTTCGCATCGAGAACATAGATGCGTGCCGAGCTGGACGGGACCGGTGGCGTCTTCATATCTCAATGCGAAGGCGTGAGCAGGAAGTCCATCGCCTCCCGCCACCAGGTTTGGTTGACGTGGCCAATCCAGTCGTTATGGTCAGCCGCCTTCACCACCGTGAGCTTTCTCGGTGCGGACAGCGAGTTGTAAAGCGCCTCGCCGAAGCGCGCAGGGACGATGCTGTCGCGTTCGGCAACCATGACGAGAATCGGGCGGTCGAACGACGCCAGGTGGGTCACGCTGTCGTATCGGTCGCGCAGCAGCCACCTCACGGGCAGCCACGGAAAGTGATGAGCGGCGACGTGCTCGAGCCGATCCCATGGCGTGATCAGCATCATGCCTGCGATCCTGTCGCGTTCACGCGAGCCGGCCGCAGCCGCCACGCCGGCCCCGAGCGATTCGCCGATGAGCAGCAGCGGCGCTCCATAGAGGCGATATGCGAGCGCGATGGTTTGTTGCGCATCGTCGACCAGACTGGCTTCGCCTAACGCACCGGTGCGCGGTCCGTAGCCTGGATATTCGGCGAGAATCACGCGAATCCCGAGCCGGGTGAGCGCTGCGGCATAGAACGAGCGGTGGCCGGCATGCCCGGCATTGCCATGAAAGACGATGACCGTGGCGCGCGCGGAACCGTCCGGCTCCGCGACGAGGCCCCGGTACGCCTCAGGTGTCGGCCAGGCGCGCAGTCCGCCGGAGGTGACCTCCTCGATCGTGGCCTTCTGAGGGAAGTAGAGAAAACGATCCTGCAAGATGGCGACTCCGGCTAACACGATCAGGTACGTGACGGCGAGGCCGACCATCATTCGGGTGAATTTCATCGTCTTGCGCTCGACTCACCGAACTTTTCGATAGCACGCACCCAGTTTAGCGCGCAGTCGCCCCGGCAACGGATCAGGGTTGGCGTTTGCCTCGGCCACCAGCGGGCTTGCCAGCCGGCTTACGTGAACCCGCAGCGGGCTTGCCGAAGGGTTTGCTGCGTGGCTTTGGCGCGCTCAAGGAGCTACCGCTGGACGAGCGTGCGCCTTTGCCAACGGCCGCGGCGCGCTGCGCCGCAGGCTTGCGTTTGTTTTCGCCATTTTGCGGGCGCGGTTTTTTGCCGAGCGGCTGAATCGCGCCCGGTGCGGCTTGCGGCACCTTCGGTGCCTTGGGCTTTTTGGGCTTCTTGATGATCTGGCCCGTCGCGCTGGTTTGCGGCACGCGGTGTTCGGCTTCAAAACCCGGCTCTTCTTTCCGGGGCAGCGTTTGCCGGATCAGCGCTTCAATCGCTGCCAGTTGCGGCGCTTCATCGGCACACACGAGAGACACCGCCACACCGCTCGCGCCCGCGCGGCCAGTCCGGCCAATACGGTGCACGTAGTCTTGCGCCACGATCGGCAGATCAACGTTGATCACCAGCGGCAGGTCGTCGATATCCAGCCCGCGAGCGGCCACGTCGGTGGCTACCAGCATTTGTACTTCGCCTGCCTTGAAGCGCTCCAGCGCACGCAGGCGCGCGGGTTGGGGTTTGTCGCCGTGGATGGTGTCGACCGCATAGCCGGCTTCATCCAGTACGGCCGCCAGGTAATCGACGCCATTGCGGGTTTTGACGAACACCAGCGCGTGCTGCCAACGGTTCTCAGCCACGAGGTGCATGAAGAGGTCGGGCTTGTTCTTTTTATCCACCGGCACCACCCACTGCTTGATCCTGCTGGCGGTGGCATTGGGCGGGCTGACGCTGATATTGACCGGGCCGTGCAGAATCTTCGCCGCCATCGCGCGGATATCGTCGGTAAACGTGGCGGAGAACAGCAGAGTCTGGCGCTGAGCGGGCAAGGCGGCAAACACGGCGTTGAGTTCGCGCGCAAAGCCCAGATCCAGCATGCGATCGGCTTCATCCAGCACCAGCGTTTGTACCTGATCGAACTGCACTGCGTTCTGGCGATTGAGATCCAGCAGACGGCCCGGCGTGGCGACGAGCACATCCACGCCTTTGCGCAATTTCATCATCTGCGGATTGATACTCACACCGCCGTAGGCGGCCAGAAATCGCAGGTCGAGGCCTTTGCCGTAAGCGATAAAGCTTTGCAGCAGCTGTTCGGCCAGTTCACGCGTGGGCACCAGCACCAGCACACGCGCGCGATTGCTGGACACCGCCGGGCCGTGCTGCACCAGCCGTTGCAACAGCGGCAACGCAAAGCCCGCGGTTTTGCCAGTGCCGGTCTGGGCCGCAGCCATCACGTCCTTGCCACCGAGCACAGCGGGAATCGCCTTGGCCTGCACCGGCGTAGGAGTCTGGTAATTGAGGCCCTGCACGTTACGCAGCAGGGGATCGATCAGGCCAAGCGAGGCAAAAGACATTGACGTATTCCGGGCTAAAACCGCAATTCTAGCGGCTGCCCGACGGCGTCAAAGGTATGCCGTCAAAGGTGCGGCAAATCGTCGATGCATTTTTCGACATGATCGCCGGGGACATCCGTGTCGATCCCGGCGGGTCCGTCGGTGTGAGAGACAGATACGATTTTTGGCCCGAGATACCGTGTGCCGCCGAGTGTAAAAAGGGACCAAACGACATCTCCCCGGCGGATCGCGGCGACGACTTCGACCACCTCCACAACCGCAGGGGGGGACAGCCATTCCCGCGTCGACGGATCGACGGGAGCCCAACGTACGTGGGTGAACCTGTCGTTCGCAGGGTTGATGCGAACGGCGTCGATAGCAAAGGTTGTCACATTCACCTCCATCGTCCTGACAAAGGGATGTTTGCATTATGCGCCGCTTATTTTGCCGGGGATGAGCGGAACCCAGGAACAGCGTAGAGCTTGATGGCGAATGAAGCCTAGGCGGAGTGCTCGTTGCACCACTGAATCGCCCAACGCTGCGCCGCCTCCATCGCATCCACGTCGGACGGGTAATCGCCGAGGTCGCCCGAATACTTTACCTCGACGGCATCGCCGCTCGCCGACGCGCGCCGGTAGATCTTTGCGCGAGCGTAATAGCGGCCGCCTTCATCCAGAGGTGACGCGTCGATGTGGAACTGTTGGTAGTCGAAATGCATGGCCGTCTCCAAACGATTGCCTTGATCGTCGTCGCGTAGGACGAGCCCGACCTCGTTATCGCCGCCAAGGTCGCTCTGTCATTCTGCGAAGACGACATGTACATCGTAGGCAGCAAAAGCAAAGCTCGCTGAACGGCGAGAGCAGGCCCTTTTTGACGACGATGCGCTGAGCGGAGCCTGCACTGCGCGGGTAAAATCAGGGCGAAAATCTTTGCGACCGGCGCGCCCTAGCACCGACCACGCGCACCGGCCAACTACAACCAACCATGAACCCCGGCATCGTCTACGCCTTTTCCGCCTTCGTCATCTGGGGGCTCTTTCCCGTCTACTTCAAGACGCTCCACCAGATTCCCGCGCTCGAGATGCTCGCCCACCGGATGGCGTGGTCGCTCGTGTTCATCCTCGCCGTGCTCGTCGCGCGACACCACTGGGCGTGGCTGCGGCCCGCGCTGCGCGACAGGCGCCTGGTCGGCCGCTTCTCCGCGAGCGCCGCGCTACTTTCGGCCAACTGGGGCATCTACATCTGGGCCGTGAACGCAGGCCATATCGTCGAGGCGAGCCTCGGCTACTTCATCAATCCACTGATCAACGTGTTGTTCGGCTTCGTTTTCCTGCATGAGCGGATGCGCTCGCTGCAATGGTGCGCGGTGGCGCTTGCGTCGCTCGGCGTGGCCTGGCTCACCTGGCAAAACGGCGCGCCGCCGTGGATCAGCCTCGCGCTCGCGCTGACGTTCGGCGGCTATGGCCTGTTGCGCAAGACTGCAAAGCTCGGCGCGCTCGAAGGCCTCGCGCTCGAAACGGTGCTGCTCTTTCCCGTGGCGATCGTCTATCTGATGATGATCGGCATGGCCGGCGCGAGCCATTTCACGCATGCGTCGCTCGGATTGCAACTGCTGCTGGCCGCCGCCGGGCCTATCACGGCCGTGCCGCTGCTGCTCTTCGCGGCTGCGGCGCGACGCATCCCGCTCTCGATGCTCGGCTTGATCCAGTACGTGACCCCCACGCTTCAGCTCCTCACTGGCGTGCTGATCTACGGCGAGCCGTTCGGGTCCGTGCGAGCGATCGGCTACGGCGCAATCTGGGCAGCACTCGCGCTCTACTCGTTCGAAGGGTTGCGTGGCACGCTGGCCGCGGCGCGGCAGGCGCGTAGGGTGGCTTGAAAAGCCTGAAGGGTGGAGCGCCGCCACCAGGGGCTGGCAGGAAGCGCTCATGACGGTGAGATGAGGGGAGGCGGGTAGCGGCCGAGCCGTGTCACAACGCGGGCGATCCTCTTCGATCTTCGGCACTTGCACCGGTCAACCCGCGACCACGGCTTTCATCGGCAGCCAGGTCGCGCGAACGGCCGGCAGGGCCGCGCAGTCAACAGACAAGGCGCGGGAAACTAGATTTTCGAGAAGTCGTAGTCTCGCTCAACAAGGCAAATGCGGGTTTTGTAGGATTCGTACCATTTTTCCCGCCCGGCCTGTTGTGCTACCAGATGCATTGAATCCCGTTTCCAGGCGGCGATGGATTCGAGGCTATCCCAATAGGAAACCGTAATTCCGAGTTCCTCCCGCGCAGACTCGACACCCAGGAATCCGGGCTGTTTAGCGGCCGCTTCGGCCATTGCATCGGCCATGTCTCCATACCCGTTGTCCCCGGGGGTTCGGATGGACGTGAAGATCACCGCGTAATAGGGAGTGGCTCTGGTCTTCGCTATAGACATTGTTACCTTCCTTTGGTCATTTGCTATTGATGGCTTTGCAGTGCGCATTGTCGGCGATCTGTGTCACGTCGTCGAGCCACGTGTCTGGAACCGGGTCAACGAGCTATCTTCCGTGCAATATACTTCTGTATTGCCAGGGGAATCACCGTCGAAGCTGGGGCGGATAGCGGTCTCCGGATAACGAAGTTGCTGATAGGGGCACTTAAATGCGAAACTGGCTCCTGATTCCGACGAAAGAACAATGGGATAAATGGTCTTTACCCAGCAAGCTCACTTTTGTTGGGACTTTCGTCGGAGTTCTGAGTCTTCTTTTGGCAGTTCTGTTCTTTCTTTGGCCGCTGATCTTTACGTCCGATCCGACAGAAAAACGATTGGACGGTGCGTTGCTTGCCGCAATCGAAGATGCCAAATCCATCAGGAACCAGCTCTCGTCACTCAAACAAATCGGGGAATTGAAGTTGGAGGGTAACGATATTGCCGTGCCTTCATCGAAAGACGGGCCAGTGATAGTCGAGTCCTCCGCAATGAAGCAACTGATGGATGACGGCGATTATTATCAACGACTGTCACCGCTTCTTCGCGAAAGACTGCCGAAGTTCATCCAAATAAGAAATGCTTTGCTGAATGGGCTCGGCCGCGCGCAACCAGATATTACGCAGCTCGGCACGCTCCGTCTTTTGGATATTGAGCTCGAAACCGAAACTGATTGTCTCATTCTCGAACGTCAGCTTCGTTCAGGCGAAATGACGAAGGATCGGCATGACGAGTTATTTAATGCGGCGCTTGAACTTCAGGTGTTAAGAATGCGTTCTCGAGCGCCAAGCGACCGCGGTAACCTGTCTGGCCATACGCCTAACCTACCGGCAGAGAGCCAGATAAAAGAGCCGCCGGGGCAGTAAATCATGTTGCTTTAACCGCCGGCTTAATAGTTACTACCGCTTTGCGTCGCAAGTTCGCGTTGGCAACGGCGAGACGCGACTACCCGTGATTTCCCAGCATGGTTCGACGACATGTAGGTGCACCGCAATGACACGCGTACTGGGCGCGAATGTCGTCGGTGACCGCACCGTCCACCGACAGACCGTAGTTGATGAAAAGCTCTTCCCCGGGTGCGATGGTGGCGAGCGCATGAATGAACACCCGGTCGCCCGTTTCGATGGCCTCGCAGTTGGGGGCGCACGCATGGTTCAGAAAGCGCGCGCTGTTGCCGCCGCGGCTGCCGTCGATCACGCGTCCATCGGACAGACCGAACACGAACGTGTGGCCCGCATCGGCTCGCTGACGGGCGGCGGCGCGCCGCCAGCTGGTCACTTCCCCCTTGTACTCGATGACCCGTTCGCCTGCGGCGATCGGCTGCAGCGCGAACAGTCCCATGCCATGCACGGGTGAGCGTCGTGCGGTGATGCGTCGCAATCGCATGTTGTCGTTTCCTTCCCGACCCTCGGTCGTTGCATGTGGTTTAGCGGCGATGCGAAGCATATCGTCACGCACTCACGCGCTCAATATTTTTCTTTATAAATCTGCAACTAACTGTCAAGGACCGCCGCGCCAGCAGTTCCGGCTTCGCCGCACAGCGGTTAGCAACGCTCCACGGTCAGAGCGAGGCCATCCAGTCGCATCTTCACGTCATCATACTGGCGCAACAGTCGGCTCACGCAAATGAGCGGCTGGCTGCCGCCGCGCGCTTGCGCAGCCAGTTCATGCAGGCGAACAGGGCGATCGCGAATGCCATCAGCAGTGTGGCCACGGCGAGGATCGACGGGTCGATCTGGTCGCGGATGCCGCTCCACATCTGCCGCGGCACGGTACGCTGCTCGGGGCCGCCAATGAACAGAATGACGATCACCTCGTCGAACGACGTCGCGAATGCGAACACGCTGCCCGTCGCGACGGCCGGCGTGATCAGCGGCAGCGTGACGCGACGAAACGCGACCCACGGCTGCGCGCCCAAACCCGACGCGGCGCGAAGCAGGCTCTGATCGAACGACAGCAGCGAAGCCGTCACGGTGATCACCACGAAGGGCGTACCGAGCGCCGCATGCGCAAGCACGACGCCAGTGTACGAATTGACCAGCCCGAGCGGCGAAAAGACCAGATAAAACCCCGCCGCGACGACGACGATCGGCACGATCATCGGCGACACGATGATCGGCATGATGATCGAACGGTACGGAAACTGCGCGCGGCTCAAGCCGAGCGCGGCCAGCGTGCCGAGCACCGTCGCGATCAGCGTCGACGCCGCGCCAATGCCGATGCTGTTGGCAAACGCGCGTTGCCAGTCCGGCGAACTCAGCGCCTGCGCGTACCAGCGCAGCGAGAAGCCCTGCATCGGGTACGAGAAGAACGAGCCGGAGTTGAACGACAGCGGCACGATCGCGAGGATCGGCGCGACGAGGAAAAAGAAAATCAGCGCGCAATGCACGCGCAGTCCGGCGCCAGCGATGCGTTCCGAGAGTAGCCGGGTTCGTCCGTCTTTCATCTGAGTCTGCCTGTTGATCAACTATCCGAATGAGCGACAACTACTTGGCGGCGCTTGCGCGGCGCGTCAGCCGAAGCGCAAGCGGTCGATACCGACCAGCCGGTTGAAGATGAAATAGAACACCGCTGTAAATGCGATCAGATAGCACGACAGCGCACCCGCGAGTCCCCAGTTGAGCTGATCGTTGGTCTGCGACGCGATCAGCTGGCTGATCATTTCGTCGCCGGCGCCGCCTAGCAGGGCGGGGGTGATGTAATAGCCGAGCGCGAGCACGAACACGAGAAAACATCCCGCGCCGACACCCGGCAGCGTCTGCGGGATATACACACGCGCGAAGGCCACGGCCGGATGCGCGCCGAGCGATTTCGCCGCGCGCATGTACACGGGCGGCACGCCTTTCATGACCGAGAAGATCGCGAGGATCATGTAGGGCAGCAGGATATGCGTCATGCCGATCAACACACCCGTGCGATTGAAAATCAGCGGCAGCGGATGGTTGATGATGCCGAAGCGGAGCAACGCGCTATTGATCACGCCACCGGGTTGCAGCAGCACATACCACGCGGTGGTGCGCACCAGCAGCGAGGTCCAGAACGGCACGATCACGAACAGAATCAGCCGGTTGCTCTGGTTCTCCGGCAGCGTCGCGAGCAGATACGCGACCGGGTAGCCCAGCACCAGGCACAGCAGCGTGACCGTCGCACTGATCGTGACCGTGCGCCCGAACGCCGCGCGGAAGATGGCGCTGTCCGCCGCGACGGACGTCACCGAACCGTCAGGCGCGACTTGCGCGTCGACGGCGTTCAGCAAATAGTCGGGTGTGGGCGAGATCGACGCACGCTTGAGCAGACGCCAGGTTTCCGGCGTGTTCCAGCGTTCGTCCAGATCGATCAGGACGGGTTTCCATTGCGCGGGTGTTTCCGAACGTGTGGCACGCGCCGTCTTGAACAGCAGGCTGCGGAACTCCGGCTGATAGAAGTTCATGCGCCGCGCGATATTGCCGAGCTGGCCGGATTCGCTGGCGCCCTTCAGGTCGTGCGCGAGTGCGGCGAACGCCGGTTCGCCGGGCACGCCCGCGCCGTCCCATCCGGCCAGCGCGGCGCTCAACTGCGGCATGCCGGTGCGCACTTCAGGATTTCGCACGCTGCGCGCGAGCAGGCTGGCGATCGGTGCGACGAACGTCACCAGCAGAAAGATCAGCAACGGCAAAGCCAGCAGCAATGCGCGCATCGCGGCCTTGCGGCGCGCAGCCCGGAACGACTCGCGGTTCGCGGCCTGCGGGCCGCGGCCGAAAGGGGCGGTGGATGGCAGCGGCGTATTCATCGTGCTCGATCTCTCGGGTGACGTTCGTTCGATCCGGCGTTACTGCGTCAGCCAGTTCTGGAACCGCTTGTTGATCGCATCCGCGTTGTCGGCCCAGAACGTCGCGTTAATCTGCAGCGGACGCTTGAAGTTGTCCGGTGCCGTCGGCAGATCGTTCAGACGCGCCTTGTCGATCAGCGGAATGGCGTCCTTGCGCGGCGGCGCGTACGCGATGTACTTCGACAGATCCGCATAGGCTTGCGGCGTCGAGGACGCGATGATGAACTTCTGCGCCGCGTCGGCATGCTTCGCACCGTTGACCACCGCCCACCATTCGTAGTCGTACACCTGCGCATCCCAGACGATCTTGAACGGCTTCTTGTCCTTGTGCACGGCGTCGTCGATACGGCCGTTGTACGCCTGCGTCATCACGACCGCGCCGTCGGCGAGCAGCTGCGGCGCCTGCGCACCCGCTTCCCACCAGACGATGCTCGGCTTGATCGTGTCGAGCTTCTTGAACGCGCGGTCGACGCCGGCAGGCGTGGAGAGCGTCTTGTAGACGTCCTTGGGCGCCACGCCATCGGCGATCAGCGCCCATTCCATCGCGACCTTCGGCGACTTGCGCATGCCGCGCTTGCCGGGGTACTTGTTCAGGTCGAAGAAATCGTTGATGGTGGTCGGCGCGGTTTTCAGCTTGCTGCTGTCGTACGCATAGACGGTGGACCACACCATCGCGCTGACGGCGCAATCACTGATCGAGCCCGGCAGGAAGTCGCTGGTGTTGCCGAGGGCCTTCCTGTCGAACTTGGCGATCAGGCCTTCGTCGCAGGCGGTGATCGCGTCGTTGGTTTCGAGGTCGATCAGATCCCAGGTCGGGTTCTTCGACTGCTCCATTGCCTGCAGCTTGGCGAGGCCGCCATCGTAGGACTCGGTGGAGAACTGGTTGCCGGTTTTCGCGGTGAACGGTTCGAACCATGCTTTTTTCGCGGCCGCTTCATACGCACCGCCGAAGGTGACGACGGAAATCGTATCGGCCGCGTGAACCGTGGCTGTGGCAAACATCCCGAGCGCGCATGCCCCGAGGGTGGTCCGGAATGACGAGAACGTGGTCTTCATTTCTAGTTGGCTCCTGCGATAAGTGGCGAGGCGGACGAGGGAACGGCAACAGTGGAATAGTCGGCGCCGCCGGACGCGGCGGAGGATTTCGGCGCGGCCGCCATCGCGGGCAGCACCTTGCAGTCGTCGCGTCGCCAGGTCACGGCGGTCTGGCGGCCGAGTGCGGGCAGATCATGATGCTGTGTATTCGGCACCTTGACGACCATGCTTTCGCCATGGCCGAGCTTCAGATGCACGCGATGATGATCGCCGCAGTAGACGAGCTCCTCGACCAGCGCGTGCACCACGTTCATGTTCTGCCGGGTCGCTTCCTGCACGGCTTCGGGCGTTGCGGCGATGTGCGCGCGCTCGGGTCGCAGCGCCAGCACCGCCGCGTCGCCTGACGCGAGCCCGGCGCCTGGGCGTCCGCGCACCGTGCTGCCGTCGGCCAGTTGCATCGCGGCCCATTCGCCGCCGTCGGAATTGACGCGGCCAGTGAGTCCGTTGTTCTCGCCGACGAAATTGGCAACGAATGCATTCGCCGCGTTTTCGTAGAGTTCGGTCGGCGTGGCGGCCTGCTGGATGCGTCCATCGGAAAACACGGCGACGCGGTTCGACATCGTCAGCGCTTCGTTCTGGTCGTGGGTCACGTAGACGATCGTCAGCGACAGTTCGCGATGCAGCCGCATGATTTCGTATTGCATGGTTTCGCGCAGGCGCTTGTCGAGCGCGCCGAGCGGCTCGTCCATCAGCACCACGCTCGGCTCGAAAACCAGCGCGCGGGCCAGCGCGACACGCTGCTGCTGGCCACCCGAGAGTTGCGACGGACGCCGCCCCGCCAGATGCGACAACTCCACCATGTCGAGCACGCGCGTCACGCGCGTTTTCTGTTCGCTGCGGCTGACCTTGCGCACGGACAGCGGAAACGCGACGTTCTCGGCAATCGTCATGTGCGGGAACAGCGCATAGTTCTGAAACACCATGCCGATATCGCGCCGATGCGGCGGCTTGTCGTCCAGGCGCTTGCCGGCGAGGCGGATTTCGCCGCGGGTCGGCGATTCGAATCCCGCCAGCATCATCAGTGTCGTGGTCTTGCCGGAACCGGACGGACCGAGCAGCGAAACGAATTCACCGTGCCCGACGTCGAGATCGAGTCCCTCGACGACGCTATGCACGCCGTCGTATGACTTGCTGACGCCGTCGAACGAGATAAATGGTTGGCTTGACATGGGCATCTCGGCAGAGTGTTGGCGGTCTACGTGGGGCGGCGGATCACGTCGCGCCCACGCGTCCCGCCAGATAGCGGGCGAAGTCGTAATTCGGCCGTTCGAGTGGGCTCAGATGACCGGGCTTCGCGAGTGGCGCGTGCACGCCGCGAAACACCGCCTCGACGCCGCGCCGGTCCTCGGCATTGACTTCGTCGAGCAGGGTCTTGAGCGTAGACATGTAATCGGCGGCGCGCGTATCGTCGACGAATTCCGGCGCGAGGCCGCCGCCGAAGCGGATATGCACGCGGCCAACGCCCCGCGGCTGCAGGATCAGATACCAGAAGTAGCCGGGCGTCAGCGTGATCAGGTGGGTCGGGTAGATCGCCAGCAGCGCGGTGGTGCGGCGCCAGTGCCCTTGCAAACGCGTGTTGGCGGGATGCGCATTGCCGATCGGCAGCGATGCTTCCTTGGTGATCCAGTGATAGTTGAACGCAGGCAAACCCGGCGGACATTCCATTTCTTCGAGCTTCGAGTGCGGTCCGACCGTTGCGCGATGCAGCATCGGCAGGTGGTAGCTCTCCATGAAATTTTCCGCGAGGATCTTCCAGTTGGTGTCCCACACGTGTTCCTCGTGGAAGGTCTCGACGTAGTCGCCCATGCCGTACGGCGCGATCAGCTTCGTCAGCTCGGACAGATGCGATTCGACCGAAGGCGCGTGCGCGTTGAGCGTGACGTAAATCCAGCCTTGCCACGTCTCGCAGCGCACGGCAGGCAGCCTGTATTGGTCTTTGCAGAAGCCCGGTTGCTGATCCATCAACGGCGCGCCCGCGAGCGAGCCATCGAGCGTGTAGTTCCATGCGTGATACGGACAGACGATCCGGCGCACGTTGCCGCGCCCTTCGAGCAAGACCGACATCCGGTGCAGGCAAACATTAGAGAATGCGCGCAACGCGCCGCTCGCATCGCGCAGCACGAACAGCGGCTGGTCGTCGATCTGCGCGGTCAGATAGTCGCCGGTCTCTGCCAGCGCGCTCGCGCGGCCCACGCACAACCACTCGTTGCGAAACACGTCGCGCTGCTCGAGCGCGAGAAACGCCTCCGACGTGTAGACGGCCGGCGGCATCGCGTGTGCATCCTCGAACGGACGCTCGCAGTTCTCGCGCAGCGCGTGAACGATGTCGAGCTCAGTGTCCGTCGACTGAAGAATGGCTGACATAGGGGCCCCCCATCAGTGTTTGCATCCGATGAGCACCAATCTAACAATCCAAATTACTAGGTAAAATATTGTTTTTGCATGCAGCGCATAGCACATGGCTATGCAGTGACACTTGCGGGCTCCTGTTAGCTGATGCGCAGTCGCCGGATATACGTTTCACAGAATGCCGAAAAGCGTTTCACAACCTCGCGCGGCTTGACGGCGCCCGATAGCGCAATGCCAAGCGTCGTCGCATTGACACTCTCCCTGAAATGTTTAATCAGGAAGTCTTCGCCGTCCACAGTCCGGGTCGACTTCAGCGGGAAGTTGAGTATGCTGTAACCCAAGCCGTTGGCGACCATGCCACGCACCACTTCAGGCTGTGACGAGCGGAACGCCGCGGTAGGGCGGCTGCCGACCGCGTCGAACAGCGCGGAGAAGTACTCGCGGCTATGCGGAAGATCCAGCATCACATAGGGCTCGGGCAGCAGATCGGCCAGCGACACCTGGCGCGCCCGTGCAAGCCTGTGTGTTTTGGGCAGGATGACATACGGGGGCAGCGAAAGCAGCGGGGTAAACGCGATTCCATCGGTGATATCGAGGCTGTAGGTCAGCGCGATATCGAGCGAGCCGTCGTGCAGGCCGCTCAAAAGCGTGTCCTGATGCGCTTCCGTGGTACGGAAGGTGATCGCCGAATAATCCTGCACGAAGCGGCTGATGATGCCGGGCATCAGCGGCGGCGCCAGCGACACCATGCAGCCGAGCGAAATGGAGCCCGACATGCCGCCGTCGATTTCGGTTGCGGTCAGCTGTAATTCTTCGGCGTTCTGAAGCAGATTGCGAGCGTGGCCGAGCAGATCGCGGCCCGGTTGCGTGAGCGACAACCCGCTCGCGTGATGGCGGATGAACAGCTGGACGCCGAACGATTCCTCCAGATCCGCGAGCGACGTCGAGATAGACGGCTGCGAGATGTGCAGCCGCTTTGCCGCGGCGGTGAACGAAAGCGTTTCGGCCGTGACGACAAAATACCTGAGCTGACGCAACGAGTAGCGGATCGAGGTGCCGTCCATCAATTGCTCCGTGTTCGGTCGAACCGATTGTCGCTCGACAATTTTCGATTGCATAGCGAAAAACGATGCAGAGCATTTTTAAAATATAGTTTTTGTTGGCCGCCGCGCGGCGTACATTCTGTCCGACCGAGAGACCCGAATCCAGAGCGTATTTCAGAAGGAGAAGGCCATGGCGGCTGAAAAATTGTCGATCGACACGCTGGTCATAGGCGCGGGTCAGGCTGGCGTGGCGATGAGCGAACATCTGAGCAAACTCGGCGTGCCCCATCTCGTGCTGGAGCGCGACCGCATCGCGGAACGCTGGCGCACCTGCCGCTGGGACTCGTTGGTCGCGAATGGTCCCGCCTGGCACGACCGCTTCCCTAATATGGAGTTCGAAGGACTCGATCCCGATGGCTTCGCCGGCAAGGATCAGGTCGCCGAGTACTTCGAAGCCTATGCGCGCATGTTCAATGCGCCGATCCGCACCGGCGTCGAAGTCACGAGCGTCGAGCGTCTGAAGGGCCGGGCAGGATTTGCGGTCGCAACGTCCGACGGCACGATCGAAGCTCGTCGCGTCGTCGTTGCGACCGGGCCGTTCCAGCGTCCCGTCATTCCCCCCATCGCGCCGCAGGACCTCGAACTCACGCAGCTTCATTCGGCCCACTATCGGAACCCTGAGCAACTGCCCGAGGGCGCGGTGCTCATGGTGGGCGCGGGGTCGTCCGGCGTGCAGATCGCCGACGAACTGCAACGCGCGGGCCGCAAGGTTTATCTGTCCGTCGGCGCGCATGACCGTCCGCCGCGCGCCTATCGCGGCCGCGATTTCTGCTGGTGGCTGGGTGTGCTCGGCGAATGGGACAAGGAAGTTGCGGTGCCGGGACGCGAGCATGTGACGATCGCCGTCAGCGGCGCATACGGCGGCCAGACCATCGATTTTCGCAGGCTCGCGCAGCGCGGCATGACGCTCGTCGGCACCACGAAATCGTTCGCGAATCGCGTTGTGACCTTCGAACCCGACCTCGCCGTCAATCTGAAGCGTGGCGACGAATACCTGATGTCGCTGCTCGACACCGCCGACGCCTACATCGAGCGCAACGGCGTCGACCTTCCGGAAGACCCCGACGCACGGCTGATTCCACCGGACCCGGAGTGCGTGACGCATCCGCTGCCGGAACTGGATCTGAGGAACGCGGGGGTTAGCACGATCATCTGGGCCACCGGCTATGCGGTCGATTTCAGCTGGCTGCACGTGAACGCGTTCGACGATAAGGGCAAGCCGCAGCATCAACGCGGCGTATCGAAGGAGCCTGGCGTGTATTTCCTCGGCTTGCCGTGGTTGTCGCGGCGCGCGTCGTCGTTTATCTGGGGCGTCTGGCACGACGCCAGGCACATCGCCGATCACATCGTCACGCAGCGCAAATACCTCGCCTATCGCGACGCGTCGCAGCGTCAGCAGGACGCGCGCGGCGCGCATGCCGCGAATGCACCCGATACCGCGTGTGACGCATCGCACGAGCCGAAGACCAAAGAAGTGGGAGTGAACTGATGCCTACCCATACCCGCATCCGTATGTTCAATACGAAGGACACGTACCCGAACCAGTCGCTCGATAACGATCTTTGCCAGGCGGTTCGCGCGGGCAACACGGTCTACGTGCGCGGCCAGGTCGGTACGGATTTCGACGGCAACCTGATCGGTCTCGGCGATCCGCGCGCGCAGGCCGAGCAGGCGATGAAGAACGTCAAGCAGCTTCTGGAGGAAGCGGGCAGCGACCTGTCGCATATCGTCAAGACGACGACCTACATCACCGATCCTCGTTATCGCGAGCCGGTGTATCAGGAAGTCGGCAAGTGGCTGAAGGGCGTGTATCCGATTTCGACGGGGCTTTGCGTCAGCGCGCTCGGCCAGCCGCAGTGGCTGATGGAAATCGACGTGATCGCCGTGATTCCGGACAACTGGACGCCGACGCAGGCTTAAAAGGATTCCCATGACATTCTCGATCGTCGGACGTTGTGAGAAGACGGGCCAGCTCGGTATCGCGATCAGTTCGTCGAGCATTGCGGTGGGTGCGCGGTGTCCGTGGGTGCGCGCGGGCGTCGGTGCGGTGGCGACGCAGAACGTGACGCTGCCCGCGCTCGGCCCGCAGATTCTCGATCTGCTCGAAAGCGAGCGTATCGCGCCGGATGCGGCGCTCGAACGGGCGCTGGGCGCGAGCGAATGGAGCGAGTACCGGCAGGTGACGGTGGTCGACAGCGAAGGTCGAACCGCGCTGTTCACCGGCAAGGAAGCCCTCGGCGTGCATCACGCGGTCGCGGGAAATCAGTGTGTGGCAGCGGGTAATCTGCTCGCCGGCAAGCCGGTGATCGACGCGATGGTGAAAGCGTTCGAGAGCGCACAAGGCGCGCTCGCCGATCGTCTGCTGCACGCGATGCATGCTGCCGTCGAAGCAGGCGGAGAAGCCGGACCCGTGCATTCGGCGGCTCTGAAGATCGTCGATACACACGTCTGGCCGGTCGTCGATCTGCGTGTCGATTGGGCGGATGACGATCCGATCGGAAAACTCGACGCGCTATGGCAAGCGTATCGGCCGCAGATGCGGGACTACATCGCGCGTGCGTTGAATCCGACCGCGGCGCCGAGCTACGGAGTGCCCGGCGATGAGTGAGCTGTCGAGCCGTGCGCTGCTCGAACGGCTGATCGGTTTTGCGACCGTCAGCCGCGACTCCAATCTGGAGCTGATCGGCTTCGTCCAGCAATACCTCGCGGATCTAGGTGTGGAAAGCGAGCTGTTCCATAACGACGATCGCACCAAGGCAAATCTGTTCGCCACCATCGGGCCGCGAGACCGTGGTGGCATCGTGCTCTCCGGGCATACCGATGTGGTGCCCGTCGACGGTCAGGCATGGACCGTGGACCCGTTTCGTCTCACCGAGAAAGACGGGCGTCTGTACGGACGCGGCACGGCGGATATGAAAGGCTACATCGCGTGCGTGCTGGCGGCAGTGCCCGCATTCCTGAGGCTGAAGCTCGAAGTGCCGGTGCATCTCGCGTTTTCATACGATGAGGAAGTGGGCTGTCTCGGCGTGCGGCCGATGCTGGCCGAACTCGAAAAGCGCGCGCATAGGCCGCGCATGTGTCTGATTGGTGAGCCGACCGAATTGAAACTGGTGCTCGGCCACAAGAGCAAGCTCGCGATGCGCTGCCACGTGAAGGGCGCGGCATGTCATTCCGCGTACGCGCCGCAGGGCGTCAACGCGATTCAATACGCGGCGCGGCTGATCAACCGGCTCGAGCAGATTGGCGACGAACTCGCGCAGCCGGAACACCATGACGCGCGTTTCGATCCGCCGTTCTCGACGGTGCAGACCGGTGTCATCAAGGGCGGACGCGCGCTGAATATCGTGCCCGCCGAATGCGAGTTCGATTTCGAAGTGCGGGGCGTGCCGGGCTTCGATCCCAACAGGGTGGTGGACCAACTGCAAACCTACGTGGCAAGCGAACTGCTGCCGAAGATGCGCGCGGTGCAGCCCGATACCGATGTCCGCGTGCAAATGCTGAATGCGTATCCTGGACTCGCGACTTCGCCCGATAGCGACGTGGCACGCCTGCTCGCGCTGTTGAGCGGATCGAAACAATACGAAACGGTCGCCTTTGGTACGGAAGGCGGACTGTTCACGCAGGCGGGCATTGCGACCGTGGTCTGTGGACCCGGCAGCATGGATCAGGGCCACAAGCCGGATGAGTTCATCACGGTCGAACAACTGAACCGGTGCGACGCGATGTTCGCGCGCCTCGCTGAACATCTACGAAGCGTGAAGTAGCCCGGGCTCATCGCGACACACGCTCTACCGCTTCGAGCACGAAATGCGCGACCACGACCACGCCGGTGGTCAGGGTCGCGAGCCAGCACAGCGCGCGTAAAGACCAATGCGCGACGAGTTCGCCGACCGCTTCGCGTTTCGCACTCAGCAGCACGAGAAGCACCAGCACGGGCGTAATCGTCATACCGTTGACGACGGCGCTCCAGTACAGCGCCTTGACAGGATCGACGCGCCACAGGCCGAGCGCGAGACCAAGCAGCGTCCCGAGCCCCGCGAGCGCGATGAGCAAAACGGCAATGCGCCGATCACGCTGTTTGCCGTGGGGCCAGTCGAACGAACTCGCGACCGCTTGCGCAGCCGAGCCGGCAAGCGGCGGTAGTGCGAGCAGCGCCGAGCCGACCAGCGCAAGCCCGAGCAGGGGGCCGGCATAGCCCTTCAGCAGCGGTTCGAGCGCTCGCGAAAGCTCCGTGGGCTCGCCGGGCTGCGTCTGTGCACCATGCAGCGTCGCCGCAGCCGCAATCATCATGCACGATGCGGCCACGCTCGATAACGCGGTGCGCATCAAGGTCTGGTTACGCAATCGGCGAAGCTGCTGCGACGAACGTCGATCGCCCCGCGCGGTGTGCTGTTGGTGCTGCCGATGTTCTTCCTGGGCTTCCTGCTCGGCCTGCGAAAAAAGCAGATACGGACTCATCGTCGTACCGAGCACGGCCATCAGCATGGTCACGAACTCTTCTTTCCACTCGACGTGTGGCACCAGAGAGCGCAGCACGACCGTGTGCCACGGCACATCGACTATCAGCAGCACGCCGACGTACGCGAACATCGGCAGCATCAACCATTTGAGCACCTGCGCATAGCGCGCATACGGAATGAACCACTGCAGTGCAATCGACGTGCAACCGCATGCGAGCGCGAGCAACCAGAGCGGCCCATGCGTGAAGCGTTGGAAAACTGCGGCCATCGCCATCACATTGACGGCGATGTTCAGCGTGTTCGCAATCACGAAGCGCGCCACAGCGAAATAGAAGAACACCGGCGAATAGTGGGTGCGCATGTTCGCCGTCAGGCCATGTCCGGTGACGGCGGCGACGCGCGCCGAGACCAGTTGCAGCGCAACCATCGACGGATACGACAGTATGCAGGTCCACAGCATGTCGTAGCCGTACCACGCGCCCGCGAGTGAGTAGGTGGCGATGCCGCTGGGGTCGTTATCGCAACCGAGGCTTGCCAGCCCCGGTCCGAGATCGGCGGCCCACGAGCGGGCAGGCTGCGACGATGAAGCGGGCGCACTACCTTGTGCGGCGCGGGACGCGGTGCGTCTGTCGGGGGGAGAGTCCATGCGGCTGATCGTCCGAAACCGGGGATGCTGTAGCGCCCGCACGAAACGTTCCTTCGTCGAATCGAACCGTTGGCTACGCCGACTACCACCCCATGCGCGAAGCCCCGATGGTCGCCACCACTGAAGCGCTAACCGGTGCTATATTTTTTGCGTCGTCATTTCTATGACTATTGCTACCGCGCGCCACATGCAGCAGACCATGCCGACGGTAAAACCGGACTTGTCGGAGATTCCGCCGTTAATGACACTCGAAGAGAGTGCGCATCGCATGCCCACTCGCGCCGCAACCTCAGGGGTCGTGCGCTAATGGAAACCAGCGACTACGACGGCTACACGTTGTGGGGGCATGCCATCCTTCAGCAGGAAGGCGAGGGCATCCTGCAACCGGAGCGCTATGCGGCGAGCGGAACCATCACCCGGGGCGGAAAGCTGGTCGAAGCGTCGGGCATTCTCGGACTATTCGATAGCGAGGAAGAAGCCCACCATGCAGGCCTCGATTGGGCGCGCGCGTGGGTGGATGCGCATGGATGAGCGCGAGCGTGGCCGTGGGCTACGTTTCCCGCTTGCTGCGTCCATACAGCAGAAGCATCGCCGCTATCACCACGCCGTAGATGATCTGACGTCCAGCCTCCGGCATCTGCGCGACCGAAAGGATCGACTGCAGCAGCGTGATCAGAATCGCGCCCGCTACCGTGCCGAGGTATGAACCTCGGCCACCCAGAATCGACGTGCCGCCGAGCACGACCGCCGCGATCGCCGGCAGCAGGTAGGCATCGCCCATCGACTGCGCTGCCTTCGATGCATAGCCGGCGAGCAAGACGCCGCCGAACGCCGCGAACCCGCTGCACACCGCAAATGCGGCCACGGTCACGAGCCGCGTATTGATGCCGGACAGATACGCGGCGCGCTCGGTATTGCCGATCGCGTACAGCGTGCGGCCGAAGGTCGTCCGCGACAGCAGGAACACCGTGACGCCGCCGATCACCACCCACAGCGCAACCGCATTCGGCACGCCCGGTACCAGCCAGCCTGCCGCGAGCCATCGCATCACCTGTGGCGCGGAATCCTGCGGCGACGATCCGCCCGTATAGACGATCATGATGCCCTGCGCGACCGCATTGGTCGCGAGCGTGGCGATCATCGACGGAATGCGCAGCAGCGCAACGAGGATGCCGTTGACGACGCCGATCAGCACGCCGCAACCGATCCCCACCGGAATCGCGAGGATCTGTCCGAGTTCGCCGTGTCCCGCTACCGCGCACGCCATCATTGCGCCGACGGTGATCGTCCATGGCAGCGACAGGTCGATGTGGCCGAGCAGGATCACCATCATCAGGCCGGTCGCGATGATGCCGAGGAACGCGCCGACCTTCAGTTGCAGCAGGATGTACTCAGGCGACGTGAAGCTGCGCGAAAACATCCCGCCGACGAGCAGCAGCGCGACGATGCACGCGAACGCGATCACGATCGGTTTGTCGATTCTGCGCGTGAGCTTCGACACGAAGGTGCTGCGGCCGGTTGTCGAGACGTGGCTCATTGAAACCACTCCAGACGGTTGCGTACCCTGAACAGCCCGCATGCGCCGATCGCGACAGCGAGCAGAAGAATCACACCCTGAAATAGCGGCTGCCACAGCGCATCGACGTTGAATACGAACAGCAGGTCGCCGATCGAGCGAAACGCGAATGCGCCGAAGATCGCGCCGATCGCGCTGCCCTTGCCGCCGAGCAGCGACACGCCGCCTATCACCACCGCCGCGATCGAAAACAGCGTGTACGAATTGGCGCTGCCGAGGCTCGCTTCGCCGGTGTCGGTGAAGAACGTCAGAAACAGGCCGCCGATCGCGGCGAGCAGGCCGGCCAGCGTATAGCTCGCGAACTTGGCGCGGCGGATCGGCATGGCGGACAGAAACGCGGCCGGTTCGGACGAACCGGTCGCGTACGCCGCGCGCCCGATTGCCGAGCGTTTGAAAGGAACCCAGACGAGCAGGGTGGCGGCGAGCAGAATCAGCAGGCTCGCCGGCAGCACGCCGGCGACCTTGCCGGTCAGTGCGTCGGCGAGGTTCTCGTTGATCGAGCCGCCGGGCACGGGGCGCAGCAGCAGCGCGAGGCCGTAGTAGACCGCGCTCGTCGCGATCGTCGTCACGATCGGCTGCAGCCGGCCGAAAATGATGATCACGGCGTTCAGCGCGCCGCACAGCGCGCCCGCCGCGAGCACGCCGACGATGCCGAGCGCGCTGTGCAGCGCGTCGCCGGTGACGATCCACGAGCCGATGCAATTCGTCAGCACCAGCGTCATGCCGATCGACAGGTCGATGCCGGCCGTCAGCACGACGAGCGCTTGTCCCATCGAGACGAGCGCGAGCAGCACCGCCTTATTCGCCGCGGTCTGAAACACGTTGGCCGACAATGCGGACGGATAGTTGAACAGATAGATCGCGAACATCAGCACGAACAGGCCGAACGCGAACACCGCCCCGCGATTCTCCGCATACCAGTAGCGCAGCCCGCTCATAGCGCGACTCCCGTGGAAGGCGAAACCTGTCCGACGGGCAGGTCCAGTGCGCTGGCGATCAGGTTCTGCTCGGTGATCGCCGAGCCGACGAGTTCCTTCTTGATCCGGCCTTCGTACAGCACCAGCACGCGGTCGCAGCAGCCGATCAGCTCGTCGTAGTCGGTCGAATAGAACACGATCGCCGCGCCCTCGTCGGCGAGGCGCCTGAGCAGCTGATAGAGCTCCTGCTTGGTGCCGACGTCGATACCGCGCGTCGGGTCGCTGAGCAGCAGTATTCGCGGCTGCCGGATCAGCCACTTCGCGATGACCACCTTCTGCTGGTTGCCGCCCGACAGCGAGCCCACCGGCGCATCGACGCTGAACGACTTGATCGCGAGCAGCTCCATCATCCGCTCGACCAGCGACTGCTGGCGGTCGCGATCGATTACGCCGCCGCTGGACATGCGATCGAGCGCGGCAAACGACAGGTTCTCGCGTACCGACATCGGCAGCATCAGGCCTTCGGTCTTGCGGTCCTCGGGGATCAGCGCCATGCCGATTCCGTTGGCGCGCGCGGCCCTCGGGCTGCCGATCGACACCGCTTTGCCGTCGACCTCGATCGTGCCCGCGCAACCGCGCAACACGCCGAACAGCGCGAGCAGCAGTTCGCGCTGGCCTTGTCCGTCGAGGCCGCCCAGGCCGAGGATTTCACCGGGCTTCAACGAAAAGCTGATGCCTTGCAGCGTGTCGTTCCACGCGAGATCACGACACGCGAGAACCGGGGCGGCTGCGCGGCCGTTGGCGGGTTTGGCCGGAAACACATGCTGGTACTTGCGGCCGATCATCATTTCGACGACTTCGTTGTCGGTGCGCGTGCCGGCCTCGAAGCTCATTACATGACGGCCGTTGCGGTAGACCGTGCATTCGTCCGCGAGCGCCTTCACCTCGTGCATCCGGTGCGAGATGAATAGCAGCGCAAGCCCTTCGTCGCGCAGGCGCTTGAGCACCTCGATCACGCGCGCGACGTCGGCCGCGGTCAGCGCCGATGTAGCTTCGTCGAGGATCAGGATGCGAGGCTCGTGCGCCAGACCCTTGGCAAGCTCGACCATCTGCTGGCGCGACAGCGGCAGGTCCCGGACTTTCGCAAGCGGATTGATGTCGGCGGCGCCCGCTCGGGCGAGCGCCTCCTCCGCCTGGCGGCGCTGGGCCCGGCGGTCGATCATGCCGAAACGTCGCGGCGGGTTCGAAGCGAAGATGTTGTCGGCTACGCTCAAGTCGGGGATCAGCGACAGCTCCTGATAAACGCAGACGATGCCGGCCGCGTTCGCCTCGGCCGGGGATGCGAACGAGACCTGCCTGCCATCGTAGTGCATCGTGCCCTCGTCGGGCTGCACGACGCCGGACATCACCTTCAGCAACGTAGACTTGCCCGCGCCGTTCTCGCCGAGGATCGCGTGAATGCGGCCCCTCTTCACCGCGAGCTCGGCGTGATCCAGCGCGACCGCGCCGCCGTAGCTTTTCGACACGCCAGACATCTGAAAGAACGGCTGCGCTGCATCCTGCGGCATGCTTCGTCTCCCGTCACATTCCGGCCATCATCCGATCACTGGTTGCCCTGGCTCTGCTTCATGATCTCCTGCGCGGAGAAATTGATGCCGCAAGTCGGAAACGAGTTGCCGACGAAAAAGTTGTCGGAGTCGTTCGGGAAATAGTTGACGCCCGACTTCAGCTTCGAATCGTCGGTGACGTCGAGCGGCAGCTTGATCGAGACCGGGATCGTCTGACCGTCCAGCGCGGCGAGCGCCGTCTTGATCGCTACTGCGACCTGCGCTGGACCGGTGCCGGCCGACGTGCACTTCAGGCCCTGGCCCCCGTACTGCGCGCAGAACTTGCGAAAGCCGTTTTCCGTCTCGCCGCCGAAGGGCACGAACGGATGCTTCGCATCGATCATCGCGCGCACGACGCCCGTGTCGCCGCCTTGCGCCGAGATTCCATCGAAATGACCCTGCACGGCGATCGCGTCGGCGGCGGCCTTTTGCGCGACCCCGTCGTCCCACTTGCCGTAGACCTGCACGACGTTCCACTTCTTGCCGGTGTCGTCCAAGGTTTTCATGAAACCATTGTGCCGGTCCGTGTCGACCGACGTGCCCGCCACTCCGCGAACCTCGAGCACCTTGCCGCCGTTCGACAGGTGGTTCGCGAGCCACTTCGCCCACAGCACGCCGAGCCCGTACTGGTCGACGTTGACGTTGATCGCGTCTTCGCTGTCGAGGATGTTGTCGAACGCGATCAGCACGACGCCGGCGTTCTTCGCGCGGCGGATCGCGGGGCCGAACGAGGTGGGATTCTGCGCGTCGACGATGATCGCGTCGTAGCCGGCATCGATGAAGTTGTTGACGGCCGAGATCTGCGCCGGCACGTCCTCGCCGGTCGAGACGACCTTGAACTCCTTGAGCTTCGCGGCGACGGCCGGCTGTGCCGCATAGGCTTTGGCCGTCTTGATCATCTGGATACGCCACGTGTTCGCGATATAGCCGTTCACGAGTGCGATCCGATAGGGCCCATTCTTCTTCGGATACTTGATGTACTTCGTGTCGCTCTTCCACGGGACCATGCATGTGGGATCGCTGGACGGCCCGGAAACGATCGTTGCCTGCGCGAAAGCCGCGCTTGCGCACAGCGTGAATGCCGCGGTCGCCGCCGCTCGTAGCACCTGGATTCCTGAAAGCATGTCGTCTCCTTTTTGTTGGATTGAACTTGCCGATTGCCGGCGAACATGGCGGTCATGAATCGCCGCCGAATTCTGTGCGTGAAGCAGGGAATCTTGCGGGATGTGCTGCGGCGGGGCTGAATTCGGACTCGCCGAAGCAGCGGAACGACGTATTCAAAGGCGTCGCCTCCGAAGCAAAACGAAGGGCCGTCCGAAATCAGTCACGTCTGACAGTACTGGCATACCAATCCGCGCGCGATAGTGGTTTACCACGGCGTTGCGGCGAAGCCGAACGGTCTGAAACCCCTGCTGACTCGGTCCGATGCCCAGGAAGGGTGGCGCCGGGCCCGTGGCGGGCTTATCCGTCAATTGGTGTACCATTTTGTCGAACTCGAACCGATCCTTTGGCCGCTTCGAAGCTTTCGGAAATCCTGAATGGACGAGCTTTCACACACGCCGAACGGCCGCGGTGCCGATGAGGACGCGACCGACCGTTCCTATGTCGGGCTCGCGAAACAGATCTACGATCTGATCGCCGCCGACGACGTCGGGCCGCGTGCGCGCCTGCCTTCCGAGCGCACGCTGGCCGAACGCTTTGGCGTGAGCCGCACACAAGTGAGGGAGGCGATCATCGCGCTGGAAGTGCAGGGCGTGGTCGAGGTTCGTGTCGGCTCCGGCATCTATGTGGCAGACGCGCCGGACCCGCGCTCCGCCATGTTCAAACTGCCGCGCGGGCTAGGGCCGATCGAGACGCTGCGCGCGCGGGTGGTGATCGAAAGCGGGATCGCAGCGTTGGCCGCTACCGAACGCAAGGATTCAGACCTGGACCGGCTGTTCGCCGCGTTGCGCGCGATGCGCGAAAACATGCACGACAAGTCGGCGAACGAGGCCGCCGACCGTGATTTCCATCTGGCGATTGCGCGGGCGACGGGAAACGAAATGCTCCGGCTCGTGGTGACTGCGATGTGGGACAACTCGCGCGCGGACCCGTTGTGGAAAAAGATCGAGGAGCACTTCCATACTCCCGCATTGCGGGCGGCGTCGCAGGACGAGCATCAGCGCATCTTCTCGGCGATCATGGCGCGAGACGCGACCGCTGCGCGCACGGCGATGCAGGCGCATCTGACGCGGGTCATCGGCGAATTCACCCAGGCGTGGCGTTAGCATCGCTCCAGTCTGTTCACCTTCTGCCTGGTCACGGTTCTGTTTCGTCGCCAGCGACGTTGTCGAGGAACCGCGCCAGTCGTTCGGTGTCGGCCTTCGTCCAGCCGTCGGGCGGCATCACGCTGGCCCAACCGTTGACGTAATCCTCCGAAGAGTAGTTGTGACCAAAACCCGGCGGCACGGCGAGCTGGTGAATCATGTCGCCCACCGCCTGCACGCCTGAGACGATCGGAAACCAATGCATCGCGCGAGGCATGTCGAAGCCGCGAGGCGGAGCCATCCATTCCGGCGGCCACCAGAACGCTCTGACGCTCCAGAAGACAGCCGGATCGGCCGGATGCTGAAGGTACACGATTCGCGGAGCCGACCAGTCGGCATTCAATGCCACCTGATGCGGATCGCGATTCAGGAACCGTACGACACGCCCCCCATTGAAGACCGGCTGCCAGAAGGGCGACCCGCGATCGCGCTCGCGAGTGAGTTGCGCATGGATGAGATTGCTTTGTTTGGCGCCGGCGATCAGCACGCCATCGGTCGCGGCCACCATATTGGCCACCGACGCGGATGCGTCCGCTCCCACGAAAGGCGCTTCCACTCCCGCGGCGCCGAGGCTCTTGCCGAACAGAATGAGCTTCGGCCGCTTTTGCGGTGGGAGCGTCGACCAGCGGGCGCGAACGGCGTTGAAGAGCGTGATACCCGCCACGTCCGCGAGCCCAGCGTCCACGAAGATCGCGTAGCGGCTAGGCAGGAAGGAGTATTGAATCGCCACGATCGCCGTGTCGCCACCGTGCAGTTGCTCCAGCGAGGCGGCGGCTTTGGGCACGATCCAGCCCGTGCCGGTGGGTATCCATACGACCAGTACTTTGCGGTCGAACCCGCCCGCGCGCTCGAGCTCGCGGACCGCAATCCGCGCACGCTGCTCGAGCGAATCCGCGGAACGCACCCCCACGTAGACCCTCACCGGATCTACCAGCCTCGCATCCGCTCCGTGGAACTTCGCCAGCTCCTGCCTGCTTGTCGCCGTTGCGACGAAGTCGCGCCCCATGCGTCCCAAGCTGTCCCATGCGACCAACGACATGCTGCTGCCGGACACCGTGGGCGACGTGGGGGACAGGGTTCCCTCGGTCGTGTTCTCGTTCTTCGGCTCGTGGACGAGATCGGAGCCCGTGGCGAGGGCGGGAAAAGCCACTGCGCGACCGAGCGCCACGCCAATCACGATGATGAGCAGCGCGGTTGCCGGCACGGAGACGATCGACGGCACGTGACCCTGGATCACCCGGTTGACTGCCGCGACACCACGGGCCGCCACTCGCCCGATGACCACCAGCAGCACCGCCGCCAACGGCGACACCACGCTCATCAGCACGCCATCCAACCAGCCGATGCTTGTCATCCCCATGAAACTACGTTGCTCGTTCTGCCAGCCGAGCCATAGCTTCGCGCCAACGAATAGTGCAATGAGCCACGCCGCCGCGAGAACGATCCCTATGCGCCGGCGGATCCCGATGCCGGGCACGCGCCCCCATCGCTCCAGCAGCCGATTCACCCCGCAGCCAGCCAAAGTGCCTACCCCGTAGCCGATGGCCAGACAAAACGCGCCGACGACGGTTTGCGTTACCCACGACCGCGGAATCAGCGTTGGCGTCAGTGACTGCCACCAGAACACGAGCGCGAGCAACGAGCCGCTGAGCGTCGGCGTCCGAAGTGCGCCTCGGGGCCCGGCGGCTATCGGCTCGTGGGAGTTCCGCATGCGTGCTCGCTCAGATTGGCGCAACTCGCACTTCGTCCTCGCGATCATCCGCAAAGGAGTCGAAGACACGAGCCGGCTTGATTGGGACGGTGCTTCGGGCCATGCATCGCATTGTATTTAGCTTTCTCCGGGTCGAACAACTCGCGGCCTGCCAGTGACTTATTAGGTCAGCGCGCACGCTGCTTGCTCGTCGTGCTGCGATCGGCTCCCACGACTGAATGCCCGCGACCTGGAAATGAAAGATCGATCCACAATCCTATGCGCACGCGACAGCAAACTGCTCCTGGTCGCTCGCTCGCGCTCGCGCTGGTCGCTGCCCGGCGGCACGATAAAGCGGCTCGAAACCCCGCTGGACGCAGCTCGACGCGAACTGGAGGAAGAAACGAACGTCGTCGAGGTCCACCTGACGTATCTGTTCCAGTTTGGCGGGCTGAACAAGCGGCATCATGTTTTCCTGGCCGAGTTCGCGCGCGACATATCACCTGAGCCCGGCAATGAGATCGTCCAATGCCGATGGTTTACTCCGATCAAGATCGCGACCTTGTCGGCCAGCATACCCACCCGGGAAATCGTCGGTCTGTTCGTTCGGCTCGATGATCGCGGCTATCGGCGCGCGGCCCGCTGAAGACAGGTGCGGCACGGTTTTAGCTACGCGGTTGTGGCAGATGGCCGTTGTAGCGAGGTGCACTGTGAAAAAGGCGTCCTCGAAGAAATTGCCGGCTCCTGACCAACGGGCGCCTCTTCTGGCGGAGCTTCGCCGGCACAAAATGGCTCGATCGGCGTACGACTACGTACGCGGAGGCGCCAGGCGCTTTTATGCGTGGCTCGACAGCCAGGCTCCCGGCGCGTTGCCCGATGGTCCGCCCGTGTGGATCTGTGGCGACTGTCATCTCGGGAATCTCGGCCCGGTCGCGGATGCAGCGGGTCACGTGGCAGTCCAGATCAGGGATCTGGATCAATGCGTGATCGGCAATCCTGTGCACGACCTGCTCAGGCTGGGACTGTCGCTCGCGACCGCCGCGCGCAGCGCGGACTTGCCGGGCGTCATCACCAGTTGCATGGCGGAAGCGCTCATCGACGGCTACCAGCAGGCCTTCGACGACACCCGCAGCAACGAGACGAAGCGGGCGCAACGGCCGGCGGTCGTGCAGGTCGCGATGAAGAGGGCGCTACACCGGTCGTGGCGCAAGCTGGACCGGCAAACGCAGCATGGTTGAATTGACCGTCGCAAACAAAGCGGAATATCTGGAGCACTGCCGGCGTTACGCTATTGACCGGCGGGGCGAACAGGTCAGATAGAGGAAGGCTCCCGCCGACGCGCCGGTGAGCGCAGGTGCACGTCATTGCCGCTTACGAACGCCGGCCAGCACCCTTGCGAGTTCGTCGATGGTGAACGGTTTGCTCAATGCGGTCCAGCGAAATTGCATCGCTGGCAATTGCGGGTTTGCGTATCCCGACGAAAACACCACATGCAGTGAAGGCGCTCGCGCGGTCGCCTGCTTCGCCAGTTCGATACCGTCGATATCCGGCATGCGCAGGTCCGTGATCAGCACGTCGAAGGGTTCTTTTGCCAGCCACTCGAGCGCCTCATGCGGCGACGTCGTGAATTTCCCCGAATGCCCGAGCAGGCCGATCAGTTCGTTGGTCGCTTGAGCCAGATTCACGTCGTCGTCGACCAGCAGGATACGCAATGGGGTGAGAGGGCCGCCGAGCGCCGCATCGCGCGAAGTCTTACTGCGTACCGGGTCGCCGGCATCGAGCACCTGGCGGATCTTATGCGCAAGCTGCTCGCGGCTGTACGGCTTGCTGAGCAGGTCGACGCCCGGGTCCAGCCTGCCGCCATGGACGATCGCGTTCTGCGTATACCCCGACGTGAAAAGGACCTTCAGATGCGGCAGCAGCCGCAGAGCTTGCGCGACCATGTCCGTGCTGCGAAGCGGACCCGGCATCACGACATCGGAGAAAACCAGATCGATGTGGACGCCGCTGCGCAATACAGCGAGCGCTTCCTCCGCGGCGTCGGCTTTCAGGACCCGGTAACCGAGGTCCGAGAGCGTGTCGAGGGCGGTCGACTGCACGTTCCTGTCGTCTTCCACGACGAGGATCGTTTCCGATCCTCCCTTGGGCGCCGGCGTGACGCGTGGCGGCAGTTCGACTGCCGGTCGGGTCGAGCGGGGCAGATACAGTTTGACCGTCGTGCCGTGCCCGACCTCGCTGTAAATCTTGATATGGCCGCCGCTCTGCTTGACGAAGCCGTAGGCCATGCTGAGCCCGAGACCCGTTCCTCTGCCCTCCGGTTTGGTCGTAAAGAAAGGATCGAAAGCGCGATCCACCACGTCGGGCGGCATGCCTGTGCCGGTGTCGGTGACGGCCAGCAGCACGTACTGGCCGGCCTGGATGTCCGGCACAGAAGCGACGTACTCGTCGTCCAGCATCGCATTGGAGAGTTCCATCGTCAGCTTGCCGCCCTCGGACATCGCGTCCCGTGCGTTGATCGCCAGATTGAGGATCACGTTTTCCAGCTGATGGATATCGACGAGCGTGTTCCACAAGCCGCCGGCGACGACCGTTTCCACGTCGATCGTCTCGTCGAGAGCCCGGCGCAGCAGATCGTCCATGCCGCGAAGAGCGGAGGCCAGGTTGATAACGACCGGCTGTAGCGGCTGCCGCCGTCCGAACGCGAGCAGTTGCGACGCGAGTTTCGAGCCGCGCTCGACCGCCGTTATCGCTTTTGCCACGCGCTCGCGAGTCCATTCATCGCGGTAATGCCGGCTGTCGAGCAATTCCAGATTGCCGCGCAGGATTTGCAGCACGTTGTTGAAATCGTGAGCAACGCCGCCCGTCAGTTTGCCGACTGCTTCCATCTTTTGCGACTGGAACAGCGCCTTGCGCGTGTCCTCCAGCATCCGGCTGGCTTCCATACGCTCGGTGATGTCGCGCGTGATTTTCGCAAAGCCGGCCAGCGTCCCCTCTTCGTCGCGGATCGCATCGATCACCACGTGCGCCCAGAAGCGCCGGCCGTCCTTGCGCACCCGCCACCCTTCGGCTTCGAACCGTCCCTCGCTGGCTGCGATCGACAGTCCCCGTTGCGGCAGGCCGGCCGCGGCATCCTCGGGCGTGTAGAAGCGCGACATGTGCGAGCCGATGATTTCGTCGGCGCTGTACCCGTGGATCCGGCGCGCGCCGGCGTTCCAGTTCGTGACGATGCCGGCGGGAGAAAGCATGAAGATCGCGTAGTCCGTCACTCCGTTCACGAGCATGCGAAAGCGCCGTTCGCTCTCGACGACGGCATCGTGCGCGGTCTTCTTGTCCGTCATGTCGCGCACGATCTTGCCGAAGCCGAGCACACGCCCCGTGTCGTCGATCAGAGCGGTGATCACGACATTGGCCCAGAAGCGTGACCCGTCCTTGCGGATGCGCCAGCCTTCGGACTCGGAGCGGCCGGTGCTTCGGGCGATATCGAGCAACGCAGCGGCGCTGCCTTTGTCGCGATCGTCCTGCGTGTGGAAAATGTCGAAACGCTGCCCGATGACTTCGTCAGCCAGAAAGCCATGAATTTTCTCGCCGCCGACATTCCAGGTACGGATGATGCCTTCCGGCGAAAGTCCGATGACCGCGTAGTCGATGACCGAGTCGATCCATCGCTGCGCCCAGTCCTCAGGCATGGATGGCTCGCCTTGCGCGCCGTCTGTTGCTCGGTAGTCGCCGGGTTTCGATTGATTCATGCTATGCGATCCTGGGGAATATGATCTCGTAGCACGTGTTATGCCACAGCTGGGCAGGATCGGGAAATCGGTTCAAGAACCGGGCCAGCCGCGTCGTGCTGGCGGGTTCGATCAGTTCGACGGCACCGGGTTTCAAGGCGCGGGAAGGAACTGGACATCGCCGTACCAGGCGCGCGTCGTGGTAGCGGTATTGTCGGTATCGGTCAGCAGCCCGTAGCCGGTTATTCTCCCTGGCGGTTCGTGAAAGACCCGCTCGTAGTCTTGCACGATATTGCGACGCAGACTTTGCCATTGACCCGCATCGCCGGGCTGACCGGAAACCACGATCATCTGTACGCGGTTCGTGCGAGGGTTCGCAATGACGGTGCCCGGCGCGGCGTTGGTCGACCAGACGTACATCAACGTCGCATAGGGCAGATCTTCGCCGCTCAGCTGTTTGGCCAGCCCCATCTTCGCCCGGTCGAACATCGACAGCTTGCTCTTGTCGCCGTCGAACATGAACATCAGCCGCGCTGGCGCGTCTTCCTTCGACGCGACGCGGTTATCGGCGCCCTCGGTCGGCCCCTCTGCTTTCCAGCGCCATGCCACGACGGGTGTGCGCGCGAGGTCGATATTCCCTTCGTGCATCAACGCAGAAGCGGAGCGGTTCGCGTCCGCCTGCAGCACCGTGGTGTGGTCGTCGTGAACCAGCGTGTATTGCGTGATGGGCTTGCCTCGCACCACCGGCAGGTTCTTCCAGCCGGCGGGCAGCGATGCGCCGGGCTCGCTCGTGGAAAAGGCGATACCGGGTTTTTCGTCCTGGGCAAGAACGGGGAGCGGCAACAGCACGAGCGCGACACATGCGGCGATCCAGGCTGGCAGTGCGGTTCGTTTTTGCGCTCGGCGGCTCGAAGGAAGGTGCATGGCGGTCGCATTCGTCTTTTGGATAGCAACCATTGTAATAGGCTGCGCGGGCGACATTTCAGCGGCCGCGTACGTCCGCGGCGGGTCGGGCCCAAGCGGCGCCGGAGCGTCTGAAAATCCTTCCCGACCGTCGCCGGCTCGTGCAACAGCAGGCGCACGGCCGACCCCGCAGTTGCGGGCTTCAGGATTTCCTGACCTCCGGATCAGGCTTTGCCGTAGTCATTTGCAGCCGCCGACGACTGCATGCAATCGCCCGTTCATCCATCATCGGTGGGGCTTGCGAAGATCGAAAGGCGATGTGCAAAATGATTGCGGACTTTCTGGACCGACGCAGGCGCTTGCAAGAGATCGACAAAATCTGCCAGCGCCTGTTCGAAACGTGGTGCGAGGCGCGCAGCCTGACACCGCTGACATACCTGCTGTTTTGCTGGCCGTTGCGCGACACTCGTCCTGTCGCGATACGACGTTTGCAGCAGACGTTGAAGGAACTGCGCCGCGATCATGCGGAAGGTTTCGATGCCGGCACGTTCGTGGCGCTCGATCAGCTCGTCGACCGTCTCGACGAATTGATCGATCGGGCAGAAATCCCGGTGACGCTTTCGCTGGTCACCTAGCCGGGCGGAACTTGCCCGCCGCGAATCCTGCGAGATGAACGGAGCAAGGCTTCACCAATCGGGCGCCTCACGCACGAGTTCGGATTCGGGACATGATCAAGATCCTCATCGCCGACGATCACGCGATCGTGCGCGGCGGCCTCAAGCAGATCATCGCAACTACCGCCGACATGATCGTGGTGGAGGAGGCTGGCCACGGCTCCGAGGTGATCGACAAACTTCGCAGCTGTGACATCGATCTGCTGTTGCTCGACATGACGATGCCCGGCATCAGCGGCGTCGATCTGATCCGACGCGTGCGCTCGGACCGGCCCGGGTTGCCGCTTCTCGTGCTCAGCATTCACAACGAGGCGCAGGTGGCGTCGCGCGCGCTGAGGGCAGGCGCGACCGGTTACGTGACCAAGGACAGCGATCCGGAGGTATTGCTGGCGGCAATCCGTAAGCTCGCCGACGGCGGACGTTTCATCGACCCGAAACTGGTCGACGCGATGGTCTTTGAAAAGCACGCGGGAGACGTGCCGCCGCACGAAGTCCTGACGGATCGGGAGTTTCAGGTGCTGCAGCTGCTCGCCAGCGGCCGGAGCATCAATGACATCGCGCAAGCGTGCTCGCTCAGCGCCAAGACGATCAGCACGCACAAGATGCGGCTAATGCAAAAGCTGGGTCTTTCGAACAACGCGGAGGTGATCCGTTACGCGATCAGGCACGGCTTGATCAGCGAGTAGTCGATGAAGCTGGACCATTGCTTTCGAACGAACCCGTCGCGCGGGTACACCTGATGGGAGAACATCGCATGGAAGTGCTATCGGCGCGTGAAATCGAATTGCGAGCGTGGATAAGCCGATGGTATGACCATGCCGTCGCAGTGGGCCTCGTACGGCCGCCGTTTCTGCTCGACGATGCAAAGGCCACACGCCTCGAGGCCTATTTCGCCGCGGGGTTGACGCCGGAGGAGGCTGCGCAGCTGTTCTTCGGAACCGTGCATTAAGTCTCGCCGCTCCTGGCGGTTCATCGACCGCAAACTCCCTCTCGAAGCACGGTGCCAGGCGCAAGTACCTGGCACCCGCCCGGTCGCCCGGCGCTCGCCATTGCGGTTGCCTCGCGCACGTCTCGCCCGCTCATCATAAGCGCGCATTTCCCACATATCGGGGAAACTCCCTGGCTCTCGAAAATTGGAATTCGACTTAACAAAGTTAGAATGACTGCTCTAAGACGGCTTCAGACCGTCTGCCCGACCGACGGCCCGGCGTGGGAACAACCTTCACGAATCGCAGTGGCAGCGATCACCGTGTCCGCGAGAACCTGAGAGATATCCCGTGAGCAGCCCAAAACAGATGCCATTTGCCCTATCCGTTTCGACCGACGTGTCGCAACTGCCGAACCAGTTCGTCGCCGGCTTTTGCGCGCTGATGAGGTTGAACGTCGATGCGTGCAGGTCCGCGGTCACAGGTGCCGCGCTGCACTGGGAAAGCCTATTGCGCGCCCAGACACCTGAACAGCTGATCAGACGCCAGGCCGATGTGATGCCTTGGCTCGTCCTGCAGTTCACCGGTTACACGCGCGGCTGGATGGACATCGCGTCGGAAACCATCGCGCCGTGCCGCGCCGGCAGCAATCACGACGACGGGCATCAGCTCCACGAGGGCACCCTGTGCGCTGAGCAGCCGGCCTGCGCAACGAGCATCGACGCGACGCTGAGCGAGGACCTCGTGCCGCCGCAGGAGCAGCGGGACGGCGAGTCCGTCGCCGAAGCAGACGTAGAGGAAATGGTCCGTGCCATTCTCGAGCGCGTTGCAAAGCCAACCCCCGACACGCCGGAACGCCGAAGTCCGCCTCGCGCACGCCGCTCGTCGACACGATAGGCGACAGGCTTCCACAAATTCTGCCGGGTCTGGTTCTCGCGTGCTGCCGATGCAGCCGTGGCCGGATCTGGTCACCCGTTGTTTCTTCCTGCCGCGAGGTAAGCGATATGTTGAGCCCGCACGAAGTGGCCACGCTGCTGCTGTTGAAGGATGCGCCTGAACGAATCGATTCGGATCGGGTAGAACTTGGCGCGCTGCGCGAACTGCAATTGATCGCGAATGAGCCAGCTGGCTCGGGATTCCGGCTTCCTCACGTGACGCCGCGTGGCGACGCTGTGCTACGGGCGTTCGCAAGGGTCCGTTGACTCGTGCAAGACAGCAAATAACACAGCATTCTCCCGGCGCGGGGAACGAATTATGCGGCAGCTCGAACCGAGGCTCGCGGTTCGATACCTGAAAACATCCGACAGGATGCTGCCACCAGCTTATGAAATATCTCGCCCGGGTTGCCGCACTTGCCGGCCTGGCTATTGCCGTCTGGCTCGTGTGGCACGTCGACGCGCAGAAGGTGCTCGGTTTGATGCGCGCGGCCGGCGCCGGGCTCGCGCTTGCAGGGATGGTCCATGTTCTGCCGATGCTCGCCAACGCGAGGAATTGGCAGATGCTGATGCGCGGCCCGATACGCCCGAATCTGTTCGCCGTACTGCGCCTCGTCTGGATTCGGGAGTCCGTGAACGGCATGTTGCCCGTCGCCCGAGTGGGCGGCGAAGTCGTGACCTTTCGCATGATGCGCAAATGGGGCATGGAGCCGGCCCCCGCCATGGCGAGCCTCGTCGTCGATCTGCAACTGACGCTGATCAGCGAAATGCTGTTCGCCATTGCGGCAATCGGCTATCTGATCGCCCATGCGGGCGCCGCGGCGTTGCACCTTGCGGCCAGGCTCGGAGGCGGCATCGCCATTCTGGCGGTTCTGCTTCTGGCGTTTTCGTTCGTGCAGCGCGCGAGTCCGTTCGCCCGTCTGACGAAGCTGTTCAATCGCATCACCAGCGGCAAATTCCGCTCGCTCGTCGGCGAGTCGGTCCGCATCGATCAGTCGATCAGCGAGCTCTGGCATCAGCCTGGCGTGATCATCCGTTACCTGCTCATCTGGCAATCACTCCAATGCATCGCGACCGCGCTCGAGCTATGGCTCGCGCTCTATTTTCTGTCGGCCAAAGCAGGTTTCCTGCAGGCACTCGTGCTCGAGTCGCTGATCCAGGCGCTCAGCAGCATCGCGTTCTTTGTGCCTGGCGCGCTCGGCGTTCAGGAAGGTGGGTTTCTGCTAATCGGTACGGTGCTTGGTTTTCCTCCGCAGCTATGCCTGGCGCTCGCGGGTGCGCGCCGTTTTCGTGACATCATCGTCTTTCTGCCGGGGCTGATTGCGTGGCAGGTGGAGGAATGGCGCGACAAGCGGCGGGCTCCAGCCGGTGCGGCGGCAGGTGGCGCCGCAGAGGATCCCGGTGAGCACCGTAGCCGCCCTTCGCAGAGGGTCGGTCGCAAATCATGATGCGAGACACTGGAAAACATGATGCGGTAGTGCTGTTCGGCGCCTTCGATCGCCACAACCTGGGTGATCTGCTGTTCCCTCACGTCGTCGCAAGACTGCTTGCGCGCGATGACGTGATCTTCGCCGGCCTCGCGCAGCGCGACCTGCGCGTCCACGGCGGTCACGCTGTACAGGCGCTCGCGCAATTGGCCGCCGAACGCGGCAAGGACCGCGTGCATATCGTGCACGCAGGCGGCGAGATCCTGACTTGCGGCGACTGGGAGGCGGCGGTGATGCTGCTGCCGCGGGACGAGGCACGGAAGATCATCGCGCGACTGGATGCACATCACGATGAGCGACGCGCATGGGCACGTGCGCTGACGGGTCTCGATGCGCTTGCTCCCTACATGGCGTCCCGTGAGATGTTTCCCTTTGCGTCGAGCGTCATTTATCAAGCGGTTGGCGGCGTCGATGTCGAGCGGCTGGACCCCTGCATGCGAGCAGAAGTCCTCGCGAAGCTCACGCAAGCCGACGACGTCAGCGTGCGCGACGTCCACACGCAGAACGGGCTCGCCGCGGCGGGCATTGTCGCGCGGCTCGTGCCGGACCCGGCGGTGATGGTGGCCGAGTTGTTCGGCGCGACCATTCGCGCTCGCAAAGAGCGGAGCGGCGTGGCGAATTTGCTGCGGGCGTTTCCGGACGGATATGTCGCCGTGCAGTTCAGTGCGGACTTCGGCGACGATAGAACGCTCGGTGTGCTAGCGAGCGAGCTCGATCGCGTGTCGAACGAGAGCGGGCTTGGTAGCGTCTTTTTCCGAGCGGGTGCCGCGCCCTGGCATGACGATATGGCGTGCTACGAACGGATTGCAGCACGGATGAAGGTCTCACGTACTCAACTCTTCCGTTCGCTGGAGATATGGGACATCTGCGCACTGATCGCCGATGCCGCGGCCTATGCGGGAAGCAGCCTGCACGGACGGATCGTCGCGATGGCGTTCGGCGTGCCGCGGGTGAATTTCGTTCATCCGGCGCGCGCGCATGACGCGACGAAACAGTCCGCGTTTGCCGCGACGTGGGAGCCAGCGGGCGTGCCGGGCAGCGTCGGGATCGAGGCTCTTTCGGAAGCAATGCTCGATGCGCTGACGATCGACCGGGCGTTGCTGGGGCGGACGGCCACACACCTCGCCGCGCGCTACCGCGAGGGGTTCGCACAGATGCGAGTTGCGATGTGTTGCGCGTGAAATCCGGGGCCCTGCGCGACGAGCGCAAAGCCCTGTCAGACAAACGCCGCAAGCAATGCCGTCAGATTTTCAGTCGAGAAACCTTCGTGCCGGCCAGCGACACGTCAGCCATCAGACCTGAATTCGTCAGCACGATCGCCTGAACGGGTTCGGTGGCCGTTGTCGTATCGATCGTGCCGTTCGCTCCGACCTTCACGAGCGCGACCGAACCTTCGCCACCGACCGACCATCCATTGGATTTGCGAAAGCTGTCGAGCGCCTCTTGCGTCATGAACAGAAAGATCATGGCCTTCGACTGCGCGCCCGCCTGCAACCCGAACGATCCCGATATCGTCTTGAAGTAGCCGACCGATTTCCCGTGCACCCGCAAAGCGCCTTCACCGTATTGGCCACCCGCGATGAAGCCGACCTTGAGCACGGACGGGAACACGAGTACGCCGTTCGCCTTGTCGACGAGTTCTCTTGAACCTTTGACCGTCTCGAACAGCCGCGTCAGGGTCTCGTTGACCTTCGCATCGATGACCTGCCGCTTCGATGCGTTGGATTCGGCGGCAACGGCGTCACTCAACGTGACCGCAGACCCGCTCAGCGCCACACCCGCGACTGCCAGAACCGCGGCACCTGTTTGTAAGAAGCTTCTTCTGCGCATGCTGCCTCCATCGTGGTTCACGGTCGGACCCGTGATGCTGCAATGGTTGAAGGAATATATTCCACCGACACTTGCCAATTGCGTTGACTGCTGCGGGACCGACTGCCTGTCGCCTTGAACGAATAAGCCGTGCATTCAGTCACCACCTGATCGTAGAAGATGACCTCGCTATTGTATGTAAGGGGCAGCACGGGTATTGCGTCGACATGCGTCGAATCGCGCAATTTGCGAATCGAAACTTTAAGCCTGCCTTAATCCGCACTTCATAGATTGAACGCTGGCCGAGCTGAGTTTGGTCGAAGGCTTTTCGAGCAAATCGAGTTCGGAATGAAATGGCTTATCGGATGGAGGAGAAACATGACGCGGACGCGAGGTATCGATGCCCACTAGAACGATCACTAAAGGCAACCATACATACCGGATCGTAACCATTGGGGTAGCGGAAGGTGGCTACACATTTGAAATCATCCACATCGACCGTTCTCGGAACGTGATCAAGGAAGTGCGCCATCAACCGGGTATCGCTTACGCTCTGGAGGAAACCGCGTTGGACAACGGAATTCAAGTGGCCACGGAAATGGCCGGACAGCAGAAAGACTGAATTCCGTTTCGTTTCTCCTTTGCTTAGCCCACGTGTGCGAGCGCGCGTGCCGTGCGAACCGTGGACGGGCGGTCGCGCAGCAGTAGTGGCATCAAACGCCGATTGGCTGTCCGCGCCGCCCACTCGCAATACGCGGCGCTGCCGAGCACCCAGCCGTTGAGCGTCGCCTGCATCAGGTTATCGACCTCGCATTCGTCGAGCGGCTGCGCGCCCAGATCGCGGTAAGCCTGTTGGCGCTCGAACGGCGTATTGCCGAGCGCCCGGTACAGCGCGTGATCCTTGATGAAGCTATCCACACGCGACCCAATGTGGTGCGCGCAACTCGACCACTGGTAGTTTGCCGGGTCGGCAACAAGACGCTTGCGCACCGGCGCCTGATCGATGACCTGGCTCGTGAGCAGGAAATACCGCTCGGGCTCGATCACCGTCGCCCGGTACCCGCCGCGCCACACCGCACCGCGGCGTCCATGGCGGCGGTTGAAGGTCTCGACATAGCGGCGGCACACTGCCTGCATCGCCATGGCCACGCTCGATTCGTATGAAGGCGTGACGAGGAACTGGACCGCGTCAGGCATGAGCACCCACGCGTGGACTGCCAGATCGGCGACGCGCGCGGCGTCTGCCAGACAGGCGAGGAAGTACAGGTAGTCTCCCTCGTCCAGGAATGCAGGGCCCGCGATTCCCTGCAAGATAACGTGTTGCGGTTGTTCGGGGACGTAGTGCCGTGCGAGCCGTGTCATGCTGAATTAACCGGAAATCCGCTGTGGGAACGCGATCCCACAGATATCGGACGCGTCATGGTGCGTAACGCGCTACAGAAAATTCTATCGATCATCTCCGCGCATTTGCATCGCGAAAAGGCCATTTTTCTGGCCTCTTTTCGCTGATTTGCCGATCGCAGCCAGCACCTTTTATGTCACCGCTGAATTACGGCGCCGCTTCGTATCCCAGGTCTATCCCTTGTCGAAAAGACTTAAAACACGCGAGACCGTCTTGGTGGTCAGCACCAGCAACGCGCCGGCGACGCTGTAGTCGACGTGATGCATAACGTCGACCAGATAGAAAACGGAAAGCGCAATGATCGGGTGGTAGATCGCACGGCTTATCAGGCTTTTCATCGGTATCTCACGCTGTAGTGTTCGCGCGAAGCAGTCAGTTCAGCGACGCGCCAGGTTCTAAAAGTCCGAGGAAGGCTTGACTGCCGAAGTACGGATGACGTCGATCCGTGATGTTCCTTCCTGTCGTGAACTCTGCCTGCGACATGCCGCTGCCGTCCTGCCCGTGAGTCGATGTTTCTTGACCGATCGTCCACTTCTCGCCGACGCATTGCGCGAGTCTCCAGCCGACCCGCAAAATGCTTCATAAGCTTCGCGAAAACATCGGTAAGGAATTTGTCATCGCGTGAGATAGCGGGTATAACATGTAGCCCTTGGCCGTCCTCGCGATTGCGCGACGGCCAGGTTTCTCGCCCGGGAAATCGCATTTCACGCGAGCTATCCATGGATGCAGTCTCTGATGTTCTGCGCGCCGTTCGTCTGAGCGGCGCCGTGTTTCTGAACGGGACATTCACCGCGCCGTGGTGTCTGATCGGCCGCACCGATGCATCGCTCTGCGGCGCTTATTTGCCGCCTTCCGAGCGCGTCGTTTCCTATCATCTGATCACAGAGGGGAGTTGCTGGGCGAAGCTGGCCGGCGATCCCGGTTCGGCCATTCACGTCCATGCCGGCGAACTGATCGTGGTGCCCCAAGGGGAAACGCACATCATGGGCAGCGCGATCGGCTTATCTCCGGTGCCGTCGGACTCGCTGCTGGCCGGGCAGATGGCGACAGCACCCGGTGAAGTGATGACGCTGTCCCATGGCGGCGGGGGCGCTGTGACGCGCATCGTGTGCGGCTTTCTGGCCTGCGACGATACTTTGAACAATCCGCTGCTCTCGGCGCTGCCACGACTCTTCAAGATCGACATGCGCCAGGATCCGCGCGCGGCATGGCTCGAGTCGTCTCTCAAACTTGCTGCCGCCGAAGCGGCCGAGTCGCGCGCGGGCGGCACGATCGTGCTTGCCAGGCTATCGGAACTGCTTTTCGTCGAAGCGATCCGCAGCTGTATCGAAGCGCTGCCTGAGAACCAGACCGGGTGGCTGGCCGGCGTGCGTGACCGCTACGTTGGGCGCGCGCTTTCGCTGCTTCATGCGCAGTCGGCGCATGCGTGGACCGTCGAGGAGCTTGCGCGCAAAGTGGGCCTGTCGCGTTCCGCGTTGGCGCAACGCTTTACCGATCTACTGGGGCAGCCGCCGATGCAATACCTCGCCAGATGGCGCATGCAGATTGCGGCGCACGAACTTCTGACCGGTAGCAAGCCGCTCAACGCTGTGGCGGAACAGATCGGCTATGAGTCGGAAGCCGCGTTCAGTCGCGCGTTCAGACGCGAATTCGGCATGCCGCCTGCCGGCTGGCGCAAGAGCAAGGGACAGCCCAACGGCGCGGCAACATCAGCGCAGCCCTCGCAACATCCGGGTGGCCTCGCCGCAATGCCGGACCGGTGATGTCTGCCAGGAGGCGCCGTGCCGGCTCGACGACCTCGTCTGTCGATCCGTGCAAGCAGCGAGAAGAAACGGCGTTTCAGTCATATCGCGCGGCGACTCGATCATAGAACCTCCAGACTCCCAATCGTAAATTGAGCGTGCCGGAAAGCCAGACCATTCGACTGGCTCCGCCCGGCGAACCGACGCTCAACGCCGGACCGCGCAGCGGTCCACATTGGGAGAACTTCTATGAACGCAGTATTGCGGCTGTCCGATCGCGATCGCTACGCCCGATGCATTCGCGCTTCGAAATTGGTCAATTGGGATATCGACCGTGATGTGATCGGAGGCCGTACCTTCGATATGTCCCAGAAGTATTTGCCGGACGGACTCTCGCTGGTGCCGGATTTCATCACGCTGTCGGACGCGGAAAAGCGGTTCGTTAGCCAGATTCAGGGGCGCACCTACGCGAACGTATTCGGGCTGGTCGAGCGCTTCATCAATGCCAAGGTGCTGGAAGTGAGCCGAGACTACTGGCTCGGCGATCAGGTCGCGCTCGAAGCGCTGGTGCGCTTCAGCGACGAAGAGCTCAAACACCAGGCGCTGTTTCGGCGCATCGAACGAATGATCGGCGAAACGCTGCCCGCCGGTTATCGCTTCGACGTCGATCCCGATGCGCTTGCCGCCGTGGTCCTCGGCAAGAGCACGTGGGCGGTGCTGGCCATGACGCTGCATATCGAACTGTTCTCGCAGATTCACTACCGCCAGAGCATTCATCCTGACGATCAGCTATCCGAGCTGTTCAAAGATGTATTTCTCTACCACTGGAAGGAAGAAAGTCAGCACGCGATTCTCGACGAGCTCGAATGGAAACGCCACGACGCTACGCTGACGGATGCGGCGCGCGATCACGCGGTCAACGAGTTCATCGAACTGCTGACCGCGTTCGACGGCATTTTGCGCGTGCAGGCGGCAGCGGACTCGCGCTATTTCATCGCGAACTGCGGGCGTGCCGTAGTCGAGGCCGAAGCCATGTCGATCGAAGCGAATTTCCATCACGCTTACCGGTGGCAGTACCTCCATTCCGGTATGCATCATCCTCATTTCGCGGAAGTGCTCGATGGGCTCGTCTCCGAAGAGCAGGGGACGCGCATCCGGGCGGTCCTCGCCACGATGCATTGAGCGCGCGGACGCACACGACTCATCCAGCTAAAGGAGAGAAATATGAATGCCAATGTACAGCCTACCGAAGCGCATATCGTCAACGGACTCAACGTCGACGATCTGCTCGCGCTGATCGACGACGTCAGGCGCGATGTGTCGAAAGCCGCGTCCAGCTGGCGCGTCGCGACCGTCTGGCAGGGCCAGACGCATAGTCGCGCGGAGGTCGACGGGTTCTCGATCGGCGGCCAGCGTGTGCCGCGCCGATTCACGATAGATATCGACGAGCCTTGCGAACTCGGCGGATCGAACCGGTTTGCGAATCCCCAGGAACATCTGATCGCGGCGTTGAACGCGTGCATGACGGTGGGCTACGTCGCGCAATGCGCGGTTCGCGGGATCACGCTGCAATCGCTCGAAATCGAAACGGAAGGCGACATCGACCTGAGGGGGTTTCTCGGGCTCGATCCGCAGGTCGCGAACGGCTACGAGAGTTTGCGTTACACCGTTCGTATCAAGGGCAACGGCACCAGGGAGCAATTCGCGGAAGTGCACGACGCGGTGATGGCGACGTCTCCGAACGTCTACAACCTGGCGAATGCGGTTGCGTTGAAAGCGACGTTCGTCGTCGAGTGAATGGCAAGGCGTGACGCGCGCGGCGAGGACCGGATGGTTTTCGCCGCGCCGCGTTTGCCTGGCGTGGACCTTACGAGGCGGTGAAGACAATCATTGGCGGGCGCGGCGACGGTCGGTGCTTCATCATTCCAGTCCCTCGTGCTTCATCGCAAGCTGGACGGCCGGACGCGCGCGCATGAGTTCGGCAAAGGTTGCCAGTTTCTCGGGCACTTCGATACCCATCTTTTTAGCCCAGAGCAGCATGGTGAACAAATAGGCATCAGCCACACTCGCTTCGCTGCCGAACAGGTAACCACCCCTGAATGAACTGACCCCGAGAAGTTGGACACTTCTGCAGGGAGTCTTGTGGGCAAGTATTCGGAAGAGACCAAGCTCGCGGTCGTCAAGGATTATTGTTCGGGAACGGCGGGGCTCAAAGTCGTTGCTCGCCGCCATGATGTGGATGTTACGTCGCTACGCAAATGGGTGGCAGGTTATCGTTCGCATGGTGCTGCTGGCGTAAGGGAAAAGGCGCGGGCCACCTATAGCTTAAAATTCAAGCTGTCGGTGTTGCGACGCATGCGTGACGAGAGCCTCTCCTATCGGCAAACGGCCGCGCTGTTTGATATTCGCAACTTCAATATTATCGCTACGTGGGAGCGCAACTACGATCAAGGCGGACTGGAGGCCTTGTCTCCGCACGCTTCCTTACGCCGCAAGAAGATGACAAAGCATCAGACCACAGAATCTCCGAGATCATCAAAGGGCGACGCTGGGCGCACTCGCGACGAATTAATGAAGGAACTGGACAACCTCCGCATGGAGAATGCCTATCTAAAAAAGCTCAATGCCTTGGTTCAAACGACCGCGCCGCAAGCGCAGCGCAAAAAGCGCAAATCGTGATCGAGCTAAGGCACCAATACCCTCTTGCCGGTCTGCTCAAGCTGGCAGGCTTGGCGCGCAGCACTTTCTATTATCAACAGAAGGCGCTGCAGCTAGTCGACAAATATGCTGACCTTAAGGCCCGGATCAAGGCTATCTTCGACAGACATAAAGGGCGATACGGCTACCGGCGAATCACCGCTGCGATCCGACAAGAGGGCCAGACCGTCAACCACAAAACGATCCAGCGTCTCATGGGTGATCTGCGTCTGAAGTCCTGCGTACGGATCAAGAAATACCGCGCCTATAAGGGCGAGGTTGGCAAGATCGCGCCCAATATCCTTGAACGTCAGTTTGACGCGCATTTGCCTAACCAGAAGTGGGTCACAGACGTGACCGAATTCAACGTTCGGGGAGAGAAGCTCTATCTCTCCCCAGTGCTTGACCTGTATAACGGCGAGATCATTGCGTACCAGATGGCCCGGCGTCCTTTGTTTGACATGGTAGGCACGATGCTGAAGAAAGCGTTTGGTCGGCTCAAGCAGGGCGACAAAGTTATCTTACATTCCGACCAAGGCTGGCAAGGCGAATTCAACCGGTCGTCGCAACACTGGATTGTTGAACAGATTTTAGGTACTCGTCCAGCGCTTCCGCAGGCGTCTTCCAGCCGAGCGTTTTCCGGGGCCTGGTATTCAATATGTTAGCAACGGCTTGGATCTCTCGAGCACTCCACCGGGACAGGTCTGTGCCCTTTGGAAAGTATTGTCGTAGAAGGCCATTGGTGTTTTCGTTCGTACCGCGCTGCCATGGGCTGTGCGGGTCGGCGAAGAATACCTTCACGCCGGACTCGATAGTGAAGCGGGCGTGATCGGACAGCTCCTTGCCACGATCCCAGGTTAGTGATCGCCACAACTGGGCAGGCAGGTCCGCCACGGTCTTCTTGAGTGCGTTGGCCATCGTGACAGCTCCGTAGCCGGCCAGCGCGGGTCCGTTTTTCGTGCGCGGAATCAGTCCATAGCCTTTCTCCCGGGGTAAGTGCACGAGCATCGTGAAACGGCTTGATCTTTCCACCAGCGTCCCAATGGCGGATCGGTTCAGGCCAATGAGCAGGTCTCCTTCCCAATGGCCCGGCACAGCACGATCTTCCGCCTCTGCAGGCCGACTGGAAATCATCACCTCCTCGCTTACGTGCGCCCACGCCTTGGCACGCGCTCTCGCTCGGGGAACGCGCAACGCACGACCGGTGCGCAGGCAGCCCACCAGCTCGCGCTTGAGCGCGCCGCGCCCCTGAATATAGAGCGCTTGATAAATTGAACCGCCCCGGGTTTTCCGGAGACTCCACTTCTTGAGAAAATGGAGCTATGGAAAACACGAAGAAGAAATCCCCAAGATACTCGCCGGAAGTGCGTGAGCGGGCTGTGCGAATGGTGCTGGAACATCAAGGCGACCGGGAATCGCAATGGAAAGTGATCGCGTCGATTGCGGCGAAGTTTGGCTGCTCGGGCGAGACGCTGCGTAGCTGGGTGCGCAAGGAGGAGCGGGATCGGGGTTTGCGCCCGGGCACGAGTACGCAGGAGCAGGATCGGCTCAAGGAACTGGAGCGGGAAGTACGTGAGCTTCGGCAGGTCAATGAAATCCTGCGCAAGGCGTCAGCGTATTTCGCACAGGCGGAGCTCGACCGCCGACCGAAGTGATGATCACGTTCATCGATGATCACCGGCACGTCTACGGGGTCGAGCCGATCTGCAGGGTGCTGCCAATCGCACCGTCGACGTACTACACCCATGTGGCTCGCCGCGCCAATCCTGACCTGGTGCCGCCGCGGGCCCAGCGTGACAGGATGCTCAAGGATGAGATCCGGCGCGCGTGGGAAGAAAACTTCCAGGTCTATGGCGCAGACAAGGTCTGGACGCAATTGAAGCGCGAAGGCATTGTCGTGGCGCGCTGCACGGTCGAGCGGCTGATGAAGCAGATGGGCCTGCGCGGCGTGGTGCGGGGCAAGACGGTACGTACGACAGTGAGCGATGGTTCGACGCCGTGCCCGAAGGATCTGGTGAAGCGGCAATTCACGGCCGAACGGCCCAATGCGCTGTGGGTTTCAGATTTTACCTATGTATCGAGCTGGCAGGGCTTCGTCTATGTCGCGTTCATCATCGACGTGTTCGCCCGACGCATTGTCGGCTGGCGCGTGTCGAGCTCGGCGCGCACGGACTTCGTTCTGGACGCACTGGAGCAGGCCTTGTACGAACGACAGCCGGCGCAGCAGGACGGGCTGATCCATCACAGCGACCGCGGCGTGCAATACGTATCGATCCGCTATACGGATCGGCTGGTCGAGGCGGGCATCGAGCCGTCGGTGGGCAGCGTGGGCGACTCCTACGATAACGCACTGGCTGAAACGATCAACGGCTTGTACAAGGCAGAGGTCATCCATCGCCTCGGACCGTGGCGCAATCTGCAGGCCGTTGAAATGGCGACGCTCGAATGGGTGGACTGGTTCAACAATCGTCGGCTCTTCGGCCCCATCGGCAACATTCCACCCGCGCAGGCCGAAGCCGCTTATTATGCAAATCTCGCTGGGTCTGCCGCCGTGGCATGACTCAAGCAAAATAGTCTCCGGGAAACCCGGGGCGGTTCAAATGGCTTCGTGAGAGATGCGCATACACTCATCGTCCGGGAAATCTACCTGCAATCGATTGGCAATCTGTTCAGGTGACCAGCCGTTGACCCACTTTCGGTCACCGCGATTTGGTTTATTTCGCCCCTTGAACGGCGCCTGCCTGGGCCCGGCAATTTCACGACCATCAACGTCATGTACTTTGCCCTCCAGGCGCTCCTGTACATATTGACGCAGCCGTGCATTAGTCGCCAGCTTCGCTGGCTTTGGTCGTTTAGCGAACCGTTCCGCCTTCCACTGCGCGACCGAAGCACGATACTCGAGGCACCCACCACGGGTCGCCGCATTGCGCGTGAGTTCCCGCGAAACGGTTGATGGATTGCGTCCGATACGGCGGGCGATCTCGCGCACCCCGAGGCCCTGGGCAGAAAGCAATGCTATCTCTTCTCGCTCAGCGAACGACAAGTATCGACCCGCAATAGGTTTCGACATGAATAGTGGCATGCCGCCACGATAGCGGAACCAGCGCGAGCCTACCGCTTGAGATGCGCCTACCGCCTCCGCTGCTTTCTCGCTTGTAATGCCAGTCGCGATCTGGTGCCAAAACCGACGCTCGATCTCATGTCCAAGTGATGGCGCGCCCGGCGAGTACATCGCTCCTCGCCCCGTCAACCGATACACCTGCTTTACACTTCGTCCCATGCAACACCCCTCGATAGAAGGTGTTGCGACGACCGGTTGAATTCGCCCAATACCAGATGCCGGTCTACCGGCGCCTTCTTGAGGCCCGCTCGATCACACAAAGCATGTCGCGCAAGGGCAACTGCTACGACAATGCCGCCATGGAGAGCTTCTTCGGAACGCTCAAAGCGGAGTTCTTTCGCTTGAACAAATTCGACAACCTTAACGAGCTGGAGACCGGCATAAAGGACTATATCCGATACTACAACCATGACCGTATCAAGCTAAAATTGCAGGGCATGAGCCCCGTCAAATATCGGGCTCGATTCGGTCAGGCGTAGTCATTTAACCGTCCAACTTCTGGGGGTCAGTCCAGAACATGGTGGCGATCAACTGAAAGCGTTGACCGAGCTTCTCACGCGCTGCCGTTGCTTCAGCATCCGAAGTGGGCTTGAAAACACGGCCGAACTGCTTGTGGATTTCTGTCGAAATGAACGCGAGCATCTCGAGCAGGCGCAGGTTGCCAGGTTCGCTATTGGGCGCAAGCGCAGGCTTGCGCTGTGCGACCCACGAAAGAATCGCGACATTCTCGGTAAGCCGCTGACCATCATCCATCTCGAGGGTTGGGACGTAGCTTTTTGGATTGATCTGATTGAACTGCTCCCCCGTTTCGGTCTGCTTCGACTTCAAATCGACGCGAACCCTGTCGAAAGTGAGGTCGGCCTCATGCATTGCGATATGGTCGGCGAGGCTGCAGGCACCAGGCGAATAGTAGAGCTTCATGGTAGGGGTCCCCCTTTCTTGAAATGAACTCGACCGTTTCATCGCAGCAAAGGGTGTGCCGCCGCCAGAGAAACCGTCCGGCGGACTCGATAGCATGTAGAAACTAGGGTCACTAGTATTCTGACTATGGCTCCTACAATAATTCAAGCTGTCTGACCCGGCCCATCCGAACCAGGATCACAACCGCAGCACGGCATCGGCGACGGCCAACGCACAGGAGGGACTATGCGGTCGGAAGTGAAGTCCGGCGTGCGTCTGAGACGTTATGCAATCGCGGTGGCGGCCGTGGTCGTTGCGCTGATCGTCGTCGGCCGCATCACCGGCGTCCTCGTCGACTGGCTGTGGTTCTCCTCGGTCGGCTATGGTGGCGTTTTCTGGACCCTCCTTTCCGCGCGGGTGCTGCTGTTTGCGGCTGTGTTCGTAATCTCGGCGTGCGCGATCTGGCTGTCGGGGATGTTGGCGCATCGTTACGCGAGGCGCGTCGATGTCTTGCGAGCGCAAGCGGCCGATCCGTCGCATGCGAGCGAGGTTGCGGTCGAACTGTCGGAACTGATCGCGCCGCACGTTCCCTGGCGCGCCAGTATTGCCTGCGCCGCGATCGTCCTGGGGCTGGTTGTCGCCGCTAGCGAAGCTTCGAGCTGGGACATCGCGCTTCGCTTCATTTATCAGGTGCCTGTTGGCGCGCGCGATCCGATCTTCGACAGGGACATCGGCTTTTATCTTTTCTCGCTCCCCGCGTATGTCGCTCTGAAGAACTGGCTGCTGCAGCTAGTGTTCTGGAGCGCGGCCGTGGCAGGTGCGGTCTACGCGTTGCGCGGCGACATTGCGCTGGAGCGGCCACCACGCACGCTGTCGGCCGCCGCTATCACTCATGGCTCCGCATTGCTCGGGTTGTTCTTTGCGGTGAAGGCGTGGTCGTGGTGGCTCGACCGCTTTCTGCTGCTCTATGGCGACAACGGCGTCGTGGTCGGCGCGAGCTATACCGATGTCCACGTCGAGTTGCCGGTCCTGTGGATGCTTATCGGCCTTGGAGCCGCCTCGTCCGTTGCCCTGTGCATCAACATGCGCCGGCGCAGCCATCTGCAGCCCGTCGTTCTCGCATTGCTCGTATTCGGCAGTTCGATTGTGTTCGCCGAGATCTACCCATCGCTGTTTCAGCGCTTCTATGTCAAGCCGAGCGAGCTGAAACTGGAAACACCCTATATCGAGCATACGATCGCGCTAACGCGACAGGCATACGGCCTCGCAAACATCGAGGTCAAACCGTTCGAGGCCGAGCAGGGATTGACGCTCGACTCGCTGCAGGCCAATCGGGCGACCATCGACAACATCCGGCTATGGGATGTGCCACCGCTGATGGACACTTACGCACAGTTGCAGGAGATCAGGACTTACTACAAGTTTCTTTCGGTGGACATCGACCGCTATCAGCTCGATAGCGGATACAGACAGGTGGTGCTGTCGGCGCGCGAACTCGACCCGGCGATGCTTCCATCCAACGCCCAAACCTGGGTGAACCTGCACCTTATCTTTACTCACGGCATCGGCGTCGTGATGTCGCCAGTCACCGAGAAGTCCACTGAAGGCTTACCGTCTTTCTATCTGCACGATATTCCGCCCGTCTCCAGCGGCGGCCCGGCCATTCGCGAACCACGTCTGTATTTCAGTGAAGGCCGCCAGGACTATGTGATCGTAAACGGCAACGTAGCTGAGTTCGACTATCCGCGCAGGCCGACCAATGCATACACGAGGTATAGCGGGCGCGACGGCGTCACGCTCGGCGGTGTGGGGCGCCGCAGTCTCTTCGCCTGGCAGCTCGACGATCCGAACATTTTGCTGAGCGGCTATATCACTGACCAGAGCCGGATACTGCTTCACCGCAACATTCAGGACCGCGTGCGGACGATCGCGCCGTTCCTGACTCTCGACCATGACCCCTATGTCGTCGCGAGCGATGGGCGGCTGTTCTGGATCCAGGACGCCTACACCGTCAGCCGGTGGTTTCCGTACTCCCGGCCCGGTTTCGGCGAAAACGCCAATTACATTCGAAACGCGGTCAAGGTCGTGGTCGATGCGTATGACGGCACGGTCGATTTCTACGCCAGCGATCCCGCCGACCCGCTCTTGCGCACATACGAGCGCATCTTCCCCGGTATGTTCAAGCCTTTGGACGCGATGCCAGCGGGTCAACGGCAGCATATCCGCTACCCCGAAGATCTGTTCCTGATCCAGGCGCAGCTCTACCGCGCGTATCACATGGATGCGCCGGAAGTGTTCTACAACCGCGAGGACCTGTGGCAGTTTCCTCAGGAACTGGTCGGCATGGATGGCGGAAGCTCCGCCAGTACCATGCCGCCGTATTACACGATCATGCGACTCCCCGGCGATCCGCGCGCCGAGTTCATTCTGATGCTGCCGATGGTGCCGAGCCAGCGGGAGAACATGATTGCGTGGCTCGCGGCGCGCTGCGATCAGCCCGGGTACGGCAAGCTCATCGTGTATACGTTTCCGAAGGACAAGCTGGTCTACGGGCCGTTTCAGATCGAAGCGCGCATTCAGCAGAATACCGAGATCTCGCAGCAGATCTCGCTGTGGAACCAGATGGGCTCACGCGTCATTCGCGGTCATCTTGTAGTCGTGCCGATCGAGAACTCGATCCTCTACGTTTCTCCGCTCTATTTGCGCGCGGCGTCCGGTCAGTTGCCGGAGATGAAGAGAGTGATTGCCGCCTATGGCGACCGTGTGGTGATGGAGGATACGCTGGATCAAGCGCTGGCGGCGCTATTCCAGCAGACCGCGCGAGCGTCATCGCCGTCCCGGGGCACGGTGGATGCTCGCGCGCGAGAGGCACTTGCTCACTACGACCGCGCCATCGAGCGATTGAAGGCGGAAGACTGGAGCGGCTTCGGCGCGGAACTGAATGCGCTGCGGCCGTTGCTCGAGGCGCTCGGTGCTGGCCGTTCCGATGATCAAAAATCACCAGCGGGACAGGGAACAGGCCGTTGAATGCCTGTGCGTCGATCAATGCGGCTCGCCGAGGCAAGCGTCGGCAACATCGACGATCGGCTCGCTGTCGGTGTGAGCTTCCGGAAACCGATCAACGCACCTGATCTGAACGTAGGTCCACCACGTTCCCGGTGGATCGTGACCCAGCCACATCACGGTGGCCGCGACCTTGGTTCGCAGCCCCCATTGCCGCCAGTCGGCGCCGGTCGGCGAAAAGTTTCCGTGAATGTCCTTATACAGGTTGCGGTCCAGGCCGTACCGCTTCAGATAGGGCGGGTTGATGCGCTCCTCGAGCGTAGCCGGCTCGCCACGTGCGATGCCCACCTGCGCGAGATCCGCGTCCCGACGGAAATCGCTGACGGCACGGCCGACCACCAACAGCTCGAACAGCAATACCCCGCCAATTGCGATGCAAGTCGCAACAATGCAAAGCGAGAGCGCCCAAAGCACCCGCCTTGTGGTCGTCGGTGTCTTCATCCCTGCCGACCTCGGTACCGGCATCGCGATTCGCTGCCAGCAAGAGCCAAGCCGGTCCGCAGTCCGGTACGGGTACTTCAGGCCCTTTGTAGAAGGTCAATCGCCTTTTCGGCGTCGTCCAGCGAGTCGAGCGCGAGATAAGCGATGAACTGCGTGCCAAGTACAGCGGCCGACACGCCGCGGAGATTGATCCCGCCATCCGCCAGCATCTGGCTCAATTGCGCGATGATGCCCAACTGGTCCAGACCCATTACACGGATGGAGTGAAGGCTCGGCGTGACGCTGAACCCCGCCTGGGTGGCGGCGCGGGTCACACTGTCTCCCTGTAGCGGAGCGACGAACACGACTCCCTTACCCGATGCCTCTGGCGTGCGACGCGCCACGATGAACTGCAAGTCGGCACCAGCATCCCGCAAGACGCTTAAGACTTTCGCAAGACCTCCCGGTTTGTCGTCGATGGTAGCTGCCCAAACCTCGACATGTTCCACACTCAGTTCCATGGCCGTCCCTCCCGGCTCGAACCTCATTAGAAAAATCTACTTCACGAACGGCAGGCGGGCAAGGCCCGTTGGACGGCGCACCGGTCGGCGATCCGCGTCCAACTTGCTCCTGCTGGGCATCTGTATCAAGATCAAGTCGCCTCTTCACCAACAGGCGACTCTGATGACAGACGATCCCGATGACGATCCCGCTACCGATCCCGACGAGCTGAAAGGCCCAGGCGGCATGAGCTTGAGGCAGATCCACGAACAGGTGCGGAAGTCCGCCCAGCGCGACCGCGAAGCGCAGACTGCACGCCACGCGCCCGCTCCTCCGCAAAGCCGCTGGCAGCGATGGGTGCGCTATGTATGGGGCCGTAGCGGGCGACGCTAGGCGCGGGTTGAAATAGGTCCGAACTGCATCTACCCGGCTACCCATTCGGGTGGTGTGCGCCCCCCGTGGTTCTGTCATTGTGAATCCGTCGTCATCACGCAATGGGCAGGGGGCTTGAAATGGAAACCACATCCTCGAGCGGCAATCCTTTGATGGATCTCTCGGACAATCTGGCGGACATCGTCGCGCGTGTAGGGCGGAGTGTCGTGGCGGTACACGGCCGGCATCGCATGCCGTCGAGCGGCGTAATCTGGCGACGTGGCGTCGTCGTGACGGCCGCACACACGATCAGGCGTGAGGAAGGAATCGAAGTCACATTGACCGACGGCCGCACGGTCGCCGCGGTCCTCGCGGGCCTGGACCCGGGCTCCGACGTCGGCGTGCTGAAACTGGACGGCGTCGATCTCGACCCGATCGATTCTGGCGATGCCCACTCACTGAAGCCGGGTCATCTTGCGCTCGCCGTCGCCCGTGCGGACGATTCCGGCGTTAGCGCTGATTTTGGCGTGATCGGCGGCGTAGGGGGAGCCTGGCGCACGTGGAGAGGCGGACAACTCGATGCGTTCGTGCGACTGGACGGCGGCCTGCGCCCTGGTTTCTCCGGGGCGGCCCTCGCGGATATGCGCGGGCAGGTCGTCGGCATCTGCACGTCGGCGCTGATGCGCGGCGCCGGCATCGTGATTCCGGGGACGACCGTGGAGCGCGTCGCCGATGAACTGCTGGCGAAAGGGCGCGTGTCGCGGGGCTACCTTGGTGTCGGCACGCAGCGGGTCGGCCTGCCGGAAGCCTGGGTCAAGGAAATGAACCTGTCGTTCGGCAGTGGCCTGTTGATCAACTCGCTTGCGCCGGGCGGCCCTGCGGAGCAGGCGGGCGTGCTGATAGGCGATGTACTGATCGAACTGGACGGCAAGGCTTGCCGCGACATGGGCGACGTCAGTGCCGCGCTGGGTTCGGCAAGCGTTGGGCAGCAGTTGCAGATCGCCTTGATTCGAGGTGGCGAACGCCACGCGTGTTCGGTCACGGTGGGCGAACGGCCCCAACGGAATTCGTGCAGATGAGGTCCGGGAAGGGACGAAATGTCGGATGGACAGACAGGACAGACAGCGCCTTTGCGGGTCGCCGTGATTGCGGCATCGTGGCAAGAGCGCGCGAGCCTGCAAGCGCTTGTCGAGGCGAACCCGGCACTCAAGTTCCTGGGTAGCGCAGCCGACGCCGAAAAGCTCGTCGATTGCCTCGCCGGTTCGGTGCCGGATGTGATCGTCACCGACATCGCGCCGGAGGCAAGCGACGCGCTCAAGACTCTGCTCGAACTCTCGCACGCGTCGCCGTCGCTCGTGCTGTTGAGCGACGACCCGGACAGCGACTGGATGCTCGATGCGCTGCTCGCCGACGCGGCGGCCATCCTGCCGCGCAACGCGATGCCAGCCGAAATCGTCGCGTCCATCGAAGCCGTCGCCGCGGGCCTTTGCGTGCTGACGCCCGACATCCTCGCAAGGCTGCTCGCCGAAACGAGACCGTCGCGCCAGAAGGCACCCGGCGACACGTTCGAAGCGTTGACGTTACGAGAGATCGAAGTGCTGGCGATGCTCGCCGACGGACTCGGCAACAAGGAGATCGCGCGGCAACTCGACATCTCGGATAACACGGTGAAATTCCACCTGTCGTCCATCTTCGGCAAACTCGGTGCGACCAACCGCACCGAGGCGGTGATGCTCGGCATGCGGCACGGATTCATCATGGTGTAGACAATCTCGTGTTGGTCTACCCGCGACGCTGCACGATGTCATGTTCGAGCGTTTTCCACGAGCGCGGCAATCTGCACGAATTCGACGTCGGGGCGTACACCGTAAAGACCGGTTACCCGATCGCGGAGCTCATCGGTGAAGAACGCTTTGGCTGCGTCCTCCGAGTCCCAAACGTAGAAGTTCGTGGCTTCACGCTTTGCGGAATTGAGCGTGAAAGCCTTTGAACGTAGCCCCGGCATTCCCTCGAACCCCCCACGTGCGGTCTCGGCAATCGTCCGCACAGCTCGTTCATCGAAATTGTCGCCGTAGCGAAACGTAACGAATACACCGATCATGTCGTACTCCTTTCGACGCAATCATCAATGGAAGCTTCGACGGAAGGGGCCGTCTTGGCAGGAACTGCACCCGCGCGGACTCGCGCATGCAGGTATGGCTGGGCTTGCCTGATCTACGTTAGTTCAATTCGCTCGTTAGCGGGCGGCTCGCTCGATTGCGAGCGAGAAAGCGGTGACGCAGAGCTTCGGTTGCCTCGCCAGACGCGCCAGGCAATGGCCGGCCTCAGCAGCGACGGCGGTGGAACCATCAGGTTGACGACCTTCAGAAACGCGGTTGCCAATGCGCTGTCGCGGGTCGCGGCAACGTGAAGCCAGCCGATATACCGGTTGATGAAACGTAGCATCGGCGGCCGCCGGCCCTCGATGAGCGGATTGCGAAGGTCGTTGCCGACCGCGATATCCCATGCAACGTCGACGATTTTCGCGGCCTCCGTGAAGAATCGCCGCGCAAGATCGTGCGCGCCTGCGCGCAGCAGGCACCGTTGCAGCGTCAGCGCCTCCTGCGCCGCGACCGTCATGCCCTGTCCGTAGACCGGGTTGAAGCTGCAGATTGCGTCACCGAACACCAGGTAGTTGCCGGGAAAGCGTGCAAGCTTCTCGTAGCGACGTCGCAAGCTGTGGACGTAGCGGTAGCGCCTGTAGCCGCTCAACGGCTGGGCTGCGGCGACGATGTCATGAATTTCCATGGTCGGCAGCGTCGCCAGATACGCGAGAAAGCCCTCATCGTTATCGGGCGCCTCGTCGCCGAGAAAGCCGCCGGTACTGACGATCCAACTGTCGTTCTCCTGTGCGAGGATCACGCCGTTTCGCCAGTTCGGCGCACTACCGGCGACGATGATGCCGAGCTTGCCGTCGAGATCGGTCGGCCGACGTCGATAGGTGCGGGTCGTGTAGCCGATGCCGACCTCGACCTTCTCGCTGACGGGAGCCGGGTAGCCGAGCACCGCGAGCCACGTCGCGCTGGACGAACCGCGTCCACTCGCATCGACGACGAGATCCGCGTCGAGGGTCTCTTCGGGCTTGCCTTCGGCGCGTATGCGCACACCCGTCACGCGCTCGCGGGCGGAGTCGCTGGCGAGCCCTCGCACCGCGCAGTTCTCGATGGCGCGCACATTCGGCAGTGCCAGAAGCCGCCGTCGCAGATGGCCTTCGAGCACCGGACGGCTCGCGAGAAGGCCGGTCAAATCGCTGTTGCCATTGGCAAGCGTGACGTTGCGGCCGATCCAGAGCAGGTCGTTCACGACATCGCCGAGCAACCCGCCGCTTTGCGTGACGACCTCGTTGTTGTATCCGGGAAAGAACTCCTCGAGCACCGCGCTGCCGCGGGCAAGCAGCCCATGTGTGTGACGGCCCTGCGGGACGCCTTTGCGCCAGCTGTCCTCTGCCGGAAACGCATCGCGTTCGAGCACGGTCACGGTGGAATAGAAATCCGACAGCGCGCGCGCGGCCAGCAGCCCACCCATTCCGGCGCCTATCACGATCGCATGCTTACCCAGGTTCTTCATGGCAAATCCTCCGGTGCGATCCGCCGCAATGAGTGCAGCGATGATCGTCTGGCGTGCATGGTAGGATCGACGCGTCCCCTGAGCGTCCCCTCGACGCCGTCATGGAGGCTTGCATGACGATGGCTCTGTTCAACGTGCGGACGCTTGGTTTTCCGGAGATTCGTCGGGACGACCAGCCGTGTCCGATAGGCTTGCGCAAAGGCCTGGCCCTGCTGATCTATCTGGCCGAAGCGAAGGGGCCGGTCGGACGCGACGTCGTCGCGACCATGTTGTGGCCGGATAGCAGCGAAGATGTCGTACGGGTGCGGCTGCGGCGCCTGATGTACCGCCTCCAGCTGACGCTGGGCGGCGACGTCCTCACCACCGACCGGTCGACGCTTCGATGGTCATCGGCGATCGACCTGCATATCGATTCGCAACTGTTCGAGCAAGCCTGCGATGTAGGAGAGTTCGAGCGGGCATGCCGTCAATATTCGGGCGACTTTCTCGAAGGTTTTTCACCCGGCGATTGCCCGCAGTTCGACGAGTGGGCTTTCTTTCGCCGTGAGGCCTTGCGGGGCAGGGCGATCAACGCGCTTGAGCGGGTGGTGCAAGACAGGCATGCGGCAGGCGACTACGCGGCTGCGGCAGCGCACGCGGGCCGTCTCGTTGCGCTGGACCCGCTCAGCGAAGCGTACGCGCGGCATCTGATTCGCAATCTGCTGCTCGCCGGTGATCGGGCTACGGCCGAGCGCCACTTCGATGCGCTGACCCAGCGCCTTCGCGACACGCTCGATGTGGCGCCCGAAACCGAGACCCGTGCGCTGCTGAACGCCGTCACCGCATTGCCGATCGAGGCGCCGCCGCCGACCCGTTATGTCCTCGGCGGCGGCGTCCATCTCGCGTTCCAGACCTACGGCGCCGGCCGCATCGATGTGTTGCTGCTGCCTGGTTTCGTGTCCCACGTCGAACGGATCTGGGAGGAGCCACGGTGCCGGGCGTTCCTGTCCTCTCTCGCTGAGATGGGCCGGCTCATCCTGCTCGATCGTCGCGGTATCGGGCTTTCCGATCGTGTCGGCTTCAACCCCGGCGTCGACGCAACCGCGCAGGACATCGGCACGGTGCTCGACGCCGCCGGAAGCCGCCGGGTGGTGTTGTTCGGTGCGTCCGAGGGTGGTCCGGCGTGCATCAAATTTGCCGCCGATCATCCCGATCGAGTCATCGGTCTCGTCCTGTTTGGCTCGCTGGCGAAGGGAAGCGCGGCACCCGACTATCCGCACGCGCTGCGGGCTAGCCAGTACGACGCGTGGCTCCAGCAACTCGTCGCGGCGTGGGGCGGCCCCGCGGGCATCGAAACGTTCGCGCCGAGCCTGTCTCGTGACCCCCAGGCGCGAGCTTGGTGGGCAGGTTTGCTGCGGGCCGCGTCGAGCCCGGGAGCGCTCAAGGGCGTGCTCGAGGCGTTGCGCGATATGGATGTGCGGGATCTGCTGGGCCGGATTGCGGCTCCGACTCTGGTGCTGCACCGTCACGACGACCACGCCGTTCGGATCGGCGCTGGCCGGCATCTTGCCAGCCACATCGCGCACGCACGATACGTCGAACTCGACGGCGCGGATCACTGGGTTTTCGCGGGCGACCAGGCAGCCGTGCTGACCAGCATCAGACAATTCGTTGGCAGTCTGGCTGCATGACTGAATCGGTCCTGGATGCTTGACGCACCTCAACGGAGAATCATTGGTGGGATCTCCGCAACCAGTGCATCGATGGCGCAACGAGTCTTCGACGGAAGATATCGCGTGTTCGGCCACACCGCGTGGATGTCCTGTGGTCGCACGCCGCAACGCTCCCTCACCGCGACGAGTTCGCCCGTCATCACATATCGTGTCAGCAACCAGCATGGCAACTGCACGAGCCCCAGACCGGCGACGCCTGCTCCGGCAATCGCCTGGATATCGTCCAGGCTCAGTTGCGGCTTGATCAGCAATTCGCGTTCAATCCCGTCCGTGTCGAGTACGCGCCACGGCGACATCGCACCGGCGCGCGAGTAGGCGATGCCCGCATGCTTCGCGAAATCGTCGATATCGACGGGCGTCCCATGCCGCGCAAGATAGGCCGGGGCCGCTCCGATGCTCGTTTCCTGAACGCCGAGATGCCGTGCGGCGAGGCTCGTGCTGTCGCGCAAATCGCCGATGCGCACCGCAAGATCGATGTTTTCCTCGACGAGATCGACTGCCCGGTCTGTAAACGAGATGTCGATCTGTAGTGTGGGGTGCTTGCGTGCCAGTCCGAACAACACCGGAGCGACGCAATGGTGGCCGAATGCGAGCGGCGCGCTGACCCGCAGGCGCCCGCGTGGCTCGCTGTATCCGGTCTCCAGTTCGGCTTCGGCGGCGTCCAACTCGGCAAGCGCCCGGACGCATCGATCGTAGTAGCTGCGCCCCGCCTCCGTCAGTGTCTGGCTACGCGTCGTGCGCTGAAGCAGACGTACGCCGAGGCGAGCCTCGAGCTTCGCTATCACTTTGCCGACGGCCGACCGCGTAAGGTGCATGCGTTCGGCCGCAACCGTAAAGCTGCCGGCTTCGATCACCTTGACAAAGACCGCTACGCCATCGAGTTGATCCATCGAATTGGGTCCTTGTGGGAATAAGTTGTGGGAAAAACTGCCTCAATAGGGACGTTTGTTCCCGTTATAGTACATCGGACGTGATGCTGCTGATCGATTAGCTCCCCTGTGTACGCCGACGTGTACGCGCAAACGCACCTTTTCCCTGCGATATCTCATGACACTCGCCACCCCTCCGAAAAATGCCGTGGCGCTCGCCGCGGTATGCCTGACCTCGCTGATGTTCGGCCTCGAAATTTCCAGTGTGCCGACGGTGCTTTCCACCCTTGAAAGCGTGCTGCACGCAAATTTCAAGGAGATTCAATGGATCATGAACGCCTACACGCTCGCGTGTACCACCGTGCTTATGGGCACGGGCGCGCTGGCAGATCGTTTCGGACGCAAACGCGTCTATGTGGTCAGCATCGTGATGTTCGGGATCACCTCGCTCATCTGCGGGCTCGCACAGAGTGCGCCGGTCCTGATCGTCAGCCGTTTTTTTCAAGGGATGGGCGGCGGAGCGATGCTGATCTGCCAGGTGGCGGTGCTGTCGCATCAGTTCCAGGAGGGGCGCGAGCGCAGCAAAGCGTTTGGCGCTTGGGGAATCATCTTCGGCATCGGCCTTGGGTTCGGTCCGATCATCGGCGGCATGATCGTCGCAGTCGCCAACTGGCAGTGGGTGTTCCTCGTCCACGCGTTGATCTCGATCGTGGCACTAGGTCTCGTCTACGCGGGTGTGCAGGAGTCCCGTGACCCACATGCGCAACACCTGGACCTTGCCGGCATCCTCACGCTTTCCGCGTCATGTTTCGGCCTCGTTTATTTCATTACGCAAGGACCGGATCTCGGCCTGGACAGCCCCGTCGCGCGAGGCATCGTCGCGGCGACGGGGTTGAGTTTTATCGCGTTCATCGTCGTCGAGAAGCGTAGTCGTCGGCCGATGTTCGATTTTTTCGTGTTCCGGACCCGCCGGTTTTCAGGTGCGATATGCGGATCGATGGGCATGAACTTCAGCTACTGGCCGTTCATGATCTACCTGCCGATCTATTTTCAGGGCGCGCTCGGCTACTCGAACGTGAAGTCCGGACTGTCGCTGCTCGCCTATACGCTACCGACACTGATCGTGCCGCCATTTGCCGAGCGGCTTGCGCTGCGCTTCGATGCGCGCAGGGTCATTCCGCTCGGACTGTTCATTATCGGTCTCGGCTTCATCGTGATGAGGTTCGGCGCTGGCGTGGAGCAGGCGAGTTGGCTCACGATGCTGCCGGGATGCCTGTTGTGCGGAACCGGGCTGGGGATGACCAACACGCCGGTCACCAATACCGCGACCGGCTCGGTCTCGCCGAACCGCGCAGGCATGGCCTCGGGTATCGATATGAGCGCGAGACTGATCAGCCTGGCCATCAATATCGCGCTGATGGGTTACATACTCTTCGAAGGCGTGCTTTCTTATCTTTCTCGCGCGCTTGCCGGCCTTTCCGAAGCATCGTCGCTGCGTTTTCTCGCGCAAAAGGTGGCCGCAGGCAATTTTGCGGATCTCACGCAGGACAGCGCGAAACTCGCAAGCGCCGATCCGCATGGCGTGATCGCTCATGCGGCGCTCGTCCACGGCTTTGGTCTCGTGATGCTGTACGGCGTGATCTGTGTATGGGCTTTGGCGCTGCTCAGCGTCGTCGCGTTCGGACTGGGCACGCAAGCGCATCGTCCGAACTCTGCACTGGATGAGTGTGCCCGTCGCCCGAGCACCTAAGCCTGCTGAATCACGCGTCCCACTGGGGAGCGAAGGGGGGAGTGACGTAACGCTGGTCCTTGCGAAGCGCTGCGATTGCTTTGCGGTCATCGTCGTCGAGTCGAACCGCTAGCGCATTGAGATTGGCTTGCTGGCTTTCGCGCCGCTGTGCCTTGGGGATCGCAATAACGCTGTCCTGATCGAGCAGCCAGGCAATGGCAATCTGTGCGGCAGTCGCACCGTGCTTGCTGCCGATCCGCGCCAAAGTCGTATCGCTTGCCGCACGTCCCTGTGCGAGCGGCGCATACGCCACCAACGGGATGTTTTTCGAACGCAGATAGGCGAGCATCGCGGACTGATCCAGGAACGGGTGATATTCGAGTTGATGACAGGCGATCGGCGCGCCAATGTCCTCAACGGCCGCTTTGATCAGCGGCATATTGAAGTTGCACACGCCAATGCCGCGGGTAAGCCCCGCCTCCTTGAGCTCCATGAGCGTCTCCAAAGCAGCCGCAAGATTCATGTCGCGGGACGGCCAATGGATCATGTACAGGTCGACGAAATCAAGCCGCAGCTTCTCGAGACTGCTGGCAAATGCGCGGCGCAGGGCATCGGGTTCGAGGTTCTCGTGCCATACCTTGGTCGTCACGAATAGCTCGTCCCGCGCGATCCCCGAGCCGGCGATGGCGGCGCCCACCGATTCCTCGTTCTGATACATCTCGGCGGTATCGATATGCCGATAGCCAACTTCCAGCGCGCTTTCGACGACCGGCCGACAGTCGTTGCCGGGCATGCGGAACGTGCCGAAGCCCAGGCGTGGTATTGCGAGCTCTGCGCGTTTGATCGTTTCCATGCTGTTCCTCCGTGTGGGTGAGGCGTCCAATGTCTCACGCGCCAATTGATGAATAAAGTATGGTTCAATCAAATCTGAAATGATTAAAATCACGAATCCATCATTGCTCGAGGCGCATCATGACCTTCGACGGTCGATTGTTCGCGGGGATAACGGTGCTTGCCGCTGTCGCGGAAAGCGGAAGTTTCGTTCGCGCCGCGGAGGCGCTCGGCGTGTCAGCGTCCGGCGTAAGCAGAGCGATAAGCCGGCTGGAAAAGCAGATCGGCGTCCGCTTGCTCGACCGTACGACCCGATCGCAAACCTTGACCGACGAAGGAAGGCGTCTCTACGAGACCGTCAGCCCGCATCTGGTCGGCATCGAGTGCGCGGCAAGTACGGCATCGGGTTCTGCCGGCGTGGTCCAGGGCAAGTTACGCGTCAACGTGGACCCGTTCTTTTCGCGGACCGTCCTCGCGTCGAAGCTGCCGGCATTTCTGCAGCAGTTTCCAGAGCTTTCGGTGGAATTGATCATGCGCGATGACGTGGGCGATCTCGTTGCGGATGGCTTCGACCTCGCGATACGTTTCGGGCCGCCACCCGTTGGTACTCTGGTTGCTCGCAAGCTGCTGGAAGCGCGGATCATCACGGTCGCGTCTCCGGCTTACCTTGAAAGCAACGGCAGACCCAATCGTCCAGATGACGTCGTCGATCACGAACGCGTACTTTTCTACAATCCGTTATCGGGACGCCCCTTTGAATGGGAGTTCCATCGGGGCAAGGAAGTCGTCAGCATTCCGGTTTCCGGGCGGCTGCTGGTCTCCGATGTCGGCACGATGCTGAACGCTTGTGTAGCGGGCGCAGGAATCGCCCAGGTCATGTCGATCGGAACGGAAGCACTGATCGCACAGCGAGAGCTTGTCGATCTGTTTCCGGACTGGCCGGATGAACGTTTCCCTCTATATGCGCTCTACCCGTCGCGTCGGCATCTGGCCGCAAAGGTGCAGGCGTTCATCGCGTTCTGCGTTGATGCGCAGATCACGCCGAATGGATCTGCGGCCTCGGCGCAAGCAAAGCGGAGCCGATCCCCATCGAGGCGTTCGCGTTCCCGGTCGCGCTGATGTGTGCGGAGAAGGCGAGGAGCGGGGATTTCAGATATTTAACGAACGCTGACCGGCGAGGCGGCACAGGACTCAAGGAGGCTATGCGATGCTCGCACTCTTTACCGATTTCGGGGCCGACGACATCTATGTCGGGCAGGTGAGGGTCGCCTTGCTACGACACGCGGCAGCCGGCACTCCCGTTGTCGATGTGCTGCACACTGCGCCGAACTACGACGCGAAGGCAGGCGCGCATCTGCTCGCCGCGCTATCGCATTGGTATCCGCCGGACTGTGTGTTCCTTGCCGTGGTCGATCCCGGCGTGGGTAGCGAGCGGGATGCCGTCGTGCTGCAAGCCGACGGGCAGCGGTTCGTCGGACCGGACAACGGGCTGCTCTCGGTCGTGGCGGCGCGCGCGGCGCATACCCGGACCTGGCGGATTACATGGCGTCCGGGCGCGCTTTCCGCCTCATTTCATGGCCGCGATCTGTTCGCGCCGATGGCGGCATGGCTCAGCCGCGGCGAGTTGCCTTCCGACAAGCTCGTTGAGAGGACAGGCTTGAGCGTGCAACTGGATGCGGGCGATTTCGCCGAGGTCATTTACGTCGATCACTACGGCAATGCGCTGACGGGGCTGCGGGCTGGAACGGTGCCGAGGTCTGCACGGCTTCGCATCGGAGATGCCGATGTCGAATACGCGCGGGTCTTTTCCGATGTAACGGCCGGTCAAGCTTTCTGGTATGAGAACTCGATCGGGCTCGTCGAGATCGCCGTGAATCGCGGCAGCGCCGCGACGCAGCTTGGTGTACGTGTCGGGGATGCCGTCGAAGTGAAGGGGGGCGGTGAATCGGTGGCATAGCCCGCACTATCAGAGTTGGAGCGCCGCGAAAGTGCCTGAAAATTAAAGCCTACGAGCGGTGAAGGAGGGCTGGGCGGCGACCCTCCCGTCGCCGCCATTTGCGCTTACGGCAAAGTGATCTTGCGTGTGAATTCGGCCGTCACGTTGGGTCCCGTGGCTACACCGAATACCGGGTAGACAGTTTTCGAGCCGCTAGCAGCCAGGCCCATGTAGTCGCCGAGGAAGTGGCCGCCCGCCACGGGCGCGTTAAGGATGTTGAACGAGGTGTCGGTGAGCTTGCGTTCATTACTCCAATTCGCCGGATTGGTACACGCAGTAGCAGTCGAGCAGAACACCGCGAAATAGTCGGTTCCCTCGAAGCCGGCGGGAGTGTTCGTGTCGTTACGAAAGTCGTAGTAGGCCACCACGATCGTATTGCCGTCGCCCGACGGCACCACCGCCGGAATGAACGCCTGCTGACGGCAGGGGTTGGTTGCGTTTGGCGGCGTCTTGTTGATCTTTACCGGCGTTGACCAGGTAGCACCGCCATCCGTCGATTCACTGAAGGCGATCCCGTCGATCGGAATCGATCCAGTGGGCGTGGTGCAGGTCGCGGACGAAAAGCGGTCGTCCTGCCAGGTGAGATAGATTGCCCCCGACGTCGGGTTCACAGCGACGCTGTACAGAATGGACGCATCGCGTATCGACTGGCCGCTGTCAGGCGAGACCACTCCGACCGCCTGAATGTCGTTGGTGAATGTCGGCGCCGACCAGCTCGCGCCTTTATCCGCAGACTTGATATAGCCGATGCTCAGGCCCGACGGCGTGGCATTGATCGCCGTGAAGAAATCGAGCAGGGTTCCATCATGCAAAACGCGCACCATGTTGTCGATTGTCTGTGCGTTCGTCCCGGGCTGGTAGATCGGGGCGGCGGTGCTCCATGTCACGCCCTTATCAGTGGATCGCGAGAAGAAGCTCGGGCCGGTGAAGTTGAACTTGAATACGGGAGCGCCGCCCGCCGCGGATGCTGCACCGTTGCGCAATTGCCGCGCGATCAGAACGCCATCGTTTTCCGCGAGCAACCTGGCGCCTTCCTTCGTTGGAGGGAACACGCTCAACTGGTCCCAAACTGCATAGACGTAGTTCGTCGCGGTCGGGTCCGCAGTGAGCGAGTTCTTGTCGTTGAGCACGTGCGGCGAGTTGCTGCGGATCAGCGTAACGGGAGTCTGCCACGTTACGCCATGGTCGCTGGAGCGGCTGACCAGCATTCCGCTATTGCGCGCGCCAAACGGCGTGGTCGGTTGCGCGGGGTCCAGCACCAGAGAGAAGAAGAAGGCCGTTCCGTCTTGCGCAAAGTCCACCCAGGGATCGGAAGCGCGGCGGAATTTGCCGCCAGTGCAGTTAGTCACGCCGGACGGAATCGAGTTGGACCAGGTGCTGCCCGCATCTTTGGAGACGACGCCGACGAGCCCGCGTGAGCCGCCGTCGCTCCAGCGATCCTGCTGGTGGCCGGCGAGGAGGCGAGACGAGTCCGTCGGGTCCACCGCGACCCAGGGTTCGATCGAGGTGGCGGGAAACAGGACGCTGCCGAATGCCGACTCCTGCGCGTTCAGCTGGTCAGCGGTGCAACCGCTAAATGGGTCGCCCGCGGCCACCTGGACGAGCGATCCCAGCGTTTGCGCGTGCGCGCCCGTGGCGATCGAGCATGCGAGCGCGACGACGCCACCACCTGCAATGCCCTGCAAAACAGACCGGGATAGGCAACTGAAATTGATTTTCATTCTGGGCCTCGCGAAAAAGGGAAAACGCCTGTGAGTTGCCGGCTTTCCTTCGCCGGCGCGATCACTTCCGACCTTCTGATATATGTGAAAACGTCTTTTCCCAGCGCAGAAACGATGCTTGCTTGCCGTCCGCCGAAGACATGCAGCAAGGCACGTATCTACCGAAACACACTAGGTCGCGGTGGCCAGATTTGTGTGAATAAATCTTGGCGTATGCCATTTCAACACTTGATATCCCCAGCATTGCTGGCATGGCATGGTGATTGCAGCGGATCACACATCGCGGTCGAAGAATGTATCCGCTGCAGAATCGTGGCGTTTGAGATCGACAACCCAAAAAAAGCCCGCCCTCGAAAGAGGGCGGGCTTGGATTCAAAGAAGCCACCCGGGGTGTTAGAGACCCAGGGATGCCTGCACTACATCAATGACTCGTGCCCAGATAAGCGGCCTTCACCGACGGATCGTTGCGCAACTGCAGCGCCGGCCCATGCGCGGCGATCCGGCCGTTCTCCAATACGTAACCGTAATCCGCCACGTTGAGCGCCGCCGCGGCGAACTGCTCGACGAGCAGCATCGTCACGCCCTGGCCCTTCAGATTTTCGATGATGCGAAAGACCTCTTCGACGAGTATCGGTGCGAGCCCCATCGAAGGTTCGTCGAGCAGCACGAGTTCCGGGTTCAGCATGATCGCGCGCGCCATCGCGAGCATCTGCTGCTCGCCCCCGGAGAGGGTGCCGGCGAGTTGATGGCGCCGCTCTTTCAGACGCGGAAAGAGTTCGATCGCGCGTTCCAGATCGGCGTTCACATCGCCGCGCGGCCGCGCCCACGTGAGGCGTGGAAAGGCGCCGAGGATCAGGTTGTCGTGCACGCTCATCGTCGCGAACACGCGCCGTCCTTCCGGCGAATGCGCGAGTCCGAGACGCGCGATGCGATGCGAGTCGAGCGCGTCGATCCGCTTCGCGCTCGCGCCCACGCCCATCGTGATCTCGCCGTCGCTCGCACGGATCATGCCGGAGATCGCGCGCATCGTGGTGGTTTTGCCCGCGCCGTTCGAGCCGATCAGCGTGACGACCGAGCCCTTGGGCACGTCGATCGAAATGCCGTGCAGCACTTTGACCTTGCCGTATCCTGCATGCAGATTCTTGACCGATAGCATGTGTGTTCCTGAGTGTTCCTGTGTATCTCGTGAGTCGAGGTAGGGGAGCGCGGCTCAGGCCGCTTGCCCCGCCGCCTCGCCGCCGAGATAAGCCTCGATGACTTTTTCGTTCGACTGGATGTCGGCCGGATTGCCTTCCGCGATCTTCTGCCCGAAGTCGAGCACCGACACGCGATCGCACACGCTCATCACGACATCCATGTGATGTTCGATCAGCACGACGGTGATGCCGTGATCGCGCACCTTGCGGATGATTGCGACCAGCTCCTTGATGTCGGGCGCGGTCAGGCCGGCCGCCGGTTCGTCGAGCAGCAGCACTTGCGGGTCGAGCGCGAGCGCCCGCGCGATCTCCAGCAGCCGTTGCTTGCCGTAGGGCAGGTTGCGCGCTTCTTCGCCGGCCGCATGTTCAAGCCCGACGAAGCGCAGCATGCCCAACGCACGTTCACGGGCGGCGCGCTCCTCGCGCCGGTAACGCGGGGACATCAGTCCGACGTCCGCGATATGTGCCCGAAACGTGTGATGCAAGCCGACCAGCACGTTTTCGAGCGCGGTCATCTCGCCGAACAACTGCACGTTCTGGAAGGTGCGCGCGATGCCCGCCAACGCGATCTGCGACGAAGTCTTACCCGCGATCGACATGCCACGGTACTCGATCGAACCTGCGGTCGGCACGTAGATGCCGGTCAACACGTTCATCATCGTGCTCTTACCGGAGCCATTCGGGCCGATCAGTCCGTGAACCGTGCCGCGCCGCACGCTCAGGTCGACCTGGTTGAGCGCCTTGAGCCCGCTGAACTGCATCAGGATGCCGCGTAGCTGCAGGATCTCTTCCGTGTCGCCCGCGTGCACGGCGGCGACCGCGTCTGCGCCGATCGTCGCGGCTTGATGAGCGTCGACGGTGCTCGCGCGCACCGCGCCGCCCATCATGCTCTTGCGCACGAATCCGATCACGCCGTCCTGCAGGTAGTACACGACGAGCAGGATCATCAGGCCGAAGATGCTCAGCCGCCAGTCGGCGAGCGTATCGATGCAGTATGAAAACGCGGCGAGCCCCACCGTACCGAGCACCGGAATCGCCACCTTGCGTGCCGTCGACACCTTGCGCGCGAGCGCTGCGCCTGCGCCGATCACGACCGCGACCGCCAGCACCGATGCGACGATGCGGAACATATCGATGTCATCGAGCAGCTTGGGTAACAGCACGATGATCGCCGAGCCGAGCACCGCGCCAGTGCGCGTCTTGCGCCCGCCCATGATGATCGCGAGCAGGAACAGGATGGTCAGCTCGAAGTTGTAGGTATTCGGTGAGATGTACTGCTCCGAATACGAGTACAGGCAGCCGGCCAGACCGGCGAAGCCCGCGCTGATAACGAACGCGTAGACCTTGTAACGGTACACGGATACGCCCATACAGTCCGACGCGATCGGACTGTCTCGCAGGGCTTCGAAGGCCCGGCCCAGATGCGACTTGAGCACCCGGTGCACGACGATCAGCGAGGCCACCAGCAGGGCCGCGACGAGCCAGTAGTATTCGACTTCGTTCATCGGCCGCGCGCCGAGCGACGGCTTCGGAATCTTGACGCCCATCGGCCCGTTGGTCAGAAAATCCATCTCGTTGATGAGAATCTGAAGGATCGTGCCGAACGCGAGCGTCACCATCGCGAGGTAGGGGCCGGACACGCGTAGCGCGGGCAGCGCGAGGATCGCGCCGAAGCCGGCCGTGACGAGAATCGCGAGCGGCGCGGTCACGAAAATCGGCAAGCCGAGCTTCATGAACAGCACGCCGGCCGTGTAGGCGCCGACCCCGAACAGCCCCGCATGTCCGAGCGAAACCTGGCCGGTGTAGCCGACCACGATGTCGAGACCGAACAGCAGGATCGCGTAGATCATGATGGTCTCGACCAGATGGATATAGTACGGATTGCCCGACAGCACCGGGAACACCGCAAGCGCGATCAGCACAAGTGCCGTCGCAACGAGTTTCTTCAGATTCACGGCGGCCCTCACACTTTCTTGATTGAAGTCTTGCCGAACAGCCCGGCGGGTTTCATCGCGAGCACGATGAGCAGCAGGACCAGCCCCGGCACGTCCTTATAGCCGGTGGAGAGATAGAAGCCGGTAGTGGTCTCGGCGATGCCGAGAATCACGCCGCCGACGAGGATGCCCAAACCGCTCGTGAGACCGCCGATGATCGCCACCGCGAACGCCTTGAGGCCGAGCACCGCGCCCATCGTCGCGCCGGTCAGCGTGAGCGGCGCGATCAGCACGCCGGCGAACGCGGCGGTCAGCGACGAGAGGGCATACGAAAACGTGATCACGAGGCCGGTGTTGATGCCCATCAGCGCGGCGGCGTCGCGGTCGTTCGCCGTGGCCACGACGGCCTTGCCGAAGATCGTCTTGCGGTTGAAGAACTCGACGGCGAGCATCATCGCGAGCGCGCCGCCGACCACCAGAAGTTCCATCGGCAGAACGTTCGCGCCGAACACCTTGAGCGGCGCTTCGGGCAGCGGCGACGGGAAGCGCAGATCGTCGCGGCCCCAGACGTTTTCCGCGACGTTCTTGAAGATGATGCCCAGCGCGATCGTCGACATGATCCAGCCGAATTCGGATTTGATCCTGATCGCGGGCCGCACCCCGATCCGTTCGACGAACGCGCCCTGCAACAGACCGAACGCGCAGACGAGCGGGATCATCAGCCAGTAGTTGACGCCGAGCGAGACCAGCGTGAGGCCGACCAGCGCGCCGAGCATCAGCGCGTCGCCCTGGCCGAAGTTCAGCGTGCCGGAGGTCGCGAATGTGAGTTGATAGCCGAATGCGATCACGGCGTAGATCATGCCGAGTGCGATCCCGCTATAGATGAGCTGTAAAAGAATGGTCATCGTCGAGCGCCTTAGAGTTCACCATCTATAAAACAAAGCCGCCCCCGCTGGCGGGCGGGTGCGGCTTTGGAGCATGCTGCCGCGCTGGATTTGCGCTTGTATCCGCGCTTAGTTCGTCGACGCCTGCTTGGCGCGCAACTGGCTGCCGTCCTTGCGATCAGCGTCGTACGCATAGATCACGCGGCCGCCCTTGACCTCGCCAAACACCGGCACGTTCGGGCTGATCGCCTCGTGGTCGTCGTGCGTGAACGGCTTGTCGTACACCATCACGACGCCTTCCACCTTGCCGTTGAGGTTTTCCAGCGCGGCGCGCACCTTCGGACCTTCGGTCGAACCCGCCTGGGTCATCGCCGCGGCCAGCAAATAGACCGAGTCGTAGCCCTGGGCGGCGGACACCGCCGATTCGATGCGGTTGTTCTTCGGCTTGAACTCCTTGAGGTACGCGTCGATGAACGCCTTGCGCTTGGGCGTGTTCGCTTCCTGAATGAAGGTCTGCGGCATCCGGGCGCCTTCGCCGTTGGTGCTCGCGTTGTCGATGTAGTTCGCCATCGACAGGGTCCAACTGCCGATCAGCGGCACTTTCCAGCCGAGCTTGGCCATGCCGTTGGCGATCTGCGCGAGTTCCGGCCCAATGCCATAGGTCAGCACCGCTTCAGCGCCGGCCTCCTTGGCCTTGAGCAGCTGCGCGGTCATGTCGACGTCCTTGATATTGAATTTTTCTACCGCAACCGGCTTCACGCCTTTCGTGGCCAGCGCCTTTTCGAGGTCTTCGCGGCCGAGCTGACCGTAATTGGTGGAGTCCGCGAGAATCGCGACCTTCTTGAAGCCACGTTTCGCGATCGCTTCTTCAACGATCATCGGCGCCTGAATGCGGTCGGCGGCGGCGTTGCGGAAGACGTAGTTATCCGGTTGATCGGTGAATTGCTTCGTCAGGACGCTGCCAGTCGCGACGTTGTTGAACACCGGAATCCTGGCTTCCTGGAAGAAGCGTTGAGACGCGAGCGCCACGCCGGTATTGATGTAGCCCACCACCGCAGCCACTTTTTCCTTGTTGATCAGCTCTTGCGCGATCTGTACGCCGCGTTCATTTTTCGCCTCGTCGTCGCGCTCGACCAGCACGATCTGACGGCCAAGCACGCCACCGGCCTTATTGATTTCCGCGGTGGCGAGCCGCACGCCGTCGCGCATGCTCACGCCCATCGAAGACGAACCGCCGGTGAAAGGTCCGTCGACACCGATCTTGATCGGGTCGGCGGCGTAACTGACGTCAATGAGGGCACACAACGCGAGCGCACTCACGACGCTCTTCAAGCGAATTCCCATACTGTCTCCGTAGCATGTCTTTTTTTGCACAGAGCCTGGAAGCGGCTTCCATGCACGCCGACTGGACGTTCTCAGGGAGCCTGAGCGCCTGTCGTGACGCAGTATGGATTTGCTAATCTATATGTAATATTCGGACTTACCCGCGTGGTGCAATACCGGGGTTATTGGCAGATTAGAGAGAAGCGTCTAACTTTGGTTATCGAGCGGCGGTGCCGAGCCACTGATTGACTCTGATATCTGTCGTTTAACTTCATGCGCGCCAATTCGGTGCCGTTGCGAAGCTTCGGAAACCGTCACCTCGCCCGCGCCGCAAGGCGCGCAATGATCCGCTCAGCCATCGCGCGGTCGATGACTTCGAATGAACGGCTCGTGCGCTCATAGGCATACATGGCGCCAGTCGCGATATCGAACCACCAGCCGCTCAATACGAGTGCCCCGGCGCTGACTTGCTGGCGGACGATCGGGTAGGTCATCAGGTGTTCGAGCTGCACCAGCACGTTGAGTTGCGACAATTGATCGTGCGCTTTCAAGCGGTCATCGAGCGGACCTTCCTGTTCGAGCCGAAACGCCGCGTTGTTGGCGTGGCATAGCCATTTATCGAGGTTTGGCGACTTCAGCTTGGCGTTGCGTGAGAACACGGCCTTCATCGCGCCGCACTCGGAATGCCCGCACACGACGATATTCGCGACTTTCAACACCAGCACCGCATATTCGATTGCGCTTGCCTCGGAAAGATCTCCGGTAGAGACGCCCTCCGCAGTCGCCGGCGGGATCAGATTGCCCACGTTGCGCATCGTAAAGAGATCGCCGGGATGGGTCGATGCCAGCAGGTCCGGCACGACGCGGCTGTCCGAGCAGGTGATGAAGAGCGCATCGGGAGTCTGCGCGAGCGCCAGTTTGCTGAACTGCTGCGCGTATTGCGGCAGCATCTTCTCCCGGAACTCGACGATGCCCATGATGAGTTTTCGCATGATCGCCTCTCAAACGACCGGTTGCCTTGCCGCCGACGTCTCCGACCCTCCAAGCCCTTGCGAGTCCGGGATACGCGCCAACGCCAGGTCCTCCGGAAATGGATGCCGCGCGCCGATCTCTCGGTCCAGCAGGGTCAGCTCGACACGCAATGCGTCGTGACGATGCTCCGGCAAGCACTGGAGGAGATTCTCTATCGCCGCGCGCTGACGCCGCGCGATCTGGATGCTGCCGGCGCCATACTGACGTATCTCGCGAAAACTGATATGCACGAAATCTTCCCAGTTCGGCGTTCGAAAGATCACGCACACACGGCCAGACTTATCCCTGATCTCTTCGGTGTACAAAGACCGTTTTCCGACTACGCGCAATAGCCGCTGTAGTTGATCGATGGCCAGCACGGCCGTTGTGGGATCGTTGATCGCGGCCGATAACGCCTTGAGCGCAATATCAACAAGGATGCGGAACGCGAACATCGGATCCTGTTCCATCGTGCGTTCGGTCCCAAAGGCGACCAGTGTACGCAGCCGGTTTTCATCGATTGCGCCAGCGTCCCCGTACAGATAAAACAAGGGTTCGTCGACTGCGACGAAATCGCCGACTTGCGGCACGAATTCGATAACCGAGTTCGTGCGCCTCGCCTTGGCGACCAGTCTTTCCAGATTCACGGCCAGAACGATGCCGGATGTACCGCTGTGGCGAACGATGCGATCAGGCACGCCTCGCTTGCGGTCAACGCACGGCGGGGCGATCCGGCCCGTCGCCGGCGCGGGATAAACGCTCTCGATGACCGCGATGCCGTGCTCTCCAACGCGCGCCACGAGGCTCACTGGACGCAGAAATTTCGCCGCATAGTCGATCAGGAAAAGGAATGCGACGACGGAAGCGAATCCGAATAGCGCTGCAATGAATACCTGAAGCTGGTGCACCTCGCTGTCACCCATCCAGCCCAAGGTCCTGTTGGCGAATAGAAGTGTGAAAACGAACAATCCCGAGATGTTGCGGATCACGTTATCGCGCAGCAAGGTCGTCGCGATGATCCGCGGGGTGTATTGACCGCCAGCGACCTGGATCGCGACGAGCAGCGAACCGAAGGTAAATACCAGAAACGCCAGGTCTGCGGAAACGATGTCGCCGACAAGTGACCGCGCGCCAGTCATGGACAGCCCGAAAAGGCCGGTTTTCGGGTCGAGGATGTCGTGTCCGATCAACCACCTTCCCAGCATTTCAGTGAGCGGCTTCACCACCGCATAGATCGCTACTGCGACGAGCGGTACCGTCCACAGGGAAGATCTGAGGTAACTCTTCAAGCTGTACCAGCGGTTCCAGTCCATGTTTGCGCTCTTCCTGCTTCGCGGTTCGCCTCGGACGATGAAATGGAGACTCCTCGGGCACGTGGAGTCTCCCCAGCCAATAAGACACGCGACCTTGCGGTCGGTCAATGAGACCTTGGTCCGACAGGCGTTATGAAGATTGCCGCAGGCGAGCGTCGTCTAACGCGCCATCGTGGGGAGTGCGTCTTCGGCGACTGGCGCGCCTGCCTGCACATCTTCGGCAGCGGCGGCGATATCGGACGCCACATGGGCCAGCTTCATCAGACGCGGCTGCAGCAGCAGCGCGACGAGACCGCTCCAGCCCGTCTGATGCGAAGCGCCGACGCCACGTCCGCTGTCGCCGTGAAAATACTCGTGGAAAAGCACGAGATCAGACGAACGCGGGTCGGCCTGCAATTGCGGATAAGCCGCCATCACCGGCCGCATGCCGTGCTCGTCCTTCAAAAAGAGGGTGGTGACACGCCGTGCGAGACCGTCGGCGATCTCGCTGAGCGAGCACCGGTTGCCTGACCCCGTCGGATACTCGATGCGGAACTCGTCGCCGTAGTAGCGATGGAATTCATACAGCGATTCGATCAGCAGATAGTTGACGGGCATCCACACGGGTCCGCGCCAGTTCGAATTGCCGCCGAATACGCGCGAATCCGATTCGGCCGGCTGATACTCGATGCAGACATGCGCGCCGCCATGATCGAACTCGTACGGTGTATCGCGATGCACGCGTGACAACGCACGCACGCCGTGATCGGACAGGAATTCATCTTCGTCGAGCGCGCGGCGCAGCAGCGCCGTCATCCGGTATCCGCGCAGCAGCGACAGAAGCGTGGTATTGCCCTTGCCGGGTTCGGTCCAGCGCGACACCAGCTTGGCCAGATTCGGCCGGTGATCGAGAAACCACGCGAGCCGTTCTCGCAGGCCGGGCAGGTGACCGTATATCCGCTCTTCGAGCACATGCACGGCGAACAGCGGAATCAGACCGACGATCGAGCGAACGCGCATCGGCACACGGGTTCCGTCCGGAAGATGCAGTACGTCATAGAAGAACTCGTCGCGGCCGTCCCACAACCCTGTTCTGCAGCCCTCGCTGCAACCGACGGCTTCCGCGATATACAGGAAATGCTCGAAAAACTTCACCGCGATTTCGACATACGCGTTGTTCGTCATCGCGAGCTCGAGTCCGATCTGCATCAGGTCGAGCGCATACGAGGCCATCCACGCGGTGCCGTCGGCCTGGTCGATGCGGCCGCCCGTCGGCAGCGGGGAAGAGCGGTCGAAGATCCCGACGTTGTCGAGCCCGAGAAAGCCGCCCTGGAAGATGTTGCGGTCATCCGCATCCTTGCGGTTGACCCACCACGAAAAGTTCAGCAGCAGCTTGTGGAACATCACTTCGAGAAACTGGTGGTCACCGACGCCCGTGACTTCACGGTCGAGTTCGTACACGCGCCAGGTCGCCCATGCATGAACGGGCGGGTTCGCGTCGCCGAAAGCCCATTCGTAGGCGGGTAACTGCCCGTTCGGATGCATGTACCGTTCTTTCACGAGCAGCAGCAACTGTTTCTTCGCGAAGTCGGGATCGATCATCGCGAACGCGGCCGCATGAAACGCGAGATCCCACGACGCGTACCACGGGTACTCCCACTTGTCCGGCATCGAGACGACATCGCCGTTGCACATATGCCGCCAGTCGGCGTTGCGGCCGTGCCGGCGTCCTTTCGGCGGTTTCGGCTGACCGGGGTCGCCGTCGTGCCAGCGCGTCACGTCGAACTGGTAGTACTGCTTCGTCCATAGCATGCCGGCGAGCGCCTGGCGTTGCACGAGCCGTGCATCGGCGTCGGCGATATCGTGCTGGAGCGCCGCGTAGAACTCATCGGCCTCCGCGATCCGGCGCGCGAACAGCGCTTCGAAGTCGAGCGGCGCGTCGTCGCGCGTGATGCCCGGCAGTGCCGCCGGACGCCAGCGCAGATACAGCACCGCGCGTTCGTGCGGCGCGAGCGACAGCGCCACATGCGCGGCGGCGCGGGTGCCCGCGTCGCGGCGTATCGCCTGCTCGTCGCCATCGACGAGGTAATCGTTGAAGCCATCCTTGAACGGGCCCGCGCCGGCGATGCCGAAAATGCGGCGCACATTGGTTTCGTTTTCGCAGAACAGCCATTCGATCGGCTGCTGCGCCGAGGCCGTGACGATCATCGTGCCCAGCGCGGGATTGTGCGCGATCACCCGCGCGCCTTCGGCGGACTCCGTCTCGAGCGTCAGCGACGGCCTGCCGGGCTTGCCTGACCACGCCCAGCGGTTGCGCGCCCAGAAGAGCGGCAGCACATGCAGTGGCGCGTGCTGATCCGCGCGATTTTCGACGCTGACGCGCATCACGATGTCGTCGGGTGTGTGCTTCGCGTACTCGACCCAGACGTCGAAATAGCGATCGTTGTCGAACACGCCGGTATCGAGGATTTCGTATTCGGGCTGATCGGCGCCGCGCCGGCCGTTTTCGTCGATCAGGTCCTGATACGGATACGCATCGTGCGGGTACTTGTAGAGCATCTTCATGTACGAGTGCGTCGGCGTGCCATCGACATAAAAGTAAAGCTCTTTCACGTCCTCGCCGTGATTGCCCTGCGCATTGGTCAAGCCAAACAGCCGTTCCTTCAGGATGGCGTCGCGCCCGTTCCAGAGCGCGAGCGACACGCACCAGTCGAGTGGGTCGTTGCCGAATCCGGCAATGCCGTCCTCGCCCCAGCGGTACATGCGGCTGCGCGCCTGATCGTGGGGGAAATACTCCCAGGCGGTGCCGTAGTCGCTGTAGTCCTCGCGAACCGTGCCCCACTGCCGGTCGCTCAGATAAGGGCCCCAGCGGCGCCAGCAACCGAGGTCCGGGCCATGCAGACGGCTTCCTTCCTTCGAACGGAGCAGATCGTTTGCGCGTAGCGATGACATGTGACCTCCCAATCCGGGATCGACTGCCGAACACGTTTGGTGCGTGAATCCACCCCGGTGCTGTGGCGCATGCGCCGCCGGGCGGTACTTGGATGATAGGCGCCGTTTGGCGTTATTGAGTTCGGCTCCGAAGCAGTGAGGGGCAGACTACGAACGCCATCGGGTATCCATCTAGATGCACGTTTTGTCCGGGCAAACGTCGTCTCTGTCCATTGAGGCGAACGCGGCCCAGGCTCTAAATTGGCGCCACTAAGCCCACCTGGCGCTTGCGAGAGAAACAAGATTACCTCGCGCGCCACCCGCCCGAACATACCGACAGCGAAGCGGACTGTTCGGGCGGCTCTAGAGGAGACACCGGCATGGCCCACCAGATAACCCTCCGTTTTGAGGACGGAGTGACCCGCTTCATCCACTGCGAGGAGGGCGAGCGCGTCACCGATGCCGCCATCCGCGCCAGGATCAATATCCCGCTCGATTGCCGTGATGGCGTGTGCGGCACCTGCAAGGCGGTCTGCGAGTCCGGTGAGTACGTTCTGGGCGACTGCGTGGAAGATGCGCTGAGCCCGGACGAGGTGAGCGCCCGCAAGGTTCTCACCTGCCAGATGAGCCCGCGCTCCGACTGCGTGATCCAGATCGCCACGAACTCCGATGTCTCGGGAACCGGCCCGTCCTCCCACAAGGGGCGGATCGTCGCCTGCCAACGAGCGTCGGACACTACGATCGCCTTCTCGGTCGAGCTCGAGAACCGCGCGGATCTCAGTTTTCTTCCCGGGCAGTACGTCAATGTCCAGGTGCCCGGCACCGATCAGACCCGGTCCTATTCGTTCAGCTCGGGGCCGTCCGAGCCGCACGTGTCGTTCCTTGTGCGCAATGTGCGTCAAGGGGTGATGTCGAGCTGGCTCTGCGAAACCGCCAAAGTCGGCGACGCGATCGAATTTCGCGGCCCGATGGGAAGCTTCTATCTGCGCGCCATCGAGCGGCCGGTGCTGTTTCTGGCGGGTGGCACGGGTCTCGCGCCGTTCCTGTCGATGCTCGACAAGATCGTGGAGGACGGCGGCAGTCCGTATCCGATCCACATGATCCTCGGTGTGAACACCGATGAGGATCTGGTCGGCATCGACCGGCTCGAAACCTATGCGCAGCGCCTGCCGAACTTCACCTATGCCTGCACCGTTTCCAACCCTGACAGTGCCTATCCCAACAAGGGCTATGTGACCCACCACATCAACGCGTCCCAGCTCAATGGTGGCGAAGCGGATGTCTATCTCTGCGGCCCGCCGCCGATGGTCGATGCGGTGCGCGATTTTCTGTCGTCAGAGGGGCTGACGCCGCGCAATTTCTACTATGAGAAGTTTGCCGGCACGGGCCTCGTGGTCCAGACCGGCGAGGAGCGCCTCGCTCCTGTCGATGTCGATGAAGCCTTCGACCTGCGCATGGCGCTCGAACTGGGGGCGGCTCAACTGACCATGGGCCGGCTGTCGAGCGAGCAACTGATCACCTTCCGCCAGCTCGCCGAGGCGACGGCGCCGTTCGTGCGAGGGCGGCACTTTACCGACGTGCCACGCTACATCGAGGCGAATCACGCGTTCCACCTGTTCACGATCGAAGCTTCCGGGAATGCGCAGCTGATCGCGCTGTACCGGCAGCTGGCCGTGCAGGACTACATCGCTCGCGCGCTGACCGACCAGATCGAGATCGTCGGCGATATCGTCCAGCAGCATCGGGACATCGTCGCCGCCTTCGAACTGGGCGACCTGAACGCGGCGCGGGACGTGATTGCGCTGCATGCGCTCCATTCCAAGGCCACGATGAGCCGGGCGCTGGAGCGCATGGCGACGGGCAAGACGGCACCGGCGGCCGCAGCGGCTCCCGCTCTCCCGCCTGCCGTGCCGCAGAGCGCGCCTCAGGTGTGTCCATTCTCGGGCAGCACGCTTCCGGCTTATTCACACGAGCTGGACTGGCCCGAGGGGCTGGAACCATTCAAGGTGGTCGATGACGGCTCGCAAGGCGACCCTTACGAGCACTACCGCTGGATGCGGGAGCATGCGCCGGTGCTGCGTTGCCAATCGGCGACTTCAGACGTGTGGTTCCTGTCGCGCTATGACGATGTCTACCAGGCGATCCGCAATCCGAAGCTGTTTTCCTCCGAGGTCGTCAGCCCGCCGCCGCTGACGTTCCTGACGCTGTTCGATGCGCCCGCGCATTCGCGCTTGCGCAAGGTCGTCCAGCCGTCGTTCCTGCCGCTGGCGCTCGATCCCTTTATCGATCAGATCGCGCAAAGGGCGGAGGATTTGCTCGATGTGATGATCGCCAAGGGCGGCGGTGACGTCGTCGACGATTTCGCGATCCCGCTCAGCATCTCGACGATCTCCGCGATGATCGACGTGCCGAACGAGGATGAGGAAAAAATGAAGTTCTGGTCGGACGAGACCTTTAGCTATTTCGGGCGCCTGGCCCGCAATGCGCCGGGGACCGGCACCGACGAGCAGAGCGCGCAGGCCTTCTTCGCTTACCTGAAGGAAGCGATGGAGCGGCTCGCTTTGACCGACAGCCAGTCGATCGGCGGACATATCGCGCGCATGTGGAAAGACGGGCTCCTTTCGGAAAAGGAAGCGAAAGAGCTGTGCGCGTTCGTCTTCATCGCCGGGCACGACACGACGACCATCCTCGTTGCCAACGCGTTTCGCATGTTCGCTGAACAGCCGAACCTGCTGGCACGTATCCGCGAAAACCCCGCCGACGCCGAGCGTTACGTCGAGGAGGTGGCGCGCTACCGTGGCACGGTCCAGCGCGTGAGCCGTATCACCACCGAGGCGACCACCGTCGCGGGCGTCGATCTGCCGAAGGGCGCGGTGGTGCGATTGCTGCTGTCGGCCGCGAACCGCGACAGCCGCAAGTTTGCCGATGGCGAGACCTTCGACATCGACCGCGATTCCAGCGGTCATCTGGGCTTCGGCAACGGCATGCACAAATGCCTCGGTGCGCCGCTCGCCAAGCTGGAGACGCTGATCGCGACGAAGGCTCTGGCCCGCAAGATCGGCGAGATTGCGCTCGATCCGGCAAGGCCGATCCAGTATGTGCGGGGCAACAATCTGACCAACTCCGGGCCCGAGCATCTGTTCGTGAAGCTGGGGGCGTTGTCGGCCTGAAGCGGATCAAGGGGCGAGAGCGAGTCAGTTCGCTCTTGCCTTTTCAGGCGGCAAGGATCGGTCGTGCGCTGCGGAGCGGTATTCGGTTGGCCGCAGTCCCGTCTGCTTGCGGAAGAAGCGTCCGAAATACGCCTCGTCCTGGAAGCCCAGTTCGCTGGCGATCTGCTTCACGCTGAGCGTCGAATAGCCGAGCAGCCGCTTGGCCTCATGAATCGAGCGTGCATCGATCGCCTCGATGGCCGAGACCCCGAACGTAGCGCGGCAGATCCGCGAAAGTTGGCCGGTGGTGACGCCCATCTCGCCGGCATAGCTGGCGACCGGGCGCCGCTCACGGCAATGGCGGTCGAGCAGGGCGCGGAACCGCTCGATTCGCGCGGCCATCGTGCGCTGCTCGGAACTGGCTGAGAGCCGGGCGCTCTCGCTGAGACGCCCGATCTTGACGAACAGGGTGATAGTGAGTGCGGCGCCCGCGGTGAACTGCCAGCGCTCGTGGCTCTCCGCCTCGTGCCCGATCGACTGGAACAGCGTGTCCAGAGATGTGCCGCGCTCCACGGCGGGATCGATCGACAACACCGTCGGCGTGCGGATGAATTCGAGCAGCTCGGGTGCGGCCGTCATCGCCAGCGATTCCAGCGCGGACTGCGCGGCGGTGATCACGTGACCGTCGACGTCGCTGCGGAAGTGAAAGCCGTGGACCGAGCGCGCCGGCACGACCACGAGGCATGGCGCCTGGACGGCCCAGGTTTTGCCGTCGATGAAAGTCTCGCCGCCGCCGGCGGTCACGTAGAGCACCTGGATCAGCGCATCGTGGACGTGCGGTTCGATGTCGAAATCGAAACGCCCGGCACGCAGCGGAATGCGCTCGTAATGGACCATGTCGCCCCAAGGCTGGTCGGCTTCCGCGCCATAGAGCGCGAAATGCAGCACGGTCCGGCGGCGCTGCTGGTCAGAGGCCATGATGCACGTTATGTCCTGCTCTATGTCGACTCTGTCCATTGTTCCACAGGCGCTCGGGGCGTTCAATGTCGATACGGATATCAGGAAGCGTAATCGCATACATATTTCAGGAAGGTAATTACATGAGACAGGAACTTGAAAATCGCGCAGCGGCCTCGACCCCGTACGCGCTGAACTTGAACGGAAAGGTCTGCGTGGTGACGGGTGCCGGCAGTGGCATTGGTGCCGGCATCGCGCGCGCGTTCGCCGCTATCGGCGCACACGTCGCGCTCGTGGATCGGAACCTTGCCGGTGCTGAAGCTGTCGCCGCCGAACTTCGGAAGGCCGGTGCGGTGGCGCGAGCGATCGGCTGCGACGTGTCGGACGAAGCCTCGGTTGCCGCTGCTGCCGACAAGGTTCGCGCGGAGCTCGGGCCGGTCGGCGCGCTCGTCAACAATGCAGGGCTGCTGCGCGCTGGAGCGCTCGAGACAGTCTCGATCGAGGACTGGAACCAGGCCATCGCCGTCAATCTGACCGGCTATCTGCTGTGTGCCCGGGCTTTCGGGCGCGACATGCTGGCGGCGGGCAAAGGCAGTATCGTCCACGTTGCGTCGATTGCGTCGCTCAATCCGCAGACCAATAGCGGTTCCTATAGCCCGAGCAAAGCGGGCGTGCTGCTGCTATCGCGGCAGTTGGCGGCGGAGTGGGGCCCACGCGGCGTGCGCAGCAACTGTGTGCTGCCCGGCATGATCCGCACCGCGCTGTCCGCGAAGTTCTACGAGGAGCCCGGCTTCGAGGCTCGCCGCGCCGCCGCCACCGCGAGCCGCCGCATCGGCGAGCCGGAAGACCTCGCCGGCCCGGCGCTGTTCCTCGCCTCTGATATGGCTGCCTACGTCAATGGCGCGGAGGTGCTCGTCGACGGCGGGCTCGATTGCATGCTGATGGACATGGTTCCGCGCCCCGGTTTCAACGCTACTGCGGCCGCGTGAGCGCCGTCACACCACAACGACAAGGAGATTGGATATGACCAAGGAGATCACCTGCGATCTGGTCGTGGTCGGATCGGGCGCCGCGGGCCTCGCCACTGCGATCACGGCACGCAAGCGCGGCCTCGATGTCATCGTGCTCGAGAAGGAGCCCGTGTTCGGTGGTACGACCGCGCTGTCGGGCGGCGTCTTATGGATTCCGCTGAGCAAATACGGCCGACAGCAGAACCCGGCTGACACCGTCGAGCGCGTGCGCGAATACATGATGAGCGAGACGGGCAATAACTACGATGCCGCCGCGGTCGAGTGCTTTGTCGAGAACGGGCCGAAAATGGTCGAGTTCTTCGAGCGCGAGACCGAGATGAAGTTCGTGCCCACGCTCTATCCGGACTATCACCCGGATGCGCCCGGCGGCGTCGACATCGGTCGCTCGATCCTCGCCGCGCCATATGACATTCGCGGGCTGGGCAAGGACATGCGCCGCCTCAAGCAGCCGCTCGAGACGATCACGTTCATGGGGATGATGTTCAATTCCTCGAACGCGGACCTCAAGCATTTCTTCCGCGCGACCAAGTCCATCATTTCGTTCATGTATGTGGCCCGCCGTCTGGCTACGCACATCAAGGAGCTTGCGCTCTACAGGCGGGGCATCAACGTCACGAGCGGCAACGCGCTCGCCGCGAGACTCGCGAAGTCGGCGCTGGCGATCGACATTCCGATCCTCACTTCGACGCCTGTGAAGGAACTGCTGAGCAAGAGCGGCAAGGTGATCGGCGTGCGCGCGAGCGCAGCGGACGGTGAGCTTCGAATCACCGCCCGGCACGGCGTCGTGCTGGCTTGTGGCGGCTTCCCGCACGATCTCAAGCGCATTGCGCAGGTCTATCCGCATGTGAAGCGTGGCGGTGAGCATCTGTCGCCCACGCCCGTCGGCAATACCGGCGACGGGTTGACGATGGCGGAGAAGGTGGGCGGTGCCGTGAAGCTCGGCTTCGCCGATGCGGCGGCCTGGATGCCTGTCTCGAAGGTGCCGTTTGGCAAGGGCCGCACCGGCGTATTTCCGCATCTGCTCGACCGGTATAAACCCGGCGTGATCGGCGTGCTGCGCAACGGTCAGCGCTTCACCAATGAATCGAACTCCTACCACGACGTTGGCGCCGCGTTGATGCGCGCCTGCGAGGGTGAACGGGAGACGGCGATGTGGCTGATCTGCGATAAGGTGGCGCTCGGCAAATATGGACTGGGCTATGCGAAGCCCGCGCCGATGCCGGTGGGGCCGTTGCTGCGCAAAGGCTACCTGATCAAGGGCGACACGATCGGCGAGCTGGCGCGCAATTGCGGCATCGCTCCCGATGCGCTCGAAATGACGGTCCATGCCTACAATCGCGATGCCGAGCGCGGAGAAGACCCGGCCTTCCAACGCGGCCGCACCTCGTTCAACCGTTATCTCGCCGATCCGGACCACAAGCCCAATCCTTGCGTTGCGCCTGTGGCGACCGGCCCCTTCTATGCGGTGAAGGTGGTGATGGGCGATCTGGGCACGTTCGACGGCCTCAAGACCAGCGTCACTGGCGAGGTGCTGCGGGCCGACGGCAGCGAGATCGAGGGCCTTTACGCGGTCGGCAATGACCGGCGCAGCGTGATGGGCGGCAACTACCCGGGCGCCGGTATCACCCACGGGCCGAATATGACGTTCGGGTTCGTCACCGGAAATGCGATCGCCACCAAAGCGATGACTCGCAAAGAGAAGGCATACGCATGAATACCCAACCAATGTTTCTGGCCAAGCCCCTCGTCGATTTCCGGGTCTACACGATCGCGCTACGCAAGATGCCCGAGTTTCTCGACGTGTTCGACAGGCTCGCGATGCCAATCCTGCTCGAGACGCTTGGACATCCGCTCGGTTTTTGGACGAGTATGGTCGGACCGCAGAACCAGTTCACTCACCTGTGGGGGTATGACGATCTGGCCGACTACGAACGACGGTGCCTGGCACGCGATACGCACCCGGACTTCCCCGCCTATCTGAAGGCATCCGGCCATCTGATCACGGCACAGGAGACACGGCTCATTCGGGCCACCGCGCTGGATAGCGTCGCAAAGTAATCCGAAGCATTCGGCCGAAGCGGGCTCCATCGCGGAGCCCGCGTGCTTCTTTGACCGAAGAGGCGGCTCAGGTCTGGTTGGCCCACAGATCGTCAATTGCGCGGACCGCCAGCAAGTAGCCGTCGGCCAGCACGAGGCAGTTCTGTTCGATGTCCTTCAGCGTCGTGCTGCCGTAAAGATGCGGCTCCTGCACTGACACGCACTACGCAGAAAAATTTCGCACCTTATCCCCGCTTTCCGTGTCAAACGATAAGCCGCCCGAACCGCCGTTCAGGGCGCCGGCACTTCCGCGCCTACAGGCACGGGTTGTGCACGTGATCTCCTGCACGCATTCCACATCGGAAGAATAAGGAGGGCGGTCATGACCACGACTGCCAGTTTTCACATCGGGTACACGCGATATCTCGGTCCCGAAGGCGAGCCCGTACAGCCATTGCCGGCCTTTGCGCGGGAACCCGAGGCGCTGATCTCCCTCTATCGCGCGATGGTGCTGACCCGCGCATTCGATACCAAAGCGGTCGCGCTGCAGCGCACTGGCAAGCTCGGCACGTTTGCTTCGTCGGTGGGGCAGGAGGCGATCGGAGTGGGCGTCGCGAGCGCGATGCAGGCCGATGACGTGCTGTTTCCTTCGTATCGCGATCATGCGGCGCAATTGCTGCGCGGCGTCACGATGACGGAAAGCCTCTTGTATTGGGGCGGTGACGAACGCGGCAGCGACTTCAGCGTACCGCGGCTCGACTTTCCAAATTGCGTTCCCATCGGCACACAGGTCTGTCATGCCGCCGGCGCGGCCTACGCGTTCAAGCTGCGCGGCGAACCGCGCGTCGCCGTGACGATTTGCGGCGATGGCAGCACATCGAAGGGCGACTTCTACGAAGCGATGAACATGGCGGGCGTCTGGCAGGCGCCGCTCGTGCTCGTCGTCAACAACAACCAGTGGGCGATTTCGGTGCCGCGCAGCACGCAGAGCGCGGCGCAAACGCTCGCGCAGAAGGCAATCGCGGCGGGCATCGACGGTTTGCAGGTCGACGGCAACGATGTCATCGCCGTGCATCAGGTGATGCATGCGGCGCTCGCGAAAGCGCGCCGAGGCGATGGCCCCACGCTGATCGAAGCGCTCAGCTATCGACTCGGCGATCACACGACGGCCGACGATGCAACGCGTTATCGCGACCCGGATGAGATTCGGAAGCAATGGGAATACGAGCCGCTGCTGCGTTTGCGCAAGTATCTGATGCGGATGAACTTCTGGGACAAAGCGCAGGACGAGCAACTCGGCCGGGCGTGTCACGCGCAGGTCGAGGCAGCCGTCGAGGCGTATCTGGCTGTGCCGCCCCCCGATACCTCGGCAATGTTCGATCACTTGTACGAGACGCTGCCGCATGCCATGCGTGAGCAACTGGAAAACGCGCAGCGATTCGCACCGATAGCGGGCAATGGTCGGCATGGTCAGAACGGAGGCAACGGCCATGGCTGATCTGAACATGATCGATGCGATCAACCTGGCGCTCGCATACGAACTCGAACACGATCCCGCCGTCGTGCTGCTCGGCGAGGACATCGGCGTGAACGGCGGCGTGTTTCGCGCGACGGCCGGCTTGCAGGCACGCTTCGGCGCGCAGCGCGTGCTCGACACGCCGCTCGCCGAGTCAGCGATCGCGGGCACCGCGATCGGCATGGCAGCGATGGGACTGAAGCCCGTCGCCGAGATCCAGTTCAGCGGGTTTCTGTATCCGGCGATCGATCACGTGCTCAATCATGCGTCGCGTCTGCGGCATCGGACTCGCGGACGCCTCACCTGTCCGCTGGTGATCCGCGCGCCGTGCGGCGCAGGCATCCATGCCCCGGAGCATCACTCGGAAAACCCCGAAGCCCTGTTCGCGCACATTCCTGGCTTGCGCGTCGTCACGCCTTCGTCGCCGGCGCGCGCGTACGGGTTGTTGCTGGCCGCGATTCGCGATCCCGACCCGGTGATCTTCTTCGAGCCGACTCGCCTTTATCGGCTGTTCCGGCAGACAGTGGAAGACAACGGCGAAGGGCTGCCGCTCGACACCTGCTTTACGCTGCGCGACGGCTCGAATGTGACGCTGGTGTGCTGGGGCGGCGCCGTGCAGGACGCACAGGGCGCCGCCGATCTGCTCGCGCAGGAAGGCGTGATGGCCGAAGTGATCGACGTCGCGACGCTCAAGCCGATCGACATGAACACGATCCTGGCCTCGGTGGCGAAGACGGGCCGCTGCGTGATCGTGCACGAGGGTTCGCGCACGGGCGGCATCGGCGCGGAGATCGCCGCCAATATCGCCGAGCGCGGGCTTTATTCGCTGCTCGCGCCTGTGCAGCGCGTGACCGGCTATGACGTGGTGGTGCCGCTGTACCGGCTCGAGAATCAATACATGCCGGGTGCCTCGCGCATCGTCGCGGCGGTGCGGCAAGCTATGGAGGCGTCGTAAAGCCATGAAAATCTTCAAACTGCCGGACCTCGGCGAAGGCTTGCAGGAAGCGGAAATCGTCGAATGGCATGTGAAAGATGGCGACGAAGTACGCGCGGATCAACCGTTGCTGTCGGTCGAAACGGCGAAGGCGATCGTCGAGATTCCGTCGCCGCAATCCGGCCGCATCACGAAGCTGTTCGGACGGACCGGCGATATCGTGCACCTGGGCGCGCCGCTCGTCGCGTTCGAGGGCGAGGCCGATGATGCAGACGCGGGCACTGTCGTCGGCCATATGGAAGTTGGCCAGCATGTCGTGCAGGAAGCGCCTGCGTCGCCTGGCACGGGCGGTGGCGTCAGCGCGGCCGGTGGTGTGATCAAGGCGATTCCGGCGGCGCGCGCGCTTGCGCGCAAACTGGATGTCGATCTCTCGATGGTGACGCCGTCCGGCCCGGAAGGCGTGATCACGGCGGCTGACGTGCAGCGCGTCGCGAAGATACTTGGCGAAGTCGGTCCGGCCGAAGTGCTGCGCGGCGTGCGGCGTGCGATGGCGCACAACATGGCGCGCGCGCAAAGCGAAGTGGCCGCCGCGACCGTGATCGACGACGCCGATATTCATGCGTGGCCGCCGCACACCGACGTGACGATCCGCCTGATCCGCGCGCTGGTCGCGGGCTGCCGCGCCGAGCCGCCACTGAACGCATGGTTCGACGGACATACGGGGCGACGCCATGTCCTTGAGAAGATCGATCTCGGCATTGCCGTCGATCTGCCCGATGGGCTTTTCGTGCCGGTGCTGCGCGACGTCGCGCATCGCGATGCGGCGGATCTGCGCGGCGGTCTCGACCGGATGCGCGCCGATATCCGCGCGCGCAAGATTCCGCCGGAAGAAATGCGCGGCAACACGATCACGCTGTCGAACTTCGGAATGATTTCGGGGAAGTACGCGGCGCCCATCGTCGTGCCGCCCACCGTCGCGATCCTCGGCGCGGGGCGCATCCATGAACAGGTGGTCGCGGCAGACGGTGCGCCTGCCGTGCACCGGATCTTGCCGCTCAGTCTGACGTTCGATCATCGCGTCGTGACAGGCGGCGAGGCGGCGCGCTTCCTGGCGGCGACGATCGCGGATCTGCAGAACGCGTGGTAGCGGTTAGCGTGTGCCTGGCGTGATTCGCCAGCATCGTATCGATAAGAGCGCGAGCCTCGCGGTCGATGCACACGAGGGCAACGCTCTCCGACTCGTATGTAACCGGATCGGCGAAATCACCGGTGAGGTGTTGTTTTCGTGTCCTTCTGCGTAACGACCACGTGACGTGATAGGTCAGCGCGATTCCATCGGACAAACGGGCCGTGCGTGGCTCCATGTGTGCTTCGATAACGAATCCGCGATAGCGCCCGACGATGTGACGTTTCATCGATTGATGAACGATCAGGCCGCCAGGCGGCCTATCCCCATTTCCGGACGGCGCAGGCCCGGCGGGAACACGTGCCATGTGCCGTCGGCATGGCGAAAGAAGAAGAGTGAAAACGTCCCGGAGGGCCGATCGATCTGAATGCACACGCGGCATGTTTCGCCCGAGCGGGAGCGGTCGAGCAGACGCACGCACGCCCCGCGGCCCCGTGTCGGGCCAACGAGTTTTTCGACCTCCGAACGCAGTGACCGATTGCCCGCCATGATTTTCCCTTCGATAGACGATGAGTCGATGCTATGGAGATCGGTGCGTGCGTCCAATCGGCGCCGGCGGAATGTCGTCTCAGGAAGCACTGATTTCAGCCGTCAGGATTTCCTGAATCAGAACCAGCACGCGGAAACTCGTTGCGGGGCAAGGAGACGTCCACGGCGTCGCCCTCGGCGGTGTCGTCGATGAAGCTCATCGAACCGCCGCGTCCGTTGCTGTCACGCTTGACCGCGATGACGTAGCGATCGCGCTCCTGCAAGTCGTGTTGAGCGAGGGAGCAATATGCCGTGGCCAGCCGAGTCAGGAATATTCGATCTGCGAGGCGCTGGTGTTCGAGCCAGCTAGTCTCGAAAGACGGAAGGATTTAAGCCACGCTGATGATGGAATGCTGGGAAATTCGCGGCGTTCCATGTTTGACGGCTATCATAGAACTCTTGATAAAGCCGGATTGAACGGACATGACAGCCCCTGTATTGAAAGATGTCGAAGCCCCTGTGCGGGAGAGTGACAACAGCCTTGTGTGGTCAGACGCACGGCTCCTCGGCTTCACGCCGATGGATGACGTGCATAAGGAATTCTATGAAGTCGCGCTACGGCTCGTGACCTGCACCGATGCGAGCGCCCTTGCCGCGATCGAGGAATTCGAGAAGCATGCGGTCAGCCATTTCGAGCAGGAAGACGAATGGATGCGCACCACCAACTTTCCCCCGCGCGACTGCCACATCGAAGAGCACGAAGCCGTGCTGAAGTCAGTCCGCGACGTTAAAGCAGCGGTCGAAGCGGGGCAGGCCGGTTGCGCGCTGGTGCATGACATCGGCATGCATCTGTACAACTGGTTTCCCGGACACGCCGACTACCTGGATTCGGCGCTTGCCGCATGGATGACCAAACAGACGATGGGTGGAAAACCTGTTGTCTTGAGGCGGACGATTTGAAGTTTGCCGTTTCGACCGTCGAAATACACTGGACCTCATAAGTTGTAGCCAGCAGGCTGCTGGCTCAACCCGTGTCGCGTGGCTCGGCTCGCGTCAACGCATCGTCGCTTGCGGGCGTCGCGACTGAAATCGCCGCCGACGATATCCCCCCGTTCAACTACCCGACTCGCGCAGCACGATGTCGCCCAATTCGGCGAGGCGAGCCGCGTCGACGCGCACGCTCGGGCACGAGATGCCCATCGCGGCGATCATCTCGTCGTGCCCGTCGTAGATGGGGCGAGCCACGCAGCGGATGCCATCGGTGAATTCCTCGTCATCGATGGCATAGCCGCGCTGGCGCGTTAGTTCCAACTCCTGCGCGAGAGCCAGCTCCGAGGTCAGGGTGCGCAACGTGTACGCGGCCAATTCGGCGGGCGTTTCGGCGTGGCCGAAGGCCAGGAACGCTTTGCCGAGCGCCGTGCAGTGCAGCGGCGACAGCGCGCCGATCGGATGATCGACCTTGAGCGGCAAGGTCGAGTCGACCTTGTCGATATACCAGACGCGCGAGCCGACCAGCACCGCCAGATGCGTGCATTCCCCGGTGGACGCGGCGAGTCTTTCCAGCGCCGGGCGCCATGCTTCCTTGATCGCGACGACTTCCTCCAGCGTGCGTTGTACCGGCTTGCCCGGCTGACTGCCGTTCGAGGCCAGATAGCGCCGGTTGGAATCCTGCGCCGCATAGCCGGCGGCAACCAGCGTCTTCAGGAGATGGGCGGCCATGGATTTGTCCATCTCGAGTTCGCTCGCGAGTTCCGTTAGCCGGACGGGGCCGTGATGAGTCCGCAGATACGTCAGTGCTTCGAGGCCTCGAGTCAGGGACTGGAGCAGTCGCATGAAATATCCCTCCACACCAATAAAAGTTTTCGTGTGCAAAACATTAAAAGTTTTACATAGGAAAACTCTAGCCGAAAAATCACTCAACGTAGGGAATTACACGGATTTTTTTACGCTAGATGTGAAGTAATGTTGTGCCTATGCAAATTCAGTACTGGTGAATTGGGTCGGTCTGTCGGGTGAGTTCAGTTTTTAATCCAAGTTGTTTTGCATGCGTCAACTTTACGGAGGCAGGCATGTTGGGGAGACACGGAGTAAAGCGTCGCGCGCTTGTGCTGGCTGCACTACTGGCCTCGGCCGCGGGATTCACGACCCCGGCCTTCGCGGATTCGGGCGAAGTGTCGATCAGCGACTATTTCACCGGCGACATGGGGGAGAAGGCGTTCAACGAACAACTCGCCAAATTCACCACGGCGACCGGGATCGCAATCAAGCAAAGCCCGGTGGGACACGAGGATTTCAAGTCGGTGATCCTGGTACGCGCGGCCGGGCATAGCCTGCCCGACGTATTCAGTTTCTGGGCGGGCGCCAAGACGCAATTCATCGCCGATTCGAAGAGCCTGCATCCGATCGACGGCATGTGGAAGTCCGCGGGGCTGGATTCCGTGATCTCCAAACCGATCGCGGCAGCGGCGACGAGCTACAGCGGGCATCGCTATCTGGTGCCGGTCGACTATCACTTCGTCGGGGTTTTCTATAACCCGAAGGTGATGGCCAAGGCGGGCATCACGACGATGCCGACCACGTGGGACGGCTTCCTCGCCATGTGCAAGCAACTCAAGTCGCAAGGCATCACGCCGATTGCGATGGGTTCGAAGAATCGCTGGCCTGCGCAGTTCTGGTTCGACTACATGCTGTTGCGTACCGCGGGGCCGGACTATCGCGCGAAGCTGATGACGGGGCATGCCCGCTACGACGATCCGCAGGTGAGCTCGGTGATGGGCCAATGGAAGTCCATGCTCGATGCGGGCTATTTCAACAATAACGCCAACGCAATCGACTGGACCGATGCCGCCGACAAGGTCGCGAAGGGCGATGCCGCGATGACGCTGATGGGCACGTGGATCACCGGCTACTGGAACAACAACCATCTGGTGGCGGGCAAGGACTATGACGTTGCGGTGTTCCCGCAGATGCAGGCGGGTGTGCCGAACGTCGCGCTGGGCCCGGTGGACGGCCTCGTGATTTCCGCCAACTCGAAGAACGTGGCGGGTAGCGAAAAGCTGCTCGACTACATGGTCAGCAACACCGACGTGCAGTCGGCATGGACGTCGTCCCAGGGCGCGCTGTCGGCCAACGTGAAGGTCGATCAGTCCCACTACAGCCCGGTGATGCAGAAAGCCGCCGCCGCGGTCGAGAAGTCCAACAGCTTCGCCTTCAACTATGACCTCGCCACGCCGCCGCCGGTGTCGGAAGTCGGACTGTCGATGTTCGCGAAGTTCATCGACCAGCCTGGCGATATCAAGGGCCTGCTGAGTCAGACCCAGACGGATGCGCAGGCCGCGTTCAAGAAGCAGTAACACCTCCACGAAGGCGGGTCGCCCGGCGGCGGCCCGCCTTGTTTTCCGGTAGAGACGCGAGATGAGGAAACACGATCGGCTATGGCGCGTGGTATTTCTCGCGCTGCCCCTGGGGTTTTTCGGAATACTGGTGGTGGGCCCCCTGCTGTCGTCGTTCTACTACAGCTTTACAGACTGGAATGGCTTTTCGTCCGACTATGATTTTGTCGGGTTGTCCAATTTCACGCGGATTCGCGACGATCATCTGTTTTCGCATGCGGCGCTCAATACCGCGCTGTGGATCGTTGCCGCTATCGCGTTGCCGACGCTGTTGGGCTTAGGTCTGGCGCTGCTGCTCGATTCGAAGGTGCCCGGTTCCCGGGTGTTCAAGAGCATCTTCTATCTGCCGATCTGTCTGTCGGCCGTGATCGTCGGCCAGATTTGGATCTGGATCTATCAGCCCGACTGGGGGCTGCTCAACCTGTTTCTGTCTCACGCGACAAGAACCCCTCACGACTTTGCGTGGCTCGCTAAACCGAATACGGCGCTGTGGTCCGTGATCGTCGCGTGGTCGTGGCAACAGACCGGGCTGTCGATGGTGATCTATCTCGCCGGGCTCACCGCGATTCCCGAAGACTTGCAGGAGGTATGCCATATCGAAGGCGCGAGCCGCTGGCAGCGCATCCGCCTCGTGATTCTGCCGTTGTTGACGCCGTCCACCGTGGTCGCGGTGGCGCTGTCGGTGATCAACTCACTGAAGGGTTTCGACATTCTCTACATCATGACCGGCGGTGGACCGTTCAACAGTTCCGATACGCTGGCCATGCACATGTACAACGAGAGCTTCAAGAAATATCACATGGGCTATGGCAGTGCGATTTCCGTGGTGCTGTTCCTGATCGCCGTGTCGGTGATCGGCCTGTATTTCCGTCAGTTGCGCAAGGTGGACCGCATCTATGGATGAGCGTCTGTATGCCCGCTTCAATCCGGCGAGAGCGGCCACTTTCACGATTCTCGTGGTGCTGGCGGTGCTGTTCCTGTTACCCACTGTCGGCGTCTTGCTGTCGTCGGTGAAGGAGCAGCGCGACATTGCGCTGGGCGATCTCTGGAGCTTGCCGGTCAGGCTGTACCTCGGCAATTTCATCGAAGTGCTGTCGAAGCCCGCGGTACACCAGTATTTCGTGAACACGCTGACCGTCACCGTGCCCGCCACGATCGTCTCGACCGCGCTCGGCGTGCTCGCCGGTTACGTATTCGCGAAGTTGCCTTTTCGCGGCTCGAATGGCCTGTTCCTGGTGCTGGTGTCCGGCATGTTCTTTCCGCCGCAGGTGATTCTGATTCCGCTGTTCCGGCTCTTCAATTTTTTCGGCCTGATCGACACACTGTGGCCGGTCTTCCTCGTGCATACGGCGCTGGGTATTCCGATCTGCTCGCTGCTGATGCGCAACTTCTTCGCAACGGTGCCGAGCACGCTGCGTGAAGCCGCGATCATGGAAGGCGCATCGGAGCCGCGCGTGCTGCTGTCGGTGGTGCTACCGCTCAGTTTGCCGGCGCTCGCGGTGCTGGCGACGCTGCAGTTCACGTGGATCTGGAATGACTTTCTGTGGCCGCTGGTGTTCACGCAATCCGACGACAAACGCACCATCATGCTCGGCATCGTGAATCTGAATGGCCAGTATTCCGTCGCCTGGGGCGTGCAGGGCGCGTTGTCGATTCTGGCGAGCTTGCCGACGCTGCTGGTGTTTCTGTTCTTCCAGCGCTACTTCATCAAGGGCATGACCATGGGCGCGGTAAAAGGGTGATCGAATGGCGCAATTGAGTCTGCAGGGCATACGCAAATCGTTCGCTGGCCATGAGGTCATCCATGGCGTCGATCTGAACATCGCCGACGGCGAGTTCGTGGTGTTCGTCGGCCCGTCGGGCTGCGGCAAATCGACGATGCTGAGAATGATCGCCGGCCTCGAAGACGTGTCGGGCGGGACGATCCATATCGATGGCCGGGATGTGACGCAGGTGCATCCGTCGAAGCGTGAAATAGCGATGGTGTTCCAGTCCTACGCGTTGTTTCCGCACATGACGGTGGCTGAAAACATCGGCTTCGGATTGCGGCTCGCGGGCGTCGACAAGCGCGAGATCAGGCGGCAGGTGGGCGAGGTCGGCAAGACGCTGCAGCTCGATCATCTGCTGGAACGCACGCCGAGAGAATTGTCGGGCGGGCAGCGGCAGCGCGTGGCGATCGGGCGCGCCATCATTCGCCATCCGAAGATCTTTCTGTTCGACGAACCGCTCTCGAATCTCGATGCCGCGTTGCGGGTGCAGATGCGCCTCGAGATCGCGCGACTGCATGCCGGGTTGCGGGCGACGATGGTGTACGTCACGCACGACCAGGTCGAGGCGATGACGCTGGCGGACCGGATCGTCGTGTTCAACGGCGGCAAGATCGAGCAGGTCGGCACGCCGATGGAGCTCTATGAACGGCCCGCGAATCTGTTCGTCGCGCGCTTTATCGGCGCGCCTGCGATGAACGTGCTACCGGCGTCGGCCTGGCCGTATCTAATGAGCCGGGATGATGCCGGTCCGCGCAGCGCGCCGGATGGTGTGGACTGTATCGGTATCCGGCCCGAGCACATCACACTTTGCGCGCGCGGGCAGGCGAGCGTTGGCGGGCGCATCGAACTCGTCGAGCAGCTTGGCGCGGAGACACTGTATTACCTCGGCATCGGCAATGGCCTGCCGACGCTCACGGTGCGCTCGCCGCTCGCGCACGCGGTGCGCCGCGGAGACGAAGTCGGACTGAATGTGGAAAGCTCAAAGCTGCATCGCTTCGACCCGGACGGAATCGCGATCGGGAATCACGCCACGCGAAGCGATGAACGCAAACCATCGCCAACAGAGACTATTCAAATAGAGGAAGAAAAATGACGGGATCTCGTTTTCGCGTGGGGATCATCGGTGCGGGTCGCATCTCCGATCTGCACGCCATCGAATACCTGCAAAATCCGCTGGCACGCATCGTCGGCGTCTGTGACCGGGATGTGGCGCAGGCGCGCAGCAAGCTCGCTGCTTGGGGCATTCCCGACGTCGCGGTCGAGGAGGACGTGGATCGCTTCCTCGCGCGTGAGGACATCGATCTGGTCGAGATTCTGTTGCCGCATCATCTGCATCTGCCGGTGGCGCTGAAAGCGATGGCGGCGGGCAAGATCGTCTCGCTGCAAAAGCCGATGTGCGTCGATCTCGCCGAGGCGGACCAACTCGTGGCGGCCGCCGAGGCCTATGACCGGCCTTTCAAGGTCTTCGAGAATTTCATCTTCTATCCGCCGGTGCTGAAGGCGCGCGAGCTGATCGATCAGGGCGCGATCGGCACGCCGCTGTCGATCCGCATCAAGTCGAACCCGGCGCGCAGCGCGACGGCGTGGGAAGTGCCACCGTCCGCATCGGCATGGCGCAGTGAGAAGTCTCACGCGGGCGGCGGGCCGCTCGTTTTCGACGACGGACATCACAAGTTCGCGCTCGCCTGGCATTTCATGGGTGATCCGGAAGAGGTGCATGCGTTTATCGGCGATACCGAAGGTCCGGGCGGCATGCGTTTCGATGCACAGTCGATCATCTCGTTCCGGTTTCCCGGCAATCGTGTCGGCAATCTGGAGATCGTCTATTCGCCGGACATGGAACTCGTGACGCGCCACTATGCGCAGGACGATCGCGTCGAGATCACCGGCACGTCGGGTGTGCTCTTCATCAACGGCGGCCATGGACGGCTCGGGGCGACGCCGCCCGTGACCCTGTACCGCGACGGCCAGCTCACGACCTACGACGTGCCGAGCGGGTGGGAGCAGAGCTTCGTGCTGTCGACCCGGCATTTCCTGAATGCGCTGCAAACGGGTGGGGCGCCGGTGCTAACGGCGAGGGAGGCCCGCGAGGTGCTGCGTTTCTCGTCGGCGGCCGAGCAGTCGGCTCGTGAAGGCAAGGCGATTCGCCTGGCATTTTGATCCCGCGAGGCACAACCATGTCTGATCTCGTTACTCCGTCGAAGCAGCTTCCGGTCACGACAGAAAGCCGCGCCGCCTGGTTGCGCGAGGCGGGCGGGCTGAGCGAGGCGTTGGCGGACGGCCTGCTTTCCGATGTCGTCGAACTGCCTTTGGCCGAAGCGCTCGTGCTGGGTTTGATGAAGCAGGGCGTGACCAAGTATCTGGCGATCTTCGGACACGGCAATACCGCGATTGCCGAGATTCTGCGTATCTACGAGGCGCACGGTCTCGTGAAATGCTGGCAGTTCCGCAACGAAGTGGAAATGGCGCACGCGGCCACCGCGCTTTCCTGGGTCTACGGCGAAGTCGCCGCGGTGCTCACGTCGATCGGGCCCGGCGCGTTGCAAGCGCTCGCCGGCTCGCTGGCCGCTGCGTCGAACGGGGTCGGCGTCTACCATCTGTATGGCGACGAGACGACGCACGGCGAGGGCTACAACATGCAGCAGATTCCTCGCCCCGGGCAGGGACTGTTTGGGTCCCTGACAGAACGGATGGGGGCGTCCTATACGTTGCATACGCCCGCTGCATTGCGCGACGCGTTGCGCAATGGCAGTGCGGCCGTGTTTCATCCGTGGCGGCCCGCGCCGTTCTATCTGAATCTGCCGCTGAACACGCAACTGGCGCGGGTGTCGCTGAGACTCGATGCGCTTGCGGCCCGACCCGTTTGGCCGCGTTTGCCGATACCGGACGAGGCGTCCCTGGCCGTGGCTGCGAAGCTGATCGCGGGCGCGGACCGGGTGGCCATCAAGGTCGGCGCCGGTGCGCGTCATGCTGCGGCGGCGGTGCGGCGGCTGGCCGAAGCCAGCGGTGCGGTCGCGGTCCTGAGCCCCGGAACGGTTGGTGTGCTGCCCGACGCCCATCCGCATAACCTGCACGTGGCGGGCTCGAAAGGGTCGATCAGCGGCAACTGGGCCATGCAGGAGGCCGAGCTGCTGATCGTGATCGGCAGCCGCGCGGTGTGCCAGTCGGACTGCTCGGGCATCGGCTGGCCCAAGGTTCGTCATGTGGTCAATATCAACGCCGATCCGACCGACGTCCAGCACTACAACGAAAGCACCGCGTTGCTGGGAGATGCGGCGGCCATCTGCGAGCGGCTGGCGGTGGCGCTGGCCGGTTCTTTGACGCCGGCGAAATCGGCGTGGCTCAAAGAGGCCGCGCGCAAGAAAGCCGAGTGGCTGGCCTTGCGCGACGCGCGCGCCGGCGGCCCTCGATGTTTCGATGCGGTCTGGCGGCGCGAGGTGCTGACGCAACCGCAGGCCATCGCCATCGCCGAGCGTTTTTGCCGCGAGATCGGTGCGCTGAAGTTTTTCGATGCCGGCGACGTGCAGGCTAATGGCTTCCAGGTGATCCGCGACGACTTGCCCGGCGAAACGTATACCGAGTCCGGTGCGTCGTATATGGGTTTCGCCGTTTCCGCGCTGCTGTCTCAGGCGATCGCGGGGAAAGGATGCTATGGCGTCGCGTTCACCGGCGACGGCTCGTTCATGATGAATCCGCAGATCCTGATCGACGGTATCGAGCATGGCGTGCACGGCACCATCCTGCTGCTCGACAACCGCCGCATGGCGGCGATCAGCAGCTTGCAGGAAGCGCAGTTCGATACCGATTACCGCACCAACGATTCGGTCGCCGTCGATTATGTGGCGATGGCGGGAGCCGTGGCGGGCGTGATGGCATTGTCGGCGGGTGATACGGAGCGAGGTCTGCGCGATGCGCTCGCGCAGGCGCACGCTCACCCGGGCCTGAGTCTGATTCACGTGCCGGTCTATTACGGTGCGGACCCCGCGGGCGGGATGGGTGCGTATGGCCAGTGGAACGTCGGCCCATGGTCCGACGGCGTGCAGGACGCTTATACGAAGACGCGAATCTGAAAGGGGCGAGCATGTACGAATCTGGTGGCCTGCTAATCGATGGCGCGTGGCGCGGTGCGTCCGACGGCGCATGTATCGAAGTCAGAAGTCCGGCGACCGGCGAGCTGGTTGGCAGCGTGCCGGCAGCGACCGAAGCCGACGAAGCGGCTGCGCTTGCGGCAGCCGGGCGCGGGTTCGCGCTGTGGTCGAAGACGTCGGCGTGGGAGCGGGCCGCGGTGCTGCGCCGTGCAGCGGACCTACTGAGAGCCCGGATTGACACGTACGCGTTCCTGATGAGCGGCGAGACCGGCAAACCATTGCTCGAGGCGCGTGGCGAAATCAATGCGAGCGCGGATCAGTTCGAGTGGTATGCGGAAGAGGCCAAGCGCATCTACGGACACACTATTGCCGGGCGCCATGTCGACGAGCGGCTTGCCGTCGGGTATCAGCCAGTGGGTCCGTGCCTCGCGCTGTCGGCATGGAATTTCCCGATGTTGCTGCCGGCGCGCAAGATCGCCGCGGCGCTGGCGGCCGGCTGTAGCGTGATCGCGCGTCCGGCTTCGGAAGCGCCGGGGAGTTGCATGGCGCTCGGGCAGGTTCTGCTCGATGCGGGCTTGCCGGCCGCGGTGCTTGGCATCCTGACCGGTCACGCCAAACCGATGGTGGCCCGGCTGGTTCAATCCGCGGTGATCCGCAAGGTGTCGCTGACGGGGTCGGTGCCGGTCGGCAAGGAGATCTTGCGGCTCGCCGCCGATCACGTGAAGAAGGTTACGATGGAGTTGGGCGGACATGCACCCGTGATCGTCCATGCCGACGCGGACCCTGTGGAAAGCGCGAAAAAGCTCGCAACGACCAAGTTCCGCAATTGTGGTCAGGTGTGCATCTCGCCGTCGCGTTTCTATGTGCACCGCTCGATTCTGACGCCGTTTGCCGAGACGTTTGCGGCCGTTGCGAGGGAACTCAGGATAGGGGATGGGCGTGACCCCGAAACCACCCTTGGTCCGATGATTCGCGCCCGCGCGGTAGAGAGCGCACTGTCGCTGATCGAGGATGCCCGCGGCCGTGGTGCGCGAGTATTGGCTGGCGGGCAACGGCCGCCATATCTCGAACGAGGACATTTCATCGAGCCGACCGTGCTGGTTGACGTTCCCGACGACGCGAGGATCATGTGCGAGGAGCCGTTTGCACCCGTTGCGCCGATTGCGGCTTTCCACGACCTCGCGGACGTGATCGCGCGCGCCAATGCAACGGAATTTGGTCTGGCGGCCTACGTCTTCACGCACAACTCGGCACTGGCCGCGATGACCGCGGAAGCGCTCGAGGCAGGCATGGTCGGCATCAATGAGACGCTGTTGGCGACGGCCGAGGCGCCCTTCGGTGGTATCAAGGAATCGGGCTTTGGCCGCGAGGGCGGCAGCCTTGGCATACTGGACTACCTGACGCCCAAATACATCCGTCATCGCCTGATCGTAAGGAATGGGACATGAACCAAAAACCGCGTGGCCTGAACAATGGCCTGACGAACTACGGTGATCACGACTTCGCGCGCTATCTGCGCCGGTCGTTTGCCAAATCGATGGGCTACACCGGCGAATCGCTCGACAAGCCGATCGTCGGGATCTGCACGTCGGAGAGTGGTTTCAACAACTGCCATCGCCACTTCCCCGAAATGATCAAGGCGGTCGAACGCGGCGTGCTCGCGGCGGGCGCGTTGCCGGTGGTGTTTCCGGTGATTTCGCTTGGCGAGGTATTCCTTTCGCCGACTTCGCTGGTCTATCGCAATCTGATGGCGATGGCCGTCGAGGAAATGATCCGCGCCCAGCCGATGGATGCGGTGGTAATGCTCGGCGGATGCGACAAAACCGTACCGGCAATGTTGATGGGCGCGATCTCCGCAGGGCGGCCCGCGGCCATGGTGGTGGCCGGTCCGATGATGACCGGACGGCATCGCGGCGAGCGGCTTGGCGCCTGCACGGACTGCCGCCGCTTCTGGTCGAATTTCCGCGCGGGGAAAGTCCCGGAGCAGGAGATCAGGCAGGTGGAGGGGCGTTTGGCCGTCACCTCGGGAACGTGTGCGGTCATGGGTACGGCGTCGACCATGGCGCTGATTGCGGAAACGCTGGGCATGATGCTGCCCGGGTCGGCGGCGATTCCGGCCGTGCATGCGGATCGACTGCGCAATTGCGAGGAGACCGGAGCGCTGGTTGCGCGCATGGCCCTCGATGGCGGACCGAAACCGGCCGAGATCGTGACGCCCGCATCGGTGCGCAACGCGTTGCGTGTGCTGCTGGCGGTCTCCGGTTCGACCAACGCCGTGATTCATCTGGCGGCGATCGCCGGTCGTATCGGACTGAAGATCGATTACGACGAGTTCAACCGGCTGTCGGATGAAACGCCGGTACTCGTGGATCTCAAGCCGGTAGGCAACGGCTACATGGAGGATTTTCATGCTGCAGGCGGGCTGGAGGGTGTTCTGCGCGGCTTGATGCCCCAACTCGATCTGACCTGTCGCGACATCGCCGGGCAGAGCCTCGATGAGCGTTTGAACAAGCCGCTTGCCGATCCGATCGATACGGCCGTGATCCGCTCGACCGAGCAACCGATCAGTGCCGAGGGCGGCCTGATCGTTCTGAACGGTAGTCTTGCCCCCGGCGGCGCGGTGCTGAAGCGCGCCGCCGCGACTCCCGAACTGCTGGAACACGAAGGGCGCGCGGTGGTATTTACCTCGCTCGAAGATCTGGCCGCGCGCATCGACGCCCCTGATCTGGACGTTCGCGCGGACGACATCCTCGTATTGCAGAACGCGGGGCCGCGCAGTGCTTCAGGCATGCCCGAAGCCGGATATCTGCCGATTCCGCAGAAACTTGCACGGGCGGGGGTGAAGGACATGGTGCGGATTTCCGATGCGCGCATGTCGGGCACTGCATACGGGACGATCGTGCTTCACGTGACGCCAGAGGCGGCGCTCGGCGGCCCGCTGGCGCTAGTGCGCAACGGCGACCGGATCCGGCTGTCGGCGCGCGACAAGCGGATCGATCTACTGGTTGACGAGACCGAGCTGGCGCATCGTGCCAGTGAGTTTCGTCCGGCGGAAGGAATGTATGCGCGCGGTTACCAGCGGCTTTATCACGATCACGTGCTATCCGCCGCGGCAGGATGCGACTTTGATTTCCTCACGGCATTTCCTGCCGACGAGCTCAAGTAGGGTCATCCGCCCCAGCGGTGTCGTCGAACATGCGCTCGTCGAATTCGATCGGGAAGGGGGCGTTCCGGCTCAGCGTTCCGGCGTCGGACGCGTTCCGGTACTCGGCAAGACGGGCCGAAACAATGTTTCGAATGTGATTGCCGACTATCGCGGTTTGCTTGGGCCCCAGTGTTTCGAGGCGACCCAGCAGGTCACCGGGGAAGCGAAGCGAAATGTAGGGGGTATCGGGCCCGGCCGGGTTGCGCACTAGCAGCACGTTCAACCGACCGTCCGCCGCAGCCTCTTCGCTGTAGATAGCGTCATCGTGGAAGGCGCGCGATACCGCCTGGGCGACGCGCTCCAGAACACTGCGAGTGATCTGATAGATGGGCATATTCGTCTCCTGATCGGACGCCCGACAATCGTATCACTTTCCCTTTTTCGCGCCTGCACGTAGCGCGTCACTCTCGTACGCGTCGCCGACATCGGGCAAATTTGTTTGAGGCTGCGTTATACTCGATGCCATGGATACGAAACCGACCTCGCTGAAACTGCACCGTTGGTGGCACGCCTGAATCCGGCGGCCCGTTTCCACACACACACGCATATTTGCAAACATGATGCCGCCAGTCCTGGCGGCATTTTCGTTTCTGCGCGCTCGTGGCTGGTGGCATCCAAACCAGGAGCCTCCTGTCCATGACACACACCAACCGCCCCACGATCTTGACCGGTGACCGCACCACCGGCCCGCTTCACCTCGGCCACTATATCGGCTCGCTGCTTGCGCGCGTTCAACTTCAGCATGAGGCGCAGCAGTTCCTGCTTCTTGCTGACACGCAGGCGTTAACCGACAACGTGGGCCGGCATCAGAAGGTTACCCAGAACGTCATCGAAGTAGCGCTCGACTATCTTGCGGTGGGCATCGACCCAGCGAAGTCGACCATCTTCATCCAGTCCCAGGTACCAGAACTGGCCGAGCTGTTTCAGTATCTGCTGAACGTCGTGACGGTCGCGCGCCTCGAGCGAAACCCGACCATCAAGGAGGAGATTCGCCTGCGCGGTTTCGAGCGCGACATCCCGGCGGGCTTCCTCACGTATCCGGTCAGTCAGGCGGCTGATATCACCGCGTTCAAGGCAACCCACGTACCCGTGGGCGATGACCAGCTACCGATGATCGAGCAGACCAACGAATTGGTGCGGCGCTTTAACAGCACCGTCGACCGACCCGTGCTGGTCGAATGCGAGGCGGTGCTGTCACAGGTCACGCGATTACCCGGTATCGATGGCAAAGCCAAGATGAGCAAGTCCCTCGGGAACGCCATCGCACTAGGCGCCACGCCGGACGAAATCACCAAGGCAGTCAACAACATGTACACCGACCAGAACCACTTGCGAGTCAGCGATCCTGGTCAGGTGGAAGGCAATGTCGTGTTCGCGTTTCTCGATGCATTCGAGCCGGACGTGCAGAAAGTCGACGAACTGAAATCCCACTATCGGCGGGGTGGACTTGGCGATAGCGTGATCAAGCGCGTGCTGAACGAGCGGCTCCAGTCACTCATTGAACCGATTCGCACACGCCGTCGCGAGTTGGAGGAAGACCCGGCCGAGGTGCTTGCGATCCTGCGTCGCGGGACGATGCGCGCGCGGGAGGTGGCGGGAGAAACTTTGTCAGAGGTCAAAAGCGCGTTGGGCTTGACGTACTTTCAGCGCTGAACAGAGGGGATCGGCCGTGGCGCGCTCGCCCGCTTCATATGTTCAAGGTAAAAGGCAGCGACGACAAATACGTGGTGTTCGTGCGGCGAGGCCGGGCTTGGACATCCCGAACATTGCGCGATGATCCTCCATCTGTGCTTCGAGGGTGCCCAGATCGCGGCGCAAGGTTTAGGCGCGGATCGTGTCGCTACGCAGTTGGAGAATTTAGTCGACGCGATGCAGGACACGCGACGCGCGGCACGTTCCAGGCGTGACGTAAAAGGTGGTCGACATAGTAAAGCCCCTGGTACGAAACGATCCGTCTGACGAAGGCGCGAGCGATCAATTTTCGACGACGGCAGGAATCAGCAATCGCGGTGGCGGATTTCGCAATTGCCGCGTCGGGACACAACCGGCAGCATGAGTCACATCATGCATCGCTCTCCGTTGCCGGGGTCGCTTCAATGCTGCATCGCGACAACGGTTCGCCATTTTTTTCATTGGCGGTTTTTGGCTCTGGGTCGATTCAGGTCTTCGAAGAATCGGTTGCTGCCGCAGAAGGCGATGATGAGCTCAACAAATCATGGAAATGTTGCGCCTCAGGAGCCTCAAGGGCATTTTCCGACCTATGGAGATCGTGATGCAAACGCTGTCACACTGGATCGTTGTTCTTACCAATGCGTACATGGAATACACGACGTGCAACTGGAACGCCACGCACGTCTACCGGCGCACGGTTGGATATGACCAGGTGATATGGTGCTGAACGGAAGGCGGGCTTGTTGTTGCTTGCGGTGCGTGACGGTTCTCGTTCAACACTCGCAGTTTGTAAATTACGCCTTTTTCACGTAGGCGTTACACCATCCTTTTGCTTCGACCAGCTTGCCCCCATAGGTCGGGCACGGCCCATTCGTGGAACCGGGTTTGCCCTGATACAGTTGGCAATTGGCGCAAGTCTGCCCTGTCTGGTACCGAGGGAATTTCGACTTGTCGACCTTCGACGCGTCCATCTTGTATCCGAGCGCCTGCGCGGTCGGATCGTTTTCGGCGAGCACGGGCGCGTCCGCGTTTGACTTCGTCGAGAGAACGGTCGTTGAGGCAACGGATGCGGCAAGTATCATGAAATGACGGCGAGAGAGCGACACGATCGAAACTCCTTTCGAGACACAATCAGACGGCCGCAAAGTGACACTGAACCGGTCAATCGCGAACCGCCTCGTCATAACACATGAGCAATCAGCATACCTTTCGATTGTTGAACACCGGTTTCGCAGCCGGCCTGCCGGTCGACATATCACTTTGAGATATATTCAAAGTGGTACGTGCGCGATCCCGCGTGACTCTCGAGTTATCCGTCCACCGGCGAACGCATGTCATTGCGACTTCAGGTGCAGATCGTTGCTCACGGATTGCACCCCCGGCACGCTGTGGGTCACCGCAAGGGCTTCCAGAATCTGAGCCTGTGAATCCACGTCTCCCGACAACTGCACGACGCCTCGGTACGTTGCCACGCTGATCGGCAACGAACGTAGCGTGGAGTCCGCGGCAAGCGCCTGCTTCACGCGGCCGGCGAGCGTGGCGTCGTCAGTGGCGACTGCCGTCGGCGCGGTCGCGGACGGTCTCGCTGTGGTCGTCGACTTACAGCCGCTCGTGAACACGAACGCGGGCAGAGCGAACATCGCGACGATCAGTAACCGGCCTTGGATGTAGGGCGTGTTTCGCATTGAAGTCGATTTCCTGAACAAGCTCTGAATGAAACATTCGTACATTCACTTCATCTGGACGAAGCGGTCCGGCTTGTCGAGTATACGGCGTCACACTGATTTTCTACCGATGGTGCTTCGTGTCCCGTGACGGCCGCCGACCTCACGGAGCCGTGGTGGATCAACATGGGAGCGATGGTCATTACGACGTTGGCCGGCAGCCGTCTCATTCTGGCAGGGCATAACCTGGCGGGTTGGCCCCGCGACGACTACCTGGTGCTGAGGGTCCTGACCAGTGCGTGCTGGTTCATGGCGACATTCTGGATTCCTCTGCTCGCCGCGCTTTTCATCGAAAAGCACGTGATCGTCGGCGAGCCAATTCGCTATACGGCGGCTGAATGGTCGGGCGTCTTCCCACTCGGCATGTACGCCGCCGCGACCTGCCTGTACGCCGAGGCCACCCGGTTTCACTTTCTCAGTTTCGTGGCTCGCGTTACCGTCGAAAGCATCGTTCACCCAGTTGCTCGGTCGTTGACATATTTGCCTGAGGCATATAATAATTTGCCTGAGGCAAATATAAAGGTGCAATCATGTCCGATGTCACCGTCGACCAGCGTGCGCAAACCGTTCGCAGCTTCAACCGTTTCTATACGCGCCAGATCGGCGTGCTGCACGAGCATCTGCTCGAAAGCGAGTTTTCGCTGACCGAGGTCCGCATCCTGTATGAGCTCGCGCACCGCACGGACCTCACGACGTCGGACCTGTGCCGCGAACTGGGCCTCAATGCTGGCTATCTGAGCCGCGTGATCTCGGGCTTCGAAAAGAAAGGCCTCGTCGTCAAATCGCGCTCGGCGGCGGATGCGCGCGTTGCGCATCTGGAACTGACGGAGCAGGGCCGCGCGACCTTTGCGCCGCTCGATCAAGCATCGCAGCGCGAGGTCATCGCGATGCTCGAGCGGCTGCCGCAAACCGCCCAGCAGCAACTGGTCGACGCGATGGAACAGATCCGCACGCTGCTGAGCGATCCGGAGCCGGGCTTCATTCTGCGCGAGCCGCAACCGGGCGACATGGGCTGGATCGTGCATCGGCAAGCCGTGCTGTACGCGCGGGAGTTCGGCTGGAACGCAGAGTACGAGGCGCTGGTCGCTGAAATCGTCGCGAAGTTCGTCCGCGAATTCGATCCGAAGCGCGAACGCTGCTGGATCGCCGAGAAAGACGGCAAGCCGGTCGGCTCGGTGTTCGTGGTACGGCAGGACGACACGACCGCGAAGCTGCGGCTGCTTGCCGTCGAAGCAAGCGCGCGTGGCCTCGGCATCGGCCAGCGTCTGGTCGACGAGTGCATCCGCTTCGCGCGCTACGCCGGTTACCGGAAACTCGTACTGTGGACCAACAGTGTCCTCACCGACGCTCGCCGCATTTATGAAAGGGCGGGTTTCACGCTGGTAGAGGAGGAGCCGCATCACAGCTTCGGCAAGGACCTGATCGGTCAGAACTGGGCGCTCGATCTGTGAAGGTGGATGGCAAGGCGTCGTCGGCCGCTGCGATCACAGGTGTGCTGGTCGGTGTCGCAATGGTGTCGACGCGCGCGGTGTCGAGCGATGCATCGCCGCCAACGCTCGCTTTTCTTCGGTACCTGATCGGCACGCTGGTACTCGCCATCCCGGTGCTGTGCGGCCCGCGGCCGCGCTTCGCGCTGAAAGACGCGGTCGCGATCGCCGTGCTTGGCGTTTTTCAGTTCGCGCTGCTGATCGTGCTGATCAATGATGCGTTGCAAACATTGTCCGCCGCTAGCTGCGCGCTCGTGTTCTCGACCATGCCGCTTTTTACGATGATTTTCGCAATCGTGATCGGCCGCGAGGTCTTTCGCTGGACCAAGCTCGCCGGCCTGGCGCTTGCGGTTTGCGGCATCGCGTTGCTGTTGGCTGCGTCCGCTTCACCTACCGGCGCGCATCCGAGCACGGCCCCCGCATTCGCTGCTTTGTTCGGCGCGACGTTGATCGGCGCGGTGTGCAGCATCATGTACCGGCCGTATGTGCAACGCTATCCGGCGCTGCCCACCAGCACATTGGCGATGACCGCCGCGGTCGTCTTTCTCGCGGTATGGTGCGCTTTGGCCTCGCAGCCGCTCGTGCCCGGCTTGAGCGCAACGCAATGGGCGAACGTCGGCGTCATTGGCTTATCGAGCGGCATCGGATATTTTTGTCTGCTGTGGGCGCTCGCGCGTATCGATGCGAGCCGCGTCGTCGCGTTTCAGGCGCTCGGGCCGGTCACGGCTGCGGCCATCGAACTGTTCATCGCGCGGCGGCCGCCGTCGATGCCGTTACTCGTTTCGATAGCGATCGTCGTCATGGGTCTCAAGCTGGCGGTGAGCGAGGCACCGCCTTGGCTGAGACGATCCGGCATGCGGCGTGCAGCGCGGCGTTAATAGCGGTCATCGCGCAACTCAACCGAAAGCGGGGAATCGCCTAGACTACAGAACCGACGGACGCTGTCGTCCCCGCGACTCTATCCGGCCATGGCGCATATCTTTTTCGCAGCTTCGATTCAGCGGCATATCGCAACGCCCGAGCGCGAGATCGACGCGCGCACACTCGGCGAAGCGCTCGAAGCCGTGTTCGTCGCGCAGCCTCGACTGCGCGGCTACATCCTTGACGATCAGGGCTCGCTGCGACCGCATCTCGCGGTGTTCGTCGACGGCCGGCGGGTCCACGACCGGGAACATCTGTCCGACGCGCTCGGCGAGCAAAGCCGGGTTTACGTGGTTCAGGCGCTGTCGGGCGGGTGAGAGGGCCATCAGTACTCGAGGAGTCACTCGATATGAGCGATCGATTGCTTGTCGCGACCCGCAAGGGCCTGTTCGATGTCAGAGCCGACGGTGAGCGCGGCTGGCACGTCGGCGATCTGCATTTCGCCGGCGAGCCAGTGAGTATGGTGCTGCCCGATCCCCGCGACAGCTCGCTGTATGCGGCGCTCAATCTTGGCCACTTCGGCGTGAAGCTGCATCGCCGGCGCGCGGGCATGACGGATTGGGAAGAGTGCGCGGTTCCGGTCTACCCGCCGCAGCCTGCCGACGAGACGCCTGCCGCAGACGGCGCGCACGCGAGCGCAGGCGCCGACAGCGATGACGAAGCCGCGCCCAGCCGGCCGGCCACTCCCTGGACGCTTCAGCAGATCTGGTCGCTCGAAACAGGCGGCCCGGACGAGCCGGGTGTCTTGTGGGCCGGCACGATTCCGGGCGGGCTTTTCCGTTCCGGCGATGGCGGCGACACATGGGTGCTCAACCGCGCGCTGTGGGATCGCCCGGAGCGCCGTGAATGGTTCGGAGGCGGCTACGACGCGGCGGGAATCCATTCCGTGATGGTCGATCCGCGCGACAGCCGGCACGTGACGATCGGTGTGTCGTGCGGCGGCGTCTGGCAAACCGACGACGGCGGCGCGAGCTGGCGCGTGAGTGCCGAGGGCATGGAAGCCGACTACATGCCGCCGGAGCGGCGCGGCGAAGCCAACGTGCAAGACCCGCACCGCGTCGTGCAATGTCCGGCAAACCCGGATGCGCTGTGGACTCAGCATCACTGCGCCATCTTCCGCTCGATCGACGGTGCGGCTCACTGGCAGCGGATCGAAGCGCAGCCGTCGAGCTTCGGCTTCGCGGTTGCCGTCCATCCGCGCGACCCGGACACCGCGTGGTTCGTGCCTGCCGTGAAAGACCAGTGCCGCATTCCGGTGGACGGCCAATTCGTCGTCACGCGCACACGCGACGGCGGCCGCACGTTCGAACGCTTCTCGAGCGGGTTGCCGCAAACACCGGCGTATGACCTTGTGTATCGGCACGGGCTCGCGGTAGATGACACTGGCATGCGCCTCGCGATGGGGTCGACCACCGGTTCGCTCTGGGCGTCCGACGACGGTGGCGAAAACTGGCAATTGATTTCGGCGCATTTGCCGCCTGTCTATTGTGTCCGGTTTGGATGAGGGACCTGCGTCAGAAGATCGAGGGCGGGCAATGGGACGGACCGCGCGAATTTCCGCAGCGGCCCGTCGCGCGCGCTAACTCATGATTGGTGCCATCGCAGTTTCGATCCGGGACACCTGGTTCGCGGTAATCATGCTGCCGAGGGCATGACTAAAGCGCGGTTCCTGCACACCAGAAATGATGTATTGCCACCGGTATCTGAACCGGGGACTCGACATCGTCCGGACCTTACCTCGCACGCCGGCGCTGCTCAGGCATGAACTCGATTATTAAAAGGTCATGGGCGTGACGATGATGGCGGCGAAGGGCTGGGCTGCCAAAGAAGTGCTCGACGCCTATACGCGGGCCCGTTCGCTATGCGAGGAGCTAGCGGACGAGAGCGAGTTGTTCACCGTACTGCGAGGCGAAGGGCAATACCGGATGTTCCGGGGCGGCGGGATTCCACTGTGCAGGTGGCGCGCCATGCCCACCTCGGTCAACGTGCCGCCACGCGTATCAATCTTGCCGCCGGACCCGGCTTCGCCAGCGCGTCTGCCTGGTCAACGGCGACGCGCCACTTCGGAAACGTGCCGGAGCCGTCGACTGTCCACGACTCGCCCATTTCGTCGACATACATCGCGTTCGGGCTTCGCCCGGCCGCCGACGCGCGCCGCAGCGCGCCCGGCGCAGCGCGTTCGAACGACCGGCTGCCCAGTTCGTTGAACACTGTCGCCAGCGGCCGCCGCGCCTGGCCAGACCGGCTGAGCGGTGCGGCAAGCGGTCCGGCGGGCGCACGCAGCACCGCGTCGGCGCGCTCGCGGCCGGCGAGGATTGCACCGAGCAGCGTGGACGGACCGCTCGAAGCCGATGTCTCGTTGGACGCATCGGCGGCGCGCTTCGCGTTCGGTGAATCCAGTGCGAGCGGTTCGCTCGCGCCATCGATCCGCACGACGAGGATCACGTGCCAGTCGTCCGGCGTGTTGTTGTAGCGCGGCGCGAGCGACACGAGACGCAGCCGCTCGATCTCGAAACCCGCGTCGCGCAGCAGCAGGTATTTGGCGACGGCGAAATCCTTGCATACGCCGCTTTCGGCAAAGAATCGTGCCGGCGTGTAGTAGCTGCCGTCGGTTCCGTCGCGGTAGCGGACCTCGTTGACGAGCGCGTCAGCGAGCAGCACGGCTGACGCATCGCCGGCCTTCGCGCGCTCTGCCCGCACCTGCGTAACGAGACGGGTCCAGCCGGCGGGTTCGCGCATCAGGTGTCCGCGCAGCGCCTCGCGCAGGCGCTGCACGCGGCCGATCGCATCCGACGATGGTTCGAGCTGCCTGTCGGCAAGCGGCAGCAGGAACATCAGGTCGCCGACTTGCGCGAGTTCCGGGCGTATTTTGCGGTTGGCTTCCCACCACGTCCCGGTGCGTAGGCGCTCGATGCCGGCTTTCAGCTCGTGAGGCGTCGCCGAATCGCTGGGGCTCGCGTCGAGCGTGCCGGACGCATAGCGTTGCGATGCGTCTGGCAGGATCGCGGCGCCGGCGACGACCGGCAACAGTACCGCGGCTGCGAGCGAGCACTGGAGAAAGCAGAGGAGCAGTCGAGCGAGTGGCATAGGTAGACTCCAGGAAGCCACACCGGACGCCGATGCGCGACAGTGTTTTCGAAGTCCCTGGGATGGCGTCTTACGCCATTCAGCGCAGGGCAACGCTGGCTGGACCCAACACTGCACGCGACGTGCCAATTCGTCATATTTCTCTACCTCATTGATTTACAAGGAAATTGGCTTTGCGGTTCGGGCGCCGCAAACGCCCCTTGACGCCCATCGCCCAACAGACACGCGATACCTGTTGGCGTCACTCGCACACTTTGAGTTGACGGAAGCTGGAGGCCGTGTCTCCGTTACCATCGCTGATGGGGATCCTCGACGAAACAGGCGACCGCGCGGAACTATCCGAGAGCATTGGGAGGCTTGAATGGCTGCTGAGCACGACACGTTGCATCCACTCCGCCCGCTCCTGAAGAACTGGATCTGGGAGCATGGACGAATCGGGACTCGCTATCTGGACTGTATCGATGGCGAAATCAAGTTTGATGAAGGCAAGAAATCGCGCTTTGCGGCCGAAAAATATATCTACGTGCCGCTCGATCCGGACGCTGACGACGACACATCTGCGGATGGCCCGCCGATCCAGGAAGCGGGACTTGCCCGGTTTTTGCGGGCAGCGCAATTGGGCAAGCCAGATGAGGCCGGCTCGGTAGCGGAGATCCACCGCGCGGTTCAGGACTGCGTGGAGCTCGGGGTGTTCAGCGCATATCAGTCGGACGCGCGGGAGGCATTCGCGCGCTATGCGAACGAGCCGATGTTCGAGGATGAAATCCGCGCGGCAGTCATCGCTGACATCCGGCGCGGTTACGCGGGCCTGCGCAAGCAACTGGCGCTGTACGATTTCAGCGTGCTTTACGGTCTGGCCATGCCGCTGCTTATCAGCGAGACGCCCTTCATCGACTGGCGCACGCGAGGGAGTCCAGCGGTACCGTTCGTATCGCTTCCGCTTGGACCTTACTGCCTGCTGGTAGGCGCGCCGTCCGGCAGGAGTACCCGGGTGGGCCCGGTGGTCTGGAAGGCTGCGACCTCGATGGGGCCGCTGAAGGACCACAACCGGAAAATCGAGGAGCACGCACGCTTGTGGCTGGTAGCGACCACGGACGACCAACTCGTCGCGATACAACGCCGCTTCGCTGCGGTCAGGGGCCCCAAGCCAGACACATGAAGCCCCGGCTGAACTGCGCGGTTCCTTCAGGGCGGTTGTAAATCAAGCGCTGCCTTAACCGGAGGTTCATTGCTCCGATGAAACGGGACGATGTGCATCGTGGACTCACCAAGGTGCTGTTCAAACGTACAGTAGCGCGCACTTCATGTAACGGCCTAGACTTAACATGTGGATATGGACTAGAACGCGGAGCGAGTTATGGTCACGAGGACTGTCCGACGGACACTTTCCAGTCTGACTTCGGCGATTACGCATGCGCCCACCAGTAAGCGTCGGATCGAACATACCGTGAAATCGGCTCAGCAAAGAGCGGACGAGGCCTGGAGGCGCACGACTCACGGACCGCAAAACTCCCTGGTACGTAAAGATCCGAAGGGGTAATTTTCGCAAGGCAGACGCAAGGCCGAACCCGTCGGATTGGACGCATATGCTGCTTCTCCCAGAACCGGATGCGGAGGCACCACTATGTCGAGCAAAAGCGATAGGGACACCAGATCCACCCGATTGAATCCCGGCAATCCAGCCTCCGCGAGTTCTCGAGCGGGCAACTTCCGCGACGATGACGACGATGGGGAACCCATCTCTTACGTCGATCGGTACTTTTACACTCCGCCTCGCGCGACCCCGTTCCAGGTGATAGGGCAGTACGGAGTCGGGGTGGTTTCACAGGAAGGCGAAGCGAGGTTTGTCACCTTTCGTCTGGAAGCTACCGCGAGCGCGACCCTCCTTTATTCCCACTCGAGCCTGCAGTCGCGCATGGAGGACTATTTCGAGCGTTTCGCGATCCATGTGCATGGGCTGTTCCACATGCACTTCAAGGCTCCGCCGGTGTTGTATGTGCAGTTTGACGGAACATCTGGCCGGCTGCCGTGGCACGTTCCGCTCGACCTGGAACAACCAGAGACAATGCGGACGTTTCTGATGTCGCACAAGCCGTTCATGAACTGCGCACCCGCTCCCGATGCAGTGATCGAACTGTTATGTGACCGCCTCAGCGAACCAGGCGAGGATTGGGGTACTTTCCAGGTGCCGCATCGAGACGCTTCGGATCTGACATTCATCTACGCCACGCGCTGCAACGCTGAGATTGAGAAAAATTCCCGCCCGGGCGCGACAGCGTTCGAGACGACAAGAACGAGAACGATCATTTGAATTGACGCGTCGATCATTGCGTTTCCTGGCCTGGCAGCCGGAGTAAACTGGATTTGCGGCGTCGTTACCGCACAAGGAGATCGAGATGAAATTCGCCGAAATGTTCAGGTTCGCAAGGCGGAGCCCCAAGGCTGGTCAGGCAGCCGACGGAGAACATCAGCATGATCACGGCAAGTCGGCGCAAAAGGAAGCGAGAAAGCAGTGGGACGTAGTCGCTCGCAATCGTCATAAGCACGCGAAGTGGCAATAGGACACGACGACTGGGCCACGGAGACAAAGAACAAGGCGTGGTAGTCGTATTTCGGTTTACATCGGCTCGACACCCTCCCTCATGTTCTCGTGCAGCCAGTTCGACATGATGCCGCCCGGCGTGCGCTTGACCGTAATGGAAAGCGTATGGGGGCGTGTCGGCGGCGAAGAGATCGTGTAGCAACGGCTGACCTCCTTGCCGGCGATCTCGGCGGACACCGTAATGAACTGGCCCGGCTCAAAGTTGAAGAGCCGGCCGTCCCGGGCGCTAAACACGAGCTGAAAGCCTTCGGACCCTCGGGCGTATTCACACCTTCTTCGGACCCCGCTGCAAGGCTTCTGTATCTTGCGGCGGGATCGGGAGTGACACCGTTGCTGTCAATGACGCGGGCGGCGCTCGACCTCGGCCTGAATCGCGACATCGTGTTTATTCATAGCGCCCGGACGCCGGCAGACATCATCTTTCGCAACGAGCTTGCGTGCTTGTGCGCACTCTCGGACAAGCTCCGGGTCGTGCACGTATGCGAGGCGACCGGGAACGAGCCGGATTGGTCGGGTCCCGTGGGGCGTCTTGATCTTGAACTGTTGAGCCGGCATGTGCCGGACTACCGCGATCATGAAGTGTTCATCTGCGGCCCGGGCGGCTATATGGACGCTTCCGAAAGATGCTCGAGGAAGGTGGGCACGATCCCTCCGGATATCATCAGGAAAGCTTCAACTTCGCGGAGACTGTGGAGTGCGCCGAAGGGCCGGGCGCGCAGTCCACCGCAGAAGCGAGCGGGCAGATAGGCTATACGGTGCAGCTGGCGCGCTCGGGTCGCACGTTCATGATGGACGGTTCGCAGACGGTGCTCGTCGCCGCGCGCAAGGACGGTGTGCCCTTGCCATCGTCATGCAGCCAGGGCATATGCGGGACCTGCAAGACGAAAGTCCTCGAAGGCTCGGTGGACATGAAGCACAACGGAGGCATCCGCCCGCGTGAAATCGACAAGGGCATGCGCTTGATGTGCTGCAGCCGGCCGACTTCGGATCTGATTCTCGATCTGTAGCTTTTCCGATTCCGGGGAGCCCTCGGCCCGGAGCATCCTCGATTGCCCATGCAGCGCCGGCGAACGCAATACCTGATCGGTGCCGGGACCATGGGCAAATTGTCGAGCGACGCGTCGGCGCCTCGCGTACGAGCAGTTGGCGTGGTCAACGGACGGACGAATTGCCGAGACCCAGGCCTCTCTCCGTCCTTCGGTGTCAGTAGTGAACCACGGTCCGGATCGATTTGCCCTCGTGCATCAAATCGAACGCTTCATTGATGCCGGACAGCGGCCTCGTGTGGGTGACGAACGGCGCGAGCTGGATCTTGCCCTCCATCGCGTCTTCCACCATGCCGGGCAGTTCCGAGCGGCCCTTCACGCCGCCAAAGGCCGTGCCCAGCCAGCGGCGGCCGGTCACGAGCTGGAACGGACGGGTGGAGATTTCCTGGCCCGCACCGGCCACGCCAATGACGACCGACTGGCCCCAGCCACGGTGCGCGCATTCGAGCGCCGCCCGCATCACGTTGACGTTGCCGATGCATTCGAAGCTGTGGTCCACACCCCAGCCCGTCATTTCGACGATGACCTGCTGGATCGGCTTTTCGTGATCATTGGGGTTGACGCAATCGGTCGCCCCGAAGGCGCGCGCAAGGTCGAACTTGCCCGGATTGGTGTCGATGGCGATGATGCGGCCAGCCTTGGCGAGCTTGGCGCCCTGGATCACGGCGAGGCCAATGCCGCCCAGCCCGAATACGGCGACGGTATCGCCTTCCTGAACCTTGGCGGTGTTCTTCACCGCGCCCAGACCCGTGGTCACGCCGCAGCCGAGTAGGCACACCTGCTCGGGATTGGCCTGCGGGTTGATTTTGGCGAGCGACACCTCGGCCACCACGGTGTACTCGCTGAACGTGGAGCAGCCCATGTAGTGATAGAGAGGCTGGCCGTTGTAGCTGAAGCGGGTCGTGCCGTCCGGCATCACGCCCTTGCCCTGCGTGGCGCGCACGGACACGCACAGATTGGTCTTGCCGCTCTTGCAGAACAGACACTCGCCACACTCCGCGGTGTAGAGCGGGATCACGTGATCGCCGGGTTTTACGCTCGTCACGCCTTCACCCACTTCCACGACGATGCCGGCGCCCTCGTGACCGAGCACGACGGGGAAGAGGCCTTCGGGATCGTCCCCCGAGAGGGTGAAGGCATCGGTATGGCAAACACCGGTATGCGTAATCTTGATCAGCACCTCGCCCTTGCGAGGCGGTTCGACGTCGATCTCGACGATCTCGAGGGGCTTACCTGGCGCAAACGCAACTGCAGCACGCGATTTCATAGTGGTCCTGTTAAGAAAGGGGCGGCCAATTGCGGGTTGGAAATCCCGCATTCAACTAGCGTAGATAGGTTCGAACGAGGGTCACGACATCGTCGATCGACCCCGATGGGGCATCCGCGGATCCCGCAAGGTGCGTGAACTCCTCGCGCAGATGACTTTCGAGCACACCGGCCATCACCCCGTTGATCGCGCCGCGGATGGCAGCCAGTTGCTGGAGCACCGGCGCGCAATCGGCGCCATCCTGCAGCGCGCGCTCGAGCGCGTCCAGCTGGCCGCGGACCCTGCGCACGCGTGTCAGGACGCGTTTCTTTTCTTCGACGGAATGAGGCATGACAGCGACGATGTGTGGATACTAGGGGGCAGTATAGGGCAATACTTTTCGGGAGTATAGCTTTCCGGGGATTCGGCGGCCGAAATACCAGGTGAATAGCCGGACTGCTACCGTGGTGCATCCGGCGCATAATGAATTCCTACTGGTCGTGCCGCGGCGAGGTTGTATGCGCTGCACAAACTGCGGATTCGATAATCTCAGCAGGGCCAGGGTCTGCGAAGCCTGCGTGACCATGCTGACGTGCGTGTGTCCCCGTTGCGGGCGCGGGTCCGCCGCAACCGCCCGATTCTGTAGCAAGTGCGGGGCGCCGCTCAGCGAAACGCCGGAGCCGGCGAGCTCCGTCCAGCAACCACCGCCTGCACCGGTCAACTACACGCCCCATCATCTTGCCGAGCGTATCCGTGCCGAGCACGTCGCGATGGAAGCAAGAGGCGAAACTCGCGCGGCACTACGCGGATATCTGTCGACGCTCCAGCATCGACATTCGCGCGGAGTTTCTCTGAGCAGCCTGCTGACTAAAGCGTCTGGCAGTCGTAGTGAGCCGAAGTGCGCGAAGGAGCAGAGATGACCCACTTGCAGGAACGCTTCGTCGAGTTGTGGACGCGCTGCGGCGGCGCACGCGCTGAGGCGGTCTATGCCGACCTCGCGCAACGTTACGGCGAACCCATTCGTCACTATCACACGCTGCGTCACGTTCGCCGCTGTCTGCGCTATTTCGATGTGGCGCGCAGCGCGATTCCGCATCCTGATCTCGTGGAACTTGCGCTGTGGTGCCACGACATCATCTATGTTCCAGGCGCAAGCGACAACGAACAGCGCAGCGCGGACTGGCTTCGACGCTCGGCCGGCGATCGCATTGCGATGTGTCAGCGCATCTGCGAAATGGTCCTCGCTACCCGTCATATCGGCGCGCCGGAAGAACTCGATGAACGCTTTACGTGCGACATCGACCTCGCTGTGCTAGGCGCCGCGAGATCCCGGTTTCTGGCGGAAGGAGTGCGCGTGCGCAGAGAGCGCTCCGACCTCGACGACCTCGCGTATGACTTGCAGGAACGAAAGTTCCTCGGCAGCCTGCTTGCACGACCTCGCATCTATTTCACGGACTATTTCCACGCGAGATGCGAGATGCGTGCTCGCGGGAATCTCACGTGGCGGCTCGCGTCGGAGACGCCGGGATCGCGGTAGACCCGGACGCGAGAGCGGGGCTCGCAGACCTCAGCGATGTGGCTTGAAAAGGAGACCCCGGCAGCGAACCGCCGGGGTCGTACTTGCCGCGCGCTGCGAAGTCGCCGCAAGCTCTGCACTTCGGGGTGCTTAATCCCGGGATCAATGCAGCATGCCCAACATGGTCCGGTCGTTGAAGTCGTACACTGGAGATCCCGGACCACGTTGATGCCATTGTTGATCTCGCGGCGATGAAAACGAAGCAGCAGATGGCACCGATTGGAGCACAGCAGTTGGAACTAGTGCGCTCGGTGGATTTACCGGGCGCAATGCTTAGAGCCGGGCGCCGCCTGTCGCGTCGATCACCTGTCCCGTAGTCCAGCGTGCGTCATTCGAAGCCAGGAAGGTGATGACGTCAGCGACGTCGTCAGCTCGACCTACTCGCGAGAATACCGACATCGCCTCCGCGCCGGCGCGCGCCTCCGGTACGGTGAGCCACTCCGCATTCATGTCCGTGTCCGTCACGCCCGGCATGACCGTATTGACCGTGATGCCGCGACGCCCGAACTCAGGGGCAAGCGCCAGCGTCAGGGTCTCAACGGCACCTTTCGATGCGGCGTACGCGGGATGCGTTGGAGCGGCGACACGCGTAAAGCCCGTCGAAACGTTGATGATTCGTCCATTGTCGCGAATGTGATCGGAAACGGCCTGGATCAGAAAGAACGGTGCCTTGAAGTTGACCGTCAGCACCTCGTCGAAGGTCGCCTCACTGGTTTCAGACAAGGGAATCCCCGGTGCAATGCCGGCGTTGTTGACCAGAATGTCAAGCCGAGGCTCACCGGTGGCGGCAATCGCGGCTGCCTTGAACTGCTCCCAGATACTGTCCGTTGCTTGTTTCCCGCGGCTCAAGTCCGCTTTGATGGCGACGGCTTTTGCTCCGAGGGCCTCGATCTCGCGAACGGTGGCGTGAGCAGCATCCGCGTTGCTGCCGTAATGCACGCCGATGAGCGCGGCTCCTTCTCGCGCGAAGGCCAGCGCCACAGCACGGCCGATACCCCGCGAGCTTCCCGTTATGATGGCCGTTTTACCTGAAAGTTTTCCAGACATCATTCATTCCTTTTCGAATTGAATAGTGATCGTTATATTAATAACGCTGAAAACACGCTGTCAATGTTTTTTATAGGAATCGCTACAAAATGAGTCACCCCGCCCGAAAACGTGGCAGACCGAGGTTGCTGGAGCGCGACGTGGGGCTTGATGTCGCCGCGCGGCTGTTCTGGGAGCATGGATACGAGGGCACCTCGATAGCCGATCTGACCGAGGCCATGGGTATTCCGCCGCCGTCCCTCTACGCAACGTTCGGCTCAAAGGAGGAGCTTTATAGACAGGCGGTCGACCACATTAGCAAGCGTGAGAACGGGAAGTGGCTGGAAGCGCTGCAAGGAGACATGCCCGCCTACGATGCGATAGCGTTCTACCTGCACGACGCCGCGGCACGCTTTACCGACCCCGGAAGGCCGCGCGGCTGCATGATTTCGACGGCTGTTCTTCAATATGCCGAAAAGAGCGAATCCGTCGCACGGGCGGTCGCCGAGCGGCGGGAGTCCTGGTTCCAGGCCGTCAAGGCACGCTTTGACCGTGCCGTCGCCGAGGGTGAGCTTGCCCCGGAGACCGACACTGAAGCTCTCGCCCGCTTTTACGAGGCGGTCGTGCAAGGCATGTCGGCGCAAGCCTGCGACGGGGCATGCAGGGCAATATTGAAGCGACTGGCTGATATTGCGCTGTCGGCATGGCCTCAACCTCAACCTCAACCTCAACCTCGTCGCAGGAAACCGGTTGCGTGAGTGGATGGGTCCGGAATTGGCAAGGTCTGCCTGGATATGCGAATCCCGCGCGGCCGGCCACTTGCAGTCTTCGGAGATGGGTTGCCGCGAAATAGTGAAAACCTTCCAGCTATGCTTCTGGAACAGTTTTACGGTCGCATGTCCGATTCCGCGACTCGCACCGGTAAACAACATATAGCGGGTTGGCTTATCCGTGTGTGGCGATTCGGAAAGTTGACTGCTCGATGCGGGTACCGGGTTCATGTTTCGCCGGCGATAGCGCCGTCCTTAAGACGTTGGGGCAATCTGAACCGCGAGACCTCAATGCGTCGCTTCCGCCAGCAGTAGCGCAGCCAGGTCCGCCGGACGATCCAGCATGATGGAGTGACCACACGGAATATCGTGGACCTTCCATCGGGGGGCGTCCTTCAATCGGGCATACGTCTCGACAAACCAATCGCCTCCGTTATCGCTCGCGAATACATAGGTGCGGTTAGCAACGGGTGCCGAATCCACTCCTGCGCGGACGCCTTGAACGAACGTGGCCAGCGGCTGCGGCACCGACATCCTGTCGACCCAGGCGGCGTCTGCTTCATTTACATTGAATAGGGCTGCTGGAATAGGCGGAATCATTCCGCCGGATTGGCCCGCCTGCGTGAGGAAAGCCAGCGCGGTCTCGGCGCCGGTAATATCGACAAGTGACTGCCCATCGGCTGGCGCGTAGGCATCGAGATAGAAAAGCCTGCGGATGCGCTCCCCGATTTCATGCGCTACACCAGTTATGACGAGGCCGCCATACGAGTGACCGCACAAGATTGCGTCGGTGATGTCCTCGTACTTGAAGACGTTAACAATGTCCTGAATGTGAGTGTCCAGGTTGATCGCCCGGTCGGCCAGGTGAGAGCGTTCGCCGAGGCCGGTCAGCGTGGGAGTGTAGACATCATGTCCGGCCTCGCGAAGGTGGCGGGCGACTCTTGCGTACACCCAGCCGCCCTGAAAAGCACCATGAACTAGCACGAATTTCGCCATGACGATTGTTCCTTCTGTTTCCTTGTGAGCGATTCACTGCGCCCTGTCTCCGGTACGCGGCTTGGTGGAGATCGGCCACTGGCTGAGCGCGACTCCGAAAACGCAGATAATGGCGCCCAAAATCAGCGTAGGGGTAATGGGTTCATGCCTGAAGGCGACGCCAGCGCCAATCGCGAAGAATGATTGAAGCAACGCGTAGGGGGCAACCCGAGCCATCGAGAATCGGGCTATAAGCCAGAACCAGATCGTAAATGCGACGATTCCGCCGAGCATCACGGTAAAGGCGAAAGCCAGCCACTCTGAACTTGACGCCCTCTGAAGCGCGTCGATCTGCCCACCTTCCACGATCATCGAAAGTCCAAGAAGCTGGAATGCCGTGAAGAGCGATACCCAGGCGAAGAGCATCACAGGATCGAAAGGGCCGAATTTCTTTGCGAGTACGTTGCCCATCGCCAACCCGAAGGCAGACGCGATCACGAATAGAGTCGGAATGGTCGAGACCTTCAACCCCGGATCGGCGATTGACAGGACCACACCGCATAGCGCGAAGCCGACGCCGATCACCATTCGGGCAGAGGGCCTCTCTCCAAGCATTGGCCAGGCAAGCATCAGGGTAAAGGGCGTCCAAAGCTGATTGGCAATCCCGGCGATTCCCGCCGGCGATTGCGTCAATCCTATGAATGAACACGCGAAATTCACCCCTCCCATGAAACAGGAAATCAGGAAGATCGGCCAAATCTCCGGGCCCCGAATTCGTGCCACGAACGGAATAAGAATCGCGGCAATCACGGCAAATCGCAGGCCCGCGAAGAAGAGCGGTGGCAGCACCGTGAGCCCCGCTTTTACGACGACAAACTGAAATCCCCACAGCAAAGGAACAAGCAGCGCCGCTGCTATATGAATAGCTTCCATTGATAACTAAACCAATCAGTCCATAAATAGACGCGGGAAATGCGTCGCGCCTCATCGTCAGCAGTCAACGTGCCAGACTGCTGATCAGTGTCTGCACGGCATCCCTTGCCCTGTCAGATTCGATTCCTGTCTTGCGAACGACACGAAGCCCTTCGAGAAAGCAAACCAGCACGTGAGCCGCCGCCTCGGGGCTAACGTTCCTGCCCAGATCGCCTTCCTTCTGGGCGTGCTTCAACGCTTTGACCAACCGGGCCTCCATCGCCCTAAAGAAATAGGCGATCCGGTTCGAAACCTCGTGATCATGCGCCGCCAATTCCATCGCTGTAGCCACAACCAGGCAGCCGCGCTTGCCGGCAGCACCATTGGTACGCTCGACGTAGCCGTCCATACACGCCTTTAGCCCCGCCAGAGCTTTCTGCCCTGAGGCAAGCTCAAAGTCGAGACGTTTGAGCGCCTGCACGATGTAGTGATCGAGGGCGAGCAGGAAAAGACCGTGTTTGTCGCCAAAGGCTGCGTACAGACTCCCTCGGGAGAGCCCGGTCGCTTGCATCAGGTCCGGCAAAGACGTGCCTTGATAGCCGAGCGTCCAGAAGACCTGCATTGCACGCTCGATAGTGTGGTCGACGTCGAACTCGCGGGGACGTCCTCGCTGCCGGTCGGTGATGGAGTTTACGTTACGCATGCTCAATTTATAAACCGCGCAGTCCAGAAAAGTCAATGAAGATTTGCAAAGCTCATCTGTATGAGCATGCACGCTCTACGGTGGTTCGCGTTTCGTCACGGCACGCAGGCTTGCGCGGCGCGAATCATTGCCCGAAGGCTCGTTTGCACATCCGCGTCAGTGGTGGCCCAACTGGAGACACTGATTCGCATGGCGACGCGGCCCTGCCATACTGTGCCGCCACACCAGCAAATGCCCTCGGCCTGAAGACGGTTGATCACGGCGCGCGTCACCTCCGGCGTACCAAATGAGACGAGCACCTGGTTGAGTACGACACGATTCAGGATTTCAAAGCCACTGGCCTCGAGACCTTGGGCAAAAATTCGGGCATACCGGCAGGTACGTTCGACTAGCCCCGCAACGCCATCTTTGCCCAGGTTAAGAAGCGCGGCCCAGATATCCACACCGCGCGCTCGTCTCGAGGATTCCGGCGTGTAGTGCGACGGTTCCCGCTCAGTCGCGTCGCCCTCTGCCAGGTACGCGGCATTCAACGACATTGCCGCACGCAGAGTGGCGGCTCTGCGCACTAGAACGATGCCATTGTCATACGGTACGTTGAGCCATTTATGCCCATCCGTCGCCCAGGAGTCGGCTTCGGCCACGCCATCCGTCAGACTGTCGAACTGACGATTTGCAAGCGCCCATAGCCCGAATGCACCATCAACATGGACCCAGGCACCGGCTTTCTTCGCGAGGCGGCATATCTCGCGCGCCGGATCGAAATCGCCGGTATTGACGTTGCCAGCCTGGATGCACACGATCGTTTGCTCATCCAGTTCCGGAAGTTCGCTGACTCGCATCCGGCCCTGGTGATCTGTTGGCACTACGATGACCCGCTCGCGTCCGAGTCCTAACATCGACAACGCCTTGGAAACGGTCACGTGAGTCTCTTTACTGACGACTACACGGAGTTCCGGAGCGCCGTAGAGTCCCTTCGCCTCCACGTCCCAGCCCAGGCGGGATAGCAGGGAGTGGCGTGCTGCTGCCAGCGCCGCAAAGTTGGCCATCGACGCACCCGTAACGAAGGCTCCTCCGACGTCGTCCGGCAAGCCGAACAGATCGCCGATCCAGCGTAGCGCAACGTCTTCGAGCGTTGCCGCGATCGGCGAAGTCCATCGAAAGCACGCGTTTTGATCCCAGGCAGTCGCGAGCCAGTTCGCTGCGATGGTTGCGGGCAGCGCGCCGCCGATCACCAAACCGAAGTACCGTCCGCCCGTTGTCGCGACGGTAGCGGGGGACCCAGCCTCGTCGAGGCGGCGCAAGACTTCACGTGCATCCAGCCCGGCGTCTGGCAATGTGTGCCGGAAGTCATTCAGGCCTTGCAATGCCTGAGTAGAAACGTTGACCGGCCTGTCATGCACAGACTGAACATAAGCGAGCGCACGTTGCCCGGCGTCCTGCAGCAGTTCAGCGGTCGGGGTCAGTCCGGCTGCTTTTGCACTTTCGTCGAGTTTCATATGGTTCGTTCCGGAGGTTTAGGCATACGACCATGCGGGCGCAATAGAAACCGGTCACGTTTGTCGAGCAGCGACTTGCGACCAACGTTACCCGAGCGACGCTGGGTCGCTCACTACCTTGGTCTGATATTGCGCACGCAATGATGCAGCGAAAATCGTGTCTATGTCGCGCGGAATACCCGGGCGGGTGAACAGCGCAACGGGTGGCAAGGTCCAGTCGAACGCATAGGGGACAATCGCCACGCCCGCAATCCGTACGAGTTCTTCCGCGATGTCTGCCGGCATGATGGACACGGCGTTCTCGTTCAATGCGACCGTCTCGCCAATCAGCCGCGGCGATAGGCTTTCGACAACAGGAAAGGGCGGTGTGACGCCGGCGTGCAGGAACAGATCGGATATCTGGTCGCGCATCGGGGTTTGCGATGCACCGAGAATCCAGTCGAGTTCGGCGAGTTTTCGCCAGTTCATTGCGCTGCGTGAGAGTCTGGCAGCGAGGCGCCGGGAAGCGATCAAACGGGGTTTTTGCTGATGAATCACTTCGAAATGAAGATCATCGAGATCGACGCTCGACGATGCACGTCCGATCACAATGTCGAGTGTATGGTCGCGCAATTGGGACATTAGCCCTTCGCTCGTGCCTTCGTGGATGGAAAAAGTGAGCCGCTGCGTAATCTGCGACTGCGTATGACGGATTGCCGCCGCCAGAGTCTTTCCTGAAATGAAGGAAATCACGCCGATGTGAAACCGCGTCGCGTGACCGGAGATCAGCGCGCCGACATCGGATGCGAGGTGGTCGAGATCGTGCAGCATCGACTCAGCGCGTGAGAGGACGGTCGTGCCGAGCGCGGTCGGAATCATGCCGCGTGACGAACGCTCGAACAGCGAACCACCGAACATATCTTCCAGTTCAGCGAGCGCATTCGTGATGGCAGGCTGGCTGCTCGCCATGTGCTCGGCTACGCGTGTGAGAGAGCCATGTTGCCGTATTTGCAGCAGCAACATGAGATGGCGCATTTTCAGGCGTGCACTCAAGCGCCTTATCACTTCGTCCGTGTTGAATGACACGATAGGGCGAATCCAGACATAACCAAAAGGTGATGCCCCGATAATAAAACAAAATAAACCTCGCATGCCTCGTTCCTAGAATGTGTTTCATGACGATCAGCCGGGATGGGCCCGGCGCACACATAGGAGCACGGCACAAATGGACAGGACCGAACGCGAGGCAGCCCTGCAGTATCACGAGTTTCCTACGCGGGGGAAGATATCGGTGAGCGCAAGCAAACCGCTCGTCACGCAGCGGGATCTCGCACTCGCCTATACGCCCGGCGTCGCCGTCGCATGCGAGGAAATCGCGGCGGACCCGCGCGAGTCGTTTCGCTACACGAGCCGAGGGAACCTGGTCGGCGTGATCACGAACGGCTCGGCGGTGCTGGGTCTCGGCAACATCGGTGCGCTTGCGTCCAAGCCGGTGATGGAGGGCAAGGCGGTCCTGTTCAAGAAGTTCGCGGGCATTGACGTCTTCGACATCGAAATTACCGAGAGCGATCCCAACAAGCTCGTGGATATTATCGCGAGTCTCGAAGCAACATTTGGCGGGATCAATCTGGAGGACATCAAGGCGCCCGATTGCTTTATCGTCGAGCAAAAGCTGCGCGACCGTATGAAGATTCCCGTTTTCCATGACGACCAGCACGGTACTGCGATCACCGTGTCCGCTGCGTTTCTCAACGGTCTGAAAGTGGTGGGCAAGGACATCTCGAAGGTGAAGGTCGTCACTTCAGGCGCAGGTGCCGCGGCGCTCGCGTGTCTCGAACTGATGGTCGATCTCGGGCTGCCGCGCGAAAACGTCTGGGTGACCGACATCGAAGGTGTGGTCTATCAAGGACGCAAGGCAGCGATGGACCCCGACAAGGCGCGCTTTGCACAGGCCACGTCGGCGCGGCTGCTGTCCGATGTCATCGAAGGCGCCGACGTGTTCCTTGGTCTTTCGGTGGGTGGCGTGCTGACCGCGGAGATGGTGAAGCAGATGGGGCCGCGTCCGCTGATTCTCGCGCTCGCCAATCCGACGCCGGAGATCTTTCCCGAGAAAGTGCGCGAGGCCCGTGATGACGCGGTGATCGCGACGGGCCGTTCGGACTATCCGAATCAGGTCAACAATGTCCTGTGCTTTCCCTATGTGTTCCGCGGTGCGCTCGACGTTGGTGCGACCACCATCACGCGGAACATGGAAGTGGCCGCCGTTCAAGCGATTGCCGGCCTCGCGCAAGAGGAACCGAACGACTCCGTCGCCGCCGCCTATGGTGCGTACGATCTTTCCTTCGGGCCGCAGTATCTGATTCCAAAGCCGTTCGATTCGCGGCTTATCGTGCGCATCGCACCCGCGGTCGCAAAGGCCGCGATGGAGGACGGCGTGGCTACGCGCCCGATTGCCGATTTCGACGCTTACGCGGATCAGCTTCAGCAGTTCGTCTATCACTCCGGCGCGTTCATGAAACCGCTGTTCTCGGCCGCGAAGCAATTCGTGCGCGAGGGTGGAAACTCGCGCATTGTCTTCACCGAGGGCGAGGAGGAGCGTGTTCTGAGGGCGGTTCAGGTGATCGTCGACGAGAAGCTGGCGCGGCCGATTCTTGTCGGCCGGCCGGAAGTGCTGCTGTCGAGAATAGAGAAATTCGGGCTGCGGCTGAAGCTGGGCGAGGACGTCGAGGTCACGAATCCAGAAAACGACGAACGCTTTCATCAATACTGGACGACGTATTGGGAACTGCGGTGCCGCGATGGGATCACGAAGGAAATGGCGCGGGTTGAAATGCGCCGCCGCCTGACGCTGATCGGCGCCATGATGGTACGACTGGGCGACGCGGACGGGATGATATGTGGCACCGTCGGTGCTTATCACAAGCATCTGCGCTTCATCGACGAAGTGATCGGCAGGAAACCCGACGCACAAACTTATGCGGCCATGAATATCCTGCTGCTCGACAAGCGCACGCTGGCACTCGTCGATACACACGTCAACGACAACCCGACTGCCGAACAGATCGCGGAGTTCACCATTGCGGCCTCAGCGCAAATGGCATGGTTGAATCTGTCGCCCAAAGTTGCGTTGTTATCGCGTTCGAACTTTGGCTCGGGCAGTTCCGCGTCGGGCGAGAAGATGCGCAAAGTACTCGCACTCGTCAGCGAAAAGGCACCCGACCTCGAGATCGACGGCGAAATGCACGGAGATTGCGCGCTGGATGAAGCGCTGCGTCAGCGTGTTTTGCCCACGTCGCGACTGAAGGGCGCGGCCAATCTGCTGGTCTGTCCGAATGTCGACTCGGCAAATATTGCGTATAACCTGCTGAAGACCGAGGCAGGAAGTAATGTCGCCGTGGGGCCGTTCCTGCTCGGCGTCAACGCGCCCGTCAACATACTGACGTCCAGTTCGACGGTTCGTCGAATCATCAATATGGCCGCGCTCACGGTGTTGCAGGCAAATCGCGACTAGCTAGCTAGCTGTCGTCAAGGAAGTTCACGGTGGCCTGGTTGAATGACTTTGGATTCTGGGTCGCGTCTCTTCGTTGACAACCTGCTTCGATAAGCCGGGCGACGGCCATCATGGCTACAACTGGCGGACTTCTCAAATAGCTCATCCTCAAATGGCTCGCGCAGTCGATTCAGAGCATCGCTGACGGACGACTGCGTAATCTCAAGCCTTTCTGCGGCCCGCGTGACATACCTCCCGGTCATGACAGGATCGAATACTCCCATCAGATTTCAGGTCGAGCCGGATACGTGCGGGATCGACTTTCGCTGAATAAGGGATTTCCCTCGATCGAATGCGTGGCACATTCTTTCTGCCGCAACGGCTGGCGCGCCGTTTAGTCGGGAGCGCCGATGTCGGGGGACACGCCCGTTCGATCATCAATATCTCCTCGGCGACGCATTTCTGATCGCTCCCAACAGAGCGGAGTACTGCATCTCGAAGTAGGCATTGACCACGGTAACGAAACTTTTCGCCGCCGGACTCGGCGAGCTTGGCGTACCGGTGTACGAGGTACGGCCGTGAATCTTTCGAACCAGAATGACGGAAGTCGCACAGGCCGACTACGACGAGAAGATTCGACGAGGATTTTCGCCAATCGCGCGATGGGGGACAGTGGACGAGATCGGCAAGGCCGTCGCGTCGTTGGCGTTGGGCTGTTTGCCGTTTAGCACCGGAGACGCTTTGCATATCGATGGAGGTCTTCACATTCATCGACTCTGAATTCGGAGAGTCGATCGAAGAGATCTGCGTCATCGCGATCGGTGATGGTGCCTTGCCAAAAGACCACGTCCAACCCGTCTGGCCTCGGGCATGATGCTCGCACATCTGCATCAACCACATTGATGGAGCGCGACGAAGCAATGCAACCAGACCAGGCGACGGCTGGTCCGCGGACGCTTTGCGACAAGATCTGTCCGGGCCGGATCTTCGGCGTGTCCCAGAAGCGCCAGGGCGAAGTCAAGTCGGCGAAAGACCTGAAGGGCATGCGTATCGGCGTGAGCGCGCCGGGTTCGAGCACGCACATGGCGGTCAACTACATTCTGCATAAGGCGGGGCTGCAGCCGACGGACGTTGCGATCATCGATGTGGGCCAGGCGGCGGGCGCAGTCGCGGCGGTGCGGGCAGGGCAATTCGATGCGCTGATCGTCAACGATCCGAGCGCCACGATCCTGACGAAGGACGGCAGCCTCAAGCCGCTCGAGAACATGCGCACGGCCGAGGGCAACGTCAAGGTGTTCGGCTCCGATTACCCCGAGTCCAGCCTATTCGCGACGCAGGACTTCATCAGCAAGAATCCGAAGACGGTGCGAGCATGGCGGTTTTTTTGACCACGTTTCGCCGCTTCGCCTTCCCTGTAACGTCGCTGGCTTCGCTTTCGAAACGACAGGGCTACGCGTTCCCGCGATTCCCGTGTCGCCCTACGTGTCGGCGGGCGGCGTGTTTTCGGGCGACCTCGACCATACTTCGATCTTGCAACTGCTGGCGGAAAAGTTCGATTCGCACAAGGCTTACTCGCCGGCTGTTTCAGCGCGCAATGCGTACCCAGCCTGAGCAGCGCGCTGAACACCTCGGCGACAGCCGGTTCCCCGCCTGCTCTCGCGGGCGACGATAAGGTGTCATTCAAGACCACGTTCAACGGGGAGTTGAAGACGGGCCAGTCCGACGTAAATCAGGGGTTTCATGCGGTCGCACTTGGCGACGACGTACTATCATGCAATCGAAGGGAAGTCCACGCACTATGACCAAGTCGCTTAAAACACGATTGACACTTCCTGCCGCGGTGCTTTTGCTCGCTGGCTGTGTCGTCGGCGGCACGCCATATACCGGGCGGCATCTCAGCCCGGCAGAGTGCCGCGATCTGGCGGCGCTCAAAACCAACGCGCCTCCGACCTTGGCACAGCACCAGAATGAACTCGCGGCTCTGAGGAAAGCCGGTTACGACCCGTCGCCGTGGAATGACGACCCGTACTATCCGGATGATCTGCAAGCGGCCCAGCGCCTGGTCGACTATTGGTTCCAAACCGAGTGCCTGCCGCATTGATTGCGGTTGGGCAGGCGTCTTCGGCTATCAACCGCTTACTGCGTCTTCGTCAAATCCTGCCCGATTGCTGCGACGACCGCCTGTTCGCAATCCTTGAGGCCTGCTACCGACTGGTCGAACTGGTCGGTCAGCGTGCCGAAGCTGCCAAAACGATATTTGGCGTCTGCTTCGATATGAATCGAATTGGCCTTGATGTCCCAGCCGCAAGCGAATGTCTTAAAGTACATGTCCTGCATGGACTTCGAATCGAGCAGGCGCGCACGGATAACGACCCACGGAATGAAGTCGCTCGTATTCGGTGGGGATGCATAGCCAAACGAAGTAATCCATACATTCAGGATGGCATCCGCGTCGGTCTTGATATCTGAGAAGTCGTCTGACTTGCCATCGCTTGCGAGCTTGACGCTCTGGCCATGCAACGCAACGATCTGATAGCCGGCATTGGAAAGTCGCTCTGTAAGCCCATTGTCAACAACGGGAGCGAAAACGATTTTTTCGCTCGCGACACGCTGCGTGTACGTACTCGTATGATTGGCGTTGACCCCTGCTTGCACCAATCCACCAATCAGTCCAAATGCTCCGGCAGCGCCACCGAAGTTCACCACGCTCTCTCCGCGCGGTTCCTTGACGTCCAACATGGCGATCGTATGGAGCTTTTGTCGATTGCTGGCGGCAAGGTCGGTTTTCGGAAGCGAAGCGCAACCGGTGAGCAGTGTTGTGACGACAAACCCCGCGGCGAGTAAGAACTTTGAAAGTGCTTTGGTCTTCATGATTCTGTATCTGTGGATTGAGAGCGTCGACGCCCAGCGCCTTTGAATAATGACCATCCCGGGAAATCAGGAACCGGCAAACCGTTTATCGGCATCACTGCTATGAACTTTAGAACTGCAACGGGGAGCAACGCGCTTGCCGATCCACGAGGACCTCGAACACTATTGCGCGCGTCCGGAGTCGACAAGCAGCAGTTTTACGCGGCACGATTGGAAATCTCGAATCGATGCAATTTTCGCGCTTCGTGTTCTATTTCTATTCGCGTCGAGTGCAGCGGATCGTGCCAGCGCTGGTGGTGTGCCTGCTGGTGACCGGCTTGTTTTCAGCACTGTTCATTCCAAACGCATGGCTGAGCGATACCAACAAATACACCGGCTTCTTTGCTTTCTTTGGGTTGAGCAATCTGGTGCTCGCGTTCATCGGTGATGACTATTTTTCACCACGCGCCGAATTCAACCCATACCTGCATACCTGGTCGCTTGGGGTAGAAGAGCAGTTTTACCTGATCTTTCCGTTGCTTTTCTTCATGTGGGTGAGCAAACGTCCGAGAAAATCGCTTTGCGTTGTTCTGTTCGCCGGCGGGTTCGCTCTGTCCGTGTTGAGCGCATGGTGGCTTTCGAGACGGAATGAAGGGATCGACTTTTACCTGATTCCAGGGCGTTTTTGGGAATTGGCATCCGGTATCCTGCTATACCAGTTGCTCGCGCTCGCGAAGCGCCCGCTCGGCGTGATCGACCGCAATGGGACGCTGGTTTCGATGGCGTTGCTCGGCGGTTCGCTGGTGCTGCTTGCGGCCGGTTTCAACGGCTTGCGCCCGCAGCAGCTTCCTTTTCCGGGTGCGCTGCTGCCGGTTGCCGGCACGCTTGGCGTACTGTATGCGCTGCACGGAAGAGAGCCGCGGGATTGGCTGCACAAGCTGCTCATTTCACCAGCGGTGACTTTCGTCGGCAAGATCTCATATTCGCTTTATCTCTGGCACTGGCCTGTGATCGTGCTGCTGCGGTGGACGACGGGGCTCGATGCGCCAGTCTGGCGGGTGCTTGCGGCCGTACTGACCTTCGCACTGGCGACAGCGTCCTGGTACTACGTCGAGAATCCGGTGCGGCGCTCGGCGGTCCTCAAAGGCATGCGGCGTCCCGCTGTCGTAGGTGCGGGCGTAGCTGCGTTGATGTGCGGAGCGCTGTTGTGGGCAGGCATTCAGGTAGCCCAGCTGAATCTGTCGCTGAGCGTGGTGTCACAACGTGCCGACGACTGGTATCCGAGCCGCCCCCTTGAGGCCAGCACTGACGGATGTCTGGACACGTGGGATAGGACCAAGCTCAACGGGGGGCGCTTATGGACGTATTCACGTGCGGGATGTTCGCTTCCGGCGACCTATCGCGGGCGCCTGTACGTGATCGGCGATTCGCATGCGATGGCCTACAACAGGATGTTGCGCGAATTCGCCCGGGATACTGGCGTGAAGGTCTTCGCGTACAACAATGGCGGCTGTCCGTTCATGGTTTTGCTGCCGCGCAAACAGGATGAGGTGGAGAGCTGTGCGCCGGAGACAGATGCGGCACTCGCTCAAATCGAGGCACAGGTAAGGCCAGGTGACGTGATCTTCCTGCCTTCGCTGCGACTGCCACGTTTCTCCGACGAGTGGGCCCGCTTCGACGACTCGAGCGCCCGGGACTACATGTTTGGTCCAGAGGCCGTGAAAAGCCGGGTAGACGGCGTGCGAGAGGCCATTCCAATCTTGCAGAAACTGGCAGCCAAAGGGGCGAAGGTCATCCTGGAGGGACCCACACCCGAGTTTCGGAGCCAGCCGTTCCGATGCTCGGACTGGTTCAATCGCGACAATCCGATCTGTTCCGGCGGCGACAGCATCGCGCGTGAGGATCTGGAAGCCTTGCGGGCGCCGGTGCTCGAATCGTATGCTCACATCGTGCAGGCGGTCCCTGAAGTTAGCGTATGGGACCCGTTGCCACCACTGTGCCCAGATTCGGTCTGCTCAACGCACACCGCCGACGGCCGGCCGCTCGTCTTCGATGGCGATCACCTCAGCGGCTATGCGAACAGGCTTCTGCTGCCAAGCTTTAAGCAGGTCGTCAGCAAGCTTATGGAAGCGGGGTCCGCGAGCTGAGTGCTGACTACCGCTCTGCCAATAGCGTCAGGGGACAATCGGCCAAATTGCGCAAGTCGATGCCCACATCCAGATCGCCGACGATCTGTAGCGAGAACTGATTAGTGACAATGGTCGGCCTTATCGAAATTGTCCGAAACGCCTTTATTCATTTTCGTTGGATTTCCTGAAGCAGACTTGCCAGGGCACCGACCTTGGGCTGCTGAGTGTCTTTGCGCCAGATGCAGGTCTGCAACGTTGTGCGAGACACGGCCGGCCATTGGTCGCGCACTGCAGTGTCACGACCGATACTCTAATGTGAAGCCACATACACCGAGTCTCTGAGTGTCCGTTTTGGAGAGCTGCGAAGATCTGTTGAGGGTCGAACTGCCCGCGGCGATAACACGTGTACTGCGAACAGATGTCGTCGGTGACCGCGCAATCGACTCACACACCGAAGTCGGCAACAAGTGGTTCGCTGGTGTGATAACGGCGAGGGCACGAATGGACGTTCGATCGCCCCTCACGCTCTGGCACCACCACGGTAGAGCCGTGGTATTCCTGAGTACTGGGTATGCAGATGAAGCGAGCCGGCATTATCGGAGATGCGCGGTACTAACGAGTCTGGCAAACCATACGAAAGGATTTTGTCTTTCACACGCAGCGGCCTGCTGGTGCAGGCCGGTTGCGAGGATACTCCGCGATGACACGTCTGACCAAACCCTGAATGGGCAACCCTGCGATGAAAGTGGCGAGCGATCCGTCCTCGAGATCGAAATGGATGCGGCGGTGTCGCGTTTCGCAAGCTCGCGGCCCAATGTGGGAGTATCGGTGCAGTGGCGTTCTCACCAGTTGCTGCCCGGGATACCTGTCGAGGGTTTGCCGTACCAGGCGTTCTATCGCGATCGTCTTGGGAGTGCGCAAGCTGTTGCGGCGAGACGTGCCGAGGTTCTCGCGCGTCTTAGCCTCGAATGCGGCCTCGAGTACACGAGTCTGACGGCACACCAGGCGGCGTCAAAGCGTGCCGCGGACCTCCCCGGCCAGCGAAGCTCGTTCGGCGACACGCAGGCGAGCGGTGTGCCGCATTTCGTGTTCAACACGCGCTACTAGCTGTCGGGCGTCCACTCGCCAAAGGCGTTGGCAAGCGCCATGACGCTGGCAGTTGCGAATTGAAGTCGATCGGCAACGGGATAACTCGCCGTGTTGCGACCCATACGGACGTGATCAAAACGTATGCGTGCGACAGACAAGCTCGCAGGCGCCGCACCTGGCGGCGCCCGCGTTTGCAACGACTCGTGTGTCACCGCCGCATGAGGCCCATCACGAGCGTAACAAGGAAAATCACGACGAATATGACGAAAAGTATTTTTGCGATGCTGGCTGCGCCTGCGGCGATGCCGCCAAAGCCGAACGCTGCGGCAATGATCGCAATGATGAAAAATACAAGGGCGTAATACAACATGATGTGTCCTCCTTCCATCGGGGGCAGTTCGTCTCAGGTGCACGCATGACGCCTTCATGGCAGCAATTCCCGTTCCCCGCCGGGTGGCGCAGGCAAATCAACGCCAGGCGAACGAAATCAGCCAGCGATCGCAGTGCTCCGGGATTGCCGAGTGGCAGGCCCTTCCATTCATGGATTTGATCCGACGAATGACCCTCCGGTTCATTCATCGCGGCCGGCGGCTTCGACCTCTCAAGCGCAGAAAACCTCTCCGTTTAAGCCTCGGAACTTCTATCGGCCTCGATCTGCCGGTTCGCTTCCGCTACAGGCTGCGCGGGAATGCTCGTTGCGCACCCGCGGCAAGGATCGTTAGCGACGCTAAATCGGCGACTTCCCGAGATGACAAGAAAACTCCCTCCGCTCAACGCTGTGAGAGCCTTCGAAGCAGCGGGCAGGCATGTGAGCTTTACGAGGGCCGCCACGGAGCTAAACGTGACCCATGGCGCCGTCAGCCGACAGGTTGCGTCGCTGGAGGAATGGCTCGGCGTGCCGCTATTCATGCGCACTGCCTCGCAGCTGGTGCTGACAGAAGCAGGCCGGTGCTATCTCGCCGAGGCGACCGCGGTGCTAGACCGCCTTGCCGTCGCGTCGATGCATCTCGTGGACCAGGTGGTACCCAGCGCGCTAACCATCAATGCGCCACCCACTTTTACGATGCGCTGGCTCATTGCGCGCATCTCGAGTTTCCAGCGCAGGCGGCCCGACGTCGAGATCCGCTTCACGACGTCGATCGCACCGGTCAATTTCCATGAAAATGCCTACGATATTGCGATTCGCGGTGCGTGCGAGCCGATCCAGGGCTGCGTGTCATTGCCGTTCATGACCGAGGTGATCGTGCCGCTTTGCCACTGTGATCTGCTTGAGGGAGGATGTCTGCGCGAACCCGGTGACCTCGCGGGCCACACGCTCATCCACTATGTGACGGAGCCGTACCCATGGGAGGAATGGCTTGATGAGGCCGGTGTGCCAGGTCTGAAGCCAATCGGCCAACTGAAGTTCGAACAGATGTACTTTGCGTTGCACGCGGCCGCCGAGGGGCTAGGCATCGCCCTGGTGCCGCTTTTTCTCGCCATCGACGAGATCGTTTCGAACCGATTATGCGTTCCTTTTGGTCCGCGCGCAGCGCGGTACCGGAAGTACTTTGCGTGCGCGAGCCACATGAACCCTGTGACGGAAAGCTTTTACGAATGGCTATTGAAGGAAGGCCAGGACACTGAACAGTCGATCGCAGCCTGGGCTGCGTCGGCCGGCTGGCCAGCCAGCGTCGTTTCCGGCTGAGTGTGCTTGGCGGTGGAAGCGCATCGAGCTCATCGATCGCATCCTGCAACCGTCGGCAACGCGGCTGCCGACAGCTCGTCTGCGAGTGTGAGCGGTATTCACACGCCGTGAGTTAATGTCGTTTGCAGGCAAACGGAAATGGATCGACCATTTTCAAACCCGGTTAAGTGAGCCGGCTCACGCATACCCTCGCGCTTCCATCAAGGGAATAAGTCATGAGTGAAACCTGCATGGGCCTCATTATCGGAGGCTCCTCCCTTGGCATCGCCGCGCTCATGGTGGTTGGCCACTATCGGCGTGAGCGGTCGCGGTCAAGAATGCTACGACATCTGAATCATCATGAATGGTGGCATCAAACGCATCGGCGAATGTGATTGCACCGTCGCGCGTGGAAACGCGACGAGCGTCTAAAGATAACAACGGAGAGCACCGTCATGAGTTGGTTGAGAGAATCGGTCTCGACGAGAGAGCCGAGGTATGACCGGACTCAGTCGGCTAGCACAAGAGAAAGATGGATGAAAACAAAAACATTCAGGAAAGGGCCTGCGGAAAGGACGAGTCCTTATACCCCACATACTGCCGAAGCGGCGATAACCCATCTCGAACGGATCCTGTCAGCCGATGGCGCAAACTCGCTATTCGGCCGGACCTACTGGCGTGCGCGGCTTGAACAGGTAAGCGCGACACCGGGGCTGGCTCCGGAGCAGCGAGCAAGGCTTGCAAAACTTCTTAAGTCTCTTGGGCCCGCGTTTGAGGACAATGGTTCATCTTAGACACTGAGCCGGGCCAAGGCTGACATCCGTCAGTCGGCGACAACCACATCAACTGAAAGTCGATAAATATTCGTGGTGCCGATCGGCCGTCGCGAGCGCGTCTTACTTCAAACCCGTCGGCGGCGCAGAGGGCGCCCCACGCGGTCAATGTTTCCATATCGTCGTCAACCTCGCGTCAAGGACGCCATACTGACCGCGCGGTGGGCGTCGATGGGAGCTTCCGGTTGGGCAGCACCTGAGGTGCGGCTACTCATGACGCGTGTCTGGCATAGTCGTTGCGCTTCGGGAAATGCCGGCGTGCGAAATCTGGCACCCCACCGGGTATAGCGCAGTTTCGTCCCACGTCGTTGCCGCGAGTTTGCGGTCACTGAAGGGAGGCAATCATGAAAGCAACGAAGACAGCAACCGTATGTGTTGCATTGGCGCTAGCGTCGGTCGGCGCGGCCTATGGGCAGGGCGGTGGAGGCGGTGGAGGCGGCGGGACGAGCGCTGGTGCTGGCGTGGCGGGAGGAGCCAACGGAGCGGGCCAGGGTGGTGCGGGAATCAGTGCGCCGAACACAGGCGCGACCAGTGGTTCGACATCCATGTCGAAAGGTTCGACGGCGAGCTCGCCGACCCGACTCCCACAGAAAGGCTCACACGCTAAAGGCGCGTCGGACACGGCTGCATCAGGTGCGCAGTAAACAGGCACAGCGAGGCGATGTCCGATGAGCTGCTTACTCGTGTACTCGTTCTGTCAGTCGCATCTTTGCATCCCGACGGCGGACGCATGGGGGTTCAAGGAATGACCACTGATGCAACGAAAACAGGCTGAAGCCGAAGCCGCGCCAACGGAGGACCAATGACTCAGTCATGCATTGCCATAACTGTCCGCCGCGAGGACCCTGCCTCGCTTGATGGACAAATCCTGCTTGATGAACTCAGCGCCACGCTGGCGGTATTTTCAGGCGATGGCGGGCAGTCGAGGTTTTGTCTCGCCGATTTTCACTCATCGCACGGACGGTTTTTTGTTGCCCGCACCCTTGCCGGTGAACCGGTTGGGTGCGGCGCATTCTGGCATTTCGACTCGCGCACGGCGGAACTCAAGAGAATCTACAGCAGGCCGCATTATTCAGGTGTCGGCAAAGTGATTCTGCAGCAGCTTGAAGTCAACGCGGCGGCAGCCGGTTATAAAAGGCTGGTCCTCGAGACTCGCGCGGTGAACCGGCGCGCGATCCGATTTTATGAGCGCAACGGCTTCAGGGCCGTTCAACGGTACGGTTCCTATATAGAACAGTGCGATGCGTGCTGCTTCGAAAAGATGCTCGTTGCCGCGGGAGGTGAAGAGGCTGGTTGGCCGACCGGCAGGCAAGGCGGCGCAGATCGATGTGGCGATGCCGATCGAATTGACCGTCGCTAACGAAGCCGAATAGGTGGGTCCATGACATGAGCAGCCGGTGGAACTCCTCGCGGACCCGTCGCGCCCATGCTCCTGTGGGTGAGCCAGGGACGTTCCCCGTTCTGATCGAGCCACAGCTCGCTACGCTGGTCGATCGCGCACCGGCGGGCGGCGACTGGTCCTACGAAATCAAGTTCGACGGCTATCGGATGATGGTCCGGATCGAGCGTGGCACCGTCCAGATCTTTACCCGCAACGGACATGATTGGACTTCGCGTTTGCCCAGTCTGACCGACGCACTCACGGCTTTGCCAGTCGAGGAGGTGTGGCTCGACGGCGAGGTGGTCGTGTTGGACGCGGAGGGTCGCCCCGACTTCAATGCGCTTCAGAATGCCTTCGACCGGCGCAGCACCGCGGACATCGTCCTGTTCGTCTTCGATATCCTCTGGCTGAACGGCACCGATCTGCGTGAACACCCGTTGCGTGCGCGTCGCAAGCTTCTTCGCGCATTGATGCATGAAACGGACGCCGATGTGTTGCGATTGTCGGAAGACTTCGCGAAAGACCCGGTGTCGCTGGTCGCTTCAGCTTGCCGCATGAAGCTCGAAGGGATCATCGGCAAGCGCGGCGATGCGCCATACCGCTCCGGACGGTCTACCGAGTGGATCAAGCTCAAATGCAATTTGCGCCAGGAATTCGTGGTCGGCGGCTTCACGCGGACAAAAGGTGCGCGCTCAGGTGTTCATTCCCTGCTGCTCGGCGTGTACGAACAGGATGGGTCGCTGCGCTACGCGGGCAACGTCAAGCCATACCTGTCCAGTCGCGCCACGAACGCTTTCCTGCGGCGTGCCGGCACGGTCACCGCTAGTAAAACAGCGTTCTACAACCCTCCCAAACCGGAAAAAAACCGCGACTACCTCTGGTTGGAGCCGGTGCTCGTCGTCGAGTGTTCGTTCCTCGAATGGACGCCCGCGGGCGAAGTCCGACATCCGGTTTTTCACGCGATCCGGGAAGACAAGGCCGCTGGCTCGATCACCGAAGAACCGATGATCGCCGTCGAGTCGGACGAACCGCTCGAGGCCGATGCGGGTTCGACTCGCCAGCGTCCAGGGCCGAAAGGTGCGGTGACGATCGGCGGCATCCGGATATCCAACCCGGAGCGGGTCATGGATGAGGTGACCGGGCACACCAAGCGCGACATGGTCGAGTACTACGCTGCGATATCCGAATGGGCGTTGCCGCATCTGCATAATCGGCCGTTGGCGTTGGTTCGCGCGCCAAACGGAATTAAAGGCGAGTTGTTCTTCCAGAAACACAGCGAAAAGTTCCAGATTCCCGGCGTGGAAGAACTGCCGCCGGAATTGCATCCGAGGCATCCGCCGCTGCTGGTTGCCAACAAACCGGAGGCGCTGGTCGGTCTCGCCCAGATGGGCGTTGTCGAACTGCACTGCTGGAACGCCGCGGCACCGGACCTCGAGCATCCCGACAGGATCATCTTCGACCTCGATCCCGACCCGAACCTGCCATGGAGTGCAATGCTGGAAGCGGCCGAGCTGCTGAAGGTGGTACTCGACGAGATAGGTCTGCGGTCATTCCCAAAAACCAGCGGAGGCAAAGGATTCCACGTCGTCGTGCCGTTGACGCGACGACAGGCCTGGAGTGAAGCGAAGGGGTTCTCGCAGGCGGTTGCCCGTCACATGTCGCGGGTGGTACCGGACCGCTTTTCGGCGGTCCTTGGTCCTAAAAACCGCATCGACAAAATCTTTATCGACTATCTTCGCAATGGCCGCGGCGCGAGCACCGTTGCCCCTTTCTCGGTCAGGGCGCGTTCCGGAATGGCGGTTTCGATGCCGGTGTCGTGGGACGAATTGCGGCGGGTCGGCCGAGGCGACGAATGGACCATGCGCAAGGCGATCGAACGTCAGCGTTCGCTGCAGTTCGATCCATGGGAAGACTACTGGCGCACGCGGCAGGGAATCACCGCCGCAATGCGCCGCGCCGTGGGCATGAAGCGCTAGCTGCCGCGCTGCTCGGTGCCTTTCAGCTCAGCGTGCCGGTGCGAATGCGTCGCTGCGTACTTGAGCTCGTAGTGAGCTCCTTTGCCGCTGCGTGTCGGGGGAAAATGCTCTCCCTCCACGCACGTTACTTCGAAAGTCCCCTTGCCATCGTCATGGACGACCGAATAGATGCCGGACGTTTTGACGATCTCGCCCGGCTTGAAAGAGTTATCGCCTGCCATGTTGACTCCTCCGTTGATGAATAAACCGGTTCAGCAATGGCTGTACCACGCGCGCCCATGGGGATGTTGATGATTTCCGTCGCGGTGGTGCGATAGGTTCGGACACCCGTTTGACGACGGCACGTCCGTTGCTCCTACACGGTGGCGCTTGCGATGGCGTCGGCGCGATCGACACGCCGCATCGTCGCACGCGTATCCGCGAATCCCGACCCTGTTGGCCCGCGCGACGGGCCCATCGACTACGAGGCACGACATGAGAGCCCTTTGCTGGCACGGCAAGAAAGACGTCCGCGTCGACAACGTCCCGGACCCGGTCATCGAGCATCCGCGCGATGCGATCATCAAGGTGTCCAGTTGCGCCATCTGCGGCTCGGACCTGCATCTGTTCGATGGCTTTATGCCGTCGATGAAGTCGGGCGACATCCTCGGCCATGAGTTCATGGGGGAGGTCGTTGAAGTCGGCTCCGGCAACGCGAGGCTGAAAGTGGGCGAGCGCGTCGTCGTGCCGTTTACGATCGCGTGCGGCGAGTGCGATCAGTGCCGGCGTGGCTTCTTTTCGGTGTGTGAGCGTTCGAACCGCAACAAGGAGATGGCCGACAAGGTGTTCGGCCATACCACCGCTGGCCTTTTCGGCTACTCGCATCTGACGGGCGGCTATCCGGGCGGGCAAGCCGAATACGTGCGCGTGCCGTTCGCGGACGTCACGCCGGTCAAGATTCCCGACGGCCTGACCGACGAACAGGTGTTGTTTCTTGGCGATATTTTGCCGACCGGCTGGCAGGCCGCGGTGCAATGCGAAATACAGCCGACCGACACTGTCGCGATCTGGGGCGCTGGCCCGGTCGGCCAGTTCGCGATCCGCAGTGCGATCCTGCTCGGCGCAAAGCAGGTGATCGTGATCGACCGCGTTCCCGAGCGCCTCGACATGGCGCGCGCCGTCGGCGCGATCACGATCAACTTCGAGGACGAGAGCGTGCTCGACCGGTTGAAGGAACTAACGCAGGGCAAGGGTCCGGAAAAATGCATCGACGCGGTCGGTATGGAATCGCATGCGACGCGCTCGTTCGATGCGCTTTACGACCGCGCAAAGCAGGCGGTGATGCTCGAAACGGACCGTCCGCATGTGCTGCGCGAAATGATCTACGTATGCCGGCCGGCGGGCGTGCTGTCGATTCCGGGCGTGTACGGCGGCCTGATCGACAAGATCCCGTTCGGCGCCGCGATGAACAAGGGCTTGACGTTTCGCATGGGGCAGACGCACGTGAATCGCTGGACCGACGATCTGCTGAAGCGGATCCAGGATGGGCATATCGATCCGTCGTTCGTGATCACCCATACGGTTCCACTCGAACAAGGGCCCGACATGTACCGCGTGTTTCGGGAGAAGGAAGACGGCTGCATCAAGGTGGTGATGAAACCGTAGAACTTCCAGGCACTTTCTTCATTTCGTATCGGCGGCGACAACAAAGGCGCGCAGCCGACCCTTCATGTGTTTCAGCAGAAGGGCGGCTGGCCCCGGGACGTCAGTGCGAGTTGCAAAGTCGCCAGCGGGAGCCCGGCGGCCTCAGGGCGAACGCCCCGCAGTCTTTCAGCCTTGCGCAAATCTGTACCAGCAGTGCCGGCGGCGGATCGGCGGCGACCAGCAATGCGTGGGCGGCACGGCTGTCCTCACGCAGGCTCGCCACGAAACAGTCGGCTTGCGGCTCGACGAACCGGTTGACGGCGTTCAACCCCCATTCCCCGTGAGCCGCATATTCCGCATGATCCATTTCGTGCGTCGGGAGCACCCATTTCGCGGCGCCAGGCGAAGCCGCGAGTGAGAAAACGAACACGTCCAGCTCACATAAACCGGACTCAGCGAGAACCTGGCGTGCGTCGGAAGCATCGCGATACGAGCGAAAGATTGCGCTCAGATACTCGGCCATTTGGCGCCCCGTCCTTTTTTCTATCGCTTAAGCGGGAAGCACGCTCTGTGCCGCGTTCCGGCCTCCGGTCGAGATTTCAGCGGCTACGCCAGTCCGTGAACCTCAGCCACATCGCACAGCAGGCGCGGGTGCCTGGGATCGGAGACGTCGATCTGGTTCCACGCAATCCGATGATGCCGCCAGCGCCCCTTGCGCTGTGCCACTTCACGCAACAGCCTTGGCAGCCAGCGGACGGCGAGCCGCTCGACCAATGCACTGGGACCGATGTGAAATTCGCTGATCATCCAGGCGTCGTGGTCGCGAACCACCTTGATCGCCTCTATGCGGCCTAGTGATGAGCCGTCTCGCGTCAGCACTTGCCGACCGACGATCAGATCGATGTTGATCTGCGCCATTATCGCGATCCCGGAATACGCTCGACGATGTGCTCGCGTAGCCAGCGCTGCCAGTTGCCAAGCGGGGTATCGCGCGCATCCAGGTCCACCTCGATGTCGACCTCCATGCGACGGACCCGACTCCACGGAATCCGGTACGGTTCGACGTAACGCGCGCCGCCGATTTTGCCAGCGAGTCGCGCTACCCGACGCCCGGCGTGCTCGCCAATGCGTCGCGCCATCGCGACTGATCCGGTCTCGAGCGCAACCAATTCGGGCGGGCGCCCCGGCCGTAATTCGGCGACGATACCGTCGACCCGCCCCATCTTTGCACCGCGCGGTGAAGGAGACGATGATGGAGAGGAAGCCGCGGTCGCTGCATGCCATGGCGGACAAATGGCTCGGCTTGCAGCCAGAGAAGCAGGTACGCGCAAAGCGGTTAGCGCATGGCCGACGCTGGCGGGGGTCGTGCGTCTACGTTAGCGCGGCCGGCGCCATGGGCGAAGTGGGGATGTTCTTCTTCCGTCACGACGATGGCGCTTGGTACATCTTCCCACCGGGCGAGTCGCGCCCTTCGATCGGCGCCTTGCGCACGGCCGCCTAGGGGCGCACAAGCTCCTGTCCTGTGCTGCTATCGGCCTGTCCCGGAAGCCTTTTCGATATCCTCGAGAAGTCTCAGTACGGTTTCGCCGCCGCCGCGTTCCCAGCAATTGGTGTGATCCGCACCCTCCAGCATGAATAGTCGCCGCGGCGCGGCAGTGTGCGCATATAGGTGGGCGAAATGCTGCGGTGGGATCACGTTGTCATTGGTGCCGCCATAGATCACGACGGGCACCCGCACCCGCGCGATCTTCGCGAGATTGTCATACTGATCGCGAACCAGCAGGCCCACTGGCATGAACCAGAAGACCTGTGCCGCGACATCTGCGATCCGTGTAAAGGGCGCTTCGAGGATCAGGCCTTCGATCTGCCCTTGAGACTGTGCTTCGGCGGCGAGTTGCACCGCCACGCCGGAGCCGAGCGAATAGCCGTGCAGAACGATGCGCGCATTCGTACGCTCGACGAAGCGAAGTGCTGCGCGCCCATCCTCGTAAAGGCCCGCTTCGTGAGGTATGCCCGAATTGCCTCCGTAGCCGCGATACTCGGCGAGGTAGACTCCGTAGCCGCAGTCGAGCAGTGCGCGCGCGATATGCCCGCGTTGCGAGAGGTCTTCGCCGTTGCCGTGAAAAAGCACGACGGTCAAGCGTCGAGACGATGCCGGCGCTTTGTACCAGCCACGCAGATCGAGTCCGTCCGCTGTGGTGGCGGTCACGACCGACATGTCGGCGAGTCCCGCTTCGTTCGGCTCACGCCGCCGCCATTCCCCCGGATAAATCAGGCGTCCCTGTATCCAGAATAGTGTGGCGGCCGCCGCGCCATATGTCGCGGCGCAGGCCCCGCAAAACCAGGCCAGCAGCGCGGTGGCGCCGGTCATGACACCTGCTCGGCACCCGGCAGCGTCGCGGCGACGCCATACCGGCTCCCGTGACGCAGCAGGGCGGCGTCGAATGCTTGCACGGTCAGCGGCGCCGGTGAGGGCATGCGTGGCCTTTCGCTGCCGCGTTGAGCGAGTGCTTCGTCGAAGCGCACAAAGGTGGCAAAGTCGAGAGGAAAACGTTGCGCGTCGACGCCGCACAGACGCGCGTCGGGCGAGGCCGCCGCGATGATCGTTTGCCACTCGCGCGCGGGCACCACGCCGACGCCTTCGGTGCCGTGCGAAAACAGCATCAGGTCAATATGTTCGAAACGGCCTTCCCGTTGAAGCAGCCGCGCGAGGTTGTGTGCCGATGGCTCGGTGCAGAACACCAGCCAGAACGGCAACGCGCCAAGATGCATCGTCGTGTATGGATCGAGCAGGACGAAGCTATCGACGACGAGATGCTGCGGCTCGATACCTTCAAATCCGTACCATTCGCGCAGCGTGTCGAACGCGAAAAAGCTCAGCGATTCGGGTTCCTCGAAGCGAAACTCGACTAGACGCCAGTCGGCCTGCCGGGCGAGGGCACGCAGAGAGTCGAGCAGGTTCATGTCGAAGCCCCATTCGGCTTCAGGCGCGAGCGCATCCGGCGAGGGCGGCTCCCAGCAAGTGCGGGCGCTGCCATAACGGGCCAGGTATTCCCGCACGCGCGGGCCGCCACCGAAGTATTCGTCGCGTGTCGCGCCACCCGCCGCGCCAAACTGAAAGAAGGCGCGCTCGCCGATACGCGTGACGGGCCACTGCAACGTGCATATGTCTACATACAGCGTCGCGCCGGCGGGCAGACTGCGTAGCAGGAACTCGCGAAACCCGAGCGCCAGCGCGCGCTGCTTGATGCGGTAGTAGCGCATCGTGCGCAACATGAGCCGGTCCTGATTCGGATCGTGCATGTGGTGAACGGCGATTCGTCCGTCTGCTGCGAGTAGCGCCTCGCGCGCACGTCTGCCGTCGCGCAGGCCTGCTGCGGCATCATCGGGATCGCTGCCGGGCGCACGGACGGGGCAGAGAAAAGTCTGTGGCAGCCAGGGCACGCCCATGGCGGCGGCCAGATGCACGAGCGCGCCGTTGGACGAGCCAACGAAGGCGGCCGGGTACTGGCGGCGCGGATAACGATCGGCAAGCCACGTCGCTATGGTCTCGACGTCGAGACGCCGCGCCGCGCGCTCACCTATCGCCTCGGTTGCGCCGCCGATGGAGTACGCCCATTCGCGAGCGAAGCGAGGCAGGAGATTGATCAGCGGCATGCTGCGGTCGAGCAGTGGTGACCCGCTCGGGCTGCTAAAAGGCTTGCCATGCAGGCAGGCGCCCAGTGCACCGACCATCGCGGCGGCCGAATCGAATCGCGCAATTCCTCGCGGTGCGCCGCTCATGGCTGCTCCATTCGCCCGGAAGGTTCGCCGGGTAACGTGTCGACGAACTGACGGATCGCCAGCGCAAGACTGTGCGGATACACATAGTTCAGGGTGTGTGTGCCGCCGTCGATGACGACCAGTTGCGCAGCGCGCAGCCGCGCGGTCACCTCGATGGCCCACTCGCGCGGCGACACAGGGTCCCGTGAGCCGCACACCACGAGGACCGGCGCGCGAACGACCGGCAGCCGGTTCTCGATGCGGTCACGAATCATGATGCGCATCGTGGCCAGTGCGCGCAGCAGTCCGGCCTTGGCGTAGTCGATGCGCGCTGGCGCGGCCGGCGAATGAGGCCGCTCGCGGCGGCCGTTGACCAAGGCGCGCCACATTTGGACCGGCAGATGCCGGGCCCCGCGATCCGCGGTGGGCCCTTGCAGCACCAATGCCTTGACGTCGCCGGGATGACGCGCGGCGAGCTCGGTCAGGATCTGGCAGCCGAACGAGTTGCCCACCAGAATGGCGGGTCGGAGGCCGGTGGCAACCAGCCACAGGTGCAAAGCATCGGCGAGACCGGGCAGATCGAGCCAGCGGCCGCGCAATGCGCTTTCACCGAAGCCAGGTAGATCGGGAGCAAACACTGGAAACCACCTGGCTAGCGCTAGCGCAAGCGGTTCCATGTAGCGGCTGGAGACGACGAGACCATGGACGAGTATCACTGGCGGGCGAGCGGCCAATGTATTCGTGGCGGTGGCGTCGGTCGGGCTTGCGGTCCGAGCGAACATCCGGTACGGACCCGCCTGCACCCAGCGCCCTCGAATTCCAGCGAGCCGGCTTCCTTCAGTAAGCGCCGGCGTTTGACGCAGGCGGCCCCAGTAGTGCAGCAGCGCGACGGCGGCGGCACTCCCGGCGATGGCGCTGGCAACCAGCGCGATCTTGGGATGCATACGCGGGTGGCCCGCTTCCGTGCGGTCGACATCGCAGTGATCGTCGCGAGAACGGGCGCCCGGGTTCGCGGCCCGTGTGCTGCTTGTGTTGGCCCGACGTTGACTCATCCGTCATCCTTGGTGCGATGGTGGCAGATTGAGCTAGTTTGCAGCGGTCTCTCCAACGCACTGTTGCGACCGGGCACTGCCACCATGCCCGCGCGCGATGCGCGGCATCGTGGGTGTGCAACCGGCGTGCCACGAATGCCGCTTGTTGGCGATTGCGAGCTTGTCGGGCCCGGTGCATGTCGGTTCGCGATTGCGCTGAGCCGTCCGTAAATGTCGAGTTAGGAACAGAGAGTCCGGGTTCCCGATCGGTGAAGGACGATGCAGGGCGCCTCCGGGCCGATACTGTGCCGGGAGTGCATCGAGGCGAGGGGCAGCGCCCGAGCCTTCGGCGAATGCCGGCCGGAGCGCTCAGCACGCGAGCCGAATTCCAGAACAGCAACTCACGCCACCCACCTTGAAATTTTCACCGTGCATACTATTCTAAATTCCGCTCAGGCAGTCGCGCCCGCCATGCGGCGCGCTGCGTGTTTCGATTTGTTTGCCGCAGCCCGGCAGACGGACTGGAGCGCGTAGGCCGGTTCGTTTCCGTGCTGCATCCAAGGAGGAAACGATCATGAGTGACCTTTACTTCGGGGCCGATCTGTTCAGTGAGTTCGACCGTCTGCAACGGCAGATGGCGAGCCTCTTCGGCGGCTTCCCTTCCAGTATCCGTTCGGGCCGCGTGGGCGCCTTCCCGCAGATCAACATCGGTTCGACCGACGACTCGATCGAGGTCGTCGCGTTCGCGCCGGGGGTCGATCCGGCCAGGCTCGAAGTATCGCTAGACAAGGGCTTGCTGACCATCAGCGGCGAGCGCGCGAGCTCGCAACCGGAAACCCGCGGCGACGATGCGCGCACCTATGCACAGGAGCGATTCGCCGGCAGTTTCCGGCGCGTGGTCGAGCTTCCGCAAAACGCGGACCCTGGCAAGGTGAGCGCGCGGTACACCAATGGATGCCTGATGGTGAGCATCGGCAAAAGCGAGGCGTCGAAGCCGCGCGCGATTACCGTTCAGTGAGCACCGACAGAACTACGGAGGACATCATGAACGACACGACTGAACTCGCCAGAAAGGAGCAAACGGCGGTGACCCAGCGCGACGGTGAGGCATCGCAACGCCGGATCACATTGACGCCGCCGGTCGACATCTTCGAGGACAGCCACGGCATCACGCTGTGGGCGGATCTGCCGGGCGTGACGAGGGAGCGGCTGGAGGTCAAGGTCCACGATGGCAACCTGTACATCGAAGCCGAGGCGATGGTGCCGACCCCGGCGGAACTGCGTCTGCAGCATGCGGAGATCCGTGAGCCTCACTTCGCGCGGGCGTTCTCGATGAGCGCCGACTTCGATGCGTCGAAAATCGAAGCCAATCTGAAGGACGGCGTATTGAAGCTGACGATACCGCGCCATGACGAAGCGCGACCTCGCCTCATCGAGGTGCGTACCGACTGAAGTCGGCCGGGGGAGGGGGACAGCAGTAGCAAGAAGCTGGATGCTGTCCTCCAGCCACCGCCTTTCGGCTGTCGAGTCGAAGCAGTCGTGGCGCGGAGACCGGAATCCCGTTTTGTCGATGATAGGAAAGGAGCACACGATGAACACTGATCCGAAAAAATGGAACCCCTTCAAGTTCCTTCGCGGAACCGCCCGCAAATCCGATGCGGACGACTCAGACGGTCGGCGCGCGGATGAGTGGCGGGCCGCATGGCCTGACATTCCACGACTATCTCTTCGCGAACCGTGGCGCGCCGTGGAGGAATTCTTTCGTGACCCATTTGCAGGCGGTGGTCCGTTTGAACGATGGTTTGGCGACTTCAGTTCCTCGCGCTTCCAGCCGCGCATCGACGTCGTGGACGAAGGGCCGGTGCTTCGCGTAACTGCGGAACTGCCCGGGATGGTACGCGAGGACTTGAACGTGAGCGTCGAGGAAGGGGCAATCGTGCTGCGTGGCGAAAAGAAGCAGGACGTGCGCAGCGAGGAAGACGGATGCTATCGGTTGGAGCGCGCCTATGGAAGCTTCGTGCGCAGAATTCCGATGCCGGACAATGCCGACCCAGACCATGCATTGGCAAAGTTCGACAACGGCATTCTTACATTGACCGTGCCAAAAACGGAGCCGGCACGGTCCGCTACTCGAACCATCGATATCGGTTAGCACCGCCGCCAGAATTGCCCGGCGGCGGGCGACTTTCTGGCTGGCCAGGCCGTTAGCTCAATTGGTAGAGCAGTGGCGGTCTTTGCGAGATCGACAAGCAACGTGGCTTCACGAAAGCCCCCGGCATTCGCGCCCGTCGAATCCGTGGGTATCTTGACGCATGGGGGGTACTCGCAAAGCGGCTGCTTGCGCTCATCAGATTCCGCTTGTCGCGTCGATGTCGAGTCGTCGCACCAGCACGGTTTCCACAAGCTGTCTGTTGACGAGTTCTCCGCATAACCATGTCACGTCGGACGAGCATGTGGCGAAAATGCACAGTTCAACGGTCTGGTCGTCGAACTGCCTGACGTCCCCCGCAAGTTGCGCATCGCCGTCGTGCAACGCCCGGAATAGCAGCAGAAGGCCTGACCTGTCCGCGAGGCGAATCGTCATGTGGATTAGCAGGTTCACCTGTTCGCTTGCCACGGGGAAGGGGCTCCCTTCCTCCCGGCGGCATCGGCCGGTCGATCTTTCCAATGCTCGCGCAGTGAGCAATCCGCGACATGACTCGTTCAATGCCGACGAATGTATCGCGATCGCGCATTCGGCATGCCACGGCACGACACAAGGGCATACCCCATTCGGATTTCTTTGCTGCAATCCCGGGAATAACCCCTGCTCATTCCAGTTGATGCTGCCGCGGGACTGACCTTCGGCAGTAGCGGGCTGTCGAAAGTGACGAAGCGACTACGGCGTTGCGCCCGACAGCTGGCGACATCGATCCAATGGAATGGAGGCGAACCATGAAGTTCATGACTAAAGCGATGCTGGTTTCTGCGCTGGTGACGGCACTGTCGGGCGGCGCCTACGCGCAGGGTGGCGGCGGAGGCGGAGCGGGCGGGGCCGGTGGCGGCGGCGGAACCGGTAACGGTGTGGCCGCTGACGGCGGCAATGCTGGGGGCGCTGGAGGGATGGCAACGGGTGCGACAGGAACCGGAACTGGCGCTGCGCCTGACAACCCGTCGAGGGATCGGTCGAGCGGGATGAACAATAGCACCCGTCCCAACACCGGCCACGGCACGAACGACAATACGGATGGCAAGCAGCAAAACGGCCAGTGATGCATGGAAGCATCACACCCACGGACGAATGTGGTTGGCATAAATCGAAGGTAAATCACAAGATGGCAAGCGCAGGCAGACCATTTCGACCGGTACGCCTGCGCTGTGTCCTCATGGTTTACTGTTGCGTCGCCTTCTTGTTACCGGCCCTTTCCGCAAACTCGGTAAGCTTGAGGTCCGTCGCCTTTTCTTCGTCCAGCGTCTTTGTCAGCAGTTTCACGGCTTCGGTGAAACCTAGTTGCTTGCCGATGGCGCAGAGACTACCGTAGGTGGCGATCTCGTAGTGTTCGACCTTCTGCGCGGCAGCCACGAGGCCCGCATCCAGGACCGGCCCTTTTTCAATCTCGTCGATCAGTTCCTGTCCTTCTTCTATCAATCCCTCCATCGCGATGCACTTCATTCTCTTCAGGCGGATGTCACAGGTTTCCACCACCTTGTCGATCCGTTCAACCTGTCCTTGCGTTTCTTCAAGATGAGTCTTGAATGCGTCGCTTAGCGCCGGGTCGGAAGCGGCGCGGGAGAGTTTCGCCAGCGCTCGTGTCAGTTGCTTCTCCGCGCTATAGATATCGGAAAGCATGTGCACGAACAGATCATCGACCGTCTTTCGCTGTGACATTTGTGAGCTCCTAAAAGGTTGTTCGGAGCCCTCACTGGCGCAACGAATATGCCCGAGACCGAGCGGCACGCATCCAGAGACTTGCGTGATGTGAGGGGAATCGCCAACGCTTAGAAGTTGACGTCGAGCCATGCCTTCGCCCAGGCCACACCGCGCTCATTTGCGGAGGCCTCGGTGTCGAAATAGCCGATGTCGATGAAGCGAAAGACCTGGCGATTGTCCACGTAGTCCTGAGGGCGGCGCTCAACCTCCACGCGAGCGTGGTAGTGAAAGCCTCTCTTGTCCGGTGACGAACGAATCACCCACTCCCGATGCGTCACCTGCAATGATACGTCGGTCATTCTGAGTTATATGGACGCCTCCCCGTTTGCCGGGTGCGACCAATCTCCGTAGTAAGTGGGTCTTCTACGCGGCGCAAACCGCGTAACCGGGTTGATACGTTCGACCATGAGCCATTAGCGCCCAGACGGTGCACTCGATCCTCTCTGGCTTCTACGCTTCGATGCATGTTTCCCAAGCAGTCCATGTGCCTCGGAGGTTTGCCTATGCCTGTCCGAAAGACGCGGTTAACGGCCCACACGCGTGCGCGGATTCGCTGCCTGCCTCGAAAATGGGGACGTTTGCGCGGGAGGCTTTTGCTGGCTACGGGGCGCAAAGATCTTTGCGCTTTCCACCTTGCGCCGCCACGTGCTAAATCGGCGCGTCTCTGCGATGAACGGGTAGTGGCCACAAGACACGTCGTTATGGGGCCGACGAACGCATCGACGATGCGATTCGCACCCAACGTGCGGAAGAGGTTACTGAAATCCAACTCGATCTCGTACGCGTAGACCGCTGCTTCGCGTCGTCGTCGGGTACGGATTGATCAGCCCGCTAGAACGGACCTTGCGCCAAGCAAGGTTCACTCAGGGTGATGAACTTGTGAACATTCTCGTCAGGATCTTGCTCACGACCGCTTCGGCTGAAGTCTTCGGCAGCTCGTTGGGCATGGTAATGGTGAAATAGAGGACGCCGTCCATCAATGCGATCGTGGCAAGTGCCTGGGCGGCACACGCGCCTGGGACTTGCATATTGACGTGCTTGCAGAACTGCTCGATGAGGGAGGCGATCATATCGCGCTCTTCTAGCCAAAGGACGTTCATCTGTTGTCGAAACTTCGCATCACGTATGGCATGCAGGCGGGCCTCGGCCCACATGACATAGTTGTCGTCGTCGCGATAGCGCTGCGCGTACAACATGGTGAGCTGCTTTCGCAGGTCCTGGCTGGACGAGCCGTCCTCTAACAGCTTCCGCAAGTTTTCCCGGGTGTTCTGGTGATCGCGACGGAGCAGTTCGACGAACAGGTCGCTTTTGCTGTCGAAGTTCGAGTAGAACGCACCACGGGTATAGCCGGCCCGGGCGGCGATATCCTCTACGCTCGTTGCGGCCAGCCCCTTCCTGGCAATGCTCGAGGCCGCTGCGTCGAGCAGGCGCCTGCGGGTCTGCTTGCGGGTTTCTTCCCGGCTCAATCGTTTGCGTGACATGCGATAAAGCGGCGCAGACGAAACGCTGCGCGTCCAATTCCTGATGGCAAGTGACTGCAGGGACTTTTCGACAGGTAGTCGCTCCGCTGCGAGGGCGAAGCGGAATCCTCGGCAACGGCCATCGACCAACAAAGATTGCGAGCTTCCCGACGCCGCTTTGCGTGCTTTCGGCGCGTGCGCCAGCTACCTGGTGGCTACCGTCGCCGCGGATTCGCCGGCTTGCCAACCACCCCCGAGCGCCTTGAAAGCAGCAACTGCTGCCCGGGCTGACTCCGTTTGTGCCTGCACTCGCGCATCGGAGGTGCGTAGCAGGCTGTCGTCGGCTTGCAGGACTTCGATCAGGCTGACCACGCCTTTTTGATAGGCTGCAAAAGAGGCAGCTCTTGCGCGGCCGAGCGAGTCCACGCCCTGGTTGAGCACAGCGGCCTGTTCCTCGCGCTTGACCAGTGCCGAAAAAGCGTTCTCCACGTCCTCAGTTGCATGTAGTGCGGCAAGCCGGTACGCAGCCAGCATCTCGGACTGCTGGCCCTTGGCCTGGTTGATCTGCGCATCGATCCGGCCGAAGTCGAACAGACGCCAGCGCAGACCGAGCACGCCGGCGGCCTGGCTGGCGCCGCTCGAGAACAGATTGCCGCTAGCCACGGATGTCGCGCTGCCGATCAGTCCGCTGAGGGAGACCTTGGGGTAGTACTCGGCGATCGCCACTCCAATACGTGCATTCGATGCGGCGAGGTGTCGCTCGGCCACGATCAGGTCGGGCCGGCGTCTGAGCAGCGCGCGGGGGGATCCGGTGGCTCCGATCTGTGGGGGGACGGGGATGTCGCCGGCTTCGAGCAACTCGGCCCGGTGTACGCCGGGCTGGGCGCCGAGCATCACATCCAGTGCATTCATGGCCGCGTCGAGGCCCGTCTCGAGGACCGGGACGGAGGCCCGGACCTGGGCAAGTGCCCCCTCCGCCTGTCTGACCTGAAGCTCGGCTGCCAACCCCTTGCCATACAGAAGGTTGATGGTGGAGAGCAGATCCTGCTGCGTCTGCACCTGCCGCCGCGCAACGTTCAGACGGGCTTGCAATCCGCGGATGCTGATGTAGATGTCGGCGGTCTGTGCCGCCACGGCCAGGCGTGTGGCCGCGGCGCCGGCTTCCGAAGCCTCGTACTCGGCGAGCGCCGCTTCCCGTCCACGACGCAGGCCTCCGAACACATCCAGTTCCCAGCTCGCGCTGAGATTGGCTTCGTAATCGTTGCCGTAGCGGTCGAAACTGGGCGTCGAGTTCAAAACTCGCCCGAGGGGCGTTTCAACCGACTGGTAGACCCTGGCTGCCTGGCCGCTGACATTGCCGGAAGGCAGCAGCGCGGCATTCGCCGCCCCAAGTGCCGCACGTGCCTGGGCGACACGAGCAGAAGCTTGCGCGAGGTCAAGGTTCTGCTCCAGCGCAAGCGCGACGAATCGCGTCAGTTGCGGATCGCCGAACCCCGTCCACCAGGTGTCGAGGTCCGCAGTGGCCGTCGCATGCCGCTGATCGACCGCGGCCTGGCCGATGAACCGCTCCGGCATCGGTACATCGGGCCGAACGTATTCGGGACCTACCGCGCAGCCTGCCGATAGGCTGGCGGCGATAAGCATGGCAAGGGTGCGTTTGGGCAGCATGAGCTTCTTCCGGGGCGAGGAGGGCGGATGAAAGTGACTATAATACAATTTAGTCACTTGTTGTCGATTTTCGCGAGCGGCGGTAAGCTAGGAACCATGAAAAATGCAGCCACCTATCCCATTTCGGCCCGCGGCCCAGCCGACCATGAGGTGCGCGATCAGATCGTTGCGGCGGCCACCGAGCACTTCAGCCGGTATGGCTACGAGAAAACGACCGTCTCTGATCTCGCCAAGTCCATCGGCTTTTCCAAGGCGTATATCTACAAGTTCTTCGAGTCCAAGCAGGCGATTGGCGAGATGATCTGCGCGAACTGCCTGCGTGAGATCGAAAGCGAGGTCAAAGCTGCCGTCGAAGAGGTCGACCGGCCGCCAGAGAAACTGCGGCGGATGTTCAAGGCGATCGTCGAGGCGAGCCTTCGCCTGTTCTCCCAGGACCGCAAGCTTTACGAGATTGCCGCGTCGGCCGCCACCGAGCAGTGGCAGGCGACGCTCGCCTATGAAGAGCGCATCCAGAAGCTGCTTCAGGACATCCTCCAGGAGGGGCGGCAAAGCGGGGACTTCGAGCGCAAGACGCCGCTGGATGAGACCGCGATGGCGATCTACCTGGTTTTGCGCCCGTACCTCAACCCTCTGATCCTGCAACACAGCTTCGATTACACCGATGAGGCGCCGGCGAAGCTGTCCAGTCTGGTGCTCCGAAGCCTCTCACCTTAACGCGCACGAATGGTGACTGTTGACTATATTGGTCACTAGAACCATAATCGGATCCATCATCTTTTCGTCGATGGGTCTTTCATGCTTGCGCGTCGCCTCGCCACCTCAGCCGTCGTCTTCTCCTTGCCGCTTGCGCTGGCCGCTTGCGGCGCAAAAGCACCGCCCGATCCGCGCACGGAGGCGCCGCTGGTGCGCTCCGCCGTCGTTCGGGACGCACCGCCTGCCTCGCGCTCATTTACCGGTACGGTAGCCGCCCGGGTGCAGAGCGACTTGGGGTTTCGGGTCTCCGGCAAGGTGCTGGAGCGGCTGGTCAATGCCGGGCAGAGCGTCAGGCGCGGCCAGCCGCTCATGCGCATCGATCCCGTCGATCTGAAGCTGGCCGCGCAGGCGCAGCAGCAGGCCGTCGCTGCCGCGCGGGCACGGGCGCAGCAGACTGCGGAAGATGAAGCGCGCTACCGCGATCTGCGCGGCACGGGCGCGATTTCCGCGTCGGCCTACGACCAGGTCAAGGCTGCGGCGGATGCTGCCAAAGCCCAGCTCAGCGCAGCCGAAGCCGAAGCCGACGTCGCGCTGAATGCGAGTCGCTATACGGAGCTGGTGGCCGACGCCGATGGTGTCGTCATGGAAACGCTGGCCGAGCCCGGCCAGGTCGTCAACGCCGGGCAGACCGTAGTGCGCCTGGCTCACGCCGGACGTCGCGAGGCCGTCATCCAGTTGCCGGAAACCCTGCGCCCTGAGGTCGGTTCCGTCGCGCAGGCAACGCTCTTCGGCAAGCAGGACGTCACGGTTCCCGCCGAATTGCGGCAACTGTCCGATGCTGCGGACCCGCTCACCCGCACCTTCGAGGCTCGATACGTGCTCGACGGCACGCTGTCCGATGCACCGCTAGGAGCAACGGTCACCATCCAGATCCCGGATGCGCATCGTTCCGCGCAAAGCGCGCTGAAGGTGCCGCTTGGCGCCCTTTTCGATGCGGGCAAGGGACCGGGAGTATGGGTCGTCGACGGTGAGCCGCCGAAGGTCTCATGGCGGCCGGTCACGGTCCAGCATGTGGATGACGACGACGTCCGCATCATCGGCCAGATCAAGCAAGGCGACCGGATCGTCGCGCTCGGCGCGCATCTGCTACGCGAAGGTGAACTGGTCCGTGTGGCGGGGCAGGCTCCCGTGACCGCGACCGAGGGAGCCCGTCCGTGAGCGAAGGTCGTTTCAACCTCTCCGCGCTCGCCGTGCGCGAGCGCTCCATTACCCTGTTCCTGATCTGCCTGATCTCGCTGGCCGGACTCGTTTCATTCTTCACGCTCGGCCGTGCCGAAGATCCCGCCTTCACGGTCAAAGTGATGACCATCATCACTGCCTGGCCGGGAGCCACCGCGCAGGAAATGCAGGACCAGGTCGCCGAAAAGATCGAAAAGCGCATGCAGGAACTGCGCTGGTATGACCGTACGGAGACCTACACGAGACCGGGCCTCGCCTTCACGACCTTGACCCTGCTCGACAGCACACCGCCTTCGGAAGTGCAGGAACAGTTCTACCAGGCCCGCAAGAAAATCAGCGACGAGGCAGGCAACCTGCCGCCTGGTGTGATCGGGCCGATGGTCAACGACGAATACGCGGATGTGACGTTTGCGCTTTTCGCGCTCAAGGCGAAGGGCGAACCGCAGCGCCTGCTGGTACGCGACGCCGAGACTCTGCGCCAGCGGCTGCTGCACGTGCCGGGGGTGAAGAAGGTCAACATCATTGGCGAGCAGGCGGAGCGGATCTATGTCGAGTTTTCGCATGATCGTCTGGCGACGCTGGGCGTCAGTCCGCAGGACGTGTTCGCCGCGCTGAACGGCCAGAATGCCCTGACGCCCGCCGGCTCTGTGCAGACGAGAGGCCCGGAGGTGTTCATACGCCTCGACGGCGCGTTCGACGCGTTGCAGAAGATCCGCGATACGCCCGTCGTGGCGCAGGGACGCACGCTGAAGCTATCGGACATTGCCACCGTCACGCGTGGCTATGAAGATCCGGCGACGTTCCTGATCCGCAACAACGGCGAACCTGCGCTGCTGCTGGGCGTCGTGATGCGCGACGGCTGGAACGGGCTCGATCTCGGTCACGCGCTCGACCGTGAGGTGGGCGCGATCAACGGCGGGCTGCCGCTCGGCATGAGCCTGACGAAGGTCACCGACCAGGCCGTCAACATCAGTTCGGCGGTCGATGAGTTCATGGTGAAGTTTTTCGCTGCCCTGCTGGTGGTCATGCTGGTGAGCTTCGTGAGCATGGGCTGGCGCGTGGGCCTGGTGGTTGCCGCGGCCGTGCCGCTAACACTGGCGGTGGTCTTCCTGGTGATGCTCGCGACCGGCAAGAACTTCGACCGCATCACGCTGGGGTCGCTGATCCTGGCGCTGGGCCTGCTGGTGGACGACGCCATCATCGCTATCGAAATGATGGTGGTGAAGATGGAAGAGGGCTACAGCCGCGTTGCCGCCTCCGCTTATGCGTGGAGTCATACCGCGGCGCCCATGCTCTCCGGCACGCTGGTCACGGCGGTCGGCTTCATGCCCAATGGCTTCGCCCGATCCACTGCGGGCGAGTACACCAGCAACATGTTCTGGATCGTTGGAATCGCGCTGATCGCATCGTGGGTGGTCGCCGTGGTGTTCACCCCCTACCTCGGCGTCAAGATGCTGCCCGACTTCAGGAAAGTCGAAGGTGGCCACGACGCGCTTTATGACACGCCGCGATACAACCGTTTCCGTCAGGTGCTGGAGCGCGTCATTGCGCGCAAGTGGCTGGTCGCCGGGTCGGTCGTGGGCCTCTTCGTGCTGGCCGTCCTCGGCATGGCGGTAGTCAAGAAACAGTTCTTCCCGATCTCCGACCGCCCTGAAGTGCTGATCGAGGTGCAGATGCCGTATGGCACGTCGATCGCCCAGACCAGCGCCGCCACAGCGAAGGTCGAAGGCTGGCTGGCCAGACAGAAGGAAGCGAGAATCGTCACAGCCTATGTCGGTCAGGGCGCCCCGCGGTTCTACTTCTCGATGGGACCGGAACTGCCCGATCCGTCATTTGCCAAGATCGTGGTGCGCACGGATAACCAGGACGAGCGCGAGGCACTCAAACAGCGGCTGCGCCAGGCCATTGCCGATGGGCTTGCGCCCGAGGCGCGCCTGCGCGTCACGCAGCTCATATTCGGCCCTTACTCGCCGTTCCCGGTCGCTTACCGGGTCACGGGTCCGGACCCGGACAAGCTCCGCGGTATCGCGGAGCAAGTTCAGCAGGTGATGGATGCGAGTCCGATGATGCGCACCGTCAACACCGACTGGGGCACGCGCACGCCCACGCTGCACTTCACCCTGCAGCAGGACCGGCTGCAGGCCGTGGGGCTGACATCGAGCGCGGTCGCACAACAACTGCAATTCCTGCTCACCGGTGTGCCTGTCACCGTCGTCCGCGAGGACATTCGCACGGTGCAGGTCATCGCGCGCTCGGCTGGCGAGGTCCGGCTCGACCCGGCGCGGATCGGCGACTTCACGCTCGCTGGCGCAAACGGCCAGCGCATCCCGCTGTCGCAGGTGGGCAAGGTCGATGTGCGCATGGAGGAACCGATCATGCGCCGGCGCGACCGGGTGCCGACGATTACCGTGCGCGGCGACATCGCGGAGAGTCTGCAGCCCCCAGACGTGTCAACGGCGATCACGAGGCGGCTTCAGCCCATCATGGACAAGCTGCCGGACGGCTACCGTATCGAGCAGGCCGGCTCGATCGAAGAATCAGGCAAGGCGACCACAGCCATGTTGCCGCTCTTTCCGATCATGCTCGCAGTCACGCTGCTCATCATCATCCTGCAGGTGCGCTCGATCTCCGCGATGGTCATGGTCTTTCTGACCAGCCCGCTGGGACTGATCGGTGTCGTGCCAACCTTGATCCTTTTCCGGCAGCCGTTCGGTATCAATGCGCTGGTCGGCCTCATTGCGCTATCGGGAATAGTGATGCGCAACACGCTGATTCTGATTGGCCAGATTCATCAGAACGAACAGGCCGGGCTGGATCCGTTCAATGCCGTGATCGAGGCAACCGTGCAGCGTGCGCGCCCCGTGATCCTGACCGCGCTGGCGGCGATCCTGGCGTTCATCCCGCTGACTCATTCGGTGTTCTGGGGGACGCTCGCTTATACGCTGATCGGTGGCACTTTTGCAGGGACGATCCTGACCCTGGTGTTCCTGCCGGCCATGTATTCCATCTGGTTCAGGATCCGGCCGGGCGATACCACTGAACTGCACGGAGGCAGGCATAAGCAGGCGCAGGCTGCGAAAGACCTGCCGCAAGACGTACTCGCTGCCAGGCAATGAACCTTGGCTGCAAGATCAATCGGAGCGGCTGATCCGCCTTTTATTCCCATTCACGTGCATTGAAGGAAACTGTCATGTCCAATTCCAAAGTCGTCGTGGTTACCGGTGTGTCGTCGGGGATCGGACGAGCCACCGCGGAGAAGTTTGCCAGGCAGGGTTGCCGGGTATTCGGCACCGTACGCAACGCTACAACCACACAATCGATCCCCGGTGTGGTGCTGGTCGAGATGGATGTCTGTAACGACGCCTCAGTGCAACGGGCAGTCCAGAGCGTCATCGCAGAAGCCGGGCGCATCGACGTGCTTGTCAATAGCGCGGGCGTGACGCTGCTCGGCGCGACGGAAGAAACGTCGATTGCCGAGGCTCAGTCGCTATTCGATACCAACGTTTTTGGTATCTTGCGCACAACACAAGCGGTACTGCCGCACATGCGCTCGCAACGTTCGGGAAGAATCGTCAATGTGAGCTCAGTGCTCGGCTTCCTTCCGGCTCCGTACATGGGGCTCTATTCAGCATCCAAGCATGCCGTCGAGGGAATGTCTGAAACCTTGGATCATGAGGTGCGCAAGTTAGGAATCCGCGTGGTGCTTGTCGAGCCTTCCTATACCAGAACCAATCTGGATCTCAATGCACCGCATGCGGCTTCCAGAATCGCAGCTTATGACGATGAGCGCGCCATCGTGTCCCGCGCGATTCAAAAGAACGTCGATGAGGCGCCAGCGCCTGATGGCGTTGCAACCACGATTGTCGATGCCGCGTTGGGCGCATGGAGAATGAGGCGCACTCCTAAAGGCCAGGCTTCTCTGCTAAGCAAATTGCGTCGCTTCATGCCTGCCGGACCCGTCGACGCAAACCTGAGAAAGACATTTGGACTCTCGTGATGTTGCCTACCGACTTCACGTCACAACCAGAATTTAAATGAGCTTTCTGCGAAAAGATCCGGCGCACCTAATTGCCGGACGAGCCCTATGACCGTAATTCCGATCACTGACTGGAACGCTCGGTAAGAACCTTCGCGGGAACGGTTTGGTTGCACGGGGCGGTAAGCGTGGTCTCGCGCGAATGGCGCCGTTCCCTCGCAAACTCATGTCGGGACTGCCAACCGAATTTAAAAATCGCTTTCGCGAAGATCACGATTTATTTGCAACGCCAGAGAAAATTGGTGTGATCTCCTATATTAGCCGATCCTATTTCGTCTGATAAAAACGCGCTTAAACAATACCTAAACCGCGATAGTACAAATCAATGCCGCGCCAACGTTTGCGCAATTGATCGGCGGGTCAATCCTGGCTTCAGTTCATTAAGTCCGCCGCCGTAAATACATATGCGAGGCGCATCAGTTTCCACGGGCGCGGCCGCATACCGGTGCGTGACTCGGGCATCAACAACGGTCGCCCGCATTTACGTATCTTTCCGTCGAAAATGGAAGCGAAAAATGATCCTGAATAACTTGTCCGTGAAGACAAAGCTTACGGTTGCTTTCGGAGCATTGGCCGTTGTTGTACTGATTGTTTCAGGACTCGCCTTGAAGGAGCTGAACGACGCGAATGACCGCTTTTCCGGCTACATCAATGGTATTAACGCACGAGCCACAGTGGCTGAAGCTGTCCGCACTGCAGTGGATGATCGGGCCGTGGCGGTGCGCAATCTGGTGCTGGTCACCACGCCTGCCGACATCGAACTTGAAAAGGCCGCCGTCATCGACGCTGAACGCAGAGTCGAGGCTAACCTGGAAAAGTTCAATACCATGGTAGCGGGCGCTTCCGACATGACCGACAAGGCACGCGGACTCGCGGCTGAACTTCCCAGGATCGAGGCGCTTTACCGTCCCGTGGCCCTGGAAATCAACAGGCTGGCGGTGAGCAATCAGCGCGACGCGGCGATTGCGGCAATCGATACCCAATGCAGGCCACTGCTTTCGGCCCTGATCAAGGCGTCCAACGAGTACGAGAACTTCACCCGTGAACGCGCCCAACAACTGGTCCGCGAATCGAGCGATCAATTCGCGACTCAGCGGAATCTGTTGATTGCAATCTGTCTGGTTGCGCTCGTGCTGGCGGTCGTGGCAGGCGCAGTCATCACCCGCAGCCTGCTACGCGCTTTGGGCGCCGAGCCCACGGCACTGGTCGAAGTGACGCAGCGCGTGGCCGGCGGCGACCTGAGCCCGGTGCCGGGGGCGAACAGTGCGCCGACCGGAAGCGTGCTCGCCTCGATGGGCAAGATGCAGGTCAGCCTCGTTCACCTGATCGGTCAGGTTCGTACTTCGGCTGACAATATCGCGACGGGTTCGAGCCAAATCGCGTCGGGCAACGTGGATCTTTCCACGCGTACGGAACAGCAGGCTGCGTCACTGCAGGAAACCGCCGCAAGCATGGAGGAGCTGACGTCGACGGTGAAGCAGAATGCCGAAAACGCGCAGCAGGCGAGCTCGCTCTCGGCCAACGCATCCGAAGTGGCGGGACGGGGCAATCAGGTCGTTGGCGAGGTGGTCGATACGATGAGCGAAATCAGGACGAGTTCTACCAGGATCGCGGATATCACCGGGATCATCGAGGGGATCGCCTTCCAGACCAACATCCTCGCGCTGAATGCCGCGGTGGAGGCCGCCCGTGCAGGCGAGCAGGGACGTGGGTTCGCGGTGGTCGCGAGCGAAGTGCGCAACCTCGCTCAGCGCTCGTCCAGTGCCGCGAAGGAGATCAAGGATCTGATCAACGCGTCCGTGCAGAAGATCCAGAATGGGTCGTCGCTTGCCAACGAGGCGGGGAAGACGATGGCGGAGGTGACACAGGCCGTGGCGCGGGTGACCGACATCATGGGGGAAATCGCAGCCGCGTCGACCGAGCAGAGCCGCGGGATCGAGCAGGTCAATCAGGCGATTACGCAGATGGACGAAGTGACGCAGCAGAATGCCGCGCTGGTGGAAGAAGCGGCGGCGGCGTCGAAATCGCTCGAGGATCAGGGCCGGCAGCTGAACCAGGCCGTGTCGTTCTTCCGTCTGGATTCCCAGGCCGCTGCGCACGCACCGGGCAGACCCGTTGCCCCGGCAAGCGTCCCGGTGGCACGGGTGCGGACTGCGCCGCGAGCACCCCGGAATACCTCAGCCAACACGAGGCCGGTCGCGCTGACGGCTAATGCGACACGCGCCGCTGCAGCCACCACAGTCAACGGAGAAAGCTGGGACACGTTCTGACGCGCGCAGTGGCGACACCCCAGGCCGCGTGGATCGCCCGCGCCGGCGTCAGGCCATTTGATCGCGTGTATTGCGAAAGCGCATGAGCAAGAGTGCGAACAGCACGCTGCCGATCGCTGCGGGCCTCAGTGGGATGTTGCCGCCCGAGCGCATCGGCGGCGGCAATAGATGTTGGCTAGATGCGGCGCGCGTGCGCAACCTTCGAAGGGCAGACCTTCGTGCCCCAGGCAGCAACATCAACAACGGTCATCCCACGCACGGCCCGGTTGACCCGCGCACTTTCAATTCCGCCGGCACGGCGTACCCTTGCCGCGTCGGTCGTCCATCCAGCGCATCGAGCAGATGCTTCGCGGCGACCGTGCCGATCTCGCGCGTGTCCACGTGCATCGTCGTCAGAGGCGGCCGCGCTTCGCGCGCGATCGCGAGATCGTCGAAGCCGGTGACCGAAAGCTGCTCAGGAATCGCGATGCCGAGTTCTTCCGCCTCGCGCAAGACGCCCAGCGCAATATGATCGTTGCCGCAGATCACCGCGGTTGGACGCGGCCCCGGTTGTTGCCAGAGCGCACGCAACGCCCGCCTTCCAAAATCGAGTGTGGATTCGCCTTCGATCAGATGCTCAGGCCGAACCGCGAGACCATGACGTTCGAGCGCGACGCGAATTCCCGCGAGTCGCGCCTGCACGCGGTCGTTATCCCGCGTCGGCTGGATGCAGACCGCGAATGACCGGTGTCCGAGCCCGACGAGATGTTCGGTGATCTGCTCATAGGCCGCACGGTTGTCGAAGCCGATGCAATCGTGGGTGCTTCCCTCGCGCCACGCATAGAGCACGACGTAAGGCACGCGCCACACGCGCAGCGCTTCGAAGAGTTCCGGCGGATGCGCTTCGCCCACGACCGCGATCGCCTCCACGCCACGCGCGAGCATCGCGTGAACCTGCGAGAGCGCTTCATTGGGGTTGTAGTTCGAACAGCCGAGAAAAAGCGTGATGCCGCGCGCGGCGAACTCCGCCTGCATGCCGCTCACCTGCGAGGCGAACACCTGATCGTCGAGCGTCGGAATCACGATGCCCGCGATGTGACTGCGGGTGGACGCGAGCGCGCGCCCGGCCGCATTCGGAAACCAGTTCAGCTCCAGTGCGGCCTGTTCGACGCGCTCGCGCACGCTGTCGGACACCTTGCTGGGCTCGTTGTAGACGCGCGATACCGTCGCCGTTGACACGCCCGCGCGTTTTGCGACATCCGACAGGACAGGGCGGCCCGCGCCGCGGCGGGCGCGCCCGCCGGCCGAACGTCCGGTCGGCGACGGTTCTTCGAGAGTGGAGGCGGAGTCAGAGGAGCGAGCCATCAACGGTGTGATTCGAAAAGAACGCCCGTCATCTTACCCGCGGCGGGGTGACTGATGGGTCAAATCCCCGCGGCGATGCGCGAACGGAAATGCTCGGTGCCTTCGACGATCCTGTCGAGCACCGCGTCGAGCGCCCAGAAGCGCTCGCGCACGTCGTAGTCGATCGCGCGGCAACGAATCGACTGAAACGTGCCGATCCGCTGGTGATACATCTTCGCGAGCGCCGGATAGCCGAGCGCCTCCGATACCGCCGCGAGTACGAGAAAGATCGAAAGCTCCTGTGCGAGCGCCGGGTTCTCGTCGGCGCGGTTGCGCAACCAGTTGTACAGGTCCGGATGAAAGTTCGTGAACACACCGTTGAAACCTGCCGAGCCGGCTTTCATCGCGTCCCAAGCGATCGCGGCATTCGCGTTCAGGATCTTCATCGGCGAGCCCTTCGCCAGCGCGACGCGGCGCTTCACGGTGTCGAGATCGCAGCTGACGTCCTTCAGCATCACGAAGCGGCCGGTATCGATGCACATCTTGAGTTCGTCGTCGGACAGCAGGCGCCGATAAGGGGCGGGGCACTCGTACAGCCCCAGCGGGATGTCCGAGGGCAGGCGGCTCATCAGGCGGTGAAGGTTCGCCGAGAACGCTTCGGTGCCTTCGCGGCGCGGATCGAGCCGGTTCGTCACCAGCACGATGCCGTCCGCGCCCGTCGCGGCGGCCGCGTTCAGCTCCTCGGCTTGCGCGTCCGGATCGTCGCTGATATGGCCTGAGACCACGACCGGCACGCGGCCGGCCACGCGCTCGACCACGAAGCGGCCGAGCGCGGCGCGTTCGGCGAGGCTCAGGAATTGCATTTCGCTCGACTGGGCGACCGCGAAGAGCGCGTCCGAGCCATGCGCGAGATACCACTCGATCAATCGTTCGAGCCCGGCATAGTCGATGGTCCCGGCGTCGTCGAAAGGCGTCAGCATGACGGGAACGATGCCTTCGATCGAGGGCGTCGAGCGCGGCAGGGAAGTGGGGAGGGTCATGTCGGTGTTGTCCTCTTGAGAATTGAATATGACGCTTCTCAGGCGTGAGCGCGCGCCGGCGTACCCGGTTCGACCTCGACCTCGATCGGCTTGCGCACGAGGAAGAGATAGCTCATTGCGCCGACGAAGGCGATTCCCGCAGCCGTCAGCAATGCCGGCACGAAGGACCACGCCTGCGCGATATAGCCCGTGAGAATGGGCGCGAGTGCGCCGCCGAGAAAGCCGCCGAAGTTCTGGATGGCGCCGAGCGAGCCGACGCGGTTGGCGGGTGCTGCCGCGGTTGCCAGTGCCCATGAGCAGGCTGATGCCGCATTGGCGAGAAAGATTACGACCGAGATGCAGACGATGGCGATCGTGTTGCTTTCGACGAGTGCAGCCGGCACGGTGAACGCCACCATGCCGAGCATCGCGATGACGACCGCGTTGCGTCGGCTAGCCACCGGCGAGGCGCTCTTCTTGGTGATGAAGTCCGAGAACCAGCCTGCGCAAAGCGCGCCGAGAAAGCCGCAGAAGAAGGGTATCGAGGCCGCGATCCCCGTGTGCATCAGGGTCATGTGGCGCTCTGTCGTCAGGTAGCCGGGCAGCCAGGTCAGATAAACCCAGTTCAGATAGACCGAGCCGAAGAAGCCGATCAGCATCCCCCAAGTCGTGACGTTCGAGAACAGCGCGCGCCAGTCGGCGAAGCTGAGCTGCTCGGCAGGCTTCGTCTCCACGGCGTCGCCTTTGAGGTAGCGCAGTTCCTCCGCAGTGAGCGCAGCGGGGTTCGGGTCACGATAGATGGCGAGCCAGATCACCGCGACCACGAGACCGAGCGCGCCGGTAACGATGAAGGCCCAGCGCCAGTGAAATTCGACGACGAGCACCGACAGGCACAGCGGTGCGAGCGCCGTGCCGAGCGGCGACGCGGAATTGAAGATGCCGGTCGGCTTGCCTCGCGCGCGCAGCGGAAACCAGTTGCTCACGACGCGCGCCGCCGACGGAAACTGCGGCGACTCGCCGATGCCGAGCACGATGCGCGCGACGACGAACCAGCCGAAGGTGGACACGATGCCGCCCGCGGCTTGCGCGAGCGACCAGATGATCAGGCCGACGCCGAGCAGCCTGCGCGGTCCGATGCGATCGACGAGGCCGCCGACCGGCAGTTGAAAGAGCGCGTAGCTCCAGGAGAACGCCGACAGCAGCAACCCCATTTCGCCGAGCGACAGACCAAGATCCTTGCGGATCAGCGGATTCGCGACCGCGAGCGTGCCGCGATCGAGATAGTTCACGATGCCACTCACCATCAGCAGCGTCAGCGCCACGATCTGGGCGCGGCGCACGCGCGGCGGTGCCTGCTCGGACACGGGGGTTGGGTTCATGCTGTCGTCTCCATGTTGTGTTGTGGATCGGCTGCGATCTCGCGTAGCCGGGTCTATCGAACCGTTGCCGGGAAGGCGGGTTGTGCCCGCACTTCGGCCTGCGTCGGAATGGATGCCTGCGCGCCTTGACGCGTGACGCTGAGCGCTGCGGCCCGCTGTCCGAAGTCGATCGCATCGCGGATGCTGGCGCCGCGCACGCGCTCGGCTGCGAAGCCGCCGACGAAGGTGTCGCCGGCCGCGGTGGTGTCGATCGCATCGACGCGCGGCGCGGGCAGGTGACCTTCTTCTCCGCTTGTCGCGTACCAGACGCCCTCGGCGCCGAGGGTGACGATCACCGTCTCCACGCCTTTCGCGCGCAGGTGTGCTGCGGCTTCGCGCGCGGACGCCGGGCCATCGACGGGCACGTCCGTCAGCAAGTGGGCCTCGGTCTCGTTGAGCACGATAAAAGCCACCTGGCGATACAGCGTGTCCGGAAGCGGCTGCGCCGGAGCCGGGTTCAATAGCACGGGCGTGCCGAGCCTTGCTGCGACCGAAATTGCGTGCCGCACCGTGTCGAGCGGCACCTCGAGTTGGCAAATCAGCATGCCGGCGGCCCCGATGGCGTCTTGCGCCGCATCGACGTGGGCGGGCGTAAGCGCGGCGTTGGCGCCCGGCGAGACGACGATCGTATTCGCACCGTCCGCGGCCACCGTGATGGCGGCGATGCCGGTCGACATGTCGTCCACCGTGTGCAGCTGCGCCGTATCGATGTGCTCGCCGTCCATACGCGCGCGGAGATGCGCGCCGAAGTCGTCGTCTCCGATGCAGCCGAGCATCGCCACGGAAGCGCCGAGACGCGCCGCCGCGACGGCCTGATTGGCGCCCTTGCCGCCGGCGAATGTAGCGAACGCGCCGCCGAGCAAGGTTTCCCCCCGCGCGGGCAGACGCTCCGCGTGCACCACCAGATCCATGTTCGCGCTACCTGCGACGATGATCCGGACCGAAGAGGATGCTTCGGTAGAACGCGTGTTAGCGCTTACATTTTCGGCTGTTTTTAGGGATGACATGCAATGAGGACCGGTGAACGTTGCAATAGGGAACGTGTTAGCGCTTACATTACTCGCCAAGGCACGCCGACGCAATCGAAAAGGCGCGACCTTCGGGAAGTCCCTTAAAAGCTGATGAAGCGCTGTGTCACCACCGGCCAGTCGGCAGTGTGTACTGCCGACCCACTTCTGTCGTTGACAAGTTCCCCGCTCGAACGGCCGCAAGCTGGAGGCGGACATTCAAAGGGGCAAGCAACACGTCTAGTTCGTCAGCTGTTCACCTTAGTGACGAAATCCGGGGCGGAAGAAGATGACGGACCATCGGCGTCATCAGATTCTTAACGAGAAGTCTCGTCGACAAGCAAAGGTAACACTTGAAGCAAGCGCAGATCAGAACTGCGCCACGTAAGTGAAGAACTGCTGACGCACATACGGAAAATATCTTTCAGACTGCCGGCCGGACGTTCCAAGGCTCTGCAGATGGGTCTCGTAATCGCGCTATCCGAGCGGCCAGAAAAGCGTCGATCGCTGCATTGACGGCCACGGGGTTCTCCCGCGCAGCAAGATGGCCAGTCTCCGGCAGCAGCACGAATTCGCTGCCGGCGATCGCATCGACCAGCCTTTGCGTCTGAGCGACATCGAAAATTCGATCCTCACTGCCCGCGATGACGAGGACCGGCACGTCACGAATCCGCCGCATCGTGGCGTGCAAATCTTCGCGGGCGAGCAATATGCCTTTGATGGCGAACGCGATCGACACGGGATCTTCCTGCATTATTCGGCCGAGGTAGGCCAGAAATTCAGGGTGACGAGCCTCGGCCGTTTGCCCGCCGAACCCTTGCCGTACGGCGGGCAGCAGCCAGTCAGGGGCGGTCTCGCAGTCTTCTAGCGCGTCGGCTATGCTGCTCATCTGCTCGATGAGTTCCGGCGTCGATGCAGAAGCGGTGCCATTGGTGATGACTGCTGCCTCTACGCGCTCCCGCAGATCTGCAGCTGCAACGCCTGCGACCAAAGATCCCCAAGAATTGCCGACGAGGATGCAGCATTTCACTTTGAGTGCGTCGAGTATCTCTTTCAGACACGCAACGGAATCCTCAACGGTAATCGGACGGCGCAACGCATCCGATCCGCCGATCCCCGGCGGATCGATAAGCACAATGCGATAGTCGGCCGCGAAGTGATCGAACTGATAACTCCACATGGAGGCGTCTAGCATAAGGCTCGGCCAGAAAACCATCGTGCGGCCGTCCTGACTGCCACCGGTACGAACGTTGATCTTGCCAAACGCAGTCAGGACTTTCCGCTCCTGTGTCTGTGTTTTCGAGTTATCGGTCGGTGGTAAGTACGTTAAATGACTTGTACTACTTATCGTTGAATTCAGCATTTGCAAATCTCACTCGGTCGCGACGACGTTGGCGAAAGCCGTTCAGACTTCCAAGGTTCGCAGCCCGCATAAAACACCAAAGACCTAGCGATTCCATCTGAACGACGGTAAGATGGAATCTTATGCACCCATCTTAACCCCGTCAAGATGCTTTCCGATCAAAATTCATCCGCTCCGACCAAATCGTCATATCACCACGGCGATCTGCGCTCTGCCCTGATCAAAACGGGCGAAGCGCTGCTTGAGGAGCAAGGTGTGGCCGGCTTTACGCTGGCCGAATGTGCGCGGCGAGCCGGCGTTTCTAAAGCCGCGCCCGCGCATCATTTTTCGAATATGAACGGCCTGTTGGCCGCGATTGCCAAGAAAGGCGTGGAAGAATTGGCAGAGCGCTTGGAAACGGCGCTGGCCAGGATCGAGGGCGGCCCTGCAGAGCGCTTACGCTGTGTCGCGCGTGTCTATGTCGATTTCGCATTGGACCGGCCGGAGCGCTTTCGTGTCATGTTCGGGCCGCCGCTGCCGGCCGACCAGCACGGCAAAACGCCGTCAGCCCCCAACGACTGCGCGCTGTATGTTCTGGAACGTGAAATCGCCGCTATTCAACTCGATGGGGCGAGCCAGCGCTCGATCGCGGTCTTCGTCTGGTCTTTCGTGCATGGCCTGTCGATGCTGCTTCTCGATCATCGACTCGTACGGCTGATGAAAAACGGAGAGTCCGACCGCAATAGCCTGATCGAGGACACAGTGCGGCTGCTGTCGTTTTCGCCTCTGGGCCAAAACTTGAATACTGCCAAAGCATCGTGAGGATTTACGGGGCAGTCGAGCTCTCTAAGATTCGGATCGCGTTGCATGTGAGTCCAGCGTCGAGCCGCTGAAAATGCGGCGTCACGAGGTCCAAGTGATTTTCAGCTTCTGTGGCACGAAGTTCGGCGTTTTCCAAGAATGCTGGCATCGCCGAATGCCGTGGATTGCCTGACCAACCGGCCGGTCCTCCACTTCAGGTTTCATTCTGTTGGTCCGTTAGCGATTGAGTGCCAGACGTTGCGCTGCTAGCGGATTCTGTCGGCGAGCGCCGTCTTGACCGCAGTCGAGGCGTGAAAGGCCCCCAACTCCACGACGCTTTCGATGGTCGCGAGTGCGAGTTCCGGGGTGACGTCGCCGGCGATGCTGGCGTGATGCTGCACGGCTGCACACAGAACGCCGACGATTTCGCAGCAGGCACGCAGATGAATGCGCTGGCCGAGCGGCACCGATTTCTTGTCGCCTATCCGGAGCAACCGCAGCAGACGAATCCGTCGAAGTGCTGGAACTGGTTCAAACCCGATGATCAGCATTGCGAACGCGGTGAACCGTCATTGATCGCAGGCATAACACGGGAAATTATCGCAGCCCACAACGTCGATCCTGAACGCGTGTACGTCGCAGGTCTGTCCGCGGGTGGCGCAACGGCGGCGATCATGATTGACACGTATCCCGAACTGTATGCGGCGGCGGGGGTGCATTCCGGTCTTCCGGCTCGATGCGCTCACGATCTTCCATCCGCGCTCGCGGCGATGAAGGGCGGCAGGCGTTCCAGACAGGCGCGGCATGCCATGGACGCTGTCACTTCATCGCCGAAACGGCCAGTCATCGTCTTCCACGGATATGCGGACGCCACTGTTCACGTACAAAATGCCATGCAGCTTGTTCATGGTTTCGTCGCACGACCGCATGGCGGCCGCGAACAGCGTCGGAACGATACAGGTCGACGTGCCTGCACCGTATCCCAGCTGGTTTCAGCGGACGGTATCGATGCCGAACTGTGGACTATTCACGGAGGGCCGCACGCGTGGGCAGGCGGCAATGCGAGGGGCAGCTACACCGACCCCGTCGGTCCTGACGCAAGTGCGGAAATGCTGCGATTCTTTCTTGCGCACCCTCAGCGGCGATGAGCCGATGACGCGGGCAGCGAAATGGACCCGGGCTGTTATTGTCACCACGCCGATTGCTGAGCAAACCCGCCTCTGAACCGCTAAACGTGCAGACCGATCAAAAACTCACCGCGAGGATGCCCGGGCATGGCCCCCACGGCAGGGGCAGCGAGAACGGCAGGTTCGCCGCGATCAGTAGAATCTGTCGGTAACGCTGCGGACCGACGAACCCAACATTGGCGCCGACCTTGCTGAATCGAAACCCCCCGATCCATGTGAAGCATTGCGAGAGTCCTTCCACTGCATCGCCGATACGAATCGGATGTGCCGGATGGGGACTGTCAGCCAACGTGGCGGCCCGCTTTCCCGCGCGGGGTAGCCATCTCGAACGATATGCGCAAATCTTTTCTTCGGTTGAAATCAATTCGTCGTTCTATCGTTCGCACCGGCCGGAAACCTATGCCCGATGGGCTGCAAGCGTACCCGATGCATTCCGGTTCTCTGTCAAGGTTCCGCGGAGGATTACGCACGAGCTCAGGTTGCGCGACGCGGATGCGCCCGTCAGCGATTTCGTGCAGGAGGTCACACCGTTGGGCAGAAAATTGGGGTGCCTGTTGCTGCAACTGCCACCCAGCCTGGCGTTCGATGAAGTCGCGACACGAGATTTTTTTACCCTGATGCGTAGCCTCACGGCAGCGCATATCGTCTGCGAACCGCGCCATGCCACATGGTTTACCGAGGAGGGCGCGCAAACACTGAAAAGCGCTGGGATCGCCTGCGTGCGCGCGCATCCTTCGCCGATCGCCGGCGTCGAACCGGTGGGTGATCCGGGGACGCTGTACGTCCGTCTGCATGGCTCGCCAGAGATCTATTATTCGGCATACGACGAGGCGTTCATCGAAGCGGTGGCTGCGCGGCTCTTGGAGGCTCGATCCTCTGCGTCCGAGGTCTGGTGTATTTTCGACAATACCGCGCGCGGCCAGGCGGTTCCTAACGCTCTAACACTGATGGAGAAGCTGGAGGGGGCCGCTTGCTGAGATAGCCCGTCGAAGAGATCCTGGCGCCCACGTCTCTTCAAGAGTCCATCAGGATGCCAAAGGTCGGTTGATAGACGACTGGGCCAAAAATGCCCGTGCGATCAGCCACGAGAGCGCGCGGGATTTAGCCCGCGTATCGATCCAGTCGCGCACAGCCACCCCGGTCGCGGCACCGCCATTAGAAAATATCTGCCGCGGTCGAACCGTTCGCCAAGCTCGGCGAAGCAGCGAAGGGAGGCAGCGAAACCATCCTGGTTGCAGGGGACGTTTTTCCGCGCGTCTGGTACTTCAAGCAATGCGCCTAGGCCACCAAAGCAGGTCACGGCGGCATAGGCGCTGAGTGGCAGATAAGGCATTTACCGCGGACGGCTAACGCCATAGTCTTTTAATTTAATGCTCGCTCGGCCGGAACGTTGGGTCGCTTTCTACGACCTCCTGGGTTGCGGACCAGTACGGCTTCCTGTTGTAGTAGCTGTAGGTTGTCTCTCCCCACTTCGCATCTGCCATCGCCGGCCAGTGGTCCTTGTCGAAGCCGGGATCGTCCTTGAGGCGCTGCGCCGCAATATCAACAAAAAAGCACTTCTGGTCCGTATCGAGAGTGAGCGCGCTCCACGGGATGGCGTGAAGGTTCGAACCCATGCCAAGGAAGCCGCCCTCGGAGAGCACCGCGTAGGCGATGCGACCGTTGCGGACATCGAGCATGATGTCTGAAATCTTCCCGACGTGTTCGCCGTCAGAAGACATCACCTTGGTGCCGTCGAGCGTCGCTGCAGCCATGACCTCCGGCCCCGGGCCTTCGCCGACGCCTCCGCCGACGATGTTGGCTCCGCTTTGAGTGCCTTGCGGGTTGATTGAGCCCATCATTCACCTCCATCAAAAAATAGTGCTCTGTTGGTGCGCAAGGCGCGTGCCCAAAGGAAGTTAGTATCTGTTTCGCAACCGAAGAAACGGTCGTCGAGGGGCTGGGACGAACGGTGAGATTTGTGCAGTTCAGGTCGTGCCAGCAGGCTCAGAATGCCTATCACTTCAGAATGTGAACGCGGCAAACGTTCGCGGCAACGACCAAGCCTGAGACCTCTATTGAGGTTTGTCATGTGTTGTACAGGGGAATGGACCCGCGGAAATGACGAAGCAGTTCTTACGAAGCACACGCCAATCCATGCCAAAGAGCCGCGAGAAACGGGAGTCCACGAGCGGCCCGCTGCAAGGCAGGACGCTGCCCAGCGCCGGCCATTGCGACGGACAGACGTCATAGTGGCATTCTCGAGACATTACGCGCTGCCTACGGTCTGCTGTTGATTTCATGGCCAACTTGCATTGGCAACGGCGACTAGTCAGCGACAGAAGGCACGCGGCTTGCGGCGCCTCATTCACGGGAACCGCAGACGCTGACATGAGATATCTTCTTTTGAGTGAGCCATGAAACATCCAGCTAACACGTTTTTCGCTTCGGCTCTAGTGATGGCACTGTCGGCAACTACATATGCACAAGGCGGCAGAGCAGAAGCGGCGGCAACATCCCATGGCGGCGCCGGTTGGATGAAGACCCCCAGTGGGAGGGAATCCGATTCACCGAATGTCATGGGCAGTGGAGCGGCCAGTGGCCCTGCGACGGTGCCTTCCAGGCGCGGCAAGGCCAATGGTCTGAATATGGGTACCCGTGACGGCGCGAACAGCGACGTCAATAAACCACGGAACAGCCCAAGGCAAGATGGCCGGTAGCGATAACAGCGGGTTGCACGCGGCGTCAACATCGCGCGAGGCTGACGTCCACGCGACACAGCCCGCCTTTCGACTACGCAGCTAGCGATTCGCTGCCGCAATGCAAACTGACAGACTTGCCCCGACACCGGTCGCCGTACGTTGTTGCGCGGTCCATGTCGACCGCGTGATCGGGCCAAGCGAAAAGCTAACAGCCCGTGGGAATTGATGCGTTGGCGGATCGCCAGCTACGCGACACAGCGCAATGACTGATGCGACGCTCCAAGAAAGCAGAAGAAATGTCTACTCTCCTAAATATCCCGATGCATGGCGGTGATGCTCGACTGAACGTCAAAGTGGCGACCGTCCTCGTCGGCCATTCGCCGCGACCGTGATCGTAGGCAAGCACTGGCGCAACGAGTACGGCATCGCTCTCCGCTTCGCCCATCACTCGATAACTGCCCATCTCTATCTGGTATGGCACGCCCGACGCTTGCCGAACGCAGCCAGGTGAGAGCACCGTCTTACAGTCGCCGTTCCAGGTCCCAAGTTCGCCGTCGACATCATAGCGCTCCTGTCGCAACCATCTTGTTTGCAACGGGCGGTGAGGCGACGTAGCCGGCAATCAGGCAGCAGCCCGGCATCGGAGCGCGCGGTTGGCATTTGTGCGCGCCGTTTCCAGTAGTCGCGATCGAGCAGCGCACGTGATGAAGACGGTGTTGAATCCCGAAGTGACAGGAGCAGAGGATGGCGAGAGGTAATTGTAGCGACACCGTTCCATGCCAGCGCAAGATTAGTGCGGTGCGCACAGAAGCCGCCGAAAAGGCGGACTCCGTTTGCATTGTCGGTTCGGTTGTCGGGATTCGATAGTTCCGTCTCAGCGACCGGAGGCCGACGAGCACAGATCACTCTCCGAGAATGGGAACATTGTTTGCTCAAGTGTCTCCGTCGGCGGTGGCACACTGCGCTCGCGCGTGGAAAGCCTCGAGTGCACGGGTCGATCTTCTGTCGTGGACGCGATCGCATATGAGCCTCATCGCCGCAGACTGTTACGCGTGTGGCCTTGATCGACGGCACTGGTAGGGCAGGGACGGTAGAAATGCAGAAGAACTTGGTGTGGGCTGACAACGCGAAGTCCGTTGTCACAGGCAAACGCCCCCACGTAGCAGCGCTGATCGCGCTGGCGCTGGCCGTGTCGTCGGCATTGAGCGGCTGCAGCTCGTTGTACTCGGAAGGCGCGGTCGCGGGCGCCGGTATCGCGGGTGCCGCGGTCGCGGGCAAGGTCACCAGCAATGCGGCGGTCGCGACCGGTATCGGTCTTGGCGCGGTCGCCGCCGCGCGCGCCGGCGTGCAGTATTCGGAGCGCGTGGTCCACACGAATACGCAGAACAGCATCGCGCAGGCGGCCGGTCCGCTCGAAGTCGGGGCGGTCGCTCCCTGGAGCATCATCCACTCTTTCCCGATCGAAGACGACGAGCACGGTCGCGTGACCGTCAGCCGCCTGATCAGCACCGGCGCGCTCGACTGCAAGGAAATCGTTTTTTCCGTCGATCAGACCGCAACGCGCGACAAGCCCGCGAGCAGCGCGTTCTATATCGCATCGGTTTGCCGTGACGGTAAGGACTGGCGTTGGGCGTCGGCCGAACCCGCCACAGAGCGCTGGGGTGCGCTGCAATGAAATTGCGTTCGCCAGGCGTTCCGTGGGGTGATCGGCTTCGGCTCATCGCGGCCGGCGCGCTATGCGTCGGCGCGAGCCTGCTGGCGAGCGGCTGCGCGTCGATCGGCGCCGCGAGCGGCGCGGCGGCGGGTGTCGCTTCGGGCATCGTGACCAGCAATCCGGCCGTCGCGCTCGGCGTCGGCGTGGCGGTGCAGGCCGCCACCGACGAAGCGGTCGCGCGCTACATGCGCAGCATGCACAAGGACCAGCAGGATCTGATGGCGGCGCTGGTCGGCACGATGCCGGTCGGTGAAACGAAACCATGGTCGGTCAAGCACACGTTGCCGATCGAGAACGGTCACGGCCAGGTGCGCGTGACGCGCGCGGTCAACTCGGCGCTCGCGCTGTGCAAAGACTTCGTGTTCTCGGTGCAGGACGGAGACGGCCCGAACGCGCCCGAGAGGTGGTTCACGGCCAGCGCGTGCCAGCAGGACAAGGGCTGGAAGTGGGCGACGGCCGAGCCGGCAGTCGCACGCTGGGGCAACCTGCAATAAAAAAGCGGCGAGTGTTTCTCGCTGCTTCTCGCCTCCGTCATTAACGACGGCAGGCCCCATCGTAAGCCGTTCCCGGAGGACGCAGTCCACCTTGCGCGCGCAGGGCAGCCCCCGATGACCAGGATGCAGTCCTGATGGGGCTGCATCGTTGAGCACAGCCCCGCGTGATAGATCGCACGCTAGCAGGAGTGATTTAACGTCGCTCTGTACATCCGAGAAGCGGCGACGTCTTCCAATCAATGGTCACGCTAGAGCACACGGGTCGACAGGTCCCGCAAAGCGGAAGCGGGTGTGGATCGACGCTACCTTGCGGCGAACACCGAGACCCCGCCATTGACGAATCCATTTGCGGCGCAACTCGGGCATCCTGCTGGCGATGTCGCCGAAGAGTAGGGAACGAAAATCAGCCCTGTCGCCGGGTCGATTGCAACCGAATGCGCATTGTTACCAGTGTTCAGGCGAGTGACAACGCTGCGGGAACCGGCGTCGACAATGGTCAGTACTGGCGTACACGGCGATGCTGCCGAGCAGGCGCCATTCGTCGAGGCATTGCCGGAAGAAGTCCAACGGCTTGCCGCGTTGTAGTAGCGATTGGTGGACACATCGTATTCAAGCTGATCACCTCCACCCGCGTTGAGGGACGCCAGGAGGGCGCCGTTTGAACGATCGATAATCTGCATGAGCAACGGCGCGCCAGTCGTCCCTTCTCGGCAACCGACCGCAATATCGTTCCCAGGCCCGAGCGCCAACCCAGTAGGATCGCAGTTACCTTCCCCATACATCGCGACGCCCGCAAGGGTTGTATAGTTCTGCGTGCCGCCGTTTGGTATTGCCCGAACAGATGCTCCCGGCAGTTTTACGAGTTCACCATGAGGATTCGTCGTGCTGAGCTATTGTCGAATCTGGTGTACAGCGGGAGCGGCGGGAATTTGAGAAGGCGGTGGCGGTCTAGCGAGAATGTTGCTTGTCAAAGGCACAACCAGCGAACCCGAGAAGGCCGGACCCGACCACCATGAAGAAGATTACGCAAGAAGCGAACAGCAGTAAAGCGCAAACGAAAAGCGTGCTAGATGAGCTGATCCAGCAAGGCGCGCGGCAGATCATTCAGCAGGCAGTCGAGGTGGAACTGGCGACCATGCTCGAACAGTACAGCAACGTGAAGTCGATCGACGGCCGGCGTGCCGTGGTGCGCAACGGCTACCTGCCCGAGCGCGAGGTCGTCACAGCGATCGGTCCGGTGACGGTTCAGGTGCCGAAGGTGCGGGATCGTTCGGGCTCGGGCATCCGGTTCAATTCGACGATCGTGCCGCCGTACGTGCGCAAGTCCGCGCGCGTGTCGGCAGCGCTGCCGTGGCTGTACCTGCGAGGCATCTCGACGGGCGACATGAGCGAAGCCATGGGCATCATGCTGGGCGGCCAGGTCAGCGGCATGTCGCCGAACGTCGTGAGCCGGCTGAAGGCCCAATGGGCCGATGAGCATGAGCAGTGGAATCGGCGTGAGCTGTCGTCGGCGCGCTGGGTCTACTGGTGGGCCGACGGCATTCACACCGGTGTGCGCAGCGACGATTCCGACGGCCAGTGCCTGCTGGTGATCGTTGGCGTCAAACCGGACGGGACGAAGGAACGTGTGGCCATCGGTGACGGCTACCGGGAATCGAAGGCATCGTGGAGCGAACTGCTGCTCGATCTGAAGAAGCGCGGCCTGCCGTCGGGGCCACTGCTGGCCTGCGGCGATGGCGCGATGGGATTCTGGGCCGCGATGGAGGAAGTGTTCCCGCAGACGAAGCATCAGCGCTGCTGGTTTCACAAGATGGGTAACGTGCTCAATGCGCTGCCGAAATCGCAGCAGGCTCGAGGCAAGAAGGCGATGCAGGACATCTGGATGGCGGCCACGCGCGCTGATGCACTGGCCGCATTCAATCACTTCGTCGACGCGTACTCGGCAAAGTACCCGAAGGTCGCCGAAAAGCTGACGGAAGATCGTGACGAGCTGCTCGCGTTTTACGATTTCCCGGCTGAACACTGGCAGCATCTGCGCACCACGAACCCGATTGAATCGACCTTTGCGACGGTGCGCCATCGCACGAAACGCACGCGCAACTGTGTATCGCGCGCGACGTTCCTCGGGCTGGCGTTCAAGCTGATCGAGTCGGCCGAAGAATCGTGGCGGCGCATCCGCGCCCCGGAAAAGCTCACTTCGATGCTTGACGGGATGACGTTCAAGGATGGAGAACCGGTGACCGACAGCACACCGGCTCAGCAATCGCTAGCCGCCTGATTACGCCGAGACCGCATACACCAGATTTGACTTTAACTCCGTCGTGCTGCCGTCTACGTTCACGTAGAAGTTGTCGCTCGTGGCGTCGTACCGGCAGGCTTCGAGTCCGGCAGTGGGTTTACCCGCGTTGTCAGTGAATGTGACCTTTGCCACGACGGTCTGAGTTGCCGTGTTGATGAATGTCGCGAAGGGCGGGTTCTCTTCCGGACTCGAGATCATGAAGATGCCATGGGTCGAATCGAGACAACCTTCATCTGCGCGCACGCCGGTTGTGCTGACCACTATCTTGCTTATCACTGCCCCTGCTGCAGGGTCGACGATCTTCACGGAATTCACGTCCCCCGCATAGATGAGGCTGCCGACAGGCGTCGCGCCGTCCGGACCGGCCTGCGAATTTGGACCGGGTCCAAGTCCCGTAAACGCGAGCGGACCGCTCCCCTGGATTGCCTTGACGAACGACTTCGACGGAATGTCGATCTGATCCAGCGAAGCGTTATTTCTGTCGGTAAAAAAGTAATGGCTACCGGAAACGACGCCGATATCAAACGAAAAGTTGACGCCGGTCTTGATGTTCGGCACGGCAATGTCCGATACATAATGCGGCCCGCTTGTAAGGTTGTCCCCGCCGCCACAGCCCGCAATAACGACCGCCACCGACGCAACCGCCATTGCAATTGCCAAAATGTACCTTCGCATCGCCCACCTCCTCTGATCGTTGAAATATGTCGAGCTTCGTCAATGCGTCCGCAACAGTGGAATCCGCCGCTACAGCATACGCTTTCCATTAAGTAGTCGTCCGTATCGTATTCACCAGGTATCAAACGTGATTTGCTTCAGTTTTTCATAAGGTTTCCGTCGAGCGTTGCCGCTGCCGCTACCCTGAACAAGGCGACTCCGCAATGCAGAGCGGAACTTTTAGCCATTCAATGTCGCGAAGTTCGCCATACCACCATGCTCGGGCTTCGCGTCAAAAACAGCTGACGAAAGGGTGCCCGTCGCGGCGAGATGCAATCGGTTAGCACCGGTTTGCACTTGAACACGTCGCTCAGCTAACTGCAGACTGATAAGACGCGCGCCGTCGGAGTCGATTCTGGAATGTGAGCTGAAGGATGCACCGGGCCATTGTCCGGATCAAATCTTATGGGACGACGCCGCACGGGACGTAGCACAGCTGGCGACCATGGTTGACGGATGTCGGGTGGTGTTTTCGATGAACAAACTCCAGCCGTCGGTCGGTGCACTGCTTGGGGCTCAATTGTGCGGCATCTTCGCACTACTGGCCGTCGGCATCGGGTGTGCGAGCTAAAAGCGCTCCACGCGACGCGTCGGCCGACGCGCCACGAAGTCGAGTGAGGCATCAGGGCTGATGCTCCTTCTTCACGCGTGGTTGCATGCAGCATACCGCGGCGCTGGAAGTGCGCCTGTTTGTTCCGCCTTTCAAGTGCGTCATCTACCTCGATGCCAAGGTAGCGGACTGTACTTTCAAGTTTCGTGTTGCCGAGCAACAACTGGACAGCGCGGAGATTCTTCGTGCGACGATAGATCAACGACGCCTTGGTCCGGTGCATCGTATGCGCACCGTCAGCGGTGTCGTCGAGGCCCCAGCCGCGCATATTGTCGCGTTGACAAGTGAGGAGACTCGTGAATTCGGCTCGGGAACAGGAAGCCGGTTCCATGCAGCCCCGCGTGCCGTATCTATGCCATCACGCTGTCGCGGGTTTGCTCGGTAATCTCAAACTGTACCGGCCGTTGTGTCTTCTGCTGCATGATCGTCGCCCGGCTGGCGATGTGCTCCTCATGACAGACGTCTCGCACCCGGGATGCTCAAGCACACCAAAAAGGAAAACGGCATCCGCACCATCCAGGCGACGTGTGACGTCATCTCACGCTTGAACGACACCTTTGCCGAGCGGCTGCTGTCCTTTCGCCAGGACAACAACGAGCCGGCACCGACGTGCTCATGCTCACGACGATGAACAGTTCGAAGGAGCTTGAGTGGGACCAAGTCTGGATCACACGCTCCGAAGAGACCATCGTTCCGGTCCCAAATCAACCGAGCCAGAAGAGCGGCGACTGTTCTACGTAGCAATGACCCGCGCGCGACGCTGATGTTTTCCGGCACCTCAAAAGAACTTCGCTTCGCGATTCGTAACTGAGGCACAGGTCGAGCAGCCGGCGCGAGCCGCCTGAAGGTGGAAATGCCCATCTGCTCGGCGGTCGCGACGATTAGCGATCGCAGTCCTGCCCGCCTTGCGAAAGTGACGATGCGACAAGATCGCGGCGCTTCTGCGTCCGCCGGGTGGGGTTTCTTTGTTCCAGCCGCCATGCGACACATACCGCGCCGATCGTCAACGGCGCGCCAATGAGCATCCCCATGCTCGGCTGCTCGTCCAGAAAAAGCCACCCTAGCACGACCGCCACCACAGGATTGACAAACGTGTACGTTGCGACCAACGTCGGTTGAACACGGTCGAGCAGCCACACGTACACCGAAAATGCAACGACAGTACCCGCTATCGTCAGGTAAGCCAACGCGACGAGCGAGGATCCTGAGATTCGATCCGGTCGGAAAAGCTGCGCTTCGCCGGCTCCTGCGCTCAGCGCTGCAAGCACGACGCCGCCTGAGAGCAGTTCAATCCCCGAAAGTCTCAGGCCTTGTTTCGTGCCGCCGAAGTTTTGCACGGCGACGGTTGCGAGCGCCCACGAAAGACTCGAGCCTAACAGCGCGGCGAGCCAAAACGCGTCGATAGCCCCCGACGAAGAGGGAGCCCAGGCAATGACGCCTACCCCCGCAAAGCCCGCGCCGAGCGCGAGCCATACGGACCGCGAAGGCGCGCGTCGACCCGGTAGCAGGAGGCGCAGCAGGGCGATCCAGAACGGGATCGTGGCGAGCATGACCGCGGCAAGTCCGGACGGCACATGCCGCTGCGCGAGCGCCAATACCCCATGGCAACCTACGAAAAACAGGAGTCCGCAAACAATTGCCAGCAGCAGCGTTCGCGGCGTCAGTGGGTCGCGTTCGCGCAAGGCACCCCAAAGGAGCAGTATGGTCCCGCCGGCCAGACAGCGGATGCACATCAGCATCAGTGGCGGGAACGAGCGCAACGCGATGGCGACGCAAAGATACGTCGACCCCCAGACGACGTAGATGATTGAAAACGCGATGAGCAAGCGTACACGCATTGGCGCTTTCCACTAATACATAACCGGTTAACAGGTTAGACTACGGTCGGTATTTTGCAAGGAGTCGGCTATGAGCATGGTCAACACCGCGTCACAGGCGAGCAGCGCATTCATCGTCACCGAGGACCCTTGCATACCGTTCGTGAATACGGTCGCATGGAGACTAACCGGGGAGCCTCAGGAGCGGCTCGAGTCCGCCCGCTCATTGCTGGTTGTGCTGAGGGAGCAGCGGCTGGTCGACGATGGCCTGCTGCGTGCGTACCGCGCCCATTGGAAGAGCGATCCCAGGGCGGCTGACAACGCATACCGGCTTGCGATCGAAGCCCGCGAGGCGATGTATGCCGCCCTCTACGGAGCCGCGAGGGAAAAGAAGACGCCCGCGGACCTGTCGTTGCTGTTTCGATTGCTCAGCGTCGAGACGCCGGGCGCAACGCTGCTGCACAGAAACGGTAGGTACGTCTGGTCATGGGACGCGAACGCGTTGCGCGCCGCGGCGTTGATAAGGCCATTCGTCGTCTCGGCGTTGGGGCTCCTGACGGGGCCACGCGCGAAACGGATCAAGCAGTGCGAAGACGCGCGCGGCTGCGGATGGCTTTTCGTCGATGAGAGCCGTGCGCAAAACAGGCGCTGGTGTTCGATGGGGGATTGCGGCAATTGCGCGAAAGCAAGGCGTAACTATGCGCGGGGGCGTGAATCCTCCTGAGCGTCTACAACGATGGCATGCGTCGCAGGTATCTGTGAAGAAATGTGTTGCTCAAAACAATCGGCGGCTAGGGCGAAGCGATTCCGGTGTGACGTGTCGTCTGGCATCGTCTGCCGGTTGATGAAGCGGCCGTCGCTGAGCATGCAGAAGCAGAGTCCGTTGAAGGCGGCTGGGCGAAGGTGACAAGAACGCGGTGAACAGCTTCTTCGAAAGGCAGAGTGTCCGTTCGCTTCCGCGAGAAGAAGGAGGCTGAGCTTCGCTAGGCCGGCGAGTTCGAATTCCACCTTCGATCCCGTTGCCGGCGCTGGATATCAACGTCGAAGTCTATACACGGTTTTCCATGCGTGTCGTGTCGGTGATCATCAAGTTCGACAAGGTGATGGATCAGTCGACCTCATGGTCTGGAACGGTATTCGTGACCAGATAACCTTGTCGGCGTAGGCGTCGTCACCGGACTTTCCAACGCAACGCGAGCGCAGTTCTGCCAACTTGTTTCCAGAGCTGACTATGGAATTTTCAATGGTTGCTTTCCGGCGACGGGGATGAATGCGTGCTGCCGGCCACGAGCGGCCCTTCGGCGCTTACTTCTGACTTCGTAACAAGTCAAAGGTCCGGCGCTGACCCGCCACTGACCGAGCGGGAAATCGGACCGGCCAATCATTGGCATCCTGATCGTGTGCGCTATCTATTCCGCTGTCGAGGCGTCTGCCGGATGATGGTGCGTCATGCTTGGATCGTGCCCTGCCATCGCGTCGTGGCCATGATCGAACAACTGGGCGTCGAACCATTCGTGCAGCGCCATGACGAGGCGAGGCTCGTCCGCGTGATATACGATTTTGCCTCCATCGGGCAAGTCGTGATAGTGGATCGTCAGTTCGCCCGGCTTCGCGGTACGTAGCACGGCTAGGCCCGGCATGTCGTTGCCGTGGATTAGCTCCGGCGCATTGAAATCTCCCTCCGAAAAATGCCGGGCGATCATGGCCAAGTGTCCGCGGATCATGGCGGCCTGCTTCGGATCATGATGCTTCGTGACGACCTGCTGGATTCCGCCGTCGGCCGTCTTCGTAAAGATGTGTGTGGTGGCCGCAAGGGAGAACGGCATCACCTCCGTGCCGTGTTGCTCCACTTCCCTCTGGCGTGCCGTAACGTCGGCGATAGCGGGCGACGAAAGAACAGCTATTCCGAGAAGGACCGCGGTTGAGAGCGCGACAACAGCCGCCGACGGGCGTGACATGAGTTGCTCCAATCGAAATAGAGAACGCATAGTCTAGCGTTCAATGTCCGTTTCCGGTATTGGCGAACGTCCCTTCGGGCTTGCAACCGGCCATAGCCCTTGCATTGGCGCGAAAGGCGGCGGTGGGTCGACATGACCCCGACGTATCCGGCAGGGAGCGACGCCTGTCCGCAGGCGCCGCGACACGCTCACAGCAATGTGAATGAAGGCAGGCGTCGAATAACCCTAAACGTTAGCAGCCCTTGAGTGGGGCGACCGTACGATTCGCCGTAGTGGGTGGACTTGAAGCACCGCAGTGACGCGCGTACGCATACCAAATGTCGCGGCTGATCGCGCCATCGACTGATCGGCCTTGTTTTGGATCGACTCAACCAAGACTCGCGATCGCGAGTGCATGTGCCATACGCGTGAACGTAAAATACCGTTGATACCTATGAGCGGATAAGTTGAACCGAACCACAGCGCGCTCCGGCGCTGCGCACTGGACTTTGGGCGTTCGCCATACACGTTTGGCCTCCTCTGCCAGGCAGAAGCGAAGGTCGAAACTCAAATCCGCGCACTAGATTTGGCGGTAATAGGCCGCTGGTCTGGACTTCTGGGACTGTCGCTAGCGACCGCTGCACGCGGGCTCTCGTTTTCAGGTCAGAAACGCCGTCCGGTTACCTGACCCACTGCGTGAGTTAAATGGGACGCCATTGAAATGCCCGTGCGGCTGATGCAGCTTCGCAGATCGCGAACCGACCGCAACTCGCGGAGGAAGCAACATGAGCACTCTTGAAGGATTCGGCATAAAAGAGAGAGCTGGCGACGCGCGCAGTGGGCTGGATGTCGATGCGCTGCGGCATGGCGTTGTCGAGAACGTCATCTGTCTGCAAGGCCGCCATCCTGCCTTGGCCACCGCGCATGATTGGTATATGGCCCTTGCACATACCGTGCGCGACCGCATGTTGGGGCGCTGGGCGGCAACCGTCGAGGGCTACACCGCCCGGGAACTAAGGGTTGCCTGTTATCTTTCCGCTGAATTCCTGATTGGACCGCAACTCGGCAATAACCTCGTCAACCTCGGGATCGAAGCCAACACGCGCGCCGCCATGCAGGCGCTCGGCCAGGAGCTTGATACGCTGCTGGCGATCGAGGAAGAGCCCGGGCTCGGCAATGGGGGGCTTGGGCGGCTGGCTGCCTGCTATCTGGATTCGCTCGCGACGCTCGAAATTCCGGCAATCGGATATGGCATTCGATACGAGTTTGGCATCTTCAAACAGGAAATCTGTGATGGATGGCAGGCAGAAGTGACCGACAAGTGGCTTCAGCGTGGCAATCCATGGGAGTTCGTGCGCCCCGACGTCAACTTTTATGTCTCTTTCGGCGGCCATACAGAATATGAGTTCGATGCGCAGGGCGGCTTTCGCGTGCGCTGGATACCGGCGCACCAGGTGAAGGGCGTGGCCTGCGATATGCCAATGCTTGGATACCGGGTCAACACGTGCAACGCGTTGCGGCTTTGGAAGAGTGAGGCTGTCGAGTCCTTCGACCTGCACGACTTCAATGCTGGCGACTATTACCAGGCCGTGCAGGAAAAGGTAAATTCCGAAACGCTGTCCAAGGTGCTTTATCCCAACGACGAACCCGACGCCGGCAAGCGCCTGCGCCTTGCACAGCAATACTTTTTCGTTTCGTGCTCGCTGCAGGACATGCTGCGCCTGCTCGACCGCAGGCGCGAGCCGGTCGAACGCTTCGCGGAAATGTTCACCGTGCAGTTGAACGATACGCATCCGTCGATCGCGGTCGCCGAACTGATGCGTCTGCTCGTGGACGAGCGACGCCTGCCCTGGGAGCAGGCGTGGAACATCACACAGCGCACGTTTGCCTACACCAACCATACGCTGCTGCCCGAGGCCCTGGAAACATGGGGTTTGCCGCTCTTTCGCAACCTGTTGCCGCGCCCGCTCGAGATCATTTTCGAGATCAATAGTCGGTTTCTCGCTGAGGTCCGGCAACGCTATCCCGGCGACGAAGCGCGTATTGCGAGAATGTCGCTGATCGACGAAACCGGCGAGAAGAAGATCCGCATGGCCCATCTGGCGACAATCGGCAGTCACGCGATCAACGGTGTGGCCGCACTGCATTCGACGCTCCTGAGACAGACAGTGCTGCGCGACTTTGCCGAATTGTGGCCTGAGAGGTTCGACAACGTAACCAACGGCGTCACACCGCGCCGGTTCATGCTGCTGGGCAATCCGCGTCTCGCGCGCCTGCTCGACCAGACGGTGGGCGAGGGATGGGTAACCGACCTGGCGCGTCTTCGCACACTCGAGTCCCACGTCGACGACACGGCTTTCCAGGACGACTGGCGTCGCGTCAGGCGATGCAATAAGGCGGATCTTGCGCAGCTCGTACGGAACAGCACGGGCATCGTTGTCGATCCCGATGCATTGTTTGACATCCAGGTCAAGCGCATCCATGAATACAAGCGGCAACACCTGAATCTGCTTTACATCATTACGCTCTATCAGCGTATTCGCCGCCACCGGGAGCAAGACGTGGTGCCGCGTTGTTTCATCTTTGGCGGCAAGGCGGCACCGAGCTACACGATGGCCAAGCTGATGATTCGTCTGATGACAGGTCTGGCCGAAGTAGTCAACAACGACCCGGCAATGGAGGGGCGGCTCAAGGTCGTGTTTTTCCCAAATTTCAACGTCAAAAATGCCCATTTCATCTATCCGGCTGCCGACCTGTCAGAGCAGATTTCACTGGCTGGCAAGGAGGCATCCGGAACCGGCAACATGAAGTTCATGATGAATGGCGCAATCACGATCGGAACATTGGACGGTGCGAATATCGAGATCCGTGAGGAGGTGGGCGAGGAAAACTTCTTCCTTTTCGGTTTGTCCGCTGAAGAGGTGACGAGTATCAAACGCGAGGGCTATCACCCTCAAGTTCACGTTGAGGGCAATGCGGAGTTGCGCGAAGCGCTGGACCTGATCTCGTCAGGATACTTCTCGCGCGGCGACCGGGAGGTGTTCCGTCCGCTCGTGGACAACCTGCGCAACTTCGATCCGTTTTTGGTGTTGGCCGACTACGCTGGATATGTGGCGTGCCAGGAACTTGTAAGCGTCGCCTGGCAGAATCCGGGACGTTGGACGCGGATGTCGATCCTCAACACAGCACGCTCGGGGAAATTTTCGTCCGATCGCGCGATCGGCGAGTATTGTGAGCGGATCTGGAATATTTCTCCGGTCAGGATCGCGCTTGACTAACCTTAATTGCGACCGGCTCATGCCGCCATCAAGCATTTCCGCAGGGCCTTCGCCGGGCGCTCCGACAAAATGCCGGGCCATGATGCAATCATTCGATATTTCGGCGCGTTCTCATCGCGAACTTCATTTGCGAGGCGGCCGAGGGCAATTCCCCTGGTTCGGTCGAACTCGCGCCAAAACCAAGCGGGCTCATTGGCCGCTCTCCCGCATAACGACCAGCCGGTCGGAGAACGGTCCTGAATAGACTGTCTGGAAATAAAGCGGACGGTTACGCAGCGTATATCCGCGCAATTCCATGATGAACCCTGGCTGGCCACTTGCAATTTTCAACTCTTTCGCGGCAACGTCAGGCAGCGGATCAAACCTGATCCACTGGTCGACATGCTGCGTCGGCAATGACAGACGCTGGGCGACCAGTTCTCGCAAGTTTCGTTCGAGCGCAGCGCGATCGAGTCCGCCCAGTTCCGAGAAATCCTCATCACGCATCCAGAACTCGGTATACAGATCGAACCGGCCAGCCACGCTGATGACACGATCGATGCGGACGTAGCCTTCGCCTCCGAGGAAGTCGGACCAGGGCCCCTTGCGCTTAAGGCGTTTCACTGAACGCGGATGAACATAGGAGGGCAAGTCATTACCGTCGGCATCGCGAAAGCGGAGATAGCGAACGTCCGCGGGTGCCACGCGCGCGCCCGACACGAATGTTCCGCGGCCCTGTTCGCGTGTAATGAGTCCCGAATGCACGAGTTGCATGAGCGCCTTCTGGACGGTGCCCACGCTCACGCCGTGCGTGGCCGCCAGTTCGCCCTCTGAGGGCAGCCGGTCGCCCTCGCGAAGGTCGCCAGTTTCGATGTGCCGGATGATCGATTCCGACACCATGGATAGTTTTGTCATTTTTTTCCAAACACTGCGTTGAAATCCCCGTGAACGAACTCCCTAACCGCGGGAAATGTACTCGGGGACCTGCCGCTGGAGCATCGAACTCCTCACGCGCCGTATCAGGCGCCAGTCCTATGCATGAATGTAATGCTTAATTTTATCTAAATCAAGAGTTTTTGCCGTCTGATCATAATGTCCTATATAGGAGTTTCCCTTAACTCCTATATAGAAGTGTTGACTCGCCTGTGCGACGCGCCGTATCTTGCAGACATTGGAGACGCAATGTGCTGGGCCACGCGGAAGGAGGTTTTGAGCAAATGAATGTGAAGTCCCACCTGGAGAAGATCGCGAGACTGGAGTTGCTGCGCAATCGCTTTGACCCGCTCGTCGACTTCGAACTTTGGTTTTGGGCCGGCATGACCGCAGGCACCCATGCGGTCAATGCCGCGCTCCATTGCGCGGGGGTTACCGCGAGCGACGACATCCATCCGACACAACCGGGGGTTTATCTCGTGCCTCGCGCCGACGGCTCGCTGACGACCGAATTTCGACCGCTCGGCGACATCCTGCATGTAGGTCGCCCGGTAATCGAGGCTGCGATACCGGAAGACATCGAATCGATGATGCACCTGATGGAGACTGTAGAACGATACCGCGATCCATGCGTGCGTGAAGGCGTGGTACCGACGGCAGCCATCGTCGCCGAATGCGACGCAGCGCTTGCGCGGTGCCAGCGGCTTTTGAATGAGCGCCTGCAAGGAGACGCGCATGGACATTGAAAAACATCTCGAAGCTGCGCGGCGCATCGAGCGATCCCTGAAGAAGTGCGCCGACGACGACTGCGAAATGAAGATCGAGGGGGCGATGCTGGCAGGCACGCATTGGCTGAACGCAGTTCTGCATGGAACGGGTGCGACGGGTCCTGGCGCCGACGTATTTCATACTTATCTGCTGACGGTGAACGAGTACCGGCGTCTATGTGTTGCTGACGAAGAGATGGTCAAGGCGCTTTCCGAAATCGAAGATCTGCGTCCGCCATACGTGCGCGGAAACCGGCCGGGCGCCAAGGCTGCGGCGGATCGAGCGCTCGAATTGCTGTCGGTCATTCGTCGCAAGGCAGAAAACGTCGTTTGATGCGTCATTTTCGCGGCCACACGCGATGGAGAAAACGCCATCGACACGGGTGGTCCCGTTATCGCTGGACGTAGTTCAGCCGCGAGGTAAATCAGTAAATACCAATCAATTGATTCGGCGTACTACGGATGCGTTAGGAGGGCATCGCGATGTATGGACTCCGTTCCGTACGCGTGATCCCCGGCGCACCCGCAAATTCATGATCATTGGTGAAAGGTGATTTGCCTTCCACAGAAAAGGAGATGAAATGAGGAAGACAAAGATAGCCGCCCTTGCGGCTTGCGCGATGACATCGGTACCGGTGTTTGCTCAAAACTCGGTCACGTTGTACGGGCTTGTCGATACCGGTGTCGAATACATCACGCATGCAACGCCGACCGGAGGGACTGTTGTGCGTATGCCGGTGATTGGCGGTGGTGACGCGGCGTCGCGCTGGGGCATCAAAGGTTCGGAGGACCTCGGCAACGGGTTGAAGGCCATTTTCACCTTGGAGAGCGGATTCTCGATGTCCAACGGCTCGTTGCAGCAGGGTGGCCGGTTGTTCGGCCGGCAGGCTTACACCGGCCTGGCTGGACCTTGGGGGCAACTCTCCTTCGGGCGCCAGTACAGCATGACGACCTGGGGAATGTATGATTCGAATATCCTTGGCTCAGGCGGGATGGGTGGTCTGGCTTCGTTCGATCCTTACCTGCTGGCGGCACGCTTCGATAGCGACGTGGTGTATCTGGGCACATTCGCTGGCTTGACCGTGGGGGCGAGCTATTCGTTCGGTCGTGATTCGAGTCCGGCAGGCAACTGCCCGGGCCAGAGCGGCAATGACTTTCTGGCCTGTCGCGCTGTGTCCGCCATGCTCAAGTATGACGCTAACGCTTGGGGCATCGCGACAACCTATGACGAGCAGCGCGGTGGAGCGGGAGCGGCACCCGTCACAGTAGTTCCCGGCTTGCCGGGCATCGCTTTCACGAAGTCATCGGATACTGATCGGCGGTACCAGGTTGCCGCCAAGCTCTTCGTCGGGCCTGTGCAACTGGGCGCCGGGTGGCTGCACCGGCGCATTCAGGGGGACGTGAAATCGGCCACTACCGACCTCGAATATCTTGGCGCGACCTACCCCTATCAGGCCTGGACGTTCGAAGCGCAGATTTCTCGGATCGATAACACTGCGTTCGATGCCGACGGCACCCTTGGTACGGTTCGCGTCAACTACAACTTCAGCAAACGCACCGCGGTATACAGCGTGCTCTCCTACCTGAAGAACAACGGCAAAGGCGGCATCTATTCCGTCTCCGCGGCGAGCACGGTGCCTGCCGCGCCGGCTCCTGGCGGCAATCAGTTCGGTGCGGAGATCGGCATTCGTCACATGTTTTGAGGCCCCAGGCTACAGGCGCCGGGCGACGGGAGTGGTGCTGCCGGGCGTTCTCGTGGCGCGTGACCACCTGTGCAAGCCGCAACCGGCGCAATATAAGGGCAGTCGATTCACGCCGAATGTAATAGACGCTTATTGCGTCGCTGAAACGTTGGTTTGGATCCAGGAGGAATGGCATGGATCGCGAGGGTATCCGCTCCATCGTGGACTGACCCCCAGAAGTTGGACGGTTAAATGACTACGCCTGACCGAATCGAGCCCGATATTTGACGGGGCTCATGCCCTGCAATTTTAGCTTGATACGGTCATGGTTGTAGTATCGGATATAGTCCTTTATGCCGGTCTCCAGCTCGTTAAGGTTGTCGAATTTGTTCAAGCGAAAGAACTCCGCTTTGAGCGTTCCGAAGAAGCTCTCCATGGCGGCATTGTCGTAGCAGTTGCCCTTGCGCGACATGCTTTGTGTGATCGAGCGGGCCTCAAGAAGGCGCCGGTAGACCGGCATCTGGTATTGCCAGCCTTGGTCGGAATGTAAGATAACTTTGTCGCCCTGCTTGAGCCGACCAAACGCTTTCTTCAGCATCGTGCCTACCATGTCAAACAAAGGACGCCGGGCCATCTGGTACGCAATGATCTCGCCGTTATACAGGTCAAGCACTGGGGAGAGATAGAGCTTCTCTCCCCGAACGTTGAATTCGGTCACGTCTGTGACCCACTTCTGGTTAGGCAAATGCGCGTCAAACTGACGTTCAAGGATATTGGGCGCGATCTTGCCAACCTCGCCCTTATAGGCGCGGTATTTCTTGATCCGTACGCAGGACTTCAGACGCAGATCACCCATGAGACGCTGGATCGTTTTGTGGTTGACGGTCTGGCCCTCTTGTCGGATCGCAGCGGTGATTCGCCGGTAGCCGTATCGCCCTTTATGTCTGTCGAAGATAGCCTTGATCCGGGCCTTAAGGTCAGCATATTTGTCGACTAGCTGCAGCGCCTTCTGTTGATAATAGAAAGTGCTGCGCGCCAAGCCTGCCAGCTTGAGCAGACCGGCAAGAGGGTATTGGTGCCTTAGCTCGATCACGATTTGCGCTTTTTGCGCTGCGCTTGCGGCGCGGTCGTTTGAACCAAGGCATTGAGCTTTTTTAGATAGGCATTCTCCATGCGGAGGTTGTCCAGTTCCTTCATTAATTCGTCGCGAGTGCGCCCAGCGTCGCCCTTTGATGATCTCGGAGATTCTGTGGTCTGATGCTTTGTCATCTTCTTGCGGCGTAAGGAAGCGTGCGGAGACAAGGCCTCCAGTCCGCCTTGATCGTAGTTGCGCTCCCACGTAGCGATAATATTGAAGTTGCGAATATCAAACAGCGCGGCCGTTTGCCGATAGGAGAGGCTCTCGTCACGCATGCGTCGCAACACCGACAGCTTGAATTTTAAGCTATAGGTGGCCCGCGCCTTTTCCCTTACGCCAGCAGCACCATGCGAACGATAACCTGCCACCCATTTGCGTAGCGACGTAACATCCACATCATGGCGGCGAGCAACGACTTTGAGCCCCGCCGTTCCCGAACAATAATCCTTGACGACCGCGAGCTTGGTCTCTTCCGAATACTTGCCCACAAGACTCCCTGCAGAAGTGTCCAACTTCTCGGGGTCAGTTCATCGGGTGGTGGACTTATGTTTCGATCGTGATCGGCGCGGCAATCGGCATGTTTGCCGGCGTGACGTCGTTTAACTCGGTACCGGGCATCTTCGCCCGGCCACTCGCGGCGGAGTTCGGGTGGGGCCGGATGGAAATGTCGCTGTCGTTCTCGGCTACGCTGCTTGGCATGGCTATAGGCAGTCCACTCATCGGCATGCTGATGGACAGGTTCGGAATTCGGCGCGTCATCTTCTGGTCTGGCGTCGCTTTCGGCCTCGCCGTCATCTGCATGTCGAAGCAGGACGGCAGCAAGATCATGTGGATCGGACTCTCCGGGCTGATCGGAGTCGTCGGCGCGGCGGTCTCAGTATTGGGCTACCTCGCGGTATTTCCACAATGGTTCGATCGTCGTCTCGGCCTCGCGCTCGCACTGGCTATGTGCGGTCTCGGCGTTGGGTCGATGGTCATGCCGACTTTCGCGCAATATCTGGTGACCCATTTCGGGTGGCGTTCGGCCTATGTCATCCTCGGAGGCGCGTCGCTGCCCTTGATGCTGGTGGCCTGTTCGCTACTGAGGGAGCGCAGGATCGACGCGCCAGATCAGCGCTCAACCGTACCAGTGTGTGCGGAAGGACTGACGCTCGGGCGCGCGATGAAGAGTTACCGGTTGTGGGCGATCTGGCTGACTTTCATGCTGGGGTCGATCTGTACGCTCGCACTGGTGCCGCACCTTCCCAGCATGTTCATCGATCGGGGCCTCAACGTGGAAGACGCTGCACGCGGTGCTTCGATGCTCGGAGTGGGCCTGTTGGCGGGCCGACTCCTCACCGGGGTATTGCTCGATCATGTGCATGCTCCTCTGGTCGCTGTGCTGTTCTTTCTGGGGGGCGCCGCCGGCATCCTGTTGTTTCATATCTCTCGAGACTATCAGGTGCTGTTGCTGGCCGCGGCGCTGATCGGCTTGACGATTGGCGCCGAGGGCGACCTGATTTCCTACCTCGTGCGCGCGTATCTTGGAATGCGCCTGTTTGGCACCCTGTACGGAATCGCTTTCTCGGGATATTGCCTGGGCTCCGTCGTCGGCCCGCTTGGCATCGGCGCCTATTTCGACAGGCACGGTAGTTACGATCTGCTCCTGGTCGTGCTCCCGTGCGTCCTCGTTGGTGCGTGTGCGCTGATATTGACGCTCGGACGTTATCCGGGGACCAGCGGCCGCATCGAGGCGGTTGCGTCGTAACGCAAGGCGATGCGTCGGCGCCCCTACGTCAAACGCATCGCAAGCCCGATCGGCTGCATGATTCGGAGCGTCACATACGAAACTTCGGCCAGATCGCGGCGCTGATTCAACGGTGCCTCGTACCTGACAAAACTCCTTCGCAAAGGGAGTCGCCGCTTCTTTGCTATTCAAAATCCATCTGCTGCCGATCCTTTCCGGCTCGCAGATGCGACAGCGCCATCCGTTCTGCTCGCATTCCTTGTCCCCGCGCCGTTGAAATTCAGTGCGCGGGCGACGTTCACCCCACCGAGCAAATTCCAGGCTGATAGCACCCGTTCACGGAGCACACGCGGATGCCTCGCGTCCGCCTGAAACTCCGCGGACACCTGCAGTCAGCGCGCAGTGCCGCGGCCACCTGCCGACGTTAGAGCGCGCCGCCGCGTGGGGCTCTAGCAGAGGTGTTCTCTTTGTTAGAACACGATTGCTCAACCTGTCTAATTGATCGACACCCCTCTTCAAAACATACTGCTTCGGCATTCAACGCAAACAGTGACTGGCAGCGTTCGATAGCAGCGGTCGAACGACCAACGCAGCCTGTGAGCGAGAGATTCAACCCACATCTGATCGGAGCGTACTGATGGAGCAGTCAACGGTAGAAGGTTTGTTCGAAGCATTTGCTGAGTTTTTCCCCGGCGCGACGGAGATCGGATCCTATGTAGGCGGCAGACTCATTCCGGGCACCGGCGACGAGATCCAGATATACGATCCAGCCAGCGGGGAAAAATCGGTCAGCTATCGGGACGGCGGCGCGGCATGCGCGCAGCAGGCGTGCGTCGCCGCGCAGGAAGCGCAGAAGAAATGGTGGGGGATGACGCATGCCGCGCGCGGTCGAATCCTTTACGCCGTCGCGGCCAAAGTGCGGGAGCACAACGAGCCGCTCGCTCGCCTTGAAGCGATCTCGACCGGCAAGCCGATTCGCGATAGCCGCCGCGAAGCCGAGATGGTGGCGGAGATGTTCGAATTCTATGCAGGGTGGGCCGACAAGTTTTATGGCCACGTGATCCCTGTGCCGACCACGCATCTGAACTACACTCGCCGCGAGCCGTACGGCACGATTCTGCACGTCGCACCGTGGAATATCCCGATGCTGTCGTTTGGGTGGCAAGTGGCGCCGACCATCGCCGTCGGCAACGCCGTGCTGCTCAAACCGTCCGAGCTGACCCCGTTCACGTCGCTCGCGATCGCGATGCTGGCGGAACGAGCCGGGGTGCCGGTGGGCCTGATCAACGTTCTGGCAGGGTACGGTCACACCACCGCTCAAGCGGCGATCGCAGACCATGCCGTGAAGAAGGTCGTTTTCGTCGGATCGCCCGCAACCGGCGTGAGAATCGCCGAAGCTGCGGCAAAGCGCGTCATTCCGTGCATCCTGGAGCTCGGCGGCAAGTCAGCCAACATCGTGTTCGATGACGCCAACCTCGATCAGGCGGCGGCGGGCGCACAAGTGGCGGTCTTTTCGGGCGCAGGGCAGAGCTGCACGGCGGGATCACGCTTGCTGGTGCATCGCAAAGTCTATGACGAGGTGGTCGGCAAGGTCGCCGACGGTGCGCGCAAGCTGCGCGTTGGGCATCCCCTTGAAAACACCACTGAGATCGGCCCCATCAACAACCGGAATCAGTTCGAGCACATCAAGCGAATGATCGCCAGAGGCGTCGAGGAAGGCGCGCACCTTGCCGCTGGGACGACGAAGTTCGGCGACGAAGGATACTTCGTACCCCCAACGCTATTCACGGGCGTCTCGAACGACATGGACATCGCGCGCACCGAGGTATTCGGTCCCGTCATCGCGGCGATTCCGTTCGAAACCGAGGAAGAGGCGATCGCCATCGCCAACGACAACGAGTTTGGTCTGGCGGGCGCCGTGTGGACCAATGACGTCGCACGAGCACACCGTGTGGCGGCACAGGTGGACGCGGGAACCTTCTGGATCAACAGCTACCGCTCGATTCACGTGGGTTCGCCGTTTGGCGGCTACAAGAACAGCGGCTATGGACGCACGAGCGGCATCGAGGCGCTCTACGAGTACACGCAGACCAAGAGTGTCTGGGTTCAGACGGCCGCCTCGGCAGTCACCCCGTTCGGTCGCGCCTGAGCGAAGGAAAAGGAGAATCAAGCCGATCATGAATACGGTACACACTGAGACTTTCGACTATGTGGTGATCGGCGCCGGATCGTCTGGTGCCACGCTCGCTACGCGATTGGCCGAGCGCAACGCAGGGACGGTCCTGTTGCTCGAAGCCGGCGCACCTCGCGATCGGGACTTCTGGGTGAAGGTTCCGATCGGTGTCGCCAAGCTTTTGCAGAACGACAAATACGTGTGGCAGTTTTCCACCGAACCGCAGAAAGATCTGGCCGACCAGAAGGTCTATTGGCCGCGCGGACGCATGCCCGGCGGATCGAGCTCGGTCAACGGCATGATCTATGTGCGCGGTGAGCCGGCGGAATTCGATCACTGGGCCGAACTCGGCAATCGAGGGTGGGACTATGCGTCGCTGCTGCCTTACTTCAGGCGGCTCGAGGCGGTCGCGTTCGGCGAGGACGCTTACCGTGGCAGAAGCGGACCGATTCAGGTGTCGTCGGTGGCTCAGGTCAGCCCGAACCCGCTCAGTGATGGGTTCATCAGCGCATGCCGGAGCGCTGGCATCCCCGCTACCGAGGACTACAACGGCGCATCCTATGAAGGCGTCAGCTACCTGCAACTGTCGACCGGCAGCGGCAGACGTTGCAGCACGGCAGCGGGCTATCTGCGTGGTCGCCCGCATCGAAACCTGCACCTCGTCACCGAGGCGCTTGCCACGCATTTGTTGTTCGACGGCAAACGGACGACAGGCGTCGAATACACGCAGGGCGGGCAGACACGTCGCGCCCTCGCAAGGCGCGAGGTGATCGTCAGTGCTGGCCCGATCAAGTCGCCGCAATTGCTGGAACTATCCGGCATCGGCGACGCGGAACGGCTCCGCGCTCTGGGAATTGCGGTTCAACAGCATTTGCCCGGTGTCGGAGAGAACCTGATCGATCACTTGCAGTCACGCCTTACCTATGCGTGCACGCAGCCGGTTACGTTGAACGAGATCATGCACAGCCGCTGGCGCCAGGGCCGGATGGGACTGGCTTACCTGCTGACCCGCCGCGGAATCATGGGAACGCCGTCCGTTTCCGCCCATGCGCTTGCGCGTTCGGGACCTCATGATGCCCGGCCGAGCGTGAAGATTCAGATCGGCCACCTCAGCGGCGCCGATCGGTACGCCGGCAAGGGATTCGGACTCGATTCCTTCCCGGGCTTCAATGTCGGCTTTTTCCAGCTACGCCCTGAATCCCGCGGGCATTTGCACGTGCGCAGCCGGAATCCGCTGGATGCGCCCGTCATCGAGCCACGCTACCTAAGCAACGAGGCGGACAAGCGGGTCATGCTGGAAGCGTTGCGGATGTCGCGCGAAATCGTCAGGCAGCCCGGCATGGCGGAGTTCGTCGCGCGGGAAACGCGCCCGGGAATCGATGTCCAGGATGACGACGCGCTACTGCAGTACATCCGTCAGTCTGGTCAGACGAGCTGGCATCCAATCGGCACCTGCAAGATGGGCACGGACGCAATGGCCGTAGTCGATCCAGAATTGAGAGTCAGGGGCGTCATCGGTTTGCGCGTCGTCGATTCCTCGGTGATGCCGACGATGTGTTCGCCCAATACCAATGCTGCGTCGATCATGATCGGTGAAAAGGCCGCTGATCTCGTGATGGCAGCACATAGATCGGGAGCAGTCTGATCCCGGTAAGCATGCAATGCGCTGAAGCCCGTCACACGTCGAACTGCCCGATATGGGAGGCGTTCAGACGGAGCGAACCTGACGATTGACATTCCATTCACATCGTAACTGATGCTGCGAGCCACAGCCGCCACCAAGGCCGGCGGGCCGCCCACAGAGGAGACACCATGGATCGGAAAAATGACCGCCCAATCGGGAGGTGGACGTATTGTGCGGTTGTGCTAGGTGCTGCACTGGGCATGTTCGCCGGCTTGACGCCGTCGTTTCATGCGGCTGGAGGTATTTTCGCGCGAGCAGTGGGAGGAGAGTTCGGATGGGGTCGTTCGATGGCGTCCCTGTCGTACTCTGCTTCGATGATGGGGCTCACCGTCGGCAGTCCGCTGGTTGGCATGCTGATGGATCGATTCGGGGTGCGTCGGGTGGTGGCATCGCTCGGCGTTGCCTACGGTTTCGCCGTCATCTGCATGGCCTTGCAGAATGGCGACAAGATGCTTTGGGTCGGGCTGTCCGCTTTGGTCGGCATCTTCGGGGCCGCGGTCTCGGTTGTCGGCTATCTTGCCGTACTGCCGCAGTGGTTCGACCGTCGCCTCGGGCTGGCACTTGCGTTGGCCATGTGCGGTCTCGGCATCGGTACGACGCTGATGCCTTCACTCGCGCAAATGCTGGTATCGGAATTCGGTTGGCGAGCCGCCTACGTCGCGCTTGGGGCCGGCTCGATTCCGCTCACGCTGCTGGCATGCCTGCTGATCAGGGAGCGTAGACGCGCGCCGCGCGGCTTGCGGCGGGTTGATGTCGAACCTGCGGACGGTCTGTCGCTCGTCCAGGCGGCGAAGACTTATCGACTGTGGGCGATCTGGCTGATTTTTCTGGTCGGGTCCTCGTGCACGCTGGCCCTGGTCCCGCACCTGCCGACCATGCTCGCCGATCGCGGCTTCAGCCCGGCCGATGCCGCACGCGGTGCGTCGATGCTCGGAACCGGCTTGCTCGCGGGGCGCCTTCTGACCGGTCTGATGCTCGACCGTATGCATGCGCCGTTCGTCACTTGCGTGTTCTTCGTGTCCGGCGCGATTGGTCTTCTCATGCTGCGTGGTTCGCACGAACTTCCGACGCTGATGATGGCGGCGGCCCTGGTCGGACTGACGATCGGTGCGGAGGGCGATCTGATCTCGTACCTGGTGCGCTCCTATTTCGGTCTGCGTTCGTTCGGGACGCTATACGGCATCTGCTTCTGCGGGTATGGCCTTGGTGCTGTGGTCGGCCCGGTGGCGATCGGCCGCTACTTCGACCGGCACGGCAACTACGATTTGCCGCTCCTGATCTTGCCGTGCATCTTGCTGGTTGCGTGTGTGCTGACTCTTACGCTTGGGCGTTATCGGCGTGCAGGACAACCCGCTACGGGCGAGGTCGCGAGTTCCCTTTCGAAAGCCTGATCACGGTCTTGCCTGCTTGCACCGCGCTCGGCGTGCCGTCCAGCTCATGATTGACGAAGTATGCGAGTTGCCCATGGATCATCCCTTACGAGCCACGCTGGCCGACGAGCTGCACGCACGGCCATTTCTGCGGATCAGTGGGTCGGTGTCATTGACGCATATAGCGGTCTATGCCGACGGCGAAGCGACGATTCACGAAGCGCTTTTAAGGCACCTGTGCCGGCTCACCGGCATTGCCGAGCCCATTGCCGATACCAACACTATTCGTTCCGGTGGAGCGACGACAAGCAGCTGAAATGGGAACGACACACCGAGTTCTCTACCTTCACCTTCGTCGCCCGCCGGGATGATACCGATTACTTCTCGGACCTTGCGACGGAACACGTGCCGTCTGCGTGGTTCGAAGCAATCAAGGGGAAGCAATTCGTCGCCGTCAGGACCGAACTGGTGTCGGGCGAGGCCGCCGTTTACGCGTCCGACAATGCAAACAGATGGATCGATGGGTCTGGGATGGTGGGTAGTCATGTGCTCGGAAGCGCGCAGGTGTTTTGCGACTGGACCATCAAGAGCGACGGGTTTTCACGCTTCCTGGTGATCGACAAAGGCTTGCGTGAAGTTCAGAGCGGACGGCTCCTTCAACGTCTCTACGAAATAGAGACCTACAGGATGATGGCCTTGCTCGCGTTGCCGGTCGCTCGCGATATGAGCATGGCGCTGGACGAACTCCAGTATTCACTCGTGCCGATCATGAGAACCATGGATCAGAGCGAAAGGGGATACCGCGATTCGGAACTTTTGGTGAGCCTGACGCATCTCGCTGTGCGAGTCGAGACGCTCGCCGGGTCGGCGCCACGCTTTAGCGCGTCGCGGGCCTATGAGGGTCTCGTGCAAGCCCGCATTCATGAGTTGCGGGAGGAACGGATAGAGGGTATGCCGACGATCGCCGAGTTCATGGAACGCCGTTTCGGCCCGGCGATGCAAACGTGCAACGCGGTCTGGACCCGGCAGGAGCAGTTCGCGGCGCGTGTTGCGAGGGTGGTCGCGCTGCTGCGCACGCGCGTCAATGTCGCGCAGGAGGAGGATACGACGCGGCTTCTCGAAGGCATGAATCAGACGGCACGCAGTCAGCTAAGGCTCCAGCACGCGGTCGAAGGGCTGTCGGTCGCAGCTGTTTCATACTATGTGCTGTCGCTCGCGGGTGCGGCGCTCAAGTCACTCCACGCGGCCGCGCTGCCGCTCGATCCCGAGCTGGTCGAAGGGCTGTTGATCGTCCCGGTCGTATTGTCGGTGTTGATGGTCACGAGGCATAAGAAGCGCGGCGATCGAAAGCCCATGGCCGTGGGTCGCCAGGTTTCGGAATGACGCCATGAGCTTCCCGTCGTTCGCCGACGCAAAGCGACGAGCTTCATTTCGGAAGGTGGATGAAGCTGACGCAAGCGCCCCACCTGCGCCGGAACACGCGTTGCATTGTGACGGCCCAGAATGCGACAATGAATCGCAAGCCCGAAAGCCTTTGTCCAATGCGCGAGGACACAGAATGGACGGTGCAATCAACGAAAGCCGCATTGGATACCTGTACGAAGCCGTACGGCGCGGCACGGTACGGGCGGCTGCCGAGCATCTCGACCTGGCGCCCTCGGCCGTCAGCAGGCAGATCGCCTTGCTGGAACAGGAACTCGCGATGCAGCTGGTGGAGCGAGACAAGCGTGGCGTCAAGGCCACCGAGGCCGGTGCGCTGCTCGTCGAGTATTTTCGCCAGCAGCGTTCCAATCAGGCTGATCTCGTGTCGAAGCTTCAGGAAATCAGGGGGCTGCGTCGAGGACTGGTTACCGTCGTCATGGGTGAAGGGTTTGCCTCCACCATGGTCGATGGACCGATCAAGCAGTTCTGCGAGACCTATCCGGACATTTCAATCACGCTGGATCTTTGCAGCACCAACGAGGTGATGCGCCGGGTGTCGGAGGACGAAGCGGATGTCGGTTTGGTGTTCAACCCGACGCCGGACGCCCGAATCGTGACCCGCGTGAAGTCGCGTCAGCCGATGCATGCGATCGTTTCCCCGACGTTTTCTCTGGTGGGAAAAGTCGAGTCGGTCACGCTTCACGATCTTCTTTCATATCCGGTCGCGTTGACACACCCGGAGCATGGCACGCGGCGGTTGGTCGATGCGGCGATGCTGGTCGACAAGGTCCGGCTTACGCCAGTGATCACGACGAATTCAGTCGCCGTTCTCAAGCTGTTCGCAAAGAGCAATCTCGGCTTCACCTTTCTCACGCCGATTTCCATTGCACCCGAAATCGCCGCCGGTGAGTTAGTGGCCTTGCCAGTGGAGAACCGCTTGCTTCAGAGTCCTGAGGCTCATCTGATCACGCGTGCTGGGCGGCAGCTTTCCCCTGCCGCCAATCGATTGGTTCAGCGACTAAGTTCGCACATTTGAGAAGGCGGATAGCTGAAAACCGCCACCGCCCGTTGGCTTGTTCAACACAAGCGGGGTGGTGGCGGTTTTGCGGGCAGCTTCGCCTGTGTCGGTATGCGAGCAGACAAGCGCTAGTTCGTCGCAAACTATGCGAGCCGGCGTCCCTTCGTTTCGTGGACCATCGCAAGACCGATGAGCGATATCAATCCACAGCCGATCACATAGTAAGCGGGGGCGTTGGCGTCCTTCGTCAAATGGATCAGCAAGGTCGAGAAGAATTGCGAGAAGCTCCCGAAGATCACGACGGCAACGTAATAGCTGACCGACAATCCCGTTGCGCGCAGCCGCTGCGGCAGCACTTCGCTGACCAGCACCAGGGTCGAGGCGGAAGTCATGGCCATTGGGACGGCAAGGCAGCCGGCGACGATCAGCAGGCAAGTCAGAGAGTGCAGATTATTCAGCGCGTAAAACGCCGGATAGATCATCGCCAGCATCGCGACGCGCGACCACCACACGACCTTTCTACGGCCGATGCGATCGCTGAGCCAGCCGGCGAACGGTGAGAGCAGGGTGAGCGCCACCGAGCCCACGAAGCCCGCCCAGATCGATTGCGAAAGCGGCAGATGAAGCTGGATCGCGCCGTAGTTGGGAAGATAGAAAACAACGATATGCACGGCCGATGCCAGTCCAATCATCAGCAGCACACTGGCGAGCAGCTCCCGCCGGTGTTCTTTCACGAGGCGGCGGTGCGAGATCGCATCGCTTTCGCCCCACTTGGTCGGAACCAGAGTCTCGTCCAGACGTGACCGGATCATCACGCTGAGCGGAATCACCAGAATGCCGATCACGAACGAGACGCGCCAACCCCAGGATGACAGCGCGGACTGCGGCAGGAAATTGGTCAACGAAAGGGCGACGAGCGCCGCGAAGATCGCCGCGAGCCCCTGGCTGAACGGCTGCCAGCTCGTATAGAACCCACGTGACTTATCGTCGGCGTATTCGAGCAGCATCGCGCTGGCCGGTCCCATCTCGCCGCCAATCGCAAAGCCCTGAAGCAGACGTGCAATCGTCATGATGACCGGCGCGGCCAGACCGATCTGGGCGTAGGTTGGTGCCAGCACTAGCATCGTGGCGCTCAACGCCATCAGCCACAGGGTAAGCACCACGGCAGGCTTGCGGCCGACGCGGTCGGCGTAGGCGCCGATCACCAATCCGCCGATCGGTCGCATCAGATAGCCGACGCCGAAGGCGGCAAAAGAGAACAGTAACTGGCCGAGAGGGTCGGTCAGTGGAAAGTATTGTGGGCCGATCAGCGTGGCAAAGAAGTTGTAGACGACCGAGTCGTAGAGTTCGAGACCGCTGCCAACCGTGATTGCACCAATGGCCCACGGTTTCGACAACGGTTTGCCGGATGAGACGGCTGAAGTCATCGACGGCGAAGACGTGCTGATGACGGAACGATGATGAGGCATGGTGTCTCCTGGGTTTTTGTCAGGTGTCAGCCAGCATCTGTGTGATGGCTGAAGGGACCGGCGAAGCCGCGTCCCAGCGGGCCGCGGCCCGATGAGCGCATCAGGCCGCGGCAGGTTGCTTCACTCAATTGGCGCTTTGTTCGAGCGCGACGGACGTTCGTTGCGGAGCGCGTTCGCCATCGCGCCACTGGCACATCAAAGCTGCCCAGCGAACCCGTGCGGCATCGAGGTTGCGGGCCTTGACGTGGCCGTAACCGCGGATGATCTCGGGAAGGGCCGCGATCTCCAGCGCCAGTTCGAGCTTGTCCTCCGAAAGCGTCCGCAGAAGTTCCTCGATACAGGCGCGGTATTCGCCGATCAGCGCACGTTCGGTGCGTCGTTCGGCGCTGTATCCGAATGGGTCGACGACGGTTCCGCGCAAGCCCCTGAACGCTGCCACGCCGCGGAACGCGCTACGAACCCAGGGTCCGAAGGCTCGCTTGACATGCTCGCCCTTCGCATTGCGCTTCGACAGGAGCGGGGGTGCGAGGTGATGCACGAGCTTGTAGTCGCCCTCGAACATCTCCGCGATCTTGATCGTGAATGCCGCGTCGGTATGCAGGCGCGCCACCTCGTACTCGTCCTTGTAGGCCATCAGTTTGAACAGGTAACGCGCGACGGTTCTGCTGAGCCGATCGCTGCCAAAGCGGCTCTCGGCCTCCTGCACTCTTGCGACGAACGCTTCGTAACGAGCGGCATAAGCGCGGCTCTGATAGCCGACCAGAAACGCCGATCGCTTCTCGATGAACTCGGCGAGCGACGGCTTCTTCGCGAACTGAATCACCTGGGCGTCAGCGGAGCGCACCGGCACCCTGTTGAGGTCGTGCGCGCAATGACGGCCCCACTCGAAGGCAGCCTTGTTGCTTTCGACCTGCACGCCATTGAGCTCGATCGCACGCATCAGCGCGGCCCGCGTAAGCGGCACTTGGCCCTTCTGCCACGCGTAGCCCAGCAGCATCAGGTTCGAGTAGATCGACTGGCCGAGCAGTTGCGTGGCCATGCGCTCGGCGTCGAAAACGCCGACTTGACCAGGGCCTGCCCCGTTCAGGATTGCCGCGATGGACTGGTCGGTGCCGGCTTGCCAGTCGGGATTGCGCACGAAAGCCGCGGTTGGCGTCACGTGGCTATTGAGCACGACATAAGTGCGCCCCGGATGCATGGTGGACAGGGTGAATTTGTTCGCGCCCACCACCGTGTCGCAAGCCAGCACGAGATCGGCCGACGCGGTATCGACCCGCGTCGCGTGCAGGGCATTGTCGTCACTCGCGATCTGGATGTGGCTCCAGGTGGCGCCGCCCATCTGCGCCATGCCGGTTGCATCCTGCGTGGTCACGTACTTGCCTTCGAGGTGCGCCGCCATGCCGAGCACCTGGCCGATCGTGACGATGCCCGTACCGCCCACGCCGGCCACCAGGATGCGCCGCGCGATGGCAGCGTCGGGCAGCGTCGGCTCGGGCAGGGCCGGCATCTCGGTGAGCTTCGCGCTGCGCGCTGCCGCGGGCTTCTTGAGCTGACCGCCTTCGACCGTGACGAAGCTCGGGCAGAAACCCTTGACGCAGGAAAAGTCCTTGTTGCACGTGTTCTGATTGATCTGGCGTTTGCGGCCGAACTCGGTCTCGAGCGGTTGAACGGCGACGCAGTTGCTTTCGACCGAACAATCACCGCAGCCTTCGCACACGAGCTCGTTGATGATCACCCGCTTTTCCGGATCGGGCATCGTGCCGCGTTTGCGTTCGCGACGCTTCTTGGTGGCGCAGACCTGGTCGTAGATGATCGCGGTGGCGCCCTCGAGCTCGCGCAGCTCGCGCTGCACGTCATCGAGCGCATCGCGATGGCGTACCGTGACGCCGGGCGCGAGATCCGTCACGCCCGCGTACTTCTCCGGCTCATCGGTTACCACTACGGTGCGCTTCACGCCCTCAGCGGCAAGCTCGCGGGTCATGCCAGGCACGTCGAGCTGACCGTCGACCGGTTGGCCGCCCGTCATCGCCACGGCGCTATTGAACAGGATCTTGTAGGTGATGTTGACCCCGGCATTGACCGACTGTCGGATGGCGAGCAGCCCGGAGTGGTTATACGTGCCGTCGCCCAGATTGGCGAACATGTGGGAGCGCTTGCTGAACGGCGCCTGTCCCATCCAGGACACGCCTTCGCCGCCCATCTGGGACCAGGACGTGGTCGAGCGGTCCATCCACACCGCCATGCCGTGACAACCGATCCCTGCGGTGGCGAGCGATCCCTCCGGAACTCGGGTGCTGGTGTTGTGCGGGCAGCCGGGGCAGAACCATGGCAGGCGGTCCGCGCCGCCGCTCGCGCCTTCGGCGGCGGTACGTTCGGCCGCGTCGATCTGCGCGAGGCGCTGGTCCATGCGGGCGACCACGTCCGGTGGCACGCCGAGCTTCTTCAGGCGCCCGGAGATCGCCCTGGCGACCATCGCGGGCGTGAGATCGGCCTTCGCGCGCAGCAGCCAGTCGTCGCCCGGCCTGCCGTGGCTCCATTCGCCGCCGATGTCTTCACCGTCGGCGCGACCGTACTTGCCGAGCACGACAGGCCGTGTATCCGGGTTGCAGTGATAAAGCTCGTCCTTCAACTGCTGTTCGATCAGCGAGCGCTTTTCCTCGACGACGAGGATTTCACGCAGGCCGCGCGCGAACTCGCGCACACCCTGAGGCTCGAGCGGCCATACCACGCTGACCTTGTGCAGCCGGATGCCGAGCTCGCGGCACAGCTCTTCGGTGAGCCCAAGGTCGATCAGCGCCTGGCGCGTGTCGTTGTAGGCCTTGCCGCTCGCGATGATGCCGAGCCGATCGTTCGGACCTTCGATGACGTTGTGGTTGAGCCGGTTCGCGCGGATATAGGCGAGCGCGGCCGGCCACTTGTACTCCATCATCCGGGCTTCCTGGGTGAGCGGGTCGTCCGGCCAGCGGATGTGCAGGCCGCCTTGGGGCACCGCGAAGTCTTCAGGCAGCAGGATGCCCACCCGGTCGACAGCAGTCAGCACCGACGAGCCGGACTCGACCACTTCCTGCACGGTCTTCATGCCCGCCCACAAGCCGCTGAAGCGGCTCATCGCGAAGGCATGAACGCCGAGGTCCAGGATGTCCTGCACGTTCGCGGGAAAGAACACCGGCAGTCCGGCAGCGATGAACGTGTGGTCACTCTGATGCGCGAGCGTGCTGCTCTTGGAGACGTGGTCGTCTCCGGCTAGCGCGATCACGCCACCGAGGGGCGCGGTGCCCGCGAGGTTGGCGTGCTTGAGCGCGTCGCCGCTGCGGTCCACACCGGGGCCTTTGCCGTACCAGATGCCGAACACGCCATCGTATTTTTTGCTCGCCGGGTCGAACTCGAGCTGCTGCGAGCCCCAAACCGCCGTGACGCCGAGTTCTTCGTTGACGCCTGGTTTGAACACGACATGGTTGTTCGCAAGGTGCTTCTTGGCCTGCCACAGCGCCTGGTCATAGGTGCCGAGCGGTGAGCCCCGGTAGCCGGAGATGAACGCGGCGGTATTGTGGCCGCCTTGCGCATCGCGTGCGCGCTGCACGAGCGGCAGGCGCACGAGCGCCTGGACGCCGCTCATGAAGGCACGCCCGGAATCCAGCGCGTACTTGTCGTCGAGGGTGACGGCCTCCATGGCCTCACGGTTTGCTTCTGAGAGTGGGGCATTCATTGCTGTTACTCGTCAATTGATGTTGTCAGGGGCAGGGCGATTACGCAGGAAAGCGCACGCCAAGCTGCTCGCCAAGTGCGGCCAGTTCGTCGGCGATCGCGGTGGGCAGCGTCATGCCGCGTTCGCGGGCTTCGCGCTCGAGCACGTCGCCACGCGCACCCGGCAGCCGGGCGTCGCCGCCTGCTGTCACGTAGGTCTCGGTCCACTGGCGCATGTACTCGTCGAAGGCCTCACGCCCCGTATAGGATTCGGGACGCACGAGCCAGAGGAACGCGTCCTGCATCGCATCGCCGCGCGGCGAGTTGAGTGAACCCGCGGTAGCGGCGAGCGCGCCCGCCAGGCACTCGACCATCATCGCGATGCCCATGCCCTTGTGTCCGCTCATCGGCATCAGCGAGCCTTCGAGCGCGCACTGCGGATCCGTGGTGGGCCGGCCTTGTGAGTCGAGCGCCCAGCCTTCGGGAATGGACTTGCCTTCGCGGGCGGCGAGCAGAATGTGGCCTCTCGCCGCCACGCTGCAGGCCACGTCGAAGACGATCGGCGCTTGTCCCGGCAAAGGGCAGCCGAAGGAGATCGGGTTGTGTCCGATCGCCGGGCCGCGAAAGCCTTCGAGCGCGAGCGCCGGCGGCGTGTGCTGCCCCATCACGCTGAAGGCGCCTGCTTCGGCGGCCAGCAGCGTGTGGATGCCGAGCGCCCCGAGATGGCCGCACGACTGCATCACGACGAGCACGGAGGCGCTCGTGTTCAGCGCTTCGAGCGCAAGGCGCACGGCGTGAGGGCCGGCAATCTGTCCCATTGCGCCGTCGGCGTTCAGCACGATGCCGCCCGGGAAAGCCCGATGCGACATCGTGGGCTTCGGATTGAACTCCCTGTTCTTCAGCCGGTTCACGTAGGACGAAAGGCGCGTCATGCCATGCGTCTTGTAACCCCGCAGCTCGCTGCGAACGAGGATCGACGCAGCTTCCGCGGCGTGATCCCGTGGTACGCCGCAGGTTTCGAAAATCCGCGCGGTCCAATGCCCGATGGTGTCAGGTGACCAATGCGTACTCATTGCCCGTTCTCCCGCTCGATGACAAGACGCTCCTGAAACGGCCCGGCATAGACGGACTGGTAGTAGAGCGGCCGATTGCGCAGTGTGTAGCCGCGCAATTCCTTGATTAAGCCTGCCTGGCCCGTTGCGATCATCAGTTCTTCAGCGACGGCCGAGGGCAGTTCGCCAAACCGGATCCACTGGTCCACGCGCAAGGTGGGCAGCGAAAGCCGTTGACCCACGAGTTCGCGGAGGTTTTTTTCGAGTGCGGAGCGGTCGAGGCCACCCAGCTCCGCGAAGTCTTCCTCTCGCAGCCAGAATTCGCTGTAGAGATCGAACCGCCCTCCGACGTTGATCATGCGCTCGATTCGCACGAAGCCGTCGCCGCCCAGAAACTCCGACCACGGCCCCTTGCGTGTCGTGCGCTTGACGGAGCGCGCGTGGACATAGCAAGGCAGATCGTTGCCGTCTGCGCCGCGAAAGCGCAGGTAGCGAACGTCCGCGGGAGCCACGCGCGTGCCCGACACGAAGGTGCCGCGACCCTGCTCGCGCGTGATGAGTCCGGAGTGCGAGAGCTGGGTGAGCGCCTTCTGGATCGTGCCGACGCTTACATGGTGCCGTGCCGCCAGCTCGCCTTCGGAAGGAAGGCGATCACCCTCGCGCAATGACCCCGATTCGATATCGCGGATGATGGCATCCGACACCATGGACAGTTTTGTCATCTTGCTTCAGAGGCTGCGTTCGAAACGGCTGACCGCTGTTTCGCGGACATCGAGCACTTCGCTCGCGAGGCAGGTGCCAGACGCGACGTCCAGCGCGTATTCGTACAGCCGGTCACCGATATCGGAAATCTTCATGGCCTGTTCGAGCACGCCGCTCGCATCGAAATCGATGTTGTCGCGCATCGTCCTGACGGTATTGATGTTTCCGCACACCTTCACCGTCGGCGCAACCATGTTGCCGATCGGATTGCCGACGCCAGTGCCGAAGAACGTAAGCTGACAACCACCCGCGGCAAGCGCTGTGAGGTTTTCGACCGCCGCCGCAGGGGCATCCATGAAGTGCAGACCCTTGCGGCGAGGAGCTTCGCCGTATCGCAGCACGCCGACGAGGGGGCTCGAGCCTGCCTTCGCCATCGCGCCGAGCGCCTTTTCCTCGACCGTCGTCAAGCCGCCTTTCTTGTTGTCGGGCGACGGCTGCGATTCGCGCATATCGACGCCCCGGTCGATCGCGCCTTGCTCCATGTTGCGCACCGCGGAGACGAATGCCGCCTTGACCGTTTCGTCGATGGCCCGTGCAGCGAACAGATGCTCGGCGCCGATGAACTCCGAGGTCTCCGAAATGATGACCGTGCCGCCCTCGGCGATGATCTGGTCGGCCATCCGGCCGATCGTCGGGTTGCAGCTCAGTCCGGAAGTCGTATCGGACCCACCGCACTCGACGCCCACGACCAGTTCGGAAACAGGACACGGCTCGCGGCGCAAGCGGGATGCGGCAATCGAAAGGCGCATCGCCTTGCGTGTGCCTTCCGCAATGCAGGCGATGGTGCCGTTCGGCTGCAGATGCACCGTTTCGACCGCTTTCCCGGTGGCGCGGATGCGGGACGCCACTTCTTCGGTGGACGATTCTTCCAGTCCCACCAGCAGGACGCTTGCGATATTCGGGTTGCGCCCGAGACCGGCCAGCGATTCATAGGCGAAATCGAGATCCGCGCCGAACTGCCCGCGCACGAACAGCGTCGTGACCGGGATCGTGCCTTCGACCGCCTCACTGATCGTGCGCGTAACGGGATTGCAGTTATCCATGACGGAAATCACCGCAACCCAGTTGCGCACGCCAACGGCGCCGTTTTCGCGTCGATAGCCAAGGAATGTTTTCATCACGTAGTTACCTCGTTTTCAGATCACCGCGAGCGCGGGTGGAATCGACGTTATGAACATGGGTGTGCTCGCCAACCCGGAGCGCGCGGCGAGCAGTACCGATGACCTGGCCGTACTTGAGTACCTTGGCGCCTTCCGTAGTCGGTGCGATGCAGACTTTGTGGCCAAAGGGGACGTCCTGCGTCAGGGTCACCTGGCCGGTTACTTCTCCCTGCAGGACGCAGGTTTCCCCTTCCTGTCCGGGGTCCAGCAGTGTTGCCACGTTGTCGGTGGCATGAAGCACGATGGCGCGAGGCATTGGTTAAACTCCTATATAGATCTATGAACTAGCGTAGGACCGGTGGATCCAGCGAATCGCGTTTGAAATTGCGCGAATCCGTGGAAACAGAATAGGTCGAGTTCGCGAAGTCCTATATAGGTATTTTCCATGGTCCTATATATAAGTTGTTGACACTCGAAGGGGGCGCGACTATCTTTGACTCAACGAAAGCAATCCGCCGACTGCGTCAACGAGGCGCGAATATTCGTCGGAAAAAAGCGCTAGCGGGTCGCAAAGCGGACCAGACAGAACGAGTTCTTCAAAGGAGACGACGTCGATGAAAGCAGTGCGTGTAATACCGGCCCCGTCGGGCGGCATCGTGGAGGTGCAAGACATCCCGGTCCCGGTCGTTGGCGCGGGACAGGTTCTGGTCAGGGTGCGCGCGGCCGGCCTGAATCGTGGCGAGATCAATCAGGCTCGCGACCTGCGCTCGGGCAATACGATCATCACGGGCGTCGAATTTGCCGGGGAAGTGGCGGCAGTCGGAGAGGGCGTCAGCGGCTGGCGCGAGGGCGATCGCGTGATGGGACACGGCAAGGGTTGCCAGGCCGAGTACGTGCTCTCTGATCCCCGGGCCTTGATGGCGGTGCCGGAAGGGCTTTCCTGGATCGAAGCGGCGGCTTTCCCGAACGTGTTCATCACCGCGCACGACGCCGTGATCACCAATGGGGAACTGCGCGCAGGCGAGTCGGTGCTGATCAACGGCGCCTCGGGCGGCGTTGCGATGGCGGCGATTCAGATCGCGTCCGTATGGGGTGCCAAGCCCGTGATGGCCCAATCGCGCTCGGCCGCGAAGCTCGATCGGCTGGCCGAATTCGGCGTCGACGTAGGCATCGACTCGTCGCACCAATCACAGCTCGATGTGGTGATGGCCGCCACCGACAAGCGAGGGGTCGATCTGATCATCGACACCGTGGGCGGACCGGTCTTCGAGGCGAACATGCAAAGCCTCGCGGTCAAGGGTCGGCTCGTCAACATCGCCCGACTCGGCTCGGCCACCGCTCAGATCGATCTGAGCCAGCTCTGGCTCAAGCGTTTGAAGCTGATTGGCGTGACGTTCCGCACCCGTACCGAGGAGGAGCGGCTGCAGTGCATCGAGGCATGCGCGCGCGACTTGCTGCCCCATCTCGCAGCGGGCCGCATCGGCCTGCCGATCGATCGCACCTTCGCAATGGATGCGATCGGCGAAGCACATGCCTACATGCTGCTCGATCAACATATCGGCAAGATTGTCCTCACCACAAACTAAACCTCAAGCAGAGGAAAAGGAGATATTCATGGGTATCCAGATCACTCCGCTCACCGGTTCGGTGGGCGCGCGCGTCGAAGGCATCAACCTCAACGAACCGGTCGACGTGACGAACTTCGAAGTGCTGCATCGCGCGTTTCTCGACTACGGTGTGCTCGTATTTCGCGGCCAGCGGCTGCAGCCTTCGGCTCACGTCGAGTTCGCCAAACTCTGGGGCAAGCCTGCGCAAAACAATCCGCTCGATCCGAGCGTGCCGGGCTTTCCGGGACTTATCCAGGTAACCAAGATTCCGAAGGAAACGGCGTCGACCGAGGCGTGCCACTCCGATTCGATCTATACACCGGTGCCACCGAAGATCTCGATCCTGTCGGCAGTCGTGGTACCGCACGGCGGCGACACGATGTGGTGCAATCAATACCTTTCGTACGAGCGCTTGTCTCCGACCATGCAGCGCATGCTCGAAGGTCTGCGTGCGCGGTTCACGGGGCTGCGACTGGCCAGAATGCGAGGGATCGACAAGATTCCCGAGGCGGTCCACCCGATCGTGCGCACGCATCCGGAGACGCGCCGCAAGGCCCTCTACGTCGGCCACCGTGAGACCGCCCAGCAGATCGAAGGGATGACCGTCGCCGAAAGCCGCCCGTTGCTCGACTTCCTGTACGAACACTCGACCACGCCGGACAACGTATACCGCCATATGTGGCAGGAAGGCGACGTCGTCATGTGGGACAACCGCTGCACCATGCACTACGCGGTGCACGACTACGGCGAGGCTGAACGCGTGCTCAACCGCATCACCCTCGAGGGCGAAGTGCCGGTCTGACAGGAGCCGATGTAGAACGAATGCGCTTTCGACATCAATTTATTTCGGACGTCGAATGATGAGACGTGCGGCATATCGCGCGCCGTTCCCGGCGCGCGAAGACCGCATCGTCAGGTGAACCACAGAGACTATCGGCGCAGGTAAGCGCAAGGTGAGGTCTGAAATGCAGATTGGAGTGCCCGCCGAGTCGCGGGGTCAAAAATCGCTCGTCGCGGCAACGCCTGAGACGGTCAAGATGCTCGTGTCGCAAGGACGCAGCGTGACCGTCGAGTCGGGTGCCGGTGAATGCGCGCACTACACGGACGACGCTTACCGCAAAGCGGGCGCGCAGATCGGGGATGCGGCGGCGGCCTTCGGCGCGCAAATCGTGCTGAAAGTTGCATCGCCGACTGAATCCGAACTGTTGCTGATGAAACGCGGTTCGGTGCTGGCGGGCATGCTCGACCCGTTCAATACCGACAACACCCGCCGTCTTGCCGACGCGGGGCTGACTGCGTTCGCGCTCGAAGCCGCGCCCCGCACGACGCGCGCGCAAAGCCTCGACGTGCTGTCGTCGCAGGCGAACATCGCGGGCTACAAGGCGGTCCTCGTCGCGGCGGAGCACTATCCGCGCTTCATGCCGATGCTGATGACAGCCGCGGGCACGGTGAAAGCCGCACGGGTGCTGGTGCTCGGTGCAGGCGTCGCGGGACTTCAGGCGATTGCGACGGCCAAGCGCCTCGGCGCGGTCATCGAAGCGTCGGACGTGCGCCCCGCAGTGAAAGAGCAGATCGAATCGCTCGGCGCGAAGTTTCTCAACGTGCCCTACGAGACCGACGAAGAGCGCGAGGCTGCGGCAGGCACGGGCGGCTATGCGCGGCCGATGCCGGCGAGCTGGCTGCAACGCCAGACGGCGCTCGTGCACGAAAAGGCGAAACAGGCCGATATCGTGATCACGACGGCGCTGATTCCCGGGCGCGACGCGCCGACCTTGATCTCGTCCGAAACGGTGCAGGCGATGAAGACGGGCTCCGTCATCGTCGATCTTGCCGCGGGACGCGGGCCGGCCATCGGCGGACATCGAGGCGGCAACTGTCCGCTCACCGAGACCGACAAGGTCGTCGTCACGGAGAACGGCGTGAAGATCGTCGGCTACACGAACCTGGCGGCGATGGTGCCGACCGATGCGTCCTCGCTCTACGCGAGGAACCTTGTCGACTTCCTGAAGCTGATCGTCACGAAAGACGGCACGCTCAATATCGATCTCGCGGACGACATCGTCGCGGCAACCCTGCTCACGCACGAAGGCGTGGTCAAGCGCAACGGATGAGGGGAGCGCAATGGAAGTTATCAATCACACGGTGATCAACCTGATCATCTTCGTGCTGGCGATTTATGTCGGCTACCACGTCGTCTGGAACGTGACGCCGGCGCTGCATACGCCGCTGATGGCAGTCACGAATGCGATCTCCGCGATCGTGATCGTCGGGGCGATGATTGCCGCGGGCCTCACGCTCGGCGGCGCGGGCAAGTTCTTCGGCACGGTCGCCGTCGGGCTCGCCGCGGTGAACGTGTTCGGCGGCTTTCTCGTCACGAGACGCATGCTCGAAATGTTCAGGAAGAAGGAACCGAAGAAACTGGCCACTGGCGGCAAGGAGGCCGTATGACGTCCTTTGATTTCGTGAGCGCGAACGTCGTCACGCTCTTTTATCTGCTCGCGTCTGTCTGCTTCATTCAGGCGTTGAAGGGGCTCTCCAACCCGAAAAGCGCACGCGCCGGCAATGCATTCGGTATGGCTGGCATGGCGATCGCCATTCTGACGACCGTCGCGCTGATCGCGAAACAGGCCGCATCGCTCGGCTCCAACCTTGCTTTGGGACTGGCGCTTCTGTTTGCCGCGTTAGTCATCGGCGGCGCGGTCGGTGCGTTCGTCGCCGCGCGGGTGGAGATGACGAAGATGCCGGAGCTCGTCGCCGCGATGCACTCGCTGATCGGCGTGGCCGCCGTGTGCATCGCGTACGCGGTCGTGTCGGAACCCGCGGCATTCGGACTTGGTGTCCAGGACGCGCCGCATGCGGGCTTCATCCCCTACGGCAACCGGATCGAACTGTTCATCGGCACGTTCGTCGGCGCGATCACGTTCTCGGGTTCGGTGATTGCGTTCGGCAAGCTGTCGGGCAAATACAAATTCCGCCTGTTTCAAGGCGCACCCGTCGTCTATCCGGGCCAGCACCTGATCAATCTCGTGCTCGCGCTGGCGATGATCGGCTTCGGCGTGATGTTCTTCCTCACGCAGTCGTGGCTGCCGTTCATCGTCATGACGATCATCGCGTTTGTGCTCGGCGTGTTGATCATCATTCCGATCGGCGGCGCAGACATGCCGGTGGTCGTGTCGATGCTGAACTCGTACTCGGGCTGGGCGGCGGCGGGCATCGGCTTCTCGCTGAACAATCCGATGCTGATCATCGCCGGCTCGCTGGTCGGGTCGTCGGGTGCGATCCTGTCGTACATCATGTGCCGCGCGATGAACCGCTCGTTCTTCAACGTGATCCTCGGCGGCTTCGGCAACGAGCCGGGCGCGGCCGCGGGCGGCGCGGCGGAGCAGCGTCCGGTGAAATCGGGTTCGGCCGATGACGCGTCGTTCATGATGGGCAACGCCGAAACCGTCGTGATCGTGCCGGGCTATGGGCTGGCCGTGGCGCGCGCGCAGCATGCGTTAAAAGAGTTGACCGACAAGCTGGTCGAGAAGGGCATCGAGGTGAAGTACGCGATCCACCCGGTGGCCGGCCGCATGCCGGGGCACATGAACGTGCTGCTCGCCGAGGCCGAAGTGCCGTACGACATGGTCTACGAGATGGAGGACATCAACGGCGAGTTCGGCCAGGTCGACGTGGTGCTGGTGCTCGGCGCGAACGACGTGGTGAATCCGGCCGCGAAGAACGATCCGAAGTCGCCGATCGCGGGCATGCCGATCATCGAGGCGTACAAGGCGCGCACGGTGATCGTCAACAAGCGCTCGATGGCGGCCGGCTACGCCGGGCTCGACAACGATCTCTTCTACATGGACAAGACCATGATGGTCTTTGGCGATGCGAAGAAGGTGATCGAGGACATGGTCAAGGCCGCGGCGTGACGGATCGGACGAGGAAAACTCATGGCAGAACTTTATCTCGTGCGTCACGGCCAGGCATCCTTTGGCGCGAGTGACTACGACGTGCTGTCCGAGGTCGGCGAGCGTCAGGGGGTCTGGCTCGGCGAATACTTCGCGCAGCTCGATCTGAACTTCGACCGCGTGATGACGGGCGGCATGCGCCGCCACAGACAGACACTCGACGCAATCTGTCGCGGCATGGGTCGTTCGTTCGGGCCGGTCGAGCAGCATGCCGGCTTGGACGAGTACAACTTTCAGGCGCTCTTCGACGGACTGGATGACTCACATCAGGATTTGAAGGCGTGGCGCGGTGCTTCCCGGCAAGAGTTCTACCGGAGCCTGAAGCGGGTGCTGCAACTGTGGTCGAAGGATTTGATCCGCAGTCCGATTCCGGAGACATGGCGGGAGTTTCAGCATCGCGTCGAAGCGGCGAGGCAGGCGATCCAGCAGAGCCCGGCTGAGCGGGTGCTGGTGGTGACCTCGGGCGGTGTGATGGCGGCCATCGCGCAACAGGCGCTGCAGGCGCCGGCCGACGCCGCGATTGCGCTGAATCTGCAGATCCGCAACAGCAGCTTTTGCCGGTTCTTCTTCAATCGGGATGCGTTTCACCTCGCCAGCTTCAACAGCGATCCGCACCTCGATCGCGCAGACCGGCGCCGCTTCCAGACTTTTGGTTAATTGAGAACAGGGTGAAACGATGACGAACGACGCCATGCAAATAGATGTGGGAACACTTGCCCCGTATCTCGAGCGGACGATCGAAGGGTTCAACGGGCCGGTCAGTGCGCAGAAGTTCGCGGGCGGTCAGTCGAATCCGACCTTCCTGCTGAAGGCGGCCAGCGGCAACTACGTGTTGCGCCGCCAGCCCGGCGGCCCGCTGCTGAAGTCGGCGCATGCGGTGGATCGCGAGTTCCGCGTGCTCGAGGCATTGACGAAAACGGACGTGCCGGTCGCGCGCGCATATCACCTGTGCACGGATCGCGATGTGATCGGCACGATGTTCTACGTGATGAGCTTCGAGGAGGGACGCATTTTCTGGAATCCCGCATTCCCGGAGATTTCGCGTGACCAGCGAGGCGAGTATTACGACGCGATCGTGCGCGCGATGGCGACCTTGCACGACGTGGACGTCGATACGGTCGGTCTGTCCGACTATGGCCGGGCCGGAAATTACTTCGAGCGTCAGATCAATCTGTGGACGAGGCAGTACCGGGCGTCGGAGACGAGCCGTATCGACGCGATGGAGAAGCTGATCGCGTGGCTGCCGCTTCATTACCCCGCCGACGACGGAACCCGCTCGCTCGTGCACGGCGATTTCCGCGTCGACAACCTGATCTTCGATTCGCAGCAGTGCCGGATCAAGGCCATGCTCGATTGGGAATTATCGACGCTGGGCAATCCGCTTGCCGACCTGGCTTACTTCTGCATGTGTCTGCGGCTTCCCGCCAATGGGCCGGTCGCGGGCCTTCAAGGAATGAACCGGGCTGCGCTGGGTATTCCGGACGAGAAGGCGATCGTCGCGCGGTACTGCGAATTGCGCGGCATTCCGGGAATCTACGGCTGGTCCTTCTATCTCGCGGTCAGCTTTTTCCGCCTCGCCGCCATCGCACAGGGCGTCAAGAAACGTGCGATGGAGGGCAACGCTTCGCATGCCAACGCGGGCGCAGTCGGCGAAATGGTGGAACAACTCGCGCAGATGGCAGTGAGCGCGCTGGAAGAGCAAAGCTGACAGGCTGCGGAGGAGCGCACTGCGCAAACGGGTGACGCCCCAACGAACATGAATCATCGACAGGAGTACGGAGCAGCATGAGCACCAAACTTTTCGATCTGAGCGGAAAAATCGCGCTCGTCACGGGGGCCAGCCGAGGCATCGGTGAAGAAATCGCCCGGTTGCTGGCGGAGCAGGGCGCGCACGTGATCGTGTCTAGCCGCAAGCTGGAAGAGTGTCTGGCCGTCGCGGAGAAGATCCGCCGCGAGGGCGGCAACGCCGAAGCGCTGGCCTGCCACGTGGGCCGCATGGAGGACATCGCAAGAACGTTCGACTACATTCGCACGCACCATGGGCGCCTCGACATACTCGTGAACAATGCGGCGGCCAACCCGTATTTCGGGCACATCCTCGATACCGATCTCGCGGCATACGACAAGACCGTTGAAGTGAACATTCGCGGCTATTTCTTCATGTCCGTGGAAGCCGGCCGATTGATGCGCGAGCATGGCGGCGGCGCCATCGTCAACACCGCTTCGGTGAATGCGCTGCAGCCGGGCGATATGCAGGGCATCTATTCGATCAGCAAGGCGGCGGTCGTCAACATGACGAGGGCGTTCGCCAAGGAGTGCGGCCCATTCGGGATTCGCGTCAATGCGCTGCTTCCCGGCCTGACGCGGACGAAGTTCGCCAGCGCGCTGTTCGAGACCCCGTCGATCTACGAAGAGTGGATGAAAAAGATCCCGCTTCGTCGTCACGCTGAGCCGCGCGAGCTTGCCGGCGCGGTGCTGTATCTCGTGTCCGATGCCGCGAGCTACACCAATGGGGAATGCCTGGTCGTGGACGGCGGGCTGACCATCTAGTGAAAGGAGTCGCCGCCGCTATATCGTCGCGACCGGATCGGTGCACGGTTTTGACGCGGCAGGCGAACGAAAGGAGACACGATGCAATTCGATTACACACCGAAGGTCCGAGAGCTGCAGTCGAAGCTGCTCGATTTCTTCGAGACTCATATCTATCCGAACGAGCACCGGTACCAGGCCGAGATTCAGGCCAATCGGCAAGCCGGCAACGCGTGGATTCCGACGCGCATTATCGAGGAACTGAAGCCGCTCGCACGCAAGGCCGGACTTTGGAATCTGTTCCTGCCGCGCTCGCCACGCGCGCCGGAAGGTCTTTCGAACCTCGAATACGCGCCGCTGTGCGAAATCATGGGACGGGTGCCCTGGTCGCCCGAAGTGTTCAACTGCTCGGCACCGGACACGGGGAATATGGAAACGCTCGAGCGTTACGCGAGCGAGGCATTGAAGGACCGCTGGCTGGAACCGCTGTTGCGCGGCGAGATTCGGTCTGCGTTTCTGATGACGGAGCCTGCAGTCGCCTCGTCGGATGCGACGAACATCTGCTGCCGCATCGAGCGCGACGGCGATCACTACGTGATCAACGGGACCAAGTGGTGGTCGTCGGGCGCCGGAGACCCGCGTTGCAAGATCTACATCGTGATGGGCAAGACCGATCCGGACGCGGAGCGTCATCAGCAACAGTCGATGATCGTGGTGCCGGCCGATGCGCCGGGTATTACGGTCAAGCGCTATCTGCCCGTGTTCGGGTACGACGATGCGCCTCACGGCCATATGGAAGTCGAACTGAAGGATGTGCGCGTGCCCGTGGCGAATCTGCTGCTCGGCGAGGGCCGCGGCTTCGAGATTGCACAAGGCCGGCTCGGGCCGGGCCGCATTCACCACTGCATGCGCAGCATCGGCGCCGCCGAACGTGCGCTCGAATTGATGTGCGAACGCAGTCTCAGCCGCGTGGCGTTCGGCAAGCCGCTGGCCGAGCAAGGCGTGACGCAGGAACGCATCGCCGAAGCGCGCTGTGAGATCGAAATGGCACGCCTGCTCACGCTGAAAGCGGCGTGGCTGATGGACACGGTCGGCAACAAGGCGGCGCGAGCCGAAATCGCGATGATCAAGGTCGTCGCGCCGAACGTGGCGCTGAAGGTCTTGGACTGGGCGATCCAGTTGCACGGCGCCGCGGGGGTATCGGACGATTTCCCGCTGGCCTATGCGTGGGCGAACCAGCGCACGCTTCGGCTGGCGGACGGCCCGGACGAAGTGCATCGCAACGCGATCGCCCGGCTCGAACTCCAGCGGCATTCTCGACGAGACCGCAGTTGACGGGCGCTGTAAAACAGTTCTGATCTCAGGAGTCGGGCATGCAAAGGGAAGTGGTGGTTGTCGGCGGTGTGCGCACCGCGATTGGAAAGTTCGGCGGTAGTCTCAGGGATCAGCCGCCCACCGCGCTCGGCGCATTCGTCGCACGCGAGGTGCTGGCGCGCGCAGGCGTACAGGGCCAGGACGTCGGTCGTGTGGTGTTCGGCAACGTGATCGCCACCGAGCCAAGGGATCTCTATCTGGCCCGGGTCGCGGCGCTGGATGCCGGCGTCTCCGAGGAGACGCCGGCAATGACGGTGAACCGTCTGTGCGGCTCGGGACTGGAAGCGGTCATTTGCGCTGCTCAGGCGATTCTGCTCAGTGACGCCGAGGTCACGCTCGGCGGTGGTGCGGAGAATATGAGTCGCGCGCCTTATCTCGCGACAGACGCTCGTTTTGGCGCGCGGATGGGCGACAGCCGCCTCGTCGACATGATGCTCGGTGCGTTGCACGACCCGTTTCATTCGATTCACATGGGCATCACCGCCGAGAATGTCGCGCGCAAGTACGGCATCACGCGAGAGCAGCAGGATGAGCTCGCGCTGGAGTCGCATCGGCGCGCGGCGCGGGCCATCGCGGAGGGACGTTTCGCAGATCAGATCGCCGCGTTGAAGAGAACCGTGAAAGGGCAAACCACGGTGTTCGATACCGACGAGCACGTGCGCGCCGACCTCGGATATGACGAGCTTGCCGGTTTGCGTCCCGCGTTCGTCAAGGAAGGCGGCACCGTGACGGCAGGCAATGCCTCGGGCATCAACGACGCGGCAGCGGCGCTTCTGATGATGGACGCCCAAACCGCCAGCACGCGCGGGATCAGCCCGCTCGCGCGCCTCGTTTCATACGCGCACGCGGGAGTGGTTCCGCAGTACATGGGCATCGGTCCCGTGCCCGCGACGCTCGCTGCGTTGAAGCGCGCGGGGCTGCATGCGTCGGATCTCGATGTGATCGAGTCGAACGAGGCGTTCGCGGCACAGGCGTGTGCGGTGACGGGGATGCTCGAACTGGATCCGCAGAAAGTCAATCCCAATGGGTCGGGCATCTCGCTCGGCCATCCGATCGGCGCCACCGGTGCGCTGATCACAGTCAAAGCCCTCCATGAGCTCGAACGAATCAATGGACGCTATGCGCTCGTGACCATGTGTATTGGAGGCGGGCAGGGGATTGCGGCGATATTCGAGAATCTTCGGCGCGCCTAGGCTCGTCGATCGCAGGGGAACAACATGTCAATCGAAACGATCAGCGTGATCGGTGCAGGTGCGATGGGCAGCGGTATCGCCCAGGTGGCCGCCGTTGCCGGCCTGGATGTCGTGGTCATCGACGTAACCGAAGCCGCGCTGGAAAAAGGTCTTGCCGCAATCAAAGCTGGCCTGGAGCGGCTGGTCAGCAATGCGAAGCTAGACCACGCAGCGCGAGAAGCCGCTCTCGCGCGCATCCAGATATCGACCGACTATGAGCGGCTCGCGAACAGCGATCTGGTTATCGAGGCGGTCACGGAAAACGTCGAAATCAAGCTCGGCATTCTGAAGCGAATCGAATCGGTCGCCAACGGGAAGGCCGTTATCGCCACGAACACCTCTTCGATATCGATCACGACGCTGGCCGCATCGCTAGCGGATCCTACACGGCTCGTCGGGATGCATTTCTTCAATCCGGTGCCGACCATGCAGCTCGTCGAGATCATCTGCGGTCTGCAAAGCAGCGCAGCGGCCGCTGAAGCTGTCGTCGATCTGACGCGACGTCTCGGCAAGACCGCGGTTCGAGTCAAAAATTCGCCGGGTTTCGCCGTCAATCGAATTCTCGTTCCGATGATCAACGAAGCCTTTTTCGTACTCGCGGAGGGCGTGGCGACCGCGGAGGAAATCGATGCCGGAATGCGGCTCGGCGCCAACCATCCGATTGGTCCGCTTGCGCTCGCGGATCTCGTGGGGCTCGACGTGTGTCTTTCTGTGATGGATGTCCTTCACAGCGACATCGGCGATCCGAAGTACCGCGCATGTCCGCTTCTGAGAGAACTGGTTCGTGCCGGACGGCTCGGTCGAAAGACCGGTCGCGGCGTGTTCCAGTACGACTCATCGCCCCCGGAACGACGCTCGCGTCTCGTCAGCGACCCGAACGACTCGGTGCGGCCGGACGTAGAAGAAGTCATGAATTGATGGCTTTTTGCATTCTTTTGGAGTTCGCTAATATGAAGCAGTCCACGATCAAAGCCACACTATCGTTCAGCGATAACTCGCCGAGCGTTGAAATGCCGATTTACAAGGGCACGATTGGCCCGGATGTCATCGACATTCGCAAACTGTACGGCCAGACCGGCAAATTCACGTACGACCCGGGCTTCATGTCGACGGCGGCGTGCAATTCGGCGATCACCTACATCGACGGCGACAAGGGCGAACTGCTCTACCGCGGCTACGCGATCGACAACCTCGCGCAGAACGCCGACTTCCTGGAAACCTGCTATCTGCTGCTGAAGGGCGAACTGCCGAACGCGCAGCAGAAAGCCGAGTTCGAGAACACCGTCAAGCAGCACACGATGGTGCACGAGCAGATGCAGTTCTTCTTCCGCGGCTTCCGCCGCGACGCGCACCCGATGGCGATTCTGGTTGCCGCGGTCGGCGCGCTGTCGGCGTTCTATCACGACTCGCTCGACATCAATAACCCGCGTCACCGCGAAGTGTCGGCGATCCGCATGATTGCGAAGCTGCCCACGCTGGTCGCGATGGCGTACAAGTACAGCATCGGCCAGCCGTTCGTGTATCCGAAGAACGACCTGTCGTACAGCGCAAACTTCATGCGCATGATGTTCTCGAACCCGTGCGAAGAGTACGTGGTCAACGACGTGCTGGTGCGCGCGCTCGACCGTATCCTGATCCTGCACGCGGACCACGAGCAGAACGCGTCGACGTCGACCGTGCGTCTCGCCGGTTCTTCGGGTGCGAATCCGTTCGCGTGTATCGCGGCCGGTATCGCATGTCTGTGGGGCCCGGCGCACGGCGGCGCGAACGAAGCCGCGCTGAACATGCTGGAAGAAATCGGCTCGGTCGACAACATTCCCGAGTTCATCAAGCAGGTGAAGGACAAGAACTCGGGCGTGAAGCTGATGGGCTTCGGCCACCGTGTGTACAAGAACTATGATCCGCGCGCGAAGCTGATGCGCGAAACCTGCCACGAAGTGCTCGAAGAACTGGGCCTGCACGACGACCCGCTGTTCAAGCTCGCGATGGAACTCGAAAAGATCGCGCTCGAAGACGAATACTTCGTGTCGCGCAAGCTGTACCCGAACGTCGATTTCTACTCGGGTATCGTGCAGCGCGCGCTGGGCATTCCGACGTCGATGTTCACGTGTATCTTCGCGATGGCACGCACGGTCGGCTGGATCGCGCAGTGGAACGAAATGATCGCCGATCCTGAGCAGAAGATTGGTCGTCCGCGTCAGCTGTTCGTCGGCGAGGGTAGGCGTGTGGTTGGCCAGTGCGGCGAAGCTCGGGCAGGTGATCAAATGCGGCAACCGGGTGAGAGTGAGTAACGCCAGGATGTGCGTGCGATGTGCTGGCAAGCGGCAAGCCGCTCGGCCGCAACGAATCTTTGAGTGCAGCGTCGTGAGATGGAACCGGCGCACTGACATTCTGGCCTCGATAGAGGAAGCGTCGGTCAGGACGCTGATCGGTTGGCCGCCGTTGTGCGCCAACCCATTTGGCGTCAACAGGAGAGAACTATGCTAGGGAAAAAGCTTCTTGTCGCTGCGGCCGGTGTGCTCGCACTAGCGGCGACCGCAAATGTCTTCGCACAGGCAAGCGACGCCGGCACGGCGGCATCGAGCGCCAAGTCGGCAAAGCAGGCCAATCGAGCGCTCGCCAGGGAGGTCCGCCGCGCTCTGTCCAGGACGAAAAACCTGAACATCAGCAACATCAATGTGCGGGCGAACAATGGCGCGGTCACGCTCGCGGGTACCGTGCCAGACGCTACGATGATCGATAGGGCTGGCGAGGTTGCCAAGGGAGTCGCCGGAGTCAGTTCCGTGAAAAACACGGTTTCCATCCGCCCGCCAGGGCAGTAGCAGGTCCGAGGGTGAACGTGTCCGTGTGCATTGGCGCACACCACCCTTGACCGGCAGTCGCACGGCACTAGGACGTCAAGACGATCGCCGACTTCAGACGAGATAGCGGCCAGGCCATACGCAACGATTGCCGGCAATTTGTGATGCTTCGGGTTAACGCCGGTTGGCGCGAAAACCTAAAACCATGGCGCCTGATCATCAAAGCGCATCGCGGGATTGCCTTATCGTGTGTGTGACCGAATCGCCGATGTTTCGAGCGGTATTTCATAGGCGCCCGCGTGTCCCGTTCTTGCAGCGACGAACCATCACATGCCCGGGCACGCGCGCTTCTGCCGGGATGCGAGCGCCGCGCCCCGTCCCGCTGACGCTGAGTTATTCGATGAGCCGGGACTTCCTGAGTACCGGGTATGCAGATGGAGCGCGCCGGCATGATCGTTGACGCGCGGTACTAACGAGTTTGGGAAACTATACGAAATGATTTTGTGTTTCACACGGACCAGCCTGCTGGGCCACGCCGATCGCGAGGATACTCCTCGATGACCTCTTCTGACCAAATCCTGAATGAGAAAGGCTGCAGTGAAGGAGGCGAGCGATCCGTCCTCAAGATCGAAACGTTCTTCGACTTCGTTTGCCCCTGGTGTCTGATCGGCAAGCGCAATCTGGATGTGGCCGTTTCGCGTTTCGAAAGCTCGCGGCCCGATGTGCGCGTATCGGTGCAGTGGCGTTCTCACCAGTTGCTGCCCGGCATGCCTGTCGAGGGTTTGCCCTACCAGGCGTTCTATCGCGATCGTCTTGGGAGTGCGGAAGCCGTGGCGGCGAGGCGTGCGCAGGTGCAGCGAGCAGGCGATGACGCGGGCATCAAATTCGCCTTCGACCGCATCGAGGTGATGCCGAACACCGCCGCTGCGCACGAACTTGTGACCTTCGCGGCGAGCCGTGGAACCGGCGTGCAGACGACGGAATTGATCGACCGGATTCTCACCGCCTACTTCATGGAAGGCGAGAACGTTGGCGACAGCGAGGTCCTCGCGCGCCTTGGCCTCGAATTCGGCCTCGAGTACACGAGTCTGACGGCACACCTGACGGCGTCAAAGCGTGCCGCGAATCTCGCCGGCCAGCGACGCTCGTTCGGCGACGCGAAGGTGAGCGGCGTGCCGCATTTCGTGTTCAACACGCACTACTCGCTGTCGGGCGTCTATTCGCCAATGGCGTTGGCAAGTGCCATGACGCTTGCCGTCGCGAATTGAAGTCGTACGGCAACGTCGCGCGCATACGTTTTGATCCCGTCTGCGTGGACCGCAAAAAGGCCGGAGTTATCCGTCATGAAAGTGCGGATAGCGGGGCGGGCCATCGCGACGCTGCACGCGGCGCGCGCTTGCGGCGGACAAGCTCCCGGGCACCGCGCTCGATGTCTTCGAGCACCACCTGACGGCGGCCGACCGGGAGCGGCTTCATGCCGAATTCATCCATGCATGCCTCACAGGCGACGGCCCGAACGAGGCGGACCGCAATGACCTGGGCGGTGCCAGCTCATAGCGTTCCGGCCGCCGGCGACGACTCGGGTTTGCCCCTAGTTCGCGATAAACAAATGGAATTGCTTTTCGACGAATTTTGATTGGATTTCCAACGGATGCGGACATATCGTGCGTCAGTCCAATGCCGCAATGCGTGCGTTCGGATCGAAAAACGGCCTCGCCGATAGAACAAAACATCCAGGAGACTTACCTTATGGAGCAATCCTCTACGGCGCCGCGTGTGCCGGAGTCGGGCGCTAGTGGCGCTCAGAACATCGCTTCCAACGACCAGGCTTCGCCAAGGGTGCGGCGAATTCAGCGTACCGCGCTTGTTTTGCTCCTCCTGAGCGGGGTCATCAACTATATCGATCGCGCAACGCTGTCCATCGCGAACCCGCTGATCCGGCACGATCTTGGACTCTCGGTCGCGGAAATGGGCCTGCTGCTTTCGGCGTTTCTCTGGGCTTATGCGTTTGCGCAACTGCCAGCGGGCGCGCTGGTCGATCGCTTCGGCGCGCGCGTCATGTTAACCGTCAGCCTGGCGACATGGTCGGTGGCGCAAGCGTTCGGCGGCGTCGTGAACAGCTTCGGCCAGTTCTTCACCGCTCGCATGGTGCTGGGAATAGGGGAGGCACCGCAGTTTCCAACGGCGGCCAAAGTCGTTCGCGACTGGTTCGGCAAAAAAGAGCGCGGCGCCGCGACCGGCATCTGGAACAGTTCGTCGACGCTTGGCACTGCAATATCGGCGCCTTTGCTGACGGTCTTAATGTTGACCGTGGGATGGCGATGGATGTTCGGCATCATGGGAATCGCGGGCCTCCTCGTTGCACTGTGTTTTTTCCTCGTGCATCGCGACCCGCATCACGTCGACTTGACGCCGCGGGAGCGCGCGCATCTATCCGACGTCGATGGGGAAGCCCAGAGCCGTCCGACATGGCGCGAGTGGCGCCGTCTGTTCGACTTCGGCACCACGTGGGGCATGCTGCTTGGATTCTTCGGCACGATCTACGTCTTATGGCTTTACAACGCGTGGTTGCCGACGTATCTGCAAATGGAACTTCACCTGACTATTGCGAAGTCGGGATGGGTGGCTGCGGTTCCCTATCTCTTTGGCGTGGTGGGCAGTCTCTCTGGCGGAAAGATTTGCGATGTGCTCGCGCGGCGAGGGGTATCGGCAATCAACAGCCGGAAGTACCCAATGGCGGCCTCGCTTGTCGGTGTCGCCGTGTTCACGGCACTGACCGGTCTCACGCACAGCGCAACGCTGGCGGTCGTGTTCATCTCGATCTCGATGTTGCTGCTGTATGTCTCTAGCAGTGCGGCCTGGGCGACGGCGTCCGTTGCTGCGCCCGCCAATTGCACCGCGTCCATCGGCGCCATGCAGAATTTCGGGGGCTACTTCGGGGGCGCGCTGGCACCGGTGGTCACGGGCTTCATCGTGCAGCAAACACACTCGTTCCAGCCCGCGCTGTTCGTAGGGGCGGGTGTTGCCGCTGTCGCGGTGATCGGCTATTGGCTACTCGTACGCGGCCCAATACCGCCGGCCGCGCTTACCCGTGATGTGTAACGGCAAAACGACGCTACCGCGGGCGAGGGTCTGGGGCTCTCGCTCTAATCAGTCAGGTAGTGCGGCAGGAAGCCGGATTTCATAGCGCTGCGCGCAGGCCTCAAGCGCCGGGGCGATCGTCGGGTGCAGTGCCACTCCGTCGCGCAGTTGCTCGCGCTTGAGGCTGAGTCCGCGATCTCCCGGCATCCGCACACCTGCCGTTCCGGGGCGCGGCGGATTATCTCTGCATGCATCGCCGAGCCAGTCCATCTGCCGCGCGAACGCTCCGAGACCGCCAAAAGCCGCCGGATCGTATAGCGACAGAAACACGGTGGCGCCCCATCCATCGGCAGGATCGGCTCGACCGTGGCCTGCCAGGCCTCCCGTCAGCGCCTCGATCAACAACGCCAGCCCGAAGCCCTTATGCCCCCACGTCATGCCGCCAATCGGTAAGATGGATCCCGGGGGCTCAGCGGAGAGCACGCCGGGATCTCGGCTGGGCTGCCCGTCCGCATCGAGAAAGCATGCTTCCTCGAAGAGTTGTCCCGCTTTATGTTGGCGCGCGGTCATGCCGTTCGTCACGGTCGACGAGGAGATATCGATCAGAAACGGCGTGCCCGAGGTTGGAATGCCCGCCGCGATCGGATTAGGTGTAAATACGGACCGCGTGCCGCCGTGAGGGGCCACGCTTTGCACCGCCGGGTCGGAACTGCTGAGCAAGATCATGAATCCTTCGGCAGTGGCGTTCTCCAGATAACTGGCAAGGCATGCGATGTGGTGGCTTCGCCGAATCACCAACGTCGCGCTGCCATACTTCCTCGCCCGCGGCGCCAGCGTTTCGATGCCATTGACAACCAGCCACGGGCCCGGAAGACGCCGACCGTCCCACAACACGCTGCCGCCCCGGTCTGAAACGACCTCGGGCTCGCCGTAGCAGGTCATCGTCGCGTTTTCGATCTCACGGATATATGCGGGCAGCAACGCAAGGCCGTGCGTGTCATGTCCCATCAAGTCACCGTCTACGAGCGTACGAGCGACTGTGCGCGCTTTGACGTCCTCCATTCCGACCCTGACCAGCAGACGCTGTGCGAAGTCTTGCAGTTCATCGGCGGAGTAGCGGACTGATGTATTCATCGTGATTGGGTCAGTGAGGGTGATTGTTCGAAGATTGCCGGGTCGGAAATGCCCGACGCGCTTCGGATTGTCGTTTGAGCTTTTGATAAGCGTCCAATTGCGAATTGAGTAAAATCAATTCCATCTGGTTATGAGTTTGTCTGTGTTTACCCTATGCCGCAAGATTGCACCCTCTCCGTTACCCAACTGCTGACAAAGCTGCGCTTCAGGCATCTCCAGTTGCTTGAACTGCTCGGGCGTAGCCGCAACCTCCGTATCGCGGCTGAGCAGATGCACGTCACGCAGCCGGCCGCCACGAAGATCCTGAGCGACCTGGAGGCGATGTTTGGTGCGTCGCTGTTCGACCGGCTACCGCGCGAAATGCGGCCGACCGATCTCGGTACGCTGTCCGTGCGCTATGCGAGCACGACGCTGTCCGCTCTGGGCAAGTTTTCGAGCGAGTTCGCGACATTGAAGAATGGCGGCTATGGTCATCTCACGGTCGGCTTCATTCCGGCTTCCGCCGCACAACTCGTCACCACCGCCATCAAGGAGATCCAGCGCCGACGCCCGAGACTCGTCATCAAGCTGGTCGAGCAAAGTAGCGATCAACTCGCGACATGGCTTGAGGAAAGGCGACTAGATGTGATGATTGGGCGCCCGACAGAGCCACGACATGAAGCGCTTTTCAATGTGGTCGATTTATTGGCGGAGCCGGCGCGTGTGGTCGTCGGGCAGCATCATCCGTTGCTAAAGCAGCGGCGCATCGGGATCGCCGACCTGGGCGAGTGGCCGTGGATCTTGTATCCGCAAGGCACAGCCATGCGGCAGCTGTTCGAAGAGACGTTCGCGGCGGCTGCCATGGTCGCGCCTGTGGGCATCGTGGAAACCCCCTCGATTTTTTCGACGCTAGAGTTGCTGCAGGCCACCGACATGATCTCCCTTCAACCAAAGGCAGCGATGGACAGGTACGTCAAGCATGGCCTTCTAGGTTATCTGGACGTGCCGATACGGCGGACAATGTCGAACTACAGCGTCATTACACGAAAAGACGAAGCTGCTTCGCAAGCGGTGAACGAATTCGTTGCCATCCTCTTCGCAATAGCCGCGCAATGCTAGGTTGGTCAACGTGACGGTCGTGAGAGTACGTTTCCCAATTGCGTAACCAGGCACAGTGTCGGCATTATCTTCATGTGCTTGCTGGTAAACCTCGGGTGTCACGGTCTCAGCATCTAGCTGCCTGGTGTACGACGCAGTTCGGCCTCACGCTCGCGAAGTCGGCGAGGTGGACCGCTGCATCGGTTTTCGGCGTACCGGTTGCCATCTGAACCCACCTTCGTCACGTATCAGATGGGCGCGCTCATTAATCGATCCAACGACCGTTGTTCAATCGACGGGTGCCACGATTCGCGGACGGCACGAACGGTTGAATCCGCATCGTCATTCGGCCGGCGATCGCGCTCCACTCGCTCGCAGGATCATGCTCACCACTTCTTCCGTAGTCGCCTCGAAGCGCTTCGTCGCTAGCGCGCGCTTGCCCGAGAGCGCGCATATCTGTGCCTCGAAATCGGCATAGTGCTGAGTGGTTGCCCAGATCATGAACAGTAGGGTCGGCGGATCGACGGGCGCGAGCAAGCCTTTGGCAATCCATCGCTCGATCAGCTTCACACGTGTGTCCATCCACGGCTTCACGCGTTCGAGCAGGATCTCCTGCATATGCGCCGCACCGCTGATGATTTCGTTGGCCCACACCTTCGAGCCGAGCGGGCGGCGCCGTGACAGGGCCATCTTGGCGCGTACGTAGCCGCCTATCGCCTCGACCGGATCGTCGCTTGCATCGAACACGTTGGCGGCCGCGTTCCATTCCTCGAAAACATCGTCGAGTACGCGCCAGTAGAGCGCGAGTTTGGTCGGGAAATAGTAGTGCAGATTGGCCTTCGGCAAGCCCGCGCGCTCGGCGATCAGCGCCGTGCTCGCGCCTTCGAAACCGCGTTCGGCGAACACGGCTTCGGCACATGCGAGCAGGTGAGATTCATTCGACGCGCGAATCGCGGCTTTGCGCCGGCCGGGCCTATGCGTTGCGTCAGCGGTTGGCTGCGCCAGCGCCGTGCCACGCGTCCCGAAGGGCACGGGTCGCGCGGTGGGTTCGTCGTTGCGCATAGTGTTCGGTCCATTCGAAAGAAATGAGAAGCGCGTCGGCCGCGCGCGTGCCGGCTTCATTGTAGCCACGATGCAAGTGCGTCGCGTATTCACCTGCGTCGGCAGAAGCGCGCAAGTCGGACGTCCGCGTGCTTTTCGCGCACTGCAGCATCGATGGCACGGTTCTCGCTCGTAACTCCGCATTGAATTAGCGAAGTTTATCGTCTAAAACCTGTCCAATCGGACAGGATTCGAAGGGCGGGATTTCAGGAGCCGCATAGTGCTATCCAGGCGTGCACCGCGATGGCTCTTCGCGCCCCAAACGGTGGCGTGCAGGCACGTTTGACGAACACGGACAGGAGGACACGTATGAACGCAGTAAGCGAAGCCGCGCTGACGACCGCGATCCACGTGAACGGCCAGCGCTTGTGGGACAGCCTGATGGCGATGGCGAAGATTGGCGCGACCCCCAAGGTCGGCGTGTGCCGTCTCGCGCTGACCGACCTCGACAAGCAGGGCCGCGATCTCATCGTGCAATGGGCGAAAGAGGCGAACTGCACGGTGAGTGTCGACCAGATGGGCAACGTGTTCATGCGCCGCGCGGGGCGTGACAACGACCTGCCGCCCGTGATGACCGGCTCGCACGCCGACTCCCAGCCGACGGGCGGCCGCTTCGACGGTATCTATGGTGTGCTCGGCGGGCTCGAGGTGATTCGCTCGCTGAACGATTACGGCATCGAAACCGAGCGGCCTGTTGAAACGGTGATCTGGACCAACGAAGAGGGCTCGCGCTTCGCGCCGGCGATGGTCGCCTCCGGCGTATTTGCCGGCGTGTTCACGCTCGAGTACGGGCTTTCGCGCAAGGACGTCGACGGCAAGACCATCGGCGAGGAATTGCAGCGGATCGGCTATGCGGGCGCAGTGCCGTGCGGCGGTCGCAAGATTCACGCTGCGTTCGAGCTGCACATCGAACAAGGGCCAATACTCGAGGCCGAAAACAAAACGATAGGCGTGGTCACCGACGCGCAAGGCCAGCGCTGGTACGAAGTCGTGCTCACGGGGCAGGAGGCGCACGCGGGGCCTACGCCCATGCCGCGCCGCCGCGACGCGTTGCTGGGCGCCTCGCGTGTGGTGCAGCTCGTCAATGAAATCGGCCTGCATCACGCGACGCTCGCGTGCGCGACAGTTGGCATGATGCAGGTGCATCCGAACTCGCGCAACGTGATTCCCGGCCGCGTGTTCTTCACCATCGACTTTCGCCATCCGCAGGACGAAGTGCTCGCGCAGATGGACGCCGAACTGCGCGAAGGCATCGCGAAGATCGCGCAACAGGGCAAGCTGGAAGCCGAAGTGGAGCAGATTTTCTACTACGCGCCCGTGCCGTTCGACGAGGCGTGTGTGAAGTCCGTGCGCGCGGCGGCCGAGCGCTTCGGCTATTCGAATCGGGACATCGTGTCGGGTGCAGGTCACGACGCGTGCTATCTCGCGACGGTCGCGCCGACCTCGATGGTGTTCGTGCCGTGCATCGACGGCATTAGCCACAACGAAGTCGAGGACGCGACGATCGAATGGATCGAAGCCGGCGCGAACGTGTTGCTGCACGCGATGCTCGAACGCGCGAGCGAACCCGGCTGACGCACGACGATTGAACGCTAGCGGTCTCAGCGCCGCGCTGTCTTTCCAACGATTCCCCTGTACCGGCCGCGCGCATCACGCGCACGGCCGGCGGACCCGTGTTTTGCCTCGCAAGGAGCACCCGGATGTCCCAGACCACCTCGAATGCCGCCGACGGCATCGCCGCAGGCCGTCTCAGCGCCGAGCAGCTCGGCTGCAATTTTGCCGACGTCGCGCCGCCGCTTTCCGCGAACGCGGCCGTGATCGCGGCCGACCGCTGTCATTACTGTTACGACGCACCCTGCGTAAACGCGTGCCCCACGGGCATCGACATTCCCGGCTTCATCCGCAAGATCGGCAACGGCAATCTGAGGGGGGCGGCGCGCGACATTCTGAGCGCGAACCCGCTGGGCGGCATGTGCGCGCGAGTGTGCCCCACCGAAATTCTCTGCGAAGGCGCCTGCGTGAGAAATCATCAGGATGGCGAGCCGGTTCGGATCGGCGCGCTGCAACGTCATGCCACCGACTTCCAGATGGCGCGCGAAGCCGCCGGTGCGCCTGCGCTCTTCAAGCGCGCGAGCGACACGTGCCGTCAGGTCGCGGTGGTCGGCGCGGGTCCCGCGGGTCTTGCCTGCGCGCACACGCTCGCGCTGGCCGGGCATCGCGTGAGCGTCTTCGATGCGGGCAAGCATCCGGGCGGTCTGAACGAGTACGGCATCGCGGCGTACAAGACCGTCGATGATTACGCACAGCGCGAGGTGCGGTGGCTGCTTTCAATCGGCGGGATAGAACTGCGCCAGGGCCAGCGGCTGGGGCATGACATGACGCTAGAGGAACTACGCGCAGCGTACGACGCGGTGTTCATCGGCGTGGGACTCGGCGGCACGCACACGCTGTCCGTCGAAGGCGAAATGCTCGACGGCGTGCTCGATGCGGTGGATTTCATCGCAAGCGTTCGCACGGCCGACGATCTAGCCAGCGTGCCCGTCGGCCGCAAGGTGGTGGTGCTCGGAGGCGGCAACACGGCAATCGACGCCGCCGTGCAAAGCCGCAAGCTGGGCGCGGAGCGGGTGACGCTCGCCTATCGTCGCGGCGCAGCGCAGATGAGCGCCACCTGGGCCGAACTGGAGTTCGCGCGTAGCCAGGGTGTGGCCGTGGCCGAATGGATGAAGCCGCTGCGAATCGTCGGCGACACGCAGGTGCAGGCCGTGGAATTCGAGCGCACCGAGCTCGATATGGCCGGCGCGTTGCGCGGCAATGGGGAGATCGTGCGCGTGGAGGCCGACATGGTGCTGAAGGCCATTGGCCAGAAGCTCTTACCCGCAGGCCTTGATGGGCTGCAACTGACCGACGGAGCCGGGCGCATCGCAGTGGACGCGAACGGCGCCACCTCGCTCACGGGCGTTTTCGCAGGCGGCGACTGTGCCGGCCACGCCGGAACCGATCTGACCGTTCAGGCCGTGCAGGACGGCAAGCTCGCCGCGCACGCGATCGACCGCTTCCTTGCGAACCTGTCTGCGAGAGCCGCCTGAGCCGCGCGAAAGCTACATTGAATCAAGCTAAAACGAAGGAGTCGCATCATGGCCGACTTGCGCTGCACGATTGCCGGCATTCAATCGCCGAACCCGTTCTGGCTCGCTTCCGCGCCGCCCACCGACAAGGCCTACAACGTCAACCGCGCGTTCGAGGCGGGTTGGGGCGGCGTGGTCTGGAAGACGCTCGGGCTCGACCCGCACGTCGTGAACGTGAGTTCGCGCTACGGTGCGACCACCTGGCGCGGCCAGCGCATCGCAGGCCTGAACAACATCGAGCTGATCACCGACCGGCCGCTCGACGTGAACCTCAAAGAGATCGCGCAGGTGAAGCGGGACTGGCCCGACCGCGCGCTGATCGTCTCGCTGATGGTGCCGTGCAACGAGCATGACTGGAAGTGGATCCTGCCGCAGGTGGAAGCGACCGGCGCGGACGCGGTGGAACTCAACTTCGGCTGTCCGCACGGCATGAGCGAGCGCGGCATGGGCGCAGCGGTCGGACAGGTGCCCGAGTACATCGAAATGGTCACCCGCTGGGTGAAAGAAGGCACGCGCCTGCCTTGCCTCGTGAAGCTCACGCCGAACGTCACCGACATTCGTCAGGGCGCGCGCGCGGCGATGAAGGGCGGGGCGGACGGCGTCTCGCTGATCAACACGATCAACTCGATCGTAGGCGTCGATCTCGACGTGATGGCGCCGCTGCCCACTGTGGACGGCAAGGGCACGCATGGCGGGTATTGCGGTCCCGCCGCGAAGCCGATTGCGCTGCACATGGTCGCGGAGATTGCGCGCGACCCGCAAACGCATGGCTTGCCGATCTCCGGCATCGGCGGCATTTCCGACTGGCGCGACGCCGCGGAATTCATCGTGCTGGGAGCGGGCAGCGTGCAGGTTTGCACCGCCGCGATGCACTACGGCTTCCGCATCGTCGGCGACATGATCGACGGCCTGTCCAACTGGATGGACGACAAGGGCTACGCCAGCCTCGACACGATTCGCGGCCGCGCCGTGCCGAACGTCACCGACTGGCAATACCTGAACCTCAACTACGACATCAAGGCACGCATCGATCAGGACCGCTGCATCCAGTGTGGGCTCTGCCACATCGCCTGCGAAGACACCTCGCATCAGGCGATCACCGCCATCCGCGATGGCCAGCGCCACTTCGAGGTGGTCGATGCGAACTGCGTCGGGTGCAATCTATGCATGCATGTTTGCCCGGTCGATCAATGCATCACGATGGAGCGCGTCGATTCGGGCGAGCGCTACGAGAACTGGACCACGCACCCGAACAACCCGGCGCGTGTCGCCGACCCGAAAGCCGCCTGACACGTTGAAGCCGGACCGAGCCGAACCCACGACAAGCGACGGAGAACCCACTTCATGAGCCAGCCCTTAGCCGTCGACGCCACTGCGCGCCGCGCCGAAAGCGATCTATACAACGATGACCTCGCGCCCACCGGCGTCGCGCAGCGCACATGGCGCTGGTATCACTTCGCGGCACTATGGGTGGGCATGGTGATGAACATCGCCTCGTACATGCTCGCCGCCGGCCTCACCGAGCAGGGCATGTCGCCCTGGCAGGCGGTGCTCACCGTGCTGCTCGGCAATCTGATCGTGCTCGTGCCGATGCTGCTGATCGGTCATGCGGGTACCAAGTACGGCATTCCTTATGCGGTGCTGGTGCGAGCATCGTTCGGCACCCAGGGCGCGAAGCTGCCCGCCATGCTGCGCGCCATCGTGGCGTGCGGCTGGTACGGCATTCAATCATGGCTGGGCGGCAGCGCCATCTATACGCTCGCCAACATCCTCACGCACAACGCGCTGGTGGGCAACGCAATGCCGTTTCTTGGCATTTCGATCGGGCAGGCCAGTTGCTTTCTCATCTTCTGGGTGCTGCAGCTGTACTTCATCCTGCACGGCACCGATTCGATCCGCTGGCTCGAAAGCTGGTCCGCGCCCATCAAGGTGGTGATGTGCGCAGTGCTCGTGTGGTGGGCCTGTTCGAGGGCAGGCGGAGTGGGCTCGATGCTGTCGCAATCGTCGCAGTTCGTTGCCGGCGGCAAGAAGGCGGGCCTGTTCTGGGCGACGTTCTGGCCGAGCCTCACGGCCATGGTGGGTTTCTGGGCCACGCTCGCGCTCAACATTCCCGACTTCACGCGCTTCGCAAAAACGCAAAAGGACCAGTTCGTGGGCCAGGCGATCGGCCTGCCCATTCCGATGGCATTGCTCTCGGTGGTCTCCGTGGTCGTGACGTCGGCAACGGTCGTGATTTACGGCAGGGCGATCTGGGACCCGATCGACCTCACGAGTCGCATGGAGGGCGTCGGCGTGGGCATCGCGCTCGTGATCCTCACGCTCGACACGATGTGCTGCAATCTTGCCGCGAACCTCGTCGGCCCAGCCTACGATTTTTCGAGCCTGTGGCCCAAGGGCATTTCGTACAAGACGGGCGGGCTCATCACCGCGGCCATCGCCATCGCGATGATGCCGTGGAAGATCCTCGCGACCACGCAGGGCTACATCTTCACTTGGCTGGTCGGCTATTCGGCGCTGCTTGGGCCGGTGGCCGGCATCCTGATGGTCGACTACTTTCTGGTTCGCAGCACACGCCTCGATACGACCCAGCTCTTCGAGGAAAACGGCGAATACGCGTACTCGAACGGCTGGAACCCGGCGGCCGTGATCGCGCTGATCGCCGGGGTGCTGCCGAACCTGCCGGGCTTTCTGAATGTCGCGTTCCCGAATGTGTTTGCCTCGGTGCCCGACGCGTTCAAAAGCATTTATACCTATGCGTGGTTCGTGGGGCTCGCGATTGCGGCGCTCGTCTACGGCGTGATGATGAAAGTCGGCCGGAGCCGGCGCCCGAGCGTGGCGAGCGCGTGAGCGTTTCAAGCGTCAATGTTCAACTGAAGGAGACTTGGCATCATGGCGATCCTGATTCGAGGCGGCACCGTCGTCAATGCAGACAAGAGTTGGCGTGCGGACGTGCTCTGCGAAAACGGCGTTATCCAGAGCGTCGGTGAAAACCTCGACGCGCCCGCGGGCGCGACCGTGGTCGACGCCGGCGGTCAATATGTGATGCCTGGCGGCATCGATCCGCACACGCATATGGAACTGCCCTTCATGGGCACGACCGCCAGCGACGACTTCTACACGGGCACGGCGGCGGGGCTTGCGGGCGGCACGACATCCATCATCGACTTCGTGATTCCCAACCCGAAGCAGGCGCTGATGGATGCCTTTCGCGAGTGGCGCGGCTGGGCCGAAAAAGCCGCTGCCGACTATGGCTTTCACGTGGCGGTGACGTGGTGGGATGAAAGCGTGCATCGCGACATGGGGCTGCTCGTGAACGAGCATGGCGTGTCGAGCTTCAAGCACTTCATGGCCTACAAGAACGCGATCATGGCGGACGACGAGATCCTCGTGAACAGTTTTGCCCGCTCGCTCGAACTGGGCGCGCTGCCCACCGTGCATGCGGAAAACGGCGAGCTCGTATTTCAATTGCAACGTCAGTTGCTGGCGCGCGGCTTCACGGGTCCGGAGGCGCACCCGCTGTCGCGGCCGCCTGAAGTCGAAGGCGAGGCAGCGAATCGCGCGATCCGCATCGCCCAGGTATTGGGTGTGCCGGTGTACATCGTGCATGTGTCGGCGAAAGACGCGCTCGAGGCGATCACGCGCGCGCGCAGCGAAGGTCAGCGCGTATTCGGCGAAGTGCTCGCGGGGCATCTGGTGATCGATCAGGCCGTTTATCGCGACCCGGACTGGACGCGCGCCGCCGCCCACGTGATGAGCCCCCCGTTCCGTACGCAGGAGCATCGCGACGCGCTCTGGCGCGGACTTCAGGGCGGGCTGCTGCACACCACCGCGACTGACCATTGCGTGTTCTGCGCTTCGCAGAAAGCCATGGGCCGCCATGATTTCACGAGGATCCCGAACGGTTGCGGCGGCGTTGAGGATCGCATGGCGGTGTTGTGGGATCAAGGCGTGAACACCGGCCGGCTCACGCCGAACGAGTTCGTGCGCGTCACCTCCACCAATGCCGCGCAAATCTTCAACCTCTACCCGCGCAAGGGCACGGTGGCCGTCGGTGCCGACGCCGATATCGTCGTATGGGATCCCGAGGCCACGCGCACCATCTCGGTCAAAACGCATCATCAGAACGTGGACTTCAACGTGTTCGAGGGCATGACGGTGCGCGGCGTGCCGACCCACACCGTCTCGCAAGGCGAACTCGTCTGGCTGGACGGCGACCTGCGGGCGCGGCGAGGCGCCGGACGTTACCTGAAGCGTCCCGCGAATCCCGGCTATGTGCAGGCGTCGCGCCTCGCGAGGAGCCTGAAAGAGACGCAGCCCGTGCATCGCGAGGGTGACGCACCACAATAAAAGCGGCGACGCCTTGAGGCACAGCAGGGAAGGTCCAGCGCTCGGCGCGGCAGGATTGGTGTAATGCCGGCTCTGGCGCAAATAGCGCGGGGGCGAATCGGTTAAGGTGTCGGGCTGAACGAATTGAGAACCGACGATCAGCAAGCTGATGGGGCTGGACGAACTGTTCGCCGGCCGCCACTTTGACCGCGATGTGATCATTCTGTGTGTTCGCTGGCACCTGCGCTACAAGCTTAGCCTGCGAGATCTGGTCGAAATGATGGCGGAACGGGGCGTGGCTCTGGCGCACACGACGATCCTGCGCTGGGTGCGGCGCTTTGCGCCGGAGTTCGTCAAACGGTGGAACCGCTTTGGCAGGCCCGCTGGCCAGTCGTGGCGTGTCGATGAGACCTACCTGAAGATTCGTGGTAAGTGGGTTTACCTTTATCGAGCGGTTGATCGGGCTGGCCTGACGGTTGACTTCATGCTCCGTGCAAAGCGCGACGTGGAGGCGGCACAAGCCTTTTTCAGGAAGGCGATCAAACATCAAGGCCAGCCACCAAAGACCATCACGCTTGACGGCTATGCGGCCTCGCACGGTTCGCCACGCAGTGTGACGAACATTTCATCGAGGTGCCACGTGCTACGCGGCTTGCGGTGCGCCGCTTTCGGCGCTTAAACGTTCAAATCTAGCGTGCAGCGCGGTCAAGCGTCAACCTGATCGGATACCGGGTGTGTGATTGCGCACGTAGATATCCACCTGGCATCGCGAGCGCCGCTTGCCCTTATGAGCACGCGGCTCATGGCGGCTAGAAGATCCCGTTCGCAGCAAACACCTCCCACCCCCGCAGGGTTCGCCCCTACCGCAAGTGTAGGGGGTTGACCCATCCCGGACGCCTGCACGCATCTGCAGAATTCATCTACGGGTTCAGGTCGACGGTACCCAGTGAGTGCCCCAACGTAGAGCATGACCTCCAGCGCGGTTCGCGCTGGCTGCCCACTGAACGGAGGTCATATGTTCAGCATTCCAATCTGCCGGAACGGTTTTGCAGCGCTGCTGCTGCTATTCGCGTTGCCATCATTTGCGCAGTCGTTCCGCGTGCAATGTCCAACGACGACGACGCTCCATCCGACCGCATTGCCGGCCGGTGCGGGCGAACCGGCCTACACCGGCCCGTCCGAGACGTTGATCAATCATGCTATTACGCCGACGAATAAGATCAACGGCGCTATCAAGTGCCAGCAGATCTCAGGCGGCGATGGATACGCGACGATGGGCGACGGCACGCAAACCTATATGTTCTCGTTCGGCCCGCTGTCCGGTCTTGCCGACATTCGCAACGGACTGCCCGGCACCGAGTTCGCCTCGGTGTTCAACGTCCAGGGCGATGCGAAAACCAATCCGAACTACAACGGCGCGGTCGGCCTCGTGCCCGACCCGGAATCAGTGCCACCCGGTCAGTTGACGGGTCACGTCGACCCGCGGCCGATCATGGACATCGGCGTGATGAACGGCAACATTCCCGCGCCGACCATGGCCATCGACGAGGACGACGAGTTCTTCCTGACACTCACCAACGTCGGGATGATCATGCGCCCCGACCTGTTCGAGCAGCACACGGTGCACTTTCACGGCTATCCGAACGCGTCCGCGTTCTACGACGGGGTGCCGGATGCGTCGGTGGCGATCAACATCGGTGCGAGCTTTACGTACTACTACCTCGCGCCGGATGCCGGCACTTACTTCTGGCACTGCCACATCACGCCGCCTGAGCATTTGCAGATGGGGATGGTCGGGCAGATCTACGTGCGGCCCAGGCAGAACCGCGTCAAGACGGGGACGCTCTACGCCTCGCTGCAGACGCAGCAGACCGATCCGCGCACGGCATGCGGCAGCGACATTCTGTGTTCGACGCCGCTGCCGCCGCAAAACAGCGTGATGCACGTGAATAACAAGAGCGGCACGCCGACGCTTTACGCCTACAACGATGGCGACGGTTCGACTGCTTACGACGTCGAGTATCCGATCCAGATCCACGGCTTTGATCCGAACTTCCACTTCATCGGCATGACGTTCAATCCTGAGCCATTTGTCGACATGAAGGACAAGCATTTCATGTTGAACGGCCGCAGCTATCCGGACACGGTGACGCCGGGGCCGATGCAGACTCCGGTGGCGGACGGAACGAAGCACTATTCGCAACCGCTGCCCGCACTGGTCAACATTCCGGCCGGCGGCCGTGCGCTGCTCAGAATCTCTGACCTCGACGTCACGGAGTTCCAGACGCTCGCTTCGCTGGGTATTCCGATGCACGTGATCGGCATGAATGCGCGGCTGCTGCGCGACCTGGCTGGCAACGACATGACCTACAACACCAACTCGGTCACCCTGGGCGGCGGCGAGTCGGTCGACGTGATTCTCGACGCGAGCGATACGACCAAGTACGCGCCGGGCTCGGTCTATTACCTGTACACGCCGAACCTCGATCACCTGTCCAACGACGCCGAGAACTTCGGCGGGTTAATGACCGAGGTCCATATCTGCCACTCGGTGGACCCGACCACGAAGTCCTGCTCCTAGGAGAAATACCGTGGCTATTTTCGTCAACGCAAGGGGGATCGCCATGCGTGCGTACCCCGCATGCCTGGCGCGATTGGCACGCTACGCGCGATTCGGCGCCGCGTTGCTGGCGGCACTGATTTGCCTGCATGCGCAGGCCGCCGCGCCGGGCATCACCGGAACGACGTTCAATCTGAGCGCCGAGGCGAACCGTATCAGTCAACCGGACGGTTCGAGCATTTACGCGTGGGGTTACGGGTGCCGCACGGCGCCCGCGGGATTCTCGCCAGCGGGCATTGCGGGCGCGAACTGTCCCAGCATGCAGGTTCCGGGGCCGACACTGATCGTCAAACAGGGCGACGTCGTAACGGTCACGCTTACCAACAACCTGCCGGCCGCCGCGGGCAATACCTCGATCCTGTTTCCGGGCTTCCAGGTATGCGCCGCGGCGCTGAATCCGGACGGCACCTGTCCGGCGACGCAGACCGGCGTGCCGGGTGTGCTGACACGCGAGGCGACCCACGGCAATACGGTCACCTACAGCTTCGTGGCTGCGACGCCGGGAACGCATAGCTACTACAGTGGCACGCAAGGCGATCTGCAGATCGAAATGGGCTTGTCCGGCGCGCTGATCGTGTTGCCGACCAGCTCGCCCGGGACCCTCGCGGTGCCGACGGGCTGCCGCGCCGTATCCTCGACGCTGCCCGACGGACAGCCCGATTACCGGAATGCCGCGGCGGCCTACAACCACAGCGCGACCTGCTACGACCGCGAGTATCTGTTCCAGTTTTCCGAAATGGATCCGCGCATTCACTCGCAGGCGGAACAGCAGGCGGCCAAAGCGTGCACCCAGTCCACCGGTTGTATGACCGTCGAAACCGAGCCCTATCACCCGGCCTATTTCCTGATCAACGGGCGCTCCATGCCTGATGACATGGACCCGAACTACGCGCCGCAATATCCGAATCAGCCGTACAACGGCAATCCGCACATGCATCCCGGCGAACTGGTGCTGCTGCGGGTGATCGGCACGGGGCGCTGGCAGCATCCGTTCCACGAACACGGCAATCACGTGCGCGTGCTGGCGCGCGACGGCAACCTGCTGCTCAGCAAGACGGATGCGACCAAGCTCGCCGGCCCCTTGCTGTTCACGACCACGACCACGCCGGGCCTCGCGATGGACGGCATCTTCTACTGGACCGGCAAAGGCCTGAATTGGGACGTGTACGGACACAAGCCGGGCGATGGCAGCGTCTGCATTCCGGATGCGAACGGCTACTACACCGCTGACCCGAAAGCGCCGAATTACTACGAGTGGTGCGCCGATCACAACAAGGCGCTGGAAGCTCATCCATTTGGCAACGTGGGCAGCGGCGGTCCGGTCACCTTGCCGGATGCGCGTGTGCTGACCAACGGCGCCTGGTTCGGTGGCAGTCCCTATCTCGGGCCCGACGCCACGGCACGAGCGACCGCTTACAACGGAACGACGCCGCCCAGCGGCACGGTTGCTAACTCACCGTCTGCGGAAGCCGGCTTCGCCTACATGTGGCACTCACACAATGAACGCGAGATCACCACGAACAACATTTTCCCTGGCGGAATGATGATGATGATGCTCGTGGATCCACAAGCTTTCACGATCAACGAAGGCAATTAGAGGCGGGGAGAAACGCGATGAGATCCACCCATTTCAAAGGGACGCTCCTCGGTCTGATCAAGGCGGGCGTCGCCGCAACGATTGTGCTCACGGCGAGCGGCATGGCCTGCGCCCAAAGCGTCAGTCTGACGGCGCAGGCCTCGACGATTGCGCTTCCCGACGGACAGGTCGTGCCGATGTGGGGTTACGCCTGTTCAGCGGCGGCGACGGCGCCCGCCACATGCGCGGCGTCGAATGCGGGCGCGGGCGCAAACTGGTCGCCTGTCGTGATCACGGTGCCGCCCGGCTCGCTGACCATCAATCTCACGAACAGTCTGCCGGGGTCGATACCGACTTCGCTTGTCGTGGTCGGCCAACTCGGTGTCGGCCAAGGCACGACGGCGACGAGCACGGCAAGCCCGGTGCATGCGACGCAAACCGCGACCACCTGGCCGATCGCCAGCAGCGCGAGCGGCGCGAGTTTCACGCCGCCCGCCCAGCCGCCGCGTGTGCAGTCGTTCGCCAACGAAGTGACGCATGGAAAGACGACCTCCCTGACCTGGAACAATCTCAGCCCCGGCACTTACCTGATCGAGTCGGGCACGCATCCGTCCATTCAAGGGCCGATGGGCCTGTACGGCGTACTGGTGGTCAGAACGCCGGCCAATGGCTCGACGCGCGCGCTGGCCTATCCCGGCGTCAGCTATGACGCGGACGTGCCGCTCGTGCTAAGCGAAATCGATCCGGTGCAGAACGCCGCCGTGGCATCGGCGGTGACGACGTCCGGCTTCAGCGAAACCACAGTCTGGTCCGGTCAGCCGAACGGTTGCGGCAATCCGTCGTCGTCGACGTATGGCACCTGCTATCCGCCGGCGGTGAACTACGACCCGCGCTATTACCTGATCAACGGCATCGCGTTCGACCGCAACAACGCGGCCGGTTCGACCTTTGCGGCTGCAGCGCCGGCCTCGACGGGGCTCGTGCTGCTGCGCTTCGTCAATGCCGGGCTGCGCATGCACGTGCCGTCCGTGGTGGGCGCGCAAACCGGCAACCCGGCGATGTCCGGCTTGTCGCTGCTGGCGGAAGACGGCAACGTTTTGCCGGGCAATCTGCGGGTTCAGTCGGAGGTGTTCCTCGCTGCCGGCAAAACCTATGACGTGCTGATGAATGCGCCTGCAACGGGCGCACTCGCGTTGCCTGTGTTCGATCGCGAGTTGAGCCTGTCCACCAATAATCAACGCGATGGGGGCATGCAGGGGTATATCAGCGTGAACGGTGGCGCAACGCCGGTGTCGACGGCTGCCAACACCGGCGCCGTGGCCAACCCCGACAAGTATTTCCTCGTGCCCGGCAACACCCTGAGCGTGGCCGATCCCGCACGCGGCGTGATCGCCAACGATGTGGGCGTCTCCGGCGTGCAGGTCAAGACCCCGCCGACAGGCGGCGTGCTCACGCTGAATCAGAACGGCACCTTCACGTATGTGCCGAACAGCGGCACGACGTCGGACAGCTTCGTCTATCAGGCGAACGGCAATCCCGCGCTGACAGCGCTAGTGACACTGGCGCCCTGCACGGCAAGTTCTCATTGCCTGTCCGGCGCACCCGTTGCTCAGGCCGACTCGTACACCAGCAATATCGCTTCGCTCCTGCACATCGGCGCACCGGGCGTGCTCGCCAACGACACTGACCCGTCTGGCCTGCCGCTCACCGCGACCTTGTCGGGTGCGGTAACGGGCGGCACCGTCACGCTGAACGCCGATGGTTCGTTCAACGCCGTACCGTCGGTGCCGCCGAAGGGCAGCTCGACAGCCACGGTCACGTTCCACTACAAGGCGGTCAATTCGCAGAACACGGCTAGCGCACCCGCAACGGTCACCGTGAAGTTCAACGGCGGCAGCGGACTCGCCGTGGCGGTTAAGGACGCGCCGACCGGCACGTTGATCAAGGACTATCGCTGGATCATCGAGGAGGACCGCACGTTCCAGATCGACCCCGCCTGCCAGGTGAACGGCGCCGGGCGTCCGGCTACCTGTCCGCCGTTGCCGGTGCCGAGTCTCGGCACCAGTTTCCATACCAGCTACATGCCGGTGATCGCGTCGGGCTGCGTGGGAACCGTATCGTGCGAGTCCGGGCAGACGGTGCTCGATCCGTCCAGCAACTCGCATCTGCCGGCCGTGTGCGACGTCGGCAACGGAGTATGCCGCACGGACGCGGCGCAACAGACTCCGGTCGATCCGGCGCAAGTCGCGCTCGATCCAACCAGGCATTACTACATTTCGATCCTGCCGGGCGACGCGGGCAACACGTTCTCGCAAGGCTCCGGCACGCCGCAACCGGGGCCGAACGGTACGCAACGGCAATTCGACATCTCGAAGGACTGCCCGTCCGGTCCGGGCGGCGCGGACTTCGCGCCCGGTACCGGCAAATGCGGTCACGCAATGGGCGGCGCGCCGATCGCAGCTGCGCAAACGGCAGTGAACGTGCTGTTGCAACAGACCCCGCTGCAGACCGCGAAAATCTCGGTGTTCGTGTTTGAAGATGACGCGCCGGTCAACGGCGAAGTGGACGTGAGCGGCGGTACGGACGCATTCGGCACGGCGCGCGAACCGGGCCTCGGCGGCTTCGAAATCAAACTCTTCGACGACGCGGGCGGCACGGGCGACCCGACCGGGCAGATGAGCTACGACATGTTCAACATGCCGCTGTCCAACTCGCTGGCCGGAATGAAGGACCCGGCCACCGGTCTCGACGCTTGCCCGATCTCGAAGACGACACATGACGGCATCGTCGGCATGATCCCGACATGCCCGAAATTCGAGTCCGACGGCAAGACACTGTCGCCGCTGGTGGGCCAGGCGATCATCGCCAATCTGATGCCGGGGCGCTATGGTGTGCAAGCGTACCCTGCGGCCGACCGTATCGGACGCGGTGAAGAGTGGCTGCAGACCAACACGCTCGACGGCCAGAAAGCTCACGATGCGTTCATCAAAGTCGGCGGCCCGGCGTACTTCCAGGAATTCGGGCCAGCGGGTTTTCACGTGACGATCGGCTTTGCAAATCCGAAGATCATCAATGCGCGACTGCCTGCTCTTTGCAAAGGCGTGACCTGCAACAACGGCATCAAAGGCCGGATTACCAACCTGCACTACAGCCGGCCGCCTAATGAAAACCTCTATGGCGCCGGCTCGCGCGACTCGCTCAGCTTCACGCAGTGTTATGTGAGCGTCGGCGATCCGGACGGCGAGGATGTTGCGTTCACCAAGTGCGCGGCCGACGGCTCGTTCAGCGTGAGCGGCTTGCCCGACGGCACGTACAGAATCACGGTGTTCGATCAGTGGAACGATCAGATCGTCGACGGGCTGGCGACGGCCGCAGCGGTGAAGGGCGGACAGACGGCGAACGTCGGCGAGCTGTCAGTGCTTCAATGGCACACCAATCTGTACACGCGAACCTTCCTCGATACCAATGGCAATGGCGTGTCGGATGCCAGCAAGCCCGGTGTCGCGCTCGTACCCACCACCATCCGGTTCCGCGACGGCAGCTATTCGAACTTCAATACCACCGACCTGAACGGCTATGCGTCGTTCAACGAAGTATTCCCGCTGTTCAACTGGTACATCGCCGAGACCGATACGACGCGCTACAAGCAGACCGGCGTCCATGCGGTCTACGATGCGGGCGGTCCGCCGGATGGCACGCCCGGCGGCGGCACCTCGACCATTGCGGCTCACTACGCCAACACCAAGGAATCCGCGACGTCGCACCTGCCAACCAACCTGCGCTTTCCCGGCTCGGTGTATTGCAACGACGCGGACTGCAACGATCGCTCAGGCACCAATCCATCGACGGGACGGATCGATCCGCCATGGGTGACGACCATGGGCTGGCAAGGCTTCTCCGGTCAGAGCTCGTTCATCGAATTCGGCAAGGCGCCGTTCGGCCCGACCGAAAACGGCGGCATTCACGGCGAAGTAGTCTATGCGTCGACACGGCCGTTCGACGACCCGGCCCAGCTCGTCCACACGAGCTGGACGCCGAACGTGCCGAACGTCACCGTGAACCTCTATCAGGAGAACGTTGCCGCGGACGGCACCCAGAGCCTCGCGCTCGTGGATACGACCAAAACCAGCAGTTGGGACGACTGGGCGCAGGGCTTCCGCTCGGACGGCGTGCCGAACATGAACTGTCCGGGCCAGGAAACCACGGACCCGTTCTTCTTCACGCTGAAAAACTCGAAGCAGTGGCTCGATTCCCAGCAGCGCGCGTTGCCGGCAAACTCGCAATTCAAGTGTTATGACGGCATGCACGCGTTCAACCAGTTGCAGCCCGCGCCGTATGACGGGATGTATCAGTTCCCGAGCGTGACGGGCCGCAACCCGACCACCGGCAAGCCGACCGGCACGAACTGCTCGATCTGCGTGACCAACCCGTCCGGCGACGGCACGAAGATGCTGCCCGCAGGCAAGTACGTGGTCGAAGTCATCGTCCCGCCGGGTTATGAACTCGTGAAGGAGGAGGACAAGAACATCCTGATCGGCGATAACTACATCGCGCCGGTGACGCAACAGTTCGGCAGTCTCGGCAACATCTTCATCCTGCCCGACCAGGCGGCGGTGAATTCGAGCTACAACGCCAACAATGCGCAGAACCCGACCACGGATCTCGGCATGCAGCCTCGCAACGAAGAGGTCACCGGCGTCATTCAACCTGCCTGGCCGTGCGTGGGCGCGCTGCGGATCGTGCCCGACTACATCAGCCTGTTCCCCGGTTCGCAGGAAGTCGCACCGTTCGCGGGCGCGTCCCGGCATCTGTGCGACCGCAAGGAAGTCACGCTGACCAACCAGATGTCGGCGGTCGCGAAGTTCTGGGTGTTCAGCTCCACGCATGTCGCCGCTCACTTCACGGGCTTCATGCTGGATGACTTCTCGTCGGAATTCGACCCGTACTCGCCGCAGTTCGGTGAAAAGTTCGCGGTGCCGAACGTGCCGGTTTCGCTGAAGGACTTTGCCGGCAACGAAGTGTCGCGTGTGTATTCGGATCAGTGGGGCATCTTCAACGGCCTGAACTATTCGACGTGGCAAGTGAATCCGCCGAACCCGACGGGTTACGCGCCGACCATGATGGTGGCCTGCATGAACGATCCCGACATGCCCGATCCGGCGCATCCCGGCCAGACGAAACGCGATCCGCTCTATAACCCGGCGTACAGCCAGTTCTGCTACGAGATTCCGTTCATGCCCGGCCAGACGCAGTACATGGATACCCCGGTCGTGCCGGTCCAGGCGTTCGCGGACGGCTACAACCAGCCCGACTGCGCGTATCCCGACGCGACCCCGGCCGTCTCGACGGTGACCGGCGACTCGAGCGGCGGCGGGGCGGGTCCGTGGGTCAGTGCGGCCGGCCATGCGCTGACGATCAAATCGCTCGGCGACCAGACCGTGGTCAACCATGCCTATACAGGACCGGCCGCGACCACGGCGCCGTATAACCAGAAGTTCGTCACGCGTCACTATGGCTTCGGGGCCGCGCAGGGCACGGGCACCGTGACGATTGGCGGTGTCGTCGCGCCGGTGACCTCGTGGAGCGACACGCAGATCACGGTGACGGTGCCGAACCTGAGCGCGGCGCAATCGAGCTGCACGATCCAGCAGCGTGGCGTCAACACGACGACGCGTTGCGGTGAACTGTCGATTACGGCCGGCAACGGCAAGAAGTCGATCGATACCGTCACGGTCACGATCGGCGGCAAGGCGCCGACGTATGTGGCTGGCGAGAACGGCACGAGCAACGCCATTCAGAAGGCCATCGATAGTGCAACCCCGGGTGACATGATCATCGTCGGACCCGGCGTCTACAACGAGATGCTGTTGATGTGGAAGCCGGTTCGTCTGCAAGGCGTCGGCGCGAGTTCCGTGACGGTCAACGCGAATCCCCACCCGTCCGGCAAGATGGACCCGTGGCGCAGACAGGTCGACTGCCTGTTCGGCGTGGCGCTAAACGGTGGGCTGATCAGCTCCGGCAACCCGTACGACCCGACCGGAAAGTACTCGTGCAGCACCGCGATGCAACGAAAAGTGGATGCGATTCCGCTGGAACCGACGATAGGCTGGGACAACACGCTCAACGGCAACCTCGGCGAACTGCTGATCGAACCCACGCTGATGGGTGCCTACGAAGGCGCCGCCATCACGGTGCTCGCCAAGGGCGTGCGCGACGTGAACAACGCGGCAGATCCGAACTGCACGGCCAACGGCATCTGCACGCCGCTCACCAGCAGCAACACGGATTGCACTCAGTACCCCAGCAACTTCCTGTGCAATCCGTCGCGGGTGGACGGCATGACCTTCACGAATAGCTCGCAAGGCGGGGGCGGGATCTTCCTGCACGGCTGGAACCACTACACGGAGGTGTCGAACAACCGCGTGTCGAGCAACGCCGGAACGCTCACGGGCGGCATCACGATCGGCCAGGTCGAAGTGCCGGACGGCACGATCGCGGCGAACGGCATCACGCAGTTGCCGTTCGCGTACAACACCCATGTGAACGTGCACCACAACGCGGTGACCGCGAACGCATCGTATGGCGATGAAATCAACTCGACGACGCCTTCGTCCGCAGCCGGTGTGACGTTCTGCTCGGGCGCCGACAACTATCACTTCAACTACAACTGGGTGTGCGGCAATATCAGCAGCGGCGACGGCGGCGGCATCGCTCACTTCGGCTTCAGCTACAACGGCGACATCTCGCACAACTGGGTGATCTTCAACCAGAGCAACAACCCGACGTTGCCCACGTACGGCGGCGGCATCATCGCCCAGGGCGTGCCGCCGGACGGCACCTTCTGTGAAAACTCGACGGTCGACATCGACTGCGCGCCGCAGCTTTCCGACGGCGTCGGCCCGGGCCTCGTGATCGATGGCAACCTGATTGTCGGCAATACCGCGGAAAGCGGTAAAGGCGGCGGTCTGCGCTTGCAGAACATCAACGGCACGGACGTGCAGCGCAGTCCGAACAACCGCAACGCGTGGCACGACGTTAGCGTGATCAACAACATCATCGCGAACAACGTGGCGGGCTGGTCGGGTGGTGGCGTGTCGCTGCAGGACGCGGTGCGGGTGAGCTTCGTCAATAACACGGTGATCTCGAACGATTCGACTTCGTCGGCCGGCGTGCTGTTCAACACGGCGCTGGCTGCACAGGCGAACGTCGGGCCGCCGAACTGCACGACGGTGGGCGCCGAAACGACCTGCAGCCCGATCACGACATCCACGTTCCAACCGTCGGGTCTCGAGGTCGCGCGGCATACGTCGAACTTCATCAGTGCGTTCACGAGCCCGAACGTGGTGTGTCCTGGCAACCTGCCGAACTGCACGAGGTTCTCCAACCCGGTGCTGACGAACAACGTGTTCTGGCAAAACCGCTCGTTCTATATCACCGTGGCTGGACTCAATCCGAACATTCCGGGCCTGCAGAACACGGTCGCACTGAACCCGACGCTGAACCAGTCGGGCCAGAAGACCGGGTATTGCGATCCGCATGCGATGTATTGGGACATCGGCGCGTATGGCGATGTGAAGCCCTCGACTCACGAGTCGGGGGTGACGCTGGCCCCGCAGTATTCGATCCTGACCGATGCCGGCGATTACCCGAACGCGCACAACAGCGGTGCGAATCCGAACGTGGTCAGCCAGTACTGCAACGGTTCGCGTGTGCCGCCTGAAGGTGGCGGTAACGGCTTTGCGGTGCCTCCGGGGATTGCCGACACGGTGCTGCCGAATCCGCTCTTCAGCCTGCTGCCCTCGGCCACGCCGGATGAAGGCAACAACTGGATCAACATGTCGTACGGGCCGCTGTCGCTGTTCAACGCGACGATCCCGTCGGGCACCGCCGGCTACGGCGTGCCGCTCGGCAACTATGCGATCCAGTCGAATTCGCCGGCGGTCAACGCAGCCACGCCGGTTGGTGCGCCGAACCACGACTTCTTCGGCACGGCCCGCCCGCAAAACGGGGGGGTCGATATCGGCGCGGTCGAGTTGCCGCGCACGGGTGGACTTGCCGGTCTCGCTGGGCTGGTGACAGGAAGCAATCTGTCGTTCGGTCCCGCAGGGCTCGACCAGTTGCTGAACGTCATCAACGACGCGACTCAGGTGCAAAGTACCCTGACGGGAGCCTTGCCATGAAACACCCATTGTCGTCGGCGTGGCGCAGAGCATCGCTGCTATCGGGAGTTTGTCTGGCCGCGACCATGCTGGATGCAGCCGCGGCGCAGCAAAACCCGGCGGCCGCGACTTCGGCAGGGGCGTCGCCGTATATGCCGGTGAAAGTGCCGCAGCACGCGCAGCAGCTGTATCAAATGATGCATGGCGTCGACAACCTGAGCGTGCGGCGCACCGCCTCCGGCAATCTGCTGCGCTTCAGCTATCGGGTCACCGACCCGGCGGTCGCGCAGTTACTCGGCGACAAGAACTCGACGCCGTATCTGTATGGCGAGAGAAGTCATGCATTGCTCGAAGTGCCGGTGATGGACACGATCGGCCAGCTTCGCCAGACCGGTCCGCAGGAGGTCGGCCAGCAATACTGGGTGGTGTTCTCCAACAAAGGCAACCTGATCAGGGCAGGCGATCGCGTCAACGTGCTGATCGGCACGTTTCATATCGATGGACTGGTGGTCGAATGATCGCGTCAGCGATCCGCGAAGAAAGGGAGGGGTGAGCCATGAAGCGGTTGTTTTCGATGACGGTCCCGATGGCGGCCTTGCTGGCCGCGGCCCTGATGCCGGCCGCGGCGTCGGCGGCCGACCTGAGCGCGGCGCAGATCGTGGAGCGCAACGTCGCTGCGCGCGGCGGTCTGAAGGCGTGGCACGCCGTCAACACGATAACGATGACAGGACAGATCGACGTGGGCGGCACCAAACCAGTCAAGCTGCCGTTCACGATGACGATGAAGCGGCCGCACAAGAGCCGCTTTGAACTTCGTTTCGACAATCAGACCGCGTATCAGGTCTACGACGGTTCGCAAGGCTGGAAAGTCCGGCCGTTCCTCGGACGAAATGACGCCGAGCCTTATACGTCCGCCGAGGCGAAATCGGCCGCGAACACCGCCGATCTCGACGGCCCGCTGATCGACTACGCGAGCAAGGGCAGCCAGGTCGCGGTGCAGGGCATGGATACCGTGGAGGGCCACCGCGCCTACAGGCTCATGCTGACGACGAAAGATCACACCGAGCGTCATGTGTGGATCGACGCGACGAACTTTCTCGAGCTGAAAATGGATGGCGACCCGCGCAAGCTTGACGGGCGCATGCACAACGTCGCCGTCTACTTCCGCGATTACCACGCGGAAAACGGCCTGGTCGTGCCGCATACGCTCGAGACAATAGTCGCGGGCGTGAAGCAGACCCATCAGATGACGATTCAGCACGTGACGGTGAATCAGGCCGCCGACGATTCGCTGTTCGCCAAGCCGCAACTCGTCATGGTCAAGGTGCCGGCTCGCTAGCGACGGCAGCACACCGGGAGAAGGTCATGAAACGGATTTCTTGGTGGTGGTTGCTGGTGGCGATCGCCGCCGCGTTCGCGCTGGAGCAGATGCCGGCCGCGAGGTCGGACGACAGCCTTGGCACGGAGGAAATCGTCGCGAGGAACGCCGAGGCTCGCGGCGGCGCGGATGCCTGGCGCAAGGTCATGTCGATGGAGTGGGTCGGGCACGTGGACAGTCCGAATGCACCCGCGTCGAATCTGCCATTCATGCTCACGTTGAAACGTCCCGACCTTACTCGCTTCGAGGTCACGGCGGCCAATCAGATGATCGTGCACGTATTCGACGGCAAGGAAGGCTGGAAAGTGCGCCCGTCGGGAAGCGGCGGTCCGGATGTGCGCCCCTATACGAGCGATGAAGTGAAGTTCGCGCGCGACGCGCAGGTCATCGACGGCCCGTTGCTCGATCACGCCGCGAAGGGCATCGACGTCGCACTCGAAGGCACCGACAAGGTCGAAGGACGCGATACCTATCGTCTGTCGCTGCGCTTGCCCTCCGGTGCGACGCGCCACGTGTGGGTCGACGCGCAGAATTTCCTCGATGTGAAGTCCGACCGCGAGGCGCGCGGTCCTTCGGGCCAGCCCGCGATCGTCGAGGTGATGTATCGCGACTTCAGGGACGTGGATGGCGTGCGGATTCCGTTCGTCATCGAAAGCGGCCCGATCGGGACGGATAGGAAAGACCGGCTGGTGATCGACAAGGTCACGCTCAATCCGCCCCTCGACAGATTGACGTTCGCCAAACCTGTTTGGCAGGGGCGGCACGCTTCCGTCACGATCGGCGCCGACACCTCGCCGGCGAGCGGCTCGCCGGTCCGGCCGGTTCCTTAGTCATGCGCCGCGCCGGGTTCTTTGGGGTAGCGGCCGCGCTTGCCGCGCTGCTGCTGGCCGGCGTGCAACTAGCGCGCGGCGCGCCTCCCATCGATGCCGGCGAGTCGATCTACCAGCGCGGCATTGCCGGCTCCGGGGAAGCGGTTCAAGCGAGCCACGATGGCGGCGTGCGCATGCAAGGCGCCGCCGTCGCATGCATGAATTGCCACCGGCGCAGCGGGCTCGGCGCGCGCGAAGGCAACAACACCATTCCGCCGATCAGCGGGCAGTATCTGTTCCACCCGCGGGTTCAGAATCCCGAGGAGCTGGAGATGCCCTACGTCGACGGCATGCGGGCCAATCGCGAGCCGTACACGGACGCGACGATCGCCCGTGCGATCCGCGAAGGCGTCGACTCCGAGGGCAAGCCACTCAGCAATCTGATGCCGCAGTTCGCGCTGAACGACGCGGACATGGCGGCGTTGATCGGCTATCTGAAGCGGCTCGACCGGCGCAGGGCGCCGGGCGTCACGGATACCGTGCTGCACTTCGCGACGATCATCACACCGGACGCGGATCCGGTGAAACGGCGCGGCATGCTCGACGTGCTGGAACATTATTTCGCCGACAAGAACGCTTCGCCGCTCGGTGCAACGCCGCCGCTGCGCACCTCGCGCAAGATGATGTTCATGGTCAACCGGCGCTGGGAGTTGCATGTGTGGGAACTGCACGGCCCACCCGAGACCTGGCACGAGCAGTTGAAAGCGTATCTGACGCAGCAACCCGTATTTGCGGTGTTGTCGGGAATCGGCGGCAAGAACTGGGCGCCCGTTCACGACTTCTGCGAGCAGGAAGCGGTGCCGTGCCTCTTTCCCAACGTCGACGTGCCAGTCGAGACCGACCAGGACTTTTACTCGATGTATTTCTCGAAGGGCGTTCTGCTCGAGGCCGGGCTGATCGCGAAGCGTATTCTCGACGCGAATAGCGGCTCACCGGCTGGCATGGTGAAGACCGTACGCCAGGTGTATCGCGCGGGCGACAGCGGCGAGGCGGCGGCGCTTGCGCTCGCGAGCGCACTGAAGGACCACGGCGTGAGCGTATCGAGCCACAGGCTCGCGCCGGGCGATAGCGTTGCCGAAGCGCTTCGCGGTGCGCGTGGAACAGATGCGCTGGTGCTGTGGCTGCGGCCACCTGATATCGCGGCGGTCGCAGGCAAGCCGCCCGCTTCGACTCAGGTCTTTGTGTCGGGACTGATGGGTGGCCTGGACCGCATACCCTTGCCGCAAAGGTGGCGCGACGCCGCGCGTATCGCCTATCCGGTCGACCTGCCCGAGGGACGGCGCGTGCGTGTCGATTACGCGTTCGGCTGGTTCGCGATCAGGCATATTCAGGTCGTCGACGAGCGCGTTCAGGCGGATACCTATCTCGCGTGCGGGCTGCTCGCCGAGACCCTCAGTCACATGGCCGATGCGTTCGTCAGAGACTACCTGGTAGAACGCGTCGATGACATGCTCGACCATCGGATCCTGACGGGCTACTATCCGCGCCTGACGCTCGCGCCGGGTCAGCGCTTTGCCTCGAAGGGCGGTTATCTCGTTCGCTTTGCGCAACCCGAGAACACGCGTGTCGTTGCCGATGGCGCGTGGATCGTGCCCTAGCAGCCGGGCAGGGCGGCATGACAGCGCCGCCGGCGCGCATCAGCCGCTGACCGTCAGCAGACGCCGGTAGCGGTCCAGCACGCGCGGCACGTACTGACGCGTCTCGGGGATCGAAGGGATGCGATAGCCGGCCTTGATCACGGCGTTCTCGCCCGCGTTGTACGCGGCCAGCGCAAGTTCCATGTCGTCCTGGAAGAGATCGAGCAGGAAGCGTAGATAGCGCGCGCCTGCCAGCACGTTGTCGCGCGGATTGAACATGTTGCCGCCCGAAAAGCGCCGCGCGGTGTCGGGCATCAACTGCATGAGACCTTGGGCACCTTTGTCCGATACCGCATTCGGGTTGTAGCGCGACTCGACGTCGATCACCGCGCGCAGCAGTTCGGGCGCCACGCGAAAGGTGCGGCTTGCTTCTTCGATCACGGCGCTGAATGTGCTGTTTGTACGTTTCGCACTTCGCTCGGGCGGCGGGTCCCCCGCGACGATCACGCGCAGTCCCGCCGTGCCCGGTGTATTGGTCAGGACGATCGCACCTTGGCTGTCGACCGCGCCAAAGATGTCCGCATGCGCGAGCCCAGTTGATGTCATGCCGAGGGTCATCGTGACCGCCCGAAGCGTACTCGCCGACAGCAAAAAAGAGCGCTTGCGCATGTTCGACATCCCTCCGCGTCGTCATTGTGAGTCGCGCAAAAGGACCTGAGCAATGGGGCACCCTCCTACTTTTGGAGGTGCGCCGAGGAGGGTATTTACTGATTTGCAGGAATGTTACATCTGTAACGAATCGTGAGATCCGTCAGGCTTGGCTATTGTTTGTCATTCGCCTCAAGGAAGGAAAATAGTTCCGATGGGGGCGGATGGCGTAGTTTGTGCTACCTCGCATTCGCGAAACACAGGAAGGACGCACTTTATTCCTATTTTTACCAAAATCAGTTTTTCCGTCGAACGTATCTGTTTTGAAACGTTTTTCGCCAACTTAGTTAATCAAACTAAAGGTTGCGTCGTGCTTCCCGACTCTGGAAAAGGTCCTGAGCCAGATGGCGCGAACCTTGCACAGCAAGGCCGCGCGGGCAATCGGATGTGGTCAAAAAATATGTTAAGTCAAAGTAAGGATAGGTTAATTTATTGGAAAGAAATATCCAAGGAATCAGAAAGAAATATTTGAAAGAAGAAAATCGTCCTGCCACAGGCGCTTACGGTTGATGAATCAACCGTCCATGCTCTAACGAGGGAGTGGGGATCGTGAATACCAAATATCGCGTCCTGGTCAGCGAGGATCATGATCTGCTGCGAAAAGGATTGTGCTCGATGCTGTCAGCACAAGGCGAATTTCCTGTTGTCGGAGAGGCGACGGACGGCAAGCAAGCCTGCCAGTTCGCCATGGCGCTCAATCCTGATCTGATCCTGATGGATCTGTCGATGCGCGGCATGAACGGCATCGACGCGAGCGCGGCGATCAAGCGCCGTTCGCCTCACGTGCGTATCCTGGCGCTCACCGTGCATCAAAACGAGGAGTACGTGCGTGAAGCGCTGCGTGCGGGCGTCGACGGTTATGTGCTGAAAGATGTTTCGTTCGACGAACTGATTGTTGCGATGCGCGCGGTGATGCAGGGAAAAAAGCATCTGAGCGCCGATGTGTACGGCTACATGGTCGACTCTTTCATTACCGGCCGCGAAGCAGTGGCGCCGAAGAACGCGTGGGACATTCTCACGGCGCGCGAGCGCAGTGTGCTGAAGCTGATTGCTGAAGGGCGTACCAACCGCCAGGTCGGAGAGTATCTGAACCTCAGCCCGAAGACGATCGAGAAGTATCGGGCGAGCGTGATGCACAAGCTCGCCATCGAGAATCTGACGGAACTCGTGCTGGTCGCGATCAGCATGGGGCTGTTGACTTCGCTCGCGACCAAATGCGCGGAACGCGATTCCGACAAGCCAGTCCAGCCGCCGGTTGCGCATCCGGAGCCGCCAGCGGCACCCGGCGATGTCGAGGAACTGCCAGCGTCGAGGCTCAGTGGACCAGCAGCCGGATGAGGGCAGCGCGCGGGGGTGAGCCGGCGGTGTCCGTCAAAGCGTCCAACTCGCCGATACGAGTGTGCCGATGGCGTCGGAAGAGTGGATCGAGAGAAAGCCACCCTGCGATTCGACACGGTGTTGCATGCCGGCGAGGCCGAGGCCCATCGAACCAATGTCCTCAGGTGACAGGGGGCGCGTATCGTAGCCGGTGCCGTTGTCCTGAACGGTGAGCAGCAGACCGGTGTCGATCCGTTGCAGGGTGAGCCGGATCTCGGTTGCCGCTGCGTGTTTGACGATGTTATTGAGCGCTTCCTGAGCGAGGCGGAAAATGTCCGCCTTCAGGTAGTCGGGCACATCGCGGTCGTCGACGTCGCAGCGGAAGTTCACCGCCAGGCCTTCGGCACTGCGCTCGACGCGCCGGCACAGCGTGCTCAACGCGACGGCGAGACCCAGCCGGTCGAGTGCTAGCGGACGGAGTTCGCCGCATATCTGTCGCATCTCGCCGATCGCCTCGCGGATTTGCAGGACGGTGGCGTCGAGCTTTTGCGCGGCGTCTTCGGCTTGTCCGTGACGCAGGCGCATGCGCGAGTCCTCGACCATCAGCTTGATCAGCGTGAGCGCCTGGCCTAGACCGTCGTGCAGTTCGGCGGCGAGGCGTTGACGCTCGCGTTGCTGACCGATCATCAGATACTTCAGCCGATCGCGGGCCGCCGCTTTGGGGAGATGGACGCCAGGCGCAAGCGAGGCATCGGCTGCAAGGGGTTCCTCGAAGAGCATCAGTTGCGCGGCTTGCCCATCGGGCGGTCTCTGCTGCGCCTCGTCGGACGCGATCGGTTGGCGGTGCAGTAACAGCAAGGTGGGACGGCCATTGCGCAAGGTCAGCATCGTGGTGATCGGAGCAAAGTCGTGAGCGGGATCGACCGATAGCTGGGCGGCGAGCGATGCGCGTTCGCCCTCGGGCGCCATGTCAAGCAGCGAGCGGCCGACGAGTTCGCCGTTCGCGTATCCGAGCAACGCTGCGGCGCTGCGGTTCACCGACAGGAACGCGCCATGCGCCGACAGGATCGCAAGCGCGGCGCCGCGCGCGTCAGTGACGTTGTCCAGTCGCGTTTCGTCGAGTCGCGCCGCGATCCCAAGCTTGCGCATCGCATCGACAAGGTCGCGCAACCTCAGTTGCCGTGCAGCGGGCGGAGGTGCCTGCATGGGATCTCCCCAGCGAGTTTGCTTAAGGAAACCTTAAGCATTGGTTATGAATTGTAGGTCCGCGCACGTCGCTCTGCCAACGGGACAACTACGCACGTCACGCGGGGGACACTCCGCTTTATGCGGGGTGGATGTTACCGCTGGTAGACGTACCCTACCGCGTTTTGGGGGACTTTATCCAATGACGTGCGCGGGCGATTTCATGAGACTGAATTGAACGGCCGGGCGCGTCGCTGTGCTTCTTATCGCGCCATTGCCATTCCATTGTCTCAGGAGACCCCATGAAGACGAACCGCACATGGATGATCCGCGCGCTCGTGCTGACCGGCGCAGGGCTGACAGGCGTCGGCACCGTGGCCGCGACTGCCGAAGACGTCGCCGATGGCGCCGCGATCGAGGTGCAACATCATCAGGCGACGGACATGCAGCCGGCGCCTGCCGGGAAGATGGCCCATGAGATGGCCCACGACACCGCGATGCACATGCATCACCACCATGACATGACCACGGGCACGGTGCGCTCGACTGTGCAATACACACTGCCCGCGGTGACGCTGGTTCGCGACGACGGCAAAGCTGTTTCGCTCCCCGACGAGCTGAACGACGGCCGTCCGGTCATCCTGACGTTCATCTACACGAGTTGCACGACGATATGCCCAATGGTCAGTCAAACCTTCGAGGAATTGCAAGCGAGGCTCGGCGCCGACCGTGACAAGGTTCATCTCGTGTCGATCTCGATCGATCCCGAAGAGGACACGACAGCCCGCCTGAAGGCCTACGCCGCCCGCTTCGATGCCGGCCCCGAGTGGCAGCACTACACCGGCACCGTCGAGGCTAGTATCGCGGCTCAACGCGCGTTCAACGTCTATCGTGGCGACAAGATGAATCACACCGCCGTAGTCTTTTTCCGCGCGGCACCCGGCGAGCCGTGGCTGCGTCTGGACGGTCTCGCAACGCCGGCCGAACTGCTGAGTGCTTACCACGACGTCGTCGCCTCGAACTAGTCATGGCGGGCCGCCAGGAGCGAGCAAAGTGGCGACGACTTATCACGTACTCATCGCCGAGGATCAGCATCTGTTGCGCGGCGGTCTCCGTACGATGGTGTCCTCCCTGCCTGACTACACCGTCGCGGGCGAGGCGACCGACGGTATCAAGGCGTGCAGTCTCGCCTGGGCCATCCGGCCCGATCTGATCCTGATGGATCTCTCGATGCCAGGCATGAGCGGCATCGAGGCCATTACCGTGATCAAGTATCGGATCCCGCAGGTGCGGATCATCGCGCTGACGATCCACAGCAGCGACGAACACGTGCAGGAGGCGTTCGCGGCGGGCGCCGATGGCTACGTGATCAAGGACGCCTCGTTCGAAGAACTCGTCGGCGAAATGCGCCTCGTGATGGAGGGCAAACGCAACCCCGCGTTCGAACAGCATGCCGGGAACGGCGTATCGTGCGATCCGCTGCCAGGCGTTTCGCGCCATGCGCAGCTATGGCACACCTTGACCGCTCGCGAACGCGCGGTGCTGAGGCTTGTCGCGGAAGGCTGCACCAATCGGCAGGTCGGCGAGTATCTGCAACTCAGCCCGAAGACCATCGAAAAGCACCGCGCGAGCCTGATGCGCAAGCTCGACGTGACGAACGTCACCGGCCTCGTGCTGATCGCGCTCGACATGGGTGTGCTGCCGTTGTCGAAACCGGCGCGCGCGCTCGATCGCTTCCTGTGAACGACGCGGGAACTGGAGGGTCTTTACCCATCCCTTTGGTCTGGTCTCCCTACTTCTTGCCGGTGTCCACCTGAACAAGAATGAGTAAAACGGCTCTGGTGTTATCGGGCCGGTGGGTCGACAGAAAGGGGGCACCGTGCGCAACGAATCTTTCCCGATCAGGGCCGCCATGCGCAGCAGCGTGACGTTCCCTCCAGGCATTGGCGATGCACGTCGGCGCAACGGCGGTTTCACGCTGCTCGAACTGCTCGTGGTCATGGTCATCATCGGCTTGCTCGCGGGGCTGGTCGCGCCGCGCTATTTCGAACAGGTTGGCAAGTCGAACACCAAGATCGCGCGGGCCCAGATCGACTCGTTGAGCAAGGCGCTCGATCAATACAGGCTCGACATGGGCGTCTATCCGACGACCGAGGAAGGCCTTCAGGCTCTGATGACCAAACCTCAGGACGCAACGAACTGGAGTGGCCCGTATCTGCAGAAAGCGGTGCCGCCGGATCCGTGGGGTCGCCCCTACCATTACCGCTCGCCCGGCGAGCATGGCGACTACGACCTGTACTCGCTTGGTAAGGACGGCAAGGCGGGCGGCACCGGTGAGAACACGAACGTCACGTCCTGGTAGTGCGGCTCTCAGCGAGGAGAATCGACGTGAAGTACCTGCTGCGCGGCTTCGATACCAGCGGTTCAGTGCAGACGCTTCGCGTCGACTGCGATTCGTCCGCAGCCGCAATAGCGCTCGCGCGCGCAAGGGGATTGCGCGTGGTGTCGGTACGCGCGCAAGCGCGAGGTCAGCGCCGGTCTGGCTGGAGCGCAATGCCGGGCGCGAAATTCAACGTCGAGCTGTTCGCGCGCGAACTCGCGGCATTGCTCGATGCCGGCGTCGGCGTGATCGACGCATTGCGCACGCTACGCGGCAATGAGCGCCGCGAGGCGTCGGCGGAGATCTATGGCGATCTGCTGCGGCAGCTCGAAGAAGGGCACTCGCTGTCCGCGGCGCTCGAGCATGCTAGCCGCGTGTTTCCCCCTATCCTCGTGGCGTGCGTGAAAGCCAGTGAACAGACCGGCGGTCTTGCCGACAGTCTGACGCGCTATTCACGCAACAGTGCGCTGCTTCACGAACTGCGCGGCCGCGTGGTGTCGGCCGCGATCTATCCATCCGTGCTACTGCTCGTAGGCGCGGCCGTCGTGCTGTTTCTGCTGGGTTTCGTCGTGCCGCGCTTTGCGACCCTGCTCGAGCATAGCGGACGCGAGCTGCCGCTGCTCTCACAGTTGCTGATGGCCTGGGGCGGCATGGTGCATGCCCACGGAATGGCCATCACTGTGGGCCTCGCCGTGGTGGCGGTGACGGTCGGCGTCGCGCTGCGCCGGGTCGCGGCGCGCAACTGGATCGCGGATCGCCTGCTCGCATTGCCGGGGATTGGTCTGCACTTCCGCGTGTTTCGCCAGTCGCAGTTTTTTCGCACTACAGCGATGCTGGTCGAAGGCGGCATTCCCGCCACGCGTGCCTTCACACTCGCCAGTGGACTTGTGAGCCGGGCCGATCAGACGGCCGTGGAAAGTGCCATGCAGCAGGTACGCAATGGCGCGAGGATCTCCGACGCGTTCCAGCAAGCGGGTCTCGCCAACGCGATTACCTATCGCTTGCTGACCGTCGCTGAGAAGACCGGTGGCCTGGGTCCTGTTCTCGACAGAATCGCCGCATTCCAGGAAGCGCAAGTGTCGCGCACGATCGATCTGATTTCACGACTGATCGAGCCGGCGATGATGATTTTCATCGGCGTGGTGATCGGAGGGATTGTCGTGTTGATGTACATGCCGATCTTTGAAATTGCGTCGAGCATCCAGTAGGCCGTGTCGAGGGGAAACGCATGGATACGATCAGCGAGGCACCGCAATCTCAGGGCGTTGAATTGCGTGACGCGCTGCGCGCGCTCAGCGACACGCACGGCTCGGGCATTCGCGCACTGGAAGAGTTGATGGTGCAGGCGTCGCTAAGCGCCGACGAAATGGTGGTTCGGCTCGCCGGGCAGTTCCGCATGAAGTCGATCGGCATGCAGGAATTGAACCGGCTGGAAGCGGATTTCGAGGTACTGCCGTTCGTCGAAGCCACCACCCGGCTGTGCGTGTGCTTTCGCGAGCCGGATCAGAACGGCGCGCTGCTGTTCGTGATCGCCGATCCGCTCGACGCCCGCACGCGCGGCGTGATGGAGCACCGGATGCGTGCGCGGCCCACTTCGCGGTACAGCTGGGCGCTGGCGAGCGTCGGTGACCTCACCGCGTGGCTCGCCATGCGCGAAAAAGACGTGCGCGCGATGGATTCGCTCGCCCTCGACGATGAGGTGCAGCACACCGCCGATCCCGCTTCGCTCGCGCTGACGTTGCAGGGCATCAGCAGCGACGACAGCGCCGTGGTGCGTCTGCTCAACTCCACCATCTACGACGCGTTGAAGATGATGGCGAGCGACATCCATCTGGAATGCCGTGCAAACGGGCTGAAGATCAAGTGCCGGGTGGATGGCGTGCTGACCGTGGTCGGCCGTGCCGAGGGACGCGATGTCGCGGACCAGGTGCTGTCGCGCGTGAAGGTCATCTCCGAACTCGACATCGCGGAGCGCCGCGTGCCACAGGACGGTCGCTTCAAGGCGGTGTACGCGGGCCGCGAAATCGACTTTCGCGTGTCGATCATGCCGAACCAGTTCGGCGAAGATGCGGTCCTGCGCATTCTCGACCGTTATCAGCTTTCGCAGGCGCCGGGCGGATTGACACTCGAAACACTGGGATTTCGTAGCGACGACACGCGCTTCATGCGCTCGGTGGCGTCCATGCCCTACGGAATGCTGCTGGTGACGGGGCCGACGGGCAGCGGCAAAACGACGACGTTGTACGCGATTCTCACCGAGATCAACGACGGCCTGGAAAAGATCGTCACGATCGAGGACCCAGTCGAATATCAACTGGGGGACATCCTGCAGATACCGGTGAATGAAGCGAAGGGACTGACGTTCGCCCGCGGATTGCGATCGATCCTGCGGCACGATCCGGACAAGATCATGGTCGGTGAAATCCGCGATCCTGAAACCGCGCAAATCGCCGTGCAGGCGGCGTTGACCGGACACCAGGTGTTCACGACGGTGCACGCGAACAACGTGTTCGACGTGATAGGCCGCTTCACGAACATGGACGTCGATCCGTACAGCTTCGTGTCGGCCCTGAATGGCGTGATTGCGCAGCGGTTGTTGCGCCAGTGCTGTGCCGACTGCGTGGTGGACGACACGGTCGATCGAGACACATTGGCCCGTTCCGGCATCGATCCGGACAACGTGGGCAGCTACCGCTTTCGCCACGGCGCTGGCTGCGCGGCTTGCCGTGGCAGCGGCTACCGCGGGCGGCGCGCGGTCGCGGAAACGCTGCGCATGAACGACGAGTTGCGGCAATTGTTATCGGAGCGCGCGCCACTTGGGCACATCAAGGCGGCCGCACTGCGCTATGGGATGCAGACCATGCGCACGGCCGCGCTCTTGCTCGTGAAGCAGGGCGAAACCACACTCGAGGAGATCAACCGTGTCACCATGGTTGAATAGTCCGCTCGCCATCGGCGTCGGTACACGCGAACTGGTCATGGCGGCGACGGCGCCGCGCTGGAGGGTTGCGCGCCGTCATGCCGCAGCGCTTGCGGAACCCACGAGCGTTGCCATTCCCGATGAGCAGTGCTTCACCGAAAGAGGCGTACTCGACGCGTTGAACATTGCATTAGCCGCGGACGCCGGGCAGACGGCGCGCACGGTATTGGTCAAACGCCGGGCGCACATCATGCTGGACGATTTCTGGGCGAGCCACGCCATCTTGCGCGGCGACTTCCGCACACTGAGCGCAAGCGAAACCAACCAGATCGTGCTCGCTCACTTCTCTGATCTGTATGGCATCGAGGCCGAGTCCGTGCAGGTGCGCTTTTCGGTGCAGCGCGGGGGCCACGCGGTCTTCGCGAGTGCCATCGCTTGCACGCTGCACGACGGCATCCACGATGCGGGGATGGCGGCGGGCGTCGACGTCCGGTCTCTCAAGCTATGTCTGCCAGAATTGCTCAATCGCGTGCAGGACGCCGCCGGCGCCGGCGCCGGCACGGCGCTGCTGTTGTTCGTCGCGGACACGCTGATGCAGGCTGTGCTGTTCGAGGAAAACCGTTGGGTCGCCTATGACTCGCAGCGTATTTTTCCCGGCGACGCTAGCGACGCCGAGCGGATCGCCGCACGCGCCGAACAGTCGTTCGAGCGTCTCGCCGGACGAACGAGCGGGAAACGCGAAGAATGCAGAATATGTCTGTGCGGCGCCGAATTGGATCCTGCGCCATTCGAGGGGCGCTTTTGCGCGACGCAGAGCGTCGCGCAACCGGCGATGGACAAGCCGGTCGCGTATCGTTTGATGGAGGCCGCGCGATGATGCCCCGCCTTCACATCGATTTTGGCCGCCGCCGCTTGCAGGGCGCTCCCGCGGGGATGGTGCTGCTGTGTGTCGCCAGCCTGTTGTTGCTGGTGAGTGGTGAACGGCTCTGGCACGCCTACGACGAAAGCGACCGCGTGCAAGCGCAACAGGACGCGCAGCGGCACCGGCTGTTTGCGGAATCGCACTCCGCGAAGACGCCGCCAACGCCTGCCACGCGGCTCGCGGAAAACCAGAGCCTCGCGGTGTTGCGCGAGTTGACCGTGCCGTGGCAGGACCTGCTGTCGATCGTCGAGGACTATCCGGACCACGACGTCGCGCTGATAGGCATCGATCAGAGTCCTGCGCAAAGCCAGATCCGTATCACCGCGGAAGCGAAGAACTTCGACGCAATGATCGCGTACCTCCGGTATCTGCAGGGCAGTGTGCTGCTGCGCGAAGCCGTGCTCAACGATCACGTTATCGAAACCAATGTGCCTGGCACGCCGGTGCGCTTTCAGATTACCGCCGTCTGGAGAAAGTCATGAACGGCGCTCAGATGGAGGACAGGTTGCTCACGTGGCGTTTCGAGCTGCGGCGCACGCTCGGACTGCCGGGCTTGCTCGGCGCATTGCTGCTGGGGGCGGCGGCGGTGGTCGCCGTAGCGGCTATGCGAGTCGACGCAAACGTCGATTCGCACGAGCTGCGCGACTCCGAGCGTCTTGCGCACCCCGCCAGGGCGCGTCATGCCGACGCCGAGCGTGCGGCGGTTGTCGACGCGGTTTCACTTCATGCGTTACCCGAACTGTTCCCGGGTTTCGCGCAGAGCGCCGACGATATTGCGACGATCCTCGCCCAGGCGCACGACAGCAACCTGACGCTCGGCTCGGCCGAGTATCTCGTGACCAACGATTCAAGCGCGCATTTTGTGCGCTATCAGATGCTGCTGCCGGTCAAGGATCAGTATGGTGCGATCCGGCGTTTTCTGGCGTCGGTGCTCAATAACGTACCGAACGCGGCGTTGCGCGAGATCCATGTCGAACGCCCCGCGGTAGATGGCAACGTACTGGATGCGCGGGTGCGCTTTGAACTCGTCTATCGGGCAGCGCAGCCATGAAGCCCGATCTCGTCGGCCGCGTGTTGCTGATGGTCTGCGCGATCGCTGCGGTAGGGATGTCTTTGCGTGAGCTGAAAGCCGTGCTGTGCACGCCGACGGTCGTGACTGCGATGACAGGCGCACTTCGCAGCGGGGCTGCGCTGCGGATGGTTGCCTTGCATCGCGACGGGGCGGCGCGTGCGGCCGGTGCGGTGCCGGCTGCTGCGCCGGCCGTGGCAAGTGCACCGAATGTCGCGAGTGTGGCGAGCCCAGTGAAAGCAGCGAATCCGGCAAGCATGACGAATGCGACAAACGCCGCGAGTTCAGCAATTTCAGCAAGTTCGCCGACTCCTGTCAAAACGACCGGGTCAGCGAAATCAGCAGCGACAGCGCGCGACAAACTCCGCGCGCTGCGTACGCCACTCTCGCTTGAATCCGCGAACAATCCGTTCGCCGCGTCGTCGTGGCTGCCGCCACCGCCGCCCGTGGTCGTGGCCCCCGCGCCACCGGAGCCCGTTGCGCCGCCCACCGCGCCGCCCGTGCCGTTTACCTATCTCGGCGAACTCGACGCCAAAGCGGCAAAACCCCAGGTTTTTCTCAGCAACGGCGATCGCCTGCTGATCGTTTCGCCGGGTGAAGTCATCGACGGGCAGTATCGCATCGAGTCGATTTCGGAGAGTGGCGTCGTGCTGACTTATCTGCCTCTCAATGAGAGACAGGTACTAACCACTCAAGCGAAGGACAATAAATGAAAACCGCACGCAACCGGGGTGAAAGCCGCCACGGTGACAGCGGCTCGTGGAAACATCTGTCCGCTGCCAGATCGCCTCGCGACCAGCGTCCCACCGTCAATTGGGCCGCGGGGCGGCTCGCGTTGCTGAGCATCGCAACCATGCTTGCCTTCAGCGGCTGCATTCATCCGCCGACCCGTGAGAGCGATCCGACCAACGCCGAGTTGCAGCTCAACTATCTACGCGACCGCGATCATAAGGTCAATGCGCTGCTCGACGAAGCCGACCAGTTGCGTCAGAGCTATCAATTCGATCTGGCGATCCAGAAGCTCTACGCGGCCAGCCGGCTCGATCCGAACAGCGAACGAGGGCGCAATATCGGCGCAGCGATCGATCGGGATCGCCGCGATCTGGTCTCGCTGCAGGAGGCCGACCGGATGATGCAGCGAGGTTCATATACGTTGGCTTCCGAACGCATTCACCGCGTGCTGGCCCAGAATCCAACCAATGCGATGGCGCTGCAGATGGCGAAGGAGATCGACGAAAAACGGCAGCAGCAACGTGCGGCGAAAGATGAGGACATTGCGGCTTCGTCGATCATGCGCACACCGGTGACGCTGCAGTTCCGCGACGCGAATGTGCGGATGGTGTTTGAAGCGTTGTCGAGGACCTCGGGCTTGAACGTGATCTTCGATCGGGACGTGCGTGCCGATCTGAAGACCACGATCTTCGTGACCAACGCGTCGCTGCAGGACACGGTCAACATGATCCTGATGCAGAACCAGCTCGACAAGAAACAGCTCAACGCGAACACGCTTTTCATCTACCCGGCTACCGCCGCGAAGCAGCTCGAATACCAGGAGCTGAAAGTGCGCACATTCCAGTTGTCGAACGTCGAAGCCAAGCAGGTCCAGTCGCTATTGAAAAGCCTGTTGAAGATCAAGGAGGTCGTCGTCGACGAGCGCGCCAATACCGTCACGATCCGGGGCACGCCGGATACGATTCGCGTCGCCGAGGAAATGATCGCGGCGCAGGATCTGCCGGAGCCCGAGGTGATGCTGGAAGTGAAGGTTCTGGAGGTGTCCCACGACCGGCTGACCGACCTCGGTATCGAGTGGCCTAACACATTTACGATGTCGACGCCGTCTACCGTGGACACGTGGGGCGCGTTGCGTCATTTGCCGCTCAATGCATATAACGTCAGCGGTCTGTCGGCCACAGCGAACTTCAAGCTCAGCGACGTCGATGCCAACCTGCTGGCGAGTCCGCGCATCCGCGCGCGCAACAAGGAAAAGGCGCGGATTCTGATTGGCGACAAGGTACCGGTGATTTCGAGTTCGAGCACGCCGAGCACGAGCGGGCCGTCTTACGCACAGACCATTCAGTACCTCGATGTCGGCATCAAGCTCGAGGTCGAGCCACAGGTCTACCGTGACGGCGACGTGGGCATGAAGCTGAACCTCGAAGTCAGCAACATCACCAAGACGATTTCCAGCAGTAACTCGTCAACGGGGCTCACTTCGCTCGCCTATCAGATCGGCACGCGCAGTGCGTCGACGAGTCTGCGGGTGCGCGATGGCGAGAGCCAGATCCTCGGCGGCCTGATTCAGGATGAGGACCGCGTGACCGCCGACAAAGTGCCGGGGCTCGGACAGTTGCCCGTGCTCGGGCGCCTGTTCTCGAATCACAACGGCGACCACTTGAAGACGGAAATCGTGCTGCAGATTACGCCGCATATCGTGCGTCCGCAGCAATCCGCCGACGCCGATACGCAAGAGCTGTGGTCGGGGACCGACGTGAATGTGCATGCGGAGCAGTTGCGGCTCGATCCGGTGGGCGCCGAGGCGGCTCAACAGGTGCCGGTCCCCGCGGTGCGTGCGCCCGGCAGTGTCGGAGGCGGCACGACAGGGGCGTCACGCGATTCCCAAGCCGCTGCGCAGGGTTCCGGCACGGTGCCGCCGACCAGTTCGTTCGGCCAACTGCCGCCGGCGCCGCGCACCACGCCTCCGCCCGCGCCCTACGGTGGCCGTTTCTCGACACTGCCGAGCGTGCCAGCGGCGCCGCCGGGCCCTGTGGCGGTTCCGGGAGCGGAGCAGAGCGGGGCTGAGAGCGCTGCGGCCCCAGACGCGAATGCGGCACAGCCAGGCACTCAGGCTCAGGCCCCCGCGGCCGCTCCTGCACCCGCTCAAGCGCCGGCTCCGCCGCCCGCCTTTCCGCCGGGGAACGTCGTGATGCCGCCAGGGGATATGCCGAGCGACAACCCGCTGCGTCCGATTCAGAACGGTGGTTACTGAGCCATGAAAGCGCAGGCGGACGCATTGGCTTCGCGTGGCCGGTCGGGCGCTCGCCAGCGCGGTTTCACGCTGATCGAGCTGGTGATTACGCTGGCGCTTGTCGGCATCCTGGCGCTCGCGATCATGCCGTTCTCGGAACTGATCGTGCAGCGTCAGAAGGAGCAGCAACTGAGCGCGGCGCTGCGTGAGATTCGCACCGCACTGGACGCTTACAAGGAAGCGAGCGACACCGGCCTGATCGAGCGGGAGGCGGATGCATCCGGCTATCCGCCCTCGCTGACCGTGATGGTGACGGGCGTGAAGAATGCGAAAGATCCCAAAGGCGGCTTGCTGATGTTTCTTCGCCGCGTGCCCCGCGATCCGTTCTTTACCGGGGACGCGGATATTGCGGCCGAGGACACGTGGAACGTGCGCGCCTTCGGCGAGGCACCGAATCCAGGTGAGGGCGGTGACGCGGACAACGGCTCCGCCGGCAATTCGCGCGCCGGTAAGGACGTGTTCGACGTGACATCGAAATCCGATCGGGTCGGCATCAACGGCATTCCATACAAACAGTGGTGAGCCGCATCATGACAACCGTGCGCGCGCGTAAAGCCACAGGCTTCACATTGATCGAACTGGTGGTCGTCATGGCGATCATCGGTCTGTTGCTGACGGTTGCATTGCCCCGTTACATGCACAGTATCGAGCGCGGCAAGGAGCAGGTGCGTCAACAGAACCTGGCAGTGATGCGGGACGCCATCGACAAATACTATGGCGACAACGGCCAATACCCGGACACGCTCGACGATCTGGTGACAAGGCACTATCTGCGCGCAATTCCGGTGGACCCCATCAACGGTGACGATAAATGGGCGGCGGTGGCATCGCCTGACGAGAGCAAGACGGGTGTCTACGACGTCATGCCGGCGAGCAGTCCGCAGGGGATGCCGAAAGATCGGGCGGGAGCGGCGCAATGAGCGATGTGAGCCCGCGGGCAATCCGACGTCACCCTGTCACTCGCGAAAATGGAATGGTTCTGCTGGCGCTCCTGATTGCGCTGATGCTGATGTCGATCGCATTGATGGGCGCGCTCGACGTGTGGTCGCTTGAGCGGCAGCGCGAACGGGAGCGGCAACTGCTGTTCGTAGGCAATCAGTACCGGCTCGCGATTCTTCGCTACTACCGCGCTGGAAGGGCGCTGCCGGCGTCGATCGACGAACTGCTCGACGACTCGCGTTTTCCGGCGCCGCTGCATCATTTGCGCCGCGCCTATCCGGATCCGGTGACGGGTAAGAACGATTGGGTTTTGATGCAACAGGGCGCGCGTATATACGGCGTGTATAGCAGTTCCACCGACTTGCCGATCAAACACGCTGGTTTTCCGCTTCTCTATCAGGACTTCGAAAATCAGAAGACCTATGGCGGCTGGCAGTTCTTCTATTTGCCGCCGGTCGTGCGTAACTACACGAACACGAACACGAACACGCTGAGCGCGCCGTCGAAGCCGCCAACCTCCTTCGATCCTCTGAACGGCTCGTTGCCCACTTTCAATGGGCGCAGCATGGGCGGCTTGCGCTGAACAGACAGTGGCCCAGTTGCAGCGGAAGATGGAAATCATCATACAGACGATTGCTCCCGTCCATCGTTCACGATGTAGATATCGGTGTCACGGACATGCGCTGCAAACAATGTCCGACGCCTGCGTTACAACGGCAACCATCGCCAGTTTTAATGCGCCGGCCCTAGGCGCAACGCGCCAAGTTTTTCGTAGCATTACCTGAATTCGCCTATAACAAGGACAGAACAGGTGGTAAACATGCCACGACCGGCTCTCGAATTCCCTATTGGATATCCGCAAAGCACCGTCAGCTCCTCGGACACAAGTCCCGAGGAGGCTCCATGCGTCAGTTCGAGCCACCTGTCACGACAGTTCGACCAGCCGGGAGACACGACATGAAGATGATTGGTTTGCTGGGACTGTTGGCGAGTGCCGCTGTGCAGGCTCAGGTCACCCTGCCGTTGCCGCCGGCATTCCCGACCACCCTGCCGTTGCCGCCAGGATACCCAACGCTGCTTGGGGTCTCGTGTGGCGGCGTGAATGTGACCAGCTATGTCACGGGATTCGACGAGAACGGGTATATCCGTGGCGAGGTGTACGCGTGGACCCGCTGCGGCAGTTCGGGGCGCGGCGGCGGCTATCACAGCCAGACCTATCAGTCCTGGCACACCATCCTGTGGGACCTGCGCCAGAACTACAAACTGCAGCCTTATGACAACCTGGTTCCGGACCCTGCATTCACGGCAACCGATGCGTCCGGCAATAGCATCCGAAACACATGTTCCGTTACAACCGACGGGCAGCCGGCCTGCGTCGCCAGTGCCTATATCTATTATGTTCCGCCCACTATGACGCCGATTTCGGACACCGTGACCGCCAACCCCGTGTGTGGGCAATAGCCGCCGCTAGACACTGTTGTTAATCAAGGGCATACGCGTGAAGAAACGGGACTGTGCCAAAAGCGGGGGCTGGATTGGGGTCTGCGAATATGACTGAAGGTAGTGTTAATAGCGCCCAATGAACTCCGACTCTTCTTAAGTGCCTTCCGTTCTCCAATTGCGAATCAGACTGTGCGGCGCCAGGCCGCCGGTCTCGCAGCGACTGCATCAGCTCAAGTCGTTCTACGGCATCCGCAACGTGGAGGATGTCGCGACGTGTCTGAACGGATACGACCAGACCGCCTACCCGGAAGGCACTGAGTGGCGTTTCACGCGCCTCTATTTTTTTCGATCACCCGAAGCACCACGTCGACGAGCGATTGCTCGGCTGAGTTTCGAGGTAAAGCAGAGACCCAAAGGCAGACAGGCGGCAGAGATCTGAAACGGCGATGCAAAGCAAATCACTTTTGCTTGTTTTTCGAGCCGTTCAAAGCGCCTTAGTATCCATGACTCTTACAATAAAACAGGTTAACTATGAGCTTGCGAAACAGGTGGTACGGATACGCTTTCGGGGTATTGATCAGTTCGACCACGATGTGCGCCGGCATGCTTGCCGCGCAGGCCGAGCCCAACCACGGTGGCACGCTGACATGGCTCGTCACCCCGGAGCCGGCGTCGATCGTCCCCTTGACGACCACTGCCGGCGGCAACGCGGAGATCGGTCCCAAGGTGGTTGAGGGGCTGCTGACCTACGATAAGAATCTGAATCCGCAACCGCTGCTGGCGACCGCATGGTCGGTCGGTAAAGACGGGCTCGAGTATCGCTTCACGCTTCGCCGGGGTGTGAAGTGGCACGACGGTAAGCCCTTCACGTCCGCCGACGTTGCGTTCTCGATTCTCACGCTCAAGCAGGTGCATCCGCGGGGCCGAAGCACGTTCGCGAACGTGACCGACGTAAAGACCCCGGACCCCTACACCGCGGTGATTGAATTGTCGAAGCCGGCGCCGTTCCTGCTGACCGCGCTAGCGGGCACCGAATCGCCGATCATCCCGAAACATCTGTACGAAGGCACGGACATCGTTTCGAGCCCATACAACAGCGCTCCGGTCGGCACGGGCCCGTTCATCTACAAGTCGTTCGTGCATGGCAGCTATATTCTTCTCGAACGCAATCCGGACTACTGGGATAAACCGAAGCCGTACATCGACAAGATCCTCGTGCGCTTCCTGCCCGATGCTGCCGCTCGTGCGGCGGCGCTCGAATCCGGCGCGGCCAACCTCGGGGACCAGGCGATTCCGCTGTCGGATGTGAAGCGCTTCGCGACGCTGCCGAACTTCACCGTGGATACGACCAACTGGCCGTACGTCAGCAACCACCAGCAGCTGATCTTCAATCTGGACACGCCGGTTCTTAAGGACAGGGCGGTACGCAAGGCCATTTCGCAAGCGGTCGACGTCAATGCATTGAACCGGGTCGTCTGGTATGGCTATGGCCAGGTGTCCGCGGCCGCAATCGGCGCGGCGAATACGAAGTACCACGACGCCGATATTCACTACTTCCCCTACGATGTGGCCCAGGCCAATGCGGCGCTCGACGCCGCTGGATTGAAACGTGGACCGGACGGCAAGCGCTTCAAACTGCGCCTGCTCTTCAACCCGTTCCAGGACCCGCGTGCCGCCGATTTCGTGCGGCAATCGCTCGCGCGAATCGGCATTGACGGCGAGGTCGAAAGCTACGATTTCGCGACCTACGTGAAGAAGGCCTACACCGATCGTGCCTTCGACATCACGCTCGAAGCACTGTCGAATGCATTCGACCCGACGGTTGGCGTGCAGCGGGTGTTCTGGTCGAAGAACTTCAAGGTCGGGCTGCCGTTCTCGAATGCCGCGCATTACTCCAGTCCGGAAGTCGATCGACTTCTGGAAGCAGCATCGGTGGAAACGGACGATGCAAAGCGCCGGCAGCTATTCATACAGTTCCAGCAACTCGTTCATGACGACATCCCATCGATCGAGTTCGGTGCAAATCCCAATATCACGATCGTTGCGAAGAAAGTGAAGGACTACGCGCCGACGGGTGAGGGGATTCGTGGCAGTTTCGCCGATCTGTATATTCAGCCGTAAAGCGGTTCGCTAGCGGCTATGGGACGCAAGCGCCGCTCGCTTCGCGCCTCGCGAAGCGCCAATGCGGCCTCCCGACCTTCGTCCTAACGTCACCCGACGACACTCGGGTGACATCTCTTTGGCAGCCGCCCGCGATACGACAAGCGGGCGCGACGGCTTTGCGCATTCTCCCTGGGCACCCGCGCTATCGCAATCGCTCACATCGCAAGCATTTCTGATCTTTGAAGCGCGCCGCGTTCGCAGCACGGCTCGCCTGTTGCTTTAGCGTGCCTTGGGCCGTTCGGACAAACGCGGCCGTCGCTATGTCTGCGGTTGCGCACCGTGCTCGCGCAAATTCTCGCAATGTGCGCCGCACATCGAGGTCGCGGCATTTTCATTGCAGACACGCGAATAACGTAAGCGCAAATCGGTTGTTATCCGCGCCGATGCGCGTCCCTATACTGGCACGCTGTCCTGTCGATGAAATCCGACGCCCGGCGCACGTATGCCGGTCTGCCTGTCCAGTATGAGGAACGACGAATGGCTGAATCCGATCAACATACCACCGCTGCGCACGAGCGCCTAAGAACCGCGCTGGCGTCGCTACCCGCGCTCGCGCATGCCCTGGCGCAAGACGCCGCGTCACGGGAAGCGCGCCGCGAATTGCCGTTCGACGGTTTCGCATTGTTCCGCCGCTCCGGTCTCGCACGCCTGCGCCTGCCGCTCGAATGGGGCGGACTCGGAGGTTCGCTCGAAGACGAGTTCGAGCTCATCGCGACGCTTGCGGCCGCGGACAGCAATCTCGCGCACGCGCTACGCATCCACTTCGACCAGGTCGAAGCATTACTGCTGTCGCCACGCACGCCGTTCAACGAGATCCAGATTCAGCGCATCGCCGATGGCGCGATTTTCGGCGGCGCCTCGACTGAGCTGGGCACCTCGCGCCCCGGCGAAATCACGACCCAGTTGCGCCGCGACGGTGCGCACTACCGCCTAAGCGGCCGCAAGTACTACGCGACCGGCACGGCGTTCTCCGACTTCGCGCGCCTGAACCTGCAGGACGAGAACGGCGACCCGGTGCTCGCCATCGTGCCGGTGAAGCGCGAAGGCTTGCGTGTGCTAGACGACTGGGACGGCATGGGGCAACGCATGACGGCAAGCGGCAGCCTCGAATTCGACAACCTGCTGGTTCGCGACGACGAAGTGACGCCGCGCGTGCAGACGACGCTTGTTGGGCGTCATGGCGGAGCGCTGCGGCAACTGCATCTGGTGGCGGTGGCGGCAGGCATCGTGCGCAACGTCGTCGCCGATGCGAAGCACTACGTGTTGCGGCATGGCCGCCCCGCGTTGCACAGCCCCGCGCCTTCCGCGCGCGAGGATGCCTTCATCCAGCAGGTAATCGGCGATCTGGGCGCGCACAGCCATACGATCGATGCGCTCGTGCGCGATAACGCATGCGTGCTCGACCGCTCGGCGCGGGCAATCCGCGAGGGCGCCGCCGATGCGCCCGAGCTCGTGCTGAAGGGCGCACTCGCGACTGCACGCACTCAGCTGGTGGTCAGCAAGCTCGCGCTTTACGCGGCGGAGCGCATGTTCGAGGCGGGCGGCGCGTCGGCGACGTCGCGCGCGCACAACTACGACCGGCACTGGCGCAATCTGCGCACGATTTTCAACCACAACCCGCTGTTGCATAAGGCTCGCGTGATCGGCGATTACGAGCTGAACGGCGTGACGACGCATCTGACGGAAGGACGTGTGTCCTAGCCAACGCCGAGTGGGGCATATCAATCCGCGATTCTCCTGGTGGCGAGATAGCGCCGCCAGCCTGCCAAGCAGTCTGGTTGCACATTTTTTGAGGAAACCTGCGCAATGAGCCGAGACCTTCTGATCCTGCTGGAACCGGGATTCACCGACCCGCATCATCCCGGCGAACGCTTTATCTGTCCGCATGGCGCGCCGATCGAAGGGCTGCTTGCGAGCGACCCCGCGCGCGTAAGACGGCTCGACGTGCTGCGCGTGCCATTCGAGCGGCCTCGCAAGGCCGTGATCGAAGCGCTCGATGAAGCGCATCAGGGGCTGCCCGCGCTCGTGTTCGGCGACGAACAGCCCGCGCCCGCCGATGCGGACTCGCTCGGGGAGCGGCGCTTCGTCACCGACCCGCGCCGCATCCTCGACCTGCTTGCCGAGCGGCACGGTTTTCCGAAAGTCCACTGATCCAACGCGAGGTCATCGCCGATGAGTCGTCTTCCGGCACGCGCCGCGCGGCGCCGCCTGCATCTGAACGTCAACATTCTGCACTCGGGTTTCGTGCCCTCGGCATGGCGGCTTGACGAGGCCGAGCCACGCGCGTTCGTCGATGCGGATCACTACGTGCGCGTCGCGCGGATCGCCGAGGCGGGCAAGCTCGACGCGGTATTCCTCGCCGACAATGCAGCGATCGTCGACCAGATCGACTTCCGCCCCATCACCGCGCTTGAACCGACGGTGCTGCTCGCCAGCATCGCGGCGGCGACGACGCACATCGGCGTGATCGGCACTGCGTCGACCAGCTACAACGAGCCGTACAACATCGCCCGGCGCTTTGCGACGCTCGATCACGTCAGCAACGGCCGCGCCGGCTGGAACGTCGTGACCACCGCCGACCTGCCATCGGCGCGCAATTTCGGCCGCGACGCGGTACCAAACCATGCGCAACGCTACGAGCGGGCCGCCGAATTCACAGAGGTGGTCAAGGCGCTATGGGATAGCTGGGAGGACGACGCGTTCGTCGGCGACAAAGCCGGCGGCCGTTTCGTCGACGTTGCAAAAGTGCATGCGATCGCGCATCGCGGCCGCTACTTCGACGTACAAGGGCCGCTGAACCTGCCGCGCTCCCCGCAAGGGCATCCTGTGGTGGTGCAGGCGGGGGCGTCGGCAGATGGCCGGGAGCTGGCAGCCCGTCATGCAGAAGCGGTCTTTTCCGCGTCGCAATCATTCGAGGAATCGGCGGCTTACCGGCGCGATCTGAACGAGCGGGCAGCCGCCTATGGCCGCCCGCCCGTCAAGGTGCTCGCCGGTCTGACGACGATCATCGGCGCGACTCACAGCGAAGCATTGCGCCGGCGCGATGAACTCGTCGAGCAGATTCCGTGGCGCTACAGCCTGAACCGCCTCGCGGGTACGCTAGGCATCGACGTAGAGCGTCTGACGCTCGACGCGCCGTTGCCCGACGATCTCGCGCTGCCCGGCGGCGGCAACGGAAACCACACGTTCTTTCACGCGACGCTCGCCGAGGCGCGCCGTCATGGCCACACCGTACGAGAGCTGATCCGTGCGCTGGCGGGCGGCACCGGTCACCGGGTGATCGTCGGCACGCCAGAGCAGATCGCGGACGACATCGAGCTCTGGTTCGACGGCGGCGCGGCCGACGGCTTCAACCTGATGCCCGATGCGCTGCCCGGCGGGTTACGAGATTTCGTCGATGGGGTCGTGCCGATCCTGCAGCAGCGCGGCATCTTTCGTAGCGAATACGAGGGCACGACGCTGCGCGAGCACCTCGGACTGGACCGTCCACCGAACCCGCAACGCTGGCGCGACAGCGCATAGGCTGCGCCACCGTACCGCCAGATCAACGACTCGCACAGATCATGAGCCAACGCAAAGGACATCTGCGCCTCGGCGCGTTTCTCTATCCGACCGGACATCACATCGCCGCGTGGCGTCATCCTGACGCGCGCGCGGATGCCGGCCGCGACCTTCGCCACTACGTGCAGCTTGCCCAGGCAGCGGAAGCCGCGAAGTTCGATCTGATTTTTCTCGCCGACGGCTCGGGCACGCGCGGCGACAATGTCGATTTCCTGAGTCGCACCGCGCATAGCTATGTGGCCCAGTTCGAGCCGATCACGCTGCTCTCGGCACTGGCCGGGTTGACCGAACGTATCGGCCTCGTCGGCACCGCTTCGACGACCTTCAACGAGCCGTATCACATCGCGCGCAAGTTTGCGTCGCTCGATCACATCAGCGCGGGGCGCGCAGGATGGAATCTGGTCACGTCGTCGAGCGCGCACGAGGCGAAGAACTTCGGCTTCGACGAACATCTCGCGCATGCGCGGCGCTACGAGCGCGCCGTCGAATTCGCGGAAGTGGTCGACGGACTGTGGGACAGCTGGGACGACGACGCGTTCGTGCGCGACAAGACAGCGGGACGCTACTTCGATCCCGCGAAACGCCATGTGCTCGATCATCGCGGCGAGTTCTTCAACGTGCGCGGACCGCTGAACGTCGAACGCTCGCCGCAGGGTCGGCCCGTCGTCGTGCAGGCCGGGTCGTCGGAAGCGGGCAAGGCGCTCGCGGCGCGCACCGCGGAAGTCATATTTACCGCGCAACAGACGCTCGAAGACGCAGTCGCGTTCTACGCGGACGTCAAGGGCCGCCTCGCGCAATACGGTCGCGAGCCCGACGACCTGAAGATCATGCCGGGCGTGATGCCAATCGTCGGCGAGACCGAGCGCGAGGCGCGCGAAAAGTTCGATGCGCTGCAGGCACTGATCGACCCCGCGGTCGGTCTTGCGCTGGTGTCCACGCTGAGCGGCGGCTTCGATCTGTCGGGCTATCCGCTCGACGGGCCGATCCCCGAACTACCCGAAACCAACGCGAGCAAGAGCCGCCAGTCGCTGACCCTCGAACTGGCGCGGCGCGAGAACCTGACGATCCGCGAGCTTTATCTGCGCGTGGCTGGCGCACGCGGGCACTGGCAACTGGTCGGCACGCCGCAGCAGATAGCTGATGCGCTCGAGGAACGTTTCGTCAACTACGGCGCAGACGGCTACTACGTGATGCCGGCGTTGCTTCCCAACAGTCTCGACGACTTCATCCGGCTCGTGCTGCCGGAATTGCGGCGCAGAGGCCTGTTTCGCCACGAATACGAAGGCCGCACGTTGCGCGAGCATCTCGGCTTGCGACAGCCGGTGTCGCGCTACCAGCGTGAAGCCGTGACGGATTGAATCAGGATCGGGGCAGGGCACACGAAGCGATTGCGGCCTGCCCCCTCAAAACAACGCGCCGCGCATCGACGGTCGCGATGCGCGGCGCGTTGCGCCGACGCCTCACGGCGTCAGCAGGCTCGAGCAGTTCGATTAGTAGTCGAAGCCGGGACCGCCGGCTCCAGGTCCCGCCGGCGACGCAGCCGGTGCCGCATCTTTCGGCGCTTCGTGCACGGTGGCGTCGGTCGTCAACAGCAGGCTCGCCACGGAGGCGGCATTCTGCAGGGCCGTACGCGTGACTTTCGTCGGATCGACCACGCCGGTTTCGACGAGGTCGCCGTATTCGCCCGTGGCGGCGTTGTAGCCGTAATTGCCGCTGCCTTCGGCCACCCTGGCGACGATCACGCTCGGTTCCTCGCCCGCATTGGCGACGATCTGACGCAACGGTTCTTCGAGCGCGCGACGCACGATGTTGATGCCGGCGTTCTGATCCGCGTTCGCGCCCTGAAGTGCGGCGATCGCCTGCTTCACTCGAATCAGCGCGACACCGCCGCCCGGCACGATGCCTTCTTCGACAGCGGCGCGTGTCGCGTGCAACGCATCATCGACGCGGTCTTTTTTCTCCTTCACCTCGATTTCCGTCGCGCCGCCCACCTTGATGACGGCGACGCCGCCCGCGAGCTTCGCCACGCGTTCCTGCAGCTTTTCACGGTCGTAATCCGAGGTTGCTTCCGCGATCTGCGCGCGAATCTGCTTGACGCGAGCTTCGATGCTGGCCTTCTCTCCGGCGCCGTCGATAACCGTGGTGTTTTCTTTGCCGACCTCGATGCGCGCGGCCTCGCCGAGTTCGGCGAGCGTCGCTTTCTCGAGCGTCAAACCGGTTTCCTCAGCGATGACCTGGCCGCCGGTGAGGATCGCGATGTCTTCGAGCAGCGCCTTGCGCCGATCGCCGAAGCCTGGCGCCTTCACCGCGACCGTCTTCAGAATGCCGCGAATATTGTTCACGACGAGCGTCGCGAGTGCTTCGCCTTCGACGTCTTCCGCGATGATCAGAAGCGGCCGGCCGGACTTTGCGACCTGTTCCAGTATCGGCAGCAGATCGCGAATGTTCGCGATCTTCTTGTCGTGCAGAAGCACGAATGGTTGTTCGAGTGCGGCGAGCTGCCGGTCCTGGTTGTTGATGAAGTAGGGCGACAGATACCCTCGGTCGAACTGCAGGCCTTCCACGACGTCGAGTTCGTCCGCGAGCGACTTGCCGTCTTCGACGGTGATCACGCCTTCCTTGCCGACCCGGTCGATCGCTTCGGCGATGCGCTGGCCGATCGATTCTTCACCGTTCGCCGAGATCGTCGCAACCTGGGCGATCTCCTTGCTGGTGGTCGTGGGCTTGCTGATCTTCTTCAGTTCGTCGACGGCCGCGGCGACGGCCTTGTCGATGCCGCGCTTCAGATCGAGAGGATTGAGGCCCGCCGCGACGTATTTCTGGCCTTCGCGCACGATCGCCTGTGCGAGCACGGTCGCGGTGGTCGTGCCGTCGCCCGCGGCGTCGCTGGTCTTGGACGCGACTTCCTTGACGAGCTGCGCGCCGATGTTTTGCACCTTGTCGGCCAGCTCGATTTCCTTCGCGACGGACACGCCGTCCTTCGTCACGACCGGGCTGCCGAAACTGCGTTCGAGCACGACGTTGCGGCCCTTCGGCCCGAGCGTCACTTTCACCGCATTTGCGAGCAGGTTGACGCCTTCAACCAGTTTGGAACGCGCGTTGTCGCTGAAAGCGACTTCTTTGGCTGCCATGTTTGCTTTCTCCTCAAATTTGAACGACTGCGACGATATCTTCCTCGCGCAGCACCAGCAGTTCGTCGCCGTCGACCTTTACCGCCTGGCCTGAGTACTTGCCGAACAGCACGCGATCGCCGACCTGCAGGTCCGGTTCGACACGCTTGCCATCGTCACCGCGGCGGCCGGGACCGACAGCGAGGATCTCGCCCTGGTCGGGCTTTTCCGCGGCGCTGTCGGGGATCACGATGCCAGACGCGGTGCGGGTCTCCTGACCGAGACGCTTGACGATCACTCGATCATGTAAAGGACGTAGGCTCATCTGTTATTTCCTTCCTGATAGGTAGCTGTTGACAATGCGCTCCACGGCGCCAGATTCAGGACGGTAAGTCGGCGCCAGCGCAAATCCAACCAATGTTTGCGCATATGAAAAGCACTCGAGGAAGGAAATCGATTCGTCCGTACGCAGCGCATCAGGCATAAAGCGCCTGCATACGGCGGACTTTGACCGTCGCTGCTGTCGGTCTGCAAATTGAAATCGAGTTGCCGCCAGGCAGCGTCAGCGCGGCCGCATTACACTGGCGCGACCTGTTCCCGATTGAGGTCGATTCATGTCACGTCAGCTTCGCCTCGGCGCCTTCATGCGCCCCACGACGATCCACACCGGTGCATGGCGCTATCCTGGCGCCTATCCTGATGCCAACTTCAATTTTGGGCATCTGAAGCGTTTTGCGCAGACGCTCGAGCGTGGCCGCTTCGATGCGTTCTTCATGGCCGACCACCTCGCGGTGCTCAACATGCCGCTCGACGCCCTCAGGCACAGCCACACGGTCACCTCGTTCGAGCCGCTCACGCTGCTGCCCGCGCTCGCGGCGGTCACCGAGCGGCTGGGCCTCGTCGCGACCGCGTCCACGACCTTCGACGCGCCGTACCACGTTGCAAGGCGGTTCGCCTCGCTCGACCATATCAGCGGTGGCCGCGCTGGATGGAATCTCGTGACGACATCGAATCCAGACGCGGCGCTCAATTTCGGCCTCGACGAGCACGTCGAACACGACGAGCGCTACCGGCGCGCGCGCGAGTTCTTCGACGTGGTCACAGGTCTGTGGGATAGCTGGGCCGACGACGCTTTTATCCGCGACACGGCGAGCGGAACATTCTTCGACCCGCAAAAGCTGCACGTGCTGAACTACAAAAGCGCGAACTTCTCGGTGCGCGGTCCGTTGAATATTGCCCGGCCGATTCAGGGCTGGCCCGTGATCGTGCAGGCGGGCTCATCGGAGGCGGGACGGCAGATTGCCGCGGAAACGGCCGAAGTCGTGTTCACCGCGCAAACCACGCTGGCCGACGGGAAGCGTTTCTACGCCGACGTAAAAAGCCGCATGGAGAAACTCGGCCGCTCGCGCGATCACATGAAGATTTTGCCGGCGGCTTTCGTCGTGGTGGGCGATACGCTCGAAGAGGCGCGCGAAACGCGTGAGCGGCTCGATACATTCGTCCACTACGAGAGCGGCATCGCTTCGTTGTCGATCGCGTTGGGGCATGATGTATCCGGTCTCGATCCGGACGGCCCGTTGCCGGAAATTCCCGAGACCAACGCAAGCCGTACCGCGCGGCAACGAGTCGTGGAATGGGCGCAGCGCGATGGATTGACAATCCGTCAGCTCGCGCAGCGCATCGGCGGATACTCCGGGCTGGAGATGATCGGCACCGCCCGGATGATCGCAGATCAGATGGAGCAGTGGTTGCTGGAAGAAGGCTCCGACGGATTCAACGTGATGTTCTCGCATCTTCCGGCCGGCCTCGACGACTTCGTCGACAAAGTCATTCCCGAGTTGCAGAAGCGGGGGCTGTTCCGGCGCGAGTACGAAGGCAAGACCCTGCGCGAGAATCTTGGGCTGCCACGACCTGCGAACCGGTTCTTTGCCTCATAAGGCGAATCGCGCGGGGCCGCATCGGCAGGCGGCCCGCGCGAATGTGCGTGCCGCTACCTGGCCGCCAGTGCGGGCTTGCTGCCAAGCAGCGCCCACTGTCCGTTCTCGACGACGAGATTGACGCTTTTTACACCGATCACGCGTCGAGTCGCCGGATCGAACGTCGCCTTGCCGAAGACGACGCTCGGCACGTCATGCAACTTCGCGAGCGCATCACGCACGCCATGGCGATCGAGTCCGCCGGTGCGCAACGCGTAAGCGGCAATGATCGTGGCGTCGTAGGCGAACGCATTGAACGCGTCGGGCTCGTGATGATATTTCGCCTGGAAGTCGCGAACAAAGCGCTGGACTTCAGGGCTCCGGTCACCGGGGAAAAAGCTCGTGTTGGTGGTCACGCCGTTTACGGCATCGCCGCCGAGTTCCATGAATTTCGGCGAGTACACCGAACTCGCCGCGACGATCGGCAGCGTGATGCCGCCCGTGCGGGCCTGACGCACGATCTGCGCGCCGTCCGAGTAGTACGAAATCAGCACGAGCGCGTCAGGCTTGGTATCGCGCACGCGCAGCAGCGTCGCGCGAAAGTCCTTATCGGTGGGCTGGTAACCTTCGGTTGCGATTACCTGCGCCCCCCGTGCGGCTGCTGCCTTCACGAACACGTCCTTGCTCGCGCGGCCCCAGTCGGTGTTCTGGAACAGCACGGCGACTCGCCTGAAGCCCTGCTTGACGGCCAGATCCGCGAGCAGCGGTTGCGCATCCGCCTGGCTGACCGACGGACTCCAGATGAAGTCGCCGCCTTTCGTGAAGTCCGGGTGCGAGTTGGTAAAGCCCAACTGGACGAGGCCCGCGCGTTGATAGATCGGCGAGGCCGCCATCGAAGCGGGGCTCGAAAAGTCGCCGAGTTCGATCAGGATGCGCTTGTCGTCGACGAACTTCTGCGCAATCGCGACCGCCTGGCGCGGATCGCTCTGGCTGTCTTCGAACACGTACTGCAGCGGATGGCCGTCAATGCCGCCGTCGTGGTTGATTTCATCGAGCGCGAGGTCGAAGCCGGCTTTCCACTGTGCGCCGTATTGCGCGTTCGGACCCGTCAGCGGTCCGCTGACGCCGAAGAAAACCGGCTCGCCGCTGGCAGGCGCCGCAGAAGAAACGGCGGAAAGCGAGAAAACGATTACCGCGCCGGCGAGCGTGAAAAGTCGCCGGTGCAGCGCGGAGAAACGCGAGGCATACATGACGGATTCTCTCGTAGTGAGTGGGACTGCAAGTCTCTAACGCATCGCATCGTGCGGCAACGAAGCGATTGTCATATTCATTCGCTGGGGACCGCACTACTGCGAAGTCGACGCGGCGGCCCCGGTCAAGCCGGAAACACCGGTTCGCCCGGCGTCAGCATCAAGCGGTTGGCCCAGGCAAAGATCGCAATCGCGTGGCTGAGATCGAGAATCTGCGCATCGTCGAGCCCCGCGCGGCGAAGCGCATCGAGCGATTCCGGCGTGAGCGCCTGCGGCTGCAACGTGAGATCGATCGCGTAGCGCACGATGGCGCGCTCGCGTTCGGTCGTACCCGCCGTTTCAGGCGCGGCGAAGATCTGCTGGATGACGTCCTCGCGCTTCGCGAGTTGCTGGAAACGCTGCGCATGCACCGACGCGCAATACACGCATCCGTTCACACGAGACCACCGTGCTCGCGAGCTCGCGCTCCGCTCGCGACAATCCGCCCGGCGCATACATGATGCTGTTGAACGCGCCTGATCGTTGCCGCAGGATTTCCGCTTGGTGGACCAGCAACAGGTAGTAATCGGAAGTCTTCGCTTGCGGGTGGCTCGCTTCGAGTACCCGCGGTCTGCTCGGGGGATGCCTGTTCGAGCGCGACTGTATCGAGCCATGCGGACCAGCCGAGGGTCTGCGTCGTAAAGCCGTGATCGGAACTCATGCTCGTGCCTCCAATGCGCGCAACGCGGCGACCACCCGCACCTGGTACGTGACGAACGCGACGAGCTGCGATAGCGCGACGATGGCGCGCGTCGTGAGGCCGGCAGCCTGCAGTGTTGCGAGCGCCGGCTTTCCGGTCGCGGCGGGACGCAGCGTCAAGGCTTCCGTGTGACGCAGGATCGCGACGAGCCGCTGGTCCGTCGTTGCCATCGACGCGGCGGGAACCGCGCGCTGTGCGGCGATTGCATCGAGAAGCGACCTCGTGGTTTCAGTTTGCGCGTCAGCCGCGGCCGCCAGTGTCAGCAGACGCTCGCGATATGCGAGTGCCGTCTGCTCCGAATTCGACAACAGCGCCGCATACCACGCCGCAAAGAGGCGTTCGCGAAGCGTCAGATCGGCGACATCGGTCGAGAAGAGCGCGTCGTGGCTGCCTTGCGTATAACGCGTCGCGTCGCCGCGAAACGCGCGCAGAGCCGCGGTCGCGCCGTCGGGCGCCAATCCCGCGAGTTGCGCGACGAAGTCATCGGCTATGGTGGCGGCCGATAGGGAATCAGCGGATGAAGACATCAGATGTGGGTCCATTAGAGGGCAGCGTTGTCGGCGGCCACCGTGCCGGCAGTGGCATCGGCGTCGTCCCATTCGTCTCCCGCGAGTTCCGCGGTGTCGAAGGCTTGCAGCGCCGCGTAGTGCGTATCGCGGTCGGCGTCGAACAGCATTGCGGCGATCGCGCGCGCGAGCCGCTGCGCGCCGTCGCTGATCGCGGGGATGTCGCCGGCGACCTTGCCGTGCGTCAGACTGGCTGCGTGATTGAAGCAGTGGATGCGCGCGAGCGCCGGGCAGGCCCCGGGAACGCGTTCCTGGAAGGCGAAGTTGCGGTCGAGGTCCGGCGAGCTGGCGAGTTCTTCGTTCGGCAATTCCGCCGCCGGTGTAAAGCGGTCGCGCCAGCGGCGCACGTGCGGCGCAATGGGCGCAAACTCGTCGCGCGTGTCGATTTCCGAGTGAAAGCCGGTCGCGAAGATCAGGTAGTCGAGGGTGTATTGACCTCGGGGCGTGTCGACGACGATCGTGTCGCCTTCGTGGCGCAACCCCGTCAGCGGACTCGCCAGGTGCAGGCGCGCCTGCGCGTGAGCGGCGACCCGCAGCACGCTGTCGCGCGGCGGTGGAGCCTGCGTTTGCGCCGAATAGTGCAGGAAGCGCCACTTCCAGGCGTCGGGCAGATTCGCGAACCCGTGAACGAGACCGGGACTACCGATGCCGGTCAGCTTGTTGATACGGGGCAGCGCGGCGCGCCGCACGAATAGATCGACTCGCCCGGCCCCCGCCTCGAGAGCGCTCGCGGCGTTGTCGAACGCGGATGCGCTCGCGCCGACCACACCGACTCGTTTGCCGCGCAGCGCGGCAAAGTCGATCGGGTCCGACGAGTGCGCGCGCAAGTGCCGCGGAATGTCGCGGGCCACGTCGGGAACGTACGGGCCGCCAAGTCCTTCACGGCCGGTCGCGAGCACGACATGACGAGCAAGCACGGTTTCGCGCCGCGCGTCTTTGCGGTCGTTGACCGCTCCGCGCAACAGCACGAGTTCGATCAGACCGTCGCTGCGCGTCTGCAGTTTCTCTACGCGCGTGTCATTGGAGACCGGCAGATCGAGCACGCGCCGATACCAGCGCAGGTAGTCCATCCATTGCACGCGTGGAATCTTGTAGAGCGCGTGCCATTGTTCGCGGCCGAACTGGGCCTCGTACCACGCGCGAAAGGTCAACGCGGGCAAGCGCAGTGCGGGCCCCGTCAGTTGCTTGGGCGAGCGCAGCGTCTGCATTCGCGCGTAGGTGATCCACGGTCCTTCCTGACCGGCCGGCGCCTGATCGAAGAGCCGCTGATTGTCGATGCCGAGCTGGCGCAATTCGGCGCTCGCGGTCAGCCCGGCCATGCCGGCGCCGATGATGGCCACATCGAGCACACGTTGGCCGGCCGATGTCCGCGCGGGCACCCACGAAGGCGCGGGAAGCTCGAGCCAGGCGAGATCCTCGCGAAGCCGCGCTTCGAGCGCGTTCAGTCCGGCAGCGGCGTGGAAAGGAGTCGTTGCGCTCATGCAGTGGTCCCGATGTCGCGGTGAGTGAAAGTGGGCGATTGGGCGGCGGTTTGCGCTCCATCCGCCTGGTCGTGGGCAACCAGCGCGCCATGCCGTGACGCTGCGTGACGCATGGCTCCGGGCAGCAGCCCGTGCGATACCTCCGCGAGCGCATCGATCATTGCGTTGACGTCGTCGCTGCGGGGACGGCCGGAAAGCGTGACGACACCATACAGAAACGGAATAGGCACATCGAGCGCTTTGACCTCGACGTCCGCGACGCGCATGCCGAACGCGGTCACCGGATCAACGATGGCGACGCCGAGCTGCTGTTGCGCGGCCATCATCGCATTGAGCGACGCATTCGTTTCGAGTGCAACGTGAAGCGGGACGCCGGCCTCGTCGAATGCGCGATCGATGCGGCTGCGCAGCCGATAACGGTTCGCCAGCGTGGCGACCGGCTTGCCCGCGAGCCACGCGAGTCGCAGCACGGCCTCGTGCGCGAGCGGATCGTTTCGGTGCAGCACCGCGACGCAGGGCGCCTCGATGATGTAGTGCACGTCGAGCGCCGCATGATCGAGCGGCAATGTCGCGATGCCGATGTCGGCCGAACGTGACAGCAACGCCTCGACGACCTGCTCGGCGGACGCACTGCGCAATTGCGTGTCGACCCGTGTGCCTGCCTGCGCGAGCTTTGAGATTGCACGTGGCGCCAATGTCGCGGCGAGCGCGGGTGTCGCAACGACGCGCAATGGCATGGTCTCGTCGCGGCCGATCGCCCGCGCGCTGGCCTCGATAGCGGCCAGGCCGATCAGTGAGCGCTCGACTTCGCCATAAAGCCGGAACGCGCGGCTCGTCGGCGTGACGCGAGGTCCTTTACGGTCGAACAACGCGTAGCCGATCTCCTGTTCGAGATCCTGGATTGTTCTCGTGACGCCGGGTTGCGAGCGGCCGAGCATACGAGCGGCCCCGGTCATACTGCCCGTCGACATGACTGCGGAGAACGCTTCGAGTTGATGCAACTCCATGCAATGCCTCATCCATGTGATGGGTGCATTTTATGAGCGCTTGAATGCGCAATTCTTATAATAAATTCCGCTATGTAATTGATGAAAACGACGAATCGCCGACGCCTATGTACTCAATAGCGGTCGGTTGACTACGATCATCGATCGCGGAAAAGTGCCTGAAACAAGGAGTTTTTTGTAATCCGATCCTGTACCGAGGGCGCTTCTAAAGTGCTTCGGCATTCGTCGTCAAAAGCTTTGCCAATGGAATGGAATAAGCTTCGTCGCGTATCTTCGTTGGCCCGCGTCCGCGCGACATGGTTACATGGCCTCACTCAATTCGAATGCGTGAGACCTGTATGGCGATTCTGTGGAACAACAAGCGTGGCGCGATCCGCTCACTGCTTCACCTGGCCGGCGCGCTGGCGCTGGCAACCTGCGGCGTGATGCCCGTGGCGCACGCGGCCGATCCTTACTGGGTCGGCGTGACCGGACCGCTGAGCGGCCAGGATGCGCAGTACGGCGAGCAATGGAAGCGCGGCTTCGATCTCGCGCTCGATCAGATCAACGGCAACGGCGGCATCAACGGCCATCCGCTCAGCTATCAGTTCGAGGACAGCCGCAGCGATCCGCGTCAGGCCGTAGCCATCGCACAGAAGTTCGCCGACGACAAGCGCATCCTGCTGGAACTGGGGGATCTGTCGAGCGGTGCGTCGATGGCCGCGTCGCCGGTGTATCAGCGCGCGGGTCTCGTGCAGTTCGGCTTTACGAATTCGCATCCCGACTTCACGAAAGGCGGCGACTATATGTGGAGTACCGCGATCAGCCAGGCCGAGGAACAGCCGCTGCTCGCGCACTATGTGACCAAAGGACTCGGCTTCAGGAAGATCGCCGTGCTCTATCTGAACACGGACTGGGGTCGCACCAGCAAGGACATCTTCGCAAAGGCCGCGAGCGCGGACGGCGCGCAGGTCGTCGCGGCCGAAGCGTATCAACAGAACGAGAAGGATTTTCGCGCGACGCTCACGCGCGTGCGAAGCGAACAGCCCGACTCAATCGTGCTGATCTCCTACTATTCCGACGGTGCCCAGATCGTTCGCCAGGCGCGAGCGGCCGGTGTGAGCACGCCGATCGCGGCGGTCGGCTCGGTGTATTCACCCAAATTCATCGATCTTGGCGGCCCTGCGGTGAACGGCGTCTACACCGAGTCGAACTTCTTCCCCGGCGATCCGCGTCCTGAAGTACAAAGCTTCGTGCAGCGCTACCGCGCCAGATACGGCGCCGATCCGGACACCTTTGCCGCGCGCGCCTACGACGCGATGATCCTGTCGGGCGAAGTGATTCGCCGCTACGGCGCGGATCGCGCGGCCGTGCGCGACGGCTTTGCGAAGATCAGCGATGTACCGAGCGTGATCTTCGGCAAGTTCAGGTTCGATCCGCAGACGCGCCGCGTGGCAGGCGCGAAGAATCTCGAACTCGTCGTGAAGGACGGCAAATTCGCTCTGTGGGATGGGGCGAGCGCCGTGCATACGCCATGACCGCCTGGTTCGACTACACGGTCAACGGCCTGATCGTCGGCAATATCTATGCGCTGCTCGCGGTCGGCCTCGCGCTGATCTTTGGCGTATCGCATCTGATCAATTTCGCTCACGGCTCGGTGTATATGGTGGGCGGCTTCATCGGCTGGCTATGTCTGACGCGGCTCGGCTTGCCGCTACCCGTGGCGCTGCTCGCGACGGTCGCGGGCTGCGCGCTGCTCGGCATCCTGATCGAACGGCTTGGCCTCAGGCCGCTGCAAGGCGCGGCCCGTATTGCGCCGCTGCTCGCCACCATAGGTATCAGCTTCGTGCTCGACCAGCTCGCGCAGATCGTGTTCGGGCCCGATCCACGTCCTGTGCCGAGTTCGCTGCCCGACTGGACGCTATCGCTTGGCGGGGCCGCCATCGGCTCGCTCGATCTGCTGATTGCGGCAATCGGCATCGGCGCGGCGGGCATGCTTTACCTGTTCCTGCGCTTCACGCGGCTCGGCTGGGCGGTGCGCGCGACCGCGCAGGATCGCGATGCCGCGCAGCAGATGGGTGTCAATGTGAATGCCGTGAATCAGGCCGTGTTTGCGATCGCCTGCGGGCTCGGCGGCCTGAGCGGCTTGCTCGTCGGCATGTACTACAACAGCATCGATCCGGCGATGGGCTTTCAGGCGACGTTGAAGGGCGTCGTCGCCTTGCTGATCGGCGGCCTGGGGAACGTGCCCGGCGCGATTGCCGGCAGCTTGCTGCTCGGTCTGGTCGAGAGCTATGGGGTCGCGTTGTTCGGCACCAGCTATCGCGACCTCTTCGCGTTCGTGCTGCTGCTGGTGTTTCTCGTTTGGCGGCCAAATGGTCTCTTCAGCGCCAGCCGCCGGTTGCCGCCTGAGCCGCTGACCGGCACGTTTCTGTCGAACCGCCGCGCGCTGCACGTTGCTCGTCGCACGATCGTGGCACTGGTGGCGTTCGCCTTCGTGCTGCCGCTCGTCGTGCCGTCGTCGTACGTGCTGCAGACGCTGACCAACGGCTGGATCTATGGGCTGTTGGCGCTCAGTCTGACGCTCGTCGCGGGCACGGTCGGGCAGATTTCATTAGGGCATGCGGCGCTGCTGCTGATCGGCGCTTATGCGTCGGCGCTGCTGTCCGTCAATCTGGGCTGGTCGCCGGCTTTGACGATTCCGCTCGCCGGCCTCATCACCGCGGCGATTGGCACGGTGCTGATTTACCCGTCGTTCAGGCTGCGCGGCCACTATGTGTCGATTGCGACGCTTGGCATTGGTGAAATCATCGGCCTCGTGGTGCTCAACTGGGACAGCCTGACGCGCGGTCCGGTGGGCATCACCGGCATTGCCCCGCTGTCGCTGTTCGGGTGGCAGTTGACGGGCGTGCGCGCCGTCTACTGGTTCACGCTCGCGGTGCTCGTGCTGCTCGCACTGCTGCAGGCGCGGCTCCTGAACTCGCACCTGGGCCGCACGTGGCGCGCGATCCGCGAGGACGACGTGGCGGCGCGCGCGTATGGCATCCGCCCCAATCGCTACAAGGCGATCGCGTTCGCCTGCGGCGGCCTCGCGGCTGGCATCGGCGGCGGGATCGCCGCCCACCTGTACAGCTATATCAACTATCAGACCTTTGACTCTCAAGTGTCGATCCTTGCGCTGACGATGGTCATTCTCGGCGGTCTCGGCAGCGTGATCGGTGCGGTCGCCGGTGCGGTGGCGCTGATCAGCCTGCCGGAACTGTTCCGTTTTGCCGCCGACTACCGGATGCTGATTTACGGCATGATTTTGTTGCTGCTCGTGCGCTTCCGGCCGCAAGGGCTGTTCGGTTCGGTATGACGGAGGCGACCATGACATCTTCTTTGCCACGCGGCACGGATATCCTGTTCGACGTGCGGCGCGTTACGCGCCGTTTCGGCGGTCTCGTGGCTGTCGACGAGGTGAGCCTGTCGGTTGCGCGCGGCGAATGCGTGAGCGTGATCGGTCCGAACGGCGCCGGCAAATCCACGCTGTTCAATCTGCTGTCCGGTATCGACGCGCCGGACGCCGGCGAGGTGAGATTCGCCGGCGAAGACGTGACCGGCATGGCGCCCGAGCAGCTTGCCGCGCGCGGCGTCGCCCGCACGTTCCAGCATGGACGGGTATTCGGCAATCTGAGCGTGCTCGATAACGTGCTGATCGGCGCGCACGCAAGGCTTGCGATGACGCGCTGCGGCTGGCCGGTGGTGGGGGCATTTGCGGAAGCGTTGCGCGCGCTGATCGGGCCTGCATCGGTACGTCGCGAAAACGCCGCGCTGCGTGAAGAAGTGACGACGCTGTTGGCCCGCTTCGGTACGCGCCTGTCGCCGCGACTCGATCAGCCGGCGCACAGCCTGTCCTATGCGAACCGCCGGCGTGTCGAGATAGCGCGTGCGCTAGCGCTGCGGCCGCGCATCCTTCTGCTCGACGAACCGACCGCCGGCATGAACGAGTCCGAAACCGCCGAAATGCTCGAACTGATACTCGAACTCAAGCGCGACGGGCTCACCATCCTGCTTATCGAACACAAGCTGGACCTGGTGATGCAGCTTTCCGATCGCGTGCTCGTGCTCGAAGACGGCCGCAAGATCGCTTCCGGCCTGCCGGCCGAGGTGCGCGAGGACCCCGCCGTGATCGAGGCCTACCTTGGACACCGTCAGGTCGGCGCGGCTGCCGGCCGCAACGAAACGGCGGCAGCATGAAGACATCAAATCTGCATCTGCTTGCGCCGAACCCATTAGCCTCCACACAAGCCGCCATGACCGAGCCGCTGCTGAAACTCGAACAGATCGACACGTTCTACGGACAGATCCAGGTGCACTTCGGCGTGAATCTCAGCATCGGGCGCGGCGAGATCGTCAGCCTGCTGGGCGGCAATGCGAGCGGCAAATCGACGGCGATGAAGGTGATTCTTGGACTGCACAAACCGCGAGCCGGCACCATCAGCTTCGACGGTAAGCCGTTGAACGGTCTGCCGACTTCGCAGATCGTGCGGCGAGGCATCGCTTCGGTGCCGGAGGCCCGGCGGCTTTTCGGCGACATGACCGTGCGCGAAAACTTGCTGATGGGCGCGTTCACGCGCAACGACCGCGCGGGCATCGGCGAGGACTACGAACGCATGCTCGAACTTTTTCCGCGCGTGAAAGAGCGGCTGACCCAACGGGCCGGCACGCTTTCCGGCGGTGAACAGCAGATGCTGGCGATGGCGCGCGCGTTGATGAGCCGCCCCGCGCCGGTCTGCATGGACGAGCCGACGATGGGCCTGTCGCCGTTATACGTCGACAAGGTGCTCGACCTGATCCAGACCATCAACCGGCAGGGCATCACGTTCTTCATGGTCGAGCAGAACGCGAGCCTCGCGCTGCAGATCGCGCATCGTGGCTACGTGCTGCAGACGGGGCGCATGGTGTTGTCCGGCACCGCGAGCGAATTGCTCGGCGACCAGCGCATTCGCGACGCTTATCTCGGCGGATCGCTGGCGGCGCAGACGGCGTCGTGAGCGGCGCCGGATCGCCTGGTGTTTCGCTCGCCGCGCGACGCTATCGATCGCGTCGGATCGACGGGTTTGCTACCAGTTCGATGATGGCGCCATGGGCGAGCGTACGCTCGAGGCGCCGCGCGGCGCCATCGACGTACGTCTCCAGGGCGACCGCGAAAACCCCTTCGCCGCGCGAGGCGAGGTGGTGCCGAAGGTCAGCGGCAAGACCTTCGGCTGGCGGACGGGTTTCGCGGGCCGGGCTTGCAAGCGTGAGCGTCGTCGCGCCAAGCGACAGGATCGCCAATGCGACGTCGTAACCAGGCAGCGGCGCGCGCTGCACGTCGGGTTCTCCGAGCAGCGCGCGATATCGTGCGAGGCTCGCATCCAGGTCGTGCACCGCGAGCGTAATGTTCGCGACGCCGTGCGCCCCGTTCGCATGATGGCGAACGTCGCCTTCGGCCACGCGCAGGTGGCGCGGCGTCACGTCGCCGCACAGGAACGGCAGATCCGCGCTCGACGGCTTGCCGATCTGCCATTCGAGGCGCTCGCCATCGGGACGCAGACGTCCGCCGGCTAGGGGGCCGTCGTAAGCGAGACCTCGTTCGCGTGCCGCGGCGATGGTGCTGGCAACCGATTGCGGCAGCAGCGCGTAGTCGACGAAACCATCTCCTATGCGACGGCTAGCGTCCCACCAGCGATGCTCCGGTGCGTCGCGCAGAAAGGCGATGAGTTCGACGTAGCTGCCATCGGCGAAACCGATCAGCGCGTTATGTGTGGCGCCGTCGGCGTGCGTGCCGCCGCGTTGCACGGTGAAGCCAAGCGTAGTGAAATCGGCGATGGTCTGCTCGAGATCCTGCACGCGGATCACGATGTGGTCGATTGAAAGAGACATGACGAGCGAGGTCCACAGTAGGGTGGTCCGAGTATGCGAAGCCTGCCGCCAAAACGCTAGTAATGGATTGTCGATTGCATAGCGCCGCAACTGGATTAGGCTCCGTCGCGCAAGATGCGATCGGACTGCTCGATGAGGAATCCGTCTTTCTTCGGTGGCGTGCTTTGCATATGCCGAACGATTGGTTCTTTTACTGCGACTGCGGCTTTATCGTAAGCGCTGCACGAGCGGCAAGCCGCTCGGTACTTTGACGCGGCCAACGTGACTCGGCCGAAGCACCAGGATATGAATTACATGGCACGGCTGAATCGACGCGACTTTCTGATTTCCTCAGGCGCTGCTCTCGCGGCCGCCGGCATGCCGGCACGCGTGTTCGCACAAGGCAGCGCAGCATCGGTGCCGAAGCGGGGCGGCACGCTGAATATGCTGATCAATCCGGAACCGCCAGTGCTGGTGTCGATCTTTCAGACCACCGGGCCCGCTCTGGTCGCGAGCTCCAAGGTGCTCGAAGGCTTGCTCGCATACGACTTCGATCTGCGTCCACGGCCGCAATTGGCAACCGCGTGGGCAGTCAGTCCTGACGGCTTGAAGTACAGCTTCACACTACGCGAGAACGTCAAATGGCATGACGGGCAGCCATTCACGTCGACGGACGTAGCGTTCTCGATCGAATTGTTGAAGACGGTGCATCCGCGCGGACGCAGCACTTTCGCCAATGTCACGCGCGTATCGACGCCGGACGCCCGGACCGCGGTGATCGAATTGTCGAAGCCGGCGCCCTATCTGTTGAAGGCACTGTCGGCCGGTGAATCCCCAATCGTTCCAAAGCATCTGTATGCGTCGGGCGATCCGCTGTCCAACCCGCACAATAACGCGCCAATCGGCACCGGGCCGTTTCGCTTCAAGTCGTGGACGCGCGGTGCCAGCATCGTCTATGAACGCAATCCGGACTACTGGGATGCCGGCAAACCGTACATCGACAGTCTCGTACTGAAGGTGATTCCCGACGCCGCCGCGCGATCCGCCGCGTTCGAGACAGGCGCGCTCGATCTGGGCGGCGAAAATCCAGTACCGCTCACCGATTTGCCGCGCCTCACTCAATTGCCGCAGCTGGTTGTCGAAACGCGCGGCTATCGGTTCCTCGAACCGCTGTCCGAGATCGACTTCAATCTGCAACATCCGATCCTCGGCGACCTGCGGGTGCGCCAGGCGATCGCGCATGCGATCAATCCGCAAGTGGTGCTGCGCACGGTCGCGTATGGCTACGCCGACTTGTCGCCGACACCGATCACGCCGGGCTCGCCCTATCACGACGGCAAACTCGCACCGTACCCGTTCGATACTGCCGCCGCCGAAAAGCTGCTCGACGCGGCCGGCTATCCGCGCAAGGCGGGCGGGGTGCGCTTCGGTCTCACGCATGATTTCCTGCCGTACGGCGACATGTACCGCCGCCAGGCCGATTACGTGAAATCGGCACTCTCTCGCGTTGGCATCGACGTGACAGTGCGCTCTCAGGACCTGCCCGCTTTTCTGAAGCGCGTGTATGCCGACCGCCAGTTCGATTTCACCAGCATCGGCGTCAATACGCTATTCGATCCGAGCGTCGGCGTGCAGCGGCTCTACTGGTCGCAGAACATTCGGCCGGGCGTGCCGTTCTCGAACGCGCCGCACTACAGCAATGCCGAGGTCGACCACCTGCTCGAGAGCGCCGCGATCGAAACCGACGAAAACAAACGCGTCGCGCTTTATCAACAATTCCAGCAGATCGTCTATCGCGAGCTGCCGATTCTCAACCTCGTCGCACCTCGCATGGTCACGCTCGCGAACCGGCGCGTTCACAACCATACCGTGTCCGCGCAAGGCCTCGAAGGCAATCTGGCCGACGTCTATCTGAGCGCATGACAGGAGCGACACGATGAGCAGGGGTTTGCGTTTTGCCGCGATCGCGCGGCGTACCGCGTGGCAGGCGCTACCGACGGTGATCGGTATCGTGATCCTGAACTTTTTCCTGCTGAAGCTGATGCCGGGCGACGCCGCGGATGTGCTGGCCGGCGAAGCCGGCTCGGCGACGGTGGAAACGATGCAGGTATTGCGCGCGAAGTTCGGCCTCGATCAACCGGTGCTGCACCAGTTGTGGTCGTACCTCGCTCATCTGTCGCACTTCAGTCTGGGCTATTCGCCGCGCTACGATATGCCGGTGATGCAACTGATCCTCTCGCGCCTGCCTAATACGCTGCTGCTGATGGGCGTCGCGCTATCGGTCGCGATCGTCGTGGGCGTAGTGCTCGGCGTGGTGATGGCGCATTGGGCCGGCAGATGGCCCGATCGCGTGCTGTCCGTCGTGGCTATGCTGTTCTACTCGACACCCGGCTTCTGGATCGGTCTGCTCGCGATCGTGCTGTTCTCGGTGCATCTGGGCTGGTTGCCGAGCGGCGGCAATATCACGCTCGGCGCGCAGCTTCACGGCGCCGCCTACGTGATCGATGCGCTGAAGCACGTGCTGCTGCCTGCCGCGACGCTGGCGACGTTCTTCATCGCGATCTACGCACGGCTTACGCGCGCGGCGATGCTCGAAGTGCAGCGCCAGGACTTCGTGCGTACCGCGCAGGCCAAGGGCTTGCATCCGTGGCGTGTGACGGTGCGGCATGTCCTGCGCAACGCGCTGATGCCGCTCACAACGATGGTCGGCATTCACTTTGGCACCTTGCTGGGTGGCGCCGCGGTGACCGAAACGGTGTTCAGTTGGCCAGGACTGGGCCGCCTCGCGCTCGATGCGGTGATGGCGCGTGATTTCAGCGTGCTGCTCGGCGTGCTGCTGCTGTCGTCGATGCTCGTGATCCTGGCGAATGTGCTGGTCGATCTTTTGCAGGCGTGGCTCGATCCGCGCGTCGCGTGATCGCACGCACCGGCGATTTCTCCCCCAAGGCATACATGGCTTCCGACTCTTCCAATCTGGTTTCCACGCCGCCCGAACCGCGTGCTTCCACATGGCGGCGTCAGCTTGGCGGCGCGCTATTCGGTTTCCGGCGCGACGGCGCGGCGACTGCCACGAACCACGCTCCGCACGGTGCGGCGGGGCTCGGCGTGTGGCGCGCGCTGCTGCGCAATCGCTCGGCGCTCGGGGGTTTCGCGCTGCTCGCGGCGTTCATCGCGCTTGCGCTGGGCGCGGGACATCTGTTTCCGGGCGATCCGCTCGATATGGTGGCGGCGCCGTTCGTATGGCCGGGCACCGATCCGCAATACTGGCTCGGCACGGATTCGCTCGGACGCGACGTGGCCGCCGGCATTGCGCACGGCGCGCGCGTGTCGCTGCTGATCGGCGCGAGCGCGGCCAGCATCGGGCTCGTGATCGGTACGCTGGTTGGCGCGACGGGAGGTTTCTTCGGCGGGGTGATCGACGATGTGCTGGTGCGCATTACCGAACTCTTTCAAACCGTGCCGTCTTTTCTGCTGGTCATCGTGATCGTCGCGATTGGTCATCCGAGCGTGACGATCATCGCGCTGGCGATCGGCATTGCGTCATGGCCCACCGTTGCGCGGATCGTGCGGGCCGAATTTCGCAGCCTGCGCCGTTCGGACTTCGTGCTTGCCGCGCGCAGCCAGGGCTTCAGCAACGCACGCATCATTTTTGGCGAGATTCTGCCGAACGCGTTGCCACCGGTGATCGTGACCGCGTCCGTGATGGTGGCGAGTGCGATCCTGATCGAGTCGTCGCTGTCGTTTCTCGGCATGGGAGACCCGAACGTGGTCAGCTGGGGCGGCATGATCGGCGCGGGCCGTGACTCGTTGCGTACCGCCTGGTATCTGACGGCCGTGCCAGGTGCCGCGATTGTTCTGGCGGTGCTCGCGCTGAACCTGCTCGGCGACGGTCTGAACGACGCGCTCAATCCGCGCCTGCGGGAACGAGCTTGAAGAGCCCGCGGCTCACGCGGCTCACAATGTAATCGAGGACGCTCTGTGGCAAACCTGCTTGAAGTACGCGATCTGCGCGTCAGTTTCGGCACGCACGAAGCGGTGCGCGGCCTGAGTTTCGACATCGCGCAAGGGGAGACGCTGGCGCTCGTCGGCGAATCCGGTTGCGGCAAATCGGCAACGGCGCTGTCGCTGATGCGTCTCGTGCCCGCGCCGGGACGCGTGACGGGTAGCTTGCGCTTCGATGGCCATGAGCTGCTCGACCTGTCGCCGCGCGAAATCCGCCAGGTCCGCGGCCAGCAGATTTCGATGATTTTCCAGGAGCCGATGACGTCGCTCAATCCGGTGCTGTCGATTGGCGCTCAGATCGTCGAGACCTTGCGTCAGCATGAAGATCTGTCGAAGGCGGCCGCGTTAAAGCGCGCCGTCGAATTGCTCGAACTCGTGCAGATCCCCGAGCCGCAACGCCGGGTGTTCGACTATCCCCACGAGTTGTCCGGCGGGCAGCGGCAGCGGGTGATGATCGCGATGGCGGTGGCATGCCGCCCGCGTCTGCTGATCGCGGATGAGCCGACCACGGCGCTCGACGTCACGATTCAGGCGCACATTCTCGAGCTGCTCGACGGTTTGCGGCGGGAGCTGTCGATGTCCTTGTTGCTGATCACCCACGACCTCGGCGTCGTCGCGAAGCATGCGGATCGCGTGGCCGTGATGCTGGCGGGCGAAAAAGTCGAAGAAGCGCCGGTCGCCCGGCTCTTCACGCAGCCGCAGCATCCTTACACGCGGGGTCTGCTGGGCGCGTCGCTGAATCTCGCGGACGATCTGCACTATCGCGGCTGGAAGCTGCCGGAAATCCGTCATGGCATCGCCGAAGACGGCGGGCCTTCCTTTACCGTGCTGCCGCGCTCGCCGCGCGCCGGGCTCCATGTGGCGGATGTCAAAGCGGACGCGCACAGCAATGCGTCATTGGAAGGCAACGCAGTGAGCGCCACGCCGTTGCTCGAATTGCAGGATCTGCGCGTCGACTATCCGCAGCGGCGCGGCCAACCCGCACTGCACGCGGTCGATGGCGTGTCGCTGACGATCGCGCGCGGCGAGACGGTCGGCCTGGTGGGCGAATCCGGCTGCGGGAAATCGACGCTGTCCAAAGCGATCCTGCGGCTCGTGCCGGCTACCGCGGGAGCAATCCGCCTGCGAGGCACCGATCTCGCGCCGCTGGGTGAACGCGAATTGCGGCCGTTGAGGCGCCATGTGCAAATGGTGTTTCAGGACCCGTATTCGTCGATCAATCCGCGCCGCACCGTGGCCGAGATTCTCGACACCGTGCTCGTGGTGAATCGGATCGGTAACGCCCAGCAGCGCCGCACACGCATCGCCGCGATGCTGGACCGCGTCGGCTTGCCCAGTTCGGCGCTCGGCCGCTATCCGCACGAATTCTCCGGCGGGCAGCGGCAGCGCATCGGCATTGCGCGGGCACTGGTCCTCGAACCGGATCTGCTGATCTGCGATGAACCGGTTTCCGCACTCGACGTGTCGATTCAGGCGCAGATTCTCAATCTGCTGGTCGATCTGAAGCGCGACCTCGGGCTCGCGTACCTGTTCATCTCGCATGACCTGTCCGTGGTGCGCTACATCGCCGACCGGGTGCATGTGATGCAGGCAGGTCGGATCGTCGAAAGCGGAGACCACCGCGATATCTGGCGTGCGCCGCAGCATCCCTACACCCGTACGTTGCTCGACGCGATTCCGGGCAAGACCTTCGACGACGCGCGGGCGGCTTGACCTCACCCGTCGCGCGATGGCGACGGCCTACGCCCCATATCCGGGCGGCACGACAAAACCGCCATACGCTTGTTCAAGCAAATGCGCGAACGCGATCGGCGTACGGTCTTCGAGCCACGGGCCAACGGCTTGCGCACTGACGGGCAAGCCGTCGTCATCGAGACCGAGCGGAAAGCTGGTGGCCGGCAACCCCGGCAGCACGGGCAGACCCGCCCAATGAAAGAAATCGAGGAAGCGCACGTCCCGCACGCCGTCGTCGAAGGCGACCGGATAGGTGCGCTCGTCTTTCGGCTCCTGATGGTTGTGACGGAACGCGGCGACCGGAGCGACCGGCGTGACGATCACGTCGAATGCTTTGAAAAGCCGCTCCCACTGGTGACGCAATGCATGGCGTTGCTCGTCGGCTTTGAGCCAGTCGCGGTGCGCGAGGTATGGCGCCCTCAGCCACGCGGCGTCGGCGCTCTCGTTAGCGGGGGCAAGCGCCGCGAGGCGTTGTCGAGCCGCTTCGCTCGGCACAGGCGGTTCGGCGAGCGACGAGCCGAGCAGCGTCCGGTACAGCGCATGCGCACGCACCAGATCGGGTAGGAGCCCCTGCGGCAGATCGGCGGGGCGGCTTACATACACGCCCTGCGTGCGCAACCGCTCGACCACGCGCTCGATCACGAGGCGCTCGGACAGGCTGCGTTGCGTGCCTGGCCATGTGTCGAGCACGAGCACCCGGAACTCGGCGAGCCGTGCGTGGCGCGCAGGTGGCAACGTGGCGCGCCATGCCTTGGACGTCAGCGGATCGCGGTTGAGCAGCAGATCCAGTGCGAGTTCGAGATCAGCCGCGCTGCGCGCGAGCGGGCCCGCCACGCTGAGATCGCGTGCGGACGCACGTCCTCTCGGCACACCGCTGCCGGCGAGCGACACGAGGCCGTAGCTCGGCTTATGGCCAAAAACGCCGGTGAAGTGCGCGGGAATGCGAATCGAGCCGCCGATATCCGAGCCCAGTTCGAGGGCGACATAGCCGGCCGCGAGCGCCGCCGCCGAGCCGCCCGACGATCCCCCGGGCGTCCTTTCCAGATCCCACGGATTGCGCGTCAGCCCGTAGACTTCGTTATAGCTTTGCAGATCTGCGAGACCGAGCGGCACGTTGGTCTTGCCAATGATCACCGCGCCCGCTTCACGCAACGCGGCGACGGCGAGCGAATCGCGTTCGGCGCGATTATCCGCGTAGGACGGGTTGCCGACACTAGTAACTAGCCCGGCAACATCGAACGATTCCTTCACTGTAATCGGCACGCCGAGCAGCGGCCGTCGCTCGCCACGCGTAAGCGCCGCGTCGGCTTCGCGGGCGGCGTTGCGCGCTGCGTCGAAGTCACGCGCGACCACGGCGTTCAATACGTCATCGAAGCGCGCGATGCGAGCGAGGCTGTGTTCCAGCAGGTCGACCGCGGAAACGCGGCCCTCGGCCAGCGCGTCGGCTTGTTGCTTCGCGCTCGCAAAGGTCAGCGCATTCAGTAGCGCGGATTTCGGGTCGTCCAGTTCTGGTGTGCTCATTGTTCGAGGCCCTCGTCGGTTTGTCAGGTTTTCGGTTCGATCCAGGTGTCGGAGAAATCGCCGGCGGTCAGGTCAATACTATTGTTCAGGTTGTGCACGCGCGCGTGATACACCTGCAATGCCGAGGGCACCGTAACGAGCGGCAACACCGGCAGGTCGCGGCCGACGATCTGCTGGACTTCCTTGAACGCGGCCGCGCGCCTTGTCTCGTCGGTTTCGGTCGCGGCCGCGCGAAACAACTCGTCCACTTGCGGGTTCTGATAATGCGACGCGTTGATCCAGATCAGCGGATGCCGGACGCCGTCCGACCAGTAGATGCGCTGCACGCCGACGGTCGGGTCATACAACCGGCCGAGACCATTCAGGTTCAAATCGAATTCGCGTGCCGTGTACGCGCGGCGCAAATAGGTTGGCAGGTCGCCGTCGAGAATCGTCGCCTTGATGCCGATGCGCGCCAATGCGGCGCGCAGATACTCCGCCGCGCGCCGAAAATCCGCGCCGCTGATGTAGTTGATCTTCAGCGCGAAGCGTTGACCGTCCGCCTGCTTTGGATAACCCGCTGCGTCGAGCTGACGGTTCGCGGCGTCGATGTCGAACGGATAGTGGAACGTGCTGTCGTCGTAGTAGGCCGCCAAGACGGCTGGCACCGGCGAGTCGACCACACTCGCGCGCCGGTAGAACACGTTGTCCTTGATGAAGTTCCGATCGATCGCATGCGCGATTGCCTTGCGAACCGGAAGCTGCGCAAGCACCGGATTTTCCAGGTTGAATTCGAGGAAGGCCGCGTTGTTCAGGTACGCGTCGTAGCTGTCGTCGATTTTCAGATACGGCACTTTCGCGAGCCGCCCGAGATCGGCCAGACCTACATTGGCCGCGGCGTCGACTTCGCCCGTTTCGAGCGCGGCCGAGATGGATGCCTGGTCGGGCACGATCCGATAGACCACACGGTCGAGATGCGGCGCCCCCGCGCGCCAGTAGTTCGCATTTCTGCGCAGGCTGATGTGACTGCCGCGCACCCACTCATCGAACACGAATGGACCGGTGCCGATCGGCGCGCTCAGATTGGGGCTCGTGAGCGGATCGCCGTCGCCATAGCGATGCTGCGGCACGATCGGCAACTCCGCCGACGACAAAGCCTTGATCAGATACGGCGTTGGTTTGCCGAGTACGATCACGGCCGTCAACGGATCGGGCGTGTCGACGCGTTCGACGTTCGCGAGCGTGATGCGCCCGCGCGGACCGAGACGTTTTTGCGTGAGGATCGAGTAACGCACGTCGGCCGATGTGAAGTTCTCGCCGTCGTGCCACTTCACGCCGGGCCGCAGCCTGAACGTATAGTGCAGACCGTCGGCACTCGTGCTCCACGCGATGGCAAGCAACGGCTGCGGCCTGAACTGCGCGTCATAGCGCAAGAGTCCCTCGGTGATTTTGGCGCTGATGTTGCGGATCACCGTGTTGGTGTCGAGCAGCGACACCAACGACGGCGGTTCCTGTTGCACTGCGTAGGTCAGCGTTCCGCCCTGTACGGGCGCGGCGTTGGCTCCGGCAAGCGCGCTCGACGAAGCAGCGGCGCTGGCCGCATGTGCGAGGCGCACCGAGGAGTCCAGCGCGCCGGCGGACAGAAGCGCCAGTGAGCTCTGGATGAAATGCCGGCGATCTAAGCGCATGGCTAACCCTGTTGAAGCGGCGTCTGGACGGCTTCAACCTCGCCGTGACGCGCGAGGCGACCAAAAAATGGATGCCCCGGATCGTTGAAACCCGGCGTGGACGGATGTCCGCTCGTCACGAGCGAATCGACGAAGGCTTCGTCTTCAGCGTTCAGGCGGTAGGCGAGCGCGGGCAGATAGTCCTGCCACTGCGCCTCGGTGCGAGGCCCGGCGATCGTCGAACTGATGTAGCGGCTATTGAGCACCCACGCGAGCGCGAATTGACCGGCAGAAAGACCGCGGGCCTGCGCATGCTCACGCACGCGCCGCGCCAGTTCGAGCGATTCGGGACGCCACTCGGTCTGCTGCAAGCGCCGGTCGCTACGCCCCGCGCGGGTGTCGGCGCCGGGCGTCGCGCCCGGTTCGTATTTGCCCGTCAGCACGCCGCGCGCGAGCGGGCTATACGAAATGACGCCGAGCCCGTAACGATGCGCCGCCGTCAATTGCTCGGCTTCGGCCTGGCGGTTCGCGATGTTGTAGAGCGGCTGGCTTGCGATAGGCGCGTCGAGTCCGAGCGCCTGGGCGGTATGGCTGAACTCGGCGATCTTCCACGCGCGATGATTGGACAGTCCGTAGTAGCGCAGCTTGCCAGCGCGGATCAGCTCGTTGAGCGCGCGCACGGTTTCTTCGACCGGCGTCTGATGATCTTCGCGATGGATGTACAGCAGGTCGATGTAGTCGGTGCCGAGCCGCTGCAGGCTCGCATCGACGGCGCGCGCGATATGTTTGCGCGACGCACCTCGCGCATTGACGTCGCGCTCATCGAGCGGATTGGCGAATTTGGTCGCCAGCACCCAGCGCTCGCGCTGTGCGGAAATCGCGCGGCCGACCACGCGTTCCGACTCGCCTTTGGCGTAGACGTCGGCGGTGTCGATCGAATTGACACCCTGTTCCAGCGCCTGTTCGATGATACGTGCAGCGGTGGCCTCGTCCGTGGGGCCGCCGAACATCATCGTGCCCAGAGTCAGTGCCGAGACCTTGATACCGCTGCGACCGAGTTGTCTGTATTCCATGAGAGTCGAATTCCGTGAGAGAGTTTGAGGCGAAAGCGTTTTAGCGTTGCAGCCAGACGTCGGCGAAACTCGCCGACACGCCGTCCGGGCCCGTCGTATGGTTATGGACCGCGCGCGAGTACACGGTCAGGTATTGCGGCGACACCAGGTTGATGTCCGGAAGATCGTGTTCGAGAATGCGCTGAATCTGCGAGAAGAGCTGCTTGCGTCTGCCTTCATCGGTTTCTTCGGCGACCTGCGTGAACAGCAGGTCGATCTGCGGGTTGCTATAGTGCGATCCGTTCGTGAACGGCACGCCGCGCCGGAAGTTGTTGCTCGTATAGAGCCGCGCTACGCCGACCACCGGATCGAACAGGTTGCTCATGCCGTTGATCGAAAAGTCGAAGTCGCGATCGGTATAGATACGTTTCAGATACGCGGGCAAATCCTGGCTGCGCACGGTGACCGCAATGCCGACCCGCGCCAGTGCGGATTTCACATAAGCGGCGGTGCGCGTGGGCAGATCGCCGATCGGCAGCGGGTCGACGGTCAGCGCGAAACGCGTACCGTCCGCCTTGCGCGGATAGCCGGCTTCGTCGAGCAGCGCGTTGGCGCGCTCCACGTTGAACGGATACGGCGTAGGTGCCGGGTCGTAGTAGGGGCTCGTCGGAATGATCGGACTGGCGAGCGGCGTCGCATAGCCGTAGAAGATTACCTTGCGGATCACGTCGCGATCGAGCGCCGACGCAATCGCCTGACGCACTTCGAGTTTCTTCAGTACAGGGTTGTCGAGATTGAACTCGATGCGCGTCACACCAGCCTGGAACTCATAGCCGCGCTGGTCGAGCGCGAGCTTCGGATTGCTTTTCAGCCGCTCGATATCTGAGAGCGGCACGGGCGTGTCGCCGCTCAGGTCGACGGAGCCGTCTTCGAACGCGACAGTGCGCGCGGCCGGATCGGTGATGACCTTGACGACGATCTTGTCGAGCAGGGGCTTGCCCTTGTCCCAGTAGTCGTCGTTGCGTGCATATTCGACGTAGCTGCCGCGCACCCACTTGACGAAGCGGAAGGGGCCCGTGCCGATCGGCGCGTTATTGGCTGGGTTGGTCAGCGGGTCGGTGCCTTCGTAAATGTGTTTAGGCACGATCGGCGTTTCCGACGACGAGAACGCCTTGATCAGATACGGCGCGGACTTCGACAGCGTGACGACGACTGTATAAGGGTCCGGCGTCGTCACAGCGGTGACATTCGCGAAGGTGGTTTTGGCGCGCGGGTGGACTTGCCTGAGCGTCTGGATCGAATACGCGACATCGGCGGACGTGAAGGGCTGACCGTCATGCCATTTCACGTCGTGACGCAAATGAAAAACGTATTTGCGGCTGTCGTCGCTGACTTCCCACGACGTCGCGAGCGAAGCTTTCGGCTGCAACCTGAAGTCGTATTCGAGCAGACCTTCGACGACTTTTGGACTGACCTTCAGCACATTGGTCGCGGTCGTCGCGAGATCGACGAGAGCGGTGGGCTCCGGCGTGACGACGAAATTGAGTGTGCCGCCGCGCGTTTGGGCGTGAGCGTGAGAAACAGAGAACGCGACGACGAGCGCGGCCGCGAATCCGAGCGCGCCATTGACAAGGCGCGCGCCGCGCCGGCGCGGCGCCGCCTGCGATGTGACGTATGCCATCGTATGGTTGTGCGAGAAGAGAGAAGGGAAGAAAGCGGGAACCCGCTCAGACCGTGGCGTGAGCAGTCGTGTCACGGCGCGCGAGTGCGCCACGCAGAGGCGCGGGATCGACCCACGCGTCGAAATCGAAGTCCGTTGGAATGAATCCCCACTTGAACAGGAAATGCTTGAAGTCGGCGAGCGCCGCCAACGCTTGCGGATCGAGTCCGATGCTCAATTGCCGATGTAGCCCGCCCGGATAGGCTCGCTCGACCCAGTGCTCCGCGCTGCGCGTTTCGCGCGCCACGTAGCGCGCAATGTCGCCGGCATGGCGTTGCGCCCAGTCACCCGCGTCCAGCGTGCGGGCCAGCACCCGCTCGACCAGATCGGGGCGCTCGCGCAGCAGTTGCGCGTCGACGGTCAACGGCCGCGGCGTACCATTGTTCGCGTGCAGCAGCCGATTCGGCTGGGCGCTGATATCGATCAGGATCTTCGCGTTCAGCAGGTTTGCGATATCGAGCCCGGTCGCGCCTTTGACGAACACGACGTCGGCCTCGCCGCGCAGCAGTGCTTCGGCTTCGCGGGCGAATTCGTGAGAGCGCTGCGCGTCCAGCCAGTCGGCGAGCGGGGCATCGGCAGCGGGCTTGGCGTCTTCGAGGCCGCGCGGCGTATGCGGGAGGTCGACCAGATCGACGTCTTCGAGTTGCACGCCAAGCGCGCCGAGCAATGACGTGAAGCCACGCAGGGCAGTCGCGCGATGGAAGTCGACCACGCTTGCGCGTGTATTGAGCGGAAAGCCGAAGCGGCGTCCTGCAAGCGCTTGCGCGCTGGCATCGAGTTGCCGGTCGAGCGTGATCAGCGCCTGGAATTCATCCACCCAGCTCACGCCGATCAGTCGCGTATCGCTGCCTTGTGAGCGCGCCCATAGCGCGGGAATATTGCCACCCTGCCGAAACGACCATGGCTGCGTGTGCGTGAAGTGCGAGCGCCGCACGGTGGCGTCGTCGGCGTCCTGGAGCGCTTTGACGTCGATGCCGTCGGCGGCGAATTCCTGTTCGAGCCAGCCTTTCTGTATGGTTATGCCGAACGGCGTCGGGGCAGGGCAGCGGGTGTACCAGAGTCGGCTCATTCAATCACCTTTGCATTCGGAGATGGCGGGGCAGTCAGAGGCGCAGGCCCGCTTCACGTAGCAGCGGGAGCACGCGCGCGCCAAAGAAGTCGAGGTCCGGCTGGAAGTCGAAGAAGCTCAACTGCACGCCGTCGATACCCGCGCGATGCAGGCGCACGATGTATTCGGCAATCTGCTGCGGCGAGCCGACGATCGAGATGTTGCCGCCGACTGCTCTCGCGGCCGCCTGGTTTCGCTGCTCGGCATTGCCTCGCCATGCGTGGGCGTCACTATCGAAGCGATGGAAGCTCCCTTCGTCGCCATGCGCGACGATCGCGTCGCGATAAGCGAGTGCTTCGGCTTCGGTGTCGCGGCAAATCACCATCGGATTGATCAGAGTGCGGACTTTGCGTCCGTACTTCGCGGCCGTCGCCTTCACGCGCGCCGTGTGGGCCGGCAACGCCGTCAGCGCCGCTTCGATTTCAGAGCCAGCGGGGCTGGTGATGAACACGACGTCCGAGTAACGCGCGGCGAAGTCGATCCCTGCATCCGATCCCGTCGCATTCACGAGCAGCGGGCGCCCGTATTGCGGCTTTGGCGTGACGAACGCCTTGTCGAGCTTCCAGCTCGACAGCTCGGGAACGAAGCTGAAGTTCTCCGGTTGTGACCAGAGCTGTTGCACCGCGTCGAGAAACTCGCCCGCCAGTTCATAGCGTCGGTCATGTTCGATGCGCTGCCAGCCGAACATTTCGTGCTCGACCGCGCGATGGCCGGTCACGACATTGATGCCCCAGCGCCCCTTTGAAATGTGATCGAGCGTCGCGGAGAACTTCGCGAAGTGCAACGGATGCCACGGGCCATAAAGCACATGGCTGGTAGCAACAAGAATGATGCGTTCGGTGCGCGCGGTCATCGCCGCGAGCGACATGAACGAGTCGAGGGCCTGACCGTTGAACACGCCACCATAGCCGCCCTTCGGCAGCCACTGGGACAGCGCGAACACCAGATCGAAGCCGAGGCTCTCAGCTTTTTGCACGAGCGCCAGGTTGTAGTCGAAGTTCCAGTCGGTCGTGCGAGGCAACGTCGAGGCGCTCCAGCCACCTGCCTGAATCGGCAGGAATAGGCCGAGCAGCAACGGCTGCTCGAGCGCCCGGGCAACCGGACTATCGTTGAATTCGACAGGCGAGCGCACCGGTACGAAGGGCGTAGCGTCGCGCTTGCTGTCCAATGACTGCGCCGGCGCTTGCGGTTGAGCGGCGAAAATGGATTGGGTCACAGTTATTGTCCGTGCCGTTTGACGTAAAAGGCGCTTGTTCTTTCAAGCGCTCGGCTATCTTGCATAGTGGTTGGCGCCTGGCGCGCGAATCACACCTGAAAGCAAGGCATGAGGGATCCCGATAACACAGTAGATCACGCAAGGTTTGCAACGCAAAACAATGAATTCTTCTTTTCATTTGAGGCATTGCACTGCTCTGTGGACGTCAGTCAGCGCTGCTCGTTCCAGAGGATGTGGAAAGCGCCGCGGCGACTTCCTCGGAATGCGCCTTTGCCCAGGCAGCCGCTTCTTTGGAACCGTCGATATCCTCGCGGAGGACCAGAATGCCCTCGCGGTTCGGCCCCGACGGTTGTGCGGCGATCTAGTCGTTATGTCCGCCTGGCGCCTGCTGGACGATGCAGCCCACGTTGCCGGAGTTGCCGAATGCTCGCGTCGCGAGCGCGCACGTGGGTTTCAGGTCTGACCGGTGGGTGAAGGACGCACGCCGTTAAGATAGAAGTTGCCAACAGCGGCGTATTTCCAGCGCACCGGATCATGCACGGTGTGAACTCGCGCGTTGCGCCAGTGCCGGTCGAGATTGAGCGACGGATGCGTCGAGCGGGTTCCGGCCAATTCGAACAGCTTGCTGCTCGCTTCGATTGCGATTTCGGTAGTCAATGCCTTGGCTTGCGCTACGGCGATGGACGCGGCCGCAATCGAGTCTGGCCCAATATCGGCGAGACAGCGATCGATCTCGCGACCGGCGCGTTCCATCATCGCTTCGGCCGCGTGCAGACGCGTCGTCAATTCGCCAAGCTGATGGATCACATAGGGATCGGCGCTGAGGGGCGAGATGGCGCTCGACGACGAAGCCGCGTCGCGTTCCCGAATAAAGGCGATCGTCGCATCGATTGCGGCGCGCGCAATGCCCGCGTCGATGCCGACATGGCTGATCTGTGTGACCGCGTTTTGCGGCCAGTGCGCGTAGCTTTGGTGAATCGGTAGCACGTTGAGCGCGGGCACCCAAACATCGTCGAAAATCACAGTTCCGCTTGCCGTGGTTTTCTGCCCGAAGCTTTGCCAGTCGTCGATGATCTTCATGCTTGGGTGACCGGCCGGCACCACCGCCACCGTGCGGCGTCCTTCCTGGTCCTGACCGATGGTCGACACATAGTCGGCGAAAAGCGCGCCGGTCGAATAGAGTTTGGTGCCGGACAGCCGGAAGCCGTCTTGATCCGGTGTGATGGTCATCGCGGAGCCGCCTGGTTGCCGTCCGCCGACGTCGACATTCGCATTGCCAAAGCGAGCACCGCCCAGAATCTCGCCGAGAAAGAACGACCGCTGTCGCGCGTTGCCGGTTTTCCAGATCCAGAACACCGCGCTGTTATGGTTCTGCTGGATCTGCGCGATCGACGGGTCGGCTTGCGCGAGGATCGCGAATACGCGCGCAACCGTCGCGTATGAAACTTGTGCTCCACCGTATTCGCGCGGCACCGTCATGGCCCACAGTCCCGCACCGGAGCAGGCATCGAGCTCGGCGAAAGGCAGGACGCGTTCGCTATCGCGACGCGCCGCGTCGAGCGCGAAGCGCTGGGCGAGCGTTCGCGCGGTGTGCAGCGCTTCATCGTCGGATTTGAGAACGTGCGCCGGTGAATAGGCGCGTGCGGTAGCTCGGGCGCTCTCCTGGAACACGACGTCTGAAGCGTGGGCGGTCATCGACGACTCCTGGGCAGTGCATTCGGGAACGGGGCTAAGGCTTAACGCGGGATCGCCTTTAAACGAGTGATGCGGTGTCGGCTTCTTCCGAGGTCACGACGACGGCTCAGTGCCTGTGGCGAAAGAAAATCGGTTTTTACAGACATAACGATGCTTTGACATACAACGTTCGCTTTAGAGCAGAACCTCTCTAAGGCAGCGCTGAGCAAAAAAATGTACCGGTAAATGAATCCATTGGACAACAAACAATAATTTCTATTCTTATATGCGCCTTGATCGGGAGACAGCGAAACCGATACATGGATGTAAGCAAAGCAGAATCGCTTCGTTGGTGTATCCACGGTAGCTGGCTATGCTTTTCGGCGAATCCTACTCGCAGTTTCAACGATCGATCGGACCATTCATTCATGACGACGCTAAACGAGTACCTTCAGCACAAACGCATTGCGTGGCTCGCGAAACGCGAAGCGGCGCGCAACGACCCGGATATCAAGGCTAACCAGCTGAAAGCCAATGTGCGTGCCTTGGGACGCAGTGGCGTACGCGAAATCCGCATTCGTGACTTTCAGGTCATCAGCGACAGCCCCGCTGATTTCGCCGGCTACAACCTCGGACCAGCATCGCCTGAATTACAGCTCGGTGTGCTGGGAAGTTGCCTCACGCATATCACGCTGATTCAGGCTGCCGAGCGGCAGTTGCGGATCGATTCAATCGATGTGGAAGTGACCGGTGAACAGCATCCGCTCGCACAGCAACCGGGTTTCGAGCATGTGCCGATCTTTCCGCACAACCTGCGCTATACGCTCGATATCGTGTCGCCGGAGTCACCCGAAGCGATTCGCGCGCTGCATGAAGCGGTGGAGGCGGTTTGCCCGATCTACAACCTGCTGAAAAACCCGCAGTCGATCGTCGGTGAATTGCGGCACGTCAGCGCGGCGTAGCTAGCGTTCCATGCGCGTGGCGTTCTGCGCGTTGCACGGCGCCACGTCACCAATACCCCGACGCACGTCGCGCGACAAGCGCCGCGACCAAGGAGAGAAATGATGAGTGCAGCCCGCATTACGGAGGAAGCCGAATTCCAGATCAGCCCGCTGTCGGCGCATATCGGCGCCGAAGTCAGCGGAGTCGATCTGACCCGACCGCTTGATCAGAAACAGGTTCGGGCGATCCGCGCCGTATTGCTGAAGTGGCGCGTCCTGTTCTTTCGCGAGCAGTTTCTAAGCCACGAGCAGCACGTTGCGTTTTCCGCGCAATTCGGCGAACTGACGGTCGGGCACCCGGTATTCGGCCACGTCGAAGGGCACCCACAGGTCTACTCGATCTCGAAGTTTCGCAAGGCGACGCGCTTCGAAGGGCAACCACTGCTGCGGCCATGGACAGGCTGGCACACCGACGTGACGGCCGCCGTCAATCCTCCGTTTGCGTCGATTTTGCGCGGTGTCACGATTCCGCCGTACGGTGGCGACACGCAATGGACGAACCTCGTCATAGCCTATGAAAAGCTGTCCGAACCGCTGCGCAAGTTCGTCGACGGTCTGCGCGGCGTGCATCGCTTTGCGCCGCCGCAAGGCGTGAAAGGCACTGACGCGTTTGCGTCGGCGGTCGAGCAGCATACCCTCGTCAGCGAGCATCCGATTGTGCGCGTGCATCCCGAGACCGGCGAGCGCGCGCTATACGTGAGCCCCGGCTTTCTTAAGCAGATCGCCGGCGTCACGCCGCGCGAAAGCCAGGTGCTGCTCGAACTGCTGTGGGAGCACGTCACGCGACCGGAATTCACCGTGCGCTTCAAATGGGAAGCCGGCAGCGTGGCGTTCTGGGACAACCGCACGACTGCACATCTCGCGCCGACCGACATCTTCGATCTCGACTTCGACCGTCAGTTGTATCGCACGACGCTCGTTGGTGACGTGCCGGTCGGGCCAGACGGAAGGCCGTCGGTGTCGCTCGAAGGTTCGCCGATGGGAGCGGCCGCAGCCATTGCGCTGAACTGAGCCGCAGGTCGCTCGTGGGGCGGTCGAGTTCGTTGAAGCGCGCGCCGCGAAGCCCGGTGACGGCGACGCGCCCCGCAAGCGGCGCGCTCAGAGCGCGAAACGGCCTTCCGCGACGAATGTCGGTAGCGGATTGCGCGGGCTCGGCGTCTCGCGCTTTTGCAGGGCTTCAGGCAACGAAGCCTTGTCGCCAGCGCGGCCGATGGCGACGGCCGCCTCGATCGCATAGTCCTCGGGGATCGCGAGTTCCGCGCGGATATGCTCGCGTTCAATGCCGGCAAGGCCGTGTGCCTTCCACCCCGAGAGGCTTGCCTGCAGCGCGAAATAACCCCACGCGGCGCCTGTATCGAACGAATGCGACGCGAGCGGAACTTCCGTTGCGGCCCCCGGTGGCGCGAACGTGCGCTTCGACAGCACGATCAGGATCGCGGCGGCATGTTGTGCCCAGCCGCGGTTGAACTCGTTCAGGAAGCCCAGAAAGCGCGTCCAGTGCTCCGTGTCGCGGCGCGCATAGACGAACCGCCACGGCTGCGAGTTATACGAGGAGGGCGCCCAGCGGGCCGCTTCGAGAAAGGTTAGCAACGTCGATTCTGGAATGGTGTCGTTCGTGAACGCGCGCGGCGACCAGCGTTCGAGAAATTGCCTGTCGATCGGATACTCGGCGGTACGGGAGTTCGAGGTGGTCATGTTTGTGCCATTGAGGGGAGAGAGGGGCGATGCTTACGCGTGTACGCCCGCCGGAGTCAGGACGGCGACTGGCGCCACGCCGCTGTCCGCGCGTGCAGTGCACATGAACAACCGAGCGAAGCGTGTTCGCTCAGCGCATGCATCTTGAGCCGCAACGGCATCCTGCCGGACGATGCGCGTCTCAATGCGCATTCGGCGGCTCGCCGGCGTGCCCTGGTCAGGAAGCGGCCACCGCGAGTTCCCTGCGTTCCCGCGCTGTCTGCGTATAGCGATTGACCGGACGCGCCAGCCCCAGATGCTCGCGCAGCGTGCTGCCCGTGTACTCGGTGCGAAAAAGTCCACGGCGCTGCAATTCCGGCACGACCGTATCGGCGAATTCGCTGAGTCCGCCCGGCAGCCACGGCGACATGATGTTGAAGCCGTCCGCACCTTCCTCTTCGAACCATTGCTGCAACTGGTCGGCGATGCTCTGCGGCGTGCCGATCACCTGCTGGTGTCCGCGCGCGCCCGCGATGCGTAGATACAGATCGCGGATCGTCAGGTTGTCGCGCCGTGCGAGGTCGAGCAGCAGCCTTTGCCGGCTCTTGCCGCCATTGGTTTCGGGTAGCTCCGGCACAGGTCCGTCGACGGGATATTGCGACAGGTCGATGCCGCCGGACATGTTCGATAGCAACGCGAGACCGACCGCCGGATCGATGAGCTCCTGCAACGCGTCGAACTTGTCGCGCGCTTCCTGCTGCGTCTTGCCGATCACCGGGAAGATGCCCGGCATGATCTTCAGGTGTTCGGGCGCGCGTCCGTAACGCGCGAGCCGTCCTTTGACGTCGCGGTAGAACTGCTGCGCTTCGTCGAGCGTCTGATGCGCGACGAAAATCACCTCGGCCGTTTGCGCAGCCAGCTCGCGCCCGGCTTCCGACGCGCCCGCCTGCACGACGACTGGCCAACCCTGCGGCGAACGCGCGACGTTCAGCGGTCCGCGCACGCTGAAATGCTTGCCGCGATGGTCAAGCACATGCAGTTTGTCGGCATCGAAATAGATGCCGCTCGCCTTGTCGCGCACGAACGCGTCGTCTTCCCAACTGTCCCACAAACCCGCGACCACGTCGTAGAACTCTTTCGCGCGCTCGTAGCGCACCGCGTGATCGAGGTGTTTGTCACGGCTGAAATTGTGCGCTTCCGTTTCCGTGCTGGAGGTGACGAGGTTCCAGCCCGATCGGCCACCGCTCAGATGATCGAGCGACGCGAATTTGCGCGCGACGTTGTACGGCTCGTTAAAGCTGGTCGACACGGTCGCGATCAGCCCGATGCGCTCCGTCACGACCGACAGCGCGGCCAGCAGCGTCAACGGCTCGAAGTGATCGGCGCGCGCGGTGCGCGACAGCGAGGGCAGATGCGTATCGCGCACGCTGACGCTGTCCGCGAAAAAGATCGCGTCGAATTTGGCCTGCTCGGCGATGCGCGCGAGCTGCGCGTAGTGGGCGAAGTCCAGGCCCCCCGCCGCATGCGTGTCGGGGTGACGCCACGCGGCGATATGATGGCCCGTCTCCATCAGGAATGCACCGAGGCTCATCTGTCGTTTATGTTGTGATGCTGCGCTCACTGCTCGCTCCTTGTGACCGACGTTGAGGAAAGATCGTGTTGATCGGCGCAGATGTCAGCGTGCGTTTTCGGCGCGCTCCGAGAAATCCGCGAGGATCCGTTCGCGCAACTGCACGAAACGCGGGTCGCTGCGGTCACGCGGCCGCGGCAAGCCAACCTGCGTAATACGATTGATACGGCCGGGGCGCGGCGCCATCGTCACCACGCGATCGCCAAGATGGATCGCTTCGTCGACGTCATGCGTGACGAGGATCATCGTGATGCGCTCGCTGTTCCAGATCCGCTGCAACTCGTTTTGCAAACGTGTGCGCGTGAGGGCGTCGAGCGCCCCGAATGGTTCGTCGAGCAACAGCACGCGCGGGCGATTTACGAGCCCGCGCGCAATCGCCACGCGCTGCGCCATGCCGCCGGAAAGCTGATGCGGATACGCATGCTCGAAGCCTTGCAGTCCGACGAGTGCGACGTGCTCGGACACCGCGTCGCGCTTCTGCTGCGGCGAAAGCGGCGCGTTGCGCAGCGCGGCGAGAATATTCTGCGAGGCTGTGAGCCACGGAAACAGCCGGTGATCCTGAAACACGATGCCGCGTTCGAGCGACGTATCGTGCACCCGCTCGCCGTCCACGCTGATCTCGCCGCGATAGTCGGTGTCGAGTCCGGCGACTAGCCGCAGCAGCGTCGACTTGCCGCAGCCGCTGGCGCCGAGCACGCTAATGAATTCGCCGGCCGCGATGTCGAGTGAGATGTCATCGAGCACGAGCAGGTCGTCGTCCGCATCGGGTTGGCGCGCATAGCGCTTGCTGACGCCGCGGATGCGGATGCCTTCGGAAATCGTGGTGGTCATGAGTTCGCTTCCTGTTGTTGAGCCGCTTCAAGCTACGGCGCGTTCGCGCGGCGCACCGCTGCGGCGCGCGATCACTCGTCGCTCGACGCCGCGCGCCAGTGCGTTGAGCGCCCAACCCGTCAGTCCCACGACGATGATGCCGAATAGCACGAGGTCCATCCGGAACTGCTCGCTGCCGTCGATCAGCATATTGCCGATGCCGCTGCCTGCAACGAGCAGATACTCGGCGCCGAGCGTCGCGAGCCACGAATAGATGAGCCCCAGATAGAGACCGGTGAAAATCGACGGTAACGCGGCGGGCAGAATCACGTAGCGGATCAGCTGGATGCGCGAGTAGCGCAACGCGCGCGCGACCTCGATATAGCGGCGCGGCACCGCATGGATGGCGTCGCAGGTATGGGCGGCGACCGGCAGCAATGCCGCGAGCGACAGGAACACGACCTTCGCCATGTCGCCGAGGCCGAACCAGACGGAGATCAGGGGGATCCACGCGAACAGCGAGATCTGCTTGAACGTATCGAACGTCGGCCCGATCAGCCGCGTCGCAAGGCGCGAGAGCCCGAGCGCCGAGCCGAGCAGCAGGCCGCCCGCCGTGCCGATGACGAATCCGCTCGCCTCGCGCGCCAGCGAAGCCGACAGCGCGCGCAGCAATGCACCGCTTTCGACTTGCTGCCACGCGGTGTGTGCGACATCGGCGGGGCTCACGAGCAGGCCGCTCTTGACGATATGCAACGCCGACACGAGCCACCAGGATGCGAACACCGCGAGCGGCAGCACCAGTCCGCGCCAGTTGAATGTGCCCAGGCGCTTCCGAAGCGCTGACACGCGAGTTTGCCTCGCCGGCGCTTCGCAACCGCATGGCGGTGGAGCACTTCGCCGCGGCTCAAGGAAGCGGCGCAGCGCGTCGGAAGCAGAAGTGAGTGACATGACAAGTCCCCGAACTACAGCGCTTACTCGCGAAACGCCGAAGGTTGGCCGCGCCGCAGCCGCGCTTCGAGCGCATCGAGCAGACGGTTGATCGCAAAGCCGATCGCGCCGACGATCACGACGGACGCCATCACCAGATCGAGTTGAAAGAGCTGTCGTCCATTGACGATCAGATAGCCGAGCCCTTCTGACGACGCTACCAGTTCGACGACGACCAGCGCTAGCCATGCTTTCGTGAACGCGAGCCGCACGCCGGTGGCGAGCGTCGGTACGGCGGCGGGTAGCACGACGTATGCGATGCGCTGCCAGCGGCCATAGCCGAATCCGCGCGCGACTTCATCGAGCGCGGCGGGCGTCTGGCGAAAGCCCTGCATGGCACTCAGCGTGACGGGCACGAGCGCGGCGTGCGCGATCAGGATGTATTTGAGCGGCTCACCGACGCCCACGAGCAGCAGCAGTAATGGCAGCCAGCCGAGCACGGGAATCTGCACGAGCGCATTGAAGCCCGGCAACGCATACGATTCGAGCGTTCGCGACATACCGAGCGCCGCACCGATCAGGAAACCGGCCAGCGTGCCCGCGCCGAAGCCCAGCAGCACGCGCTGCAGGCTCACGACCGTGTGGTGCGCGAGGTCGCCGCTGCGCGCGAGTTCGTACAACGTGTCGAAGACCATCTGCGGCGGCGGCAGAATTTGCGGCGCGATCCAGCCGCGTTCGCAGCCAACGGTCCACAGCGCGAACAGCGCGGCGGGCAGTAGCCACGGTGCGAGATGCCAGCCTACGGCGCGTGCGCGTCGCTGCAGGTTTGCGCGTGCCTTCGGGTTGCTGTCGTTCGCTTTGGCCGCGGGGCGCGCGGTTGCGTGCGCCGCGGCGTGGGACCATTCGCCAAGCACCTTGCTCATTGTCGACTCCGGTCATCCGAGGGGTTTGCCTTGCGCGTCGTAACGCGTCCAGTAGTGGTCGAGCGACTGGCTGTGCAACGCGTTGTCGAGATAGCGCGGCTCGAACCAACCGTCGACGTCGACGGGCTGCCGGATCAGCTTGAGCCTCAGCGCATCGCCCGCCACGGCCTTGTAGCGCGCGACGATGAAAGGATCGATCAGCGGCGAGTTGCGCGACTTCAGCGGCTGGTTCGCGAGCTCCGACTGCCACGACGCGTAGCTGACGCCGCTCTTCGCCCATAGTTTGAACAGCGCGTCGCGGTTCGCTTCATCGGACGACCATTGCGCGCCTTTGACAAACACGTTGACGACCCGTTGCACGATATCGGGATGGGCGCGATCGAAATCGTCGATCACTAGCAGGTGCGATTGCCGGGTGAACTGTGGACCGGCCGTCTGCGATTCGAAGACGATCCTGGCGAGACCTTGGTCGCGCAGTTTGTAGAGGTGATAGTCGCTGACCGACGCGTCGATGCCCTTGGAGGACAGCGCCGCGAGCGCGCTGGCCGAATCGAGATTGATCACGCGCAGATCGCGCTCGTCGAGCTGGTTTGCGGCGAGCAGGTTGTCCGCGACGATCTGCAGGTTGGTGCCCCGAAAGATCGACACGCGCCGACCCTTCAGATCCTTGATTGTCTGCACGGGCGAGTCGGGCGGCACGGCGATCTTGACGCCGACCCGCACACCCGATTCGAGCAGGATGCGCGTCTTCAATCCGTTCGCGCGGCCGAGCACGGACGGCAGATCGCCCTGAAACGCGAAGTCGAGCGACTTGTCGGCAATGGCCTCGTTGACAGCGGGGCCCGCGCCCTTGAAGAAGAGCCATTCGACCTTGATGCCGTCGGCGGCGAACTCCTTTTCGAGCAGTTGAAGCTGCTGCACGGTGGCGGCGGGCGAGCCGCCGAAGGTTGGGGGGTCGCCGGCACCTTGCTGCGCGACGCCGATGCGGATCACCGTTGGCTTGTCCGCGTGGGCGGCCGATGCCGTGAATGCCAAAGCTGCGGCGAGTAATGTGCACTTCAGCAGTGAGAGGATTTGCAGAAGGTTCCGAGAGCTCTGGTTAGCCATTGGTCGGGGCGACGTGTAGCGCGGCGTGGTCGTGGAATGCTCATTCTTGTCGACGCTGTTGCTCGGGACAAGAAAGCAATGCAGCTATGTATATGCGCTGCCATGCTTTTCGGACCGGAGAGAGAACCGTTGCCCAAAGGAGCCGTTGGGACAGGTAAATACGTGTCGCAGCGCGGGTGCATCACTTTGAACGAAGTCGGCATCGCGTATAGCATGGCATCCACTAGACGGGAGGACGCGGGGCGCTAGCAACGAAGCATTTCGCTGATTCTTAGCAGTGAGCGTGCAATGGCGCTTGGCGCTCGCCACGCGGCCACGCCACGAGTCATTTCAACCCTGCCACTGCGCGCCGACGCGCCAACACCCTCACCGCAAGCAGACACCCGCCCATCACGGTCAACGACAACACCGTCGTCATCGTGCCGAGCGCATATATGACCGGCGTCGTCACCGACGTGGTGAGCCCCTGAAGCTCGAGCGGCAGCGTGTTCTGATCGCCGATCGCCTGCGAGGTGCGAGCGATCTCGTCCCATGACAGCGTGAAGCCGAACATCGCGACGCCGACCACCGACGGTCCGATGATCGGCAGCACGACATGCAGGAAACTCTGCCACGGCGTCGCGCCCAGATCGCGCGACGCCTCTTCATAGGCCGGATTGAAGCGGTTGAACACCGCGAACATCACCAACAAACCGAACGGCAGCGTCCACGTCAAATGCGCTCCGAGCGCGGAAGTGAACAGGCCCATCGACGTCGTATAGCTATCGGAAAACGATTGATACCCCCATGCCGACGCGAGGTACTTCACCCCATTATCGAGCAGCCGGAACGTCAAACCGATCCCAAGCGACACAATAATGGACGGCATGATCAGACTCGCGACCGACACGTAGAACACCGCCGTGTCGCCGCGAAACTTTCGACGAAAGGCGAGGCCCGCCGCCACTGAAAACAGCACCGTCAGCACCGTGACCGCCAGCGCGAGCCGCACGGATCGTCCGAACGCGCCCCAAATATCAACATCGCCGACGCCGTCGCGCAACGCGGCGAACCAATGCAGCGAGACACCGCGCATCGGAAACGTCAGGCCGCCCTCGGGGCCCTGAAAGGACAGAATGAATATCGTAATCACCGGCCCATACAAGAACAGCACGAACAGGCCGAACAGCAGCGCAAGCCAGTAGAAACTGGCTGGACGGCGTTCCCGATGCTTGACGCGAATGGCCTGCATTTTCACAGCTCCTTGCGGATATCGACGACCCGCGTCAAACCCCACACGATCATCAGTACGACGGCGAGCAGAATGATCGCATTGGCTGCCGCTGCGGGAAATTGCAGGTAGCCGGTCTGCACCTGAATGACTTTGCCCACCGATGCAATCTGTTGCCCGCCCATCACGCCGACGGTCAGAAAATCGCCCATCACGATCGTGATCACGAAGATCGAGCCGATTACGATGCCCGTCTTCGACAACGGCAGGACCACGTCGCGTACCACCTGCCAGCTGCTCGCACCGGCATCGCGCGCGGCTTCGAGCAGCGACCGCTCGATGCGCATCATCGCGTTGAAGATCGGCACGATCATGAAGAACGTGTAGAGATGGACGAACGCGAGCACCACCGAGAAGTTAGAGTACAGCAGCCATTCGAGCGGCTGGTCGATCAGATGCGCGCCGAGTAGCACCTGATTGACGAGGCCATTGCGGCCGAGCAGCGGCATCCACGAAATCATCCGGATCACGTTGGAGGTCCAGAACGGAATCGTGCAGACGAGGAACAGCACCGTCTGCATGCTCGTCGTGCGTACGTGAAACGCGAGAAAGTAGGCGATCGAAAAGCCCAGCAGCAAGGTCATTGCCCACACGATCGCGCAGAACCTGAGCGTCGACCAGTACGTCTTGAAGGTCACGCAAACGTCCGTCATCGACGAACAGCCGTTGAAGATCGCGGTGTAGTTCTTCAGCGTGAACGCGGGAATGATCTGGTATTCGTTGAAGTCCCAGAAACTGACGATCAGCGTGATGACCAGCGGCACGACGAAAAACAGCAGGAAGGTCAGCGACAGCGGCGTCGCCTGCAACCATGCCGGTGCGCGGCGATGTTTGACGGGCGTGTCCTGCGCGTGCGAGGGAAGGTCGATGGTTGCCATGGGCGGGTATCTATCGAATGACTGCGCGGCGCATCGCTGCGCGAGAACGAGAAATGACTACGCTGCTCAAAGGAGCCGTGCTTGCCGGCGCGTCACACCCCGGCAAGCACATCGAGCCGCGGCGTCGATCAGGCCGCGATGAACTCGTTCCACTTCTGAACCATGTAGATGTTCTCGTCCATCACCGCGTTCCAGCACGCAATCGCACTCATGCGCTGGGTGTATGAACCGCCGTCCCGCACGGCGCCGGCCTTTTCGAGCAGTTGGCCGTCCGGCGCCTTGATGTCCTGCGCGGCCGCTTTGCCTTCGATCCAGTAGTCCCATTCGTACTGCTGCATGTGCGTCTTCGCGGTCTCGATGACGCCGGGGTAGTAGCCCTGGCGCATCAGGTAGGCGCCGGCCCAGCCGTCCTGGAACCAGTTGACGAATTCGTACGCGGCGTCGAGCTTCTTGCCTTGCAGCGAGCGCGGAAAGCCGAAGCCCGAGGCCCACGAGCGATAGCCTTCCTTGAGCGGCTGAAATTTACACGCGATGCCCATCGTGCGCACCTTCGTCACCGCCGGCGACCACATCGACTGGATCACCACTTCGCCCGACGCCATCAGGTTCACGCTTTCGTTGAAGTCCTTCCAGAACGCGCGGAATTGGCCAGCATGCTTGGCGTCGATCAGGATCTTGATGGTCTGGTCGATCTCGGCCTTGGTCATATTGCCTTTGTCGCCGTATTTCATGTGACCCATCGCTTCGATCGCCATCGCCGAATCCATGATGCCGATCGCGGGAATGTTCAGCAGCGCCGCCTTGCCTTTGAACTGCGGGTTGAGCAGTTCTGCCCAACTGTCGATCGGGCGCTTGATCAGGTCAGGACGAATGCCGAGCGTGTCCGCGTTATAGGTGGTGGGGATCAGCGTCATCCATTCGGTCGGCGTCGCTGAGAACTCGGTCGAGCGCGGGCCGGTCAGGAACATCACCTTCTTTGGCGCGGTGCCCTGGTCGCCGATCTTCTTGCCGTTGACTTCACCGCGCGTCAACACGGGCGTGATCTTGTCGGCGAGCTTGATGCGTTTGGCGTCCATGCCCGCGAGCGTGCCGGCAGGAATCAGCTTCTTGAGCGCGAAGTATTCGGTGTCGACAATATCGAACGAGTTGGGTTGCGTGATGATGCGCTTGGCGACGTCGTCGGTGGTCACTGGCACGTATTGAATCTCGATGCCGGTGTCTTCCTTGAATTTCTTCGCGATGTCGGCACTCTGATTGACCGCGGTGCCGAGGTAGCGCAACGTGATCTTTTCCTGCGCATGCACGTACGGAAAGCCGGCAATGCCGGCCGCCGCCACCGCGCCCTTGATGAACGTGCGGCGCGACAGGCCTTTTTCCTTCACGTCGGCTGCGGCCACTGCCGGGCTCTCGTTCGTTTCACTCATTGCTTTCTCCTCAGTTGACGTTCAATTCGCGCTTATTCGACGTTCGGTTCACTGCATTGCGATCCGCTGCGATGCAAGTACTCAGGCTGCCAGCGGATGCGCGTCCCGCTCGTTCCACCAGATCACCACGCGCGCGTCGGGACCGAGCCGTGTCGCGTCGTAGTCGCCGTCGCTCACGAGCGAGATCAATTCGGGCGAGCCGTCGAGCGGGTCGAGCGTCATGCGCAGATGCGTGCCCTGGTATTCGGTTTCACGGACCCTGCAGGGTACGCCGCCAATGCGTGTCAGGCCGCTCTCGCCGCCGGCGTTCTGCACTGGCGTGACGCCGTGCGGCACCACGCGCAGATGGTCGGCGCGCACGGTAAACAGGTGGCCATTCGTATTGAAGACGTTATGGCCGCCGAGGAAGCGGGCCACGAATTCGGTACACGGACGGTTGAATACTTCGTGCGGTGTGCCGCTCTGCTCGATACGGCCATGGCTCATCACCACGACGAGATCGGCCAGCGCCATCGCTTCTTCCTGCGAGTGCGTGACATGCACGAAGGTAATGTCGAGATCCTTCTGCCAACGCTTGAGCTCGGCGCGCATCTGCACGCGCAGAAACGGGTCGAGCGCGGAGAGCGGTTCGTCGAGTAGCAGGCAGCCCGGTTGATTCAGTAACGCGCGCGCGAGTGCCACGCGTTGCTGCTGGCCGCCGGATAACTGGGCTGGTTTGCGCTCGGCATACGCGGACATCGCGACCAGTTCGAGCAGTTCGGCGGCGCGCTTGCGCCGCACGTCCTTCGCGACGCCGCGCACCTTCAGGCTGAATGCGACGTTGTCGAGCGCGCTCAGATGCGGGAACAGCGCGTAGTTCTGAAACACCATTGCGGTGCCGCGCGCGGCGGGTTCGGCGCGCGTGACGTTGCGGCCCGCGATCAGAATGTCACCTTCAGTGACGGATTCATGACCGGCGATCATGCGCAAGGTCGAGGTCTTGCCGCATCCGGACGGGCCGAGCAGGCAACAGTACTGGCCGCCGGCGATGCGCAGGTCGATCGCGTCGACGGCCAGCGAATCGCCATATTGCTTTGACACGTGGACCAGTTCGATATCGGCGGCTTTGGTTTCGAGCACCGTTGAAGCAGGCTGAATCATGAAGGATGTGTCCTCGTGAACGGCGAACAGTGGGGTGGGGCACGCGTCAAATCAATGCGCCGCCCATGCGAAGCCATGCAAACGCAAGACGTGTGCCATCCTTCGAATTGTGACGCTCGCGATTGCCGACGTACCGTTGTGCTTAACGTCTACGAGTTGGCTCACATATTGCAAACGATCCGCAGCGTCGATCGTTTGCGATCAGAAAGGATGGGATTGCGCGATCACGGTGCGTCTTCGATCCGTCTCGGGGCATGAACTGACCAATCGGGTTCATCCATTACGTGTCGTGGCGCTTTTCGACATCGACGATTTCTTGCTCATGAACGACACACGGAACATGCCCGTAGCAGAGAACCGCGCGCGTCAATCGCTTGCCACGCATGGCCGCTTTGCCTACCGCCCTATCACCGACAGTGACGCGTTCCGCTGGCCTGGCGACACCGGACTCGCGGTCTATCTTGGCTTCAACATCGAGCACTTTGCGTTCGGCGAAGGCCTCGGTGCGGCACTCGGTCCGCTCTCGCCGCAACCGGATGTGCTGAACCATAGCTGGCGCGAGTACGGCAATCGCGTCGGCGCGTGGCGCTGCATTGAACTGTTCGATCAGCTCGCGCTGCCCGCGGGCACGCTCATCAATACCGCGCTCTACGACCACTGTCCTGAACTGATCGAGGCTTGCGTCGCGCGTGGCGATGAACTGATCGGCCACGGCCACACGAACGCGCACCGGCAGAGCGACCTCGACGAAAGCGGTGAACGCGAGCTGCTTTTGCATTGCTACGAACGGATCGCGGAAGAATCCGGTACGCCGCCGCAAGGCTGGCTGTCGCCGTGGATTTCGGAGTCGCATCTGACGCCCGATCTGCTGGCCGAGACCGGCTATCGCTACACGTTGAACTGGTGTCACGACGACCGCCCCGTACGAATGGCCACGCGTGGCGCGCCGCTGTGGTCGATTCCGTATCCGCAGGAACTCAACGATCTGCCGATGATGGTGGGCCGTCACATGGACGGCCGCGCGTTCGCCGACATGATCGTCGATCAGTTCGACGAGATGCTCGAACAGGCGAATCGCGGCGCGCAAGCGCAAGCGCTGGTGATGGGCATCGCGCTGCATCCGTATCTGGTCGGACAGCCATACCGGTTGCGGCATCTGCGCCGCGCGCTCGAACATATCGCCACGGCGCGCGCACGAGGCGATGTGTGGATCACCACTCCTGGCGAGATCGCGAGTCATATGGACGGTCTGGAGCGGGCCGGCATCGTGCGCCCGGCCGTCGCATGAGCGCGAAAGCCGGCGCGGCCACCGCGAAGAAAAACGCCGGTGACGACACGGATATCAACGCACGCATCTATCAGTCGATCTTCGACGGCGTGATGAATCATCGTTTGATTCCCGGCACGAAGTTACCGGAGCCCGAACTGTGCCAACTGTTCGGCGTGGGCCGCGCGGTCGTACGTCGTGTGCTGGAAAAGCTCGCCTATGACGGCATCGTCGTATTGCGGCCGAACAAGGGCGCGGTAATCGCCGAGCCCTCGCCCGAGGAAACGCGCGAGATATTCGAGGCGCGGCGCTCAGTCGAACGGACGCTGGTAGAGCTTGCCGTGCAGCGCGCGAGTGCGACGGACATCAAGGCGCTGCGGCAACAACTCGCGAGCGAGCATGACGCCATGCACCGCTACGACCAGCCTTCGTGGGCGACGCTCGCCAGCGGCTTTCATATGCGCATCGCCGCGCTGGCCGGCAATTCGATCCTGCAGAATTATCTGAAGGAACTGGTATCGCGCTGTTCGCTGATCGTCGGGGTGTACGAGCCGCCGGGGCATGCGCCGTGCGAGCACGCCGAGCATGCTGCGATTGTCGACTGCATCGAGGCGCGCGACTCGGCGGGCGCAATGGGGCATATGGAAGCGCATCTGCGCGATCTCGAAGAACGCATTGAAACCTCGCGAATGCGCGGCGAGAAAAGCCTCGGCCAATTGCTCGGCATCATTGAGCACGCGACTACGAACCAGGCGGCCCGACATGGAAATTGATTTCGAAGCGATCACCGAATACCAGCGCTACAAGCTGATGGCGAGCCTGATCGTGCCGCGTCCGATCGCGCTCGTCACCACGCTCGGCGCCGACGGTACGATCAACGCCGCGCCGTTTTCGATGTTCAATATGCTCGGCGAAGAACCGCCGATCGTGATGATCAGCATTAACCGCGCGGCGGACGGCACGCTGAAGGACACGGCGGTCAACATCGTGCGGACCGGCGAGTTCGTCGTGCATCTCGCCGACGAGACGATCGCCGAAGAAATGCATCGCTGCGGTGAAAGGCTGCCGCCCAACATCAGCGAACTTGTCGAGGTCGGCTTGACGCCGGTGCCGAGCTCGTGCGTTGCGCCGCCGCGCATCGCCGAAGCGCCGGTTGCGTTCGAGTGCACGATATGGGAGACGCTGGAGACCACCACCCGGCAGATCTTTATTGGCCGCGTACATCGGCTGCATGCGCGCGACGGGTTGATCGACACCGAAACGTGGCGCGTGCGTTTGCAGCACTACTTTCCGGTGGGCCGTTTCGGCGCGAGCGACTATGTGACGACGCGTGACCGTTTTACGTTGGGTTGACGCTGACGTTGACGCGTATGGACCACAAGCGTTAGCCCGTTCAGCGATCAACGCGCGTATAGACGCGCTTGCGTTAGCTGGCGAATCACTGCGTCTGGACCTTGTGCGTAGGCCGCCACGTAGGCGAACCTGAACGGCCCGCGTGAACCAGCACGCGGGAAAGAACCCACGCGCCGATCCATCACACGGTGAGCGCGCGGCCATCGCTGCGCGGATCGTGCGCGCCTGACACCGCGCCGTGCGCATCGATGCGTATCACACCAGGGTGACCCGCCAGCGGACTCTGCGTCGGGATCGCGCTCACCTCGTGGCCGCGCGCGGCGAGCGCCGCGAACACGTCGGCGCCTGCGTCTTCTTCGAGCTTCAACTGCATCGCGCGTGTCGGAGAACGTCTTGCCGAGCAGAAAACGCGGACGGGCGAGTGCGGTGAGCGGGTCCATCCCGTAGTCGATCAGCCGCGTGAGAATGGCGGCGAGCGTTTGCGGCTGACCGTCGGCGCCTTGTGTGCCGAACAGCAGGTACGGGCGGCCGTCTTTCAGGTACATGCCGGGGTTGAGCGTATGAAAAGGGCGCTTGCCCGGCTGCACCGCGTTGTGATGCGCGGGGTGCGTGCTGAACGACGCGCCGCGGTTGTGCCACAGAATGCCGGTATCGCCCGCGACTACGCCGCTGCCCCAGTCGAAGTAGACCGTTTGCAGCACGCTGACGCTGCGGCCCTGGCTATCCGTCGCGCCGATGAACACCGTGTCGCCCGGATGGAACACGTGTGGCCACTCGCGCGCTCGATGTGGGTCGATCGAACGAGCATGGGCGTCGAGCGTCGCGGGCGACAGCATCTGCTCGACGGGCACGGTGTTGAACTCGGGATCCGATACGAAGCGGTCACGGTCGACGAACGCGCACTTCACCGCTTCCACCAGCAGGTGATAGTAATCGGCACTCCCTTCGCGAATCGCGCCGATGTCGAAGCGATCCAGCGTGCCCATGATTTGCAGCGTCGTCACGCCTTGCGTAGGCGGACGCAGGCTCACCAGTTCGCCGCCGCGATACGCGACCCGCAGCGGTGCTTCGTCGCGCGCGCGCGTTCTCGCGAGATCGCTCGAAGTGAGCGGCGAACCGGCCTGCTGCAAACCGCGCGCGATGCGCTCCGCCAGTTCGCCTTCATAAAACTCGCGTGCGCCGAAACGGGCAATCCGCTCGATGCTCTTTGCCAACGCCGGTTGTGTGAAACGCTCGTGGACAGCGGGAATCCTGCCGTGCGGAGCGAAGGTTGCCGCAAAGCCCGGCAACGTATTCAGTTCGCCGACACGCAGGCTTTGCCAGAAATGCTGCGACGGCGTGACGGGAAAGCCGTCGCCGGCATAGTTGAGCGCGCGGTCGAACAGCGACGACCACGACTGTGTGCCGCCCCATGCGCCTTTGCTGATCTCGTATGCGTGCTGCCATGCATCGACGGTCGCTGCGGTGGTGAGCGCGGATGCCGCGCCGCGCAACGGGATCGCGCCGTCGAACGCGGGCAGTTGCGCCGGGGCCTGGCCGATGCCCGACAGCGTGCGCAAGGTTCCCTCGCGGTCGCCGATTACCCAGAACGCGTCGCCGCCGAGTCCTGTGAAATGCGGATACGTCACGCACAGCGCGGCACCGATCGCGATAGCCGCTTCGATCGCATTGCCGCCGGCGCGCAACACGTCGCGTCCGGCCTCGCTCGCCAACGCGTGGGGGCTGGTGACCATGCCGCCGGTCGGGCCGGCGAGTCGCGTGTCGCGCATCGATCGCTGCTCCGTTACAGGAGACGAGCCGCGCGTGAGCTCGTCGGAGTACGGATTATATGTTCACGGAGCGCATCGAAAAAAATCGATGCCGATCTGCAACGCTCTCGATAGAGAGGAGCACGCAGCACATGTCGTTTCAGTGCGAAGTGCTGCCGGATCGGGCACGCATAGGGACGCTCGGCTGCGAACAGCGACTCGATACCGTGGGTTAGTCATACGACGCCCACCTCATGAAAGACAGTGCGCGGTACTATCTTCGTCGGCCCGTCACGTATACGCCTGTCCCATGGAACTGAAGCAGATCCAGTACTTCATCGCGCTTTTCGAAGAAGGCACCGTCACGCGCGCCGCCAGGCGGCTCAACATCGCGCAACCGGCGCTCAGCATGCAGATCGCCAAGCTCGAAACGGAGATTCGGCAGAAGCTCTTCGAGCGGGGGCCGCACGGCATGGCGCCGACCGAAGCCGCACGGTTGATGTACCGCCTTTACACGCCGATCATGCGCGACATCGATCACGCACGCGAACACCTGAGCCGTCGCGATGTCATCGTGACGGGCCGCGTGTCGCTGGGAATGGTGTCGTCGGAGGCGCAGAGCGTATTGCCCGAATCGCTCGCCCGATTCGATGCGCTTTTCCCGCAAGTCGAAGTCTCCGTCGCCGATGGCTTCAGCGCGCAACTGATCGACGCTGTCGAATCGGGCCGGCTCGATGCCGCCATCATCAACAAGCCGCGCGGACGGCTGACGCTCCACGTAGAACCGTTGCTGGTGGAGGAAATGGTGCTGGTGACGAGCGTGGAGCACGGCCCAAAGCTGCCCGACGAGATCGATCTCACGCAGCAGTCGGACATCGAATTCGTGTTGCCCACGCGCCGCAACGGCCTGCGCGGCGCGCTCGATGCCGCGCTGATGGCGGCTGACGTCGTCATCAAGCCGAAGTTCGAGATCGATCTGCTCAGCACCATCGTGCAGTTCGTCGAGCAGAGCGGTGTCGCGACCATCCTGCCGCGCGTCGTCGTGCAGGCGAAAGTGGAGGAAGGGCGCTTGCGCGCACGCACGATAGCGTCGCCGCCGATCGTGCGCCACATCATTCAGGTCACGCATCCGAAGCGGCCGATCGGACCGGCCGCCCAGGCGCTCATCACGATCATCACTGATGAGATAAAGCGCGTGACGACGGGCGTTGTGGGAAAACAGGCGCCTTAGCGGCCGCGTTCCAACGGTTCGCGCGCACGGCTCGGAACGTCGCTGCGCGTGCCGAACAGCGTGTCGCAGATCGGGAACGTGAGGTTGAAGTTCTGTGTCGCCATCACTTCGGGATCGTGGTGTGTGGCGTGCAGGCGCCGCACTGTGTTGACGAGTGGAACGCGGTCGAGCAACGGGCTGTCGGTGACGTGTGAAAGCGTATGCAGGCCCTCGTACATCAGAAAGTACGCCGCCATCGTGAGCAGCGCAATGTAGCCTGCATTGCGGGAGAATACGAACCCAATCACGAGCGCGAACGGCACGGCCGCCAGCACGAACGCAACCGGCGCAAAAGGCGGAAACAGCAGCGCGCGCCAGTGACGGTGGCCCTTGTATTCAAGCGTCACATGCGTGAAGAACCGGTGATGGACGGCGCAATGGCGCTTATAGATCATGCTGAAATACTTCGTCGGACGATGCAGCACGTAGCGGTGCGCCGCCCATTCCGCCCAGTTGCCGAACAGAAAGAGCGGAATGACCGCCAGCCATTCGGCAAGCGTCGGTGCATGAAGCTGCATCAGGCAATACACGATCACGCCGCCGGTGAAGAGCAATGTGAAGCCGAGGTGCATTTCGCCGCGATACCACCATGGCGTGGCATTGACATACTCGTCACGGAACTTGTAGGAACGCGCACGAACGTCTTCTTCGTATTTCATCGATGTCTCCGGCTATAGTGAAAGGCGTGCGCCGGTTGGCGTCCGCCGTTACGTCCAATGACTCAGGGTCGACTGCGCGCGCAACCGCCTTCGAGCTTGCCGAGCGTCTCGGGCACCACGAACGCGCCCACGAGAAAGATCACGCTGATCGCACCGACGAAGATCGCGAGCGTCGACGGCAACTGACCCGCGTCCTTCGCGACGAGGGAAACGAAGGTCGGCATCATTCCGCCGATCGCGAAGCCGATGTTCCACGACAGACCCGTGCCGGTCGCGCGGATCGCGGTCGGGAAGCGTTCGTTCAGGAAGATCAGCACGGGCGCATAGCCGGCGCTGCCGAGCGCGGAAAGCAACACCGCGTAGACGCCGACCATCGTGATGCTTTGCGCCGTGGGCAGCAGCAGGAACAGCGCTGGCATCGCGATGAGCCGGATGATGCCGATCCAGATAAACGCGCCCTTGCGTCCGATGAACGTACTGACGTGCCCTGCCGCGACCGAAGCGATCACCACGGCCACGCTGCAGATCATCAGGATCGCGGCGGCGGCGCCGTTCGGCGCATGACTCACGACTTTCAGGAAGGTAGGCAGATAGCCTGACGTGAGGTAGTAGCCGCTGCCGCCGCCGATAGTCAGCAGCAGATTGACGAACAGCACGCCGCGATATTCCCGCGAGAACAGCGTGCGGATCGGCGAGCGCGCCTGATCGGCGTTGACGATCTTCTTCTGTTCAGCGGCTTTCGCAGCTTTTTCCGCGGCGAGCTTCTTCCAGAGCGGCGATTCTTCCAGACCGTTGAACACGAAGAGACCGAGCACCGAACTCAGGATGCCTGTGAAGAACATGCAACGCCAGCCCCAGGCGTCGAACGCATCGCCGGGAAAGACCGCGGACATCGCCAGATACGTGAGCGATGCGAGCAACGCGCCGAGCCCGGCCCCACCCCCACCGATGAGACCGGACACCGCGCCGCGATACTTCGGCGCGACGGATTCGGTGCCGATCGTATGCGTCGACGCCACCACGCCGCCGACGAACACGCCCTGCACGAGACGCAGCAGCAGAAACAGGACCGGAGCCACGAGCCCGACCTGGGCGACCGTCGGCAGCGCGCCGAAGGCCGCCGTCGAAAGCCCGACGCCGACGACCGCGACGATCATCGCACCCTTGCGGCCATGACGGTCGGCATAGGAGCCGAACAGCGCGGAACCGAGCGGGCGCATCAGCAGCGTCACCGCGAAGGACGCGTACACCGCCGCGAGCGAGAGCATCGCATGTTCGGACGGAAAGAATAGACGCCCGACAACCGGCGCCACATACAGCAATACGAACAGGTCGAACAGGTCGAGGGCCCAGCCGAAGCATGAAGCCATCACAGCGCCCATCACCTGGCGCTGATTGACCGAAAGCACGGTGGCCCCGTCTTGCGCTGCTACAGACATTTGCATCTCCTTTGTGTCACAGGCGCGCTTTGTTGGATGCGCGCTCTTGTCGAGGTTGAAAAACCGTCAGTGCGCGGAGGCGAACGGCGATGCCACGCTCGCCCGTCGCTGGGCGACCATCGCATCGGCGATCTTCTCGGCGATCATGATGGTCGGTATGTTCGTATTCGCCGATGGCAGTCGCGGCATCAGCGATGCATCCACGACGCGCAGCCCGCGCGTGCCTCGCACGCGGCCTTCGGTATCGGTGACCGCGTCGAGGTCCAGCGCGCCGCCCATGCGGCACGTGCCGCTCGCGTGCCACACGCCGAACACGTTCGCGCGGATGAAATCGGCGAGCGCGCGCTCGTCGTGGATCAGCGAAGGCATCTGCAGGCCGCGCGTGAAGAAGCGTTCGATCAGCAGACGCCGCAGCGGCGCGGGCGTATCGAGCAGCACGCCGAGGATCGAAGTCAGAAGCGCATTACCTTCGCCGACCTTGCTCAGCGCTTTCACGCGCGGTGAGAACGCGGCCGGGAAGAAGTCACGTGAATCGCGGCCAAGACCGGATGCGTCGACAACGCGCGCCAGCATCCGCACGCCGGCGGCGAGCCGCTGCAAATCGCGTTCGTCGTCGAGCAGATTCAGATCGACGCGCGGCGCAACGGCCGCATCGGGCGATGCCAGTTGCACGCGGCCTCGCGAATACGGCCGATTGCACCAGAGGAAAAAGAGGCCGAGCCGGTTGCCGAGCGCATGCCACGCGGCGCGCGTCGCGCTCGACAGATACAGGTCCGACTCGTCGCAGCCCGCGACGCCCGAACTCATGCGCGCGGCCATCATGCTCGCGCGGCGGCGCGCGAGCGGCATGCGAAAGCGCGGCTCGAGAAAATGACAGAAGGTGAGCGACGGATGATCCTGCAGATTGCGTCCGACGCCTGGCACGTCGGCCACACACGGAATACCCATCGCCACGAGTTGGCGAGCATCGCCGATACCGGCGCGCATCAGCATCGCGGGCGACTGCAACGCGCCCGCGCTCAGCACCACCTCGCCCGCATCGAAACCCACGCGCTCGCCGTTCGCCGCGATCGCGACGACACCGTGGGCCGTCGCGCCTGCCATCACGATGCGTTCGACGCGCAGATTCGAATAGATGCTGAGGTTCGGACGCTTGCGCGTGGCTTCGTCGAGATAGGCGATGGCCGTCGACACGCGCTTGTTGTCGATGTTCGAGAATGCGCCCGGAAAGAAGCCGTCGCCGAATTCGCCATTCTGGTCCTGAAGTTCCGGCAAGCCGTTCGCGCGCAAACCCTTCGCGAATGCATGGCAGAACGCCGGCCAGTCCTTGGGCATGATCCGGCGGATCGGCACCGGTCCGTCGCTGCCGTGCAATTCGCCGCCGGGAAAGTTCACGTCGCGTTCGAGCTTGCGAAAGTACGGCAGCACGTCGCGCCATGACCAGCCTTCGGCGCCGTTCGCGGCCCATTCGTCGTAGTCGCGCGGCAGGCCGCGATTGGCCGACTGCACGTTGATGCTCGAGCCGCCGCCCATCACGCGGCCCTGCTCGTAGACGCGCGGCGCGGCGTGCTGCGTGGCCTTCGCTTTCAGATCGGGCCAGATGTACGCGTCGCCGCAGAAGACAGGCATCGGATAGCTGTCGAGAATCGCCGCGGGCACCGCGCCCGGCGGCGTATCGGCGCCCGCCTCGATCAGCGCGACGCGCACCGACGGCGCCGCCGACAGTCGATGCGCGAGCACGCATCCGGCCGAGCCGCCGCCTACGATCACGTAGTCGAAGCGATTCATCGCGTTGTCTCCTCTTGTCTCGTCCGCCGCGCGGCGTGTCAGGTATCAGCTGCCGCGAAACACCGGCTTGCGCTTGCCATGAAACGCTTCGACGCCTTCGCGGAAATCGTCCGACGAGCGCAGACGGCTATAGCAATGGCCTTCGAGTTCGATCGCGATCGACAAGGGCGCGTCTTCCGAATCGTTCAAGAGCTTCTTCGCGGTGCGTTGCGCGAGCGGCGAGAATGCGCGCAGTTCGTCGACGAGCGCGTCCGTCGCCGCTTCGAGTTCGGCGTCCGCGACGAATTCGACCGCGATGCCCCACTCGTACGCCTGCTCGCCAGGAATGCGGCGCGAGCGCATCACGATGTCCTTCGTTCGGCCGATGCCGACCATCGACTGCAGACGCGCCGAGCCGCCCGAGCCGGGAATCTGGCCGAGCTTCTGCTCCGGCAGCGCATAGAAGGTCGTATCGGTGACGATCCGGAAATCGCACGCCAGCGACAATTCGAAGCCCACGCCGAAGCAGAAGCCGCGATTGGCCGCAATCACCGGCTTCGAGCAGCGCGCGGGCGCCGCGATATTCCACGCGAGCTTCGACACGTGTTCCGGCGATGCTTCCAGAAAGCCCTTGATGTCGCCGCCGCTCGAAAAATGCTCGCCCTTCGCGCGCACGACGATCACGCGCACGCGGTCGTCCTCGTCGAGGGCTTCGAAGACGGCGCGCAACTGATCGCGTGCGTGCATCGAAATGACGTTGAACGGCGGGCGATGCAGGATGATGTCCGCGCGCTCGCGCTGCGCGTCGATTTCGACCGAGAAGCCGTCGAGGTCTTGCAGCAGTGTCTGGCCGCGATGGTTGAGATCACTCATTGTGTTACTCCTTGGTGGTTTCTGTAGGTTGCGCGGCCTGGGCGTTCGAATCGGGCGTGTACTCGCCCGCTTGCAGCTTGCGGCGCAGAATCTTGCCGACCGGCGACTTCGGAATGTCGTCGACGAACACGTAATCGCGCGGACGCTTGAAGTTGACGAGGTCCGACTGACGGCACCATGCATCGAGCGAGTCGGCATCGACGTACTCGCGGCGCTTGATGAATGCGACCACACGTTGCCCCCAGCGCTCGTCCTTGACGCCCGCGACCGCGACTTCATCGACGGCGGGATGCAGCGACAGCACCGATTCGATGTCCACCGGTGAGATGTTTTCTCCGCCGCTGATGATCATGTCGTCGACGCGGCCCGTCACGTACAGATCGCCGTCGCGGTCGAGATAGCCCGTGTCCCCGGTGAAGTACCAGCCCTCGCGCAGGCACTTCGCATTCGCGTCCGGACGATTCCAGTAGCCTTCGAAGGCTTCGTCGCCGAGCAGGTCCACGATGATCTGTCCTTCTTCGCCGGCTTCGGCGATCTCGTTGGGCGAGAGGGCATCGAGCTTCACGACGCGCAGCCGCGTATTGATGCCCGCGCGGCCCGCGCTGCCGGGCTTCTTTGTCGCGTCCTGGTCGATGCTGAACGTGTAGACCTCGGACGAGCCGTAGTGATTGACGAAGAGCTCCGGCTCGAACGCGGCCGAGAGGCGCTTGAGCAGGCCGTCGTTCATCGGTGCGCCGGCGAAGCCGAGCTTTCTGACCGACGACGTGTCCGTGCTCGCGAACGCGCTGTCGGCGAGCAGATCGTGATAGAGCGTCGGCACGAGATAGAGGCAGGTGAGCGCGTGCTTCGAAATGCAATCGAGCGCGAGCTTCGCGTTCCAGCGCCGCACGCAGACGAACAGGCCATCGACGAGCGCCATCGCGAGCAGCGAGCGCACGCCCATCGTGTGATAGAGCGGCATCACGCCGAGCGTGCGTTCGCCGCGCCTGTAGAGGTTCTGCGCGACGTGCGCGAGCGCGCCCGCGCGTTCATGCCGATGCCGGCGCGGCACGCCCTTGCCTTTGCCCGTCGTGCCGGACGTATAGAGGATCAGCGAGATGTCGTCGGCGGTGGCGTGCGTCGTGTCGGTCACCTCTGCACTGCGCGTTCGTTCGACGATGAGCGCATCGAAGGTGGTGGTGCGGCCGGGCGCATCGTCGAGTCCGACGCGCGGCACTTTTTGCGCGGCGGCGCTCTGCGCGACGGAATCCGCGCTGACGGGTTCGTAGACGATCGCCTTCACCCCCGCGTCGGTCACGCAGTAGTCGACTTCTTCCGGCTTCGCCCGCCAGTTGAGCGGCACGATCACGATGCCCGCGAACTGTCCGGCCCAATGCAGCGTCGCCATTTCCCAGCGGTTTTGCAGTACGACGAGCAGCCGGTCGCCGTGTTCCAGGCCCAGTTCGCGCAGGCCATCGGCGACATTGAGGATCATGCGATGCCACTGCGCGTAGGTCAGTTGCACATCGCCGTCGACGAGCGCGAGCGCGTTCGGACTGCGCTCGACGCTTTGCAGGAACGTACGTCCGAGATCAAGCATGTTCGGCCTCCTTCGCGCTTGCCTCGGCCCGGCGGCGCGCCGCCACGTCGAGCACCGCGGCCACGATGGGCGTGTAGCCCGTACAGCGGCAGATATGACCCGAGAGCATCTCGCGCACCTGCTCTTCGGAAGGATCGGGCACGCGCCGCAGATAATCCGCGCACGACATCAGAATGCCCGCCGTGCAAAAGCCGCATTGCAGCGCGTGATGCCGCTGGAACGCCTGCTGCAGGTCGCCAAGCGTCTGATCGGGCGCAAGGCCTTCGACGGTATCGATATGCCGACCGTCGGCCTGCACCGCGAGCATCAGGCACGAGCGC